>CAYNLD010000003.1:7783-143802 GCA_964397985.1 uncultured Propionibacteriaceae bacterium | reverse complement strand
GAGCCCGAGCTTCCCTCCGCCGAGATCCCTGCGGTCGAGCCGCTCCCCGCAGCTCCCGAGCCGCCCGCCCCGTCCCCGCTCGACCTGGGGGACGCCGCGCCCGAGGCCGTGGCGGCTCCCGACCTGACCGCGATGGACGCGACAGCCGTGCAGCACGATCCGGCCACCAACCTCGACCTGCCCAGTCTCGAACTGCCGCATCCGGTTCCGCCGGCCGCGCCGCAGCCTTCCGCCCCGACTCCACCGGTGCCCGGCACACCGACCACCCCGTACAGCACCGGTCCGTCCGGAGCCGGCTACGCAGAGAGCCTCGCCCGCGAGTCCTACGGCGAGCCGAGCCCGCCGCCTCCCGCCGCTCCGTACGCCGCCTCGCCCTACGCGTCGGCACCCGGCGCCTCGGCCGGCTACGCCGAGCCCCAGTACAGCCAGAATCCGTACAGCCAGCCGCAGTACGGGCAGCAGCCGGCCTACGGCCAGATGGTGCCGGCGTCCCAGCTGAACCCGAGCGAGGAGAACACCTGGGCGACGGCCGCGCACTGGTCGACGCTCGTGGCGAGCCTGATCGGCCTGCCGTTCCTCGGGCCGATCCTGATCCTGGCGATCCAGGGGTCGAAGAGCCCGCGGGTGCGTACGCAGGCTGTGGAGTCGCTGAACTTCGACCTCACCATGACCATCGCCATGCTGATCAGCTTCCTGCTGGT
Source organism: uncultured Propionibacteriaceae bacterium (assembly GCA_964397985.1). Lineage (GTDB taxonomy): Bacteria > Actinomycetota > Actinomycetes > Propionibacteriales > Propionibacteriaceae > Propionicimonas. The sequence goes on along the minus strand of CAYNLD010000003.1, from coordinate 143,101 downwards.
GTTCCTGCTGATCGGGGTGGTCACCACGCCGATCCTCGGGTTGCTGTGGCTGGTGTTCAAGATCGTCGCGACCGTCCAGGTCTCCAGCGGCCAGGACTACCGGTACCCGTTCAACATCCGCATGGTGAAGTGAACCCGGTGCGGGGCCGAGGCCGCCGCCGGATAGAGTTGCCCCGTGCAGAGCCCGGGTGACGACTGGAGCGACGACCCCGGCCCCCAGGACGCCTGTGGCGTCTTCGGGGTGTGGGCCCCTGGTGAGGAGGTCGCCAAGCTCACCTACTTCGGGCTGTACGCGCTGCAGCACCGCGGCCAGGAGTCGGCGGGCATGGCGGTCAGCAACGGCGAGCGGATCATGGTCTTCAAGGACATGGGTCTGGTCTCGCAGGTGTTCGACGAGCCCACCCTGAACTCGCTGAACGGCTTCATGGCGGTGGGGCACTGCCGCTACTCGACCACGGGCGCGAGCACCTGGGAGAACGCCCAGCCCACCTTCCGCGGCGCCGGCGACTTCGGCCTGGCACTGGCCCACAACGGCAACCTGACCAACACCGACGAGCTCGAGGCCTGGCTGGAGCAGAGCGTCGAGGCGTCCCAGGTGCCGCGGAAGAACCGGATGGACTCCACCTCCGACACCGCCCTGGTCACCGCCCTGATGACGACCCACGCCGAGGGCGGGTTGAGGGAGGCCGCGCTGACCGTGCTGCCGCGGCTGCAGGGCGCGTTCTGCCTGGTCTTCTCCAACGAGCGGACGCTGTTCGCAGCCCGCGACCCGCAGGGCCTGCACCCGCTGGTGCTCGGGCGGCTGTCGAACGGTTGGGTGGTGGCCAGCGAGACCGCGGCCCTGGACATCATCGGCGCTTCTCTGATCCGCGAGGTCGAGCCGGGCGAGCTGATCTGGATCGACGAGTCCGGCCTGAACAGCGCTCGGTTCGCCGAGGCCGACCCGAAGGGCTGCCTGTTCGAGTACGTCTACCTTGCCCGTCCGGACACCCTGATCTCAGGACGCAGGGTGCACGCCGTGCGCGTCGAGATCGGCAGGACGCTGGCGATGGAGGCCCCGGTCGACGCCGACCTGGTCATCCCGACCCCGGAGTCCGGCACGCCGTCCGCGATCGGCTACGCGGAGGCGTCCGGCATTCCCTTCGGACTCGGCCTGGTCAAGAACTCCTACGTGGGTCGCACGTTCATCCAGCCGTCCCAGACGATCCGTCAGCTCGGCATCCGGCTCAAGCTGAACCCGATCCGGGACGTTATCGAGGGCAAACGGCTGGTCGTGGTGGACGACTCGATCGTGCGCGGCAACACCCAGCGGGCCCTGGTCAAGATGCTTCGGGAGGCCGGCGCGGCCGAGGTGCACGTGCGGATCTCCTCGCCGCCCGTGCAGTGGCCGTGCTTCTTCGGCATCGACTTCGCCACCCGGGCCGAGCTGATCGCGCCAGGACTGACCGTGGCCGAGATCTGCCGCTCACTCGGCGCCGACTCGCTCGGCTACATCAGCATCGAGGGGCTCACCGCGTCCACCGGGCTGAGCGGACGCCGGCTGTGCCGGGCGTGTTTCGACGGTGACTACCCGGTGCCGATCCCCCAGGACCGGGCCCGCCAGATGGGATTGGAGCACAGGTTTGGCTGCTGAGAGCGCATACGCCGCCGCGGGCGTGGACATCGACGCCGGCGAGCGCGCCGTCGAGCTGATGAAGGCCTCCGTCACCGCGAGCCACCGCCCGGAGGTGCTGGGCGGCCTGGGCGGCTTCGCCGGGTTCTTCGACGCCTCCGCGCTCGCGAGGTACACCCGTCCGGTCCTGGCCACGTCCACCGACGGTGTCGGCACCAAGGTGGCGATCGCCCGTGCGATGGGCGTCTACGACACGATCGGTTGGGACTTGGTCGGCATGCTCGTGGACGATCTGGTCGTGACCGGCGCGGAGCCGCTGTTCGTGACCGACTACATCGCCTGCGGCAAGGTGTACCCCGAGCGGATCGCGGCCATCGTCGGCGGCATCGCGGCAGCCTGCACGGCAGCCGGAGCGGCCCTGCTCGGCGGGGAGACCGCGGAGCACCCCGGCCTGATGCAGCCCGAGGACTTCGACGTGGCCGGCGCCACCACCGGGGTGGTCGAGTACGACGCGATCCTGGGCGCCGACCGGGTGCGTGCCGGGGACGCGGTGCTCGCGCTCGCCTCGTCCGGCCTGCACTCCAACGGGTTCTCCCTGGTGCGCCACGTGGTCGAGAAGGCGGGCTGGGCCCTGGAGGACGAGGTGCCCGAGCTCGGCACCACCCTGGGCGAGTCGCTGCTCACGCCCACGCGCGTGTACGCCAAGGACCTGCTTGCGATCATCGCCGCCTGCGAGGTGCACTCGATCAGCCACATCACCGGGGGCGGGCTGGCGAACAACCTGGTCCGGGTCCTGCCCGATGGTGTCGTGGCCGACCTCGACCGCGCGACCTGGACGCCGCCGCCGGTCTTCGCCCTCGTCCAGGCCCTCGGCGGCATCTCCCTGCCCGACGTCGAGGCCACCCTGAACCAGGGCGTGGGCATGGCTCTTGTGCTGCCGGAGGCCTCTGTGGCCCGGGCGCAGCGCGAGGCACAGGCTGCCGGCATCGCGTCCTGGGTGGTCGGTACGGTGCGCTCCGAACCGGGCGCACCGGCTCGCGTCGAGCTGCACGGCGACCACCCGCGCTGACCCCCAGGGATCGCTGGCCCGGCCGGTGCTCCGCGGCGTCCACGACGGCGCGTGCGTCGTCTTTGCGGGCGTGCCCTGAACAGGTACCCTTGGCGTCACGACAGAACTTTGAATCTTGAAGCGGCTACGACCGCTGCGAAGGGGGCTGACCTCATGGGGCGCGGCCGTGCGAAGGCGAAGCAGACCAAGGTCGCTCGCGATCTGAAATACCGTTCCTACTCCACGGACTTCTCGTCTCTGGAGCGGGAGCTGCGTGGGGACTCCTACGACCCCGAGATCGCGGCCGAGGAAGAGGTTGAGGACGAGGAGGACGACCAGTACGCCGGCCTCGCCGATCGCTACACCGACGACTCCGACGACGAGCCCGGGGGCTACCGCCGAATCAGCTGACCGCTGCTCCGGATCCGGAGGGCGCGGTCAGTGCAGGGCCTTCAGGCCGATCACCCCACCCACGATCATGGTCAGGCAGAGCACCCGCAGCGGCGTGACCGGCTCCGTCCCTGTCACCATGCCGTGCACGACGGTGAGCACCGCGCCGATCCCCACCCAGACCGCATAGGCGGTTCCGGTCGGCAATTCGCGCAGCGCGAAGGCCAATCCGCCCATGCTGAGGGCCAGGGCCACGCCGAAGACGATGGAAGGCGCCGGGCGGCTGAACCCCTCGGAGCGGCTCAGCGCGATCGCCCAGACCGACTCAAGGACGCCGGAGAGCACGAGCACGAACCAGGACATGACCAGCCTCACTGGCCGTCTTGTCGCACACCGGGTACGGCTCCCTCGTCCGGGCCCCCGGGTCGGGGGTCGGGACCCATCTTCGCACGCTGCCGGCCGAGGGCGCCGCGTCGAGCCGGCTCAGCCGGGGCCGGGCCGGTCCAGCAGCGGCCACGGCTCGGCGGGGCCGGACGGGGGCGTCGGCCACGGCTGTCCGGGCTGGTAGCTCTCGTGGGCAACCTGATCCGGTTCGGGGGTCAGGGCGGCCTCCGGGACGCCGTAGGCCTGCCACTGGTCGAACCGGGCGGCGAGCACGCGCGCCTCGGGGCCCTCCACCCGCCAGTGTCCGGGCAGGATCTGCCGGCCGACTCCGGGCAACGCCCGCAGCGCGGCGTCGGCGATCGGGGAGTCGAAGAACCCGCGGCTTCGGCGCCAGCGACCGAGCAGGACCCCGACGACCACGATGGGCGTCGTCACCGCCCCCGACCGGACGTCCGGCAGGACGGTCAGCACCACCACGGACAGCAGCATCGCGATCAGGATGGCGGCGCGGGCGATCCGGGCACCGCCGGTCACGAGGGACCAGCTCAGTGTCCGTCCCTGGAAGCGCACGTCGAGCCGGTCGAGCCCGCGGAGGGTGTCGCGCATGGCCTGAGCCTACCCGCGCCAGGGGCGAGGGGCCTGGTCGGGCTCAGTAGCGCCGCGCCGTGGAGACGGCGGACTCGCCGTAGCCGCCACCGAACAGGACGGCGTGAACCAGCAGCGGGTGCAGCTGGTGCAGCCCAACCAGGTCGCGCCAGCCGGACGGCAGCCCGGCGCTGGCGTCGGAGTAGGCGGCGAAGACCTCGGCGAGGTGCGGCAGCCCGAACAGGGCGAGCATGGCCAGGTCGGTGATCCGGTGGCCGCCGTGGGCGGCCGGATCGATCAGGGTGACCGAGTCGCCACTGAACAACACATTGCCGGCCCACAGGTCGCCGTGGATCCGGGCCGGGGGAGCACCGTCGTCGAACTCGCCGTTCGCCAGACGTTCCCCGAGCGCCTCGATGGAGGCCAGCCCGGGGCGGGAGAGGGCGCCGGTGCGGGCGGCCGTCCGGGCGTAGGGCAGCACGCGTTCCGCAGCGTAGAACGCGCCCCAGGTCGCGTGCGGGCGCAGCGGCAGCGGAGCGTCCCCGATGAAGCCGTCGCCGGACCAGCCGTCCGGACCGGTGCCGAACGCTGGCGCGCCCGCATCGTGGGTGGCCGCGAGCTGCGCACCGAACGTCGCTGCCGCCGCTGCCGTCGCAGGGGTGGTCCTCACCCGTCCGACCGTGATGGAGCCCGCGTCCACGGCGAGCACCGGCACGACCGGGACGCCGCCGGTCACCGCGAGCCAGCGCAGTCCGGCAGCCTCCACCTCGAAGAACCCGGCCGGGGCCCCGGGACGCTCCTTGGTGTAGCCGTCCACGGCCCCGACCCTACGCCGGGCGAAGTTATCCACAGATGTGCTGCGGGGGGCTTCCGGCGCGCCAGCGTGAGAGCCACGCTCGGGGGATGCGTCTGCCCCGCCCGTGGATCCTGCCGACCGAGCCGTCCACGCGGAGCGCCCTGCTCGCGGCGGGAATCACGCCGGCGATGCTGCGCACCCGACTTGCTGACGGCAGCCTTGTCCGAGTGCGCAACGGTGTCTTCGTGGCCGGATCGCAGTGGCCGTCAACCCCGACTGACCAGCACCTGCTCCGCGCCCGGGCGGAGCAGGTGGCACACCCCGGCGCGGTGATCAGCCATGGTTCCGCCGCCCTCCTGCACGGACTCCCGCATCCGGGTTGCGGCGCCTGGGATGCCGCGCCGGTCAGCCTCACCACCGACGGTGGGCCGCGACCGATACTCGCCGGGGTGGCGTACCACCACGGTGCGCTGCCCGCCGGTCAGGTGGTGCGGGATGCTGCCGGGTATCGCGTGACCAGCGTGTCGCGCACGGCCATCGACCTGGCTCGCGACCTGGACCTTCCCGAGGCGCTGATGCTGCTCGATGCCGCTGCCCGGTTGGCCTGCCAACAGTTCGTGTCGCGACCCCGCCGCGCGGACTACCGCAATGTCCGGATGGTCACGGCGGCCCGGAAGTTGCTCGACGAGGCGGCTCTGACGGTTCGCTGTGCTCGCCTGGAAGCGGCGATCGCACTCGTGGAGCCGTGTCGGGAGTCTCCGATCGAGTCACTCGCTGCCGGGCACTTCCACCTCGCCGGTCTGCCGTGCCCGCTCTTCCAGGAACCCGTCCGGACCCGGTTGGGGGTCTTCTTCCCTGACTGCTACTGGTCGGAGCACCGCCTGATCGGCGAGGCGGATGGCGCGGTGAAGTACGCCGACGCCGACGCGTACGTCAAGGAGAAGGAGCGGGAGCAGGCATTCCGTGACGTCGGCTTCAGGGTGGTTCGCTGGCTCGGCAAGGAGATCGTGGGTCGGCCGGACGTTGTCGTCCACCGGGTCGCGCGCACGCTCGATGCCACCTGATGGTTGTTGTCAGGTCTGGACCCGCCGTCGGCGTCGAGGCGTGTCATCTCGTGGTGGTGCTGGGAGGGCGGGACCGCCTGGGAACCACCACCAGGTGGCACGCACGCGGATCAGGCGGAGGGAGGGCCCGGATAGCGACCACGCCGTGGCACGATCGTGGCGGAGAGGGCGGCCAGCGTCGCGAGCAGGGCGCCGCCGACGCCGAGCCCGAGCAGCGGGGCGACGACCGGCTCCGTGGTGAGGCTCGCCACGAGCCCGGCCACGAGTCCCAGATCGTCCCCGAGCCCGTCCCAGAGCCGGTGCGTGCCGAGGTACCAGGCCAGGCCCACCACGAGCACCCCGCCGAGCAGGCTCAGCCCGAGCCCGATCAGCGGACGCCGCACTCCCGGCCACACCCAGACCGCGGCGACGGCCAGGCCGATGGCGACCCAGGGGAGCCAGGGCGCGGCGAGGTCCAGGACGCGGAAGCCGAGCTGCAGCGAGGACAGCAGCCGCGGATCCACCCTGAACAGGGTGATGCCGCCGCTCACCTCGGGCAGCCGGTCCACGAACGGGACGCCGGCAGCGCCGAGCCGCTGCCGCAGGGCCTCTCCGAACGGCGCGAACGGAAGCACCACCTCGCCGTCGCTGACCTGGAGGCGGCCCGCCTCGCCGGAGAGCTGGGCGAGCAGTTCCTGGTGGGCCAGCCGGAGGCCGGCCGTCGTCGCGCTCGCGAACTCCTCACTCGACACGGCGCGCTCCACTGCGCTCGTGACCAGCCGCCGGGTGAGCGCGTTGTCCACGCCGAGCTGGTCGATGAGCGCATCACTGAGCCGGGTGGTCAGCACCTTCTGCACGGCGTCGGACCTGACCACGGGGGAGTAGGTGGCGACGAAGGCGTCGGCATCGGTGAGCAGGGTGTGCCCCCAGCCGACCACCGGGGTGAGCGCCGCGCCGAGCCCGGCGAGTACCGCGAGCAGCACTCCCGCAGCGGTGCGCCAGGCCGCTACTGCTCGCCCACCTGTTCGGCCAGCTCCAGCCATTGCTCCTCCAGGCTCTCCTGACGGGCGACCGCCTCGTTCAGTTCCGCACCGAGCGCCACCAGTTTCTCGTAGTCGGCGGCATTGGCGTCGAGGTCGGCGTGGAGTTGCTCGATCCGCGCGCCCGCCTTGGCCAGCTGGGATTCCACCCTGGCCAGGTTCTTGCGGGCCTGGCGCTGGCGGGCCGCGTCGGTGGCCGTGGACGCGCGCGCTTCCGCGGGCTGGGGCCGCGATGGCGCGCGCTCTGCGGGCGACCTGGTCGGCGCAGGCGACGCCGCGGTCGCGTTGCGGCGGCGCTCCAGGTACTCCTCGACCCCGCCGGGCAGCAGGACGCAACGGCCGTCGCCGAGCAGGGCGTACTGGACGTCGCAGGTGCGCTCGAGGAACCACCGGTCGTGCGAGACCACGATCAGGGTGCCGGGCCAGCCGTCCAGGTAGTCCTCGATCACGGTGAGCGTGTCGATGTCGAGGTCGTTGGTGGGCTCGTCCAGCAGCAGCACGTTCGGCTCGTCCAGCAGCAGTCGCAGGAATTGCAGCCGGCGCCGCTCGCCGCCGCTCAGCTCGCCGATCCGGGTGACCAGCCGTTGCCCCGAGAAGCCGAACTCCTCGAGCAGGCTGGACGCCGATGACTCCCTGCCGGTCGCCAGCTTCACCTGCCGCTGCAGCCGCTGCACCGACTCCAGCACTCGCTCGGAGTCGTCCAGCTCGGTGACGGTCTGACTGAGGTGCCCGATCCGCAACGTCTTCCCCTGCTTCACCCGGCCCACCTGCGGCGCGACCTCGCCGGCGAGCAGCCGCAGCAGCGTGGTCTTGCCGGATCCGTTCACCCCGACGATGCCGATCCGGTCGCCGGGGCCGATCGACCAGTCCAGGTGGTCCACGAGCGCGCGGCCGTCCGGGAGTGCGTAGCCCACGCGGTGCAGGTCGAAGACATCCTTGCCCAGCCGGGCGGTGGCGAACTCGCGCAGCCGCAACGAGTCGCGGGGTTCCGGCACGTCGCGGATCAGGACGTTTGCCGCCTCGATCCGGAACTTCGGCTTCGACGTGCGGGCGGGCGGGCCGCGACGCAGCCAGGCGAGTTCCTTGCGCAGCAGGTTCTGCCGCCGCGACTCGTTCGCCGCCGCCTGCCGGACGCGCTCAGCACGGGCCAGCACGTATGCGGCGTAGCCGCCGTCATAGGCGTCCACTGCCGCGTCGTGCACCTCCCAGACCCGGGTGCACACAGCGTCGAGGAACCACCGGTCGTGGCTGACCACCAGCATCGCCGTGCCCGCAGCCTGCAGCCGGTTCAGGTGTCCGGCGAGCCAGGCGACGGCCTCCACGTCCAGGTGGTTGGTCGGCTCGTCGAGCACCAGCAGGTCGTGCCCTGCGAGCAGGACGGCGGCAAGGCTCACCCGCCGCCGCTCGCCGCCGCTCAGCTCGCCCACCGGCTGCGCGAGGTCGAGGGTGCCGAGCAGGTGCGTGACCACCGAGCGCTTTCCTGCGTCCGCTGCCCACGCGTGGTCGGGACGCCCTCCCACCACCACGTCGCGGATCGTCGCACCCGCAGCGAAGCCCTCCACCTGGCCGAGGTGACCGATGGTCGCCGAGCGGTTGCGGACGACCTGGCCGGAGTCCGGGTCGCGCTCACCGACCAGCAGTTCCAGCAGGGTGGTCTTGCCGTCGCCGTTGCGGCCGACCACGCCCACCACGTCGCCGTGGTCGAGGCCGAGGCTCACCCCGTCCAGCAGGATCCGGGTGCCGAACGCGATCGAGATGCGCTCGGCGTTGATCAGGTTCGCCAACGGACGCTCAGCGTCCGCGCATCGCCTTGTTGGCGCCCTTCATCGACGGCAGCGGGCCGCGCGGCAGGGGTACCTTCGGCCGCACCGCATCCAGGGCGCGCAGGCGGGCCTTCACGTCGGTGACCTGACTGGGCTCGAGCTTCCTTGGCAGCTTGCGGATCGTGTCGGCCAGCTTGGTCAGCGGCACCTGGCCCTCGCCGTCGCCCATCACGATCGAGGTGACCGGGACGCCGTAGGCAACCTGCTCGTGCTTCTTGGCCTCGGCGGCCAGCAAGGTCTTGACCCGCCCGGGGGAGCCCTCGCCGACCAGCACGATGCCGCCGGGGCCGACCGCGCGGTGCACGATGTCCAGCTGCTTGGTGGCGGTGATCACGGGAGAGTAGAACCACTTCTTCGTGTCGAGCATGCCCAGGGCGACCTCCGCGGCACCCGGCTGGCCCGCGTAGCGCGTGAACGTGGCCTTCTTGGCCCGGTCGAGCATCACCCACAGGGCCGCGGTGAGGCCGCCCATGATGCCGAGGATCAGCCACATCCACCACGGCGGCAGGAGGATACCGATCACCAGGCCGATCACGGTGACGCCGAGGAAGGACGCGGCGAGCAGCAGGTTCAGTTGCTTGTCGACCTCGGCCGTGACCTTGTAGGTCTGCCAGATCTGCTTGTGCCAGGGCCAGTCGCGGGGGTTGGTGGAGTTCTTCTTCGCCAGCTTCGCGGCCTTGACCTCGGCCTTCTGCTTGGCGGCCAGTTCCTTGGCCTTCTCGCTCGCCATCTATGCGCTCCGTGTGGTGTTGATCGCCCGCTGCTCGCGGGCCGCCATCGCTTGCCGGTACAACCGGCCGGCTCGGTAGGAAGACCGTACCAAGGGTCCGCTCAGCACGCCGACGAAGCCGATATCGGTGGCCTCCTCGGCCAGTTCGTCGAACTCGGTCGGGGTGACCCACCGGTCGATCGGGTGGTGGTGGACGGACGGTCGCAGGTACTGCGTGATCGTGAGCAGCTCTGTGCCCGCATCGTGCAGGTCGCGCATCGCCTGGCTGACCTCGTCCCTGGTCTCGCCCATGCCGAGGATCAGGTTCGACTTCGTGACCAGTCCCTCTTCGCGCGACCAGGTCAGCACCTGAAGGGACTTCTCGTAGCGGAAGCCCGGACGGATCTGCCGGAAGATCCGCGGCACCGTCTCGACGTTGTGGGCGAACACCTCCGGACGGGTGTCGAACACCTGCTGCAGCAGCTCCCGGCGTCCGGAGAAGTCGGGAGCGAGCATCTCCACGCCCACGCCCGGGTTGCGGTCGTGGATCCGGCGGATCGTCTCGGAGTACAGCCAGGCGCCCTCGTCGGCGAGGTCGTCGCGGCACACCCCGGTGACGGTCGCGTAGCGCAGCCCCATCGTGGCCACCGATTCGGCTACCCGGGCCGGCTCAGAGGTGTCGTAGCCGGAGGGCTTGCGCGACTCGATCTGGCAGAAGTCGCAACGGCGGGTGCAGGAGTCGCCACCGATCAGGAACGTGGCCTCGCGATCCTGCCAGCACTCGAAGATGTTCGGACAGCCCGCCTCCTGGCAGACCGTGTGAAGGCCTTCGTCCCGCACCAGTTGCTGCAGTTCGCGGTAGTCGGGTCCCATCGTGGCCGTCGTCCGGATCCACGGCGGCTTGCGCTCGATCGGGGTCTGCGCGTTGCGGACCTCGAGACGGAGCAGGCGTCGCGGCTGGGTGTCGGTCACTGGGCAATCCTAACTGTCCGGCGGCGTCACCCCCAGCCGGGGGCCGGATGGACCCGAGGCCCGGGGGCGAATCGCCGCCCGCCGGCGCCGGGCCTGGGACCGCTGCCCCTATCATTCGGCTGTGGGAGCAGTGGACGTCAGGCACCGCCTGATGATCGACCTGCCCTGGTTGTGCGGCGTCGGCATCACCGCGTACTCCGCGGTGATCGTGGCCACCGTGGGAGTGGGCTACGACGCGCACGCCTACTGGCTGGCCGCGCGGGGCCCGGTCTACTCGGCTGCGCCGAACACGCCGGATGCCTACCTCTACAGCCCGGCCTTCACCCAGGCGATCTGGCCGCTGGCGCAGCTGCCGTGGCCCGTGTTCTGCGCGCTGTGGCTGGGAGCTGCCGGGATCGTGTTCGCCCTGCTGCTGCGACCACTGGGCTGGCGCAGGGCGCTCCCGTTGTGGCTGTGCTGCACCCCAGAGGTCGTCTCGGGCAACGTGTTCTGGCTGTTCGCCGTCGTGGTCGCCCTCGGCTTGCGGCGCCCCTGGCTGTGGGCTGTGCCGGCGTTGACCAAGATCACGCCCGCGCTGGGCCCGGTCTGGTTCGCCGTCCGGCGGGAGTGGACGCGGCTGGGCATCTCGGTGCTGGCGACGGCACTCGTCGGGGCGCTCTCCTTCGCTCTGGATCCCGCGGGTTGGTGGGCGTGGATCGAGTTCTTGCGCAGCAACCTCGGCTCGACCACGTCCCAGGTCGGCGGACTGTTCGTTCCCCCGGTGGTGCGCATCCCTGTGGCCATCGCCCTGGTCGCGTGGGGGGCATGGAGGGATCGCCGCTGGACGATCCCGGTGGGCATGGTGTTGGCGAACCCCGTCTTCGGCAGCACGGCTCTGGTCGTCCTGGCCGGATTGCCGCTGCTGCTACGCGACCGGACACCGGCGTACCCTCCCGACGACCCTGCCTCCTCAGCCGGTCAGGCCGTAGGTGATCGGGGGGGCGCTGGCCCCTCGTGAGGCCGCTTCGCTCCCCGCGGGCTCCCCGGGAAGCGGGAAGACCGGCGGACGGAGGTCAGCCGACTGCTCGAACGGAGCGAACCCGAGCAGTTCGCTCAGGTGCGGTTCGAGCGCCCGTCCCACCTCGACCAGGGAGGGCACCGGCCCGTCCCGTTCCTCGGCCAGCGAGGTGACCCCGGCGTCGGAGATGCCGCAGGGCACGATGCGTCCGAAGTCGGCCAGGTCGCTGGCCACGTTCAGCGCGAAGCCGTGCATGGTGGTCTGCCGGGACACGCGGATGCCGATCGCCGCGATCTTGCGTTCGGGACGCTCGCCCTCCGCCGCGAGCCAGACGCCGGTGCGACCCGGGACGCGTCCGGTGGGCACGCCGTAGCCGGCCAGCGTCCGGATCAGCGCCTCCTCGACCCGGCGGACGTAGTCGACCACGCCCACGCCGCGGGGCAGGAACACGATCGGGTAGCCGACCAGCTGGCCGGGGCCGTGGTAGGTGATTTTGCCGCCCCGATCCACGTCCACCACCGGTGTGCCGTCGAACGGGCGCTCGTGCGGCTCGGTGCGGCGTCCCGCGGTGTACACGGGCGGGTGCTCGACGTACAGCACGGTCGGACCTTGCGCGCCGGACGCCACCCTGGCGTGCACCTCCCGCTGCAGCGCCCACGCCTCGTGGTAGTCGGTCAGCACCCTTCCGACCAGCCCGAGGTACTCGAAGCTGACCGGACGAGGGTCGGCGACCTGCTCGCGACCCCCGGGGCCGCTGCCGGCCGAGTCGCCGCTCACAGCTCGAAGTCGCCCTCCTCGAGGCGGGCCTTGACGAAGCTGAGGAAGCGGGCGGCGTCGGCGCCATCGACCAGCCGGTGGTCGTAGCTCATCGACAGGTACATCATGTCGCGTACCGCGATGATCTCGCCCAGGTTGGCGTCCTTCACCACCATCGGCCGCTTCACCAGCGCACCGGTGCCGAGGATGCCCACCTGTGGCTGGTTGATGATCGGGGTGTCGAAGAGGGTGCCGGCCGAGCCGTAGTTGGTGATCGTGAACGTGCCGCCGGAGAGCTCGTCCGGGGTGACCTTGTTCGAGCGGCTGCGGGCGGCGAGGTCACCGATCTTCTTGGCCAGGCCGGCCACGCTCAGGTCGCCGGCGTCCTTGATCACCGGCACCATCAGGCCCTTCTCGGTGTCGACGGCGATGCCCAGGTGCTCGGCGTCGGCGTAGCTGATCGTGCCGGCCTCGGTGTCGATGGTGGCATTGACCTTCGGGAACTGCTTGAGTGCCTCGATCGCCGCCTTGCAGATGAACGGCAGGTAGCTCAGGCTGACGCCCTCGCGCGCCTTGAACGCGTCCTTCTCCTTCGCGCGCAGCTTGGACACCGCGGTCAGGTCGACCTCGACGGTGGCGGTGAGCTGGGCCGAGACCTGCAGCGACTCGACCATGCGCTTGGCGATGGTGGCCCGGATCCGGGTCATCTTCTCTGTGGTGCCGCGCTTGGCCGCGTCCGGGGCCGTCGGGGCGGACGCGGCGGGCACGGTCGCAGCCGGAGCCGACGCAGCGGGGGCCGCAGCGGCCCGCGCAGCCTCCTCGGCGGCCTTCTTCGCCGCCTCGGCTGCGGCGACGACGTCCTGCTTGCGGATCCGACCCCCGACACCGGTGCCGGTGAGAGTGGCGAGGTCGACGCCGGCCGCCTCGGCCATCTTGCGCACCAGCGGGGTCACGTAGCCGGCGTCCGGTGCCTCGTCCGCGGCACGGCGGGCGGGGACGGGAGTCGTGGCCGCGGGAGCGGGAGCGGGGCTGGCGACGGGGGCAGGTGCAGGAGTGGCTGCAGGTGCAGGGGCAGGGGCCGCTGCGGGCGCAGGCGCGGCCGGGGCCGGAGCGGGTTCGGGAGCCGCCGCGGGCGCCGGGGCGGGTGCGGGGGTGGCGCTGGCAGCGCCGACCACGGCGAGCACGGAGCCGACGGCGGCGACGCCGTCCTCTGGGACACGGATCTCCAGCACCACGCCGGCGGCGGGGGAGGGGATCTCGGTGTCGACCTTGTCGGTGGAGACCTCAACCAGCGGCTCGTCCACCTCGACGGAGTCGCCGACCGCCTTCAGCCAGCGGCTCACGGTGCCCTCGGTCACCGACTCGCCCAGCTGGGGCAGCACGACCTCGGTGCCGGACGCGGCCACGGACGGCGTGGCCGGGGCCGCCGGCGCGGCGGCCTGCGCGGCCGGCTCGGGAGCAGCTGCGGGCTCGGGGACGGGGGCAGGCTCGGCAGCGGCGGCCTCCGGCTCGGGCGCCGCCGGCGCCGGCGCGGCACCTTCGGCCTCGCCGGGCTCGCCGATGGTGGCCAGGACCGCACCCACCGGTGCGACACCGTCCTCCTCCACCAGGATCTCCAGCACGACGCCGGCGGCGGGGGAGGGGATCTCGGTGTCGACCTTGTCGGTGGAGACCTCAACCAGGGGCTCGTCCACCTCGACCCGGTCGCCCACGCGCTTGAGCCAGCGGGAGATCGTTCCCTCGGTCACGCTTTCCCCGAGTGCCGGCAATGGGACGGGAGTGGACATGGCTGCAGGCTCCTTCGTGTCTTGTCAGTGCAGAGGCCAGACTAGCCCCGATTGCTCCAGCCATAATGGGCGCCGTGGGTTGGTTCTCGAGAAAGCGCGACAAGCCGGCGACGCCGGGACGCGACCAGGCCATGGAACCGGCGACGATGGCGCACCTGGAGGAGTTCGTCGCAACCCGTCGCGGCGTGGAGGCGTTCATCGAACTGCCCACGACCATGGCCAGGGCAACTCTGCTGCTGATCGCCCACGACGGAGAGTGGACCCGGCGCAGCGTGACCAGCGTCGATTGGGCGCGGCGATTCGCGGCCAGGCACCGGCTGCCCGCCTACGACGCCGGCGTGGTCGGCTACCCCCAGCGGATGCGCGACTACAACGCGCGGCGGCGAGCCAGCGGCTGAGGTCCCACCTCCACGGCCGAGGGACAGGGAGCCGTGCGGACGCTCAGGCGTCCTGACGATGCGTGGCGGCAAGGAACGCCTCGACCAGTGCCGCACCGAGGGCAGCACCGGGCGCGGGCGACGCGCCCGGGAACAGCGAGGCGGCCGCCCCGCCACACGCGTACAGGCCGGGCACCACCGCGCCGTCCTTGCCGAGCACGCGGGAACTCGCGTCGATCAACGCGCCGCCCTTGGTGCCGGCGTCGCCCGGGTACACCTTCACCGCCCAGAACGGCGACTTGTCCACCTTGCCCAGGCTCGGGTTTCGGCGCTTGCCGTGCTCACCCGCCGAGCCCCTCCACGCGCCGTCGCCGCGGGAGAAGTCGAGATCCTTGCCCTTGCCGGCGAACCCGTTGAAGCGGACCATGCTGCCCAGCAGTCCGGCGCGGTCGATGCCGAGCGCCTGCGCCAGGTCGTTCAGGCTGTCGGCCTTGACGATCTCTCCTGCGTCCAGGGCCTTGCGCGGCGTGCTGCCGGCCGGCCACGGCCCGAGCGGGACGGTCTGGCGGTGCCGGTTGTCCAGCACGAGGTAGGACGGCACGGCCCGCACGCCGCGACTGCGCTCGTACAGTGCCCGCCCGGCAGTGTTGGCTGGGGCGCACTCGTCGAAGAACCGGTCTCCCGCCGAGTCGACGATCACGCAGTGCGGCCGGGCGCGCACCTCGTCGAGCGACCAGGCGCTGCCATCGGCGAGCATCACGGGGACCCACCACGCGTCGTCCAGCCCCGAGGTGGCCGCACCGTGGGCGATCGCGAGGTTGAGCAGTTCGCCGACGTTGCTGGCTGCGGACGTCGACCAGGCGGCTTCGGTGGGCAGCGGGAGGTACTCCTCGCGGAGCCCCTGGTTGGTCTCGAAGCCGCCGCTGGCCAGCAGCACCCGGGTCGCCGTCACCGGTTGGTCCGCGCTGGCGCGGCGCACCACCACGCCGGTGACAGCATTGCCCTCGGCGAGCAGGCCGACCACAGGAGAGTCGAGCCACAACTCGACTCCGTTCGCGGTTGCGCGGTGCAGCAGGTGCCCGGCCAGGGCCTCGCCAGCGGTCTGCGTGGTGCGCCGCCCGGGCAGGAAGCGGCGCAGCTTGCCGCGTCCGCTGCCTTCGCCCGGACGCAACGACGCCGCCCACTCGCCGAGCACCCTGCGTTCCAGCGGCGAGGTGGCAACGACCCGGCCCTGGGGCTTGCCGCCGGGCAGGTCAGGTCGGTGGTCGGGCAGGCCCTTCACCGCAGCGAGCGGCACGTTGGACTGGGTGAGCCAGCGCGCCAGCTTGGCCGCGGTGCGGACGTAGGCGGAGCGGCGCTCCGCCGACGAGGCTGCCGTGGTCGGACCGAGCAGCGCGTCGAGGTAGGTCTGCGCGTCGGTCGTGGAGTCGGGAGCGAGCTTCGCCATCAGGTGGTTCGCGGGGAGCCAGAGCTGTCCGTCAGAGACCGCGGTGCTGCCACCGGCCAGGTGGTCTGCCTCCACCACCAGCACGGTGTTGCCCAGGCGGCGAGCGGCGACAGCGGCGAGCAACCCGGCCGCTCCTGCGCCGACCACCACGAGGTCGTAGTCAGGTGTCATGGTCAGTTGGCGAGCGAGTGCGCCAGCGCGATCAGGGTGCGCACGGCCACGCCGGTGCCGCCGGAGGGCGTGTAGTCGTAGGGGGCGCCGGAGTTGAACGCAGGGCCGGCGATGTCGAGGTGGGCCCACGGGATCTCCGCGGGCACGAACTCGGAAAGGAAGGCTGCCGCGGTGAGCGCGCCCCCGTACTTGTCGCCGGTCGACTTGAGGTCGGCGACCAACGAATCGAGCTTGGGACGGGCGTCCGCGGGGATCGGCAGTTGCCAGAACTGCTCGCCCGCGGCCTCGGCCGCGTCCAGCACCAGGTCGGCGGTGGCGTCGTCGCGGGCCATCAGCCCGGCCACCCTTTCGCCCAGCGCCACCATGCACGCCCCCGTGAGGGTGGCGACGTCGAGGACGAGGTTCGGCTGCTCCTGCGAGCCCTTGACCAGGGCGTCGGCCATGACGATGCGACCCTCCGCGTCGGAGTTGCCGTTTTCGACGGTCTTGCCGCCGTACATCGTGAGGACGTCGGAGGGGCGGTACGAGCCGCCGGAGGGCATGTTCTCAGCCATCGCCGCCCACGCGGTGACCCGGATCCGCAGGCCCAGTTCCGCGATCGCGACGACAGCGGCGAGCACGGCGGCCGCGCCAGCCATGTCGGTCTTCATCGTGTACATGCCGTCCGCGGGCTTCAGGTTCAGCCCGCCGGTGTCGAAGGTGATGCCCTTGCCGATCAGGGCGAGGTGGAACCGGGCGCCGCGCGGCGCGTAGGACAGCTTGACCAGGCGCGGCTTGTGGTCGGAGCCACCACCGACAGCCATGATCCCGCCGAAACCCTCCTTCTCGAGGGCCTTGTCGTCCCACACCTCAGCGGTCAGCTTCGCGCTGCGGGCCAGCGCCTTCGCGGACTCGGCGAAGCTGTCGGGATAGAGCAGATTCGCGGGGGTGTTCACCCAGTCCCTGGCGGTGACCACGGCCTGGGCGGTGATCACGGCCAGGTCGAGTGCCTGCTTCGCCTCGGTCCGCTTGTTGGAACTGACCAGCACGATCTGGCCCACACCGGCGGCGTCCGGAGCAGCGGGGCGGTAGGAGTACGCGCCGAGCAGGGCACCTTCGGCGGCGCCCTTGATCACCTGCGGTTCGGTGGCTTCCAGGCTGATCGTCACGGTCTGCGGGGCGGGTGCGCCGAGACTCGCGACGAGGCGGACGGCTGCTCCGGCGGCGCGCCGCACCTCCTCTGGGGTCACGTCGATCGGGCCGAGGCCGACCACGACCACCCGCAGGCCGTTCGGGCCCGGTACCAGCACGGTGCGTCCGGTCTTCGCCGACCCGCCGAGCCGGCGGGCCAGGTCGGCGAGCTCGGCGCCCAGCGCCTTGCTGAAGGACCTGCCGAGGTCGTCGGGGAGACCGACCAGCACCTCGCCCTCGGAAGCCTCGGCCAGCCCGACCACGAGGACGCCCGGGTCCCTGGCGACGCTGCTGGCGAGGGTGATGGTGGGCATGATGGTCGGCACGGCTGGTCCTCTCGTGGTCAACTGCGACTCCTAAGGCTAG
Source organism: uncultured Propionibacteriaceae bacterium (assembly GCA_964397985.1). Classification (GTDB taxonomy): domain Bacteria; phylum Actinomycetota; class Actinomycetes; order Propionibacteriales; family Propionibacteriaceae; genus Propionicimonas. The sequence continues at coordinate 125,628 of CAYNLD010000003.1, read as the reverse complement.
TCCCGAGTTGTCCACAGATGTTCCAGATCTTCTTGATGCGGAGGGCGGCGCCGGTGCCCGGTGAGCCCGCGCCAACGCGGCTGTCCAGGCCCCTCCGCAGCGCCGGGGCGGCGCGGGACGGGAACCTGCGGCAGACTGCTTGCGTGACCGACTTCACCTTTGCCACCGCCGGCCGGATCTCCTTCGGGGTGGGCCGCAGGTCCGAGCTCGCCGCCGCCGTCGCAGCGCTCGGGTCGCGCCCGCTCGTCTGCACCGGCTCTGATCCGTCCCGCCACGAGGATCTGATCGATCGCCTGCCCGAGGCCGCCACCTTCGCCGTCCGTGGTGAGCCCACCATGGACGTGGTCCGGGCGGGCGCGCAGGCGGCCCGCGAGCACGGCGCCGACGTCGTGGTGGGGCTCGGCGGCGGGGCCGTCCTGGACGCGGCCAAGATCATCGCCGCCCTGGCCACCAACGGCGGCGACCCGCTGGACTACGCAGAGGTGATCGGCAGGGGCCGGCCGCTCACCGTGCCGTGCCTGCCGTTCGTCGCCGTGCCGACCACCTCCGGCACCGGATCGGAGGTGACCGCGAACGGCGTGGTCACCTCGACCGAACACCGGGTGAAGGTGAGCCTGCGCTCGCCCTCGATGCTGGCAAGGGTGGCGATCGTCGATCCCGAGCTGACCGTCGGCTGTCCGCCGTCGGTCACAGCGCACGCCGGCCTCGACGCCCTCGTGCAGTGCATCGAGCCGTTCGTCTCGGCGTTCGCCAACCCGCTGGTCGACGGGTTCTGCCGGGAGGGCATCCGGCGGGCGGCCACAGGACTGCGTCGTGCGTTCGACGACGGTACCGACCTCGCCGCGCGGACCGACGTGGCGCTGTGCTCGCTGCTGTCCGGGCTCGCGCTGGCCAACGGCAAACTCGGTGCCGCGCACGGCATCGCCGGCCCGCTCGGCGGCTACATCGGGGCGCCGCACGGCGCCATCACGGCGTCGGTGATGGTCGCGGTGTGCGAGTTCAACATCGCCCACGGCTCGGAGGAGACCCGCGCGCGGTACGCGGAAGTGGGCGAACTCCTCACCGGCAATCGCCACCCTGACGCTCTCCTGGACTGGTGGAACGAGACCACGGCCGAGCTCGGCGTGGAGGGCCTGGCCGCGCTCGGGCTGACCGAGGACGGCATCCCCACCGTCGCGGAGGCCGCGGCGAAGGCTTCCAGCACGAAGGGCAACCCCGTCCCGGTGAGCCCTGAGGAGTTCGCCGGGATTCTGCGGCGCTCGCTGTAGTCGACGCGGCAGCGGACGCAGCCACGCTTCGCCGAGGGCCACCCTTGCGGGCAACCGCCCGGCCCTGGGGTGGGGCGCTCGGCGTCAACGCTGGTCCTCGGAATAGGCTGTACGGGTGACCGAACCTCTGCACTCACCGCTGCACGACCGCCACGTCGCCCTGGGCGCCAAGTTCTCCGAGTTCGGCGGCTGGCTGATGCCGCTGCAGTACTCCGGCGTGGTCGCCGAGCACCGGGCGGTGCGCACTGCGGTGGGGGTGTTCGACGTCAGCCACCTCGGCAAGGTGCGGGTCACCGGCGCCGGCGCGGAGGAATTCGTGAACCGCTGCCTGACCAACGACCTGAACCGGATCGCACCCGGCCAGGCCCAGTACACACTGTGCTGCAACGAAGCCGGCGGCGCGATTGACGACATCTTCAGCTACCTGGTCTCCCCGGACGAGGTCTTCCTCGTGCCGAACGCGGCGAACAACGACACCGTCTTCGGGCTGTTGTCCGACGCGGCGCCGGAGGGCGTCACGGTCACCAACGAGCATCGTGACCACGCGGTGATCGCCGTTCAGGGCACCAGCTCGGACGAGGTGCTGGACGCTCTCGATCTACCCACCGGCCACGACTACCTGACTTTCGTCACTGCGCGCTACGCCGGCGCCGACCTGATCGTGTGCCGCACCGGCTACACCGGTGAACGCGGCTACGAGCTGATCGTGCCCGCCGCGTCCGCCGGTGTGGTCTGGGACGCCGTGCTCGCCGCCGGCGCCGAGTACGACATCCTCCCGTGTGGACTCGGCGCGCGGGACACCCTGCGGACCGAGATGGGCTACCCGCTGCACGGCCACGACCTGGGCCCGGAGATCACGCCGGTGATGGCCAACCTGAACTGGGCGGTCGGCTGGGACAAGCCCACCTTCTGGGGTGCGGACGCCCTGCGCGCCCGGCGGGCGGCGAAGTCCGGCCCGATCCTGCGCGGCCTGAAGTCGCTCGGCAAGGGCATCCCGCGCCCGGAGATGACCGTGCAGGTCGACGGCACGGAGGTCGGCGAGGTCACCTCCGGGACATTCTCGCCCACGCTCGGCACCGGCATCGCGCTGGCGTTCCTCGACCGCGCGGTGAAGATCGGCGACACCGTCGACGTCATCGTCCGCAACCGCGCCGAGCCGTTCGAGGTGGTCCGGCCGCCGTTCGTCGAGCCGGGCGTGCGGGAGGCCTAGGCGGTCAGCACCCGCCGCACCAGCGGGACGCCGGGCCGGTAGGCCAGGTGGACGTGGCTGGGCGCGTCCAGGATGAGCAGGTCCGCGCGGGCCCCGGGTCGCAGGTGCCCCACGTCCGTCCGGCGCAGGGACGTGGCTCCGCCGGCTGTCGCCGCGTACAGCGCCTCGGTGGGAGTGAGCCCCATCTCCCGGACGCCGAGCGCGATGCAGAACGGCATCGACGAGGTGTAGGACGTGCCGGGGTTGCAGTCGGTGGCGATGGCGATCCGCACTCCGGCGTCCAGTAGCCGGCGCGCGTCGGGGTAGGGGTGCCGGGTGGAGAACTCCACGCCCGGCAGCAGCCCGGCAACGACCCCTGAGTCGGCCAGCGCGGCCACGTCGGCGTCGGTGAGGTAGGTGCAGTGGTCGGCTGCGGCCGCGCCCAGTTCGCAGGCGAGCTGGACACCCGGCCCGTGGCCCAGCTGGTTCGCGTGGACGCGAGGAGCCAGCCCTGCGGTGACGCCGGTGGTGAGCACCGTCCGCGCCTGGTCGGCGTCGAAGGCGCCGGTCTCGCAGAACACGTCCACCCACTTCGCGTGCGGGGCGCAACGGGTGAGCATTTCCCCGGTGACCAGTTCGACGTAGTCGTCCGCCGTCCAGCCCTCGGGCACCACATGCGCGCCGAGGAACGTGGTCTCGGCGGTGAACTGCGAAGCCACCCACAGCAGCGACTCCTCGGTGTCGACATCCAGGCCGTAGCCACTCTTGATCTCGACAGTGGTTGTGCCCTGTGCACGCAACTCGGCCATCCGGGCCCGTGCGAGATTCTGGAGCGTGACTTCGCCGGCCGCCCGGGTGGCGGCGACCGTTGTGCGGATGCCGCCGGCTTCGTAGCGCTGCCCTGCCATCCGTGCGGCGAACTCCGCTGCCCGGTCGCCGGCGAAGACCAGATGGGTGTGCGAGTCGACGAAGCCGGGGATGACGGTGCCGCCACCGGCGTCGATCGCCTCGTCGGCAGGGGGGACGTCGGCTGCGTCGCCCACCCAGACCACCTGGCCGTCCGCGATCACCAGGGCGGCGTTGTCACGGACGGGCCGGTCCGGCTCCCAGGTGACCAGCTCGCCGATGTGGGTGATCGCCGTGCTCACACCCGGCTCCAGACCTCGGCGATCACGGCGTTCAGGTCGGCTGCCACGGCGTCGGGGTCGAGGTCGGGCGGCGGCACCACGTCGGAGGCGGCTGCGGCCCACAGTGGCTCGGTCATGCCCGCAGTGTGCACCGAGGAACGCAGCTCGAGGGCGTCCTCGACCTGGAAGCCGAGCGAGGCGTGCCCGTCGGCGCCGGCCGCCTGCCAGAGCTGGGCGTCCGTCCAGCCGTCCCGGCGGCCGGAGGCGAGCCGTTCGTGCATGGCCAGGCCGCGCGCCTCGGCGAACGGGTCGATCACGGTATTGGAGTCCGAGCCCAGCGTGATCCGGGCGCCGGCCTCGCGCAGGGCGACCGAGGGCCCGACGCCGTCGGCGAGTTCCGCCTCTGTGGTCGGGCAGAAGCAGACCGAGCTACCCGACGCCCCGAGCGTGGCGATGTCGGCGGGCGTCAGGTGGGTGGCGTGGACGGCGGTGGTCCGCGACCCCCACACTCCCGCCTCCGCGAGCAGCTGGACCGGCGTGCGTCCGGTCGCGGCCAGGCACGCCCGGTTCTCCGCCGGCTGCTCGGAGACGTGCACGTGCAGCGGGGCGTCGGGAAGCGTGCCGGCCGCTGCGGCGAGATGGGCGGGCGCCACGGCGCGCACGGAGTGGATGGCCGTGCCGATCACGACGCGAGGGTCGCCCCGGTACCGGGACGCGAGGTCCGCGACCCTTCCCTGCCAGACCTCCAGGGGCAGCACGAACCGCCGCTGTGCCGGGTGCAGGGGCTCATCGCCGAACCCGGCCCGCTCGTAGAGCGTGCTCAGCAGGCAGATCCGCAGGCCCGCCGCGCGGGCCGCCTCGACGACGGCCTCGGCGAGGTCGGGGGAGTGCAGGTAGTGGAACTCGCCCACGCTCGCGTAGCCGGCCAGCCGCATCTCGGCATACACCGCCTTCACCAGCCGGTGGTACAGGTCGGGGTCGAGCGCGCTGGCGACCGAGTACATGCCGTCCCGCCAGCCCCAGAAGTCGGCGCCGCCGACCGTCCGTCCCCGCAGTGCCCGGTGGAACGCGTGGGAGTGGCAGTTGGCGAACGCGGGGACGTTCATCCCAGGTCCTCGATCACCTTCGCCAGGGCGGCCACCCCGGCGTCTATGTCGTCCGGCGTGGAGGACTCCTCCGGGGCATGGGAGATGCCGGTCGGGTTGCGCACGAACAGCATCGCGGTGGGCAGCTTCGCGGCGAGGATGCCCGCGTCGTGACCGGCGCCGGTGGCCAGGACGGGTGCGTCCAGCAGCCCGGCGATGCGGTGCCGCAACGTGTGATCGAACTCGACCGCACCGGTGGTCGATTCGGCGCGGACGACGAGCGTCGTGCCATCCGCAGCCGCCGCTGTCTCTGCCCGGGCGACGATGCCGGCAACGAGCGCCTCCAGCGCGGGCTCTGCGTCCGCACGGGCGTCCAGCCATGCGGTCACCTTCGACGGGATCGAGTTGGTGCTGCCGGGGCTCACCTGGACCCGTCCGAACGTCGCCCGCCCGCCACCGTGGCCGAGAAGGGGACGGTTCTCCTTTTCGGCCATCGACTCGGGTGGACGGAAAGGAGAACCGTCCCCCTTATCGGCCAGCTCGCGGGCGGCGAGGACGGTGGCGGCATAGGCGAGCATCGGGTCGTGCCGATCGGCCATCGCGGTGGCGCCGGCATGGTTGCCCTGACCACAGAACTCGAACCGGTAGCGCCCGTGCGGCCAGATCGCGGACGCGACCCCAATCGCCTCCCCGTGCGGGGCGAGCCAGCGCCCCTGCTCAACGTGTAGTTCGACGTAGTACTTGATGGTAGACAGCCAGTCGGACGGCCCGGCCGCGCGCGGGTCGTGGCCGCGCGAACGCAGCACGTCGGCGAGGCTGTCGCCTGCATCGTCGGTCAATCCCATCGCCGTGTCCGGAGAGATCGCGCCGGTGGCGAGCCGCGAACCCAGGCAGGCCACGCCGAAGCGTCCGCCCTCCTCGTCAGTGAAATTCACCACGCCCAGCGGGCGACTCGGCGTCCACCCGGACGCCTTCAGCTGCGCCACGGCGGCCAGCGCGGAACTCACCCCGAGCGGACCGTCCAGTGGGCCGCCCTCGGGCACCGAATCCAGGTGCGAGCCGATCAGCAGGGCGTCCGAACCCTGCCCCCACCAGGCGATCTGGTTGCCGTTGCCGTCCTCGGTGAGCTCCAGTCCGAGCGCGGCGACCTGGCCGGCGAACCACTCCCGCAGCTGCATCGTGGCCCCGTCCCAGGCGAGCCTGGTGTAGCCGCCGCCCGCGGTGCGCCCGACGGCCTCGATCTCGGCGAGCAGCTCGTTCGCGCCCATCTCAGCCCTCCAGCATCGGAATCCGGACGCCGCGCTCGCGGGCCACCTCGCGGGCCCGGGAGTAGCCGGCGTCGACGTGGCGCATCACGCCGGTGCCCGGGTCGTTGGTGAGCACCCGGGCGATCTTCTGGGCGGCCAGCTCGGTGCCGTCGGCGACGATCACCTGGCCGGCGTGAATGGAGCGGCCGATGCCGACCCCGCCGCCGTGGTGGATCGAGACCCAGGTGGCTCCCGACGCGGTGTTGAGCAGGGCGTTCAGCAGCGGCCAGTCGGCCACGGCGTCCGAACCGTCGGCCATGGACTCGGTCTCCCGGTACGGGGACGCCACCGAGCCCGAATCCAGGTGGTCACGCCCGATCGCGATCGGTGCCGACACCTTGCCCGAGGCCACCAGCTCGTTGAACCTCAGCCCGGCCAGGTGGCGTTCGCCGTAGCCGAGCCAGCAGATCCGGGCCGGGAGTCCCTCGAAGTGCACCTTTTCGGACGCCTTGGTGATCCAGCGGCGCAGCTGCTCGTCCTCCGGGAACAGCTCGAGGATCGCCTGGTCGGTGGCCGCGATGTCGGCCGGGTCGCCGGACAGTGCCGCCCAGCGGAACGGGCCCTTGCCCTCGCAGAACAGCGGACGGATGTAGGCCGGCACGAAGCCGGGGAAGGCGAAGGCGCGGTCGTAGCCGCCCAGTTCGGCCTCGGTGCGCAGCGAGTTGCCGTAGTCGAAGACCTCCGCACCCGCATCCAGGAAGCCGACCATGGCCTCGACGTGCTTCGCCATGGACGCCCTGGCCTTGGCGGTGAACCCGGCCGGGTCGGCCTTGGCCGCCTGGTGCCATTCGTCCACCGAGATGCCGATCGGCAGGTAGCTCAGCGGGTCGTGGGCGCTGGTCTGGTCGGTGACCACGTCGATGGCGACCCCGTCGGCCAGCAACCTCGGGAACACCTCGGCAGCATTGCCGACCAGCCCCACCGAGAGCGGACGCCGCTCGGCCTTGGCCGCGGTCACCTTTGCCACAGCGGTGGCGTAGTCGTCGGTGTACTCGTCGAGGTAGCCGTGCTCGACCCGGCGGGCCAGCCGGGTGGCGTCCACGTCCACGATCAGCACCACACCCTCGTTCATGGTCACCGCCAGCGGCTGGGCGCCGCCCATGCCGCCGCAACCGGCAGTCAGGGTGAGCGTTCCGGCCAGGGTGCCGTCGAAGCGCTTGCGGGCCACTGCGGCGAAGGTCTCGTAGGTGCCCTGCAGGATGCCCTGCGTGCCGATGTAGATCCACGAGCCGGCCGTCATCTGGCCGTACATCATCAAGCCTTCGGCCTCCAGCTTGCGGAAGTGCTCCCAGTTGGCCCAGTCGCCGACCAGGTTGGAGTTGGCGATCAGCACCCGCGGCGCCCACTCGTGAGTGCGGAACACCCCGACCGGCTTGCCGGACTGCACCAGCAGGGTCTCGTCCGCCTCCAGGTCACGCAGGGTGTCGACGATGGCATCGAACGCAGCCCACGAGCGGGCCGCCCGTCCGGTGCCGCCGTAGACGACCAGGTCCTCGGGACGCTCGGCCACCTCGGGGTCGAGGTTGTTCATCAGCATCCGCAGCGGGGCCTCGGTCTGCCAGGACTTGGCCGAGATGGTGGTGCCGCGGGGCGCGCGGACGGTCTCGTGGGTCATCGGTTCTCCTCAGTGGCGTCGACAGGGTTCGTTCGCATCGGCTCGCCCGCGGCCTCTTCGTCGAGCGCCAGCACTGTTGCCGAGGGCTCCGCCCAGGGGCCGAGCCCTGGGCGCGATGGCTGGCCCTCGACATTCGGGGCCGTGGCCACAGCTGCGGCGGCGAGCAGCCGTCCGCTCGTGACGAGCTGGTAGGCGGCCTCGATCTCCGGGGCAAGGAAGCGGTCCGGGCCGGGGCCGGGAACGACCTCGCGCAGGGTGGCGATCGCAGCCCCCGTGGCGGGCCCCGGACGCAGCGGCGCGCGCAGTTCAGTGCCGCGGGCGGCGGTGAGCACCTCGATCGCCAACACGCGAGCCAGACCGTCCACGGCGGTGCGCAGCTTGCGGGCGGCCGCCCAGCCCATCGAGACGTGGTCCTCCTGCAGAGCGCTGGAAGGAATGGAATCGACGCTGGCCGGGACGGCGAGCCGCTTCAGCGTGGAGACGATCCCGGCCTGGGTGTACTGGGCGATCATCAGGCCCGAGTCGATCCCGGGGTCGTCGGCGAGGAACGGCGGCAGGCCCCGGTTGCGGGCCGCGTCGAGGAACCGGTCGGTGCGCCGTTCGCTGATGCCGGCGACGTCCGCGACGCCGATGGCGAGGAAGTCCAGCACGTGCGCGATCGGCGCCCCGTGGAAGTTGCCGTGCGATTCCACCCTTCCGTCGTCGAGGACCGAGGGGTTGTCGATCGCGGCCGCCAGTTCGCGGTCGGCGATCGTGCCGGCATAGGCCACGGCGTCCCGCAGCGACCCGTGCACCTGCGGCGTGCAGCGCAGCGAGTAGGCGTCCTGGACGACGCCGTCGCCGTGCCGATGACTGGCCACGATCGGCGAGCCGGCCAGGAACCGGCGCAGGTTGGCCGCGCTGGTGGCCTGCCCCAGCTGCGGACGCAGCGCCATCAGGTCGGCGGCGAAGGTGCGGTCGGTGCCGAGCTGGCCCTCCACGCTCATCGCAGCAGCGAGATCGGCCACGTCCAGCAGCCGCTCGAGGTCGGTGAGCGCGAGCACCAGCATGCCGAGCATGCCGTCCGTGCCGTTGATCAGGGCCAGGCCCTCCTTCTCGGCGAGCTCGACCGGGGCGAGCCCGTGCTCGGCCAGTGCCTCGGCGGCGGGCCGTACGCGGTCCCCGTCGCGCACCTCACCCTCCCCGATCAGCGCGAGCGCGCAGTGGGCCAGCGGGGCCAGGTCACCGGAGCAGCCGAGACTGCCGTACTCGTGCACCACCGGCACCAGTCCGGAGTTCAGCAGGGCGGCGTAGGCCCGTGCGGTCGACAGCCGGACGCCGGAGTGTCCGCTGGCGAGGGTCTTCAGCCGGAGCAGCAGCATGGCGCGGACCACCTCATCCTCGACCTCCGGGCCGTTGCCCGCAGCGTGCGAGCGGATCAGGCTGCGCTGCAACCGGGCCCGCTCGGACGGAGGAATGCTCCGCGTGGCGAGTGCACCGAACCCCGTGGAGACGCCGTACACGCCGTTGCTGGCACTGGCGAGGGCGTCGATGTGGCGGCGGGAGGCCTCGATGGCGGTCTGGGCCTCGTCGGACAGTCGCACGCGGCCGCGCTGCCGGGCGACCGCCACCACATCGACGCGCCTCACCCCTCCGGTACCCACCTCGATCTCAGCCATGCCCTCATTCAAGCCAGCGCATCGTCCCTGGCGAACGGATCCGGATCCGGTGTTGTCTCGGATGCGAGACTAGGGCCATGAGTCGTCCGGTCCCGTCTGCCACCGCCGCGCTGCAGGTGCTGCGCTTCCTGTCCCAGCGCACCAACCCGGTGCCCGCAGCGCGGATCGCCCAGGAGGTGGGGTTGCCCCGTTCGACGACCTACCACCTGCTGCATGCCATGGCCGCGGAGTCGTTCGTGGTGCACTACCCCGACGACCAGCGCTGGGGGGTGGGGGTGGCCGCGTGGGAGGTGGGCCAGGGCTACACCAGGCAGGCCCCGCTGACCCGGCTGGCCCGACTGCCGATCGCCCGGCTGGTCGACGCGCTGGGCCTCTCCGCGCACCTGGCGGTGCTGCTGGGGGCCGACGTGGTCTACCTCGTCGAGGAGCGGGCCGCGGGCAAGGCGCGGCTGGTCACCGACGTCGGCGTCCGCCTGCCCGCCCACCTGACCGCGACCGGACGGGCGATCCTTGCCGGGTTGCCGAAGGCGCAGGTGCGGGCGCTCTACCCCTCTCGGGAGAGCCTGGTCCGGCGCACGGACGCCGGCCCGCGGTCGCTGGGCGATCTGCGCACCCTGCTCGCCGCGACCCGGCGCCGCGGCTGGGCAGAGGAGGACTCCGAGGTCACCGAAGGGTTCGCGTCGGTGGCGGTGCCCCTGCGCTCGCCGTCCAACCTGGCTGCGGTCGCGGTCACCTGGCGCTCACCACTGCAGGTGCCTGTCGAAGAGGTGCTCCTGCGGCTGCGGGCGAGTGCCGCGACGATCGAGGCTAGGCTGCGCTGAGTGAAGACCTTCGTCCTGCCCGGCACCGACATCACAGTCCCCGCCGTCGTCACCGGCGTCATGCGGATCCAGGAGAAGACGGACGCCGAGGTGCGCGCCCTGTACGACGCGTCCCTGGCCGCCGGCATCAACTTCTTCGACCACGCCGACATCTACGGCTCCGGCGTGCACGGCTGCGAGGCCCGGTTCGCCGAGGTGCTCCGGCTGACCCCGTCGGAGCGCGCGGGGATCACGTTGCAGTCCAAGGTGGGCATCGTCGTCGAAGGGCCCTACTTCGACTTCTCCTACGGGCACATCGTCGAAGCGGTGCACGGCTCGCTCGCGGCGCTGCGCACCGACTACCTCGACATCCTGCTGCTGCACCGACCGGACGCGCTGGTCGAGCCCGACGAAGTGGCGAAGGCGTTCAGTGAGCTCGAGGCCGCAGGCAAGGTGCGGGCCTTCGGGGTGTCGAACCACACGCCGGCGCAGATCGAGCTGCTGAAGCGGTCCGTCCAGCAGCCGCTGGTGGTGAACCAGCTGCAGCTGTCGATCACGCACGCACCGATCCTCACCCAGGGCATGGCGATGAACATGAACGGGCTCGACCAGTCGATCAGCCGTGACCTCGGCGTGCTCGACTACTGCCGGCTGCACGACCTCACGGTGCAGGCGTGGTCCCCGTTCCAGGCGGGGTTCTTCACCGGAGTGTTCCTCGGCAACCCGGACTACCCGGAGCTCAACGCCGTGATCGACCGGCTCGCCACGGCCTACGACGTGGGGCCTGAGGCGATTGCCACAGCGTGGATCACCCGGCACCCGGCGCAGATGCAGGTGGTGCTCGGCACCACCACGCCGGAGCGGGTCAGCGCTGCCGCCAGGGGTGCCGACGTCGAGCTGACCCGTCCGGAGTGGTACGAGCTGTACCGCGCTGCCGGGCACCCGGTGCCGTGAGCACGCCGTCCGGGCAGGGGCAGCCCGAGGGGCGGGCGCCGGCCGGCGTTCTCGTCCTGAGGACCCTCGCCATGCCCAGGGACACCAACCCATGGGGAGACATCTTCGGCGGCTGGATCCTCTCCCAGATGGACGTCGCGGCCGGCCTGATGGCCGGCGAGGTCGCTCAGGGACGCTCCGCGACGGTCACGGTCGACGGCGTGGTGTTCCACCGCCCGGTCTCCGTGGGTGACACGGTCTGTGCCTACGCAGAGCTGTTGAGGGTGGGCCGAACCTCGCTGGACATCCGGATCGAGATCTGGGCCCGTGACCTGGTCCACCTCTGGGAACCCGAGCACGATTTCGTGGCCGAGGCCGTGTTCCGCTACGTGGCCATCGACGCAGAGGGCAGGCCGCGTCCGATCCCGGACAACCCTGAGTTCTTCACGCGGTAGCGGGCGCTCCGGCCGGTCGGGTCGGCGAGCTGGCGTTCACCCCGGATGGTCGAGGAGGCAGGCGATGGATGATCGAGGGGATCCGATGGTCGGCGACCTCTTCGAGCGCCACCCGGTGCAATTCGGGCTGCGGGGCGACCTGTACCTGTGGCAGGCGTTGCGCAGTGAGTTCGCGGGGACGCCGGTGCCCTCGTCGTGGTTCGAACTGCGCCGGATCGTCATCGAAGCCGTCGAGCGCATCATCGGTCAACCGCTGAACGCGCGCGCTGACCCCGTCTCGGTCTACGTCGCCGAGTTCGACCCCGGCAGCGGCATGTCCGCAGGCCAGGTGCACATGGCGTGGTGGGTCAACACCGGCATCCCGATCCTGCTCGACCGTTTCGAGGCCGCGCGGGCGGGCACCGTGGCCCGCCGCGGCGGTGGTCCTGCTGGGTCGAAGCCCGGCTCCGCCAGGTAGCGCGTCGCGTGCGACAGGTCAGCATCGAGGCGTTCGAGCCCGAATCCGACACAGCGGCGATCGTCGCCTTCCTCGCCGGCAACACGTTCCCGTTCCACCGCAGCTCACGTGTGTCCTCGGCGAGCCGGTTTTCTGCGTTCGGGTTGGGTGAAGGAGGCCCACTACCGCGAGGCGTGGCCGGTGGAGGACGGCGAGCCGCTGGCTTCGATCGCGTACGGCATGCTCCGCCGTGACTGGGAGACGGGAACGACCACGCCGGTGCCGTGGCAGGATCTGCCCGCCTGACCGCGAAGGGTCCCCTACCTAGACGAAGATGGTCTCGTAGTCGGTGACCCGGGCCAGGTGCGCGGCCGCCGCGGCCACGTCCAGCCGGTCGGCCTCTGCGGCGATCGCCTTGCCGAGCAGGGTCGTCTCGCCCGCGGTCGCCAGTCCTGCGATGCCGGGGAAGGTGCCGAGCACCCAGGACAGGGCCGCCCGGATGTCCTCGGCCTCGGTGAACGGCTCGTACCAGGTCGCCAGCCGGTGTTCCCCGACCCACGGCCTGCGGGCGATCGCCTTGATCGTGCGCAGCGCCACGTCCCGCTCCTTGACCAGGGCGTAGAGCACATCGAAGTTCGCCCGAAACTCGGCGTCCGCCGTGTACAGGTGGTAGTTCACCGGCGTCAGCACCGAGTCGAAATCGTGGCGACGCAGGGCCTCCGCGTGCACGACCGGTGCCTGCTCGGTGTGTCCCGTGATGCCGATCCAGCTCGCGATGCCCTCGTCCTTCGCCCGTACGAACGCCTCGATCGCGCCGCCGGGAGCGAACACCTCCTCGAGCTCTGCCAGGCTGCACACCGCGTGCACCTGCCACAGGTCGATGTGGTCGGTGCGCAGCAGCTCGAGCGAGCGGTTCAGCTCGCGCCAGGCATCTTCGGCGCGCCGCTCGGTGGACTTGGTGGCCAGGAACACCTGGTCCCGCACCCGCTCCACCGTCGGCCCCATGACCAGCTCGGCGTGTCCGTAGGACGCCGCAGTATCGAGGTGGTTGATGCCCGCGTCCAGAGCCTGTCGCAGGGACGCGTCCGCTACGTCCTGCGTGACCTCACCCAGGGCCGCGGCCCCGTACACCAGCACGCTTGTCGGGTGGCCGATCCGGCCGAGTCTCCGCTGCTCCATCGCGTCCTCCTCCAGGTGTTGCCTAGGCCTCCAGGCTCATCGGCCCGTAGACGAGCCGGTCGTTCTCGAACAGCGACACCGCGTGCACGCCGGCATCGCGCAGATCCTCATAGCTGGCGGTCAGCCACGCCTCCGCCCGCGCCTGGTCGTCGAAGTCGGTGTCCAGGCCGAGGTCGACGAGGACCTCGTCGGACGGCTCCGGCGTCGGCGCCCAGTAGTAGCCCATCAGATCTCGTCGCCGGGCTTGACCCGCGGCGCGGGCATCCGCAGCCGGCGGAGGTTGATCGCCCGGTTCAGCATGTAGGCGAAAAGACCCTTGGTGGGGACGTTCGGCAGCCGCTCCCCGTGCAGGCGCCGATACTTGCGCCACATCAGGAAGAGGTCGAGCGCGATCAGCAGGAAGACCCCGTAGGTGAGCGCGGTCACGAGGTAGGTCGCGGTGATGCTCAGCGAGCTGAGCAGCAGGGAGAGCGCGAGCGTGACCATCAGGACCGGCATCGACCACTGCGCGACGCCGCGGTGGGAGTCGACGAAGTCCCGGACGAGCACCTTGCCCGGCGCTGCCTCTGCCCTGGTGAACTGCTCGTCGCGCAGCCTCGCCTTCGCCGTGCGCTCGCGGGCCCGCACTTCCTTCTTGGACAGCGACGGGTTGAGCCGCTCTCGCCGGGCCGCCTCCGCATCGCGTCGGGACGGGGTCGGCGCGTCCTTCTTGCCCGGCCGGGGCGGGTCCGGGAGGACCGTCGGCGTCGACTCGGGCTGGCCATCCTTGGCCTCGGCCCGCTCATAGGGGCGGAACAGTCCCACTTCGGATCCTCGATCGGTGCGAATATGACTGCAACATCCTAGGTCACCGGCGCGGGTTCGGCTGACCCGGTCGAGCAGCCAGGAAGGGAGGCGACGTGACCGACACCGGAGGGCAGGTCGAAGCCGAGCTCGCCTACCAGCGCGCGCTGGCCGCACTCCACCAGGTCAGGGCCGACCTCGCGGACGTGGCCGCTGCGCGACGTCGCCTCGCCTACGAACGGGTCGTCCTCTCCGATGCGGAGGTCGAGGCGCGCCGACACGTCCTGGATGCCGAGTTCAGCGTGCTCTCCGCCCGCGAGGACCGGCTCAGGGACGAGGCCGTCCGCCTGCGTGAACGGGTGCGCCGGCACCTGGCGGACGCCGCGCCCGAGCCCGACGAGGTGCCGGACGAACCGGCCTTCGACGGCTTCGAGCAGCCGCCCCATCCGGGTTCGTCGCGATGAGTGCGCTCCGTGTGGCCGTGGTCACCGGCCGGATCGGTGACCTTGACCCCGTGCGGGCCGGCGCCGCGCTCGGACGCGGGCTCGCCGATCGGGCCCAGGTCGCCGTCGTGCCTCTGGCCGAGGGAGGCCTCGACCTCGCGGTCTCGCTCGGCGCACTGTGGGACGCGGAGGCGGACGTCCCCCTCGTTTCGCCGCCGCGCACGCCGGGCTCCGCGGCCGGGTCCGGCGTCGCCCGGGCACCGGACGCCGACCGCTGGCTCGTGCGCACGCCCGGGAGCCTGCTGATCGGCCTGCGCCAGCCGGCCGCGCCCGCCTGGGCCCCGGACGCCTCCACGGCCGACCTGGCGGAGTGGGTGGCGACGCGGGCCCGTCCCGACGACGCCCGCATCGTGCTCGATCTCACCGGCATCACCGCGCACGACGGCGGTGCTGGGCTGCTGGCGATCGCGGGAGATGTGCTTGAGGGGCGTGACCTGGTCGGGATCGTCGCCGACGACGAACTCGAGCTTCCCGCCACCGGTATCGGCGGCGGCCTGGCCCGCCGGGCGTTCGCTGCCCGGCTCGACATCGCTGAGGTGCTCGCCGCGGACGCAGCCCTTGCCGGGCGCGCCCGCGCCCTCGGCGCCGGCCTTGAGCTGGCCCCGGGCGGCGGCGCGGCCGGCGGCTCCGGGCTCGCCGTGCTGGCGTCCGGTGGGCGGTTGGTCACCGGTACGCAGTTTTGCCACTCGGAATCGGGCCTCGAACGGACGCTCGGCGTCGCCGACGTGGTGCTCACCGGCTGCACCGAGCTGTCCGCCCTCGACCGCGGAGGGCCGGTTGTGTCGGCGGTCGCACGGTGGTCCGAAGCGGCCCAGCGCCCCTGCGTGCTGGTCACCGGGGGCGCAGGGCTGGCCCGGCGCGAGCTGCGCACCCTGGGCATCGAGGCTGCCCATCTGCTCCCCGAGGGGGTGCCCGTCGAGGCGGCCCTCGAGGCCGTCGCTGCCCGGTTCGCGGCCGGCTGGGTATCTGGCGCCCCGCTGCCTCACGTAAACTGAGGCGAGCGGCGGAATGCCGCGTCCACTGGGCTGGTTGAGGCTTGTGTCCAGTAATCCCGGAAGGAATTCAGCGAGATATGACGGTTGATTCGCAGATCGTGACCGATGGCATCACCCTCACCGAGGTCGCCGCGGCCAAGGTGAAGGACCTGATCAGCAACGAGGACGTGCAGAGCTTGTCGCTGCGCATCTCTGTGGCCCCCGGCGGCTGCTCAGGGCTGCGCTACCAGCTGCAGCTCGACGACCGCCAGCTCGACGGCGACGTGGTCAAGGACTGGTACGGCGTCCCGGTGGTCACCGACCGGATGAGCGCCCCCTACCTGATGGGGGCCACGATCGACTTCGTGGACACCATCGAGCAGCAGGGATTCACCATCGACAACCCGAACGCCACGGGTTCCTGCGCCTGTGGGGACTCCTTCCACTGAGCAGGGGCGAAAGCTAGGGTTTCGCGCATCGCTTTAGGTCATCGGACGGGAGAGGCGCCACGTGGGTCGACAGCTACGCCCGAGGAACCTGCTGCTGGCCGCTGCGGCCGGGGGGGGAGTGTTCCTGCTCGCCGGCTGCAGCGCAGAGACGATGTCCCAGTGGAGCCGCTTCGGGCTGCCGGAGGCAGCCAGTGACCGTGCCCCGCTGATCGGCAACCTCTGGGTCGGAGCCTGGATCGCTGCGCTCGCGGTCGGCGTCTTCGTCTGGGGCCTGATCTTCTGGGTGATGTTCCGCTACCGGAAGAAGAGCCCGGACCAGCAGCCAGAGCAGAAGCAGTACAACCTGCCGCTCGAACTCCTCTACACGCTGGTGCCGTTCCTGATCATCGGCGTGTTGTTCTTCTACACCGTCCAGACCCAGAACGGCGTGCTGGCGAAGGCGTCTCCGCAGCAGCAGTCGGAACTGCACACGGTGAACGTGATCGGCCAGAAGTGGTCGTGGACCTTCAACTACATGGAGGCCGACAACCCGCAGGTGGGCGCTGTCGTGCACCAGGTCGGCACGATCGACAAGATCCCGGACCTGTACCTGCCCGTGAACAGGCCGGTGCGGTTCAACCTGACCTCGGCCGACGTGATCCACTCCTTCTACATCCCTGCCTTCTACTACAAGCTGGACGTGATCCCTGGGCGGGCGAACTCCTTCGATGTGACCCCGGACAGGATCGGCGTGTACTCCGGCAAGTGCGCGGAGCTGTGCGGCACCTACCACGCCGCCATGCTGTTCACCGTCCACGTGGTCAGTGAAGAGGACTACATCGCCTACCTCAACCAGCTGAAGACCAACGGCCAGACCGGTGAGATCACGGCTCCGGCCTACCCGAACACGGTGCCCGGCGTGCCGGCCGTCCAGGGGGAGAAGAAATGACCACCACCGTCGCCAGGGTCGGCGTGGACGAGCGGGACGCCCTTCCGCTGGTCGAGCGCAGGCGATGGGGCGCGCTGGCGATGAAGCTGCTCACCACCACCGATCACAAGGTGATCGGGAACATGTACTTCGTCACCTCGCTGGCCTACTTCGCGTTCGCGGGGCTGCTGGCGCTGGCGATCCGGGCCGAGCTCGCCTACCCGGGGCTGCAGTTCATGAACTACGAGACGTTCAACCAGTTCTTCACGATGCACGGCACCCTGATGCTGTTGATGTTCGCCACGCCCATGTTCGTTGCGTTCGCCAACGCGATCATGCCGCTGCAGATCGGCGCCCCCGACGTCGCGTTCCCGCGCCTGAACGCCTTCAGCTACTGGCTCTACCTTTTCGGCTCGCTCGCCGCGGTGTCGGGCTTCCTCACCCCGGGCGGTGCGGCGTCCTTCGGCTGGTTCGCCTACGTGCCGCTCTCCGACGCGATCAACAGTCCCGGCGTGGGGGGTGACCTGTGGATCATGGGCCTGTATGTGATGGGCCTGTCCACGATCCTCGGCGCGGTGAACTTCGCCGCGACGATCGTCACCCTGCGTGCGCCGGGAATGACGATGTTCCGGATGCCGATCTTCACCTGGAACATCCTGGTCACCTCGATCATGATCCTGATCTCTTTCCCTGTGCTGGCGGCGGGCCTGCTCGTGCTGGAGGCCGACCGGAGGCTCGGGACGCACATCCTCGATCCGGCCACGAACGGCGCCATCCTGTGGCAGCACCTGTTCTGGTTCTTCGGGCATCCCGAGGTGTACATCATCGCGCTGCCGTTCTTCGGCATCATCACCGAGATCCTGCCGGTGTTCAGCCGCAAGCCGGTGTTCGGCTACATCGGCCTGGTGGCTGCGACGCTGTCGATCGGCGCGCTGTCGATCTCGGTCTGGGCTCACCACATGTTCGTGACCGGCGCGGTGAACCTGCCCTTCTTCTCGTTCATGACCTTCATGATCGCCGTGCCCACCGGGGTGAAGTTCTTCAACTGGATCGGCACCATGTGGGGCGGAGCCCTGAGTTTCGACACGCCCCTGGTCTGGGCGATCGGCTTCCTCACCACGTTCCTCTTCGGTGGCCTGACCGGCATCATGCTCGCGTCCCCGCCGCTGGACTTCCCGGTGTCGGACACCTACTTCGTGGTCGCGCACTTCCACTACGTGCTGTTCGGCACAGTGGTGTTCGCGATGTTCGGAGGGTTCTACTACTGGTGGCCGAAGCTCACCGGGCGGATGCTCAACGAGCGGCTCGGCAAGCTCCACTTCTGGCTGCTGTTCATCGGCTTCCACACCACCTTCCTGGTGCAGCACTGGCTGGGCATCGAGGGCATGCAGCGCCGGATCGCCGACTACCTGCCGGGTGAGGGCTTCACGTTCCTCAACCAGGTCTCCACCGTCGGCGCCTTCCTGCTCGGCGTGTCGATGCTGCCGTTCATCTGGAACGTCTGGATCAGCCGCAACGCGCCGCTGGTGAAGACCAACGACCCGTGGGGCTGGGGCCGAACCCTTGAGTGGGCGACCAGTTGCCCGCCGCCCCGGTTCAACTTCGACCAGGTGCCGCGAATCCGCTCGATCTCTCCCGCTTTCGACCTCGCGCATCCGGCGCACGCCGAGACGGACACTCCCGCGCAGGAAGCCGTCCAGGACGCCAGCACCCCGGAGGTGACCCGATGAAGGCCGAGCGCTGGATCTTCGCAGCGATCACGGTGTTCTTCCTGGTCGTGGCGCCGATCTACTGGTTCGCCAGCCACGAGGTGATCGGGACGGTCGTGTTCCTGCTCGCGCTGGCCTTCTGCGGCATGCTGACCGTCTTCTTCACGATCCAGTCCCGCAAGATCGACCCGCGTCCGGAGGATCGCAAGGACGGAGAGATCATCGAGGGAGCCGGCGAGGTCGGATTCTTCCCTTCCAGCAGCATCTGGCCGTTCTGGTGCGCTCTCGTCGTGATGATCATGGCGCTCGGGCCGGTGTTCGGCTGGTGGATCACCATTCTCGGTGTCGCGCTCGGTATCTGGGCGGTCAGTGGCTGGACCTACCAGTACTACCGCAACGAGTACCAGCACTGATCTGAGCCGCTTCGGCCGATCCGGCCCGACGCGAACGCGAACGGCCGGCAGACGGATAATGCCGCCATGATCTCGCAGGCCCTCGCCCGGCAGCTCCACGACGCAGGGGTGCGGTGGCGCCCGCAGGCGGGCGACCGTTTCGCTGTCCGCTCCTCCGAACTGGACGGCGAGGTGTTCACCGTCGCCGACATGGTTGTCGAGGCCCGCGAGTACCCGAGTGGCACCCTGCTCGCCTTCAACGGCACCACCGAGTGGGCGCTGGATTCGGTCCAGCTCGACCAGACGCTGTGGCTACCGCTGGAGCACCAGTTGCGCGAGCTGCTCGGTGCGGCGTTCCGCGGGCTGGCCCCGGGCCCGGCCGGTTACGAGGTGCGGGTGCAGATCCCCGGACGCACGGCCGGGGCGACGTTCACCGCGACCGATCCCGCCGACGCCTATGCGCAGGCGCTGCTGGCGCTGGCCGGGGCCTCCGCAGCGGAGGGCTGAGGTCGGTCGGCTGTCGGCTGCGACCGCTCGCGTCCCCTGGTGCGCGCGGATTCCGCACCGAACCTGATCGCCGCCGGGCGGCCCATTGACTCCTGCGCCGGCGCGGAGGAAGGTCGAAGCATGAGCACCAACGAACCTGCACACGGCGTTGTCCGCCGGATCCTCGTGGGCGTGGACGGTTCAGAAGACGGCTTGCGCGCGGTCCGCTACGCGACCCGGGCCGCGCTCGTCACCGGCGCGGAGGAGTGGATCGTCAATGTGGCCGACCCCGGTGCGATGGTGACCGGGATGTGGGAGCTGGTCGTCACCACGGAGGCGCTGCAGAAGGCGGGCCAGGCCATCACGGCCGAAGCGGTCGGCGCAGCGACCGGGCTCGGGCTGCCCTCCTCCCGCGTGACGTCGGAGGTCCTCGTGGGTCAGGCGGCCGACGTGCTCGCCGAACTCAGCGCGAAGGCTGACCTGCTGGTGGTGGGACGCCGCTCGATGAGCGGTCTGGAGCGCATGTTCGTGGGCTCCACCAGCGTGTCGGTCGCGGGTCTTGCGCACTGCCCGGTCGTCGTGATCTCGAGCAGTTCCACTCCGCAGGAGACCGGCGGGCAGGGAACGGTCGCGGTCGCGATCAGCACCTGGCCGCCGCACAGCGCCGCGCTGGACTGGGGGGCGCGCGAGGCGACCGTGCGAAAGGCGCGGTTGCGGGTCGTGCATGTCGTTCCTGCGGAGGGAACCCTGCCCTCGACCCTCGCAGAGGCGACCGCGGAACTGGAGAAGCAGCTGGCCCCGCTGCGCGCGCAGCACCCGGACACAGCGATTGATCTCGAGGTGTTGGTCGGTACCCCGATCGACGAGCTGATCTCCCTGAGCGGGTCGGTCGACCTGCTCATCCTCGGGGTGCATCCCGAGCACCTGCGTGGTCTCGCCCGCGGAGTGCTTGCGCACGCGCACTGCCCGGTGGGGCTGACCCGATGACCTGCAGGTGTGGGACGCAAGGCTGCGGTTCTCGGTCGTCGGGTACCTGACCGGCGGTCGTGCACCGACCCGGCCGGAGAAACACTGGTTGTGCTGTCTCCTCCCCGACCGGGTCGGCCATGCGCGGGCCGGTTCGGGGCGATCCGCATCGCCGGTCGAATCGTCGGGTTGCAGTGAGCGAGCGTGTGCTCAGGCCGATCCGGCTCGCGTCCCGGCGCCATGCTCCACATGGCGCCGGGACGTCGCTGCTCGCACCGATCAGGCGGCTGCGCCCGCCACCAGCAGGCAGACGGCGACCAGGGTGTTGCCGACCCAGATGGCGAAGGCCGGCGGGTCGATGTGGGTGTTGCCCCGGGAGAGGAAGAGCCGCTGGAACAGCTCGCCCAGAGCTCCGGAGACGGCACCGAACACCGCGCCGATCAGGATCGCGCCCACCGCCGCGCCGGGGTTCCAGCCGGCCTCGATGATGGTCGGAGCGCCGGCGACCAGCGGGTAGAACGCGACCGCGGCGAGACCGCCGATGTTCGTCATGTGGTGGGTGACCGGAGTCGTCCCGCCCATGTTCAGGAAGGCGATTGTGATCGCGGAGACGCCGAAGGCGAGGGTGTTCGCCGAGCCTCCGATGGAGGGCAGGTGGGTCGCCAGCATGACCGAGACTCCCGCGGCGAACAGACCGGCGAGGCTGCCCAGGACGAGGAACTGGCTCGGCTTCTCCTGGTAGCGAACCCAGCAGTTGTCGTCATCGACGGCGAGCAGTCCGCCGGAGCCGGGCTTCTTCGCGTTGAGCAGGGACGGGTTACCGAATGCGAGCCGGGCCACGACGCCGGACAACACGACCGCCAGTGCCACGGAGTCGGTGTGACTGCCGAACCAGGGCACGAAGCTGACGGCTTGCTGGATGGCGTAGCCGAGGGCGCCGAACAGGGCCCCGACCAGCATGACGTCGACCTTGCCCAGCCTTGCCAGAGGTGTGCCGACATCACGGCCGGTCCCCAGGTAGCCCTTCTTGGCAGCGTAGGCCGCAGCGGCGACACCGCCGCCGAAGGCGACGTGCGGGCCGAGGAACGGGCCGAAGGCGACGTAGTTGAACAGCATCGTGCTCATGTTCGGGTCTCCGGCGACCGCCGCGCCGACTCCGGCGAGCAGGACGAAGCCAACCATCGCGAAAGCGAAGTTGGCACCCAACACAGCGCCGATGAGGCCACCGCCGAGCGACGCGATGAGCATGAACAGGAACTCCATGGTCCTCTTCCTTCACAGGTGAACGTTGCGCCGGCTTCGCGAGCAGGTGCCGGAGGGGTGCCGGCTCGGAGTCCTCCCGGGCGGATCGCCGAGCGAGGCCTTCCCCTCAGGCAAGGCCGCGCGACGATGCGTGGCCCGCAACTGAAGCTGAAATTTACACTAATAGTGAAGAATTGGATGCAAGGATTGTCGTGCTGGCGGTTCGTGCAGCAGTAGTGAAGTTCAGTGAACGTTTGTGAAGTCGACGGCTTCAGATACCGACTCAGCCTGCCCCGTGGCCGAGGACCATCGCACTGCAGTGTGGGCACGTGCTGCCGCCACGCATCGTGAGCTCATCGCCCTTGGTCCGGACGAGCTCGCGCCGCGGGTGCCCGTCGGCTTCATGGACCACACGCCACTCACCGTCCGCGGCGAGCCCTGCGGAGATGCGTGCACAGTGCGGGCAGACCGGGTGCTCGGCGACCGTGACCAGCACGCCTGCGTCCCTGAGTACCGCCAGGTGTTCAGGGCTGGTGTGGGGGTCGACGACCGCCTCGGAGAAGTCCGAAAGGGAGCCGAACCGGTGCAGCGCGGTGACGGCCCAATCAGTGTGGTCGACCAGGAGCACCGGCGTACTCGAGGAGGCGATCATGGCCTGCTTGACCTGGGCCACAGCCTCCAGCGGGTGGAAGCACCCGCTCGGGTTGATCCCGGCGACCCCGATCAGGCAGTAATCGGCCTGCAGCGCCGCAACCATGTCGATCGCAGCCTTCCCTGCCAGCGAGTCGCTCGCGGCCTGGTACTCCCCGCCGGTCATCAGCAGCCGAATCTTCGGGGCCCGCTTCAGCTCTGCTGCCACCTGGAGCGAGTCGGTGATCACCGTGAGTTCCTCGTCGGGCAGGGCGCGGGAGATCTCGAGAGCCGCGCTGGAGCAGTCCATGAACACCGTGCTGCCAGGGGCGATCCGCTGGACCACGGCATTGGCGATCGCGGCCTTGTCGCGTGCGTACTCCTTCGGATCCGGCCTGGTCCTCGCGTGGGTGTTCGGGCGAGGAGGTGAGGGCGAGACCAGACCGCGTTGGGAACGGGTCACCTGCCCGGACTTCTCCAGGGCCCAGAGGTCGCGGTAGATGGTCACGCTGGACACGCCGGTCTCCCTGGCGATGTCCTCGACGCTGATCGCTCCGGCCGTCGTCACGAGCTCGACCACGTGGCGGCGTCGGGCGCGGACGGATTTCTCCGACGACCGCCCCACACCCGCTGCCATGGCTCGAACCTCCTCAGCAGAGTGTAGTTCGGTGCCGTGGATTGCAGGGGGCCGCCGAGGTCGAGTCGATCAGGGACCGGGCGGACGGCTCCGCCCGGACGCCCGCGCCGCTCGTCGAACGCCGGTCGACCTGGTGCCGGGGCACACGTTCGTGTACTTTTGCGGTACAGAAATAAGGAGACCCCACATGCCCCGTACCGCCCAGCCGCTCGACGCCCGGCGGAGGCAACGCCTCCGTGCCGCGGCTGCGGAGGAATTCGTCACCCACGGGTACGAACGCGCGTCCCTGAACCGCATCATCGACGGCGCCGGGATCGCGAAGAGCTCCTTCTACCACTACTTCGAGGACAAGCGCGCGCTCTACGCCGACCTGGTCGCGCACCTGGAGCGGACCGTGAGGGAGTGCCTTCGCGTCCCTGGGCTCGATCGCCTGACCCGGGCCGAGTTCTGGCCGGCGGTCGAGGGGATGGTCGAGGATCTGGGCCGCGCCCTCGACGGGGCGCCCGAACTGGCGACGGTCGCCCGCGTGCTCTACGACGCGGGTCCGGCGGAGGCGACCCCGGAGCTCTCCCGTGTGCTGGAGGGCGCACGCGCGTGGGTGGCGCGTGCAATCACGCACGGGCAGGACCTGGGGGTGGTGCGCCGCGATCTCCCGCCCGACCTGCTCGCGCGGCTCGCGCTGGCGGTGTTCGTCGAACTCGACAAGTGGGCCCTGGAGCACTTCGACGACCCCCGCACGGCCGGTGCGGCGGGCACCACGATGCGCACGCTGTTCGCCATGCTCCGGGAGGCCCGATGAGCACCCTGCTGTTCGCACCGGTCACCTTCAACCTCGCCGAGACCACCCGGATGATCCAGGTGGCGCGTGCGCTGCCCGCTGGCCTTCGTGCGGTGTTCATGGGGTACGAGAGCGACTACGTCTCACTGGTCCGCGACGCCGGATTCGACTACCGCTCCCTCGAACCGGCGTGGACGGACGCGCAGCGCACACAGGCCATGGACTTCGACCAGGGGCGCACCATGAGGAGCCCCTTCACCGATGAACTCGTGACAGCCCGGGTCGCGGCCGAGCGGGCACTCATCGCGGAGCTGTCGGCGAAGGCCGTGGTCACCGGGTCGAACATGACCTCGTTCATCGCTGCGCGAGCCGAGCGGGTGCCGCTGTTCTATCCGGTCCCGTTCGCGCTCACCCAGCCCCACGTCGCCCAGGCCCGGCGGATGTACATCGTCCAGGGCGAGGGTGCGCTCGCGCGCGTCGCGGACCGGCTGGCCGGCGCGGCCATGCGGCTCGCCTACAACCGGCTCCCGCTGGCCCCGGGGGCGTTTGCGAAGGTGGCCAGGGCCAACGGCGTGCGTCCTTCACGCACGGTCGGGTCGCTGATCAGGGCGGACTTCAACCTGCTGACCGAGATGCCGTGGGAACTCGATGGCTTCGACCTGCCGTCCGACTTCGAGCGGGTCGGGCCCATCTTCGCCCAGATCGACAACCCCGTCCCGGCGATCGTCACCGAACTGGCCGAGGCGCCCGAGCCGCTCGTCTACCTGGGTCTCGGCTCGTCCGCGAGCAGGGACCTGGCCCTCACCGCTGCCCGCCAGCTCGGCACGCTGCCGGTGAACGTGGTGGCACCGATCCGGCACTACCTCGACGCCGCCGACCGCGTTCCCGCCAACGTGCACGTGGTCGACCTGCTGCCCGCCCACAAGCTCGGCGGACTGGTGGACGCGGCGGTACTCCACGGTGGCCAGGGCACCGTCCAGACGGCGTGCGCCACCGGCGTGCCGTTCGTGGGCATGGGCCTGCAACCGGAACAGACCTGGCACGTCATGCTCTGCGCGCGTCGCGGCAACGCGGTCAGCCTGCCACCGAAGAAGGCGGGCAGCCCCGACTTCCTTGCGGCCGTTGACCGCGTCCTCACCGACCCCAAGATCCGAACCGCGGCCGAAGAGGTCCAGCAGGCCTACGCGGCAGAGGACGGCGCCCGCGCGGTCGCCCGGATCATCGCGGACAACCTCGCGAGCTGAGCCCGGCCTCACCAGCTGGAGTGCAGCGGGCGTCCCTCGTTGTAGCCGGAGGCCGACTGCACGCCGACGATCGCCTGGGACGCGAACTCGGCCAGAGTGCGCGCGCCAGCGTAGGTGCACGACGAACGCACCCCGGAAGTGATGAAGTCGAGCAGGTCCTCCACCCCGGGACGGGCCGGGTCCAGGTACATCCGTGAACTGGAAATGCCCTCCTCGAACAGCGCCGCACGAGCCCGGTCGAACGCCGACTGGGTGCGAGTTCGCGCCCGCACCGCACGCGCCGAAGCCATGCCGAACGATTCCTTGTAGGGCCTGCCGTCGGAGGCGAACAGCAGCTCGCCGGGCGACTCGTGGGTTCCCGCGAACCAGGAGCCGATCATCACCGCTCCCGCACCGGCGGCCAGGGCCAGGGCCACGTCGCGCGGATGCCGGACGCCACCGTCCGCCCAGATGCTCTTCCCGGACTCGTCGGCCTCCTGGGCGCATTCGAGCACGGCGGAGAACTGCGGTCGCCCGACGCCGGTCTGCATGCGGGTGGTGCACATCGCACCGGGGCCGACGCCGACCTTCACCACGTCCGCGCCCGCCTCGATCAGGTCGGCCGTGCCGTCCGCGGTGACCACATTGCCGGCCACGATCGGGATGTTCCGGCCAGAGGCGTCCACGACCGCGCGGCACCGCTGCACGGCAGAGATCATCCGTTCCTGGTGCCCGTGGGCTGTGTCCATCACCAGCACGTCCGCGCCCGCATCGAGCAGGGTCTGGGCCCGGTGCTCCACGTCGCCGGAGATGCCCACCGCCGCACCGATCCGCAGCCGCCCGGACGCGTCCAGCGCCGGCGCGTAGAGCGCCGCCCGGAGCGCGCCCTTGATCGTCATCACGCCGACCAGCCGACCGTCGGCGACCGCCAGCGCAGCCTTGTGGCGACGGGTGGAGAGCTCGTCGAACACCTCGGTCGGGGTGGCGTCCGGGCTCATGATCGTGAGGTCCGTGGTCATCGCCTCGTGCGCCTGCGCGAACCGGTCCAGGCCCTCGGCCTCCGCCTCCGAGATCGTGCCGAGCGGAGCGCCGTCCTGGTCCACCACGACGACCAGGCCGTGGGCGCGCTTCGGCAGCAGCATCAGCACCTCGCCGATGGTGGCGTGCGGCCCGATCGTGAGCGCAGTGTCGAACACGGTGTGCGCGGCCTTCACGCGTCCGATCGTGGCGCCGACGATGTCGGCGGGGAGGTCCTGCGGGATGATCGTGATGCCGCCGCGGCGCGCCACCGTCTCGGCCATCCTGCGGCCCGCGATCGCGGTCATGTTCGCGACCACGAGCGGCAGCGGGAGGTCCAGGCCGTCGGTGCTGGTCAGGTCCACGTCGAGGCGCGACGTGACCGATGAGCGGCGGGGCGCCATGAAGACGTCGTCGTAGGTCAGGTCGTACTCGGGCTTGCCAGTGAGGAAACGCACCCGACAAGGGTACCGGGCGCGGCCATGGTCAGCCGTGGACGAGGACGACCCCCGGCTCGCCGTTCGGGGCCTCCGGGCCCACGGCGAGGGGACGGTACCCCATCCGCCGGAACAGCCGTCGTGCCGACGTGTCCGCGTCCGGGGTGAGCAGCCAGTGCACGGACGCGGCGGAGGCGATCATCAGCCGCTTGAGCAGTTCGAACCCGAGGCCCTGCCTACCGAAGGACGGGTGCACGGCGAGCAGTTGCACGGCGAACGACCCCTCGAGCTGGGCCGCGTCCTCACCCAGGCGCTCGGCCAGGTCCTGGGACCACTCATCGGTCTGCTCGGCCCAGCTCCATCGGTGCCCGCAGCAGACGCCGATCAGTTCGCCCACCTCGCGCGCGGTGACGGCGGCCAGGTCCGCGCGGTCGAGGGCGAGGTCGTAGAGAGCAGCGTAGGTCGCAGCCACGTCCGCGTCCCCGGACAACGGCGGACGCGACGACGCCAGCGCGTACAGCTGCTCGACCTCATCCGGGCTGGGCAGGGCGTAGCCCGTCCGTGCCACCTCGACGTGCGGGCTCAGGGTGTATCCCCGCTGTCGCCGCTCTCGATCTCCGCGGCGTCGTGGCCGTCCTCCACCGCGCCGTGGTGCGCGGCGTCCGCGATCTGAGCCGCGGTCGGCTTCGGTACCTGCCCGGCGGCGTACCAGTGGGACAGCCGTTGCCGCAGCCGGCCCACCTTCTTCCCGTTCGGCACCAGCGGCGCCGGCTGTGGGTGCCGGGTCAGCGTGTAGGCCTCGCCCTGGGACAGCGGCTGGTGCGCCTCGCTGTAGCCGCCGTCCGGGCTGCGGACGATCACGCCGGACTCCGAGCCGTGCAGGACGCGCTCCCGGTCAGCGCGCTGCAGCGAGAGGCAGATCCGCTTGGTCACCATGAACGCGAGCACCGGCACCACGAACACCGCCACCCGCATGAAGTAGGTGACGGCGTTGAGCGACACGTGGAACTGGGTGGCCAGGATGTCGTTGCCGCCGGACAGCCAGAACATGCCGTATGCGGCCATCCCCGCCACGCCGAGACCGGTGCGGACGGGTGCGTTGCGCGGCCGGTCCAGCAGGTGGTGCTCGCTGGTGTCGCCGGTGATCCACGCCTCGATGAACGGATACAGGGCCAGGCTGGTGAACAGCAGGCCCATCAGGCCGACGCCCGGCAGGAAGATGTTCCACGACCAGGTGGTGCCCCACAGATGCCACTCCCAGTTCGGGGTGATTCGGATCGCGCCCTCGACGAAGCCCATGTACCAGTCCGGCTGCGAACCGGCGGTGACCTGCGCGGGGTTGTACGGCCCGAAGATCCACACCGGGTTGATCTGCATGAAGGCGCCCATCAGGATCGTCACAGCGAACACGATGAAGAAGAAGCCGCCGGCCTTCGCCACGTAGATCGGGAAGAACGGGTAGCCCTGAATGTTGCGCTGGGTGCGTCCCGGCCCGGGCCACTGGGTGTGCTTGTGGTAGATCAGCAGTGCCATGTGGGCGCTGATCAGGCCGAGCAGCAGGCCGGGCACCAGCAGGATGTGCACCATGTACAGGCGCGGGATGATCAGGTCACCGGGGAACTCGCCACCGAAGACGAAGAACTCCGCCCAGGTGCCGATCAGCGGGATCGAGCGGACCAGCCCGTCCACGAACCGCAGACCCGTGCCCGAGAGCAGGTCGTCCGGAAGCGAGTAGCCGGCGAAGCCCTCGATCAGGCCGATCGAGAGCAGGCCGACGCCGATCAGCCAGTTCAGCTCGCGTGGCTTGCGGAACGCCCCGGTGAAGAACACCCGCAGCATGTGGGCGGTCATCGCGGCCACGAACAGCATCGCAGCCCAGTGGTGGATCTGGCGCACCAGCAGGCCGCCCCGGATGTCGAAGCTCAGGCTCAGCGTGGACGCGAACGCCTCCGACATCGGAACGCCGTGCATCAACTGGTAGGTGCCCGCGTACTCGACCTCGGTCATCGACGGCTTGAACCAGATGGTCAGGAAGATGCCGGTGATCAGCAGGATCACGAACGAGTACAGCGCGATTTCGCCGAGCAGGAACGACCAGTGGTCGGGGAAGATCTTGCGGATGTTGCCGAGAAGCTTGGCCAGGCCGATCCGGTCGTCCACCCACTTCGCGGGGGCGGCCAGCTTGCTGGGGCCCTCCTCCTTCGGCGGGGTGCGCACCTCCATCGCGGGGGAGGAGGGATTGATCTGAGCTGGCTTGGCCATCAGCGTTCACCCTCCACGAAGTCCTTGGACGAGTCGCGTTCGAAGAAGCTCGGTCCCACCGGGACGGTGAAGTCGCTGCGGGCGACGAGGTACCCGTCCGCGTCCGTCGTGATCGGGAGCTGGGGCAGCGCCCGCGCGGCCGGGCCGAACACCACGACGCCGGAGTTGCCCAGGTCGAAGGTGGACTGGTGGCAGGGACAGAGCAGGTGGTGGGTCTGCTGCTCCCACAGGCTGATCGGGCAGCCGACGTGGGTGCAGATCTTCGAGTAGCACAGGATGCCGTTCACCTGCCAGTCCTGGCGCGACTCGGGGATCCGGATCGAGTTCGGATCCATCCTCACGATGATGATCGCAGCCTTGGCCTTGGCCTGCTGGTAGGCCGTCCCCTCGAGGTCCTGCAGCGTCTCCGGCTCGGCGTTGACGAGTTGGCCGACCTCGATCTCGTCCGCCTTCAGCCGGCGGTAGGTCACGTCGTTGACGAGGTGGACGCCCTCGGCCCAGATCGTCTTCTCGATCGTCTGTGCGCGCACCGCGGGCGTCGGCCACGGCCCCATGTCGGCAAGGCTCACCACTGCGGGCAGCACCATCAGGCCCAGTGCCCCGGCCATGCCGGAACCGATCAGTCGGCGGCGCCGGATGCCGGAGCCCTCGATGCCGGTCTCAAGGTCGGCGAGCACACGCTCACGCGCCTCCGGCGGGGAGGCTGCTCCGTGCCGCTCGCCGACGATCTCCTCGTCGCTCATCAGCACCCGCGCCCACTGGATGGCCGAGACACCGATCAGGAGGGCGGCAAGCCCTGCGGTCAGGCCGAGCAAGGTGTTCTGCATCTTGAGGTTGGCCCCGAAGAGCATCAGTTCGGCGTCGCGCGGCACGGCGAAGTAGACCACGAGGAACCCGATCACCAGGACAGGGACGAGCGCCAGCATGCCGACGATCTGCCGGTAGGCGCGATCGGCGGCCGCCTGGTCGACGTCGGTGAACCGCGGGACGTGCTCTTCGATCCCCGGGTCGGGAACCGGGGAGTCCGGGGTCAGCTCCCCGTGCTCCGGGTGCGCCTGTTCGATGTCGGTGCTCATGCCCGCGCCCCCCTGGTCGCGATCCAGACCGCGGCGAGCACCAGCGACCCGATGCCCACCACCCAGGCCCAGAAGCCCTCTGCGACCGGTCCGATTCCACCGAGGGTGAGCCCGGCGGACGGGGTGGCGTTGACCTGCTGCACGTAGGCGATGACCTTCCTCACGTCCTCGTCGGGGATGGCGCCGGAAGCGAAGACGGGCATCTGCCCGGGTCCGGTGCGCATGGCCTCCCAGATCTGGGCCGGGTCCGTCTTCTCGATGCTCGGGGCGACGAACCCGTTCGGCAGCGCGCCGCCGGCGCCCTTGAAGTTGTGGCAGGCCGAGCAGTTGGTGCGGAACAGGTCACCGCCGCGGGCCACGTCCTCCGCGGACAGGCCGTCCGGGCTGTACTGGTCCTCGCCGGGCACCTTCGGGCCGGAGCCGAGGCTGCCGACGTAGGTGGCCAGCGCGTTGATCTCGTCGTCGGTGAACGTGTTCTGCTTGCCCTGGGCCTGGGCGTACGGGTTGCCCATCGGCATGCGACCCGTACGCACCTGGAAGTCGACGGCTGCCGCCCCGACATTGGTCAGGGCCGGGGCACCCTGCTGGGCGAGCCCCTCGGCGTTCAGGCCGTGACAGGACGCGCAGTTCACCGCGAACAGGTCCTTCCCCTGCGCGATGAGCTGGGCGTCGGCCGCACCGTCCGCAGAGGAGGTGGTCGCCGGTGCGACCGCGGCGTACACCGCTCCGACCAGGAAGAGGCTCAGCGCGAGCAGGACGGGCCGGGCGGCCCGATGGCGGCGCAGGGACTGCCGGGGTCGGGGAGCGGAGGCCGGTGAAGTCATCAGGTGTTCTCCTCGGGTCTTCAGCGCACCAGGTACAGCACCCCGAAGAGCACGACCCAGATCGCGTCCACGAAATGCCAGTAGTAGGAAGTGACAATGGCGTGCACGGCTTGCTCGTGGGTGAAGCGGCGGGAGACGTAGGTGCGCCCCAACATCAGCAGAAATGCCACCAGGCCACCGATCACATGGAGCCCGTGGAACCCGGTGGCCAGGAAAAACGCCGATGTGTAGGCGTTCACCGAGATCACGAAACCCTCACTGACCAGGTTCGCGTACTCGAACGCCTGGCCGCCGATGAAGATGGCGCCCATCACGAAGGTGAGCGTGTACCACTCGCGCAGCCCCCAGCCACCGACTCGCAGCAGCGGCCCGGAGCGACCCACCTGGCCCTTCTCTGCGGCGTGCACGCCGAGCTGGCAGGTCACCGACGACAGCAGCAGGATGGTGGTGTTGATCGTGGCGAACCACGGGAAACTGATCCCGAACCAGTCGTTGAGTAGGTGACTTGATCCCCACTCCCACATCGGGGTGGTGCCGGTCTGGGCCGCTGCGGCGTTGGTCACCTCGCGCAAGGAGAAGTACGCGGCGAACAACGCCGCGAAGAACATCAGTTCGCTGGCGAGCCAGATGATCACGCCGACGGCGAGGGTGTCGGGGCGGCCGCGAAGGCCCCGCAGCCGGCTGGGCGCAACCGGATGGAGCGCGCCGGGCGGGAGGCTGGCGGAAGCACTCAGCGGCGTGGTGTGGGCCATTGCGTCATTATGTCGAACGGTCGCCTTTGTGGGCACCACTGGGTCACGCGGGAATGCTCACGTCTTGACTTCCGCGACGAGAAGGGTTCGCCGGACGCCGCCCATTTCCCCGGGCCCGGTTCCGCAGCCGGTCCGACCGGATCGTGGCGAGGGACGAGCGGCGGGCGGCGCACCGAGTGGGAACCGTTACGATGGCGCCACAGGCGCGCGCGGGGCAGCGGACGCCCGGACGAGGAAGGCCAGATGAAGACGACAGCGCGGGTGTTGCTCTACTCCGACGACCGGGTCACCAGGGAGCAGGTGCGGCTCGCCCTCGGCAAGAAGGTGGCGGCCGATCTTCCTGAACTGGACGTGTTCGAGGTGGCCACGCAGCCGGTCGTGCTGCAGACCATGGACGCCGGCGGCATCGACCTGGTCATCCTGGACGGCGAGGCGACGCCCTCCGGCGGGATGGGGCTGTGTCACCAGCTGAAGAACGAGATCACCGACTGCCCGCCGGTGCTCCTGCTGGTGGCGCGAGTCGCGGACGCGTGGCTGGCCACCTGGTCCGAGGCGGACGCGATCACGCCCTATCCGGTCGACCCCGTCCGACTCCCGGCCGCCGCCGCCGATCTCCTGCGCGCGCGGTTGTCCCAGGAGGCCACCGCGTGAGGTTCACCTGGGCGGGCGTGCTGTCCGACCTCGTCCGCGGCAACGACCTCGCTCCGGACGCCGCAGCCTGGGCGATGGACCAGATCCTGGCCGGGGACGCCACCCCCGTGCAGGTCGCCGGGTTCGCGGTCGCGCTGCGGGCGAAGGGCGAGACGGTCGCGGAGCTGACCGGGCTGTCGGCGGCGATGCTCGAGCGCGCGACCCCGGTCACGCTGCCGTCCGAGGCGGTCGACGTGGTCGGCTCCGGTGGCGACCGGGCCAACACCGTGAACGTATCGACGATGGCGGCGATCGTGACGGCCGCCTGCGGCGTCCCCGTGGTCAAGCACGGCAACCGAGCCGCGTCCAGCGCGTGCGGTACCGCGGACTGCCTGGAGGCCCTCGGCGTCGTGATCGACGTGCCGCCGGACGCGCAGCCGGAGGTGCTGGCCAGAGCCGGCATCGTGTTCCTCTTCGCCGCGATGTACCACCCCTCGCTCCGCTTCGCCGCCACGGCCCGCAAGGAGCTGGGCGTGCCCACCACCTTCAACTTCCTCGGCCCGATGGCGAACCCGGCCCGCCCCTCCGCCCAGGCGGTGGGCGTGGCGGACGCCCGGATGGCGCCGCTGGTGGCCGGGGTGATCGCGGGACGCGGGCATCGCGGACTCGTCTTCCACGGCGACGACGGGCTGGACGAGCTGACCACGACCACCGCGTCCGACGTCTGGCTGATCCGGGACGGACAGGTCGTCCAGACCCGGCTCGACCCGACCGAGCTCGGGGTGGTGCCGGCCGGCCGCGACGACCTCGTCGGCGCCGACCCTGCGTTCAACGCGGGTGTGGTGCGCGACGTGCTCTCCGGCACGCGCGGTGCGGTGCGGGACATCGTGGCACTGAATTCCGCAGCTGCCCAGCTGGCCTTCGCCGGGCCTGACCTGGCCGCTCCGCTGGCCGCACAGTTCGCCGAGCCGCTGCGGCGGGCCTACGCCGCCATCGACTCCGGCGCGGCCGCCAGCACGCTCGACGCCTGGGTGGCCGCCACCCAGGCCGCGAAGCCTGCCTGAGCCCTTCGGGACGCCCGCCACCTCCTCCGGGACCAGCCGCAGGGTGCGCCGGATGGAGGAACCGCCGGGTGGATCCCCGAAGGGCTCATGCCTCAGCGAGCGACCAGGGCCTGCACGACCAGAGCGAGCACCGGGCCCAGCATCAGCGAGGGACCGTAGGGGAACTCGTGGTTCGCGCCGCGGTGCACGCGGCTCGCGATCGCCCAGACTGCTCCGACGACCGTGCCCAGCAGGATCGACCAGAAACCCGTGACCAGCCCGCCCGACCCGGCCGCGACACCGATCAGCCCCACGAGCCGGACATCGCCGTAGCCCAGCCTGCCGCCACTGAATCGCCAGACGATCCAGAACACCGCCGCTGCGCCGGCGCCAACCGTCGCGGCCCACAGCAGTGGGCTCCAGCTGCCCTCCAGCCACGCGGCGAGTGCGACACCGACCGCAGCCAGCCCGAACGCCAGGTAGTTCAGTCGCAGCGGCAGGAAGGTGGTGCGCAGATCGATCAGGGCCAGCAGCGCACCCAGCGAGACGTACGGCGCCCAGGCTGCCCAGAACGTCGGCGGCGTCAACCCGAGCGCGAGACAGCCGGCGGCGGAGCCGGTGGCGAAGGTGGCCCAACGGAACCCGGGGGAGTCGAGTTCGCTGAACGGCGCGACGTCCTCCTCGTCGGGGGGGACGGGCAGCCAGCGCAGCAGCACCGGCGTCAGCAACGCCACCACGGCCGCGAGCACGACCGCCAGCAGGCAGCCGATCAGCGGTGTGGGCACGCGCCGAAGCCTAGCGAGGAGTCTCGGGTGGTGAGGTCCCGGTCAGGAACGATCACCGGTAGCGGTCCCGGGCCAGGCGGACCAGTTGCGCCTCGTCGACGGCCAGCAGACGGCGGGCACAGTCGCTGGGGATGCGTCCGGGCGCGCGTCCGTCACGTCCGTAGAGCAGGCGGTGCACCACTGCGGGTGGCACCCCCGCGTGTCGGGCGATCAGCGGCCACGGCAGGCCGGTGAGATCGAGGAATCGGGCGACGAGGGCCCGGAAGGGTGCGGCCTGCACCCAGTACTGGTCGGTGTCGAACACACCCGAGAAAGTCGAATCCGCGGGCCCGTTGTGAGTCGGGCCCGCGGATTCTCAGTGACTTCTCAGTTCACCCGATTCGGTTCAGCGCTGGGCGCGGACGAAGCCGGCCGCCTGTGCGGCCTCCTCGCTGTTGAACCACACTTCGGCGATGGTGCGCTCGTAGGCCGCGCTGCCGGGGACGTGGTACTTCATCGAGCGATCGTTGCCCTTGATGGTGAACCCCTCCGGCGGTTCGTCGCCCACGTAGGAGCCGTCGCCGTAGGGGTTACCTGCTAAAGGGGACTCCTCGCCTCCCTCGGCCTCATCGGCCAGCTTCTCGAGCTTCTCCTCGATGTCGTCCTTTGCGCCCGCGACCTTCTCCTGGACGTCACCTGCGACCGCCTCGGCCTTCTCCGCTGCGTCGCTGGCCGCGTCGGCGACCGCGTCCTTCGCCTCGGCAACGGTGTCGGAGACCGTCTCCGCCACGGTCGCGGCCTTCTTCTTCACCTCGTCACTGACATCGGCGACCGGGTCGGCGACGTAGGCGGTCTTCGGGGTGTGGGTCTCCCAGCCAGTGGACGGGTCGGCGAGCAGCTTCTTGATCGCGACCGCCACGCCGCCGAGCACCGCGCCAGCGAGCAGGATCTTGCCGAAGGTCCTCCAGCCGGAGCGCTTCGGCGCGGAGGCCTTCTCGAGCTCCTTCGCCAGGGCGGCGGACGCCACGGCGACCTTGAGCTCCCGGGCGAGCGGCTGCCCGGCCAGATCGCGGAGCGCTTCGGCGAGCCGGGGGAGGTAGTCGGCCTGCACCTTCTCGCGGGCGTAGTCGACGGTCGGCGGGATCGCCTGCAGCACGTCGTCCACCGCCGGCTTCACGGCCTTGACCGTTGCGTCCACGGCGGGCGAGACGCGATCCAGCGCGTCGTCCAGCACCGGGTGCACCCTCTCGAAGGTGTCGGAGGCCAGCCGCGCCCCGCGGATACGTGCGTCCTTGATCACTGGCCGAACCCGCGAGTAGGCCTCATCGGCGAGTTGCCCGCCCTCGCGCAGGGCCTGCTCGACATAGGGAGCGAGGTACTCGGCGGCGGTCTGGGAACCTTCCTCAACCGCGTTGAGCAACTTCTTGGTCTTCACTGTGCCTCCAGGATGCTCGAATAGCTCCACCGTACCCGTAGCGAAGCCGCGAAACACAGGGATCTGCCAGTATGGGCTGACGCTCTCCAGACTCGTCCCTGCGCGAAGACGCTATAGCCTGCGCAGAGTCCTGCACGTAACCAGAAAGGACCTGGATGTCCAAGGCAACCCTGCACACCAACCACGGCGACATCGTGATCGACCTGTTCGCGGACCACGCTCCGAAGACGGTGGCGAACTTCGTCGGCCTCGCGAACGGAACCAAGGAGTACAAGGATCCGGCTACCGGTGCCACCACCACCGGCAACTTCTACGACGGGCTCACCTTCCACCGCGTGATCCCGGGCTTCATGATCCAGGGCGGCTGCCCGCTGGGCACGGGGACGGGCGGCCCCGGATACACCTTCGCCGACGAGATCCACCCCGATCTGGTGTTCAGCAAGCCCTACCTGCTGGCGATGGCCAACGCAGGCCCCGGCACGAACGGTTCCCAGTTCTTCGTCACGGTGGACGCCACCCCGTGGCTGAACCGCAAGCACACGATCTTCGGAGAGGTCGCCGACGAGGCGTCGAAGAAGGTCGTCGACGAGATCGCCGGCGTTCGCACCGGCCGCATGGACCGTCCGGTCGACCCGGTCGTGATCGAGTCGGTCGAGATCACCGACTGATCCTTCGGGACCCGGTTCCCTGCCATCAGGGACCCGGGTTCCCCCTGGCCGGCTGTCGCAGGCTCCCGGAGAGCTGTGCGTGGTCAGTCGCCGATGGAGAACGCGGCCTCGAGGTCGTGGGTGGAGTAGGCGCGGAACGCGATGTGCGTCTCCGTGCCCTCCACACCCGGCACCTTGTTCACCTGGTCGGCCACGGTGGTGGCCACCTCGTCGATGCTGCGGACGCGAACCATCGCGATCAGGTCGACCGTGCCGGTCACCGAGTAGACCTC
The DNA here is from genome assembly GCA_964397985.1 of uncultured Propionibacteriaceae bacterium. Taxonomy (GTDB): domain Bacteria; phylum Actinomycetota; class Actinomycetes; order Propionibacteriales; family Propionibacteriaceae; genus Propionicimonas. Next base: position 89,717 of record CAYNLD010000003.1, on the reverse strand, counting down.
TGAGACCCCGTCCAGGTCGGCGATCGCCTGGGCGACCTCGGGGATGCGGGCAACGTCGGCCTGGACGAACACAATCGCGGTGATCATGCGCCGATCCTAATCTGCACCGACGCCGCCGGTCCGATCCGCAGCGGCCAGCTCCACTCGCCCTCCAGCTCGATCAGCCGGACGCCGGGTCGCTCCAGCCAGTCGGCGATCCGCTCGGTCTCCTCGATGATCGCAGCGGGCGCCGGGCCCGGCGGCTGCGCCACCCACTCGGCCACGGCCACCGCATCCCTCGCGACCCGCTGCGGCACCTCCCCCGGGCGGGCGAGCGCCGCAGCGGCGAGGCGTCCGTACCGGATCACGTGGATCTCCCATCCGGGGTCGGTGCGGTACGCGGCGACGATCTGGGGGCAGCCGGCCAGGCTGGCCAGGCGGTGGTGGCGTAGCGCTGCCCTGCTGAACCCTTCCAGCCGGTCGGCGAGCACCGCGGCGTCCTCGAACCGCTCGGCGTGGACCAGCCGGCGCAGCCGGGGTTCCACGCCACGCACCAGTGGTCGCACGTCGCTGGTCAGGCAGTGCCGCACCCGGTCGGTGAGTTCGGCGTACTGCTCCGGCGTGACGGCCAGCTCGCACGGCGCGCAGCAGCGCTCCATGCCGGCCAGGGCGCACGCGCTGGTGGCGCGGCGCGGGGAGAGCCGGGTCGTGCACTGGCGGATCGGGAACGCGTCGTAGAGCGCGAGCATGGCCTGCTCTGCGGCCATCCTGCGCCGGAACGGGCCGAAGTAGAGGGCCTCGTCATCGGCGACCGCCTTGACGATCGACAGTCTCGGGAAGGGCTCCCGGGTGAGCTTCAGCCACACCTGCCGCTCAGGGTATTTGGAGCGCCGGTTGTAGCGGGGCGAGTGGGCAGCGATCAGCCGCAGTTCCAGCACGTCCGCCTCCAGCGGCGTCCGGCACACGACCGTCTCGACCCCGGTGGCGATCCGGACCATCTCGTCGATCCGGGGACGGGTTTCCGCCGCGGTGAAATAGCTGGCCACGCGGCGGCGCAGGTTGCGGCTCTTCCCCACATAGAGCACCTGGCGCCGGAGGAGTCCGTCCGGGCCGAGCAGGTCGGCGACGAACTGGTAGACCCCCGGCGCGTTCGGTACGCCCTTCGCGAGTCCCCGCTTCGCCCGCCGCTCCGGGGAGACCTTCCGGGTGAACTCCAGCAGGTCCTCGAGGCTGTCGCAGCCGAGGTTGCCCACCCGCTCCAGCAGTCCGTGCAGCACGTCGACGGTGGCACGGGCGTCGGACAGTGCCCTGTGGTTGGGCTCGGTCGACGCGTGGAAGTGCGCCGCAAGCGTGCCCAGCTTCACGTTGGGGACCTCGTCGCGCAGCAGCACCTGGCGGGCGAGCGCCACGGTGTCGAGCACCTCGGGGCTGGGCCACGGATACCCGTGCGCGGCGCAGGCTCGCTTGAGGAACCCGGTGTCGAAGCCGGCGTTGTGGGCGACCAGCACGCAGCCGGCGGCGAATTCGAGGAAGGACGGCAGCACTTCGCCCAGCCTGGGGGCGTCGGCGACCAGCTGGTCGGTGATGCCGGTGAGCACCGCCACCAGCGCCGGGATGTGAGTGTTCGGATTGACCAGGGTCTGGAACTCACCGAGCACTTCGCCGCCGCGCACCTTCACCGCCCCGAACTCGGTGATCGTGTCGTCGCCCGTGCTGCCGGTGGTCTCGAGGTCGACCACACAGAAGGTGACCTGCGAGAGCGGCCGGCCGAGATCGGCGAAGCTCGGCTGGATGACGGCGGTACTGGTCACACCACGGACGCTAGACCGGCACTCTGACACTCCCGGACCGACGCGCGGCGACCGCACCCGTTGCGCTAGGCCACTCCCGCCGAGGGCGCTACCCGGCGCTGTGGGGCGGCGCGGCTCCGGCGCCATCGCCGCGGCAGGGTCAGCAGCTCGGGGCGGGAAGTCGCCACAGGCTGGTCCCCGCCACCGCGTACAGGGCGTCCGGCGCCGCCGTCATCGCGGTGGCGACCCCCGGCGGGGCGGGCAGCGCGTGCCAGCCGTCGGGGCAGCCGAGTTGCAGGGACCGGGCGGACGCGTTGGAGAGGACGGCAGGGTGGCCGCCGAGCAGGGCGACGAGTGCGACCGGGTCGGTGCCGGTGTCCGGCTCGCCCGCCAGCACGGACGGGGTGCCGGCGCGCAGGCTGCCGTCCGCTGCGATCGTGACCGGCCAGGCCAGCGCGTGGCCGCGCACCCAGCCCGCGAACCAGCAGGTCTCACCCGAATCGGGGCAGGCCACGCCGGTCGCACGGGACAGCTGGCCGGCGACCGCCGGCAGGTTGTCGGGGACGGGCAGCCGTGCGGTCTGCCAGGGGCCGTCGACGGTGCCGGTGAACGCGGCGGGGGACTGCAGGATTCCTCCGCTCAGGCCGAGCTCGTCGCCCGCGACGACCAGGTGGGAGCCGAGTCCAGAGAGAGCGCCGAAGCCGAGTTCGCGGTCGGGTGCGGAGGCGAGGGCCGCCACGACCCGATCCTGCTGGGCCCAGGTGGTGCCGGTTCGCGTCCAGAGCACCCCCCGCGGCCCGGTACCCGTGGTGCGGCTGCCGAAGATCACCGGTTCGCCCGCGATGACAACCGTGCCGAGCAGGGGACCTGCGTCGTGGCCGCCGAAGGTGAAGAACTCCTGGGGGTGGCTGGTCAGCCGGTTCGCGGCCAGCGACCCGTCCCAGACGGTGAGGCGCGGGTTCGAGTGGGCGCCGCCGATCGCCTTCCCGATGGCGTAGACCGCGTCGCCGGCGGCGGTCACGCTGATCAGGTCGGCCACCTGCGCGTAGGGGTCGGTCGTCACCTGCTCCACCGCTCCGGTCACGGCGCCGGCCGTCAGCCGGAGCAACCGCGGCGCCGGGTCCGCGGGGGTCACCCCGCCGACCAGCACGGTCGAGTCCGTCGCGGCCAGCGACGCCGGACGCACGCCCTCGGGCAGGGTCACCTGCTGCCAGGCCGGCGCGGGCTGCGGTGGCGCGGGCGTGCAGCCGGCCAGCACCATCAGGGCTGCCAGGACCGTCAGGGGAGCCAGGATCCGCCGGGACACCTGCGCAAGGCTAGCGAGGCCCGGCCCCGAGGGGCGGCTCAGCGGTTGTGCCCACATCGGTCAGGGGAGCCGCACGGGGACTGTCAGAGGCGGACGTCACCATGGGGGACATGGACGTACTTCATGTCGATTGCGGCACCTGCCGGGCGCGGGGCCCCGCCTGCGCCGACTGTGTGGTGTCGGTGCTGCTCGGGCCACTGCCGGATGCGCTCGTGCTCGACGACGACGAGCAGGCAGCGCTCCGCGCGATGGCCGACTCGGGCCTGTTGCCTCCGTTGCGGCTGGTCCGTTCGGAGGGTGCGGACGTGTCGGTGACCGGCTGATCCTCCCTTGCCGGACGCGGCGTCCCGCGAGGCTTCTCCGGAGCCCGGCAGCGGTCGATCTGGTGGGCATTCCGGCGGCGCCCCCGAGGAGGCCGGTCACCCATTTGGTGGACCCGAGTTGCCATCCCGAGCCCCCTCCCTTAGGATTTTCTCAGTTTTGCTTCAGCGGGAGGGTGGCACATGGGGGCTCGACAGAGCGCGCGCAACGCGGTTGCCGTCCTCGCGGCAACCTTCGTGCTCTTCGGAGGCCAGGTCGCCACCCCCGCGGACGCGACCCCCCCGTCCCCCTCCCCGTCGCCGTCACCGACCTCCACCACCGCGGCCAAGCTGGCCGACGCCAAGGCGAAGGTGCAGGCGCTGGAGGAGCAGGCCAGTGCACTCGGCGAGCAGTACGACCAGGCCGCCCAGTTGCTCAGCGAGAGCAAGCAGCGACTGTCCGTGCTCGAAGCCGACATCGCGACCCAGCAGGCGAAGGTGGACGCCCTCGCCGATCAGGTGCGTGCGATCGCGCTGATCCAGTTCCGCAACCGCGAGGTCGACCCCACCGTCCAGATCTTCACCAGTGGTGACCCGAGCACCATGCTCGACCGGCTCTCGACCGCGGACAAGGTCGATCAGGACATGAACGCGATCCTCGCCGAGCACCAGTCCGAGCAGGCCAACCTGACCGACATGCAGCGCAGCCAGACCGCCGAGTCCGCCGCGCTGGCCGACCAGGAACAGCAGCTCGCCGCCATGAAGAAGGATCTCCAGGACAAGGTCGACCAGACCCAGGCCCTGGTCCTCTCGCTCACCACCCAGCAGCAGGAGGAGCTCAATCGGGCCGAGGGCGGCAGCACCAGCTGGAGCCTCAACGACCTCGACGGAGCGACCGCGAACGCCAAGGTGCTCGGCGCGATCAAGTACGCGGTGTCCAAGGTGCCGAACAGCCAGTACGTGTGGGGAGCCTCGGGGCCGAACGCCTTCGACTGCTCGGGTCTGATGCTTGCGTCCTACCGGGCAGTCGGGATCAGCCTGCCGCACTCCTCGACCGCCCAGTCGCACCTCGGCCGCCCGGTGTCGCGCAGCGAACTCAAGCCCGGTGACCTGATCTTCTGGTACCACCCGATCCACCACGTGGGTATGTACATCGGCAACGGCAAGATCGTGCACGCCCGCAACCCGGGCGCCGACCTGGTGATCCAGACGCTGGCGTCCTACCCCGCACCGTGGGCCGGCGCTCGCCGGATCGTCGGCTGAGGGCCGCAGCCCTCCTCCTCGCCGCAGTCCTGCTGGCGGGTTGCTCGGCGCCTGGCGCCGGCACGCCGTCCGCTGACCTCGCCACCCGCCTGGACGCGGCGCTGGCCGAACGCTCGCTCGACGGCTTCCTCGCCGCGTTCCCCGCCGGCACCGATGGCCGGGAACGGGGCACCTCCTGGTACACCGCGCTCAGCCACGGCGATGGTCGCCTCACCCAGGGCGACGCGCAGCTCACGGTCGCCACGATGTTCCCCGGCGACCGCAGGACGGCGAGCCAGACAATCACCTATCAGCTGGACGGCGACCGGGTTTCGGCGGTGTCGCGGAGGCAGGGCACGCCGCTGTGGGCGCTGGAGGCCGCCGACCTCACCGGCACCGGGTCAGGGACGCTGCTGTCGGCGGGCATCGACCAGGCCGCCCGGTCGGTGTGGACGACCCGGCTGGACCACGCCGTGATCGCGGTCGTGGCGGCGGGCGTCCCCGGTGCTGAGGGCTGGCCGCGCGGGCTCGTCGTAGAGGTACCGCGTAGTCCTGCCGACTTCCGGCTGCTGACGGGTTCGGAGGCGTCCAGCGCGTCAGCCGTCACGACCTGCGAGGGCGGCACCCCGCGGATCGTGGTCAGTCCGGAGGCACGCGGGCTGGACGCCGGGTGGCTGGACAGCACGCTCGTGCACGAGGCCGTCCACGTCGCCACCGACTCGGCGTGCGTGGCCGGCGGTGCCTCACTGGAGTGGGCGGTGGAGGGTCTGGCCGAGTCCGTCGCGGCACGGGTCGACGCGGCGACCGCGTCCCGCAACCGGGGCCTGGTCGCGGACTACCTGGCCGCGCACGGCGCCCCTGACGCCCTGCCCGTCCGGCTCGAGACCCTCACCGACTACGCGCTCGCCCAGCTCGCCGTCGACCAGGTGCGGGCCCATCTCGGCAGCCGCGCCGACGACCTCCTGGACCGTGCCGTCCACGACGCCGCCTCGGTGGGGTCCGCCGAGCGGCGCGAGATCACCGGCTGGTATGTGGCCGAGTTGCGCCGGCGATCACGCGGCTGAGGTCACTATTCGGTCCTATCTCCCGCAAAACCTGTGTCGGTCTCGTAAACCCCTTCCGCCATGCCCCGCCCGCCCCGTACGGTGCGGTGTGAAGGTGCCCACCCGCGAGAAGGGATGACCACATGCCGGACGAGTTGTTCAGACGAAGAAGCGCAGCGATCGCCGGGGTGGTGAGTCTCGTGCTGGTCGCAACGACCGGGCTCGGGACCACCGGGGCCAGCGCGGCGCCCTCGAAGCTCCCCGACCCTGACCTGAAGGCGCGGACGATCCGCAAGGCCGCCGCGTCGAAGATCAAGCCGATGGCTCAGGCCGCGCAGAACAAGACCCAGACGGTGTTCGTCCAGCTCAGTGGTTCCGGCGCGGCCGACGTGTCCGCGAAGGCCATCAACGGCGGTAGCGCGAGCAGTGTGGCTCGCGGCAAGGCGAAGGCACGGAGCGCGCAGGTGCGCGGCACGGCCAAGGACGTGACCGCACAGGCGCGGAAGACCGACGGCAAGGCCAAGGAACTCTTCGCGACGACCAACTCGGTGCCCGGCGTCGGCCTCCAGGCGACCACCGCGGCGCTGGAGGAGATCGCGAAGCGCCCGGACGTGGTGAAGATCACCCCCATCATCCCCAGGACCTACACGAACGCCTCCTCCGGCGAGTTGGTCAAGGCGCTGGCCACCTGGCAGAACACCGGCAACACGGGCAAGGGCGTCCGGGTCGGCATCATCGACACCGGGATCGACTACACACACGCCGACTTCGGTGGCGCGGGCACAACGGAGGCCTATGAGGCCGCGCACGCGACGGCCGATTCCGGCGCACCCTGGACGCCGACGGCGAAGGTCGTCGGCGGCTGGGACTTCGTGGGTGACGACTACGACGCCGACCCGTCCTCGAGCACGTACCAGCCGATCCCCAAGCCCGATCCCAATCCGCTGGACTGCAACGGTCACGGCACCCACGTGGCCGGCACGACCGCCGGCTACGGGGTCTCCGCGGACGGCAGCACCTACACCGGCAGCTACTCCTCGCTGACCAGTTCCACGCTGGCAGCGATGAAGATCGGCCCCGGCATGGCGCCGGAGGCCTCGCTGTACGCCTTGCGGGTGTTCGGCTGCGAGGGCTCCACCGACATGGTGATCCCCGCCCTCGACTGGGCGCTCGACCCCAACGGTGACGGCAGCTTCAGCGACCACCTCGACATCGTCAACCTCTCTCTCGGTTCCGACTTCGGTGCGACCGACGATCCCGAGGTGGACGTCGTCAACAACCTCGCCGCGCATGGCGTCCTGCCGGTCTTCTCCTCGGGGAACTCCGGGGACGTCACCGACGTCGGCGGGGCGCCGGGGAACGCTGCGCGTGCGCTCACCGTGGCGAGCAGTGTGGACGGGGCGAACGTCCTGGACGGCCTCACCGTCGACGAGCCGGCCGATGTCGCAGGGACGGTCGCGGGCCAGATGTCCGTGGCGTACCCGTGGGCGACCTCCGATCCGGTGACCGGCACGGTGGTGAAGCTCAGCGACCCGTCGAACCTGGACGGATGCAACCCGCTGTCGACGGCCGACGCCGCCGCGGTCGCCGGCAAGGTGGCCTGGCTGGTCTGGGAGGACAACGACAACGACCGCGCCTGTGGGTCGGTGGCGCGCAGCGCGAACGTGGTGGCCGCCGGTGCGATCGGCGCACTCTTCACGAGCACGCTCGCCGAGTTCAGCGCAGGGATCACCGGCAGCGCCACGATCCCGGTGTTCCAGCTGAACGGCCCGGCCACCGAGAAGCTGGACGCTGCGGCGACCGCCGGCACCCTGGTGGTCACGTTCGACGGATCGTTGGCGACCTCGGAGCCGCTGTCCACCCCCGAGCGGGTGGACACGCTGTCCGACTTCAGCTCGCGTGGTGCCCGCGGGCTGCCGGGCGTGGTGAAGCCTGATGTCACCGCACCGGGCGAGACGATCATCAGCGCGGGTGTGGGCACGGGCAACGGCAGGGCCAACTACTCCGGCACGTCGATGGCCGCACCGCACATCTCCGGCATTGCCGCGCTGGTGAAGAAGAAGCACCCGACGTGGAGCGTCGAGCAGCTCAAGGCGGCGATCATGAACACCGCCGTGCACGACCTCTACACCGGCGACAACCTCACCGGGAACCGCTACGGCCCGAACCGGGTGGGTTCCGGACGGACCGACGCGGCGTACGCGGTCAGCACCGACGTGCTTGCCTACAGCAGGTCCGACCGGGGTGTGGTGAGCGCGAGCTTCGGCGTCGTGGAGGCCCCGATCACCAGCTCGAAGGTCACGAGGTCCAAGCTGATCACGGTGGTCAACAAGGGCACGAGCACGCGGTCGATCTCGCTGAGCTACTCCGCGGTGATCAGCCAGCCCGGGGTGAGCTACTCGGTGAGCCCGAGCCGGATCACCCTCAGGAAGGGCAAGTCGGCGACGGTCAAGGTGACGATGACGATCCGGCCGTCGTCGCTGCGGCACTCGCTCGATCCCACGATGAGCGCCACGACCACCGACAGCCTGGTCGGCGAAGGTTCCCGCCAGTACGTCTCGGACGCGTCGGGTCGGCTGTTGGTGAAGCCCTCGGGCAAGACGGCGCTGCGCGTCCCCGTCTACGGGGCGGCGAAGCCGGTCTCGAAGACCACGGTGGTCGCGACCACCGACGCCGGCGAGAGCGTGCTGAAGGTGACCGGCAACGGCTTCGACCAGGGCTCGGGCGAGACAGCGTTCACCTCGGTGGGTTCGGCCATGGAGCTCGGCTCCAGCAGCCGGAAGCTGCCGACCTGTGCAGCGCGCCAGACCTCGAACTGCGTGCTCAACGGCACCGCCCGCAGCCTCGACCTGCAGTACACCGGTGTGGGTTCCCTGCCGGGCGCGGACATCGGATGGTTCGGGTTCTCCACCTGGGGCAACTGGACCAGCATGAAGGTCTCCGGTGAGGTGGACGTCGCGGTCGACACCGACAACGACGGAGAGGCGAACTACTGGGTGGTCTACTACCCGGGTTCGGCGGACCAGCCGTTGTCGCTGATCTTCGACTCCAGTGGGAATCCGTTCGCCGCCTACTCGGTGAACTTCCTCGACTACATCGGGCCGATGGACACCAACGTGTTCGACACGAACACTGCGGTGCTGCCGTTCTCGCTCAGTGATCTGGGCGTGAGCGATGCCGACAGCTCCTTCCCGATCAAGTACCGGGTGGAGACCTACAGCGACTACGGCGATCCGAACAACGGGAACCTCGTGGACGCCACCGACTGGGTGTCGGCGGACCTGCGCCAGCCGACGCTGCTGGTGTCCGACCCGGTCTTCCCCGACGCGGCCGGCATGATGGTCACGTACTCGGTGTCCGGCGCATCGGCGTCGTCCACGACGACGGGGACGGAGTCCACCGCGACCGGAACGCAGTCGACGGACTCGACGGCCACGGTCTCTACCGTCGCTCCGCCGAGCCCGGTGAAGGCGCTCGTCCTGCACCTGCACGGCGGGTCCGGAGGACGGGCCCAGGTGGTCACACTGGCCAAGTAGCACGGCGGACCTGAACTGAGGGCCAGCCAACGCGCCGAGCGCTCGACCCCCGGGTGGGGCGCTCGGCACGATGGCTGGCCCTCGCTGTGCGGACCGGCCGCAGGGGCGCTCACATGTCGCGGTAGCGGCGGGCCCTCGCGAGTGCGTCGGTGAGTGAGGCGGCCGTGTGCCGGGCGACGTAGCCGGGGGTGTCGCGCTGGATGCGCCAGCCTTCGGACAGCGGCGACACCTCAACCGGGTCGAAGCCGAAGGAGTCGACCAGCGCGGAGACTCTCGCCCTCGCGTCCGCATCGTCGCCCACGACTGCCAGCGCTCGGCGGTCCGGGGTGCCGGCGGGCTGACCGTCCGTGGTGAGCTGGGCCGCCATGATGTGGTTGAACGCCTTGACGACCTTCGAGGTGGGGAGGTGGCGCTGCAGGAGCTCCGCAGTAGTCGTGGACTCGTCGTCCAGCTCGGGGATCTGGCCGTCCCTTGCGGGGTAGTAGTTGTTGGTGTCGATCACGACCTTGCCGGCCAGCGGCTCGACAGGGACGCTGCCGATCGCCTTCAGCGGGATCGTCACGACCGCGATCTCCGCTGCCGTAGCAGCCTCGGCGGGGGTCGCCGCCCGGGCGTGCGGACCGAGTTCCTCGATCAGGGCGGAGAGGGTCTGCGGGTCGCGGGAGTTGCTCATCACCACGTCGTGGCCGCGGGCCACGAGCAGTCTGGCGAGCTGGGAACCGATGTGGCCGGAGCCGATGAAGCCGAACGTCGTCATGCCCACTCGAACGGTTCAGCCAGAGCAGGCATTCCCGGCAGGGGCCGACCGTCCCACCGCCTGAGGGGCCGGGGCCGGGCACTCCCGCAGACAGCGCTGCCCGGAGTGGCGCTCAGCCGGAATGGCGCCCGAAGAACTCCAGCGACTCGCGGAAGATGCGCTCGCGGTCATAGTCCATGGTGGCGACGTGGTAGCTGCGTTCCAGTACGCGCTCCTCGATGTCGTCGCTGGAGACGTGGCTGAGCACGAAGGCTGTGGACGCGGCAGGAACCACGTGGTCTGTGGCCGAGCGGAACACCAGCAGCGGGCAGTTGACCAGGTCGAGGCACGCGCGCACGTCCACCCACATCTTCATCATGGAGTGCGCGGCTCGCAGTGGGGTCCGGTCGTAGGCGGCCTCGTCGACCCCGAGCTCCGCGATGTCGGAGCCGATCGACTTCGTGGCCGGAATCACCGTGCTCAGCAGGGGGACGGCAAGCATCTTCGAAAAGCCGAGCACGGCCGGGTTCACCAGCACCAGTCCCGAGATCTCGTCGGGGTACTTCTCGGCCAGCCGCAGCGCGAGTGCTCCGCCCATGCTCAGCCCGGTGACGAAGACCACGTCGGTGGAGGCGCGCAATTCGAGGAACTCCCGTTCGACGACCGCGTACCAGTCGCGCCAGCCGGTCACATTCAGTTCCTGCCAGCTGGTCCCGTGCCCCGGCAGGCGGGGCAGCGAGACCCGGTAGCCGGCGTCGGCGGTGACCTTGGCCCACTCACGCAGTGACCACGGCGATCCGGTGAAGCCGTGGCAGAACAACACCCCCACCCGGCCGCCCTCGGTGTGGAACGGCTGGGCCAACTCGTTCACCACGGCGGAGCCGGTCGTCGCGCGCATGCGCTCATCGTAGGCTGTTCGCGTGTGGTACGAGGTCTTCAAGAACGGGCTGTTCCGTCCTCTCTCCCGGTTCGGCTTCAAAGCGACGGTCGAGGGCGAGGAGCACATCCCGGCCACGGGTGGTGCGCTGCTGGCGAGCAATCACCTCGCGGCGGGCGAGACGTTCATCCTGCCTGCGATGCTGAAGCGTCCGGTGATCTTCCCCGCCAAGGCGGAACTCTTCGCCGGCAAGGGCGGAATCGGCACGAAGATCGTCGCCTGGTTCCTGAAGGCCGTCGGCATGGTGCCGCTGGACCGCTCCGGCGGCCGGGCCAGCCTCGACGGCCTCGCGCCCGTGGTGAAGGCACTGGAGGAAGGCGGGCTGGTCGGCATCTACCCGGAGGGCACACGTTCTCCGGATGGCCGGCTGTACAAGGGACGCACGGGCGTGGCCCGGCTGGCGCTTGCCGCCGGCGTCCCGGTGATTCCGGTCGCGGCCTTCAACTCCCAGACCGTCCGCACCCGGATCGGCATTCCGTGGGTGCGCCGGCCACGGTTCGTGATCGGCGAGCCGATCGACCTCTCCGCCTACGCCGCCTTCCACGATGACCACAACGGCCTTCGCTGGGTCACCGACCAGGTGATGTGCGCGATCCAGGACCTCTCCGGCCAGACCTATGTGGACGCCTACGGCACATCGGTGAAGAGCGGGTCACTTTCGGCGGCCGAGGCGGACGCCCGCATCCTTCCGCGTCCCGGTAACGGGGCCGAGCCGCCCGCGCTGCCCGCGGGCGGGCTATCCTGACCGCCGTGTTGGAACCGATCCCGTCACTGGCCGAACTGCACCGGATGGGCGCCGCCCAGCAGCCGGCCTATCCGGACGCGGGGGAGGTCTCCCGGGTGCTGGCCGAACTGCGCCGCCGCCCGCCGCTGGTGTTCGCCGGCGAGTGCGACGAGCTGCGCGAGAAGGTGGCCGACGTGGCTGCCGGACGGTCCTTCATGCTGCAGGGCGGTGACTGTGCGGAGACCTTCGACACCGTGACCGCAGCGAACATCCGCAACAAGCTGCGGGTCCTGCTCAGCATGGCGGTCGTGCTCACCTACGCCGCGCAGGTGCCGGTGCTGAAGGTGGGCCGGATCGCCGGCCAGTACGCGAAGCCGCGCAGCCGCGACACCGAGACCAGAGGCGCCACCACGCTCCCCGCCTACCGGGGTGACGCGGTGAACGCGCTGGAGTTCTCTCCCACGGCGCGGCAGCCCGACCCGCGGCGGCTGCTGGACGTCTACAACTACTCCGCGGCCACGCTCAACCTGCTGCGGGCTTTCGTCACCGGCGGGTACGCCGACCTGCGGGCGATGCACAGCTGGAACGCCGACTTCGTGCACAACTCCAACGTGGAGACCCGCTATGAGGAGTTGGCCGACGAGATCAGTCGCGCGCTGGCGTTCATGGTCGCCTGCGGGGTCGACAACGAGTCCTTCCGGACGGTGGACTTCTACTCCAGTCACGAGGCGCTGCTGCTGGAGTACGAGCATGCCCTGACCCGGATCGACTCTCGCACGTCGACTCCGTACAACACCAGTGCCCACCTGATCTGGATCGGAGAGCGCACCCGGCAGCTGGACGGCGCGCACATCGAGTTCCTGCGGCACGTCCGCAACCCGATCGGGCTCAAACTCGGCCCGAACGTGACTGCGGAGGAGGCGGGCGCGCTGGTGGACCGGCTCGACCCGGATCACGAGCCCGGCCGGCTGACCATCATCACGCGGATGGGCGCGAGTCGCGTCCGGGAAGCGTTGCCGCCGGTGATCGAGGCCGTCGAGAACACCGGACGCAAGGTCGCCTGGGTCTGCGATCCGATGCACGGCAACACCTTCGAGGCCGCCACGGGCTACAAGACCAGGGCGTTCAGCCAGGTGGCCGACGAGCTCAACGGGTTCTTCGACGTGCACGAGGCACTGGGCACGTGGCCCGGCGGGGTGCATGTGGAGCTGACCGGCGACGACGTCACCGAGTGCGTCGGAGGGGTGGGCGATCTCGCCGAGGCCGATCTGGCCAACCGCTACGAGACCGCCTGCGATCCGCGACTGAACCGCAACCAGTCGCTCGAGCTGGCCTTCCTGATCGCCGACCGGCTGACCAGCGGTCGGATCAAGCGGGTGAATCCCGTGCAGGAGTTCCAGGCGGAGGACTTCTAGAAGGCCGAGGGTGGAAATGCGCACTGGGTCGCCGAGCGGGGCCGCGGGCGGGCGTCCGGGCGGAACGACCGTGCCGATCCTCCCGCCCGCCGCGGGAGCGGCATCGTGAGGGCCGCCGTCCTCGGCTCGCCGATCGCGCACTCCTTGTCGCCCGTGCTGCACAACGCGGGCTACGCGGCCCTGGGGTTGGGCGAGTGGGAGTACGGCCGCTTCGAGCTGGTCGCCGACGACCTGCCCGGCTTCGTGGCGCGGCTGGACGACGAGTGGCGCGGCCTCAGCCTGACCATGCCGCTGAAGGAGGCCTGCCTCGACGTGGCGGACGAGGCCACCCCGGTCGCCCGCAGGGCCAGGGCCGCGAACACGCTCGTGAGGCGTCCCGACGGCGGCTGGCTGGCCGACAACACCGACGTCCCGGGGTTGGTGGACGCCCTGTTGCCCGCCTGGCAGCCCTCGTGGCAACACGTGGCCGTGCTGGGCTCGGGAGCCACGGCGCGTTCGGCGCTGCTGGCGCTGCCTACGCTCGGCGTGACCTCGGTGGACGTCTACGCCCGCAACCTGGCAAAAGCTGCCACCCTCGAGGAGTGGGCCCCCAGCGGGCTGGAGCTCGCGGCCCTGCCCCTCGAGCAGTGGACGTCGGACGACCAACTGGTCGTGCTCTCGACGCTGCCCGGCGGCGCGGCGGACGGCTTCACACTGCCCGGTCCGCGAACGGGGCTGCTCTTCGATGTGGTCTACGCGGGCTGGCCCACGCCGCTGGCGCGCACCGCCAGGTCCGCGGGCATGACGGTGGTGGGCGGGCTCGACCTGCTGGTGCACCAGGCCGCCCGCCAGTTCGCCCTGTTCACCGGTCTGGAGGCGCCGGTCGAAGCGATGTTCGCCGCCGGCCGCGCCGTCCTCGACCCTCCGGCCGGCTCAGCGCTGCGAGCGCAGGGGCCATCCGGATCGGGCGGCAACCCATGATCGTCCTGGTCGGATTCATGGGGGCGGGCAAGACGACCGTCGGGCGGCTGCTGGCCGACCGCATCACGGTTCCCTTCGTGGACGCGGACGAGGCGATCGTGGCGGCGCAGGGACGCAGTATCGCCGACATCTTCACCGCGGAGGGGGAGACGGGCTTCCGGCGGATTGAGGCCGTCCGGATCGCCGGGCTGCTTGCCGGCGAGGAGGTGGTGCTCGCCCTCGGCGGGGGAGCGCTGGGCACTCCGGCCGTCCGGGATGCCCTGGCCGGGCACCGGGTCGTGCTGCTCGACGTGCCGCTCGCCGAGGCGCTGGCGCGGGTGGGTGACGACGCCGGGCGTCCGATGCTGGCCCGTCCGGATCTGGCCGAGGTCTACGCGGGCCGCCAGCAGGACTACCGCGAGGCGGCCTCCGTGGTGGTGCCGGTCGCGGGACGCACCCCAGACGAGGTCGCCGACGCCGTGCTGTCCGAACTCGGCATCCTCGGCCAACCCCGATCTGCGCCGGGCGTGGGAGAGTAGGCCTCATGGACGTGCTGGTCATCAACGGGCCCAACCTGAACTCGCTCGGCACCCGCGAACCGGAGATCTATGGTTCGACGACGCTGGCCGACATCGAGGCCGGGCTGCGCGCCCAGGCTGCGGCCGCGGGGCTGACCCTGGACGCGTTCCAGAGCAACCATGAAGGTGCCATCATCGACCGGCTGCACGCTGCGCGCTCCGAAGGCACGCGGTTCGTGATCATCAATCCTGGGGCGTTCACGCACACCTCGGTGGCGATCCGGGACGCCTTCGCCGCCGTCGCGATCCCGTTCTGCGAGGTGCACATCTCGAACGTGCATGCCCGCGAGGAGTTCCGGAAGCACTCCTACCTGTCTGATCTCGCGGTGGGGGTCCTCACCGGGTTCGGGGCGTTCGGGTACACGATGGCGCTGAGCTACGTGATCGAACGGCTCACCTCTTCGTCAGCCCCGGCCTGACCCGGGATACCGACCGACCGAAGGAGCATCATGCAGATCACCCACCTGGGGCACTCCGCCGTCCTCGTCGAGGTCGACGGCAGGCGAATCCTGATCGACCCGGGCAACCTTTCCGGAGAGTGGCACGGCCTGACCGATCTGGACGTGATCCTGGTCACCCACCTGCATCCCGACCACATCGACCCCGAGTACGCGCCGGGGCTGGTGGCGGCCAACCCGAAGGCGCGCGTCCTGGTCGAGCCGACCGTTCCCGGCGTGGTACCACTGGACCGCGCCGAGCCGATCACCGCCGACACCAGCGTCGATCTGGGCGGAGTCAGGGTGGCCGCGGTCGGTGGCCTGCACGCGGTGATCCACGCCGACATCCCCCGGATCGGCAACGTGGGCATGGTGATCTCTGCTGAGGGCGAGCCAACGCTGTTCCACCCGGGCGACAGCCTGGCCGCGATCCCGGCAGGCGTGGACGTCCTGGCCGTCCCCGCCTACGGCCCGTGGGCCGCGATGAAGGAGACCGTCGACTTCGCCCGGGCGGTGGCGGCCCCGCTCGGCTTCCCGATCCACGACGGCCTGCTGAACGAGCGTGGCTGGTCGCTGGTGTTCAACCGGGTGAGCGACATGACGCCCTGCAAGCTGGTCGACCTGCGTGGGAAGGGCTCCTGGACGCCCGCCTGAGGATTACGCTGAGTAGGTCCTGCCCACCCGACAGCATCGAAAGGCAGAAGTATGTCCAGACTCGGCTACCGTTTCTCGGCTCTCATCCTCGTCTTCATTGCTTCATTGGCGTGGACGCTCTCATCCGGAGGCGCCAGTGCCGGCACGGCAACTGGTGCTCCCCGCTACTACACGGTGAATGGCATCTCCTACATGAGCGGCGCTGCGGTGATGACCAGTCCGGGCAAGGTCTCGGCGATGGTCGAGGCGGGGTCGACCAACAAGTCGATTCCTGCAGGTTGGGTTGGTGCGTACGCGAAGATCTACAGTTCGAGTGGTGCGCTGAAGTGTTCCTCGGGCTGGAAATACAACTCAGGCTCACTACCCAAGAACACGGGGCAGGTGGCCTTCTGCGACAAGAATCTGACCGGCGCCTACTACTCGGACGGAGCCACTCGAGCGTGGGATGGTGACAGCTACAAGACGTACGGAGCCAACCGCTCACCGAGCCAGAACTCCTGAGTCAGGATTCAGCGATCAGGGTCGCCAAGAGCCTTGTCATCGGCCTAGCTCTCGCAGGCATTGGGGCCACTCTCGGGGTGTTGGTCGGCAGTGAGCTTGTCGCTCCCGACCCGAGCGTGATCGCCCTGGAAGGCCCAGCCAGCGCGGGGTCGTCCTCAGATGGGCGATACCCGCGCAACGAAAACGGCCAAACCTACGGCTCCATGCTGGGTGCTGCTTCGGAAGAGGATGAGCCTGATCTGATTCTTGTCGAGGCTGACTCGGGAATCGAAGGCTACGTAAGGAAGGCTGACCTCCACGCCGTTGACGGCAGTCAGTACGAGAATCCTTCTGAGGCAGCCCGACATCAAGCCGATCCGAGGTCACCTGACGATGATCCGGTGCTCCTTGTCTACGCTGAGGACGGCAGCACGGTTATCGGAACGTGGCACCTGGGGCCGTGAGCAAGCTCGTGGTCAGCCTACGATCAGCCAGACTGTGGAACCCTTGGGCGCCTGAGTGCCGGATCGAGGATCGGCGTAGGCGACGCGTCCTACCAGTTGCCGTGAGCGATCAACTTTCACCTTGAACCCAGCTTTCTTCAGAGCTGCGGTCGCATCCTCCACGGTCATCAGGTACACCCCGGGAACGGTGACCATCTCGGGTCCCTTGGACACCGTCAGCGTGATCGTGCCGCCCTTCTCGACGCTGCTGCCGACCTTCGGGTCGGAGGAGATCACGTTGCCGGCGTCAATCGTGCTGCTGAAGGCGTCATCCGCCCGCTGCACGATCAGTCCGGCGTTCTGGTAGTAGGTCTGCGCGTCGGCGAACGGCTTGTTCTTGAAGCTGAT
Source organism: uncultured Propionibacteriaceae bacterium (assembly GCA_964397985.1). Lineage (GTDB taxonomy): Bacteria > Actinomycetota > Actinomycetes > Propionibacteriales > Propionibacteriaceae > Propionicimonas. The sequence continues at coordinate 72,771 of CAYNLD010000003.1, read as the reverse complement.
CACCTTCACCGGGGCCGGACCCTTGGAGATGTTCAGGTCAACCTTGGTGCCAGGCTTGACCAGCTGCCCCGCCTCGATCGAACCGCTCACCACCAGCCCTGCGTCGATGCTCTCGTCGTAGACCTCGTGGTCCTTGCCACGGACGAGGTGCGCGGCCACCAACTGGGCCTCGGCGTCCTCCGGGGTCCGGTTGGTGAGGGACGGGACCGCGTACCGCTCCGGGCCCTTGGACAAGAACGCCGTGACTGTACCACCACGTAGTACACGATCGCCGGCAGCCGGGTCGGTTCGGGTCACCTTGCCCACCGGGACGGTCTCGCTGAACTCCTGCGCCCAGGCGATGCCGAGCCCGTTCTGCGCTGCGAGCGCGGCCGCCTTCTCCTGGGTGAGGTTGCCGAAGTCCGGTGTGGTCGTGAACCGCCCGGCCAGGAAGTACCAGGCGCCGACGCCCACCAGCGCGGTCACCAGGAGCAGCACCACCAGCGACACCGCGCCGCGGCGGTGCTTGCGCTGCCTGTGCTGCTGCAGCGGGACCGCCGACGGGCTCGGCAGGGGCCGGCTGTCGTAGTAGGGCATGCCGTCCGCTGCGCCGGGGTGGCTCGGACTGATCGGGGTGGACGGCGTGAACCGCAGCGTGGCGGTCTTCTGCACCTCCTCCGGCACGGAAGGCGCGAGCGCCGGCACCGCCTCGGTGAGCTGGGTGGCGGAGTCCAGCGTGGTCTCGCGCATCCGTGCGGTCAGCAACGGATCGTCCATGACACCCTGCTCGAGCGCGGCCCTGGCCTGGCGCAGGTGGTCGAGCAGCACCTTCGCGTCTGCGGGCCGCTCGGCGGGCTGCCGGGCCGCTGCAGCCTGCACCAGCGCGTCCAGGTAGGGCGGGACGCCGGAGCGGGTGTCCCGCCACTGGACGGGTGCGCTCGCCGATGGCGCGGTGATCTCGTTGTGCACGTGGCTGTAGGCGACCTGGATCGGGCTGTCCCCGGTGTGCGGCTTCTTCCCGGTGAGCATCTCGAAGGCGAGGATGCCGAGGGCGTACACATCGCAGCGGGTGTCGGCGTGGCCGTGGGTGACCAGTTCCGGCGCGATGTAGGAGACCGTGCCGATCAGCATCCCCTGCGCGGTCGCCGTGTGTGCGGTGACCGCGCGGGCCAGCCCGAAGTCGGCCACCTTGATCTGGCCGCGGGTCGAGATCAGCACGTTCTCCGGCTTGAGGTCGCGGTGGATGATGCCGGCCTCGTGGGCGGCGGCGACGGCCGCGGTCACAGGGATCAGCAGGTCGAGCGCCCGCTGTGGTGCCATCGGCGCCTCGCGGGTGATCAGGTGGCGCAGCGTGGAACCTTCCACGTACTCCATGACCATGTAGGGCCGGCCCTCGTCCATGCCCTGGTCGAACACGGATACGACGTTCGGGTGCGACAGCCGCGCGGCGGCACGGGCCTCACGGTCGAAACGGCTGGCGAAATCCTGGTCGCCACCGAGGTCGTTGTGCATCACCTTGACGGCGACGGTGCGCGTGAGCCGGCGGTCGGTGGCGAGGTACACCGTGGCCATGCCGCCGCGGGCGAGCTTGCGGAGAATCTCGTACCGACCGTCCAGCACGTGCCCCAGCAGGGGATCGGTGTTGTTCATGGTCGTCACTAGGGGCTCCGGACAAGTCGGGGAAGTAGGCCGTCCAGACCTAGAGGCGATTCTAGGTGGGACGGGCAAGTTCGTCGCTCGCAACGCGCCGTCGTAGGCTGGGCCCATGACCGCGCTCCTCGGCTTGGCCACACGCCTCGGACTGGCCCGCCTGCTCCTGATCACAGGCACCCGGACGGAGAAGGCCGACCTTGCCGCTTTCGCGGACGCCTGCTTCGCGGGCGGCGTCGACCTGATGCAGTTGCGCGATCCGAGTGCTGACCATGACCAGTTGCTCGCTGCGCTCACCGCCATGCGGAAGGTTGCCCTGAACTACCAGGGCCTGGTTGCCGTCTACGGCTCGGGCCCGTTGGCGCAGGAGTTCGGGGCGGACGTGCTGCACCTGCCCGAGCGCGGGATTCCGGCCGCGGAGGCCCGGGGTTATCTGCACGAGTGGGCCCTGGTCGGACGCTCCTGCCACTCCCGCGGGCAGGTGGACGCCGCCCTGGCCGACCCGAACGTGAACTACCTCAACGTCGGCCCCGTCTTCGGCGGCCTCACCCAGGACGGCGGCCTGGACCTGGTCCGGCACGCGGCCGAGGTCGCTCCGCCCGGCGATGTGGCCTCGAAGCCATGGTTCGCCGTCGGTGGGATCACCGCAGGCACGCTCGACCAGGTGCTCGCCGCCGGAGCCCGCCGGATCTCGGTGTCGCGTGCGATCACCTCAGCCAGCGACCCCGAGGCCGCAGCGATCTCGCTCAAGGATCGCCTGCGCCACGCCTGGAACGACGACCCCGCGATGGCGAACCTCACCCTGCAGGTGTTCCGGCACCACGAGTGAGGCTCAGGCGTCGCGGCGCGCGGCCACGTCGACCAGCGCCGCCAGGCCGGTCCGTGCAGGCTCGGCGACCCCGTCGAGAGCGGCCAGCGCCTCCGCGGCGGACGCCTCGATGTCGCGTTCGGTCGCGGTCAGGGCCCCCGAGTTCGTGATGATCGCGCGTGCCTCGGCAAGCTCGTCGGCGTCCAGGGTGCGTCCCAGCAACTGATCGAGCCGCTCGGCGTTGGCATCGGACGCGGCGGCCATCGCGTTGGCGACCAGGACGGTGAGCTTCCCCTCCCTGAGGTCGTCTCCGGCCGGCTTGCCGGTGAGCGCCGCGTCTCCGAACACGCCCAGCACGTCGTCGCGATACTGGAACGCCCGGCCCAGCGGGGAGCCGTAGCGGGCGAGCGTGTCGAGCAGTTCGGCAGAGGCCCCGCCGAGGGCGGCGCCCACCTGCAGCGGCCGGACGACGGTGTAGCGGGCCGTCTTGTACTCGACGACGCGCCGCACCCGGGCCAGCACGGACGCGGCGTCGCGGCGCGCGTCCAGGGGCTCACAGGTCTGCGCGGTGATGTCCAGGTACTGGCCGCCGGTCACCTCGGCCCGCACCGCGGACATCAGGGGCTGCGCCGCGGCCAGAGCCTGTGCCGAGACCCCGCAGGAGTTGAACAGCTCGACCGACCACATCAGCAGCAGGTCGCCGAGCAGGATCGCCCCGGCCCGTCCGAACTCTGCGGGGTCCCCGCGTCGCCCGGCGGCCGCGTGTCGGGCGGCCAGCTGGACGTGGGCGGACGGCAGCCCGCGCCGGGTGGCGGAGGAGTCCATCACGTCGTCGTGCACGAGTGCGCTGACGTGCAGCAGGTCCAGGCTCGCGGCCGCCCGCAACACGGGATCGGGCACTTCTGAGCCGCCCGCAGCGGCAAGGTAGCCCCAGCAGCAGAACGCCGGGCGCAGTCGCTTGCCGCCGGCCGTGAACGCGACGGCCAGCTCGACGAGGTCTGCGGTCTCGGGGCCGAGCTCGGCCAGTGCCCGCCCACGCGCGTCGAGGAAGCGGGTCAGCTCGATGCCGACCGCCTCGCGCAGCGGTGCCGAGAGCGGGTCGGCGGCGTCCAGGTTGACCACGGTCTGAGCCTAGACTGCCCGCCGCGCGGACGCTGCCCTAGCCTTGCCCGCATGCCCGGACCCGAACCGACCATCGCCGACGTCCTCGCCGCGCAGGACCACCCGACGATGTCGTTCGAGTTCTTCCCGCCGAAGGACGACGCGGGCCAGACCCAGCTGCTGGACGCGATCACGGCCCTCGAACCGTTGCGCCCGGACTTCATTTCGGTCACCTACGGGGCCAACGGATCCAGCCGCGCCCGAACGCTGGCCGCGACCCGGTTGGTGCAGGAGCGCACCACCGCGATCACGATGGGGCACCTCACCTGTGTGAGCCAGTCGGCCGAGGAGCTGAGGGCAGCGATCGCCGCCTACGCCGAGGCCGGGGTGCGGCACGTCCTGGCCGTGCGTGGCGACCCGCCCGGCGGTCCGACCGCGCCGTGGCGGCGTTACCCCGACGGCCTGGACAACGCCACCCAGCTGGTCGAGCTGGTCAAGGCCAGCGGGGACTTCTGTGTGGGTGTGGGGGCGTTCCCCGACGGGCACCCCGAACACTTCGACGTCGACCTGGACGCCCGCATCCTGGCCGCGAAGGAGCAGGCCGGGGCGGAGTTCGCGATCACCCAGCTGTTCTTCGACGCCGACGCCTACTTCCGCCTGGTCGACCGGGTGCGGGCGCTCGGCTGCACCCTGCCGATCGTCGCAGGGATCATGCCGGTGACCAACCTGGGGCAGATCGAGCGGTTCGCGACGCTGTCCGGTGCCGACCTGCCCGCGCCGGTCGTGACCCGGCTGCGCAGCGTCGCGGAGGACCCGTCCGCTGTCCGCGCGGTGGGGCTGGAGATTGCCACCGAGCTGTCCGACCGGCTGCTCGCCGGCGGCGCGCCCGGGCTGCACTTCTACACGCAGAACCGCTCGAAGGCCACCGCCGAGATCCTCGCCCGGCTCCGCGAGATCCCGCCGCACGGCGCCTGACTCCGGCACGACGTCCGCGCGGGACAGCGAGGGGGCTTCGCGCGAGCCGTCAGGAAAGGGCGGCGCGCCAGGCGCCGGGCTCACCGATGTCGATCGTGACCAGCCGCTGGGTAGGACGGGTCAGCGCGACGTAGAGCACCCGCGTCCCGCCGGGGGACTCGGCCACGATCTCGTCCGGACCGACCACCACGACCGCGTCGTACTCCAGGCCCTTCGCGTTCAGCGGGCTGAGGAACGAGACCCGGCCGGTGTGGGCCCTCGTGGACGGCAGGTCCGCCACGGCCAGCGCCGACAGCCGCGACGGCGCCACGATCACTCCGATGGTGCCTTCGACCAGCCCGGCCAACTCGGCGATCTTCTCGTCCAGCCGGCGCTCCAGCGTGGCTTCCGGCACCACCAGCAGCTCCGGCTCGATCCCGGTGGAGCGGACCGCCACCGGCACGTCTGCCTGCGGGAAGTCGCGCAGGACGACCTGTGCGGCGAGTTCGAACACCTCGGCGGGGCTGCGGTAGTTGGTGGACAGCCGGAAGTCGCGGTGCGGGGCCGATCCGATCAGGTCGGCGAGGGCGGACTCGGTCTCGGTCGGGTCGGGCCAGCTGCTCTGGGCGGGGTCGCCGACGATCGTCCAGCTCGCCTGGGTGCCGCGGCGGCGCAGCATCCGCCACTGCATCGGGCTGATGTCCTGCGCCTCGTCCACCAGCAGGTGCGCGAAGGTGTCGTGAGCGTCCGCTTCGGGGTCGTGCTCGCGGACGTCGCGGAGCCGGTCAGCCGTCGTGACCACCTCGGTGAACTCGGTGCCGTCCGGCAGGAAGAGTAGCGGTTCCTCCGGCTCGTCGGACGTGATCGGGCCGACCATCGCGACCAGCTCGTCGAGCAGCGCGACGTCGGCCACCGACCAGTCCTCGAACGCGTAGGACGCGGCCAGCGTCGCCTGCTCGGCGCCGTCGAGGATGCCGTCGCCGATCCGGGCCACCACCCGCGGCGAGGCGAGCCGTCGCAGCACGTCGGTTGCGGTGAGGTCGGGCCACCAGGCCTGCAGGAACATCCGGTAGGACGCCGAGTCGCTGACCAGCTCGACCATGACGTCCTTGTCGAGCTCCAATTCGGCGGGAAGCCGCTCGAACAGCGCGTCCATCACGGCGGCCTCGGCTGCGGCCCGGCCGGCGTTCGCCTTGGTCCGGGTGAGCACGTCGCGGCGGATCCGGCCCAGGGTGGACGCGTCCAGCGTGAGCGCCTCGCCCTTCACGGTCACGCGCAGCGGCGGCTGCTCGGCGTCGCCCTCCAGCAGCGGCAGGTTCACCAGCCGCTTCAGCAGCGGCACCATCCGCAGGCTGCCCTTGATCGCCGCGGCACCGGCGGCGTCGATCCGGGAGGCGGTGAACCCGAGCGTGTCCGCGGCCACCCCGCCGATCGGCCGCAGGGTCACCGAGTCCTCGCCGAGGGAGGGCAGCACGCGCTCGATGTAGTCCATGAACAGCCCGGACGGGCCGACCACGAGGATGCCGCCGCGCTCGAACCGGCGCCGGTTGGAGTAGAGCAGGTAGGCGGCCCGGTGCAGCGCGACCACGGTCTTGCCGGTGCCGGGGCCGCCGGCGATCACGGTGACGCCGGCGTGGTCGGCGCGGATCGCCTCGTCCTGTTCGGCCTGGATGGTCGCCACGATGTCGCGCATGTGGGCGCCGCGGGCCCGCTTCAGTGCCGCCATCAGCGCACCCTCGCCGATGATCACCAGGTCGTCGCGGCCGTGGCCGTCGTCGAGCAGGTCGTCCTCGATGCCGATCACGATGTCGTTGCGGCAGCGCAGCACGCGGCGGCGCACCACGTCCATCGGGTCGGTGGCGGTGGCACGGTAGAACGGCTCGGCCGCCCGCGCCCGCCAGTCGATCACCAGTGGTTCGTAGTCGGCGTCCCGCACCCCGATCCGGCCGATGTAGCGGATTTCGCCATCGGTGTGGTCGAGACGGCCGAACACCAGGCCCTCGTGCTCTGCGTCCAGGATTGCGAGCCGGCGGGCGGCCTGGAACGCGAACGCGTCGCGCTCGAACAGGGCCGTGCCGTCCTCCTCGCGAACCCAGGTCTCGCGGTCGGAGCGGTAGAGGTCCTGACCCTGGGAAGCGACCTTGCGCGCTGACCGGGTGGCCTGTGCGAGGTGCTCGTAGACGAGGTCGACGTGCGCCTGCTCGACGGCCAGCTCTCGTTCGAGCGCGGTCGGGGGTGACGCGACTTGATCCAAGGTGGTGCCCTCCTGCAAAGGTGCGCGACGGAATAGTCTACGCGGACGGACGTCCGGCAGGTCGGAAACGCTCAACCCACGGTCAGGACGAGCTTGCCGTCCGCCTTTCGCGACTCGCTGAGCGTGTGGGCGGCCGCGGCCTCCCCGAGGTCGAAGCTGCGGGCGAGGGTCACCCTGAGCGCACCGGACGCGGCCAGTTCGGCGATCTTCGCCAGGGCGGCCGACGCGGCCCCTCCGCCCCCGCTGAACCGGGCGCCCAGCTCGGCGGCACCGTAGGCGGCGATCGTGACCACCTGTGCGGGGTCGCCGGCGATCGCGACCAGGTCAGCGGTCTGGCTGCCCGCGGTGTCGAACACCCCGTCCACGCCGTCGGGGGCGAGCGCTGCGACCCGCTCGACCAGTCCTTCGCCATAGGTCGTCGGTTCTGCGCCGAGACGGCGCAGCAGCTCGTGGTTGGTTTCGCTGGCGGTGCCGAGCACGCGCAGTCCTTCCGCGACCGCCACCTGGACCGCGAGCTGCCCGACCCCGCCGGCCGCACCGTGCACGAGCAGGGTCTGGCCGGGACGCAGCCCGAGCAGGCCGAGCGCCCGCAGGGAGGTCTCGCCGGCCACCCCGAGCCCTGCGGCCTCGCCCCAACCGAGGCCGGCAGGCTTCAGCGCCCAGGCGCGCAGCACCGCGTATTCGGCGTACGTGGCGCTACCGAGACCGAACACCTCGTCGCCGACGTGCACCCCGCTCACCCCCTCGCCCACCTGGTCGACCACGCCGGCCGCGTCCAGGCCCGGGACGATGGGCGCCGCCAGTGCCGCGCCGCGCGCCATCATCCCCGAGCGTTGCTTGTAGTCGAACGGGTTCACCGTGGCAGCCTTCACCCGGATCCGCACCCGGCCGGGCCCGGCCTGGGGCTCGTCCACCTCTGCCAGGTGGAGCACCTCGGGACCGCCGTAGTTGTCGAACTGCACTGCCTGCATCGTCGCCTCTTCCCGTTCCGGTTCCATCACGATGACAACCGGCGAGCGGGCACAGGCATTCCCGACCCCTCGCCGAGCGCCTGCCCTGTTGTCGAGGGCTCGACCCCCGGGTGGAGCCCTCGGCGCCAAGGCTGGGCTTCGACGGCAGCGGGGCGCCAACCGACGATTTGAGGGCATTCCCGCTTCTGGCGTACAGTTGACCCTCGCATGACCTGTGCAGACAGGCGCGTGCGTCCACAGACGTTCAACGATTGGGAGTAATGGCGAAGAAGGAAGGCGCCCTCGAACTCGAGGGAACCGTCGTCGAAGCCCTGCCCAACGCCATGTTCCGGGTGGAACTGGCCAACGGGCACAAGGTACTGGCGACCATCAGCGGCAAGATGCGGCAGCACTACATCCGCATCATTCCGGCCGACCGGGTGGTCGTCGAACTGTCCCCCTATGACCTGAGCCGTGGCCGCATCGTTTTCCGGCACCGGTAACGCACTGCAAGAATCCACTACCAGTCCGATCGCAGGGGTACTCCTGCGCTCGGCGACGAACCGAGGAGTTGCTCGATGAAGGTTCAGCCGAGCGTCAAGAAGATCTGCGACAAGTGCAAGGTCATCCGCCGGCACGGTCGCGTGATGGTGATCTGCGACAACCCGCGACACAAACAGCGTCAGGGCTGAGCGCGGACACCGGCTCAACTGGGCAACACAACTGAATAACCCGAAAACGTGATCGCAACACCGGGAAGAAGTAGACCCGGTGACCACCCCCGGACGAAGGCTGGGGCCCATGCCAGGCGGCAAGGGGACGCATCACGCCAGACACCTTCGCGAGTCGGTCCGCCGGCTCGAATGAATGAAAGGTTCCCGCCTGATGGCACGCCTCATCGGGGTCGACCTCCCGCGCGAGAAGCGTCTCGAGATCGCCCTCACCTACATCTACGGCATCGGCCGTACCCGCGCCAAGGAAACCCTGGCGGCCACTGGAATCAGTGGCGACATCCGTGTCCACCAACTCACCGACGAGCAGCTGGTCGCCCTGCGCGACCACATCGAGGCCAACTACGAGACCGAGGGTGACCTCCGGCGCTCCGTGGCCGCAGACATCCGTCGCAAGATCGAGATCGGCTCCTACCAGGGCCGTCGACATCGCATGGGCCTGCCGGTGCGCGGTCAGCGCACCCGCACCAACGCCCGTACCCGCAAGGGCAAGAAGAAGGCTGTCGCCGGGAAGAAGAAGGCCCGCTGATAGCGGCCTCAGGACAAGGATCCAGGAGTAACTGAATTGGCTACTGCAGGCCGTTCCGCGAGCGCCAAGTCCGCCAAGGGCAAGGTGCGTCGCAAGGAGAAGAAGAACATCGTCGCCGGACAGGCGCACATCAAGAGCACGTTCAACAACACGATCATCACGATCACCGATCCCACCGGTGCAGTGATCTCATGGGCCTCTGCCGGCACCGTCGGCTTCAAGGGCTCCCGCAAGTCCACCCCGTTCGCCGCCCAGATGGCTGCTGAGGCCGCGGGCCGCCGCGCCATGGAGCACGGCATGAAGCGGGTGGACGTCTTCGTCAAGGGTCCCGGCTCCGGCCGCGAGACCGCGATCCGTTCGCTCGGCGCCGTCGGCCTGGAGATCGGTCCGATCTCCGACGTCACCCCGGTGCCGCACAACGGTTGCCGTCCGCCGAAGCGCCGTCGCGTCTAGTACCTGAGCCGAAGAGGAGAGAACCATGGCCCGTTACACCGGCCCAATCACGAAGAAGTCCCGCCGGCTCGGCACCGACCTGGTGGGCAATGACAAGGCCTTCGAGCACCGTCCGTACCCGCCGGGTATGCACGGCCGCGGCCGCACCAAGGAGAGCGAGTACCTGCTTCAGCTCAAGGAGAAGCAGAAGGCCCGTTTCGCCTACGGCGTGCTCGAGAAGCAGTTCCGTCGCTACTACGAAGAGGCAAACCGGCTCTCCGGCAAGACTGGTGACAACCTGCTGATCATCCTCGAGTCCCGCCTCGACAACGTCGTCTACCGCTCCGGCCTCGCGTCCACCCGGCGCCAGGCCCGGCAGATGGTCGTGCACGGCCACTTCCTGGTCAACGGCAAGAAGGTGAACGTGCCGAGCTACCGGGTGAGCGCGTACGACGTGATCGACATCAAGCCGAAGTCGATGAACATGTACCCGTTCGTTGTGGCCCGTGAGACCTTCAACGAGCAGGTCGTGCCGGGCTGGCTGACCGTCCGTCCCAACAAGGGCCGGATCCTGGTTCACCAGCTCCCGGTGCGCGAGCAGATCGTCATCGACGTCACCGAACAGCTGATCGTCGAGCTCTACTCGAAGTAGTCCTGATGGTTCTCCTCTCCCGCCGTTGCGGGGGAGGAGAACCCGTCTCAGTACCGCTCCGGGCAGGGCGCCCGGAGCAGCCAGTCACCGTCAAATAGCGGGCGGTGGAGAGGAAGAACACCAAGAATGCTCATCGCACAGCGTCCGATCCTTACCGAAGAGGTCGTCGACGAATTCCGTTCGCGGTTCGTCATTGAGCCGCTCGAGCCGGGCTTCGGCTACACGCTCGGCAACTCGCTGCGCCGGACCCTGCTGTCGTCCATCCCGGGCGCGGCGGTCACCAGCATCAAGATCGAGGGGAACCAGCACGAGTTCTCCACCCTGCCCGGTGTCGTCGAGGACGTCACCGAGATCATCCTGAACCTGAAGTCGCTGGTGCTGTCCTCCGAGGAGGATGAGCCGGTGGTGATGTACCTGCGCAAGTCGGGTGCGGGCGCGGTTACCGCGGCCGACATCGCGCCGCCCGCGGGTGTCGAGGTGCACAACCCCGACCTGCACATCGCGACCCTGAACGAGACCGGCAAGATCGAGATGGAGCTGGTCGTCGAGCGTGGCCGCGGCTACGTTTCCGCCGTCCAGAACAAGAACCCTGACGCGGAGATCGGCCGCATCCCGGTCGACTCGATCTACTCCCCGGTGCTCAAGGTCACCTACAAGGTGGAGGCGACTCGCGTCGAGCAGCGGACGGACTTCGACAAGCTGATCGTCGACGTCGAGACCAAGCAGTCGATCAAGCCGCGTGACGCGATGGCCTCTGCGGGCAAGACGCTGGTCGAGCTGTTCGGTCTGGCCCGCGAGCTGAACGTGGACGCCGAGGGCATCGAGATCGGCCCGTCCCCCGTGGACGAGCAGCTCGCCGCCGACCTGGCCCTGCCGGTGGAGGAGCTCAAGCTCACCATGCGCTCCTACAACTGCCTCAAGCGCGAGGGCATCCACACCGTCTCCGAGCTGGTCTCCCGCTCCGAGCAGGACCTGCTCGACATCCGCAACTTCGGCTCCAAGTCGATCGAGGAGGTCAAGCTGCGGCTGCACGAGATGGGCCTGTCCCTGAAGGACAGCTCCCCGGGTTTCGATCCGCTGAGCGCCCTCAACACCTACGACACGGACGTCGACTACGACGATTCGTACTGATCAACTGCCATACAGGAGTTAGCGAACAATGCCCAAGCCGACCAAGGGCCCCCGCTTCGGCGGTAGCCCGGCCCACCAGCGGATCATCCTGGCCAACCTGGCCACCCAGCTGTTCCAGCATGGCAAGATCACCACGACCGAGGCCAAGGCCAAGCGCGTCCAGCCGCTGGCGGACCGCCTGATCAGCAAGGCCAAGCGGGGCGACCTGCACAACCGCCGGATCGTGCTGCAGACCGTCACGGACAAGGGTGTGGTGCACACCCTGTTCACCGAGATCGCCCCGAAGCTCGCCGAGCGCGAGGGTGGCTACACCCGGATCACCAAGATCGGGCCGCGCAAGGGCGACAACGCCCCGATGGCCGTGATCGAGATCGTGACCGAGAGCGTCGAGGACTCGCGCAAGGCCAGGGCCAAGGGCTCCGCCAAGAAGGCCGAGCCGGCCAAGGCTGAGACCAAGAAGGCTGCCCCGAAGAAGGCCGCTGCGAAGAAGTCCGAGAAGGTCGAGGAGGTCGAGGAGGTCGCGGTCGAGGAGGTTGCCGAGGCTCCGGTTGAGGAGCCGGCCGAGGCCGACGCCGAGACCACCGAGGTCGCGGACGCCCCCGCCGAGGAGGTCGCTGCCGAGGCCGACGCGGACGCCAAGGCCTGAGTCACACCCGAAGCCACACCGCCCGTCTCCCGCTGGGAGGCGGGCAGTGCTGCGTCTGGGGGCAGGCGTGCGGGTCGGGAGAGCCGGTGCCGACGCCGGCGAATCGCAGATCCTGCCGGTCATGCGGATGCGCGGTTACCTCCGCGGATGCGAGTTCGGCAGCACCTGCGTCATGCTTGTCGAGTCCGACTGCTGCGTCTCGAAGGCGCTGACGGAGAAGGGTGAAGAGATGACCGATCCGATCGCGGACATCATCGGCGACTATCGGGTGTTTGCAGCACAGCAGCGCGACCGCCTGCTGGATCGCGGCATCGACATCGCCCCCTACCCGCTCAGCCACCTTGCCTTCCGCGTGCCCGAGTGGGATCAATACCTCCACGTCCGGGCTCTCCTGGAGCGCCACGCGGGCGCGAACTCCGAGAAGGTCTGGAACGGCCGGCCGATCTCGCTGCTCGTGCTGAGAGAGCCGCTCGAAGTCCTCGACGGCAAGGTGGTGGCGGAAATCGAGCTCATCCCGCCAGTCCACCAACGCGTGTACAAGATGGGCCTTGAACACCTCGGCGTCGTCGTCGGGGATGACTTCGACGCGTTCTCCCGTGAGCATCGCTCGGTCCTGACTGGCCAGCAGTTCCAGAGCGAGACGGTTGAACCTGTCTACATCCTCTTCGAGGACTTCACCCACGTGAAGTTCTATCGATGCTCGCTGCGTGCCGGGATCGAGGATCAAGGCGGCCGGTTTGACGGGTTCCAGCACGTCACCGATTGGGTGCCCCAGCACCTGGTGACCGCGACGGGCCCGAATCCATTGCCGCGCTGATCGACCCCGGCCGAGAACCCCGTCGTCACGATTGACGTTTCGTGAGACGCTTTCCGCCAGGGCGGGAGGGTCTATCCGTCAAGAGAGAGTGCGAGCCGCGAGTCGGTTCGCCGAATCCCCAGCCACGCCACGATGCCCCTGTTCATCTGCTTGCGGTACGAGCCCTTCCGATCGGACGCGGTCCAGCCGGCCCGGAGTGCAGCCTCGTTCGCCTCCTTCTCGGCGAGAGCGGCATCCTCCGTGGTCGCAAGATCGAGAAACCGATCGATGGTCGCCCTCTCGCTCTGCGCGGCGACCGGGATCCACGGGACCCTCTTCTCGTAGCGAATCTCCGTGTGGGCAAGGGACGGTCGCCAGATGGCCATCTCATCTGCACCCCGCGACCTGACTAGAGCTGTTGCAGGCTGACGCGGCGCCGGTCGGCGTCCAGTTGCAGAACGCGAACAGTGACGCGATCCCCAGCGCTGAGTTGGTGTTTCGACTCGGCTGTGGGGAGCAGTCCGTCCACGCCTTCCTCGAACCGGACGAAGGCGCCGAAGGGCACGAGCTCGCTCACGACCCCATCCAGGGTTCCGTCACTGCGCGCGACGAAGGCCTGCCACGCCTCGGCAGACGGTGGTTGGTGCGTTTGGTACATCTTCACCTCCTTTCCCACGCACGCGTCTGGTTGGCTGAGGGGTGCGTGGGAGGCGGGCCTCTGGCCCGCGGGGAGCTCAACGCAGGGCCGGGGAACTCTCTGTGCAGCGGCGAGTGGCCGACCCGGCAGTCACGTCCGGAAGGCTAAGCCCGGGCGCTCAGGCTGCGCAACACCTGCCGGCTCAACACGCACCCGTCTGGCCGCTGCCCGTACGGCATCGCGTGACCGTGGCCGCCATCAGGTATCAGGAGCGTGCAGCTGTCCGTTGCGTTGCCTCGTCAGGCTTCGGGAGCGTTGGGTTTCCAGGGCCCCTCTACGACGGTCGCTTCCGTGTGCCCGGGCCAGCGCGGCATGGATACGCAGATGAACTGCAGGGGGGCCTCTCCGGTGCAGCGGTACTGGAACGCCGTCCCCACCGGAATGTCGATGGAGGTGCCACGCGCCAGGACTGTCATCTCCTCACCAGTGGCGTCCCGTCGCCAGAGCTGTCCCTCGCCCGAGATGACGTGCCAGAACTCGCTGACGGTGGCATGGACGGTCGCCCGATTCACCTGACCTGGCAGGACGGTGGAGTGGATCATGCTGCCGGTCTGGCTGTCGATCAGATGGCGGATCTCGGCTCCGGCCGGCGAGCGGTCATCCGGGGTGGAGGGGAACGGGCGAGTCTGCATGGAGAACCTCCCTGTGCTTCGCAGCATTATCCGCCCATTCCTCTCGGTAGCTTCCGGGAGAGGGAAGGAATCGACCGGACATGCCGCTGGGCGTCGTGGACCAATAGCTGCCTTGAGGCGCTCGCCCGCGGGTCAGCGGGGGAGGATCACCTTGTCGGGATCCTCCGCCAGGGTCTGGTAGAGCTCCACGCGTGACCACTGGAGTGGGGCCTTAGCGAAGACCGGTTCAAGGATCTGCCACATCTGGTGGCGATCCGGCCCGACGAAGTAGAGCTGGTACTCCCCGGCACCCAGCTCGTTGCCATCAAGGGAACCGGCGCCAGCATCTTGCAGCGCGGCATCGGCAGCCGACTCGGTCTCCAGGAGCACACCCATGGGGTCTGTCGGCGAACCAGGCTTGAGTGTGAACGTGACGATGACCCAGTCGCTGTCGGCTTCGTCAACGCTCGCCTCATCGTCGCCGATCAGGCCGAAGGCAACCACGGCACAGCCGCTGAGGAGGACACAGGCGCCAGCGATCAACAACATGAGCAGGCGTCGGGTCGTCACTCACGGAAGCCTGTCACGTCGCGGCCGCGCACGCCGCCAAACAGCCGATCTGCCGCTGCCTGCTCGTCGGGCGGACCCGCGTGGCTGCTTAAGGTGGGCGCCGCCGTTCGAGCCGGTCGTGGCGTCCACATCGACGGTTCGAGTCCGCGGTCAGGTGCGCGCAGGGAAGATGCCCTGGACGGCGATGCACCACGACATCGAGAGGAAGCCCGGAGCGGCCCGCCACCGGGGGGAGTCGGGGTCATCCTGCGGGTCGCCTTCGACGAGGCCGTGGAGCGGCGGATCGACAGCCTGACCCCATTCGGTGGTGGGAACCGAGGAGCCGCGTCCCTGGCCGATCGGCGCCCGGCCCTGCAGATTCGGCAAGCAGAATGTTCTGATGCCGTCGCCCCCGTAGCTGAAGCCGATCAGGGCGAACAAGGCCTCATGGTGCTGGATCTCGAGAAGTTGGCCGTTGCAGGCCATCCAGCCCTCTGGAACGAAGTTGAAAGCGAAAAGCCTGATCTCGCCGATAAGGGGATCCATGACGTTCCTCCGTTTCGAGCCGAGCCGCGCATGGCTTGGCCCACTCTCAACGATCCCACTGCCGGGTCAGAACGCACCGGCAATCGCGAGATCCCCTTCCCGCTGATCAGGTGGCCCGCCGCCCCTTCAGCGCCGGTACAGGGCCCGCGCCGGACACAGCTTGACGGCCAGCGTCGCCGCCTCGGGATCAACGGCCTCGGAGCGGATCACCGGGTAGCCCCACTCGTCCAGCACGATCGCACCGGGGAGCGTCTGGGCGCACACCCCGTGTCCGGTGCAGAGCACGCGGTCGACGGCGATCCGGACCCCCTCAGACGAGTCGGGCATGGCGCAGGCCCCCCTTCTGGCAGGAATGGTTGGCGTGGGCAGCGAACTCGGGCCTGAGCGTGGCCAGCGCCGAGCGGGCGAACCGCGAGACCCCGTCAGGGTGTGCGCAGGCGCCGCGGCGCTGCAGCAGATCGAGGCGCAGCTGCAGGCGCTGGTAGCGGTCAGTGCTGGGCGTGCGTCCGTAGGCCGCCCAGTCGCCGGCCAGCGCGGGCAGGCCGAACATGCACGGCCCACACTGCCCCGCGGACTCGCCGGCGCCGTAGGACAGCAGCTGGATCGCGGTCTCGACCGGACACTCGGACGGATCCCAGACAGTGAAGATCCCCGGCCCCAGCGACCCTCCATGGCGCTTCATGCCACCGCCGGTCCAGATCGTCGTCCGCGCGTCCTGCGCAGTGAGCAGGACGCCGCCAAGCCCACCGACACCGACGTGCCGCGCGTCCTCGGGCAGGCCTCCGGCGAGGGCGAGGATGTCCGCGATCGACATCCCCGCAGCCACCTCGTGCACGCCGGGACGGGCCACGTGGCCGCTGATCGCGACCAGTCGGGGGCCCGGCTCGAGCTCGGTGCCGAACGAGCGGAACCAGGTCGCACCGTGCCGGTTGATCTGGCTCACCCGCAACAGGGTTTCCGCGTTCAGCACCACGGTCGGGCGCACGCGGTGTCCCTGGCTGTCCCGTCCGCCGAACACGAACGGCGCCCGCTTGGTCATCGGCTTGGCCGGTCCGCCGTGGGCGAGCTGGATCAGGGAGGTCTCCTCCGAGGACACGTAGCGGTGCGGCGCCTCCAGCACATGCAGGCCTGCAGAGTGCAGCAGCGCGGCGGTCCGGGAGCCGCGGTGCGCGGCGTAGCGCACCTTCGGACGCCGACCGCGAGCCACCAGCGATGCCCCCTCGATCAGCTCCGGCAGGCGGTGTTCGACGATCCAGGCGTCCTTGGCCGCGCCGATCTCGCCGTCGCAGGCGTTCACGATCAGCTCGGCGCCGTTCTCGTGCGCAGCCTTCACCTTGATCGCGGTGCTGAAGGCTGCTCCGCCGCGTCCGGTCAGGCCGGCGGCCTCGAGCAGTTCGATGATGCTGTTCATGTCCACTCCTGTGCGTCGATCTCCCTGCGACGTTCACCGTCGGCGTGGGTGGCGATGACCCGCCAGCTCAGGGCCAGCCCGCCAATCACCGCGCACGTGACGCTCACCACGCGCAGCACCGGCTGGTCGGACGTCCCCATGAAGAACCCGTGGCCGAGGGCGACCAGCCACATCGCGTAGGACAGCCAGTGGATCAGCCGCCAGCGGTGCTCCGGGATCCGGTGTCGCAGGTAGCTGGTCACGAGCAGAGCCACCAGCAGGTCCACCCCGAGCGTGCCCAGGCCGACCAGCAGGGTCTCGTAGCCGGACGTGAACGGCACCAGCACCGACAGCCAGCCGATCGACACGTAGCCGTCGGCGATCGCCGTGACGATGTGGGTGCCGAGGAAGACCAGCATTCCCAGGGAGAGCCAGCGGTGCAGGCCCATCACGACCGTGGCGCTCTCGCCGTGTGGCCGGCGTCGTCCAGCGGTGACCATGCCCAGGCAGACCACAAGGGTGAGCAGCACGATGCTGACCACGCCGGTCGCACGGGAGATGAACCACAGTGCCTGGCCACTCATGCCGCACGCTCGGCTTCGGGTCGGGGCCACCCCGGGGTGAAGGTCACAGTGCCGTCGGGACGATCGAGACGGGCGGCGACCCCCTTGCGGATCAGCCAGTCGGGGGCGTCCTCCCCGAGGACGAGAGCCGCGGTGGAGGCGGTGTTCGCTTCGAGGGTGTCCGCGGCGATGCAGGTGACCTGCGCCCAGGCTGTGGGCGCCGGCCGTCCCGTCCGCGGGTCGATGATGTGGTGGACGGTGCCGGCGTCGGTCTGCCAACGTCGTAGCTGCGTGGACGAGGTTGCGACGCCCTGGTTGGTCACGCTCACGACCTGGAGGACGGTGCCGTCGGCGGCCTCGACGCCGATCCGCCAGCCTCCGGCGGGCGCGGTGCCTGAGGGGGCGATATCGCCGCCGAGGTTCACCAGGAAGCCGCCGGGGAGGGTCAGCGCGAGGCGACGCGCGATCACATCCGCGGCCCGGGCCTTGGCGGTGGATCCGAAGTCGAGCACGGTGCCGCGAGGGGTGGTGATGCGCCCGTCCGCGGTGCGTCCGACGCTTTCCCAGCCGGGGACGCGGACGCCTTCCAGCCGGAGCGTGAAGCCGGGGCGGGCCCGCACGGCTTCGAGGTCGGTGTCGTAACCGGCCGCCACCATCGCCGAGCCGACGGTGAAGTCGACCAGGCCGTCGCTGAGCCGGGCGGCCCGGAGCGCGGCGTCCAGGTGGTCGAGGAAGAGCGGAGACCCCCAGCACCAGGTGGTCCCGCTGGCCGCGGTGGCTGCGAGCCGGCTCACCTCGGAGTCGTCCCGGAAGCGGGAGACGGCGCGGTCCAGGTCGGAAAGGTAGTCCTTCGCCAGGGCGACGGCTGTGGCGACGGCGGTCTGGTCGGTCGCGATGATGCGGTTCGTCGTGCCGATGGCGTCGAAGCGTGCCTCGACCGGCTCGGCCACGACACCGGCGTCCATCGACCGGAAGGTGCCGGGGCTACTCATGATCCCTTGGTCTTTGTGTGGGTGGTGCCCGAGGCCGGCTGCGCCTGTTTGGCCGGAGCGAACCCTGTCGATGAGCGCGAGGTGCGCTTCTTCGCCGAAGCGTGCGAGGTCTCTTCGCTCTCGTGGGAGCTCTGGCCGACGCTCACGCTCGTGTCCGGCGCAGCAACGCTCTCGCTCGCATCGTGACTGGCGATCGCCAGAGACGTCGCGAGCCAGGCGGTGGCGAGCGTCCCACTCGCCATCAGCGCGCTCACTGCCACGCGGGCCTTGCTCAGTGCCGGTGAGTTCACGGGTCTCTCCTCCAGACGGGTTCTTCCGGTTGGTGATCACTGTGGATCGCCTCCCTGTGAGTGTGCTGTCCGGGGTATCAAGCCGGTCCTAAGCCGTCGTCAAGTCGGTTCGAAAGCGGTGTGAAGGGGGTCAGGATCCGTGCGTGGTGGTCTGGGCGGAGCCGCTGGAGTTGCCTGCGGAGCCGGTGGACGTGAACCCTGAACCGGCCGAGGCGCTGGTGTCGGTGGTGCCGGAAGTCGTGGTGGTGCTGCTGGCGCCGACGGCCAGCGCGGTCGCGATCCCCGCGGTGGCGAGGGTCGCTGCCGCCATCACGCCGGCCAGCGCGCGACGCGCCCTGGAGAGTGCGGGGCTGTTGGTCATCTGGAACCTCCCGGTTGCTGGTAGGTCGCCAGCGTCCGCCGCGATTCCCAGAGCGGCCTGTGGGCAGGCCACAACTCTGCTGGCCGTTCCCCGTGCGCACCCTGTGAACCAGCGACAACGAGCCGGTGCTGAGCCTGGTCGGCCCGTCCTCAGAGGACGGACAACGGCCCCGAGAACCGGAGGGGGATGGTTCTCGGGGCCGTCGGACCGGGGGAGGGAGCCTGTGCCGGAGGGTGATCAGGCGCAGGACCAGGGTCTGGTGCCGGCTTTCGCGTAGTACCGGTTCGCCACCGTGATCTGTTGCGCGCGGCTGGCGAGATCCGCGCGGGCGGCGAAGTCGCGTCCGCCGTTCGAGGTCCACGCGGCCATGTTGAACTGGAGGCCGCCGTAGTAGCCGTTGCCGGTGTTGATGTGCCAGTTGCCGCCGGACTCGCACCGCGCGATGCGGTCCCACATGGCGGCCCGGGCGAGGTTCAGCCCGACGCCGTTGGCGGAGGTCTTCGTGCCGACGGAGAGCACCTGGTCGGTGGCCTTGGTCAGGATCACCTCGGTGACCACGACCTTCTTGGTGACCTTGCCGTTGACGACGGTGATCGCGTAGGTGCGGGTGGCCTTGCCGTTCTTGCCGGCGGTGAGGACGCGGCTCTCACCCTTCCACAGGGCGGAGTTGTTCTTCTTCACCGTGCCGAAGGCGACGGTCTCGGTGCGGGTCTTCGTCTTCACGACGACCCGGTCGAGAGTGATCGTCTCGCCCTCGCTGATCGTCGCCGGGCCCACCGGAGCGAGTCGGTCGGTGGGCGAGACGGTCAGGCCCTGGTCGACCAGCAGGTCCGCGACGGTCGGTGCGGTCGTGGTGAGAGTGGTCTTCTTGCCACCGACGACCAGCGTGACCTGCTTCGGCGTGGTCACCTGGACGGTCAGTCCCGCACGCGGCAGCGCGGTGGCCAGCGGGGTGCTGAACCGGGCATCGGCGAGGTCCAGCGCGGGGTCGTCGCTGGTCGCAGCCAACTGGGTGGGCTGCATCGGCAGCGCGTCGTTGGCGATCGCCTCGCTGAGGGTTGCCGCCGTGGTGGCGAACGTGTGCGGGACGCCGTCGACGTCCAGCGTGACCTGCTTGCTGTACCGGACGGTCACGGTCGCGCCGTTCGCGACGGCGCTGTCGAGCGCCGGGGAGACGACGTCCGCAGGGGTCAGCGTGACGCCACGGGCTGCGAGCACGTCGGCAACGGTGAGCGCGAAGCCGGACGCCTCCTGCACCTGGCCGTCGACGCTGAGCTCGACGTCCTTGTAGAGGGCACTGGCGGTGCTCGCGCCGCCGGCCAGCAGTACAGCTGACAGCGCGGTGGCGGTGATCGCCTTGTTCAAGACACAGTCCCCCGGAGGTTTCGGCAGCAATTCCTGAGAAAAGCCTGCCGCTTCCTGAGAGAAAGGTCAAGTTCTCTCAGGAATATCCCCGAGGGACTGCGGTTTGACTAGGTGTTTTGTTCGGTTGTCACCCGTCAGAGGACGTCGGCGACCCGGGCCTTGGCGAGCCGTGCGGCCACGTCGGTCCAGTTGACCACGTTCCACCATGCCTTCACGTAGTCAGCCTTCACGTTCTTGTACTGCAGGTAGAAGGCGTGCTCCCACATGTCGAGCTGCAGGACGGGGAGCTGGCCGACCGGAACGCTGTTCTGCTGGTCGTAGAGCTGGTTGATGTTCAGCCGCTTGCCGAGCGGGTCCCAGACCAGCAGCGCCCAACCCGAACCCTGCAGGGAGTTGGCTGCGGCCTCGAACTGGCCCTGGAACCCCGCGAAGCTGCCGAAGAACTCTTCGATCGCCGCGGCGACCTCGCCGTCCGGCTGGCCTCCGCCGTCCGGCGACATGTTCTTCCAGAAGACCGAGTGGTTGATGTGGCCTCCGAGGTGGAACGCGAGATCCTTCTCCAGCTTCGGGATGCTGGCGAAGTCGCCCTTGTCGCGGGCCTCTGCCATCTTCTCCAGCGCGGTGTTGGCGCCGGCCACGTAGGCGGCGTGGTGCTTGCTGTGGTGGAGCTCCATGATCTCGGGCGCGATGTGCGGGGCAAGTGCGCCGTAGTCGTAGTCGAGATCGGGCAGCGTGTACGCCATCAGGTTTCCTTCCTTTGAGGTAACTGGCTTTCACCTACCCCCAACCTGCCCGTTCCACCCCCTATTCCGCCAGAGGGGCGGGCTGTGTGGTGGGTACGAACTGGGCCCGGCGGGCCGAGCGCCGGAACAGCCGCAGCAGCGGGACGCCGAGCAGTGCGATCAGCGCGGCGTTGGTGAGCGCCCGGCCCAGGTTCCAGCCCATCGAGGTGGCGAGGTTGTACAGCACGAACCGGTGCAGGTTCTCCAGCGGGCCGAGCGCTGCGTCGAAGGAGAGCTGGGTGTCGCTGCCGATCCCGAACGGCCAGAACGAGAAGTCCATCACCCAGCCGTAGGCGAACGCCGACACCATCCCGTAGCCGGCGAGCAGCGCGATCTCGGCCCGTCCGGACGCACGGGGCAATAGCCCGGCGAACAGGCCGACGAAACCCGCGGCGAGCATCTGGTAGGGCAGCCACGGCCCGACCCCGGACGTGATCAGCGCGGACGTGAACAGGGTGATCGCGCCGAGGGTGAAGCCGAAGCCCGCCCCGAACACCCGTCCGGCGAGGATCATGATGAAGAAGACCAGCTCGAAACCCGCCGTCCCCGCGCTGAGCGGACGCAGGATCGTGCCGACAGCGGCCAGCACGCCCAGCATGGCGAGCACCTTCGCGTCCATCCGGCCGCCCGCGACCTCCGACAGCACGATCGCCAGTACCACGGGCAGCACGATCGCGAACATGATCGGGGCCTGCGTGGCCGACATGCCCGAGTCGGGACGCAGGAACAGCGGCCAGCTGAACGCGACCACGCCGATCACGATCGCCACCCCGACCGCCCAGGGCACCCTGCGTGCGTCGGAATCCATCACAGCCCCCTCGCCACGTCGTCAGGAGTGAGCACCGGGACCGGGGCGAACACCTTCGCCATCTGCGGCGCGTAGGCGGGGGAGGAGGTGAGCAGGTCGGCGGTGGTGGCGTCCGCGATCAGTTCGCCGTCGGCCATCAGCAGTGTCCGTCGGCTCGCTCCCGCGGCGAACTCCACGTCGTGGGTGCTGATCAGAACCGCCACGCCCTGTGCGGCGAGCGTTCGGATCATCCGGCGCAACTCCGCCTTGGCCCGGTAGTCCAGGCCGCGTGTGGGTTCGTCGAGCAGCAGGACGGGCGGCCGCACCGCCAGCTGGATCGCGAGCACCAGCGCGAGCCGCTGCCCCTCGGACAGGTCGCGGGGGTCGCGGTCGTCGGGCACGTCCACTCCGAGCGTGCGGAGCAGCTTCGCTGTCGTGCCGGGCGCGACGTCGCTCTCCGCGTCCGCCTGAGCGCATTCGGCGCCGACGCTGGGCAGGTAGAGCAGGTCGGCGGCGGTCTGGGGAACGAGCGTGACCTGGCGGCGGGCCCCGGCCGCGGAGAGCGTGCGCGGGTCGCGTCCGCAGACCGCGATCTCGCCGGCGCAGGTCAGGGCTCCCTGCAGCGCCCACAGCAGTGAGGACTTCCCTGCGCCGTTGCGGCCGAGCAGGGTGGTCACCGTGCCGCCGCGCAGGTCGAGGCTGACGTTGCGGACGGCGGTGACGTCGCCGTAGCGCACCTCCACGTCGCTGGCGCTGAGCACGACGGGTCCGGTGCCGTTCACGGGCAGCTCGGGTGCGGCCGGGACGAGGTCCTCGCGCAGCGCGCGCCGTCGCGCCTCCCGGACGCTGAGCGGCACCCGGCTCCAGCCGGCGATCCGGGCGAGCTCGGCGAGCGGGGGCGTCACCGTGGCCTGAGCGAGCACCTCGGCGGGCTTCCCGCAGGTGGCCCTGCCGTCCCCGGGCAGCCAGATCGCGGAGTCGGCAGCCTGCATCACCCGCTCGAGTCGGTGTTCGGCGAGGACGACGGTGAGTCCCACCTCGTGGACGAGGGTGGAGATGGCTGCCAGCACGTCCTGGGCCGCGGTCGGGTCGAGGGCGGACGTCGGTTCGTCCAGCACGAGGACGCGAGGCTGCGCGGCGAGCACCGCGGCGATCGCCACCCGCTGCTGCTGCCCACCGGAGAGTTCGGTCAGCGGGCGCCGGCGCAGGTCGGCGATGCCCATCAGGTCCAGCGTCTCCTCGACCCGCTTGCGCATCGCCACCGGGTCGGTGCCGAGTTGCTCCATGCCGTAGGCGATCTCGTCCTCGACCGTGTCGGTGACGAAGCCGCGCAGCGGGTCCTGGCCCACGTAGCCGACCACGTCGGCGAGGTCACGCGGGCGGTGGCGGGCGGTATCGCGGCCGTCGACGATCACGCGGCCGCGCAGCGTCCCACCGGTGAAGTGCGGCACGAGACCGTTGATCGCACCCAGCAGCGTCGACTTGCCCGAACCCGTCGCACCGATCACCAGGCACAGGTCGCCCTCCGGCAGTGCGAAGCTGACCCGCTCCAGCGTGGCCCGCCCGGCGCCCGGGTAGGTCACCGAGACCTCGTCGAAGGTGATCACCGCCATGCCAGCTCACGCTCCGGCTCGGTCTCGGCGCGCGGACGCAGCGAACGCACGCGGGTGTCGTTGCGGGTGGACTCGGTCTCGGCCCGGTGGCGCGCCCGGGTCAGCGGGATCGGCGCGAGCACCAGCCCGACGACGACCAGCATGGGCAGGCTCAGCCCGGGCCAGACCAGCGGATTGGTGCTCGGGGTGAGCGCGGCCGGGTCGAGCAGGGACGCCAGCGCAGGGCTCAGCGCGTCCGGGTCGAGCCAGCCCAGACCCAGCACCACGACGGCCGCCAGCACACCACTCGCCGCGACCAGGGTCTCTCGTGCCCGCCAGGGGTGGGGACGGTAGGCGGTGACCCGCAGCCGGCGTCCGGCGAGCCGCAGGCCGAGGGCTGCGCCGGTCACCCCCGCGACGAGCAGCCCAAGGGAGAGCGCCCAGAAGTCGGTGCTGAGCAGCAGGAAGACCCCTGCGGTGGCGACCATCGATGAGACCAGCATCAGCGGAAGGGTGCCCCTCGTCGGCAGCCCGCGGGTGCGTCCGAAGCCGCGCGACTCCATGCCCGCAGCGAGCGACATCGAGCGCTCGACGGCGTCGGCCAGCACCGGCATCGCGATCGTGCCGAGGGTGCGCAGGCTGGTCGAGGAACTGCCGCGCAGCCGCCGCGCCCTTCGTACCCGCTGCACGCTCTCGATCAGCTGCGGTGCCACGCTGAGCGCGATCACCACCGCGACGGACGCCTCGTAGAGAGCAGCCGGCACCGAGCGGAGCGCCTGCCGCGGATTGGCCAGGGCGTTGGCCGCACCGATGCAGAGCAGCATGATCGCCAGCCGCAGCGCGTCATAGAGGGTGCTGGTCAGCGCCTCTGCGGTGACCGGGCCGCCGAGCTGGATGCCGGCAGCCCAGTCCGGCAGCGGCACCTGCGGCAGCGTGAACAGCACCGTCTCGCCGTGGCCCCCGCCGAGCAGGATCTGGAAGAACAACCGCATGCCGATGACGAACAGGCTGAGCAGCAGGTAGGTCTTGACCGACCGCGCCCACGGGGCGTCACTGCGGCGCAGCATCACCACCGCCACCATGGCGGTGGCGATGAGCGCGAGCAGCAACGGGTTGGTGGTGCCGCTGACGGCGATCCCGATGCCGATCGCCCAGCACCACCAGGCCCACGGGTGCAGTGAGGTCAGGGTCTGCGTCCTTTCATCAGCCACCAGCCGCCGAGGCCACCCCCGGCGAGCACGATCACGGCGCCGGCGGCGAGCAGTCCGACCGGGCTGCCACTACCAGTGTCCTGCGGAGCATCGCTGACCTGCACCGATGCGACCTCGGTCGCCTGGTCGGCGCCGAGCGGAGTGGCCGACGTCGCGACGGGCGTTCCGGACGGGGCAGGGCTCGCCTCGGACGCCGGGGGAGTCGCTGTCGGGGTCGCGCTGGCGGTCCTGGTCTTCGTCGCCGTCGCGGACGCCGACGCGGACGCGGTCTTGGTCTTCGTCGCTGTGGCGGTCGGCTTGCTGGTCGTCTTCGTCGCTGTCGGCGTCGGCGTGCTGGTGTCGGCGAGGGGCGGTTCGACGCCGGGTGCGACCTTCCCGTCCGACAGCTTCTGGTAGTGCCAGCCCTCCGCGTTGCCCTTGGTGGGGTGGTAGGAGTCCGCGCCGAGGGTGGAGTACGACCACGAGGACCAGGTGCCGTCGTCCTTCGGCGTCGCGTGCCAGTACGACCAGTACGCCGTGTTCGGGTCGGGGCTGGACGGCTTGCCGTTGATCTTCAGCAGGAAGCCGTTGTCGAGCGTGGCGCTGAAGCCTGCGCTCTTCAGTGCCGCGGTGCCGCTTCCGTAGCTGGTGGCGCACTTCGTGCTGGTGCCACCCAGCGACCCGAAGTCGACCACCACCCAGACCCCGCTGCAGGTGGCGGCCTGTGGCAGCGGGGCCGCCTGGGTGGTGGTGGACGCGGCCGCGCCGGCGAGGAGGGGGATCGCCAGCGCAGCCGCGAGGAGGAAACGCCTCACTTGGTGACCTTCGTCGTCGGGTCGGAGGTCTTCGATACGGTCTGGAGGCCCTTCCCGCTGGCCGTGACCTTGACCGTGATGACCTTGCCGTAGTCGTACCTGGTCAGGGTGTAGGTCTCACCGGTCGCCCTGGAGATCGCAGCCCCCGACCGGTACCAGCGGATCGAGACCTTGTCCGGGGCAGGGCTCCAGTCGCCGACCGTGACGGTCAGCGTGTCGCCCACCTTCGGCGTGGTGTTGTCGATCGTCGGGGTCGGCGACGTCGCGTAGCCATCGGGCGGCGACGGGAACGCCGTCGTCGTGGACTCGCCGGTCCAGACCTTCCAGAACCAGCCCTCGGCGTCTCCCTTCGCCGGGGTCGCACCCGCGGCGCCCACGCCGTATTCCTGCCAGTCGCCCCACGTACCGTCGGCGTTCTGGGAGGCGTGCCAGTAGCTCCAGTACTTGCTCGCGGGCGTCCACGGTTCGATGATCTGCGGGAAGCCATTGATGCGGTTGAGGTAACCCGAGGAGTCCTTGCCGACGACCAGGCCCGCGCTGCTGAGCGCCGTGAGGCCGGTGCTGTACTTCGTCGCACAGCGCGCAGTCTCCTGGCCGTTGCCCCGGTCGACGACCACCCACACGCCGGTGCAGGAGGTGGTGGACGCGGGCAGCTTCTTCGGGCTCTTCGGGCACTTGCCAAGGTTCAGCGAGGTGTCCAGCAGCGACGTGCCGTTGATCAGGTAGAGCGCGTCGGCGGTCGCCATCACGTCCGAGGCGGTGCCGTCATCCAGGGAGTTGGGGAAGCCGCCGTCGGAGTTCTGCACACCCGCCAGCCAGGCCTGTGCCGTCGAGACATCCTTGCCGACCGACTTCAGCGCCGAACCGAGCAGGCCGGTGGAGTCGACCGGCGAGTACGCCTCCCAGTAGCCATCCCCGGTCTGGCTGGTCAGTGCCCAGTTCGTCGCGTCGTCCAGCTGGGGATCGAGCTGGCCGATGGCCTTCAGGGCGAGGATGCCCAGCGCGGTGGTGTCGGGGTCGGCCTGGAAGCCGCCGGCGTCGTAGCCGAAGGCACCGCTGTCGTCCTGCAGGCTGAGCAGCTTGGTCAGCAGGGTGACCGGAACGGTCGCGTCCGCGCGCTCCAGCGCGATGATGCCCAGGCTCTGGCTGAACGCGGAGTCGGACGGCCCGATCCGGCCATCGGACGGCAGGCTCTTGGTGACCAGAGAGACGAGGTTGTAGCCGGCGAACTTCCTCGGGTTCAGGCCGAGAGCCTTGACCACGACGGCCAGGCTGGCGGCGCGCGCCTGGTTCAGCTTCTTGCCCGGGTAGAGGTACGCCTTCGCGCCCTTCTCCAGCTGGCCGACCAGGGTTCGCAGCGCGGGAGCGTAGGTGCAATCGCCGGTGGTGGCCAGGCCGAGCGCCGCACTGATCGATGCGCTCGTGCTGTCCCGGCCCGGCAGGTTCCTGACGATGTAGTTGGCGGCCTGGGTCTTGTCGACGGCGTCGGCGGCGCTCGCCGGGGACGTCGGGGCGAGGGCGCCCAGCAGGGCGAGGGCGGCCGCAGTCCCGACGGCCAGCCACCGCGTGAACGATGAGGACATCTGAATCCTTTCGCGCGTGGCCTCCGGTCGATCCGGCCACAGCGCGCGTCCGGCTCCCCGCAGTACCACGACGGGTTGGTGAAATGAGCCAGAACTTGTGCAGGCATTCCGACTTGGCCGGCGCGAGCGCCGTCGTCACGGTTGCGGGTCAGTCCCGGACTTGCACCGGGTTCCCCTGCAAAGGTTCAGGTGGGCTCACCCTAACCCATGTGCGCGGACCGATGACCGGCCCGTCCGCGGCTGGCCGGAATTGTGCTGGACGCGCGGGAATCGGATAGGTCCGGGTCTAGCGGCGGCGCCCTCGCAGCAGCCACCAGCCGCCCAGGCCGAGCAGCGCGACGACAACGACCACACCGGCGACGATCAGGCCGGTCGGAGACCCGCTGGACGGGACCGGGGCAGGGCTGGACGCGGTGGCCGCGGGTGTGGCCGACGCCGCCGCCTCCGGCAGCGTGGTCAGGGCGGGGCCGGTGGGCTGCTGCTCGTTGGTGAGCAGCCAGCCCTCGGCGGTGCCCACTGCGGGCTTCGAGGAGTCCGGGCCGACCTGGTAGTACGTCCATGCCCCGAGGCTGCCGTCAGCGTTGACCGGGGCACTCCAGTACGACCAGTAGTAGCCGCCGTTGGAGGTGAAATCGGCGTCCTCGGGCAGGCCGTCGACCCGACTGAGCATCCCCTTGGCGAACTCGGTGGTGTGGCCGGCGCTCTTCAGCGCCGCGAGACCGGTGTCGTAGCTGGCGGCGCAGGTTGCGTGCGCAGAGCTCGCGTCCTTCTGGTCGGGCTGCACCACCACCCAGACCCCTTCGCACGGGGCCGGTGCGGCGGACGCCGGAACGGTCGCCAGGCCGAGCAGGGCGAGAACTGCGGTCACACCGAGGACGAGGGTGCGGTACAGGGAGGCGGGCACGGGGAGATCCTCTCGGAGTCCGAAGCGGGACTCTCACCATAACCCCGACCGCTCGTGGCCGGCGCCGTGCCCGGACTCTCCCCAGCGGGGCACCCGCGCCGGTCGCACCCAGGCGGGCCGATCAGGCGGACCGATCAGGCGGACCGATCAGGCGGAGGGCTTCTCGTCGCCGTCGAAGAGATCCTTCGCCTTCGCCGCGGCGTCGTCGGCGAGGCCCTTCACCGCAGTGCCGGCGTCGGTCGCGAGCTTCTGGGCGTTCTCCGGGAACTCCTCGGCGAAGCCCTTCACGGCTTCGGTGGCGTCACCAGCCACCTTCTTGGCGTTCTCCGGGAACTCCTCCGCGAACCCCTTCACGGCCGCGCCCGCGTCGGTGGCAAGCTTCTGGGCGTTCTCGGGAAGGTCGTCGGCGAAGTCCTTCACCTTGTCCACGGCGTCCTCAGCGAAGTCCTTCGCCTTCTCACCGAAACCCTTGGCTGCATCCATCAGGCCGCCCAGGAAACCCTTCTCGGGCGTGCTGTTCTCTTCGGTCATCGCCTGCCTTCTCCTGTGTCGTCGGGACGAGGAAAGCGTAGGGCCGCCGCAAGGGCAGCGGGAGGTTACCGGCCCGATTCCTGCCGTACGGAGAACACCCGGAACCCCTTCGCGCTGGCGACGCGCTCGCAGCGGTACCCGGACGCCTCCAGCCAACCCTGCAGCGAATCGGCGCCGAGGTTCCTCCCGACCACCAGCCGGGCCGTGCCACCGGGAGCGAGACGGGGCAGCCAGGTCAGCAGCAGGTCGTGCAGGGCCTGCTTGCCGATCCGGATCGGCGGGTTGGACCAGATCTCGTCGTAGCGCGCGTCCGGATCCGCGTCGGCAGGCAACAGTGTCCGCACCCGCTCGCCGACGCCGTGGGCCGCGGCGTTGGCCGCGCAAAGGGCGAGGGCGCGCTCATTGGTGTCGACCGCGTCGACGACCGCCTCCGGGCAGGCGGACGCGAGCGCGACCGCCAGAACTCCCCAGCCACAGCCGAGGTCGAGCAACCGGGACGCGCCGCCCGGTGGCACCGACTCGCGCAGCAGCACGGCGGTGCCCAGGTCGAGGCCGTCGGCGGAGAACACTCCGTCCGCGGTGGTGAACTCCCAGTCGGTGTCCCAGAACCGCGCCGTGATCCGGCGCCGGTGCTCCTCACCCCCGGGGGTGTGGAAGTAGTGGCTCATTCCTGCTCCTCCAGGCTCCGTCGGGCCCGGGCCTGGCGAGCGCGGGACGCGAGTTCTTCGTCCGGCGGGTAGCCGACCTCCTCCAGCACCAGGCCGTGCGCGGGCAGCACGGGAACCTCACCCGAGCGGGCCGGGGCCTCCAGCAGCGCGGACAGCCAGTCGGCGTCCCTGCGACCGGTGCCCACCTCGGTGAGCGCGCCCACCAGTGAGCGGACCATGGAGTGGCAGAAGGCGTCCGCCCGCACGCCCACCTCGACCCGGCCGTCGGGCAGGCGGGTCGCGTCCAGCCACTGCAACTGGCGGATCGTCGTCGCGCCCTCCCTGGCCCGGCAGAAGGCGGCGAAGTCGTGGAGCCCGAGCACGCTGGCGCCCGCTGCGTTGATCGCGGCAGCATCGAGCCTGCCCCGGACGGTGGCGGTGGTGTGCCGCAGCAGCGGGTCGAGCGGGCCGTCGGCCAGCCGGTAGGCGTAGCGCCGCCAGATCGCGGCGAACCGGGCGTCGAACCCGTCCGGGGCAACACCGACCCGGTACACCACGAGGTCCTCGGGCAGTGCCCGGTGCATCCGGCGGGTGAGCGTCTTTGCGACCTCCTCCGGATCGGGGGCATCCAGGTCGACGTGGGCCACCTGCCCGCGGGCGTGGACGCCGGCGTCGGTCCGTCCCGCACACACCAGCGCCGGAGCGGACGGCAGTCGCAGCACCCGGCCCAGCCAGGTCTCCAGTTCGCCCTGCACCGTGCGCAGCCCGGCCTGTGCGGCCCAACCGTGGAAACTGGACCCGTCGTAGCCGATGTCGAGCCGGAAGCGGGTCATGACCGGCGATACTCGAGGTCGCGGATGGTGCGGCCCGCGTCCAGGCCGCGCTGCTCGTACTTGGTCACCGGGCGCAGTGCGAACCGCGGCGCCCAGCCGTCGTGGGCGTTGACCAGGCCAGGCTCCGCGTCCAGCACCTCGCGCATCGCCTCGGCGTAGTCGTCCCAGTCGGTCGCGAGGCGCCACACGCCGCCGGGGGCGAGCCGGGACGCGACCAGTCGCGCGAACTCCGGGCGGACCAGCCGGCGCTTGTGGTGGCGCGCCTTGTGCCAGGGATCGGGAAAGAACGTCCACAGCTCGCTCACCGAGCCATCGTCGAACACGCTCGACAGCGCCTGGGCGCCGTCCGCGACGACCACCCGGACGTTGTCCACGCCGTGCCGGGCGAGCCGGCCGAGCGTGGACGCGACCGCGGGCGTGAACACCTCGAACGCCACCAGGTTCGCCTCCGGCATGGCCTCGGCGAGCGCTGTGACCGCGTGCCCGGTACCGGAGCCGATCTCCACCTTCAGCGGCGCCTCACGCCCGAAGACGGCCGTCCAGTCGATGCGGGCCTCGGGGGACACCGACGTCGCCCGCTCGCCGGTGGCCAGCTCCACCACCCGGGCGTCGTGGTGGGCGTCCCACGCGCGCTGCTGGGACTCGTTCATCCGTGCGCTGCGCCGCACGTAACTGACCACGTCGCGGTGGATCGGAGCTGCGGCCGGCATGGCGGTCACTCTATTGGACGCACGGGCAGCGGTCTTACGGGGGCGTTCAGGGTCGGATCAGGGTGCTGGACGGCACGTCGCGGGCCCGGGGCGCGGTTCCATGGTGTGCAACGATAACAGGAGTGACATGCGCACCATCTTGAACCTCATCTGGCTCATCTTCGGCGGCCTCTGGCTGGCCCTGGGCTACGTCTTCTTCGGCATCCTGGCCTGCATCCTGATCGTCACCATCCCGTTCGGGATCGCGTCGTTCCGGATGGCGGGCTACGCGCTGTGGCCGTTCGGGCGTGCCGTGGTCGCCCGGCCGACCGCGGGCGTCGGCTCGGGGATCGGCAACGTCGTCTGGTTCCTGATCGCGGGCCTCTGGCTGGCCATCGGCCACGTCACCACAGCGTTCGCCCAGGCCGTCACCATCGTCGGCATTCCGCTGGCGATCGCGAACCTGAAGATGATTCCGGTCACCTGCTTCCCGTTCGGCAAGGAGATCGTCGACTCCCGCTCCCTGCCGGTCGGCGTCCGGCCGCTGCACAGCCTGTGATCATCGAGAGCCACCCACTCTGATCGATCGCCAGCCCTCGGGGCCGGCGTCCGGTGCGAGCGGGTGGCTCTCGGCGTGAGGGCGGATTCGTACCGCTGCCGGTTGCGGCTCTAGGCTGGGTCGGTGGGCCAGTTCTTCGACGTCGAGCTCTTCCTGACCACCTCCGTCACGCTCTGGGTGATCGTCGACCCTCCCGGCCTGCTGCCCGTCTTCCTCGGGCTCACCAACTCCCTCGACGCGAAGCAGCGCCGTCGTGCGGGCGATCGTGCCTCGGCCGTCGCGTTCGGGGTGATCGCGCTGTTCGCGTTGTTCGGACGCCAGATCCTCGACTACCTGCAGGTGTCCGTGCCGGCAATGCAGGTCTCCGGCGGGCTGCTGCTCCTGCTGATCGCCCTCGAACTGCTGATGGGCAAGGGCGAGGATCCGGTCAGCCACGACGGGGTGAACGTCGCGATCGTGCCGCTCGGCACGCCGCTGATGGCCGGTCCGGGCGCGATCGTCGCGATCATGCTCGCCGTCCAGCGCGACCCGGGACTGGCCGGCTACTTCACGGTCGGGCTCGCGCTGGTCGCGGTGATGGCGCTGGTCTGGCTGTTCCTGCGCTACGCGGTGCTGATCCGGGCCGTGCTGCGCGACTCGGGGACAGTTCTCGCCTCACGCATCGCCGGCCTGCTGCTCAGCGCGATCGCCGTCCAGATGGTCGCCGACGGGGTGTTCGGCTTCATCGACGCCCACTGAGCACCGGACGGCAGACGGGTCCCGGCTCCGCTGACGGTCAGGAGGCCGGCGCGCACCCGTCGACGCCGCAGGCCTGGTTGTCGCCCGAGCCGGGGATCGTGATCAGCGGCTGCGGGTTCAGCTCACGCCACACCTGGTCGAGCGCGCCGGCGAAGACCTCGACGGCCTGCCCACCCGAGATGCCGTAGGTTCCCTCGAAGACGAAGGTCGGGACGGCGTGGATGCCGAGCCGGCCGGCCCGCTCGATATCGGCGGACACCTCCGCGTCCAGCTCGGCGGAGTCCAGCGCGGCCCGCACCTCGGGCTCCGGCACGCCGAGCGCGCTCGCGAGTTCGACCAGGGTGTCGGCGTCCCAGATCGAGCGGCCCTCCGCGAAGTGCGCGGTGAGCAGGGCCTGCTTGAGGTTCCAGGCCAGGTCGCCGGAGGCGTCCCTGTGCTGGGCGAGGTGCAGCAGGCGGTGGGCGCGGCGCGAGTTGGCCACCACCAGGTGCGGGAAGTCGAACGACAGGCCGTCGGCGGCGCCGACCGCAGCGACCCGCTCGGTCATCGCGGTCACGGTGGCCCGGTCGAGTCCCTTGGTTGCGCCCAGGTAGTCGATCTCGCTGCCCGCGAAGGACTCCGGGAGGGTGGGGTCGAGCTGGAACGAACGCAGCCGCACGGTCACGTCGTCGCGATGCTCGAAGGAGGCCAGCGCGGCCTCGAATCGGTGGAGCCCGATATAGCACCACGGGCAGGCGACGTCCGACCAGATCTCGATGTTCACCTGCAGGAGAACCGGCGGACGCGTCCGCGGATTCCCGTTCGGGCCGACGATCTCACCCGGCGGGACGCGAGGTGTGCCGACGTCGCGAGTTCCCCGGGCCTGATCCTCCCCGCGGCTTGCGCGAGGCCCGAGCCGCGGGTAGACCATCGAGGATGCCCACCTCCCTGCGCATCACCAGGGCGCTGTGCGCCGCGATCCTCGGCAGCGGCCTGATCCTGGGTGGCTGCGCGCCCGCTCCCTCCGTGACCCGCCTCCCGCGGGCCACTGCGGCTGCGAGCACCTCGAACGAGACCACCGCCGCGCCGCCGCGCCTCGACGTCACCGGCTTCGAACCCGAGTGGGCACCGGCAGGACTGGTCGATCGCGACGCCGAAGCCCTCGACGTGGTCGGCGTCGACGGTGTCCTGCTCACCCCGGACGGCGCGGGGGTGACGCCCCTGACCGTCGCGCTCGACAAGCGCCGTGACCGCGCCCACGCCCACGGGCTGACCGCCCAGTTGCTGGTGAGCAACTACGACGACCGGATCGGCGACTTCAGTGAACCGATCGCGCACCGGATGCTCGCCTCGGCGGCCCGCCGGAAGAACGTCGTCGAGGCGCTCGCCGCGGATCTGACGAAGGGCGGTTGGGACTCGGTGGTGATCGACCTCGAGTCGCTGACCCGCGCCGACCGGGACGGGCTGACCGCGCTCTGCCGCGAACTCCGGGCCGCGGTGGGGCCGGACGTCCGCCTCGACATTGCGCTGATGGCCGCCACGACGACCGAGGACTACGCAGCCTGGGGCTACGACCTCGGCGCTCTGGCCGGCCTCCTCGACCACCTGCTGCTGATGGCCTACGACCAGCACGGGCCGTGGGCGCCGGACGACCCGGGGCCGATCGGCGCGCTGGACTGGACCGGGCAGGCGCTGGGCGCGCTGCTGGAGGTGGTACCGCCCGAACGGATCGTGCTCGGCGTGGCCGGGTACGGCTACCGCTGGCACGGTCCTGACGGTGCCAGCGAAGTGTCGGTCGCGCAGGCGCGCTCGATCGTGAAGAAGGCCGGGCGCACCGCGATCTGGCGTGAGGACGTGGGGGAGTGGACGGCCACCCTGCCGCACGGCCAGGTGCTGTGGTGGTCGGACGCGCGCTCGCTGGACGCCCGCGTCCGCCTCGCCAGGGACTACCGACTGGCGGGCGTCGCGGTGTGGTCGCTCGACCTGGCCGACCCGATCACGCCGGTCAACTGACCCGGAGTCAGTTCGCCTTCGCGTACTTGTCCATCAGGGACGACGGCAGTAGCTCGTAACCGTGGAATTCCCGGGTGAACGTGCCCGACCCGTGCGCGATGCCGCGCAGATCGATCGCGTACCTGGCCAGCTCGGTTTGCGGCACGAGCGCCCGGATGATCGCCTTGTGGCCCTCGGCGTCCGTGCCGAGCAGCTGGCCGCGGCGTCCGGTCAGGTCGGTCATCACCGCGCCGAGGTACTCCTCGCCGACCACCACCGTGACCCGGTCGAGCGGTTCGAGGAGCGCCACGGTCTTGGGCGTGGCCGCCTCCTTGATCGCCAGCGAGCCGGCGAGCTGGAACGCCATGTCGGAGGAGTCCACCGAGTGGGCCTTGCCGTCGAACAGCGTCACGCGGACGTCCACCATCGGGTAGCCGGCGAACACGCCCTTCTCCAGCTGGTTGCGGATCCCCTTCTCCACGCTGGGGATGAACTGCCGCGGCACCGCGCCGCCGACGACCTTGTCCACGAACTCGAAGCCGGCGCCGCGCTCCAGCGGCTCCACCTCGATGTTGCAGACCGCGTACTGGCCGTGGCCACCGGACTGCTTGACGTGGCGGCCCATCGCGGTCGCCTTGGCGATGAACGTCTCCCGCAGCGGGATCTTCAGCTCCTCCTGCTCCACCTTCACGCCGTAGCGCTCGGAAAGCCGCGACAGCAACAGGTCGGCGTGCGCCTGGCCGGTCGTCCACAACACCAACTGGTCGTTGCCGCCGCGGTCCAGCCGGACGGTGCTGTCCTCGACGGCGAGGCGCTGCAGCGCACCGGCCAGCTTGTCCTCGTCGTTGCGGGTCGCAGCCCTGATCGCCAGCGGCAGCAGCGGCTCCGGCAGCGCCCACGGCTCGACCAGCAGCGGGTGCTCCCTGGACGAGAGCGTGTCGCCGGTCTCCGCGGTGGTCAGCTTCGGCAGCATCACGATCTCGCCGGCGATCGCGGAACTGCGCGGCTGGAGCTCGGTGCCGACGGCGGCCTGGATCAGGCCGATCCGCTCCTCGCTGTCGTGGTCGGGGTGGGCGTCGTCGGCCTGGGCGCGGTGTCCGGCGACGTGCACCACGTCGTCGGTGCGCAGGGTGCCGGAGTAGATGCGGACCATGGACAGCCGGCCGGCGAACGGATCGGTGGTGGTGCGGATGATCTGGGCGACCAGCGGCGCGCCCGGGTCGGTCGCGGGGGACGGCTCGGCGACACCTGCCGGTGTGGTGACCGGCGGGTTCGGGTGCAGGGACGGGGTCGGGAACCCGTGCGCGACCAGCCGCAGGAGCTCCTCGACGCCCACACCGGTGTTGGAGGCGACGGGCACGACCGGGAAGAGGTTCGCGGTGGCCACGGCCTTCATCAGGTCGTCGAGCAGGTACTCGGTGTCGAGCTCCTCACCGCTGAGGTAGCGGTCCATCAGGGAGTCGTCCTCCGCCTCCTGGATGATCGCCTCGATCAGCGGCCCGCGGTAGGTCTCCACGTGCGAGTCATCGGCGGTGAGCTTGCGGTTCACCAGCTCGGCGCCGGAGTAGTCGTGCTCCTCGAGGCTGAGCAGGCCGATGTTGCCGATGATCCCGTCCGGGCCGAGGGTGGGTACGTGGGTGGGCAGGACGCCCTCGCCGAACGAGGACTGGGCGGCGGCGACCGAGTCGTCGAAGTCGGCGTGGCCCGCGTCCAGCTTGGTCAGGGCGATGATCCGGGGCAGGTTGGCCGCGGTGCACTCGTCCCACAGCGCCTGGGCGGCGCCGTCGATGCCGTCGGCCGCAGAGATCACGAAGACCGCGGCGTCGGCCGCGCGAATACCGGCCCGGAGCTCACCGACGAAGTCGGGGTGGCCCGGCGCGTCCAGGAAGTTCACCAGCACGCCGCGGTTCTCCACCGAGGCGACGTAGAGCTGGGCGGCCCGCTCCGCGTCCTCCTTCTCGCCGCGGTAACCGACGATCCGGGCCTTGAGCAGCTGCTCGAACAGTGACGTCTTCCCCGAGCCCGCGTTTCCGATCAGCACAACGTTGCGGACATCATCGGGACTAGTCACCTGCATCTGGGCAGCGCTCAACTTTGAACTCATGGGGAATACCTTGCCACGCAGTCGTTCCCGCGCAAGCTGGTTCGGTCAATTCCTTGCTGGCTTCGGGCGGAGCCCGTGCGGGCAGGTCAGCCCCGAAGCTCCATCGGGACGTAGCTGCGGGTCTGGTAGCCGGTGTAGACCTGCTTGGGCCGGACGATCTTCTGCTCGGAGTCGGTGATGAACTCCTGGTACTGCGCGCACCAACCGGACGTCCGCGGTACAGCGAACAGCACGGTGAACATCTCCGGAGGGAAGCCGAGCGCCTCGTAGATCAGGCCGGAGTAGAAGTCGACGTTCGGGTACAGCTTGCGCTTGACGAAGTACTCGTCCTCCAGGCCGTACTTCTCCAGCTCCTTGGCCACCTCGAGCAGGGGGTTCACGCCGGTCACCTCGAAGACGTCCTCCACGGACTTCTTGATGATCTTCGCCCGCGGGTCGTAGTTCTTGTAGACGCGGTGGCCGAACCCCATCATCCGGGTCTTGCCGGCCTTGACGCCCTCGATGAACTCCGGCACCCGCTCGACCGAGCCGATCTCGCGGAGCATCTTCAGCACGGCCTCGTTGGCGCCGCCGTGCAGCGGGCCATGGAGCGCACCGATGCCCGCCGAGCAGGAGGTGTACAGGTCGTTGCCGGAGCTGGCCACCGAGCGGACGGCGTTCGTCGAACAGTTCTGCTCGTGGTCGGCGTGCAGGATGAACAGCACCTCCATCGCCCGGATCAGCCGCGGATCGGCGACGTAGCGGCGCTCGTTCTGCTTGAACAGCATCGCCAGGAAGTTGTGGCAGTAGCCGTAGTTGTCGTCGGGGTTGATGTAGGGCCTAGCCTTGCCCTTGCGGTAGGCGAAGGCGGCCAGCGTGGGCATCTTGGCGATCAGCCGGGTGATGTTGAGGTCGCGAGCCTCGGGGTCGTTGAAGTTCTGGGCGTCCGGGTAGAACGAGAAGAACGCCGCCACCGATGCCATCAGGATCGTCATCGGGTGCGCGTCGTAGGGGAAGCCGGCCAGCACGGTCTTCAGCTTGTCGGGCAGCATCCGGTGCTCGGTGACCTGCCGTTCCCACTGGGTGAGCTGGGCTGCGTCCGGCAGTTCGCCGTTGAGCAGCAGGTAGGCCACCTCGAGGTACGTGGAGTGCTCTGCGAGCTCCGCGATCGGGTACCCCCGGTACTCCAGGACGCCGGCCTCGCCGTCGATGTAGGTGATCGAGGAGTGGCAGACCGCCGTGTTCATGAAGCCGGGGTCGAAGGTGGCCAGCGGCTCGCCGTCGATGTCGAACTGGCGCAACTCGGTGGCCCTGATCGTGGCCTCGGTGATCGCCAGGTCGGCCTCGGTGCCCGAAGCCGGGCGTCGGATCTGCAGGATGTCCGCCATGAACGCACCCTAGAGAACACCACCGGTCGTGGTGGGGCGTCTCGCCCGGAGGGTGCCTCGGCCAGGCAACACGTGGGGGAGTGGTAAGGCTCGCCGGGCCGCATGGGCCGCGCGGCCGCCCGCGGCCCATGGCGAATCGACGGCACTTTCCGTGGGGATCCCGCGAAGGCAGCCCTGCGCTCATATCGTGACCTCATGCTGGGGCGAAGGACCGCGTGGTTGGGGCGGCCGTGGTTCTTCGTTGCCGTCGTCGTGCTGGCCCTGAACGACCACGTGCTCAAGGCCGCCTGGCCGGGGTGGGTGACCGGCAAGCTCAGTGACCTCGCCGGGGTGCTGGTGGTCGCGACGCTGCTGGCCGTGCTCACCGGGCCGACCCGTGGTGTGCTGCTGGCCGCGGCCGGGTTCGCGGCCCTGAAGACCATCCCTGGGGTCGCGGAGGCCGCATCCCCGGTGCTCGGTGGCGGACTGGTCCTGCGCGACCCCACGGACCTGATCGCGCTCGGCGTCCTGCCACCCCTGTGGTGGCGGCTTCGGCACGAGCGGCCGGTCCGGGGGAACCGGGTCCGACGTGGCTGGCAGGCGGTCGGCCTGGTGGCGGCAGTCCTGGCGACCACGGCGACGAGCCAGGCGCCCCCGCACTACGTGACCCTCGGCTCGGGCACCGGAATGGTCCACGCCAGGGTCGATCCGGGCAGTGGCTTCGAGCAGGTGTTCCTGGCCAGTCAGGATGGTGGCCGAACCTGGGCCCGCACTCCGGTTCCCTCTGTTGCCGTGGACTGGGAGGTCGAGCGCCCGAGCCCGGGGATCCGGGCGCAGGCCTGCGCGGCGGACGGCACCTGCTTCCGGATCCGTTCCGGACCGAACGGCGAACAGGTGGTCGAGCGGAGCGTGGCCGGCTCCCCGTGGCAGCACGACGGGGAGCTGCCCTACAACACCGATCCGGATCTCGCCATCGACGCCTCGGCTTCCGACCACGTCGTCGCCCTCGGCGCCGAACGGACGGTGTTCTCCCGGCAGGCAGCCGAGGACTGGGTCGAGGTCGATCTCGCGCCCCTGGCTGCACCGCCGCAGTGGCAGCAGAGCCTGGTCGCGACGATGGGCAGTCAGAGCGGGGCGGTGACCACCTTCGTCCTCGCGCTGATCCTGGTCCTGCTGCTGGTGCCGTGGACTGCGGTGAAGGTGGCGATGGTCGTGGCCACGGTCCAGGTCACGGGGTTGGCCTTCCTGTTCGCCCCGGTGTTCGTGCCGACGGCCGTCGCCACGCTCACCGCCGGCTGCCTCGTCGCCGTGGTCGCCCTCGGGATCCTGATCCGGCTCACCTGGTGGATCGATCGGCGACCACGAAAGGCCTCGGCTGTCGCGACGGACGGTCCCGGGGCGGGCGGTTCGCGCGCGACCTGGCCCGGCCGTCGCCGGCTGCCCGTCGCCATGGCGGTCGCGGTGGCGGCGGTGGCGGTGCTGGCCCTCGCGATCATGGGCAGCCCGCTCGCCGGCGGCTCGGGCTCGGTGCGTACCGTGCTCGCCTGGCTCGGGAGCCCGGTGGTGACCCTCACCCTTGCGGCTGCCCTCAGCGTTCTCGGCTGGCTCCTTCTGCCGACGCTCTCCGCGAAATGGGTGGCGCAGGTGTGCATCCTGTGGCTCGGTGGGATCGCCTACGCGGGTGGTTCGGGCTGGTCCCTGCTGCTGCTCGGCGTCGCGCCGGTCTGGCTGAACCTTGCGTGGGCAGGGCTGGTGGTGGCCGGCATCGTGCTGGCGCGGGGCGCTTCCGCGCGGGGCCGGGCGACTGCCCGGATGGGAACCACTCGTGGCTCCGGTTTTGACCCCCCAAGCGGGGCACGGTAATCTAAGGCGCTGTTGCGCTGCGGTCTGCCCGCTGGGTCGACCCCGCACCGAAACACAGAGCACAACCTCATGGAAGCAGGTCGAAGACCCGTGTCTACGTACAGCCCCAAGCCTGGTGAGATCACCAGGGACTGGCTCGTGATTGATGCCGAGGACGTCGTCCTCGGGCGGCTGGCCGTCACCGCGGCGACCTTGCTGCGAGGCAAGCACAAGCCGCAGTTCGCCCCGCACGTCGACACCGGCGACTTCGTGATCGTGGTGAACGCGTCCAAGATCGCCCTCACCGGCAAGAAGTCCACCGACAAGCTGGCGATCCGGCACTCCGGCCGCCCGGGCGGGCTGAAGTCCGTCCCGTACGGCGAACTGCTCGCCTCCGATCCGCGCAAGGCCGTCGAGCGCGCGGTGTGGGGCATGCTGCCGAAGAACAAGATCAGCCGCCAGCAGATCAAGAAGCTCAAGGTCTACGCGGGCCCAGAGCATCCCCACAGCGCGCAGAAGCCGCAGTCGTACCAGATCACCCAGATCGCCCAGTGAGCCAAGGAAACACCGTGACCGAGACTGTCGAAGAGACTCCTGCCGAAGAGGTCGTTCCGTTCGTCGAGGGTGAGCGTGAGATCGCCTACCGTGCCGAGGCCCAGCCGAGCGCCCCGCTGCCGGGCGGTCGCCCCGCGGTGATCGCCGCCGCCGGCGCCACCGGTCGTCGCAAGGAGGCCATCGCCCGGGTCCGGATCGTGCCGGGCACCGGTAAGTTCTCGATCAACGGTCGCAGCCTTGAGGACTACTTCCCGAACAAGCTGCACCAGCAGACCATCAACGAGCCGTTCGTGACGGCCGCCGTGGTCGACTCCTACGACGTCATCGCCACCATCACCGGCGGCGGCGTGACCGGCCAGGCCGGCGCGCTGCGCCTGGGCATCGCCCGCGCGCTGAACGCCGTGGACGTCGAGGCCAGCCGGCCCGCGCTGAAGAAGGCCGGACTGCTCACCCGCGACGCCCGGGTCAAGGAGCGCAAGAAGGCCGGCCTCAAGAAGGCCCGCAAGGCTCCCCAGTACAGCAAGCGCTGATCTCGGTCGGGCCATGGCTCGACTCTTCGGCACCGATGGAGTCCGGGGCACCGCAAACCTCGAGTTGACCGCGGAGATCGCCCTGGAACTGTCGGTCGCTGCCGCCCACGTCCTGGGCGAGGCCGGTGCGTTCGGTTCCCACCGTCCCGTGGCACTGGTCGGACGCGACACCCGCGCCAGCGGGGAGTTCCTTGAGGCCGCCGTGGTCGCAGGGCTGGCATCGGCGGGTGTCGACGTCGTCCGCCTGGGCGTGATCCCCACGCCGGGGGTGGCTCATCTGGTCGCGCAGCTGGACGCCGACCTGGGCGTGATGCTCTCGGCCAGCCACAACCCGATGCCCGACAACGGGATCAAGTTCTTCGCCCGGGGCGGGGTCAAGCTCGACGACGACATCGAGGATGCGATCGAGCAGCGCATGGGCGAGGTGTGGCTGCGTCCCACCGGAGCCGGCGTCGGCCGGGTCAGCGAGGACAACGGCGCGATCGAGGCCTACGTCGCACACCTGGTCGCCAGCCTCGGCGCCGACGCGAGTCTCGAGGGCCTGAAGGTGGTCATCGACTGTGCGAACGGCGCGGCGTCCATGACCGCGCTCGCCGCGTTCGAGGCGCAGGGTGCCGAGGTCATCCCGATGCACGCCGAGCCTGACGGGCTGAACATCAACGACAACTGCGGCTCCACGCACCTGTTCTCGCTGCAGGAGGCCGTGCTGGAGCACCGCGCCGACCTGGGCATCGGCCTGGACGGGGACGCCGACCGCTGCCTCGCCGTCGACCACATGGGCACGGTCGTCGACGGCGACCAGATCCTCGCCATTCTCGCCCTCGCCATGCGCGAGGAGCAGACCCTCCACAGCGACACCGTGGTGGCCACCGTGATGAGCAATCTCGGCTTCCTGAACGCGATGCGGGACGCCGGCATCCACGTCGACCAGACCAAGGTGGGCGACCGCTACGTGCTGGAGGCGATGAACGCCAACGGCTTCACCCTCGGCGGCGAGCAGTCGGGACATGTGATCATGAGCGAGTTCGCGACCACCGGCGACGGCGTGCTGACCGCGCTCCACCTCGCCTCCCGGATGGCACGTACGCGCCAGTCGTTGCGCAGCCTCGCGTCCGTCGTGACCCGGCTGCCGCAGGTGCTGGTGAACGTGCCGAACGTGAACAAGGCCCGCGCGGGCATCGACCCCGTGGTGAACGCCGCCGTGTCGGCCGCGACGAAGGAACTCGGCCGCAATGGCCGGGTGCTGCTGCGGCCGTCCGGCACCGAGCCGCTGGTTCGGGTGATGGTCGAGGCCGAGACCGCAGAGCGCGCCCAGGAGGTCGCCGACCACCTCGCCGGCGTCGTCCGTGATCGGCTCAGCCTCGAACCCGTCCGCTGAGAGGCTCGCAGCCCCGGGCGCGGCGGCGGCCGGAGCCGCTCCGGTGCTCGCCCCTGGGCTGATCCTGGCCCACGGTCGCCGGCGGGTGGAACGACGTCCGGCGAGAATGGGCGTCTTGCCCGGGGCGCCTCTTGAGGACCGGAACCTGCGCGTTGACGGCGAGCACGGCGACAGTGGGCGGGAGTGCCGAAAGCCGCAATACGGTCCCTATCCGCGCGCTCGCCGGTACTTCCGGCAGGCTCCTTCCGGGCACAGCGAGCAGTCCGTGCCACTTCGGTAGTGCTCGTGTGCGGATCGCGAATGTCCGCATACACAAGGGGTGTCACCCGCGGGAGGGTCACCCGGCTGAGGACTTGGCGTGCCCGTATGGGCGTAGTTGGATGGTGCTGTCGCAGCGGTCTTTCCCGTGCCGGAGAATGGCGTGTTCTCCGATTCGCCGAGAAATTCTCCGGAACGCGGCAATGTACTCATCTCGACTGGACTGTTGAGTGCAGAAGTGGCCTGGGGGGGTTGCTTCCGCGTTCTCGGAGGGGACTCATGCATCATTACCACGATTCTGTCGCGCCCACTGTGACCATCATCGTTCCGGCGCTCAACGAGGCACGGAACCTCGAGGTCATGCTTCCGCAGCTGCCCGATGTTCATCAGATTATCGTCGTCGACGGGCATTCGGTCGACGACACCGTTGCCGTAGCCAGGTCGGTCCGTCCGGGTGTCGAAGTGATCACCCAGACCCGCAAGGGCAAGGGCAACGCCCTGGTCTGCGGCTTCGAGCGTGCCACCGGCGACATCATCGTGATGTTCGACGCGGACGGCTCCGCCGACCCGACCGAGATCCCTGCGTTCGTCGCTGCGCTGGTCGCCGGCGCGGACGTCGCCAAGGGCAGCCGGTTCACCAGCGGCGGCGGCAGCGAGGACATCACCTACATCCGCCGCACCGGCAACTGGTGGCTCAACCAGCTGGTGAACGTCCTCACCGGTGCGCGGTACACCGACCTGTGCTACGGCTACAACGCCTTCTGGTCCCGGATCCTCCCTTCCCTCGAGCTGCCCAGCTCTCGCCTCGTGGCCGAGCCCGGCAGGATGCTGTGGGGCGACGGCTTCGAGATCGAGACCGTGCTGAACTGCCGCTTCGTGCAGAACAACCTGCGGATCACCGAGGTGGGCAGTGTCGAGAAGCTGCGGATCTTCGGCACCAGCAACCTGAACGCTGTCTCCGACGGCCTGCGCGTGCTGCGCACCGTCCTCGCCGAGCGCGCCCGCCCGGTGCGGCCGGGCGGCGTGACCACCATCGACGAGGATTTCGCGCCCCTGCCGCAGGTGCAGGCTGTGGCATGACTGCCGCCGGGGTCACCGTCGTCGTCTGTGCCTACACCCTCGACCGCTGGGCCGAGCTGGAGTTGGCGCTCGAGGCCGCGCAGGCCGATCCGGTGCCCCACGACACCATCCTTGTGATCGACCACAACGGCGAGCTCCTGGCCAGGGCGACGGCCCGCTGGCCGCAGGTGCGAGTGCTGCCGAACCGCGGCCGCCGAGGCCTCTCCGATGCGCGCAACACCGCCCTGCGGGAGGTGCGCACCGAACTGGTCGCCTTCCTCGACGACGACGCCACGCCGTCGACAGGCTGGCTCGGCGCACTGCTCACCCCCTTCGCTGATCCTCGTGTGGTGGCCACCGGCGGTGTCGCCCACCCGATCTGGCCGGCCACGGGTCGTCCCGGACACCTCCCCGAAGAGCTGTGGTGGGTGGTCGGCTGCAGCTTCCGCGGCCAGCCGGACTCCCCTGAGCGGGTGCGCAACGTGATGGGCTGCAACATGGCGTTCCGTACCGCTCCGCTGTGCGCGATCGGCGGCTTCAACACCGATCTGGGTCGGGTAGGCACCTACCCCGTGGGCGGGGAGGAGACCGAGGCCTGCCTGCTGCTGGGACGCCGCGACCCGTCCGCGCGGATCAGTTTCGTCGCCGCCGCGCAGGTCGACCACCACGTCACCGCCGGACGCACCCGGTTCGGCTACCTCCTCCAGCGCAGCTACTGCGAAGGGCTCTCCAAGGCGAGCCTCTCCCGGTATGCCGGTGTGGGGGCTGCACTGGCCACCGAGGCCGGCTACGTCCGCACCGTGCTGCCCGCAGCGGTGCTGCGGGAGCTGCGGCACCCGCGCCGGGGCATCCCCGCCGCGGCCGGCATCGTGGTCTCCGTGCTCGCCGCCGGCCTCGGGTACCTGCGCGCCCGGGTGATGCCCGCCACCGCGGTCACTGCCCGCGGACCGCTGGCGTCCCTCGTGGAGGAGCCTGCGTGAGCGCACCCCTGGCCACGGCCGACCCGGCGGCGGCAACGGTCAGCCAGGCGATCCGGAACGACTCGCTGTGGCTGTTCAGTGGCTACGCCGCCACTGCCGGTATCGGCTTCGTGTTCTGGGTCGTCGCCGCACTGCGGGTCCCGCCGGAAGCGCTCGGCGCGGACGCGGCCCTGATCTCGGTGTTCACCGCTGCGGCGGCGATCACCTCCAGTGGCATCGGCAGCGCGATGGTCGTGATGCTCCCGGTCGCCGGAGGGCAGCGTGCGCACCTGGTCCGGGTCGCCTACCTTGCCACCGTCGGGATCGGGCTGGTCGCAGGGCTCCTCGCCGGGCTGATCGCGGCCACGATGCTGCCCGCGGCCGGCCTCCCCGCCGGGGTCACCGTCGCCCTGGTCACCGCGATGACCACGGTCTGGGCGGTCTTCAACGTGCAGGACCAGGTGCTCACCGGCCTGAATGCCGCCCGCTGGACACTGTTCCTGAACGGCCCGGCGAACCTTGCCAAGCTGCTGCTCACCGTCCTGCTCACCGTGCCCCTGCTGGCCGTCGCCCACCCCGTGGTGCTGGCCACGATCCTGCCGGCGGCCGCCGCGGCCGTGCTCACCGTGACCTGGCTCGTGCCGCGGCTGCTGCGCCAGCCCGTCCCGGTTGCCGCGGACGCCGTCGACGGCTCGACCGGGGCCGGCTGGCCCGCAGCCCTGCGTGCGTTCGCGCTCCGCGACACGGCCGCGATCGGGCTGCTCCTCGGTGTGGGACTGCTCACGCCGTTCCTTGTCACCGTGCTGGCCGGCCCTGCGCAGGGAGCCCTTTATGCCATCGCCTACCAGATCAGCGTCGCGCTCGACCTGGTCAACAACGGCGTCGCCACCGCGCTGGCGAAGAACTCCAGCGGTGCCCGCCGCACCGGCATCGTCCTGTCCGGGCGACTGCTCGGACGCGTCCTCGTCGTCGTCGCCCTCGCCGCGGCCGCGATCACAGCGGCCACCCCGCTCGCCTTCGGGCTGCTGGGCCGTGGGTACGAC
Organism: uncultured Propionibacteriaceae bacterium; assembly: GCA_964397985.1. GTDB lineage: Bacteria > Actinomycetota > Actinomycetes > Propionibacteriales > Propionibacteriaceae > Propionicimonas. The sequence continues at coordinate 28,099 of CAYNLD010000003.1, read as the reverse complement.
CCCGCCCGGGCGACACTCGTCGTCGGCCTGCTCTCGCTCGGCTGCCTCGCCCGCACCCCCTACGGGATCTGGTCGTCGCTGCTGCGGGCCTACCAGCGAGTCACCCCCGTGCTGGCTGGCAACGCGAGCACCGCCGCGGTGCTGGTCGCGCTCGCGATCGTCCTCGTACCGGACGCCGGGGCGGCCGGTGCCGCCTGCGCGATGCTCGTCTCCGGCCTGTGGGCCGGGGCGCTGGGCATCGTCGGCCTTCGTCGACTGCGCCGGCAATCCACCGACCAGGAAGGGGAACACCCATGCTGAACCCTGCGATGCCGTCGCCTGCCGGACCGAGTGGCCGCGACGCCCGCTGGGTGGGGCTGGTCGAACTGGCCGACCTCGACCCGGCGGCATCCACGCTCGACCTGGCTGCGGCGGACGGCTACTGGCTGGCGCGGCTGCTGATCCGCGACGCCGGCGTGGTTCGCGGGTACGTCACCCTGCCGATCGCCCACGGCCGGGTGGATCTCGCCGACCTGCGGACGCGCGCTGCCCTGCTGCCGGTGCCGGACGCGGCGCCGGATCCGGATACGTTGCCCGCGATGTCCGTCGTGGTCTGCACCAGGGAGCGGCCGGCGATGTTGCGCGAGGCGCTCGGCTCGCTGGTCGCCCTGGACTACCCGGACTTCGAGGTGATCGTGGTCGACAACGCCCCCCTCACCACCAGGACGGCCGAGGTGGCCGCCGCGTTCGGCGTGCGCTATGTGGTGGCACCCGTCGCCGGGCTCTCCCGGGCCCGCAACACAGGCCTGGCCGCGGCCCGGAATGGCATCGTCGCCTTCACCGACGACGACGTGGTCGTCGACCACCAGTGGCTGCGCGGCCTGGCGAGGGGTTTCGCCCGCGGAGCCGACATCGCCTGCGTGAGTGGGCTGGTTCCATCCGGAGAACTGCGCAACGCCGTCCAGGCCTACTTCGACGCGCGGGTGAGCTGGTCGAAGGTGCTCACGCCGCGGCAGTTCCGGCTCAGCGCCCCGCCGCCCGACCTGCCCATGTTCCCGTTCTGCGTGGGGGAGTACGGGACGGGCGCGAACTTCGCCGTCCGCGCCGACACCGTCCGTGCCCTCGGCGGCTTCGACGAGGCGCTCGGCGTCGGCACCCGGACCAAGGGCGGGGAGGACCTCGACATCTTCACCCGCGTGCTGTTCGCCGGCCACGGCCTCGCGATCGAGCCGGCCGCGCTGGTCTGGCACCGGCACCGTGACGACCTCGACGCCCTGCGTGCCCAGGCGATCGGCTACGGCCGCGGGTTGGGTGCGTGGCTGACCAAGGTCGCGACCCGTCCGCGCCCGCTCGGGATGGCCCTGGCCAGGGCTCCGCAGGCCGTGCAGCGGCTGGTCCACAAGCCCATGACGACGGTGGAGGATCCCGATCTCGCGGACGCCGTCCCGCTGCCCGACGACGATGCGCTCGCCGCGGAGATCGGCCGGATCGGACGGCTGGAGCTGCTCCAGGTGCTGGTCGGCCCCGGCTGCTACCTCGCCGAGCAGGCGAAGCGGATCACGTCCAAACGCGCGGCGGTGCCCGCATGAGCCCGCGCATTCCGGACGCACTGAGCCGACGCGGCTGGGACGTCGCTGCGCTGACGGCAGGGTTGGCCGGGGTTCTGGTGGCTTCCGCCGACACCCTCCCGACAGCGGTCGCGCTGCCACTGCTGGCGGGGTTCTTCCTGGTCGGGCCGGGTGCCCTCGTGCAGGCGACGCTGCGGCTGCCCAGCCCCACCCGGTGGCTGGTCGTGCCCACCTTCGGCCTCGCGGTCGTCGTGGTGATGACCACGGCGATGGCGTGGTTCGATGCGTGGGCGCCCCGGGTGAGCCTCGCCGCGCTCGCTGGGCTGGTCGCCGCGATCGCGGTCGTCCGGCTGCTGCCGCTGGGGAGCAGGGTGCCGACGGGGTGACCATGCTCGGGCAGGAACGCAATGCGCCAGCGCCGGTGTCGGAGAACGCTCCGGCGCCGGCCGTCGCGCGGCCAGGGGGCACTGTCGCCTCCGGCTGGATCCTGCCCGCCGCGCTGCTGGCGGCGTCGGTGGCCGCCTGGCTGCTGGCTGCTCCCAGTCTGTCCACGGACACGATCGACAACCGGGGGCTGCTGTTCGCGGCCAGCCCGCTGTTCGCTGTCTCGCTGGTCCTCTGCGCGCTCGCCTTCCTGGTCGCCGTCGGAGGGCGCCGCCACGGCCTGGCCGCGCTCGCCCTTGGCGCGTCGGTGGTGCTCACCCGGTTGCCCACGGCGGTGGCGGTGAGCCTGCCCCTGTACTCGTGGACGTACAAGCACTTCGGCGTGATCGACTACGTGACCACCTACGGGCACCTCGACCACGGCGTGGACATCTACCACTCCTGGCCCGGGATGTTCACCCTCTTCGCCTGGGTCAACGAGCTGACCGGCACCAACTCCTTCCAGCTCGCGCTGTGGTTCACACCGATCTACCAGCTGGCCCTGACCGCAGCGATCTATGTGATGGCGCGGGCCTGGCGGCTCGGCCGGGGCCCGGCGCTGGTCGCAGCCTTCATCGCCCACACCGCGAACTGGGTGGCCCAGGACTACTTCTCGCCGCAGGCGGTTGCCATGCTGCTGGCCGTCGGCGTGCTCGCGTTGCTCGCGCACTCGGGGAAGGGCCGCCGCGCCATCGGGACGCCGCACCCGGCGGCGGTGTGGGTGGCGCTCCCGATCTACGCCGGCGTGGTGGTCAGCCACCAACTGACCCCGTTCTGGCTGATGATCGTGATCGGCGCGGGGTGCGTGTTCGGGCAGATCCGGCCGCGCTGGGTGATGCTCGTCTTCGCCGCGACCGTGATCGGCTGGACGGCGCTCAACTACGACGTGGTCAGCAGTTACGGCAGCATCTTCCACTTCGACCCGATGGGCAATGTCGCCAGGAACGTCAACGGAGGGAACCCCAGCGACGGTCAGCGGCTGACCAGCCTGGCCGGCCGGATCACCACGATCTCCACCTGGCTGGTCACCGGGGTCGTCCTGCTGCTGCGCTGGCGGCGCAGGGAGCAGCGTCGCCTCACCCTCACCCTGGCCGCCCTCGCGCTGGGGTCGTTCACGGTGCTGCTCGGCCAGAGCTACGGCGGCGAGGCGGTCTTCCGGGTGTTCCTGTACTCGATCCCCGGGTGTGCCCTCGTGATCGCCCCCGCCGTGGAGCGGTGGCTCACCGGAAGGGCGCGGTGGGGGAGGGCGGGCCGGCTCGCTGCGGTCGTCTCGCTGCTCCTGCTCACGGGCGCGGCAGCGCAGGCGTTCTACGGCGCCTGGTTCGCCAACCGTGTCGACCAGGACGCGCTGGAGGCCTCGGTGTGGATCGTTGAGAAGGCGCCCGCCGACTCCATGGTGCTGGCGCTGGCCCCCGGGGCCCCCGGACGCGTGGTCGCCCGCTACACGGAGTTCGTGCGGAACAATCGCGACTTCGACGGCGGTGTGGACGCCTGGGACGGCTGGCTCGGTACCGACTTCAAGGATGGCCGGGTCGACGAGATGACCGAAGCGATGCTGGGCGACAACCACCCGACCTATGCCGTGATCACGGCGCAGATGAAGGTGTACAACGCCTACTACGGCTTGTTCCCGCCCGGCGCCATCGAGCGGTTCGAGAACCAGTTGCTGGCGAACCCGCACTGGCACACCCTCGTGCACACCCCCTCGCTCACGGTGCTCGTGATCAACCAGGCGGCGGCATGACCAGACCCGCACCGGATCATGCCCGGCCGCCCGAGCCGCACCGCGGGTCGACGGCGCGGGCGGTCTCGAGCACCGACCGGCTGCTCGACGGCACCCTGATCGGCGTCGGCCTCGGTCCGCTGGACCTGCCCGGTCCCGCCGAACTCGGCGATGCGCTGGTGCGGATCGCCGCGATGGGGCCCGCCACCCGGGTCGGCCTCGTGCTGGCCGATGCGGGGCACTGGCGGGAGGTCGGCGTGCGGATCGCTGACCGCACCGGTGAGATCTTCCGGGTGGCTCCCGCTTCGGTGGGTGACCCGCGGGACTGGCTGCGCGAGCACTGGATCGGCGACCTGCCCGTCCAGTTCGCGATCGCCGGCGACCGGCTCGGCATGCTGATGGACCACCGGCTCAGCGACGCCAGCCTTTCGGCCATGCTGCCGCTCGCGCTGATCGACGTCGCGAGGGGGCGTCCGGTGCCGTCGGCGTTCCGCGACCTCACCGAGCGTCCGCTCCCCGCGGCACTGTCCGCAACGTTCGGGGCCCGGCCGGGCCGTTGGCTCGCCGTCGCCGACGACTTCCGCCGGTACCGTGCCGGCGGCCCGGAGGCGGCAACACCGGGACCGCGGCTGAGCGTGCCGTCCACCCGCCAGCTGACCACCGTCGTCGGGCCAGAGCAGTTCGCCCGCTTCCGTGCCCACTGCCGTGGCCGGATCGCGCTGGGGCCGGCGCTCGCCCTCGTGGCCGGCGCGGCCATGCGGGCCGCCGAGCTGGCGGTGAGCGACCGCGCCGAACTCGTGGTCGACCTGCGCCGCTACCTGCCGGCGGGGGAGCACACGCTGGCGAACTTCATCGCCGGGCTGGAGATCCCGCTCGCGGGCGCCGGCGTCGGCGCCGTGCACGAGCGGGTCAACCGGGCCCTCGCAGTGGGGCGGCCCCTTGCGACCGCAGTGCTCGGTGCCGGCCGCGCCCTGCTGCCGTCCCGGCCGGCCTCGGGGCGCCCGCCGGCCGGCCCGGCACCGCTGCCGCCGGCCCGCATCTCGATGAGCAGCCTCGGTCGGCTCCGGGCCTTCGAGAAGCTGCCCTGGACGGTCCCGCCGGACCAGCGGTGGGCTGCCGCCCACACCGAGCCCGGGGCGTCCGGGACGCTGGGCTTCATCGCGATCGTGATGGACGCGCGCCTGCACCTGCACCTGACCTGGCGGGCCGAGGAGTTCGACCGGACGCGGGTGGCCGCCGGTGCGGCCCTGATCGCCGCTGACCCGGTCGCGCTGCTCGAGGACGCTGATCGGAGATGTTGAGCCGCCGGCACGCCCTGGGGCTGCTCGGTTGCGGCCTGGCCGGCGTCGTGTTCGCGTCCCTGAACCCGCTCGCAGAACGCGGCGCGGCTCCGGCGAGCGGCGTCCTCCCCGCCCCGGCGTGGACCCCGCAGCCGCAACCGGACCCGGCTGTCCTGCCCCGCGACGTCTGGACGCCCCAGACCGGCGGGGGCGGATGGGGAAACCACGAACTGCAGACCTACAGCGCAGACGCGGTCAGGTTCGGTGACGACGGTGGCATCTCGATCACGGCGACGGTGCGCGGTTCGGGACGTGAGGCGACCTGCGTGTCCGGCCGGATAACCACCGCCGGACGGTTCTCGTTCACCGAGGGAACCCTGACCGCCCGGATCCGGCTGCCGGAAGGGCAGGGGCTCCTCCCGGCCTTCTGGCTGCTCGGCGACAGCCTCGACGCGAAGGGCTGGCCTGCCTGCGGCGAGATCGACGTGGTGGAGACGCCGAACGACACCCGGCACAGCGTGCACAGCCTGCACGGGCCACGCCGGCACGGCTCGCAACCCTGGCACCTCAACGAGGGCGTGGACCGGAAGGTGCCGCTGTCGCGCGACTTCCACGACTACTCCGTGCAGCGGCGCAAGGGTCGCGTGGTGGTGCTGCTGGACGACGAGGTGGTGCTCGACCGGCGCCGCTCGCAGGTGAAGCAGGGGCGCTGGGTGTTCGACGAGCCCTTCCACGTGGTGCTCAGCCTCGCTGTCGGCGGCGACTGGCCCGGCCCGCCCGACCGGACCACGCCGCGGCGATCGGTGTTGGAGATCGCCAGCGTCCGCTACCAGCCGGACTAGCTAGCAGGCGGTGGGGGCGGCCCCGTGCGTCGAGTCGATCCGCCAGACCCCCTCGACGAGCACCATCACGTAGCTCCGGTCCCAGATCGAGCACGTCTGCCCGTCGTGCCCGTACTCGGCGTCCTGGACAGTCTGGAAGCGGGTGCTCACGGTCAGCCGTCCACCCGTGCCGGTCACGTCCAGAAGGTCGAGGGACACCCAGAAGGACGTCTCGTGGCCGGGCGCCCAGGACTTCAGCGAGTGACTGCGCTGGAATGCGGGGGAGAAGACGCTCCAGGCCGCCTCGTAGTCGCCGGTGTTGATGCTCTCGCCGTGCACGAACAGCGCCTGGGCGAGCGCCGCGGCACTCGGATGGTCGCTGTGCACGCTCACCTTGAGCGACCCGTCGTTGTCCGTTTCGGTGTCGCCGTTGCACAGCTCGGCATCCTCGGGTTCCAGCCCGGACCACGCGTCGAGATTGGGGATCAGGCTGCTCGCGGGGACGATGTAGTTACGACCCTGAACCGGCCGGCGGGTGGCCTCGTCGTTGCTGTCCCAGTTCGTCCCGCCGCTCACCAGCCCCACGACCCGACCGGTCCGGTCGAACACCGGACCGCCGCTGTTCCCGGGATTGGTTGCCGCGTCGGTGACGAAGACGTGGTCGACGGTGATGTCGTCGGCCGGATACGTCACGGCCTGGTCCAGCCCGCTGACCACACCGGTGGAGACCTGGAGGTCGTTGACGGCGAGCGGGTAACCGAACACGGCGAGATCACGGCCGAGGGCGAGGAGGCGGGTGCTGAGCGGAACCGCCTCGCCCTCGAAGGCCTCGTCGGTGCGCAGCAGCGCGGAGTCGGTGTGGGTGTCGAAGGCGATCACCCGCGCCCGGGTCAGTCCCTGGCTCGACCTCACGGTGATCGTGGGCGCGTCGTCGACCACGTGCGCGGCCGTCATCACCTCGTGGGGGCCCACGACGAACCCCGATCCCATCGAGGTCGCCGCACCGTCGCAGCCTGCGATCTGGAGTCGGACCACGCTGTCGGACACCGTCGGGGTCAGGTCCTCCCACGACATCTCGCCCGGGCTTGCGGTGGCCGCGGGAGTGGCCGTCTGCGCGGTCGGTGGCTCCGTCGGCGAGAAGACGGGAGTTTCGAGCGCCGGTGGCGAGCCGCCCAGGCCGATAGCGCTGCATCCGGACAGAGCGGCGGCCATGATCGCCACCAGACCTCCACGAAAGCCCGCCACTGGCCACCGCCGATACGCTCGATCCGAAAAATGTAACGGCGGCCCGAATCGCTGGTCAACGACCTGTCCGGGTTGCCGCGACACCCGGGGGGACTGCTCAGGCGTCGTCCAGGCGGCGGCCCCGCACCACGACCTCCTGGAGCGGGTAGCCGAGGTGCTCGTAGAAGTCGATCACGGCGGTGTTGTCGCTGCGCACCATGAACTGGATCTTCGGGCAGCCCCGCGCCGCCAGCCACGCTTCGGCGGCAGCCATCAGGTTGCGGCCCAGGCCCCGCCCGCGGGCAGCGTCCGCCACGGCGAGGTAGTAGACCCAGCCGCGGTGCCCGTCGTCTCCGACCATCGCGGCGCCGACGAGCCGGTCGCCCTCGCGCACGCCCAGCACGACGGACGCGGGCCCGCCGACGGCGCGCAGGAAGTCCGCGGCTGCGTCGTTCCACGGACGGGTCAGGCCCGCCTCCTCCCACAGCGCGACGGCGTCGGCGACGTCGGCGGCCCCGAGCTGTGTGACCATCACACCTTCCTGATCCGGACCCAGCTGACCTGGTGGTCGTGGCCCTTGCGCAGGATGGCCGTCGCCCGCCCGCGGGTCGGCCGGATGTTCAGCTCCAGGTTCGGCCCGTTGATCCGGTTCCAGATCTCGACCGCCGTCGCCGTCGCCTCCCGCTCGGACATCAGCCCGTAGCGCACGAAGTACGACTGCGGGTCCTGGAACGCGGTCTCGCGCAGCCGGAGGAACCGGGTCACGTACCAGTCCAGGATGTCGGCGTGGGCGGCGTCCACGTACACCGAGAAGTCGAAGAAGTCGCTGACGGCCAGGCCCGTGGTCCCGTCCGCGCGACGACGGGCCGGTTGGAGCACGTTCAGCCCCTCGACGATCAGCACGTCGGGCTGGCGGACGGTGATCCGCTCGTCCGGCACGATGTCGTAGACGAGGTGGGAGTAGACCGGGGCGCTGACCTCGGGCGCGCCCGACTTCACGTCCATCACGAACTGGACCAGCCGGCGCCGGTCGTACGACTCGGGGAAGCCCTTCCGGTCGAGCAGCCCCAGCTGTTCGAGGTGGGCGTTGGGGAAAAGGAAGCCGTCGGTGGTGATCAGGTCCACCCGCGGCGCCGACGGCAGCCGGCTGATCAGCTCCTTCAGCAGGCGCGACACCGTCGACTTGCCCACGGCCACCGAACCGGCCACCCCGATCACGAACGGCGTCCGGCGCCCGGACAGGCCGAGGAACTGGTGCGAGGCGGAGAACAGGTCGCCGGTGCGCTCCATGTACAGGCTGAGCAGGTCGGTGAGTGGCAGGTAGACCTCGCGCACCTCCGCGGCGTCGGTCGGATCACCGATACCGCGGAGCCGCTCCAGGGTCGCGTCGTCCAGGCTCGCCGGGCGGGCCGCCGCCAGCGCAGCCCAATGTCGCCGATCGAGCGTGAGGTACGGCCCGTAAGGGTTGTCCTCCGGCGCATCGACCTCGTCGTGCATGCCGACTGCTGGAGCCATTACCACCTCTCGTCGCGCCGATGCCGGCTGTGGGTCAGTGCCCAAGTATGGGCGAAAGCGCCACTACAGTGGCGGCTATGTGCGGAATTATCGGCTACACGGGCCCACGCGTCGCCCGGGATGTGGTGGTGGCGGGGCTGCGCCGGATGGAGTACCGCGGCTACGACTCGGCCGGTGTGGCCGTGGTTTCCGGCGGTGAGATCTGCTACCGGAAGAAGGCCGGCAAGATCACCAATCTGGAGGCCGAACTCCAGATCAGCCCGATCCCCGATTCCGGGCTCGGTATCGGGCACACCCGCTGGGCCACCCACGGCGGCCCCAACGACACCAACGCGCACCCGCACGTGTCCGCCAATGGCCGGATCGCCCTGATCCACAACGGCATCATCGAGAACTTCGCGGTGCTCCGCTCCGAGCTGGAGGCCGAAGGGATCGCGTTCAGCTCCGAGACCGACACCGAGACCGCAGCCCAGCTACTGGGCCGGGAGGTCGGGACCGGCACTGATCTCGCGGAAGCGATGCGGCGGGTCTGCCGACGGCTGGAGGGCGCCTTCACCCTCGTCGCGGTGGACGCCGCAGAGCCGCACCGCCTCGTCGCCGCACGGCGCAACTCGCCGCTGGTGGTCGGGGTCGGCGAGGGTGAGAACTTCGTCGCCTCTGATGTTGCAGCGTTCATCGAGTTCACCCGGTCGGCCGTCGAGCTCGGCCAGGACCAGGTGGTTGACGTCACCCCGGAGCGGATAACGGTCACAGATTTCGCCGGGAACCCGGCGGAGACCCACCCGTTCGAGGTCACCTGGGATCTGTCCGCCGCAGAGAAGTCCGGCTACGACTGGTTCATGCGCAAGGAGATCTACGAGCAGCCCAGGGCGGTCGCGGACACCCTGCTCGGCCGGTTCAACCCGGACGGTTCGCTGAAGCTGGACGAGTTGCACATTCCCGAGGCGGAGCTGCGGGCGATCGACAAGATCATCATCGTCGCCTGTGGTACGGCGTACTACGCGGGACTCGTCGCCAAATACGCGATCGAGCACTGGACGCGGATCGCCTGCGAGGTCGAGATCGCCAGCGAATTCCGCTACCGCGACCCGATCATCACCGGATCCACGCTGGTGGTCACGCTCAGCCAGTCCGGCGAGACGGCCGACACCCTGATGGCCATCCGGCACGCCCGCGAACAGCATGCCAAGGTGATTGCGATCTGCAACACCAACGGTGCCACCATCCCGCGAGAGTCGGACGCGAACATCTACACCCACGCCGGGCCCGAGATCGGAGTCGCCTCCACCAAGGGCTTCCTCACCCAGGTCGCCGCCTGCTACCTGCTCGGGCTCTACCTTGCCCAGGTGCGCGGAACCATGTACGACGACGAGATCCACGCCGTGATGAGCGAACTCGCCGCCACCCCCCCGCTGATCCAGAAGGTGCTCGACGAACTCGACCCGATCATGGCGCTGGCGAAACGCTTCCTGGACAAGAAGTCGGTGCTCTTCCTCGGCCGCCACGTCGGCTACCCCGTGGCACTGGAGGGCGCGCTGAAGCTGAAGGAGATCGCCTACCTTCACGCCGAGGGTTTCCCCGCCGGCGAGCTCAAGCACGGCCCGATCGCACTGGTCGAGGAGGGCGTCCCGATCTTCGTGGTGGTGCCGCCGCAGGGCCGTGACCAGCTGCACGACAAGGTCGTCTCCAACATCCAGGAGGTGCGGGCCCGCGGAGCCCTCACCGTCGTCCTGGCCGAGGAGGGGGACGAGGAGGTCGAGCCTTACGCCGACGTGCTGTTCCGGCTGCCGAAGGTGTCCACCCTGCTGCAACCGCTGGTGGCGACCGTGCCGCTGCAGATGTTTGCCTGCGAGCTGGCCACGCTCAAGGGCTACGACGTGGACCAGCCCCGCAACCTGGCCAAGAGCGTCACGGTCGAGTAGCCGTCATGATCGTCGGCATCGGCATCGACGTGACCCAGGTCTCGCGCTTCAGCGAGGCGGCGGCGCGGACTCCCGCCCTGCTGGACAAGATCTTCACGCCCGCAGAGCACGACACCTCCATGCAGCGGATGGCGGGGCGGTTCGCGGCGAAGGAGGCGTTCGCGAAGGCGCTCGGCGCACCGACGGGGCTGGTCTGGACCGACGTCGAGGTGCGCAAGGACGATGACGGAAAGCCCTACTTCGCCTGTACGGGCACCGTCGCAGCCATGGTGGCCCAGCGGGGGATCGCGTCCATCCACCTCTCGATCACCCACGACGCGGGCATCGCCTCCGCCGTGGTCGTCTGCGAGGCGTAGCGCCATGAAGCACGCCTACACGGTGGCGCAGATCAGGGAGGCGGAGCGGCAGGCCTTCGCCGTGGTCGGGCCGGACGCGCTGATGCAACGGGCTTCCGCAGGCCTGGCTGCGGCCATCCTTCGCCGGCTCCGTGCCGCCGAGGACTCGCCTTCGCGCCGAGGGCCCGGACCCCGGGCGGGGCGTTCGGCGCGAAGGCGGGCCCTCGGCTCGGGAGGGGCGTACGGCTCCCGCATCCTGGTCGTGGTCGGGTCGGGCAACAACGGCGGGGACGCGCTGTTCGCCGGGGCGATCCTCGCCCGCAGGGGAGTGAGGGTGACCTGCTGGCGAACCGGGTCGACCGTTCACGAGGCCGGCTGGACGGCGCTGCTCGCAGCCGGGGGCCGCGAGGTGGACGCCGAGGCGGCGCTGGCCGGCCTGCCCACGCAGCGTTATGTCGTCGACGGCGTGGCGGGCATCGGCTCGCGTCCCGGACTTGCGGCGGAACTGGCGACCTTCGCGTCCGGGTGTGCCGAACTCGGCGTCCCCGTGGTCGCCGTCGACCTGCCGTCCGGGCTCGCCCCCGAGCCGCCGTTCGGCGTGGAGTCGCACTTCGTCGCCGACATCACCGTGACCTTCGGCGGCTACAAGCTCTGCCACCTGATGGAACCCGCGCGCTCGGCCTGCGGAGAGGTGGAACTGGTCGACATCGGTCTCGACCTGCCCCAGCCGGCGGTCTCGGCCTGGGATGCGGGAGACCTCGCCGCGGCATGGCCGGTGCCGGACGCGCGCAGCGACAAGTACTCTCGCGGCGTCGTCGGCCTCGACACCGGCTCCGTGGACTACCCGGGAGCCGCCGTGCTCACCGCGGCCGGGGCGGTGCGGGCCGGCGCAGGGATGGTTCGCTACTTCGGCCCGCCGCAGGTGGGCCAGCGGATCCTGGACCGGTTCCCGAACGTCGTGGTCGGCCAGGGCCGCGTGCAAGCCCTGGTGCTCGGCTCGGGCTGGGGAGAGCGCAAGGACCGCGGGGTGGTCGCCCGGGCCGTCGAGGCGGGCGTCCCGCTGGTGGTGGACGCCGACGGGCTGCGGCACCTGCCCGAGACCGGGCACCCCAAGGTGGTCCTGACCCCGCATGCCGGGGAACTCGCCCGGCTGCTGGGGAACTCCCGCGCCGAGGTGGAGGCCGACCCCCTGGCTGCGGTGCTGACAGCGAGTCGTTCGACCGGGTGCACGGTGTTGCTGAAGGGGGCCACCCAGTACGTCGCGGCGCCCGACTCGACCCGGGTGTGGCTGGCTGTTCCCGGCCCCGCCTGGACGGCGCAGGCCGGATCAGGCGACCTGCTGGCCGGGATCTGCGGGACCCTGCTCGCCGCCGGTCTGGCGCCCGTCGACGCCGCCCTCGCCGCTGCGAGCGTCCAGGCGGTCGCAGCCGCGGCGGCGCCGGGCCCGGTGCCGCCCCAGGAACTGCTGCTTCCCGTGCCACCGCACCGGACGCGGCCGGCGGAGTGACACCGCCCGTCCGCCTGGTCGCGGCATCCGGCCACCGGACTCCCTCCGGGCGGGCGCGCAGCGACCCCTGCTGATCAGCGGACGGATCGGGCCGGTGCGTGTCGGCCGCCCCGGTTGCCGTTAACCTGCTCCTTGCGACCGGTGGCGGTCGTCGGAGTGGTGCTCGGCGGGGAGGACCACGACAGCATCCAACGCCTCGTGGGGGAGTCGATGACGACCGGAGCAGCGACGCGACGGCACTCGGCCCAGGTGGCCGTGCAGCGGTTCGGCGCCTTCCTCTCGAGCATGGTCATGCCCAATATCGCCGCGTTCATCGCCTGGGGCCTGATCACCGCGCTGTTCATCGAGCAGGGCTGGATCAACGTGGTGGCACGACAGCCGCCGGACGGGTGGGTCGCCATGCTGGGCGGCTGGGGTGCCTTCGAGGGCAGGGGCATCGTCGAACCGAGCATGACCTACCTCCTGCCGCTGCTGATCGGTTACACCGGCGGCAAGCTGGTCCACGGCACCCGGGGCGGCGTCGTGGGCGCAATCGCCACGATGGGCGTCATCACCGGCGCCGAGGTGCCGATGTTCACCGGCGCGATGATCATCGGCCCGGTCGGAGGCTGGACCATGAAGCGCCTCGACGCGCTCTGGGAGCGCCGCGTCCGGCCGGGATTCGAGATGCTGGTGGGGAACTTCTCCGCGGGCATCTGGGGAGGCGTCCTCGCCGCCTTCGGGTTCTTCGTGGTGGGGCCGGTGGTGAGTGTGTTCTCCGAAGCGGCGAGCAAGGGGGTCGGCGTCCTGGTGGCGTCCGGGCTGCTGCCGCTGACGTCGATCCTGATCGAGCCGGGGAAGGTCCTGTTCCTCAACAACGCGATCAACCACGGCATCCTGACCCCGCTAGGGACGCAGCAGGCCGGCCTGACCGGCAAGTCGGTGCTCTTCCTGCTCGAAGCGAACCCCGGCCCGGGGCTGGGCCTGCTCGTGGCGTACATGCTGTTCGGCAAGGGTCCGGCGAAGCAGTCCGCCCCCGGCGCGGCGATCATCCAGTTCTTCGGCGGCATCCACGAGATCTACTTCCCCTACGTGCTGATGAAGCCGGTCCTGATCCTGGCGATGATCGCCGGGGGGATGACCGGGGTGTTCATCAACGACGCGTTCGACGTCGGACTGCGCGCACCGGCCGCGCCCGGATCGGTGTTCGCCGTGTACCTCCAGGCCGCACCGGACAGCTACCTCGGCGTGACCCTGGCCATGGCCGGTTCGGCGGCGGTCAGCCTTGCCGTCGCCTCGCTCCTGCTCGGCCTGGATCGCCGGACGGCAACGGAAGCGGACCTCGCCAGGGCCACCGCGCGGATGGAGGAGCTGAAGGGCAGGAGGTCGGCCGTGGCCGGGCTGCTGACCGGAGCCGCAGCGGGCCCTGTCCGCACGATCGTGTTCGCCTGCGACGCCGGAATGGGCTCGTCCGCGATGGGGGCTTCGTTGTTGCGCAGGAAGCTCGCCGCAGCCGGCGTCACCGAGGTCGAGGTCCTGAACCGCGCCGTCCGGGATCTCGACCCGGACGCCGACCTGGTGATCACCCAGTCGCGGCTCACCGATCGCGCCCGGCAGCGCGCACCGGGCGCGACCCACCTCTCGGTCGACGACTTCATCGACTCTCCCGTCTACGACGACGTCGTCGGCCTGCTCGGCCGGCAGGACGGCCCGACGCAGGGTGCCCCGGACCCCGGCCCGGCCGCCGCGCCCGGTCCGCGACCGGCCGGGCCCCAGCGCCCGAGGATCGAGGACCTGCTCTCGGCGACGAGGGTGCGCATCCACTCCGGATCGGCCACCCGGGACCAGGCGCTGCATGAGGCCACCGACCTGCTGGTCCAGGCGGGCGCGGTCACGCCGACCTACTACGAGGCGATGCTGGACCGCGAGCGGGCCGTGTCGACCTACATGGGGCACGGGCTGGCGATCCCGCACGGCACGAGTGAGGCCCAGGACGCGGTGCTCGCGTCCGCGATCAGCCTCGTCCGCTACGACGGCGGCGTCGATTGGGACGGCCAGCGGGCGACCTTCGTGGTCGGCATCGCGGGCAAGGGGAGCGAGCACCTGGACGTGCTCGCCCGGATCGCCGTCCTGTTCTCCGACGACGTGGCGATCGAGGGGCTCCGGGCCGCCACCTCGTCCGGGCAGCTGTACACCCTGGTCTGCGCAGCCTGCGCCACGTGAGCGCCGGGCGGCTCAGCCGTCGATGACCGCGACGAGCTCGTCCAGGAAGCGGGGGAGATCGGTGCCCCTGTGCACGAGCCGCTGGACGCTGTCGTGCTCACTGAACACCTCGACCAGTTGCTCGAACACCGTCTGGAACGCGGCCCGGTCGCTCTCGGAGAACGCAACCATCACCACAACCTGGACCCTGGACTCACCCCACGGGATCGGCTGATCGGCCATCCCGACGGCGATCGCCGTGCGAGCCGCGGTCATGCTCAGCGCGTGGGGCACGGCGAGTGACTCGGTGAAAGCGGTCGAGGACATCTGCTCCCGCTCGACACTGCGCTCCACGTAGTCGTCCTCGATCACGCCCTCCGCGACCAGCAGCGCGCCCAGCCGCCGGATGATCGCCTCCTCGCCCGCATCCGGGTCGAGGTCCCGGACGAACGCCCCGGGGGCGAAGTACTTCTCCAGTTCCGCGCGCAACCGGGCGAGCCGCCGGATCCGTCTGACCCGCATCGCTGCCGCGTGCACCCGCTCCACGTCGCCGTCGGTCAGGAACAGGGGGATGAGGACGATCCGGTCGTTCGATGCCGGCGGGGGGATGGTGGTCAGGACCAGGTCGGAGTCCATGGACGCCCAGTCGGGGTCGGCCCGGGTCTCCACCCTGACGACCTGGATTGTCCGTCCGAGCGAACGATCCAGGCTGGAGCGCAGGAGGCTGTCCAGGTCGTGGTAGCCCGGGCACACGATCGTCGCGGTCGGCGGGGAGTCGTCGGTGCGGGTGCGCTCCAGGCGCGCCCCGACGTGCATGGCGATGTAGGCGATCTCCTCGTCCACCAGGGGAATCCCCAACCGCTCCTGCAGCCGGGTGGCGATGTACACCGCCACCTCGAAGATCATCGGGTAGGACGCCTTCAGGGTGCGGGTCAGGGGGTTGCGCGACCACGCCGAGTCCTGGACCCGCTCGAGGAGGTTCTGCACGTGCAGGATCAGGCGCCAGGTGAAGTCCTCACCGGACAGGTCGATCAGGAACTCGGCGGACGCGGCGTTGCAGGCGTCGAGGACGGCTTCGATGACCTTGGGGTCCACCCGCTCCCGGGCGACCGCCTGCACCGACTGAAGGCGCGGCGCGGCGATCCGGCTGAGCACCACGGTGGTGAGGAACTCCCGGTCGCCGTCGTTGAACCGGACTCCGAAGTGCCGGATCGCGAGCTCGTCCAGCACACCGCCGACCGCCACCGAGTCGTCCCTGGGGTGGACGGTGCCGGTGGCAAGGGGGCGGCCCCGCGCGACCCGGTCGGCGGCGATGGCGACGTGCATCAGGACATCGGCGATCGCGTACTCGTTGACGAAGTAGCCGAGCCCGCCGAGGGCATCCACCAGGTCGGCCTTGAACCGCGCGTACGCCTCGGCACCCACCGATCCCTCGCCCAGCACCCGCATCAGTGCGGGGAAGTCGAGGGATTTCATCTCGGTCTGGTCGTGCACGAGCCGGCTGAGCACGCGGCGGTGCGCCATCTCCGTCCCCTGGAACCAGACCTGCGATCCCTGGCGCTTCAGGGTCAGTCCGCTGCCGCTGATGAAGGAACGGACGCGGGCCAGGTCGCCCTCCACGGTGGCGGAGCTGACGTAGATCTCGTCCGCGGTGTCGTGGACGTCCACCGGGGCCTCCGACTCCAGCAGTCGTCGCACCAGCTGGTGCAGGCGCGCGCGGGGCGTGCCCGGCTCGACCGCGTCCTCACGCAACGCGGCCCGCGCCGCCGGCCCGGCCCGGTAGCCCTGGGCGCCGGACTCCACCACGACGCCGTCCGCCACCCTCGCGTTCAGGGCCGCGACGTAGCTGCGCACGGAACGGGGAGTGACGCCGAGATGGTCGGAGAGGGCGGCAGCGGTCACCCAGTTCTCGGCACTCACCAGGCGGGTGAGCAGCTTGTTCTGCCGGGATCTCGACACCGTTCCGCCTCCTGAGCCGGACCGCTCCCGGGGTCTTCACGCGACGCCGGGTGCCTCCACAGTGAAACACGCCCGGGGCGCGACGAGGTACTCCCCCCGCCGGGCACGTCGCGGCATTATTGCGCCCCGCGGCCGGGTCGCGGCAGTCGGGCGTCCCGGTTCGCCGTGCAGTGTTCCTTCCGCCCCTGCGGAAACTGTCGTGGTTGAGCCCACCGCTGGCACGCCCCAATGATGGAAGTCGGAGGAGGCATCAGTGAGGATCCTTGTGGTGTGCGGAGCGGGGGCGTCGAGCACGTTCGTCGCGCAGCGCATCAACGGCGCCGCTCGGGCTCGGGAGCTTCCCTGGGTTGCGATCGCCACCAATGGGGTATCACTGCCCGATGAGGTGGAAGCCGGCGACCTGATCCTGGTCGGCCCCCACTTCGCAGGACACCTCGACGAGATCAGGGACCTCGCCGCACCGCACGGTGCCGGTGTCGTCCTGCTGGACACGGACGCCTTCTCCGACATCGACGGCAGCCGGGCACTGGCCCGGATCGAGGTCGCCATCGAGGACGGGACCGTCCGGCCCGACCACCACTGACCATCCATCGCCGGCCGCACGGACGCGGAACTCCCGGCCTCATCGAAGAGAGGAATCGACACACATGACCGCAACAGCCACAGCCTCGAAGGGGTCGGCTCGCGTAGCGGTGCAGAAGTTCGGCACCTTCCTGTCCGGCATGATCATGCCGAACATCCCCGCGCTGGTCGCGTGGGGCATCCTGACCATGTTCTTCATTCCCGCGGGCTTCACCCCGAACGCGGCGATCTCCACGATCGTCGGCCCGATGATCCACTACCTGCTGCCGATCCTGATCGCCTACACCGGCGGCCACATGGTCTACGGGGTGCGCGGCGGCGTCGTCGCCTCCATGGGCGTGATGGGCGCCATCGCCGGATCGGACTACCTGATCGCGCAGGAGAACGCGCGCATGCTCGAGGCGTGGATCGCCGCGGGCAATGACGCGGCGAAGTTCTCCGAGCTCGGCCAGGTGCACATGTTCATCGGCGCCATGATCATGGCGCCGATCTCCGCCTACAGCATGAAGTGGCTCGACCGGCTGTGGGAGGACAAGATCAAGGCCGGCCTGGAGATGCTCGTGAGCATGTTCAGCGCCGGCATCTGGGGCTTCGTGCTGCTGCTGGTCGGCTTCTACCCCATCGCGTGGCTGGTGAACGGCGTCATGGGCATCCTCAAGGCCGGCGTGGACTTCCTGGTCGCGAACAACCTGCTGCCGCTGACCAGCATCATCATCGAGCCGGCGAAGGTGTTCTTCCTGAACAACGCGATCAACCACGGCGTGCTGACCCCGCTGGGCCTCCAGCAGGCGTCCGACACTGGCTCGTCCATCCTGTTCCTGCTCGAGGCCAACCCCGGCCCCGGCGTCGGGCTCCTGCTCGCGTTCACCGTCTTCGGTGTCGGTGCGGCGCGGGCTTCGGCCCCCGGCGCGGCGTTCATTCAGTTCATCGGTGGCATCCACGAGGTGTACTTCCCCTACGCGCTGATGAAGCCGATGCTGATCCTCGCCCTGATCGCCGGCGGAATGACCGGTGTCACGACGAACATGCTGCTCGGTGGTGCGTTGCGCGCTCCGGCAGCCCCGGGAAGCATCCTGGCCGTGGTCGCGCAGATCGCGCCAGGAAAGTACGTCCCGGTGCTGCTCTCGGTGGTGCTGTCGGCGACCGTGACCTTCCTGATCGCCGCAGTCATCCTGCGGGCCTCCCGCGCCCGTGACCTGGCCGCCGAGGCCGAGGGCACGGACAAGTTCGAGGCCGCGATCAGCCAGACCGAGGCGAACAAGGGCAAGGGCTCCGACGCGCTGGCCGGGCTCCGCACCGCGACGCTGACCGCCCCCGCGGGCACGGTGAAGACCATTGTGTTCGCCTGCGACGCCGGCATGGGTTCCTCCGCGATGGGCGCCTCCGTCCTGCGAAAGAAGATCCAGGCGGCAGGGTTCTCCGACGTCAAGGTCGTGAACAAGGCCATCGCCGGCCTCGACGACACCTACGAGATCGTCGTGTCCCACCAGGACCTGATGGACCGGGCCGCCCAGCGGACCCCGTCCGCGGTGCACGTCTCCGTCGACAACTTCATGGCCTCGCCGCGCTACGACGAGGTCGTCGAGATGGTCAGGGAGGCGAATGCCGGCCCAAAAGCTGAGGCGCCCGAACCGGTAGCGGCTCCCGCCGCGCCGGCGAGGGCAGTGGTCGAGGCTCCGGCCGCGGCTCCCGCAGCGTCCGAGGGAGTGCTCAAGCTCTCCTCGATCGTGCTCAAGGGCAGCGCGTCCGACCAGTCGTCCGCAATCGAGGAGGCGGGCAAGCTGCTCGTGGACGCCGGGGCGGTCGACGCAGGGTACGTCGGCTCTATGCACGACCGGGAGAGGTCGGTGTCCACCTACATGGGCAACTTCCTCGCCATCCCGCACGGCACGAACGAGGCCAAGGGGATGATCAAGGAATCCGCCATCTCGGTGGTGCGCTACCCGGACGCCATCGACTGGAACGGCAACCCGGTGAAGTTCGTGATCGGCATCGCCGGAGCGAACGACGAGCACCTCGAACTGCTCAGCAAGATCGCCGAGGTGTTCCTCGACTCCGACGCGGTGGCCAGCCTCGAGAAGGCACGCACCGCAGAGGAGATCGCCGACACGTTCAGGAAGGTGAATGGCTAGATGAAAGCAGTGCACTTCGGAGCAGGGAACATCGGCCGAGGTTTTGTCGGCCTGCTGCTGCACAACGCCGGCTACGAGTTGGTGTTCGCCGATGTCGTCGAGTCGCTGATCCAGCGGCTCAAGGACGCGGACAGCTACGTCGTGCACGAGGTTGGGGAGGACCCGCGGACCGAGGAGGTTCGCGGGTTCTCCGCCATCAACTCTGCGGCGGAGCCCGATGCCCTGGTCGCGGCCATCGCTTCGGCCGACGTCGTCACGACAGCGGTCGGCGCGCACATCCTGAAGTTCGTCGCCCCGGCGATCGCCGCGGGGATCGCGGCCCGCCCTGCGGGGGCGCCGAAGGTTGCGGTGATGGCGTGCGAGAACGCGATCAACGGCACTGACCTCCTCGCGGGCGAGGTGCGCAAGGCCTACGCGGGTGACGACCTCGAGGCGAAGGCCATCTTCGCCAACACAGCGGTCGACCGGATCGTGCCGAACCAGGACCCTGACGCCGGTCTCGACGTCACCGTCGAGACCTTCTACGAGTGGGTGATCGAGACGGGCCCGTTCGGGAGCGAGCACCCCGACATCCCCGGTGTGACCTGGGTGCCGGATCTCGAGCCCTACATCGAGCGAAAGCTGTTCACGGTGAACACCGGGCACGCGACCAGCGCCTGGTTCGGCTACGCAGCGGGGATCGAGAAGATCTCCGACGCGCTCGCCGACCCGGAGGTGGGCGCGCGGGTGCGGGCTGTGCTGGTCGAGACGGCCTCGCTGATCGTGGCCAAGCACGGTGTCGACGCCGCCACGCAGGCAGCCTACGTGGAGAAGATCCTCAAGCGCTTCGCCAACCCCTACCTGCCCGACACCACGCTGCGCGTGGGCAGGGCGCCGCTGCGCAAGCTCAGCCGCAACGACCGGTTCGTCAGCCCGGCCGCGCAGCTCGCCGAGCGCGGGATGGGCAGGGACGCGCTCCTCGAGGCCATCGGCGCCGGCCTGCGGTTCGACGCCCCGGATGACCCGGAAGCCGTTGAGCTGCAGTCGCTGCTGGCCACAGCCTCCGCGGCGGAGGTGGTGGGCACCGTGACCGGGTTGCCCGCCGACCACCCGCTCTACGCAGACGTGCTGGCGGTCGTCAAGGCCCGCCAGGCCGGCTGACCACGGACGTCAGGGCCAGCCCTCG
>CAYNLD010000003.1:0-7683 GCA_964397985.1 uncultured Propionibacteriaceae bacterium | reverse complement strand
GCCCTCGGCGTTGCTGAGGTACGATCGCCCGGTGCCGCAGACCCTGCTCGCCGAGACCGCCCTTGCTGATGGCCGCACCCTGAGCATTGTCGAGCCGGGACCCGCCGATGCCGATGCGATCTGCGAGGTGATCAGGGAGGCGTTCGGCAACCGTCCGGTCGTCGACCCGCCGCCGCCGGCGCTGGCCGAGACACCGGACACGGTGGCCGCGGCGCTGGCCGGAGGTTTCGGCGTCCTGGCCCTCGTGGACGGCATGCCGGTCGGCATCGTGATCGTGAGCGTGGACGGCCCGATGGCCGGCATCCACAGGGTGTCGGTGCGCCCGGGCTACCAGCGGCAGGGCATCGCGTCCGCCATGGTGGAGGTTGCGATCGAGCTGCTCACCGCGCGCGGCGCGTCCGCGGTCGAACTGATCGCGCGCGAGGAGTTCCCGCAGGTGGTCGCGTGGTGGCGCCGGCACGGCTTCGGAGAGGTCGCCCGGCGGGGCACCAGCCTCACCCTGGCCCGCCAGCTCCCTGTGCGTCTCGAGGCGCCGACCGCCGAGGCCACCCAGGCGATCGGACGCCGGCTGGCCGCGGTCGTGCGTGCCGGGGATGTGATCATCGCCTCCGGCGATCTCGGCGCAGGCAAGACCACGCTCGCCCAGGGGCTCGGCGCGGGACTGGGCGTGGCCGGGGCGATCATCTCGCCCACCTTCGTGCTGTCCCGGGTGCATCCGTCCACGGTCGGCGGCCCCGCGCTGGTGCACGTGGATGCCTACCGCCTCGGCTCGTTCGCCGAGCTGGAGGACCTCGATCTGGAGGTGTCACTGGACGACTCCGTGACGCTCGTCGAATGGGGCGCAGGGATCGCCGAGGGTCTTGCAGAGGACTACCTCGAGGTCGACATCCGGCGCTCCGTCGATCCCGACGACGAGACCCGCTGGATCTTCCTGACCCCGATCGGCGGCCGCTGGACGGCGGCTCGCCCGGAACTGGAGGCACTGTGAGCCTTGTGCTCGGGATCGACACCGCCACGGATGTGCGGGCCGGCCTGGCCCGTGACGGCGTCGTGGTCGCGTCGGGTGAGATCGCAGACCGCCGCGCGCACGCGGAGCAGCTGCTTCCCCTGGTGCGTCGCGTGCTCGCTGAGGCGGGCGCGAAACCTGCGGAGCTGACCGGCGTCGCGGTGGGCGTCGGGCCGGGGCCCTTCACGGGACTGCGGGTCGGGGTGGCCGCCGCGGTGACGATGGCCGAGGCACTCGGAATTCCCGTCCGCGGTGTCTGCAGCCTCGACGTGGTCGCCCTCGAGTGGGCCGCGCGCCCGGAGGCTCCGAGTGGGGAGTTCGCCGTCGTCTCGGACGCGCGGCGCAAGGAGGTCTACTGGGCGCGATACGCCGTCGACGGTGCCCGCATCGCGGGCCCCTTCGTGACCGCACCCGACGCCGTCCCCGACCTGCCGCTGGCCGGCCCCGGTGCCGACCTGACCGGGCGGGCCCGCTCCGGCCCGGAGGCGGTGGATGCAGGACTGCTCGCCGCCTCCGAGGACCGGCTGCCGGACGCGGGCCTCGTGCCCCTCTACCTGCGCCGCCCGGACGCGGAGGTGCCCACCACTCGGAAGTCCACGCTGCTCCAGCCGCGAGTGGCCATGATGGGGAAGAAATGATCATCACTCACGCGCGCGGCACCGACCTGGCCGACATCCTCGAGCTCGAACGCTCGGGTTTCGAGGAGTCCGAGCAGTGGTCGCGGGCCGCCTGGGCAGAGGAACTCGACTCGCCCGACCGCTACGTGCTGGCCCGGCTCGACCGCGACGCCCGGATCATCGGTGTCGCCAGCTTCAGCCGCGTCGAGGAGATCGCGGACCTGCTCCGTGTGATCGTCCACCCGGACGCCCGCGGTCAGGGCGTCGGCGCGTCCCTGATCAGGGCCGGGCTCGACTGGGCGGCTGCGGTCGGAGCCCGGCGCATGCTGCTCGAGGTACGTCCGGACAACGAGCCGGCGGTGACGCTGTACCGGCGGCTGGGTTTCGAACCGGTGAGCACCCGGCGCAACTACTACGGACCCGACCGGCACGCGCTGGTGATGCTGCGCGGGCTCGGTGGCGACGGCGCCTGGGCGGTCGCATGAGCACCCCACGGGACGCCGCATGAGCGGCCCGCTGATCCTCGGCATCGAGTCGTCCTGCGACGAGACCGGCATCGGCATCGTCCGGGGTCACGAGCTGCTCGCCAACGAGGTCGCCTCGTCGGTGGAGGAGCACGTCCGGTTCGGTGGCGTGGTGCCGGAGGTGGCCAGCCGTGCGCACCTGCAGGCACTCGTGCCGACGCTGCGCAGGGCGTGCGAGAAGGCGGGCGTCGACCTGTCCGAGGTGGACGCGATCGCGGTCACCGCCGGCCCCGGGCTGATGGGGGCCCTCGTGGTGGGCGTCGCCGCGGCGAAGGCGCTCGCCGTTGCCCTGGACAAGCCGCTCTACGGCCTGAACCACCTGGTTGGCCACGTGGCGGTGGACCTGCTCGACCACGGGCCACTGCCACAGCCGTGCGCTGCGCTGCTGGTGTCCGGCGGGCATACGTCCCTGCTGGCGGTGAACGATATAACGCGAGACATCGTCGAGCTTGGCGCGACCATTGACGATGCTGCCGGCGAGGCGTACGACAAGGTGGCCCGGCTGCTCGGCCTGCCCTACCCCGGGGGGCCCGTGATCGACCGGGCCGCCGCCGACGGCGACCCGACGGCGATCGCCTTCCCGCGCGGCCTGACCGCGTCGAAAGACCTGGCCAGGCACCGGTTCGACTACTCGTTCTCTGGGCTCAAGACCGCGGTGTCGCGCTGGGTGGAGACCCGCCGTCGGGACGGGGACGAGGTTCCGGTGGCCGACGTCGCCGCGTCCTTCCAGGAGGCGGTCTGCGACGTACTCACCGCGAAGGCCGTCGACGCGTGCGAGTACCTCGGCACCGATCACATCCTGCTCGGCGGGGGAGTGGCGGCCAACTCACGGCTGCGGGCCCTGCTGGAGGAGCGCACGGCGGCAGCAGGCATCACGCTGCGCCGGCCGCGTCCGGCCCTGTGCACCGACAACGGCGCGATGATCGCCGTGCTGGGCGCGGAGGTGGTCAGCGCGGGACTGCCGCCGTCGTCGCTGGAGATCGGAGCCAACTCCGGGCTGCCGGTCAGCACCGTTCTGGTCTGATGCCCTACACCCCGATCATCGGCTGCCTCGGCTACGTGCTGAGCGCCGACGGGCGCCGCGTCCTGCTGGTGCACCGCAGCCGCGCCGGCGACCAGCACGCCGGCAAGTGGAACGGCCTGGGCGGCAAGCTCGAACCCGGAGAGGACGTCTACACCTGCCTGTGCCGCGAGCTCAGCGAGGAGGCCGATCTCGAGGTCACCTCGGCAAGGCTGCGCGGCACGATCTCGTGGCCCGGCTTCGGCGCGGGCGGGGAGGACTGGTTCGGCTTCGTCTTCGTCGTGGACGGCTGGACGGGCGACCCGCCGGAGCGCAACGAGGACGGCCCGCTGGTCTGGCACGACCTGGATTCCCTCGACGACCTGCCGATGTGGGAGGGGGACCGGTCCTGGCTCCCACTGGTGTTCGGCGACGGCCCCACCTTCCACGGCGTGATGCCCTATGTCGACGGGCGTCCGGCCGGCTGGAGCTTCACCGAGCCCTGAGTCAGCCCGCAAAGTGGCCCGTTGCGGCCGACTACGGCCTCTTCGGGCCACTTTGCGTAGACGGGCGAGCGATGACGCCAGGACAGGGATTGGCCGACTACGTACGACTCTCCGTTGCGCGGGTTCGGTGATCGCCACCGGAACCACGGCCAACTAGCGTGTGCGCATGATCGGGCTGCCGCTGGCGGGCAACGGCCTGGTGCACGGGTTCCTGATGGGGCTGGGCATCCTGGCCGGCCTCGGCGTGTTCGCCCTCGAGATACGCCGCAAGGGATTGCGTGACGACCGGCTCTGGGTGGTCGCGGGCGTCAGCCTGGCTCTCGGCGCGGTCGCGTCCCGGGTGGGCACCTGGTGGCAGCAGCTCGACCCGACGCAGAACCAACCCCTGCTGCAGTGGTGGAACGACGGGAACCGGAGCGTCCTCGCCGCCCTCGTCGGTGCCTGGCTCGGGGTTCACGTCGGCAAGTGGATCACGGGTTACCGGCCGTCCACCGGCGACCTGTTCGCGCCCGCTGTGGCGCTGGCGATGGCGATCGGACGGATCGGCTGCCTGCTCACCGAGCTGCCCGGCCAGCCGACCGGCGCCGGCTGGGGCATCGTGCTCACGCCCGTGCAGACCGCCCTGGTCGGCGGCCCGGCCGACGTGCCGCTGCACCCGACCTTCCTCTACGAGATCCTGTTCCAGGCCGCGGCGTTCGCCTGGCTGTGGCACTACCGCGACCGGTTGCCCAGGCCCGGAGACCTGTTCATCAGCTACGTCGCCGCCTACGCCCTGTTCCGGTTCGCCGTGGAGTTCGTGCGGGCCAACGACCAGGTCTGGCTCGGGCTCACCCGGCCCCAGTGGTTCCTGCTCTGCATGCTGCCGTTGCTCGGCTGGCGCGTGGGCCGGATCTGGCGCGCCCGCACGCCA
This sequence comes from uncultured Propionibacteriaceae bacterium, assembly GCA_964397985.1. GTDB lineage: Bacteria > Actinomycetota > Actinomycetes > Propionibacteriales > Propionibacteriaceae > Propionicimonas. The sequence goes on along the minus strand of CAYNLD010000003.1, from coordinate 3,120 downwards.
AACCCGACCCCCGCCCTGATCGGAGGCCCGAATGACTGACCAGCCACCTTCCGGACGGCCCGACTTCGATCCGCCGCCGGGGACGCCGGACGGGCCGTCGGACCACCAGCCGTCGGACTACCGGCCGCCGGTCGAGCCGGCCGGTGGTCCGCTGCCCGAGGATCCGGGGCCACAGGCGTCGCCCCCGGCCCCGCCGCCGATTCAGCCGCCGCCGCAGCCGGACGGCCGGGTCCCGCCCGCCTTCTACCCGGGCCCTCCCGGGCAGCAGCCGTTCCCGCCGCCGCCCCGGCAGGCCTGGCGGGAGGCCGGCCCTTCCGGCAGGCGCGGGTCGATCGTGCTCGGGCTGGTCATCTCGCTGTTGCTGCTGGTGGTCTCGACCTTCGCGGCGCTCTCCGGTTCGTCGAACCCGGTCGTGGGCCTGGTGTTCTACATCCCGATCGTCCTGCTGGTCGGCGGCATCGTTCTCGCAGCGATTCCACGCACCACGCGCACGGGAGCGGGCATCCTGATCGGCATCGGCGCCTCGATCCTGATCGCCGGGGGTCTGTGTGTCGCGTTGCTCGCGGGGCTGTCCGGGTGACCGGCACCCCGACCGGCCCGATCCGAACGATCCCGGTCGTCCTCGGGCTCGGCTACGCAGCCCTTGCTTCAGTTCGACGAGCATTTCTGATCATGCCGACAACAGGGAGCTGCGCCGCGTGACGAACCTGCTGAACACCCCCACCCGGAACCGCACGCTCGGCGCTGGGCAGCCGTTGCGTGGCGACCGGATCCACAGATACGTGACCGCGTACTGCCCGCAGTGCCACGAGCCGGACGCACCGCTGGATGGCGTGCGTCGGCTCTCCGGCGTCCTCGTGGTGCGGGACGAGCGCGTGTGGCTGGAGCGCGCCTGCCCCGTCCACGGCATGGTCCGGACGCTGTACGACGAGGACCCGAACATCCTGCGCTACCTCGAACAGTGGCAGGCACCGACCAAGGTGCACGTGCCCGACCGGGCCGACAACTTCCGGCCGATGCCCGAGGCGTTCGCCTACGGCCTGCCGGCCTTCCACACCCAGCACACCTGCATCCTGATCGAGGACATCACCGAGCACTGCAACCTGAAGTGCCCGACCTGCTTCACTGCCTCGGGGCCGGCGCTCACCGGGGTAGCGCCGCTGGCCGACGTGCTCGCAAACGTGGATGCGCGGCTGTCCCGCGAGGAGAACCGGATCGACGTGCTGATGCTCTCCGGCGGCGAGCCCACGCTGTACCCGCGGTTGGCCGAGTTGCTCGCCGAGCTGGTCGAGCGCCCGATCGTGCGGATCATGGTGAACACCAACGGCCTGCTGCTCGCCCAGGACGACGACCTGCTCGCGCTGCTGAAGAGCCACCGGGAACGGCTGGAGGTCTACCTCCAGTACGACGGGCCCTCGGCGGAGGCGTCCACCTTCCACCGGGGCGCCGACCTGACCCGGTTCAAGGAGGCGGCGATCGCCCGGCTGAGCGGGGCCGGCATCTTCACCACGCTGGTGATGACCGCTGCGCTCGGGGTGAACGACGGCGACATCGGCGCGGTCGTCCACAAAGCCCTCGCGACCCCGTTCATCGGCGGGGTCGCGATCCAGCCGGTGTTCGGGTCGGGACGCAACCACGGCATCGATCCGATGGACCGGCTCACCCACACCGGGGTGCTGGCCCGGCTCGGCCCGCAGACCGGCGACGTCGTGCAGTGGCACGACCTGACCGCGCTGCCCTGCTCGCACCCGCACTGCTCCTCGGTGGGCTACATGCTCAAGGACGACGCCGGCGTGTGGCGCTCGCTCACCGCGCTGGTCGGTCACGACGAACTGCTGCGCTGGCTCGAACTCGACCCCGAGCACCTCGCCAACCGGGTGGCCGACCGTGACCTGCCGCAGCAGTTGCGGGAGCTGATGAAGAACTCGATGCTCGACCTGCTCAGCGAGCAGGCGGCGCTGACCAATCCGCGTACCGGGCAGCTGTGGCAGAACATCTGCACGCAGTGCGACCTGGGCATCTCCACCCTCGCCACGCTCGCCGCGGGCAGGCTCCCGGGGCAGGAGGACCGGATGCGTGCCTTGCTCGCGGACCGGGTCAAGCGGATCACGGTCAAGCCGTTCCAGGACATCTCCACGATGCTGGAGGAGCGGCTCACCCAGTGCTGCGTCCACGTCGGCACCGTCGGCGACGACGGCGCCCCGCAGTGCGCACCGTTCTGCGCGGTGCAGGCCTGGGGCCCGCTGGCCCGCCAGCGCGTGAGCACGGCGAAGGGCCACCTGCCCATCGCTGCGCGTTCGACTCGGCCGGTCGAGCCCGCCGAGACCCCTGCCCACCTGAGGAGCAGCCATGACTGAGACCCCGGAACAGGCCGCGGCCCGGATCGCGAAAGGACCGTCTCCGTCCTCGTTCGTGGCGGACGGGAGCGGCGGCGCCCCCGCCACCGAGGAGACGATCCCGTTCGACCCGCTGCGGTTGTGCATCTTCGCCACGATCGCGGTGCTGGGCTGGCTGTTCGGGCCGCTGGCGGTGCTGGTCTTCGCAGCGGTCGGCTTCGCCGGCTACTGGAAGGCGCGGCAGGCCGGGCTGACCCGGTCGAAGTGCTACCTGCGCGACACCCGGCTGGTGCTGGGCTACCTCTTCCTGCTCGCCGCCGCAGGGGCGTGGGGGCTGGTCTTCGCGATCCAGCGCTGGCTGGACTGAGCCCGCCGGAGGCACAGTCCCTCGGCCGGGGACTGACGGACAGCGGTTGGGACCATCAGACTTGCTCCCGTGACCGTCCCCGGGCAAACGGCCGTTCGCGTGCGGAGGATCCGCCCGACCCATGTCCTCGGGGGGATCGTTCTCGGACTGGTGCTGGGGCTCGTCTCAACCCTGCTGGCCCTTGTGACGGGGTGGTTCGCGCTGCTCATCGGCCCAGCAGTGCCAATGGTGCTCGCCGTAATCCTGAGCGGTCGGAGGTCCAACCTGGCCACAGGCCTCCTCGTCGGCGGAATCCTCGTGCCGCCAGTTGGCTACCTGCTCATCCTCGCCCTGGCCGAGGCCATCGGGTCAGCCTTGCGCGGCTAGCTGTACTCGGCCGGGACGTGGGTGACAGTTCCTGGTTGACGAGAGGGAGAA
>CAYNLD010000002.1:74931-331449 GCA_964397985.1 uncultured Propionibacteriaceae bacterium | reverse complement strand
TCCATTCCCTCGCCTCCTCGCGCCGGATGCCCGGATCCTATCGATCAGCCGCGTCCGACTCGCGCGAAGTGGACCGGGATCGCAGCGGACGGCGATCCCGGGTCAGCGCGCCGAAGAGGGACGCGGCGGCCGCGCACGAACACCAGCCGGCCTGTGAGCCTCCTGTGAGGCTAGGCCCGCGCCCTGAAACCGCGCAGCCGCAGGCTGTTCAACACGACGAACACGCTCGAGAACGCCATCGCGGCGCCGGCGATCATGGGATTCAGGAAGCCCAGGGCAGCGAGCGGGATGGCCGCGACGTTGTAGGCGAACGCCCAGAACAGGTTGCTCCGGATCCGGCCGAGGGTGGCCCGGGAAAGCCGGATCGCGTCCGCGGCCAGCCGCAGATCACCGCGCATCAGAGTGAGGTCGGCGGCCTGGATCGCGGCATCGGTGCCGGTGCCGAGCGCGATGCCGAGGTCGGCCTGGGCGAGCGCGGCGGAGTCATTGACGCCATCGCCGACCATCGCCACGGTCCGTCCCTGCTCCTGCAGCCGCTTCACCTCGGCGACCTTGTCCTGCGGCAGCACCTCGGCGACGACCTCGTCGATGCCGACCTCTGCGGCGACGGCCTCAGCGGTCGCCCGGTTGTCGCCGGTGAGCAGGATCGGGGTCAGGCCGAGCACACGGAAGCGGCGGACGGCCTCGGCGGAGCCGGGTTTGACGGTGTCGGCCACCTCGATGGTGCCGAGGAACTCACCGTCACGGGCGACCGCGACCTCGGTGACCTGTCGCGATTCGGCCGCTGAAGGCTGGGGGCGTGGCTGCTGGGGAGTCTGGGACGGGTCGGCGGGACGAATCGCGTCACGGACCCAATCGGGACGTCCGGCGAGGACCTCCCGGCCGGCGACGACGGCGCGGATGCCCTGGCCGGGGGTGTTGGTGAGCGAGCTGACGACCAGGTCGCTGGTGGCCCGCGCGGCGATGGCGCGGGCGATGGGGTGCTCTGAGCCGGACTCGGCGGCCCCCGCGTAGCGCAGCAGCTCCGCCTCGGTGGTGGTGTCCTCCGGGCGGACGGCCGCGACGGCCATCTCGCCGGTCGTGACCGTGCCGGTCTTGTCCAGAACGATGACTTCGACGTTGCGGGCCCGCTCCAGCGCCTCGGCGCCGCGGATGACAATGCCGAGTTGGGCGCCGCGTCCGGTACCGACGAGCAGGGCGGTCGGCGTGGCCAGCCCGAGGGCGCACGGACAGGCGATGATCAGCACAGCCACCCCGGCTGCGACGGCGAAGAACAGGCTCTCGCCGGCCAGCAGCCAGCCGAAGAAGGTGAGTATCGAGAGGCTGATCACGGCGGGTACGAACACCGCGGAGATCCGGTCGGCCAGCGCCTGCACCTGGGCCTTGCCGGTCTGCGCCTCCTCGACGAGCCGGGCGATGTGGGCGAGCTGGGTGTCCCTGCCCACGCGGGTGGCGCGCACCACAAGGCGTCCGGTGGTGTTCAAGGTGGCGCCGATCACTGCGTCCCCCGCAACCACGTCGACCGGCACGGACTCGCCGGTGACCAGGGAGTTGTCGATGGCGGAGAAGCCCTCGACCACCTCGCCGTCGGTGGCGACCTTCTCCCCCGGCCTCACCACGAACGTGTCCCCGACCTTGAGGAAGTCGACCGGGACCAGGCTCTCCCTGCCATCCTTCAGCAGGGTGGCCTCTGTGGCGCCGAGGTGGAGCAGGGCGCGCACGGCCTCACCCGCAGCGGCCTTCGAGCGCGCCTCGATGAAACGGCCCAACAGCAGGAACATGACGATGCCGGCGACCGCCTCGAAGTAGACGCTGGCTGCGCCGTGGCCACGCATCAGGGTGAACTCGAAGGGGTGGGTGTAGCCGAGCTGTCCGGCGGGAGTGAAGAACAGCGCGTACAGCGACCAGAAGAATGCTGCGGTGGTGCCGAGGCTGATCAGGGTGTCCATGGTGGTCGCCCCGTGCCGGGCGTTGACGAACGCGGAGCGGTGGAACGGCCAGGCCGCCCAGGCGTACAACGGGACGGACAGGGCCAGGCTCACCCATTGCCAGCCGGGGAACTGCCAGGCCGGCACCATCGACAGCGCGATCACCGGGACGCCGAACACTGCCGCCCACACCAGGCGCGTGCGCAGGGTGGCGGCGTGGTCGACCGGCGCGGAGTCGTCGCTGTGCGGCGCGGCCCCGTAGCCGGTGTTCTCGACCACCTGGATCAGCTCGTCCACCGGGATCGCCGTCGGGAAGAGCACGAGGGCCTTCTCTGTGGCGTAGTTGACCGACGCCTGCACCCCGTCCAGCTTGTTCAGCTTCTTCTCGATCCGGGCCGCGCACGAGGCGCAGGTCATCCCGGAGATGTCGAGTTCGACGGATTCCCGCTGCTGCGTGGTCATGGTCATCGCTCAGGCGACGCTGTACTGCTCGCCCGCCTCGTAGACGGCCTCGACGATGCGGTCGAAGTCGACCGGAGCCTCGGAGCTGACGTTGAGCTTCGCGTCCTCGAGGGTGAGTTCGACGCCGGTGACACCCGGGACGGCCGATACCTCCTCCTTGATGGCGTGCACGCAGTGGTTACAGGTCATTCCGGTGACGGTGTAGCTGGTGATCATGGGGCTTTCCTTTCGTGTGGTTCGGTTCTAGGAGCGGACGAGACGGGCGATCGCAGCCGAGGCTTCCCTGATCTTCTCCTCGGACTCCTCGCCACCTGCCCGCGCGGCGCGGACCACACAGTGGCTGAGGTGTTCGTCAAGCATGGCCAGTGCGAGGGACTCGAGGGCCTTCGTCATTGCGGAGACCTGGGTGAGGATGTCGATGCAGTACTGCTCCTCCTCGACCATCCGCTGCAGGCCACGCGCCTGGCCCTCGATGCGCTTCAGGCGGCGCAGATACTCGGCCTTGTGGTCGAGGTAGCCATGGCCCTGGTCGTGGGCGCAGCCGGACTCGTGTGACAACTGTTCCTCGTGGTGCATCGCAACCTCCATCAGCCCTTGCCACGATACCCCCCAAGGGTATCTCACACAAACGGGGGAGGGTGTGGAAACCGTGTGCATAACGGCCGCGCTCGGAACGCTATACACCCCCTTCAGCGTGGCGTGTCAAGTGGGCGGGCAGGCCGAAGAATTCGTGGCCAGCTTCTTCGCGTCCACAGGCGGGCGAAGGCATATTCCCTAGCCAAACCGTAAATGAACGCGTTTCAGTCTTCGCATCCACAACGGCAGCACCGCGTCGTGCACAGGCCCTGCGGCGCGCCTGTGAACTTGTCCCCAGCTCATCCACAGGGCCTGTGGATACCGTCATTGAGGCCAGTCCCGGATGGGTCTAGTTTTGCCCGGGTCGGGATGCAGTGCCGAGGTCGCCGAAGCCCTCCGCCCGGCAGTGTCACAGGCCCGTCCTAGGGTTCTTGGCGAACCCCGGTCAGACGAGCCTTGGAGGGAGCAACAGGTGTCACTCGCGGAGGTCGTCCCCTACGACAGCGAGGCCGAATACGCGGGCCCGGACCGCACCCCGCCCCAGGACGTCGCTGCAGAGCAGAGCGTGCTGGGCGCGATGCTGCTCAGCAAGGACGCGGTCGGCGACGTGGCCGAACTCGTCAAGGGTCGCGACTTCTACCGTCCCGCGCACGAGACGATCTTCGAGGCGATCCTCAACCTGTACGGGCGCGGCGAGCCGGCCGATGCGATCACCGTCGCCGACGAACTGAGCAAGCGCGGCGAGCTGGGCCGGGTCGGCGGCCACATCTACCTCCACGACCTGCTGTCCACAGTGTCGATCGCCTCCAACGCCTCCTACTACGCCGAGATCGTCCGCGAGAAGGCAATCCTTCGCCGACTGGTAGAGGCGTCGATCAAGATCAGCCAACTGGGCTACGCGGGCCAGGGTGACGTGGCGGGCATCGTCGACGCTGCCCAGCAGGCCATCTACGAGGTGGCCGAGGGCAAGGCGAGCGAGGACTATGAGCCGCTCAGCGCGCTGATGGAGTCGACCCTCGACGAGATCGAGGCGCTCAGCGCGCATGGCATCATGGCGGGCGTCCCGACGGGGTTCATCGAGCTCGACGAGTTGACCAACGGACTGCACCCGGGGCAGATGGTGATCGTCGCTGCGCGTCCCGGTGTCGGCAAGTCGACGCTGGGGCTGGACCTGGCCCGCGCCGCGTCCATCCAGCACGGCCTGTGCGCGGCGTTCTTCAGCCTGGAAATGACGAAGACCGAGATCGTGATGCGCCTGATCTCCGCCGAGGCGCAGGTGCCGCTGCAGGACATCCGCAAGGGCCACATGAGCGATGAGAACTGGGCCCGGATCGCACGCAAGACCGCGGATGTGTCGAGCGCGCCGCTGTTCATCGACGACTCACCGAACCTGACCATGATGGAGATCCGGGCGAAGGCGCGGCGGCTGAAGCAGCGCAACGACCTGAAGCTGGTGATCGTCGACTACATGCAGCTGATGAGTTCGGGCAAGCGGGTGGAGAGCCGCCAGCTGGAGGTCTCGGAGTTCTCCCGACAGATGAAGCTCCTGGCCAAGGAGCTGGACGTGCCGGTAGTGGCGCTGTCGCAGCTGAACCGTGGCCCCGAGCAGCGCACCGACAAGAAGCCGATGCTGTCCGACCTGCGCGAGTCCGGCTCGCTGGAGCAGGACGCAGACGTCGTGATCCTGCTGCACCGCGACGACATGTACAACAATGCCTCCGAGCGTTCCGGAGAGGCCGACTTCATCGTGGCCAAGCACCGCAACGGCCAGACGAAGACCGTCACCGTCGCCTTCCAGGGCCACTACAGCCGCTTCGTGGACATGCAGCACTGAGGGGTCCAATGGCGCGCGACGTCTACCTTTATGCCGACGAGAGCGGAAATCTCGACTACGGGGGCTTGGGCAAGCGGGGTGCGACGGAGTACTTCGGGTTCGGCACTGCCGTGTTCTATGACGACCATGGCGCTGAGTTGATGGAGGGATTGCGCCTCCGTGCGGCGGTCACCGCGAGGGGAATCAGCCTCCCCCGAGGCTTCCACGCAGTGGATGACTCCCACATGACCAGAAACCAGATGTTCGCGGTGATCGCCGACCAGGCGCCACGCTTCGACGCCACATTCCTGCTGAAGCCCAACGCGTATGACTGGGTTCGCGCGATGGGTGAGATGCGGCTCTACAAGCTTGCGTGGTACCTGCATTTCAAAGCGATCGCCCTGCAAGTCTCCGATCCCGCGGACAATCTCTTCGTTGTCGCCGGAACCTTTGGCACCAAGGCGCGGAAGGCCCAGGCGGAAATGGCGCTGGCCGACGTCTGCGGCCAGATCAACCGCAACATCACCCTTTGCGTGTGGGAGTCGGCGACGTCTTGGGGACTTCAGGTCGCCCACTATGCGCTCTGGGCTGTTCACCGTGACCTTCTGGGCCGGCCCTGCCAGTGGTTCACCGATTCGATCCAACCAACACTGGCAACGGTCTTCACTCCATGGGGCGTACTTCCAGACGCCCCGCCACTGCCCGAGAAGTGAAGTGTCGGCTATCCCCCCGCAGGGGGAAGAGGCCCCCTGGGCCTCTTTTCACCGACGACGCCATTGTAGGCACGAGCACCCGACAGTCGATACCCGCGCCTACGATGATCGAGGAGGAGCACGCGACCGCAGACGGCTGCTCCACGAGCAGCCGGGCGATTGCCGCAAACCGACGCCGCCTTGTCCCGGGTCGCGTCAACGTGGGCCCGCGTGCCGCAGTCCGCGTCATCTAGGGTCTGAGCATGACCATCTGGCAGGAGGGCATGATCCGGCTGGCCCGCTCGGAGAAGGTCACCGACTTCGCGCAGCGCCAGCCGTGGCTGAGCGGATTGGCGAACCAGTTCGTGGGCGGTGCGAGCGTGGCGGATGCCCGCAACAGCGCGCTCGAACTTGCTCGCAGCGGCATCACATCCACGCTGTTCTACCTCGGCGAGTATGTCAGCGACCCCGAACTGATCGCTCAGACGGTCACCGAACTGAAGGCTGCCCTGGCTGCCACCGCGGGGGAATCCCTGGACGTGTGCGTCTCCGTGGACCCCACCCAGATCGGCCTGATGGCGGACGCCGAGACCTGCACCGCCAACGCCCGAGACCTCGCGACCACCGTGCGGTCCGCCGCCCGGCAGCCGCGGCCCGGGCACGACGCGCTGATCATCGACATGGAGGACGCGAGCGTCACCGACGCCACCATCGACCTGTACTGGTCGTTGCGCGCCGAGGACCTGCCCACCGCGATCACGATCCAGGCCTACCTGCATCGCACCCCCACCGACCTCGGCAGGCTGATCACCGCGGGCGCCTGGGTGCGGCTGGTCAAGGGTGCCTTCGCGGAGCCCGCCGACATCGCCGTGCGCAGCACCGCCGACCGCGACTCCCGCTACCGCCGCTGCGCCGCCCAGTTGCTCGGCCGCGCCGCGCGCGAAGCCGGCGTGTACCCGTCCTTCGCCACCCACGACCACCGCCTCATCGAGGAGATCATCACCCAGGCGGAGGCGCAGGGCTGGCCCGCCGACGCCTTCGAGTTCGAGATGCTCCACGGCGTCCGCCCCGACCTGCAGCGCGAACTCGCCCGGCGCGGCTACCGGGTGCGCGTCTATCTGCCCTTCGGCACCGACTGGTTCCCCTACGCCATCCGCCGCGTGGGGGAATCGCCCCGGAACCTGCGCTTCGTCGCCGCCACCCTCACGCGGCGCGGCGCCGCCCCCGGAGGTGCGCCGTGACCGTGTCGGACGCCGATCGGGTGATGTACGAGTGCGGCGTGGAGGTGCTGCACCCCGGCGGCCGCGACAAGACCGACGAGATGGCGCGCGCCTGTCAGGTGGGCCCGGGGCGCAGGGTGCTCGACCTCGGCGGGGGACGCGGCACAACCGCGTGCCATCTCGCCGAAACCTACGGCTGCGACGTGGTGGCGATCGACACCTCACCGGACATGGTCGATGCCGCGCTGCGCCTCGTGCGCGAGCGGGGCCTCCAGAACCACGTGAGCGTCGTCCAGGCGGACGCCCACGCACTGCCGTTCGCGTCCGGCTGCTTCGACGCGGTCCTGGTCGAGTGCGTCACCACGATGCTGGACCGGGCCCGCGCCTTTCCCGAGCTCCGGCGCGTACTGACCACCGGTGGCTATCTCGGCGACCTGGAGATGACCTACCGCGCCACGCCACCACCGGGGTTCGACGCCGACCTGCGCGAGGCCTGGGGCGGGTTCACCACCATGCCGCTGGACGGCTGGCGCGACCTGTTCGTCGCGAGCGGCTTCGAGGTGACCCACGTCGAGGACTTCTCCGACCGGATGGAGCACCTGGGCCGCACGTTCGTGAAGGATCTCGGCGTGGCCGGGGTCGCGCGGCTCACCGGGAAGCTGCTGGCCCGGCCCGCCCTGGTTCGGGACATGGCCGGATGGGAAGCGCTGCTCCGGCGGGGCCGCGGCATACTCGGCTACGGGTACGTCGTCGGCCGCAGGATGGCTACGCCCACCGACTGACCCGGCACCACGCAGGGGTCCACCTGGTCACGCCGTCGGTGGATCGATCTCCCCGCCGGCGGCGACCCAGTCCTTGAAGCCGCCGAGGTTGTAGACCTCTCCGAAGCCGAGTTCCTTCAGGGCCTTGCCGCCCAGCGCCGAACGTCCACCCTACGCGCAGTAGACGATGACCGGATGGTCCTTGTGGAACTGGGGGTCGTAGCCCGCAGCGAACGGATCGGCCTTGAACTCCAGCAGCCCACGCGAGACATTGATCGCACCGGCGACCTTGCCCTCCCTCGCCACCTCACCGGCGTCCCGTACGTCCACCACGAGGGCATCCCCGCGGGCGATGATCTCCTTCGCCTGCGCCGGACTGATTCGGGGTACGACGGCGTCGGCCGCCTCCACCATCTGCTTGACTGTCGTGCTCATCTGTCCGATCTCCTTTGACCACTCCCGAGAGCACTTCCAGCCTAGACGAGAAGCAGGCCCGCCGCGGCTGCCAGCGCACCAGGAGGGTCACGCGAGAAGGCACGCAGACGACCAACCAACGATCCTTCCGCAGCGAGTGCGGACCCTCGCGGCACGAACGCGGGAGAGCTTGACCGTACCCATCGTTCATCTTATTGTGAATGATATGAATGATTCCGGATCGGCCCTGTCCGCCCCGGTGAGTGAGGATCTTGCTCGCCTCGCCGAACTTACCGGCGGCACACCGAGTGCCGGACGCCTGTGGGCCCTGCTGTGGTTCTCCGACCGGCCGCTGTCCCTGGAGGAACTCGCCGACCGGGCGGGGCTGGCGAAGAGCGGCGCCAGCATCACCCTGCGTCGCCTGGTCGATGCCCGGCTCGTGCGCAGACTGCCCACCGGCACCGACCGACGCAGCTTCTACACGGTGTCGGATTCGCCATGGGCAGTGGTGGAGACCTGGCTCCGGACGTCCCTCGTACCCGAACTCGCGATCCTCGAGCGAGCCACCGGGCTCGGGCTGGCGCAGGCCGGCGTCGACGACAACCACGTCCTCATCGAGCGCTTCACCGCCTGGCGCGGCTTCCTCACTGATGCGAGCGCGATTGTGGACCGGATCCTGGACGAGATCCCGAAGGAAGCCGGCCCGGGCGGGGGAACACCACGATGAACCGCAAGCTCCTGCTGTTCGCGCCAGCAGCCTTCAGCCTCGCCGAGACCTCACGGATGGTCGAGATCGCCAAGGGCGTGGCCCGTGACCCGGTGGCATCGCAGCTGTTCGAGATCCGCTTCATCTCCGAGGGCGGCGACTTCGAATCCCTGATCGAGGACAACCACTTCCCGCTCGAACGGGTCGAGCCGCGGCTCACCCCGGAGAAGATCGCGCACGTGTTCGCCGTCAACGACGAGGAGAAGTTCGCCCCGGCCTACTCCGGTGCGGAGATGATCGAGAAGGTGGCCGGCGACCTGGTCGTCCTGGACCGGCTGCATCCGGTCGCGGTGGTGACCGGCTCCTACCTGAGCATGCCCCTGTCGTGTCGACTGCGGGGCATCCCGGTCGTGTGGGCCGTCCAGTCCACCTGGCTGCCCGGATTCTTCGCCACCGGCGCGGGCACCACCGACCACCTCCGCCCACCGGCACTGAAGCGAGTCGTCGACGCCCTCCTCTACCCGCTGTTCCGCGCCTGGATGTGGTACGGCTTCATCCACCCGGTGAACCAGGCGGCCCGGCACTACCGCGTGCCGGGCTTCCATCCCGTCCTCAGCTTCTTCCACGGCCACACCTCGCTGGTTGCCGAGCCGCCCGGCTTCACCGACATCCCCTTGCCGGAGGACCACTTCCCGATCGGGGCACTGCTGCCCACCGGCGAGTTCTCCCTGCCCCCGCAGGTGGAGGCGCTGCCCCACGATCGCCCCCTGATCTACTTCGCGATGGGATCCTCCGGTGTGGGCCACGTGGTCGCCGACCTGCTCGAGAGCTTCCGCGACACGCCTTACCAGGTGGTCGCCCCGGTGAAGGCCCTGATCGCCGACCAGCACGTCGACGTGCCCCCGAACGTCCTGGTCACCGACTGGCTGCCGGCCCTGGAGATGAACCGCCGCGCGGACCTCGCGCTGATCCACGGCGGCATCGGCACGGTCCTCACCGCCGCGCTCGCCGGCCGCCCCGTGGTCGGTGTAGGGATGCAACCCGAGCAGGTCGCGAACATCTCCTGCCTGGTCCGCAAGGGATTCGCGCGGAGAGTGGGAAAGTCACGCAACCGGACGAAGCTGGTCAGCGAGGTCCAGTCCGCGATCGCCGAACTCCTCGCCGACGACACCGCGCGAGAGCAGGCTGCAGCCTACGCCGCGTCGATCAAGGACTGGGCGGACGGCTCCGCGCGCGCGTCCGCACTGCTCGTCGAACGCTACGGCTAGCTGGCGCCGGGGCCCGGCGATTCAGCGACACCCGCCCCCGGCCAGCACCGCAGCCTCGCGGTCGAGCCAGTCGTAGACGCGGTAATAGCTGTAGGAGTCGTTGCCGATCTCGGCGAACACCAGCACCGCGCCGTCCGCGGTGGTCACGTAGCCGGCCAGGGCGGCCAGGCCGCTCAGCGTCCCGGTCTTCGCGTGCACGACCTGGCGTCCGGCCTTCTCGGACGCGTCGTCGAAGCGGTACTTCAGCGTGCCGCTCTTTCCGGCGACGGGCAGCCCTCCGACAACCGGCGCGAACTCCGGCTCGGCCAGCGCCAGCCGGATCGCCGACGCCAGCACGGTCGGGGTCAGCTTGCTGGCCGGCGCGAGGCCGCTGCCGTCCAGGATCCTCATTCCCGACGTCCACAGCCCGCGCCCGGCGAGCCACGCCTGCACGGCCCCGGCCGCGCCGGTGAAGCTCGGGTCGGCGCCCCTGGCGATCGCTGCGTGCCGGGACAGCGTCTCCGCGGCCACGTTGTCGCTGATCAGCAGCGTGCGATGGATGATCCGGCTCACCGTGGTGGACGTGACCCGGGCGAGCTCGGGGCCGTCCGCCGGCGCCGTCCCTGACGCAACCGAGATGACCTTGATGCCGGCAGCCTTGAGCCGCTTCGCGAAGGCCGTGGCCGCGGTCTTCGCCGGGCTGTACGCGGCCCGACCCGAGCTGAGCTTGCCCGAATCGATCTCGAGCGCGGCGACTTTCGCCTCCCAGCCCTTCCACTTCGACTTCCAGTGGCCGCTCCAGGTCGGCCCGGTGAACAGGGACGCGTCGTAGCGCAGCCGCACGCTGGTGCGTCCGGCCGCCTTCAGCGCTGCGACGGTCGCCTTCGCCAGCTTCTGCAGCGAGGCTGGCTTGTACGACGAGGTGGAGGTCTTGTCGGTCAGCAGGGGATCGCCGCCACCGACCAGGTAGATCCGGCTCGACGCCGAGCCCAGCACCCGGGTGGCGAACGTGCGGTCCGGCCCGAGCGCGTCCAGCGCGGCCATCGTGGTGAGCACCTTCATCGTGGACGCGGGAGTGAGCGGCACATCGGCGGCCCGGTCGGCCAGCACCGTGCCGTCCGTCGTTGTGACCAGGAGCCCGACCGTGCCGATGCCCTTCGTGGAGACCTTCTTCAGCTTCGCCGCCAGCACGACCGGGTCGGGCAGCGGAGCAGCGGCCTCCGCTGCGGTGGCGACGACCGGCGTGGTCCCATCGGCCGGAATCGATGCGAGGGAGGGCGCGACGGAGGGCCCGAGGGCCAGCGCGACGGCGAGCGGAACGGACGCGAGACTGGCGAACCAGCGGGGGGAGGACTGGCGCATACCGACCATGATCGCACCGCGTCCGCGCCGTGCCCAGCCCCGGAGTGCCGTCCGGGCGATCGGCGACAGCCTCCGCGGTCGGTCAAAGCAGCGCCCCGACCAGCATCGCCGCGCCCAGGCCGGCGACCACCAGGTTGCCGGCGAGCACGCTCAGCCGGCGGGCACGTTCGGTGATCCGGTGCCGCAGCACCGCGCCCGTGCCCACGACGACCAGCTGCCACGACACGGACGCGAGTCCCACTCCGATCACGAACGCCGACGCCGTGGCGGGCGTGCCCAGCCGTCCGGTCAGCCCGACCGTGATCGCGGCGAAGTAGACCAGCGTCGCCGGATTCACCGCGGTCAGGCCGAGGAAGAGGACGAAGCGCTGCCAGCCGTTCCCCGCCGGTTTCGGGGCCGGACCGTCGGCAGCCGGACGGGTGGCCAATCGCCACAGTCCGAGGGCGGCGATCCCGACCAGGACGCCCCCGCCGATCACCGCGGGCCAGCTCCCCCAGCCGCTGATCACCGGGGCCGCGACGGCGCCGAAGAGCACTGCGGCAGCGCTGTAGATGGTGTCGACGACTCCGACGGCCACCGCGGCCGGGGCACCGTGTCGGAAGCCCCTGCTGATCCCCTCGCCGAGCAGCAGGACGCCGATCGCGCCGAGCGGCACGGCAACACCGAGCCCGGCGAGCGCGCCGCGGGCCAGCATCGCGAGGACGTCCATGGCGAAAGCCTGACCCAGGCCACGGCGAGCGACGGAGAGTCGCGCTGCGGAGCAGCTAGATTGTCTGCATGGACCGTATCGACGAGATGGTTCTCGGCATTCTCCGTGCCGAGGGCCGCACTTCGTTCAGTGAACTCGGACGTCGAGTGGGTCTCAGCACGAACGCGGCCGCGGCCCGTGTCCGGCGGCTGGAGGCTTCCGGGGTGATCCTGGGCTACCGGGCCGTACTCGCCGGCGACGCACCAGCGACGCGCGCGGGGCTGGAGGCGTTCATCGACGTCCGCCTCGCCGAGGGCCGCGACTCCGACGCGTTCCTCGCCTGGACCGGCACGGACCGGACGATCGGGGAGGCCGTCCACCTCACCGGCCCGTACGACTACCTGGTACGGGCCCACGTCCGCGACACCGGCGAACTGGACCAGCTGCTCCGTCGCCTCAAGAAGGAGGCCGGCGCCGCCCAGACCCAGACGCGGATCGCCCTGCGCGTTCCGGAGTGAGCCTCAGGCGGCCGGGCGCGAGACTGCGGGACACCGTCCGGCCAGACCGATCGCCACGGCGGCGGCGAC
Organism: uncultured Propionibacteriaceae bacterium; assembly: GCA_964397985.1. Classification (GTDB taxonomy): domain Bacteria; phylum Actinomycetota; class Actinomycetes; order Propionibacteriales; family Propionibacteriaceae; genus Propionicimonas. Next base: position 318,993 of record CAYNLD010000002.1, on the reverse strand, counting down.
GGTCACCACAGCGCAGGCCACGTACACACCGTGGTAGCCCCACGGGCCGGCGCCGAGCCCGATGATCGGGCCGGCGACGATCGAGCCGATCCGGCGGGTGTTCGTGTTAAGTCCGGTCGCCATCCCCGGGCCGGGGATGAGTTCCTGGAAGAGCGTGAGGCCGACTCCTGCGACCGAGGCGAAGAAGACCGCATTCAGTGCCTGCAGGGCGATCAGGGCGATCGGCCCGGTGACCAGCACCATGCCGGCGTAGTAGGCCACCCCGGCCAGGCAACCCACGACCATCAGGCGGGTCAGCGAGAAGCGCGTACTGAGCCGGCCCAGCGACATCAGCGCGGGGATCTCCAGGGCGGCCGCGGCACCGAGCGCGATGCCTGCCCACCACACCGGCAGCCTCAGCGCCTCGGTGACGAAGAGGGTCATCACCGCGACGGCGGCGGCGTTGGTCGCCTGTGCGAGCACGAAGGCGACGACGATCACGGCCACCCGTCCGCGGGCTGCGCCGGCCGCGCGCGGCGCAGCGACTGCGGCGGGATCGGGCTCCGCGCGCGCCGCCCGCTTCGCCTTGACGATGATCGCGATGGTCGTGGCCACGTTCGCGACCGCGATGACCCCGATGGCCAGCAGCACCGAGGCATTGCCGAACCAGCCCATCAGCGCCGTCGCTACCGGTGGCCCCGCCACCCACGCGAACGAGAACACCGCGCGGGTGTTGATCACGTCCCGCGGCCCTGCGCCCGTGGCACGCAGGTGCGCGAAGAGCAGCGAGCTGCCGACACCCGCGGGGGCACCGAACACCACCAGGGCGACCACCGCCAGTGGCAGGCTGGTCGCGAGGGCCAGCGCTGCGGCAAGGGCCACCGTCATTCCTGCGGCGACCAGCAGCGACGGCAGGTACTCGCCGCGCCGGTCGGCCCGGGCCGGGATCCACAGCGCCGCGACAAACCCGGCCGAGTTGTAGATCGCCAGCACCCAGCCCACCTCGATCGGCGTCGCGTGGTACAGGCTGACCAGGATCAGCGCCAGCGCAGGGCTGAGAAAGGAGAACTGGAGCCCCCACAGCAACGCGGTGAACGGGATCAAGGGGCGCCGGAACATCGCTGCCAATCCTGCCACCCCGGGGCGCTGTCCGGGGCAGCCCACCCACCGCCCCGCCTAGCCGGGGATCACCCCGCTGAAGGCGCTGATCACGCTCGCGGCGATCCCCAGTAGGGTCACCGCGACCACGAAGACGGTTCGGAGCCCAGTCCCCGACGAGTCGCGCGCCCCCTGTCGACCGTCTGATGACTTGCCCGGGGCGAGCCCGGCCCCGCCCCGGGGGGAGCGGTAGAATCTCTGGCAGCACCTGGGCCATTGCGGTCGGGGATGAACTCTGCGGCCGACCCCAGCGTCGTGGAAGAGCCGAGGTGCCGGGGGTTGCGATGCCGAAGATCGAGGGCGGCATGCGAGAGCGGCTGCGGGCGCTGTGGAAAGCCGTCACTCGCGGGCCGTGGGCGTTCCTGAACATCTTTCTCGTGGTGCTGGCGATGCTCGCCATCCTCATCCTGGGCGGCCTGTACCTGAACGGTGCCATCGACTACGACTTCACGAGGACGCCGAACGAACGGACCTCACCCGAGGCGGGCGCCACGTCCCACGCTCCGACGACAGGGGCTGCGGACGGCCCGGCGGTCGAGAACCCGACCGGTGTCGGCCAGTCGCTCGACGCCATCGCGCGGCCGGCGATCGCCGAGGTCTACGGGGACGCACAACTTCAGTGGGCTTCCCCCGCCGAGGCTCTGATTGTCAATCTCGTCTACGGCATCCCGGAGTATCCAGCCGAAGGAGATGCCGACAAGCTGCGCGACGCCTTCGAGAGCCGGGGCGCCCGCATCGATCCCGCCCACGACGAAATCGACAACCACGCCGGTGAGGAGTTCATCATGCTGATGGATACCGGCAACCCCGACTACAGATCCGTCCGGGTGAGCATCTCTGAGGAGTACAAGACCGTCTACGTGAACGCCGACCGATCGAACTGAATGCCCGGGCGTCCGACCCGGACCGTGCTCGCGCCCACAGCGGGCATGAGCACCGCCACGATCGGCCCAGGCGGCTAGTGTGCTGGCGAGCAGAGGAGGATCCGGCGTGCCGCAGGAGCTGAGCAGCAACGTCGACGACGTCGCGCTCATCTTCGAAGGCGGCGGTATGCGGGCCAGCTACACCGCGGCGGTCGTGGCCACCCTGCTCGCCGAGGGCATCCACTTCGGCTGGGTCGCGGGCATCTCCGCCGGCGCCAGCAACACGGTCAACTACCTGTCCCGGGATCCGGAGCGCGCCCGGGCGTCCTTCGTCGAGTTCGCCGCCGACCCGCGGTTCGGCAACGTCCGCACCTTCCTGCGCGGCGAGGGCCTGTTCAACGCCGCCTACATCTACGAGCAGACCGCCGGCCCCGACCAGGCGCTGCCGTTCGACTACGAGCGGTTCCGCGCGAACCCTGCGTCCGTCCGGATCGGGTCGTTCGAGTGCGACACCGGCCGCGCCGTCTACTGGACGCAGGACGACCTGTCCACCCTGCCCGACCTGATGCGGCGGGTGCGCGCATCCTCGACGATGCCGATGATCATGCCCCCGGTGCACCTGGACGGCCACGTCTACGTGGACGGTGCGCTGGGCCCGTCCGGCGGCATCGCACTGGACGCGGCGAAGGCCGACGGCTTCACGCGCTTCTTCGTCGTGCTCACCCAGGAGCGCGGCTACACCAAGGCCCCGACCCGCTCCCCCGGTCTCTACCGGCGCTGGTTCCGCCGCTTCCCGGCCGTTGTGGAAGCCCTCGACATCCGGCATCGCAACTACAACGCCACCCGCGAGGAGCTGTTCGACCTGGAGAGCTCCGGGGACGCGCTGCTGTTCGTCCCCGAACAGATGCGGGTCAGCAACGGCACTCGCGACGTGGCCCGGCTGCAGGCCAGCTTCGACGCCGGGCTCGCCCAGGCCGGGCGCGACGTCCCGCGCTGGCGGGAGTTCCTCGGCCGATAGCGGGAGCGGTTGGCCGATAAGGGGACGGTTCTCCTTATCGGCCAGCTATCGTCCAGATCAGGCGTCAGCGGACGCGCGAGCGGTCACCTCGGCGATCATCGCCGCACCGAACCGGCGGTAGGCCGCCTGGTCGATCTCCAGGCCGAGGCTGCGCTGCACGGCGTACCCCGTGACCAGGCTCATGATCGCGCTGGCGAGCAGGCCCGGGTCGGTGCCCGGGGAGTGCTCGGCACACCAGCCCCCGATGAAGACGATGATGCTGGCCTTCACTGTGGCCACCTCGCGTAGCAGCAGCGCCCACAGCCCAGGATCGGACTTGGCTCCCGCCCAGATCTGCAGCAGCAGTTCCGGGGTGTGCTCGTCCTCGCCCACCCGGTCGAGCGCGGCGGCGAACAACGCGTCCGGCGAGAGGTTGGTCGCAGTCGCCATGATCATGGTCATCGGGACGGCCATCGCGTTGCGGCCCACCTCGAGGACCAGCCGTTCCTTGCTGCCGAAGTGGTGGTAGATCGCACCGGCCGACGTGCCCGAGCGGGCGATCACGTCCGAAATGGACGTTCCGGCCACGCCGTTCACGCGGATCAGTTCCGTCGCTGCCCGCAGGATCACGTCCCGAGCCGCGGCGGGGCGTCTCCGGCCTTCGTCCACCTGTACAGACTATCCGCAATCCTGCGTACTTCCTGTACTGTGAGTCCCGTAACAGAACGATCGTTCTGGACGGAGGGCAGGCATGCAGGCAGCCACCGCGCTGGGCCTGGACATCGGCTCCACGACCGTCAAGGCGGTCGTGCTCGATGGCGCCACCCTGCTCTTCAGCGCCTACCGCCGGCACAACGCGGACGCCCGCGGCGCCCTGCGCGACCTGCTCCGCGAGATCGCCGACCGCTTCCCCGGCGCGTCCTTCCGGTGCGCGGTGACCGGCTCGGCCGGGCTCGGCGTGGCCGAGGTGATGGGCGTGGAGTTCGTCCAGGAGGTGATCGCCTCCACCGCCGCGATCGAGCGCTTCATCCCGCAGGGCGACGTGGTCATCGAGCTGGGCGGCGAGGACGCCAAGATCACGTTCCTGCACCCCGTCGTCGAGCAGCGGATGAACGGCACCTGCGCCGGCGGCACCGGAGCGTTCATCGACCAGATGGCCACCCTGCTGCACACCGACGCCGCCGGGCTGGACGCGCTGGCGGCCGAGCACCTGCACCTCTACCCGATCGCCTCCCGCTGCGGAGTGTTCGCCAAGTCCGACCTGCAGCCGCTGCTGAACCAGGGTGCAGCCCACACCGACCTGGCCGCATCGGTCTTCGCCGCCGTCGCCACCCAGACCATCGCCGGCCTCGCCTGCGGGCACCCGATCCGGGGCAATGTCGTCTTCCTCGGCGGCCCGCTGCACTTTCTGCCCCAGCTGCGCAAGGCGTACGAGCGGGCGCTGGCCGCACAGGTGGAGTCATTCACCACCCCGGAGAACGCCCACCTGTACGTTGCGATCGGTGCGGCGCTCCTTGCCGGGGCTTCGACCAGCGGCGCGGGGAGCGAGAGGCACGTCGAAGACCTGTTCCGGCGGTTGCGCGAGCGGACGCTCATCCCGCTGGGCAGCGCGCGGTTGCGTCCGCTGTTCGCCAGCGACGCCGAGCGCGCCGAGTTCGACGCGCGGCACGCCGCCACTTCGATCCCGAAGGGCGACCTCGCGGCCGCGTCCGGCCCCGTCTTCCTCGGCATCGACGCGGGCTCGACCACGGTGAAGGCCGTGCTGCTCACGCACGCGGGCCAGATCGTGTTCTCCCACTACCAGGGCAGCAACGACCCGGTCAGCGTCGCGCTCTCTATCCTGCGGGAGGTGCACACGCACCTGCCCACGGACGCCTACCTCGCCCGCAGCTGCGTGACCGGCTACGGCGAGAGCCTGGTCCGGGCCGCCCTGCGGCTGGACGACGGCGAGATCGAAACCATGGCTCACTACCGGGCCGCCGAGACCGTCTGCCCCGGCGTCAGCTCGGTGATCGACATCGGCGGCCAGGACATGAAGTACCTGCGGATCCGCGACGGTGCCGTCGACTCGATCGCGGTGAACGAGGCCTGCTCGTCCGGGTGCGGCTCGTTCCTGCAGACCTTCGCGGCCTCGATGGGCACTGACGTGCAGACCTTCGCCGGGACCGCGCTCGAATCCGGTGCCCCGGTCGACCTCGGCACCCGCTGCACGGTGTTCATGAACTCCTCGGTCAAGCAGGCCCAGCGCGAGGGGGCCAGCCAGGGCGACATCGCCGCCGGTTTGTCATACTCCGTAGTACGCAACGCGCTGTACAAGGTGATCAAGCTCAAGGACGCCGGACAGCTCGGTGACAAGGTCGTCGTACAGGGCGGGACCTTCCTGAACGACGCGGTGTTGCGGGCGTTCGAACTGCAGACCGGCGCACAGGTGATCCGTCCCGACATCGCCGGGCTGATGGGCGCCTACGGCGCGGCGCTGACCGCCCAGCGGAACTGGTCGGACGGCGAGCGCTCGCAGGCCCTCGCGCTGGAGGAGCTGGACGGGTTCCGCGTCGACACCCGTCTGGACACCTGCCGGCTGTGCCAGAACCACTGCCAGCTGACCGTCTCCACCTTCAGCGACGGCACCCGTCACGTCTCCGGAAACCGCTGCGAACGCGGCGCCAGCACCGAGCGGGTGCCGAAGAAGTCGGAACTGCCGAACCTGTTCGACTACAAGTACAAGCGGATCTTCGGCTATCGCCGACTCACCGAGGACAAGGCGTTCCGCGGCGAGATCGGGATTCCGCGCGTGCTGAACATGTACGAGAACTTCCCGCTGTGGTTCACCATCCTGACCAGGCTCGGCTTCCGGGTGACGATCTCGGGCCGGTCCAGCCACGAGGTCTTCGAGGCCGGGATGGAGTCGATCCCATCGGAGAACGTCTGCTACCCGGCGAAGCTCGTGCACGGCCACATCGAGAGCCTGATCGAGCGCGGCATCCGCACGATCTTCTACCCGTGCGTCCCGCTGGAGGCCAAGGAGATCGCCGGCGCCGACAACCACTTCAACTGCCCGGTGGTGGCGTTCTACCCCCAGGTGATCGAACGCAACCTGCCCCGGCTCCAGGATCCGGACATCCGCTACCTCTCGCCGATGCTGAACCTGAACGAGCCGGAGTTCCTCGCCCAGCGCCTGGTCGAGGTCTTCGCCGACTGGAACGTGACGCTCGCGGAGGCGACCGAGGCCGTCCAGGCCGGCTACGAGGAGGACACGAAGGTCAAGGCCGACGTCCGCGCCGAGGGCCGGCGTGCGCTGGCGTGGATGGCCGAGCACGACGTGAAAGGCATCGTGCTGGCCGGCCGTCCGTACCACGTCGACCCCGAGGTGAACCACGGCATCCCGAGCCTGATCACCGGCCTCGGCATGGCCGTGCTCACCGAGGACGCGATCGTCGAGCCCGCCGAGCCGCTGCTGGCCCGGCCGATCCGGGTGCGGGACCAGTGGGCGTACCACACGCGGCTGTACGAGGCGGCAGCCAAGGTGGCGCGCGAGCCGGAGCTGCACCTGGTCCAGCTGAACTCGTTCGGCTGCGGGGTGGATGCGATCACCACCGACCAGGTGCAGGAGATCATCGAGCAGGCCGGCGACATGTACACGCTGCTGAAGATCGACGAGGTCTCCAACCTGGGCGCGGCGACGATCCGGCTGCGCTCGATGAAGGCTGCGGCCGCGGAGCGGCGCGGGTCGTCCATCGTGAGCACGTTCGGCCCGCTCGGCGAGCGGCGGCTGTTCGACGAGCAGGCGAAGGCCACCCACACGATCTACGCCCCGCAGATGGCCCCGATCCACTTCCGCCTGGTGATCCCGGTGATGCGCAAGCTCGGCCTGAACGTGCAGCTTCTCGAGCACGCCTCCGCGGACGACGTCGAGGTGGGCCTGAAGTACGTCAACAACGACGCCTGCTTCCCCGCGATCATGGTGGTCGGCCAGCTGGTCAACAAGATCCGCTCCGGCGAGGCAGACCCCGACCACACCTCCGTCGCGATCACCCAGACCGGCGGCATGTGCCGGGCGACCAACTACGTGGGCCTGCTGCGCAAGGCGCTGGCCGACGCCGGCTACCCGCAGGTTCCGGTGCTCGCGATCAGCGTGCAGGGACTGGAGAGCAACCCGGGGTTCAAGATGACCCCGGCCCTGCTGGTGCCGGCCGTGCAGGCGCTGATCCTGGGCGACCTCCTGCAGACGCTGCTGCTGCGCGTGCGTCCCTACGAACGGCAGCCGGGCAGCGCGCAGGCGCTGTACCGCACCTGGGACGCGGTCTGCCAGGAGTTCCTGCAGCACGGCGGCTACAGCGCCTCGCTGGGTCGCAGCATCGGCTACACCAGCCTGATCCGGCGGATCGTGAAGGAGTTCGACGCCCTGCCGCTGCGCGACGTCCCCCGCAAGCCGCGGGTCGGGATCGTCGGCGAGATCCTGGTGAAGTTCCACCCGGACGCCAACAACCACGTGGTCGACGTGGTGGAGGGCGAGGACTGCGAGGCGGTGCTGCCCGGCATCCTGCAGTTCTTCCTCATGCCCCTGTACTCCTCCCAGTTCCAGTGGGAGACGATGGGCATCGGTCCGCGCTCGCACTACTTCAAGCGGATGGCACTGTGGCTGATCGAGAAGTTCCAGCAGCCGGTGGTGACCGCGCTGGCCAGGACGAACGGCAAGTTCGACCTGCCGCCGAAGATGGCCGACCTCGCGAAGAAGGCGGACGGGGTGATCTCGATCGGCACGCGTGCCGGCGAGGGCTGGCTGCTCACCGCAGAGATGGTCGAGCTGATCGAACTCGGGGCACCGAACATCATCTGCGCGCAGCCGTTCGCCTGCCTGCCGAACCACGTGGTGGGCAAGGGGATGTTCGCCGAACTGCGGCGCCGCCACCCGGAGGCGAACATCGTCAGCGTCGACTACGACCCGGGCGCGTCGGCGACGAACCAGCTCAACCGGATCAAGCTGATGGTGGCGACCGCGCACAAGCGGCACTCGGCGTCCCGAGGGTTCGAACTCGACGAGACCACCGGGCAGCACGCACCGCGAGCACTCCCGATCGTCCCGGTCTCCCCTGTGGACGCCTGGGAGGACGCCCTCAAGCGCTCCTGACCGGACCGGATCGGGGACGGTTCCTGATTCAGGCCATTCTCAGGAAATGGACCGACCGGAACCGTCCCCGATCTGGGCCACGGCGACCAGGCCGGTGATGATGCCGTTCAGGGTGCCCGCGACAACATCGGACGGGTAGTGCATGCCGGTGTGGACGCGCGCCCACGCCAACGCCGAAGGGTAGGCCAGGCACGCTGCACCGATCGCCGTGCGCAGCCACGGGTTCGGGACCCGTCCCGCAAGGCGCAGGTAGACCACCATCAACGCGACCGTCGCGCCCTGGTGCCCGGAGGGAAAGGACGAGGTGGGCTGTTCGCGGTCGAGCCGCGGAACGTCCGGGCGGTCGCGGTTCACCAGCGCCCCCGCGCCGAGGTACACCGCGGTCTCGAGGACGAGCGCGGCAGCGGGTGCGGCAGCCAGCCGCGGGTCGCGGGTCCGGTACCACAGCACGGCGGACGCGACGGCGCCGTGCGCGACGCTGGCCGGTACGTCCGCCGCGGTCGAGACGACCTTCGCCAACCGGTCACGTCCGGGCGCGCGGCGAGACTGCAGGCCGCGGATCAGGTCGGTCTCCCGGTCCCGCAGCCAGGCGCTGCGGCTGAGTGCGCGTCCAGCCACGACGTTCGCCACGGTGAGCGCGGCCGTCGCCAGCAGACCGCGCGCGACGACCCGGCGGTACGGGTTCGCGTTCGTCACGGCTGCGCAACTCCGCGTGACGCGACGACGACCAGGAGCACGGCGACGAGGGCCAGCACGAGCGCGACCAGAGTGGCGAGGAGTGGCAGCCTTCCGTCGTGGAGCCGTCCGGTGCCGGTGAGCGCGTCATGGGTGTGCCGGTAGCGCCGGTGCCCTGCGACGAAGAGTGCGATCGCACCGGCCAGGATGACGGCAGCGGGTGCGATCGCCCACGGGCCGAGCGCCGGCCAGGCGAGCCTCGGCACGGCCAGACCGAGGCCGAGGAAGGCCAGCGCTGTGCGCTCCCAGGCCAGACCGGTGCGTTCGGGCTGGAGGCCGGCGTCCCAGACTCCGCCGGGGCTGGTCACTTCACCACCATCGCCGCCAGCACCAGGGCCCCGGCCAGGCCGAGCGCAACCGGGAGCACGGCGAGCAGCGGGTTGAACGGCAGCGGACGGCGTTCGCGCAGCGCCGACTCCACGCGGACCCAGCCGAACCACGCCTGCATCGGGCAGGCGATCCCCGCGCTGACCAGCACGATCGAGCCGGCCAGCCGGAACCCCGGGTGCAGGCTCAGTGCCAGCGAGTCCAGGCCGACACCGACCGAAATCAGGGCCAGCCCGGCGCTGATCCAGGCCAGGAAGGTGCGCTCGTTGGCGAGGCTGAACCGCGCATCCGGCTCGGCGCCGCGGGCGTACACCGAACGCGGGAACCGTGGCCGTGCACCGTTCTGCTCCACGTGCGACACCCTACGGCCGCCGCGCCGATTACGCTCGACCCAACCCGTCCGACCGCGAGGGGCGGAGAGGATGTGCCCCGGGTGCGGGCGCGGGACCCGCGCGATGAGGAGCGACCTGACCGAGGAGGGCCCGATGGCTGATTCACCCCAGCAGTACCTCGCCGAGGCCCCGGAGGCCGGCCGTGCGTGGCTGCAGGAGTTCTGGGACCACGTGGCCGCCCGCGCGCCACGGCTGGAGCCGGTCATGTTCCGGCAGGTGCCGATGTACAAGTTCTTCGACAGCTACCTGAAGGGCTACGTCATGTTCACCGCGGCGAAGGGCCACTTCTCCGCGCACGCGATCGACTTCGACCTGGTCGCAGCGGCCCAGCGGGACATCCCCGGCGCGTTCGGCGGCAAAGGATCAGTGAGCGTGAAGTACGCCAACGAGGCCGCCAGGCCGGCCCTGAAGGAGTTCGTGGACGCGGTCCTCGCCCGGCACGGCTTCCTGGACGGCTGAGGTCTCGCCGGTCGTCCTCAGGGAGCGCCCGTGGCGAGTGCCCGGAGCCGCGCGGCCGCCGCGGCGCAGGCCTCGCGCAGTTCGTCCGGACCCTCGATGACCACCGGCGCGGCCAGCCCCAGCAGCAGCCCCGGGAGCCGGTCGAGCCGCTCGGCGCGGACCGTCGCGCGCTGCCAGCCCCCCTCCCCTGTCTCCTCGGCGCCCAGCGGCTCGAGAACGGCGACCGACTGCGGCAGGACCGCCCGGATCTGGTCGGGCGTGGCCCGGATCCGCAGCCGCGCGGTGTGGGCGTAGTCCGCGGTCGCGAAGCGTTCGACCAGGTCGGCGACCGCGTCGTGGGGCGGCGGAGGAAGGAAGTGCCCCTGCTCCGCCCGCACGGACCGGACCCGGTCGAGCCGGAAGGTGCGTACTTCGCCCGAAGGGAGGTCGAGCGCGGAGAGGTACCAGCGGCCGTGCCGCGAGACGAGGTCGTGCGGATGGACGGTGCGAGCCGAGGCCGTGCCGTCGGCCGACCGGTAGGTGATCCGCAGCGGCCGGCGCTCCGCCACCGCATCCGCGACGCCCAGCAGGACGTCCGGAGCGGTGGGCGCGTGCGGACGATCGGGGGCCATGACGGCAGCAGCGATCAGCCTCTCCGCCCGCGCGAGCACACCACGAGGCAGGGCCCGGCGCATCTTGGCAATCGCCGTCTCCGTCGCCATCGGCGGAACCGGGGAGTCGCCGCGTGCGCGCAGGTCCACCAACCCATACAGCACGGCGAGGGCCTCCTCCTCGCCGAGCATCAGTGGCGGCATGCGATACCCCGCAGCGATCCGGTAGCCGCCGTGGCGTCCCCTGATCGACTCCACGGGGACGCCGAGGTCACGCAGGTGGTTGAGGTAGCGGCGGATGGTCCGCTCGTCCACCTCGAGGCGTCCGGCGAGCTCGGTGAGGGTCCGGGTACCGGCGGACTGGAGCAGATCGAGGAGCTGCAGCACGCGGGCGGTCGGACGACTCATGGGAAGACCCTACTCAAATACTGGGCGAATACTGTCCAGATTCGTTGCTAGCGTCGCAGCACAGGTCCCGCCGGGGCCGGCTTCAGGGAGGACAACCATGCAACTCGCGGCCACTCGCATCATCACCGACGACGTCGACGGCCTCGTCGCCTTCTACGAACGTGTCACCGGGTTGGACGCCCGCCGGCTGCACCCGCTGTTCGCCGAGCTCGCGACGGCGTCCGGCACTCTCGCGATCGCGAGCAGCCAGACCGTGTCGTTGCTGGGTGAGGACGCGGCCGAGCCCCGGGCGAACCGGTCGGTCGCCTTTGACTTCCTGGTCGACGACGTGGACGCGGCCTACGCCGCGCTGGCCGGCACCGTCGAACTCGTCCAGGGGCCGACCGACCTGCCGTGGGGCAATCGCTCCCTGCTGTTCCGTGACCCCGACGGAAACCTGGTCAACGTCTTCTCCCCCGCCACCGCCGAGGCACGGGACCGCTTCGGCGTGTGAGCGGCCCGGTGGTTGGATGACGCCATGACCGTTGAGATCGGGACGCCGCTGTCCGCGTCCGCCACCAGGGTGATGCTGCTCGGCGCCGGCGAGCTCGGCAAGGAGGTCGCCATCGAACTGCAGCGGCTCGGGGCCGAGGTCGTCGCGGTGGACCGCTACGCCGACGCGCCGGCGATGCAGGTCGCCCATCGCTCCTACGCGATCGACATGCTCGATCCCGCGGCGCTGCGCCAGATCATCCGGCTCGAGGCACCCCACGTCGTGGTGCCTGAGGTGGAGGCGATCGCCACGTCCGTGCTGGCCGAGGTGGAGGCCGGGGGCGTCCGGGTGGTGCCGACAGCGCGGGCCACCCAGCTGACCATGAACCGCGAGGGCATCCGGCGACTGGCAGCAGAGGAGCTGGGGCTGGCCACCTCGCCGTACCGGTTCGTCGAGACGGAGTCGGAACTGTCGGCCGCAGCGGCCGAATTGGGCTTCCCGTGCGTGGTGAAGCCGGTGATGTCGTCCTCGGGCAGGGGCCAGTCGGTGGTGCGCTCTGCCGAGGGCGTCGCCGAGGCGTGGCGCTACGCCCAGGAGGGCGGACGGGCCGGCGGCGGCCGCTGCATCGTGGAGGGGTTCGTCACCTTCGACTCCGAGATCACCCTGCTCACTGTCCGGCACTCCGGCGGCACTTCCTTCCTCGACCCGGTCGGCCACGTCCAGATCGACGGCGACTACCGGGAGTCGTGGCAGCCGGCGGCCCTGCCCGCTGCGGCGCTGGCGAAGGCACACCAGATGGCTGCGGCGGTGACCAGGGCGCTCGGTGGCTGGGGTCTGTTCGGCGTGGAGCTGTTCATCGTCGGAGAGGACGTGCTGTTCTCCGAGGTCAGCCCGCGGCCGCACGACACCGGAATGGTCACGATGGTGAGCCAGGACCTCTCGGAGTTCGCGCTGCACGCCCGCGCGGTGCTCGGGCTGCCGGCCGGCGGCGCGGAGCGCATCGGCGGCCCGGAGGAGCCCGCGGCGGCCTCCTGCGCGGTGCTGGCCGAGGGCAACGGCGTCCCCCGGTTCGGCGGCGTGGACGCAGCCCTGGCCGTGCCGACCGCCCAGGTACGGCTGTTCGGCAAGCCGGCGGTGTCCGGACACCGCCGTGTCGCGGTGACGCTGGCCCGCGGCGCCGACGTCGGCCAGGCCCGTGAGCGCGCCCGCACTGCCGCCGCGGCGCTGAGGATCACCCTGGACTGAACCCGGCTGCCCGGACGGAAAGGGGACGGTTCTCCTTCTCGTCCATCGGTCGGGGTGGACGGAAAGGAGACGGTTCTCCTTCTCGTCCATCGGTCGGGTGGACGGAAAGGAGAACCGTCCCCGTTTTCGGCCACCCGTCTCGGCCCAGCGAGCGTCGGCCCGGGGCGGACACCCTTGGGGCTGGGGAGCAGCTACGGCGCCGCTGTCAGAGCGGACGGGTACCGTCACGGTGAAACGACGAGGAGGCGACATGACCACCCTTACCGACCGACCCCATTCAGCTCTGGTCGTGATCGACGCACAGAACGGGGTGGTGGCAGCTGCCCACGACCGTGACCGGGTGCTGGCGAACATCCACACCTGTGTGAGCAGGGCGCGCGCAGCAGGCGTCCCCGTGGTCTGGGTGCAGGACGCCGCAGAAGGACGCGCGCACGGCAGCGAGCTCTGGCAGATCGTGCCCGAACTCGACCCGGCCACCGATGAGCCGCGGGTCGAGAAGCTGTACGGCGACGCCTTCGAGGACACGAACCTCGAAGCGGTGCTGGCGGACCGCGGCGTGGGCCGGCTCTACATCGCCGGAGCCCAGACCGACGCCTGTGTCCGCTCGACCCTGCACGGTGCCTTCACCCGCGGTTACGACACCGTCCTGGTCGCCGATGCCCACACCACCGAGGATCTCTCGTCCTGGGGTGCGCCACCACCGGAGCTGGTGATCGCCCACACCAACCTGTACTGGCAGTACCAGTCCGCACCCGGGCGAGAGGCAGCGGTGGTGACGTCCACGCAGGCCTTCGGCTGACCGGCGGGTCCGCAGGCGTCGGACCACCACTCGCTCGGACGGGCGTGCGTGGGCTATCCCCGAGCCCCGACACGGCGGGGTGCGGATCCCCGGCCGGAGTACACGGCTATCGTGAATCGCAGTCCTCCACTCCCGCAGTTAGGTGAAGCCCACCATGGCGTCCTCGGCCCGCGCGGTGGTCATCGTTTCCGGTGGCGCCGCAGTCAGTCCCTTCACCACACCGGATCACGCCTGCGGCGAGGGCATGGCCGCGGGAAGCACCGACACCTACCTGCGCGAACGGCTGCTGGCCGCAGGTTTCACCGTCTACACCTCGCCGGCCAACGCCGGCCCCGGACCGGCAATCGAGGACACCGGCTTCGCCGGCTTCACCCGTCCCGCCGAGGTGCTCGACGCCGACCTGACCGTCAACGCGGTCGGACCGATCGACGACGCGGGGACACACCTGGCCCGCTTCCTCGGCCATCTCGCCGAACGGTTCGGGCATGACGGCTTCGACCTGGTCGCCCACTCGATGGGGGGCCTGTTCAGCCGGTCGGCGATTCGCCAGCTCCACTCCGCCGATCCCGCGTTCACGGTGTTGTCGCTGACCACCATCGGCACTCCCTGGACGGGTGGGTTCACCGCCGATTTCACCGCCGGCGACCTCACCCTGGCCGCAGCCGACGGCGACCAGCGGTTCGAGCAGATCATGCTCGAGTTCGCCGAGGAGGTGAGGTCCCTGCCCACCCCCAATGCCGGCCAGCAGGTCGCCGGTCGCTACCTTGCCGGGCCCGACGGCTGGAACGAGCGCCAGGCGGGAGTTCTGGACGACTTCGAGGTCACCCTGATCGCAGGTGATGCCTTCCACGGCTCCGGCCCGATCTGGCCCCACGACGGCCTGGTCACCCGGACCAGCGCGCTGGCATCCGGCGTCCCCGCCGAGGTCCTGCCCCACCGCACCGAGCACGTCTTCCCGGATGCACACTCGATCTACCTCTGCGACCGCACCGGGCTGCCCTGGGAGCGCGCCCTCACCTGGGATCCGGCGGTGGCCGACCTGATCATCGACACCCTGCACCGCCGCTCGAGCCCCACCAGCTGAGGCCGCGCGGAACCGAGGCACGCCGAACCCGCGCGTCCTGCCACCGTGCGAGCCGCCGGCGGCAGCTCGCGGTGCCACACGACCGCGCCCGGGCGGCGAGGCGGGTGCGGGCTTCGGCGATAATGGTCGACATGGCCGGCGCCTCCCCCCGTATCACTGCCGCGCAGGCAGCGCGTTTCGACGCGACGATGCTGCGGCTGGAGCACCGCTTCTTCGCGGGCACGCGAGACTGGATCTGCGGCCGCGCCCGCGGCGACGTGCTCGAGATCGCGGTCGGTACCGGGCTGAACCTGCCGCACTACCCGGACGCCGTCCGGCTCACCGGCGTCGACCTCAACCCTGAGCTCATGGAGTTCGCCCGCCGGCGCGCCGGGATGATCGGGAGGCAGATCGAGCTCCGCCGGGCGGACGCGATGGCGCTGCCCTTCCCCGAGGAGTCCTTCGACTCCGTGGTGTGCACGTTCGCGCTGTGCGAGGTGCCTGACGACGCGTCCGCGATCGGCGAGGCATTGCGGGTGCTCCGGCCAGGCGGCAGCCTGCTGCTCGCTGACCACGTCGTCGCCACCAACCCGCTGGTGCGGGCCGGCCAGCGTGTCCTCGAGTCCGTGACCATCAGGGTGTCCGGGGAGCACTTCACCCGCCGACCCAGCGTCCACCTCGATGCCCAGGGGGCCAAGGTGGTCGCCGGCGACCGGCTCACCTACGGCGCCGTGGAGCGCGTGCACGCCCGCAAGTTGATCTGACCGCGCGAGAAGTACCCACTGAGAACCGCACCACCACACCCGCGGCACTGCACAATGCCCGGGTGGAGAGTGCCTTCTTCCTGGTGGTCCTGGTGGTCGCCATCCTCGCCGGCACGGCGCTGGCCGGACGGCTGGGCTTCCCTGCGCCGCTGCTGCTGATCGCCGCCGGCGTCGCCGGCAGCTTCATCCCGGGCGTGCCCGAGGTGCACCTCGAGCCCGAAGTGGTACTCCTCGGCCTGCTGCCGCCCCTGCTCTACGCCACGGCCGTCCAGACCTCGCTGGTGGACTTCGCCGCGAACAAGCGGACGATCCTGCTGCTGTCGGTTGGCCTGGTGGTCTTCACCACGCTCGGTGTCGGGGTGGTCGTGCACGCGCTGCTGCCCGACGTCGGCTGGCCGGTGGCGTTCGCGATCGGCGCGGTGGTCGCACCGCCGGACGCCGTGGCCGCGACAGCGGTGGCCCGCCGGATCGGGCTGCCGCGGCGGCTGGTCACGATCCTGGAGGGTGAGTCGCTGCTGAACGATGCGACCGCCCTGGTCTCACTGCGGACGGCGATCGTTGCGATCGGCGCCGGGGTGAGCGCCTGGCAGGTCGCCGGCGACTTCCTGCTTGCCGCGGGCGGGGGCGCACTGATCGGGTTCGTGGTGTTCCGGGTGGTGGCCTGGTTCCGTCCGCTGATCAGCGACCCCGTGCTCGACACGGCCGTCTCGTTCGTGATCCCGTTCGTCGCCTACCTCGGCGCGGAGGCGATCCACGCCTCCGGCGTGCTCGCGGTGGTCGTCGCAGGGCTGCTGCTCGGACACAAGGCGCCGCTACTGCAGACGGCGAAGTCGCGGATCACCGAGCGGACGAACTGGAAGACGATCGCCTTCCTGCTGGAGAACCTCGTGTTCCTGCTGATCGGCCTGCAGGCCCAGTGGATCGTCCGGGACGTGCTGCGCTCCGGCGTCGCACTGGAACTGGTGGTGGCGGTGTGCCTTGCCACGCTCGCCGCGGTGATCGTGCTGCGGCTGGCCTGGGTGTTCCCGGCGCGCTACCTGCTGATCCGTCCGGGCCCCGACCCGACGACCGGCCACCGGCCACCGGTCGCCAACACCTTCATCCTCGGCTGGGCCGGCATGCGGGGTGTCGTGACGCTGGCCGCGGCCTTCGTCATCCCACCCGGGACGCCGTACCGCGAGGTGCTGCTCCTGGCCGCGTTCACAGTCGTGGCCGGGACCTTGTTCATCCAGGGGCTGTCGCTGCCCCGGCTGGCCCGCTGGCTGCGGGTGCGTCCCCCCGACCCGATGGAGGATGCACTGGCCCGCGCCACCCTGCTGCAGCAGGCGTCGAAGGCTGCAGAGGAGCGGCTGGCGGCGCTGGAGTTCGAGGATCCGCACGGCGTCGTCGAGCTGATCCGGCAGCGCAGCGAGCAGCGCAACTTCGCCGCCTGGGAGCGTCTGGGCACCACCGACGACCAGGAGACGCCCAGCGAGCTGTACGCCCGGATCCGCACCGACATGATCACCGCAGAGCGCCAACGCGTCCTGCAGGTGCGGGCCGGCGGGCAGGTCTCCTCCGAGGTTGTCGCGGAGGTGCTGGCGATGCTCGATCTGGAGGAGTCGATGATCGATGACACCCAGCCGGAACGGATTGAGACCTCGGGTCCCGTCCGGCACCGGACCGGGGAGGGCTGCGCCGACCTCGACCGCTACCCGGTGGTGGCGATCGAGGGCGACCGGGTCTGCCAACGGTGCCTCGAGGAGGGACTGATCTGGGTGGCACTGCGGCAGTGCCTGGAGTGCGGCAACATCGCCTGCTGCGACTCTTCGCCCGGACGCCACGCCACCGCGCACTTCCACGAGACCACCCACCCGGTGATGCAGTCGGCCCAGCCCGGCGAGGACTGGCGCTGGTGCTACGTCCACCACACGACCGGCTGATCCGGAGCGCCGCGCTCTCCGGCAACGGCAGGGGTTCTGTTCCCCCGGCAGGCGCTCCGCAGTAGTCTGCCGGAGAGCGCTTCTGGGGGGTGGCTGCACGTGACCAGTGAAGTGGTTTCCGACCCGATCGACCGCACCCGTTTCCCGATCGATCCCTGGGCCCTGCGGGAGATCCGGTACGACCCGAGCGACCTCGGCCTGACCGAGACCCTGTTCTCGGTGGCGAACGGCTACCTCGGCCTGCGGGGCAACGTCGAGGAAGGCCGCGACTCCTACGCCCACGGGACGTTCATCAACGGCTTCCATGAGATCTGGCGGATCCACCACGCCGAGGACGCCTACGGCTTCGCGAAGATCGGCCAGACCATCGTGAACGCCCCGGACGCGAAGATCATGCGGCTCTACATCGACGACGAGCCGCTGCTGCTGAGCGTCGCCGACCTGCAGCACTACGAACGCACGCTGTCGTTCCGCGACGGCGTGCTGGTGCGGGAGCTGATCTGGCGCACCCCGTCCGGCAAGCATGTCCAGCTGCGCTCGCGCCGGATGGTGTCGATGCCCGAACGGCACCTCGCCGTGATGGACTACGAGATCACCCTGCTCGACGCGAACGCGCCCGTCGTGGTCAGCTGCGAGATCCTCAACCGACAAGACGGCCAGGACGAGTTCCACGAGGAGTCGGCGGCGATGGGCACCGGCTTCGATCCCCGCCGGGCCGCCCAGCTCGCCGGCCGTGTGCTGGAGCCGGTCTCGAAGTGGGAGGGAAACGGACGTTCGGTCCTCGGCTACCGTGTGGCCACCTCCCGGATGACCCTTGCAGTGGCTGCGGATCACAGCATCCAGACCACCGACGAGTACGAGGTGCGGACCCAGGTCGAGGATGACGTCGCCAAGCATGTCTTCCGGATCCAGGGGACGATGGGCACCACCACACGGATCACCAAGGTGGTCAGCTACCACACGTCACGGGTGGTGCCGCCGCTGGAGCTGGTGGACCGGTGCCGGCGCACGCTCGATCGGGCGAAGGAGGGCGGAGCTCCGGCGATCTTCGCGGCGCAGCGGGCCTGGCTGGACGACTTCTGGGGGCGCAGCGACGTGGTCATCGAGGGCCAGCCGGCGTTGCAGCAGGCCGTCCGGTGGAACCTGTTCCAGCTGATCCAGGCCGCGGCCCGGGCCGAGGGCACGGGCATACCGGCCAAGGGCATGACCGGTTCCGGCTACGACGGGCACTACTTCTGGGACACCGAGACCTACGTGCTGCCGTTCCTCACTTACACCTCACCCAGCTTCGCGCGGAACGCCCTGAGGTTCCGGTACACGATGCTGGACGCGGCGCGCCAGCGCGCCCGGGAGGTGAACCAGCGCGGCGCGCTGTACCCGTGGCGCACGATCAACGGCGAGGAGGCGTCCGCCTACTACGCTGCGGGCACCGCGCAGTACCACATCGACGCCGACATCTCCCATGCCCTCTCCCAGTACGTCGCGGCGTCCAACGACCGCGACTTCCTGGCCAGGGAGGGCATCGACGTCCTGGTCGAGACCGCCCGGCTGTGGGCCGACCTGGGCTTCTGGCGGAGGACCGACGGCGAGGGCAGCACGGACCTGTTCCACATCCACGGCGTCACCGGCCCCGACGAATACACCGCGGTGGTCAACGACAACCTGTTCACCAACGTGATGGCGCGCGCGAACCTGCGCGCCGCCGTCCGGAACCTGCGCTGGCTCGCCGACCACGACGCGGACTCCTACGCCCGCGTGCTCACGCGGCTCTCGCTGACCGAGGAGGAGATCGGGGAGTTCGCCCGGGTTGCGGAGGCCCTGCACGTCCCCTACGACGAGGGGCTCGGCATTCATCCGCAGGACGCCGACTTCCTCTCCAAGGAGCTGTGGGATCTGCCCAACACGCCTCCGGACAAGCGGCCGCTGCTCCTGCACTACCACCCGCTGGTGATCTACCGGCACCAGGTCCTGAAGCAGGCGGACGTGGTCCTGGCGCTCTACCTGCAGGGCGACGAGTTCTCGCTGGACCAGAAGCGGGCCGACTTCGACTACTACGACCCGCTGACCACGGGGGACTCCACCTTGTCGGCAGTGGTGCAGTCGATCATCGCCGCGGAGGTGGGCTACGCCGACCTGGCCGAGCGGTACTTCCACACTGCCCTCTGGGTCGACCTTGCCGACCTCCACCACAACACGGACGCGGGGGTGCACGTCGCGTCCCTCGGGGGCCTGTGGCAGGCGCTGGTCGCCGGCTTCGGCGGCATGCGCGACTATCTCGGCGTGTGGTCGTTCGACCCGCGGCTTCCGGCCGACTGGACGTCCCTCACCTTCCCGCTGACGTTGCAGGGCAACCGGCTGCGGGTGAAGGTCGAGCACGAGCAGATCACGTTCACCCTGGAGACCGGGACGGCCACCTCGCTGCCGCTGGTCGTGCAGGGACGTGCGGTCGAGGTCAGCCAGGGCTCCCCGCTGGTGGTACCGCTGGCCCCGCCGCCGCTGCTCGAGGGACGGCCCTCCGTCCGCGACATCGTGGGTGCCGTGCGCGAAGACGGCTCGGTGATGCAGGCGACCGTGCCTGCCCACCCCACCACGCTGGAGGCGGAGGAGAGCCTGCTGTCCTGAGAGGATCTCATCCATGGATGCCCGCTTCCGGTTCAGTTCGGACCCTGCCGACATCGACCACGACCTGGTACATGCCTGGCTGAGCGAGCAGTCGTACTGGGCGCAGGGCCGTCCGCGCGCGACCCAGGAACAGGCGATCGACGCCTCCCTGAACTACGCCGTGGTCGACAGCGGGACGGGGCGGCAGGTCGCCTACGCTCGCGTGGTCAGTGACCGGGCGACCTTCGCGTGGCTGTGCGACGTGTTCGTCGACCCGTCCGTCCGTGGCCTCGGCGTGGGCATCGGCCTGATCGACGGCGTGATCGCTGAACTGGACGCGCTCGGCCTGCGCCGCACCGTCCTGTCCACCCGGGACGCGCACGGCCTGTACGCGAAGTTCGGCTTCACACCCCTCGACGGCTCTCCGCGCTGGATGGTGCGCGGCGCCGGCTGACCCGGTGGCCGAAAAGGAGAACCGTCCCCTTTTCGGCCGTGGTCGGAAAGGGGACGGTTCTCGTTTTCGACCACCCGGGCGCAGCACCGCGGTGGACCGCCGCTGCGCCGGCCGTTCAGCCCAGCGCCCAGCCGTGTGGCTCCACGCGCAGCGGGCCGTTCAGGCCGGGGAGTTCGACCGGGCTGTCGCCGGAGTTCAGGCCGAGGGTGAGCCGCTGCGCCCCGCCATCGAGGTTGATCGCGATCGTCTCGTCGGCCACCTTCCCCACCGACACGCCGGCCCAGGTCAGCCACGGGTGCGTGCGGCGCAGGTGGATCAGTCGCTGATGCAGCTCATAGAGGGGACGGCCGAGGTCGGACAGGCCGTCCGGATCGATCGGGAACGGCGGACGCACCGCGTCGTCCCCACCCGCACCATCGGTCTTCTCCCCGGTGAAGCCCTGCTCGTCGCCCGCGTAGATCGCCGGCACCCCCGGCAGCAGCATGAGCAGCGCATGGGCCAGCGGAAGGTTCCTCGGATCGGTGAGCTTCGTCGCGATCCGGGTGGTGTCGTGATTCCCGACGAAGTTCAGCGGACGGAACCGACTGGCGAACTGCGCGTGCCGGGTCAGCGTCCAGGCGAGCTCGTGGAAGTTGTGGTCGTTCAGCGAGCTCCAGGTGGACTTCCACAGCTCGTACTCGGTCACGGAGTCGACACCGGAACGGGCCGCGAAGTCGACGTAGTCTCCGTGGATCACCTCGGCAAGGATCCAGGCGTCCGGGTGGGCCTGCCGCACGCGCTCCAGGATCGGGCGCCACGCGTCCGGTCCTGCGGCGTAAGCGGCATCGAGCCGCCAGCCGTCCGCGCCGCGGTCGAGCCAGTGGTTCATCACGCCGACCACGTAGTCCTGCACGGCCGGGTTGGCGAGGTTCAGCTCGACCAGGTCGAGATTGCCCTCGAAACCGCGTGGATACTCCCCCACCCAGCGAATCCAGCCGCCGGCCTCGGAGGCCGGCCCGTCGGCGAGGGCACGGGCCACGATCTCGTGCCCGGCGGAGACGTGGTTGAACACCCCGTCCAGCAGCAGCCGGACGCCGCGCCCCTTCGCCTTCCAGACCAGCTCGCCGAAGTCCGCCTCGTCGCCCAGCCGCGGGTCGATCCGGTAGTGGTCGAGCGTGTCGTAGCCGTGGCTGCGGGACGCGAACACGGGGGCGAGCAGCATTCCGTTGGCGCCGAGCCCCACAACGTAGTCGAGCCAGTTGGTGAGCCGCCAGAGCCGGTGCTCGACAACGTCGGTGGCCTCGCGCTCGGCGTCGACAAACCGCAGCGGGTAGCAGTGCCACCAGATCACCGTGTCTGCCCAAGCCATCCCTGCCTCCTAAGTGAGTGATCCTCAATACGGTTATTGAGACTAGCTCACTAAGCGCTATGCTGTCCAGCATGAGGACGCAGGATCGTCAGGCGCGACAGCGACTGAGCCCAGAGGCCAGGACCGGCGCTATCCTCGCCGCCGCCACCTCTGCATTCACCGCGGGAACCTACGACCAGGTGTCCGTCGGCACGGTCGCCGCGGCAGCCGGCGCGTCCGAAGCACTGGTCTACAAGTACTTCGAGAGCAAGCCCGGGCTCTACACCGAAGTGGTGCGACTCCAGTTCGAGCGGCTGGCCGCCCGCCAGGCGGATGTGATGGCCCGGCTGTACCCCAACACGTCCGCACGCGATGTGGTCCGGCTCACCATCGAGGCCGTGCTCGACCACGTGAAGACGCTGCGTGCGGCGTGGGCGTCCCCGTTCTTCACCGGCGCCTCCGAGCCCGAGCCCGTGCAGGAGCTGCGCCGCCAGTACCGACAGGAGTTCTCCGCCGCCCTGGCCGACCGCCTCGACAACCCCGACTACCGTCGCGCGCAGCTCGCGATCACCGGCTTCCTGGGCTACCTCGGCGCGGCCGCTCAGCAGTGGGTCGACGACGGGTGCCCCGCCTCCGACCGCGGACCCCTGGTCGAGGCCGCCCTCGGAGCCCTCGAGGGCGCGCTGGGCGACTGGGGTTCGCTGCGTCCGCCGGAACACTGACTAGCCTGCCACCATGACCTTCTCGATCGTGGCCACGGACGGCACCAGCTGGGGTGTGGCCGTCGCCTCCAAGTTCCTCGCCGTGGGCTCCGTTGTTCCCGCAGCGATCGCCGACATCGGCGCGATCGCCACCCAGGCGGACGCGAACGTCGCCTACAAGCCGGCCGGTCTCGCCCTGCTCGAGGCGGGACTGTCCGCCGACGAGACTCTCGCCGCACTGCTGGCGGAGGACGAGGGCCGTGACCACCGCCAGGTCGGTGTCGTGGACGCCTCCGGCGGCGCCGCGTCCCACACCGGCGCCGGCTGTTTCGACTGGGCCGGCGGCCGGGTCGGCGACGGCTACGCCGTCCAGGGCAACATCCTCGTCGGCGAGCAGGTGGTGGCCGCGGTCGAGAGCACCTGGCTGGGCAGCGACCCCGCGTCCCCGCTGGCCCGCCGGCTGCTGGCTGCGCTCGCCGCCGGCGATGCGCAGGGCGGTGACAAGCGCGGACGGCAGTCGGCGGCGCTTCTGGTGGTTCGCGAGGGCGCCGGCTACGGCGCGGGCGACGACGTCGCCGTCGACCTGCGCGTGGACGACCATCCGGCGCCGATCACCGAACTCGCCAGGCTGCTCGACCTGAACGACCTCTACCTGACCGCCTCGACCGAGGCCGAGAAGGTGCCCGTCACCCCCGGACTGGCCACCGAGATCCAGCGACTGGTCGAGCGCGCGGGTCATCCCGACCTCGCCGCGTGGGTCGGCCGCGAGAACTACGAGATGCGGGTGGCCGCCGACGGCTCCTGGATCGATGCGAAGGTGCTGGCGATCCTCCGGGCAACCGCCGGGTGAGCCGGGGCACACGCTCCGCCACAACCCGGCTGCCCCGTCCGCAGGAGGCTCAGTTGTCCAGGAGCCCGGCCAGCCGCTTCTTCCTCCGGTTCTCCCGCACCACCCACGCGATGTCGGGATCGGCCACGTCGAGCGCAGCGAAGGCGGGCAGGCCCGCGTCCGGGTCACCCGCGACGGCCACCGACCAGCAGTAGCCGAGCCCCTGCCGCAGCGTACGGACGGCTGGGCTCCGCCGGCGCACCGCCGGCGTCCGCACCAGGTGATCGGTGGCCACCTGGCACGCGGCGACGGCTGCCGCCGCGGTCTCGGGGACGCGGAGCAGGCGCGGCTCGCAGATCGCCGCGATGCCCGCACGGACGAGCAGCGGATCGGGATCGGCAGTCCACTCCCCGACCAGCTCACGCAGCAATGCAGGATCGCCGTCGCCGACCCGCTGGGCGGCGATCGCCACAGCTTCGCGCACCCGCCAGCGCTCGTCTGCGGCGAGGGCGGAGAGCCGCGCGCCCAGGTTCCGGTCTCCCTCGAGCAGCAGCCGGCCGAGGGCGACCGTCCCGCAGCAGGCCAGGTATTCCTCGCCATCGCCGCACAGGCCGAGCGCGAGGTCCCGGGGAAGGACGTCCCCGGCCGCGTCCAGCAGGGTCAGGTTGCCCCGCGGTCCGGGCAGGCCGCTGTGCGCGACCAGGTAGGCCTCGACCTCGTCCGCCGGCAGGGCGCGCAGGGCGTCCGCGTACTCGGCACGGTTCATCCGCGGACCGCGACCAGCTTCGGATGGTTGCGCCACGCCGGCATGGTCGCCAGGTAGGCGCGGGTGTCGGCCTCGAGTTGCTCCCTGGACGCGTCCGGGTTGCGCCGGGCCTGCCAGTCGACCATGGTCGCGAACCGGGTATCGAAGTCCTGCAGGTTGCCGTCCGCGTCGGTGCAGTAGGGGCAGTAGTGGCCCGACTCGATCGGCATGCCGCAGCTCTCGCAGTTGTTCTGGTTGGTCATGTCCGGCTCCTTCCCGACGCCCGCAGCAGGGCATCCAGACCGTCGATCAGGCCACGCCGAGTGGCCTCGTCCAGGTGTTCCATCGCCTCGGCCACCAGCCGGCGGTCGAGCACGTCCGCGTCCTCGCGCAGCCGGGCGAACCCGGCCGGAGTGAGCCAGACCAGCGTCCGGCGCCGGTTGGCCGGGTCCGGTTCGCGCTCCAGCAGTCCGTGGCCCTCCAGTTGCGTGACGATCTCGCTCACCACCGACTGCGCCCGGTCCAGGTGCCGCGCTGCCTCGCCGATCGACACCGGCCCGGTCACGGCCAGGTGCTGCAGCACCGCGCGAGAGGCGTTGGTCAGTTCGCTGCGGCGTCCGTCCCTGCGGTGGAACGCAAGGAACGCGGCGGGGAACGCCTCGCAGAAGTCGTCGGCCGAACTCACGGGTTCATCGTCGAGCCGGCAGCATCCATCGTCAATCCCGATGGATGGCGCGGTCTCGGCAGCCTCGCCCGGCGCTGCGCGGGCGCCGGGCTGTCGTAGCGTTGGCCTCGTGGAGACCGAGCCGCCCGAACCCACCTTCCCCGAGCACGAGCACGAGGACGCCCTCGAGCCGCGCCACCTGATCCGGCGCTCGGACGTGGTGCTGCGCGCCGGGATCCTGATGCTCGGTGCCGGCACCTCCGGGCTTCGCGTCCGCGAGGTGATGCAGGGCGTGGCCCGCACCGTCGGAATCAAGAAGATCAAGGCGCAGGTGACCTACACCGACATCGTGCTCACGGTGCAGCGGCGCGGCATCTTCCGCACCCAGGTGGCGGAGATCAACGCCCCGGGCGTGAACGCGCACCGGATCGCGATGGTGAAGGACTTCGCGCACAACCTGCCCGAGCGCGCCACCGTCGCAGAGGTGGACGCGATGCTCGACGAGATCGAGCAGACCCCGCGGCTGTACCCGACCTGGCTGCTCGTGCTGCTGGTCGCGCTGGCCTGCGCGTCGGTGACGGTGCTCACCAACGGCGGCTGGCGCGAGGTGCTCGCCGTGCTGCCGGCCTCGGCGCTCGCGTTCTGGCTCAACCGCAGCCTGAGTAGCTGGCAGCTGAACCACCTCGCTGTCGTGCTGATCTCCGCCGCCACCGCGACCGGGCTGTACCTGGCCTTCACCCGGCTGCTCGACCTCGCACTCGGTGGTCCGAGCCCGCGGCTGGCCGCCGGCCTGATCTGCGCGGCGATCTTCCTGATCCCTGGCTTCCCGCTGGTCACCGCGGGGCTCGACCTCACCCGGATCGACCTGCTCGCGGGCGTCCCGCGGCTCACCTACGCGGCAATGGTGCTGCTCGCGATCACGATCGGGGTCTGGACGATGGCGACCCTCAGTGGCGTGTCTCCCGACAGCGTGCCGGGCCTCGAGGGCTCACCGGTGGCCGTCTGGGCAGCCCTCCTTGCGGCGAGCTTCTTCGCCGTGTTCGGCTGGGCGATGATGTTCAACTCGCCGTGGAAGGCCGCGCTCGCCTCCGGTGTGGTCGCGATCATCGGCAACACACCGCGGCTGCTGATGCTGCAGCACGGGGTGAAGGTCCACGTGGCCACGTTCATCGGCTGCTTCATCATGGGTCTGCTCTGCGCGCTGGCCGCCAGGCTGTTCGACATGGAGAAGATCATCATGACCGTGCCGACGGTGCTCGTCTCGATCCCCGGAGCCTCGGCCCTGCGGACGCTGATCTACTTCGACCAGGCCGACGTGGTCTCGGCCATGCAGAACGGCGTGGCCACGGTGCTGGCCGTGATCGCCATGGTGGCGGGGCTGGCCGGTGCGCGCATGCTCACCGACCCCGAGTGGGCCTTCACCCGCGGGGACGCCCCGTCCACCTGGCACCTGGTCGGACGCCTGTTCGGACGTCGCGGCTAGTCCTTCCTCCGGCCGGCCCGGGCGAGCAGCCAGACCGTCAGCCACAACTCGCCGACGATCGAAGGCAGCGCGACCATCGCAAGGAAGGCGTCGGCGTACGCGGCGTAGCCGGCGAGCAGGGTGTGCGCTGCCGTGTCGGCGATGTAGGCCGCGCCGGCGATGCCGAGGAGGACGCCGAGCCAGCGGGGCCCGACCCTGGTACCGATCAGGATGCCGCCGACGACCAGGAGGTGCAGGCCGAACGCGACCAGGCCGACCAGCCAGGCATAGTCGAAGGCGTCAAGGCTTGTCGCAGCGAGCGCCGCACGCAGCTGTGGCGTGATCCCGGAGGCGTACCCGCCGGCCCCGGCGAGTCGCATCGCGAGGAACAGGAACACCGCGGCCACGCCGAGCAGCACCGTGTACGACAGTCTCGACCAGGCGGCGAGCAGCGACCACGTGGGCGCACTGGTCCGCAGCAGGACGTGCAGGGCCCAGGCGACCACGACGTCGATCACGAACACGGAGACGAACGCGGCCAGCGCGACGCGCACGATCCCCTCCTCCGCGGCCAGGTTGGCCAGTGTGCCACTCGGGTCGGTGAGGTCTACGAGGCGGTTGCGCACCCCGAAGTTGGCGAAGATCGCGAGGCCGAAGATGGCCAGGTAACCGATGCCGGCGATCACCGCGGCGAACCGGGGTCCCGGGCCGTCCACCGTCGAGGGCCGGCCATCGCGCCGAACGCTCGACCCCTGGGCGGGGCCCTCGGTCGCAAGCGCGGCCCTCGGCGTCAGCGGGGCGCTCATGCCGCACGCACCATGATCACGGCGGTGCCGCGCACGCGACCCGCAGCGAGGTCGGTCAGGGCATCCGCTGCGGCCTCCAGCGGATAGGCGGCGCCGACGGCGGGTGTGATCTGCCCTGCCGCGATCGCCTCGACCACGGGAGCGATCGCCTCGCGGTGCTCGGCGGTCATGATCATCACCAGCCGCTGGGGCACGAAGCGGTTCAGTGCGGCGGCGCGCAGTTGCCTGCCGAAGCCACCGGTGATGCGTCCGCCGCCTTCGCTACCGACGATGACGAGGGTGCCGGCAGGGGTGAGCACGCGGCGGAGGTGGCGCAGCGGGTGCCGTCCGCCCATGTCGATCACGAGGTCGTAGCGCTCGGGCCCGGTGGTCGGATCGGTCTCCGCGTAGTCGACGACACGCTCTGCGCCGAGCGAGCGGACGTGGTCGGCCTTGGCGGCGCTGGCGACGCCGGTGACGTGGGCGCCCGCCGCGTGGGCGAGCTGCACGACGTACGAGCCCACCCCGCCGGACGCGCCGAGCACGAGCACTCGCTGGCCGGCCCGAACGTGTCCCTCCGTGTGGACCGCGGCGTAGGCGGTCATCCCGGAGATCGCCACCACCGCTGCCTGCTCGACCGGCATTCCGGCGGGGCGCCGGACCAGCTTGTCCGCCCGCGCCACGGCGTAAGGGGCGAACGCGCCGATGCCGATGCCGAGCACCTCGTCCCCCAGGCTCAGATCGGCGACGCCCTCACCGAGCGCGACCACGCGTCCGGCCACGTCGGTGCCGGGCACCCGCTGCGCCGGACGCCGCAGGCCGAAGCCCATCAGGCGCACCAGATAGGGCAGGCCGGTCATCAGGTGCCAGGTACCTCGGTTCACGCCGGCGGCGTGCACCTCGAGCAGCACCTCTCCCGGGCCGGGCACAGGTGTGGGTACGTCGTCGAACCGCAGCGCGTCGGCATCGCCGTAGCGGTCCTGGACGACGGCGCGCATGCGGGCGGGCAGCGGCCGGGTGGCCGTGGCCCGCGGGTCGGAAGGCTGGGTGGCAGTCATGCTCTCTCCTCAATACGGATCGTTTCGTACTTAGTACGATTAGCTTGTCAGGACCGTATCGTACTTAGTACGATCCCAGCAACGGAGGTGGTAGACCTACGCAGCCGCCGCAGAGGAGGAGTGGTGACACCCAGCATCGGCGCGACCCGCAGACCGTCCCTCACCCGCGAGCGGGTGCTGGATGCGGCCGTGGCACTGGCGGATCGCAGCGGCATCGCGGCGCTGACCATCCGGGCCCTGGCCGTCGAGCTCGACACGAAGCCGATGACCCTCTACCACCACGTCGCGGGCAAGGACGCGATCATCGACGGGGTGGTCGACCGGGTGTTCGCCGAGATCGACGACCCGCCCGCCGACCTGCCGTGGCGCGAGGCGATCCGGCGCCGCTGCGTGTCTGCGCGGACCGCGCTGAGGCGCCACCCGTGGGCACCGCCACTGATGGAGTCCCGGCAGAACCCGGGGCCGGCCAACCTCGCCCACCACGAGGCCGTGCTGGCCTGCCTGCGCCGCGGCGGGCTGGACTGGCAGCTCGTGGCGCACGCCTACGCCCTGATCGATGCGTTCGTCTACGGGTTCGCGCTGCAGGAGGCGTCACTCCCGTTCGAGGGAACCGCCGAGATCGCGGACCTGGCCGACCAGATGGTGGCCGCGTTCCCTGAGGGGGCATACCCGACCTTCGCGGAGTTCACCACCCAGCACGTACTCCGGCCGGGCTACTCGTTCGGCGACTCGTTCGGGTTCGGCCTCGACCTGCTGCTGGACGGGCTGGAGGCCGCACGCTAGGCCGGCGGGCGGTCACGCCCGTAGAGTGCCGTGCAGGCACGCAGCAGGGCGGAAGGACGAGGCCGGATGACTGATCCGAGGCAACCGCAACGGACCCCGATGAGGGCGAGCCTCTATCGCGCCTTCAACGTGGCGCGGATCTCCGCCGGCGTGGTCTTCGCCGCGGCCCTGGTCTTCCTGCTCGTCCGGGGCAACTCCCTGGACACCACCTCTGCGCTCGGCACGGCCATCACCTGGCTGGTCTGGGTGTCCGGTGCGGTGTGCCTTTCCAGCTGGACCGTCTGCCGGATGTACACCCCCCGCGAAGAGACGGACGCCTGATTCACCAGCCGCGCGCCTCCCACTCCGCGAGGCGCGGACGCTCGGCGCCGAGTGTGGTCGGCTTCCCGTGGCCCGGCCGGACCACCGCATCGTCGCCGCGGTAGCGCTCGAAGAGCCGCGAGACCACGTCGCTGAACAGGCTGCCGAAGCGCTGCGGGTCGCGTCCGGTGTTGCCGACGCCCCCGGGGAACAGCGAATCGCCGGTGAACACCTGGGTGGGCGCGCCGGGCAGGGTACAGGCGACGGCGACCGAGCCGGGGGTGTGGCCGCGCAGCCCGATCACGTCGAGCGTCACGTCGCCGAGCGCGATGGTGTCCCCGTGCCGCAGCCGCCGCGTGATCGGGACGCCGGTGGCCGCGGTGATCGCGTCCGCGTCCGCCTCGCCGGCGAGCGTCTCCGTCCCGGGGTGGGCGGGCGCGACCGCGGCGAGGGCACCGATGTGATCGTGGTGGGAGTGCGTCGTGAGCAGGTACCGCAGGTGCGGAGCGTCCGCATCGCCGGCGGCCGAGGAGAGCAGCGCCTCGATCGCGTCGGGGTCGGCGGCGGCGTCGATCAGCAGCTGGTCGCCCCCGGCAGCGGTGAGCAGGTAGACGTTGTTGTCCATGCCGCCGACCGCGATCGTGCGGACGACGAGTCCGGGCAGCGTGGTGACCTCCATGGACGACATGCAAGCACATCTGCCCAAGGCCCTGTCGGCGTTCCAGCCCCGGCTGGCAGCACTCAGCGCAGGTCGTTCTCCGGGGGCGGCGGTTGCGGCGGGGTCGACGCCGGGGGTAACGCGATCGTCCCGCCGTGGCGAAGTGCGTGGCGCTCCGCCCGCCGGGCGTGCCGGACGGCCCGGCGCTGTCGGTGCGCCTCGTGGTGTGCGTCCCCGGGCGCACCCTCCTCCGCCGAGCCGCCCCACAGCAGCGCCATCAGCACGGGAATACCGGTGACGACCATCGGCCACATCGGCCAGTAGTAGAGCAGGTGCCCGGTGGTCATGACGGTCATCAGCCAGATCGCATTGAACAGCACAGCGAGCCCGATCCAGCCGGTGATCCCGGCGCGCGCGAACCGGTTCCGGGTGCGCTGCACCGCGCCTTGTGCGGCGTTGGCGAGCATCAGGTCCGACACGAGCGGGGCGAGTTCGCCGAGCGTGCGCGACCGCACGGCCTGCGCAGCCCGCTCGGAGTACTCGGACGGGTCCAGTCGCCCGTGGACCCTGGACTGCTCGATCAGGGCGGTCGCGAAGTCGCGGTCCGCGTCCGAGGCCCGAAGGTGCTGGTTGTCCGGGATCCGCGGGTCGGCGCTGAATCCTGCCCACGACGCAGTCACCGGCGCAGGCCTGCGATCAGGCTGGGGCGCAGGCAGGTTCTCCCACTCGGACATCACAACACCTCCGCGGGAGACGCTACGCCCGCGCGGCCGGGACGCCCACCGGGTCGATCCCCGGCAGGACCCTGAGCCGACCGGTCCGGCGCCGGGACGCCGCACCGGGATGCCGCGCCGGGGGATGCGGTGGCATGCGCCATGCTTGAGGCAGGGAGGGCCGATGACACTGGAGACCCTGGAGAACGGACGCAGGCAGCTGGCGTCCGCGGTGAAGCGGCTGCGCGTGGCCGCGACCTCGGACCCGCAGCGCACCGACGATCTCGCCGACGCCCTGGTCGAGCTGACCGCGAGCCGCCTGCTGGCCTGGGACTTCACCGAGGCCGCCGCCGACGCCCCCGACTCGGTGGTGGTCGCCGCCCGCATCCTCGCCTCGCGCGGGCCGACCGGCCCCTACGCCGCGGTCCCGGACGCCGTCCGCTACTTCACAGCCACCACGCAGCTCGCCGCCGTGCAGGCTGGCCTCGGCCAGACCGAGGCGGCCCGTCGCACCCTTGAAGGGCTGGACGCCTGGCGAGCGCAGGTGTCCCGGCTGCCGCTCGCCGGCCAGCTTCCCGACGCTGTGGTGATCTGGTCGCTCGTGGCCAGGGCACGCGCGCTGGTCGGCACTGACCCCGCCCTCGCCAACGCGTACGCCGATGCCGCAGAGCTGCGCCTGCACGGGCTGCCTCGCCCCCCCGCCTATCTCGCGGTCGCGACCCACCTGCTCACGGCGGAGTGCCGCTGGGCCGCCGGGCGGACGGAGTCGGCTCTGGCTCACCACCGGCTGGCCATCGCCGCCCACGCGGACGCCGTCGCCACACTCGACCCGCAGCCGCGTCCCGCCGTTTCGAGGGTCGCCGCCGCCCCGGTCGTCGCCCTGTACGAGCCGTACGCGCAGCGGCTTGTCGCCGCAGGCGAGCTCACCACATCGATCGCCGTCCGGCGTGAGGAGGTGGAGCTCCTGGTTCAGCTCTGCGCCAGCCCGGACACCGCACGCGCCGGCCTGGCTGACGCGCTGGCAGCGGCAGGACGGGACGTTGAGGCCGCCGCGTCCCGCCCAGGGGCCGACGTGGCGGCCGCAGGCCCGGTCGCGGCCCCTCCTCCCGGCGCGCGAACCGACTGGGAGGCGTTGCCGGCGGCGGCGGCGCTCGCCCCTGCCGAGCCGTCGGCCGAGGCCCGGGCACGCTGGCAGCAGGCAGAGCAGGCGGCGCTGCTCGCGGGCGCGGCAGTGCGTGCCGAGGCCACGAGAGACGAGGAGATCCTCCGCGCCCGCGCCGCGCGCGAGGCCGCCGCGCGAGCTGCGGCCCAGGCGGACGCGGGGCGCCGGGCCGCAGAGGAGGAGGCCGCAGCCCGAGCCGAACGCGACGCGGCCGAGCAGCGGGAGTCGGAACTGGCAGCCGAACGGGCCCAGCGCGATCAGGAGTCCTCGCGCGCAGCCGCCGAAGCACGGCGTCGAGAGCTCGCGGAAGAACACCGGCCCAACGTCGATCCTGATGCCGCCCGCCACGCGGCGACGATGCTCGAGCGGGCCAGGGTCGCCGTCCGCGCGGCCGAGGATCTCGCCGGATCGGCCACCGCACACGAGCACCTGGCCGAAGTGCTCCGTCCGCTGGCGGTCGCGGACCCAGCCCACGCCGCAGAGCTGGTCAAGACCCTCGACGAGCTGGTCGCGCTGCGCTGGCGTCTCGGCGACGCCGAGGGTTCCCGCGCCGCGGCCCGGGAGGCGAAGTCGCTGGGCGGTTGAGCGGTCCGGCGAAACCGCCTGCAGGGCGGCGCGCCGGATGCTAGCGTCACGGCACCGGGGGCCACCACGGCGGATCGATGCTCCGCGCGCCGTCCGGTGGAGAACCCGCCCCCTTCCACCCCAGGAGGTCACCCCCACATGAAGAGGCATGCCGGTCTGCTGCTCACGGCTGGGATCGTCGCCCAGCTCTGCCTCCCACTCGCGCTCGCGACCAGTGCCAGCGCCACTCCATCGGGAGCTCCCTCGCTCGTGCTTCCCCTGGATGCCACCCCGAGTTCCTGCGGCGGCACCGCCTCGGGCAACACCGACTTCCGGGCCGTTCACTTCAACGTCCTCGGTTCCACCTTCGGCTCCAACTGGAGCACTCGGCGTTCGGTGGTGATCAAGCGGCTGTCGCACGTCCTGAACAACTCCGACAAAGCCCGAGCGTCGATCTACGGGCTCACCGAGGTGACCAGCTCTGAGGCGAACTGGATCGCGCAGCAACTCGGCCCCAACTATGCGGTCGCGGTACACAACCGGCTCCAGGCCATCGTCTTCGACACCACCACCTGGACCGTGAAGGACACCGGCACGTACACCTTCACGACCGGCAGCACCGCCTACCACGGGTTCGTGCACGCGCGGCTCAAGAACACCAGCACCGGAGCACAGGTGAACGTCATCGAGACGCACCTGGTACCCAGCTCGGTATCCGGCGCGGCCAGCAAGCGGGCGGCCCAACTGTCCCAGATCACCTCGACGGTCGGCTCCTGGGTGAATCCCGTCCTGATCCTCGGCGACATGAACTGGAAGCTGTCTGACGGCTTCGAGACCGCCGCGGGCTCCGGGTACTGCTCGGTACGGAAATGGGCCGGCTCGTACTCCCCTTCCGGCGCCGCCGGCTATCGCACGGACGGCGGTTCGGAGAACCCCGGCTCGAACAAGTACGGCAGCGGCGAACCGATCATTGACTATGGCCTGGTCCACCACGGGATCACCATGCGCACCTACCGGGTGCTCCGTGGCACGTTCGACAACACCAAGGCGGGCTCCGACCACCACATGCTCACTCTTCACCTGACCATCTAGCGGATCGGTCGAAGCCTGGCCCGCTCTGCCGCGAGAAGCCGATCGGGGAGGGCCCGGTGGTGACGTCCTCCGCCTACGCTGGAAGGGTCACCGGGGAGAGAGGACGATGATCATGAGGCGAACGCTGGCCGCGGTGGTCCTGACGATCCTGATCTCCGGCTGCGCGTCCACGGGAGGTCCGATGAGCACACCCGGCACGCCGTCGTCCGCCACGCCGAGCGCGAGCGCACCCGGCGACGTCCCCGCGGCCCGCTGGACCGCGATCCTCGCCGACCTCGCCGCACGCGGCGCGGCGACCGACGACGTCCAGCTGGTCAGCGCGAGGCAGGTGACCTGGAACGACGGGTCGCTCGGCTGCCCACAGCCCGGCCAGTCTTACACCCAGGCCGTGGTCGACGGCATGCAGGTCGTGGTCAGTTCGGCCGGCAAGCAGTACGACTACCGTTTCGGCGCCTCCGACCACCCGCGCTTGTGCGTCCGGGCCGCAGGGGTGCGCGGGATTCGCGTGCGCTGACCCCTGTCTGCCTGCCGTGGGTGCAAGCTGGACGCATGGGAACCAGCCTGACCTTCGTCGGTGGTGCCGGCACCGTGACCGGCTCGAAGTACCTCCTCAGTGAGGCTGAACGCAGGGTCCTGGTCGACTGTGGTGTGTTCCAGGGCGAGAAGAACCTCCGCGAGCTGAACTGGGCACCCTTCCCGGTGTCGCCGAAGAGTGTTGAGCTCATCCTGGTCACGCACGCGCACACCGACCATGTCGGCTACCTTCCCGCGCTGGTCAGGGACGGATTCGCCGGGGAGATCCTGGCCACGCAGGCCACCTGCGAACTGGCTGCGATCGTGCTTCGCGATGCCGCCTACCTCGCCGAGCGCGACGCAGAGCACGCCGCGGCCAACGGCTACTCCAAGCACGAGCAGCCCTTGCCGCTGTTCACCGAGGCGGACGCGGAGCGCACGATCGGCCTGTTCCGCGCGATCGACTACGACTCCGACATCGACCTGGGTGATGGCTGGACGGCCCGCTGGACGCGCGCAGGGCACATTCTCGGCTCGGCGAGCATCCGGGTCGCGACGCCTTCTGCGTCCGTCGTGTTCTCCGGCGACCTCGGCCGCGCCGAACACCCCGTGCTGCGGGCGCGCGAGATCCCGCCGGGGGCGAGCACCGTGCTGATCGAGTCCACCTACGGCAACCGCGAGCACTTCGAGCCGTCCGGGGCCGAACACGAACCACTCGCCGACCTGATCCGGCGCACGGCGAAGCGCGGCGGGTCGGTGCTGATCCCTGCGTTCGCTGTGGACCGCACCGAGGTGGTCCTGCAGACGCTCACCGGGCTGCTGCACGCCGGCCGCATCCCGACGCTGCCGGTGTTCGTGAACTCGCCGATGGCCCTGGCGGCACTGGGCATCTACCGCGACCGGCGATTCGCCGCCGAGTTGCGACCCGACCTCGACCCCGGCGGCTTCGTCGACCTGCCTCGCCTGCACGAGGTGCGCACCACCGAGGAGTCGATCAAGCTGAACGACCCGACCATGCCGTGCATCATCATCAGCTCCTCCGGCATGGCCACCGGCGGACGCGTACTGCACCACCTCGAGCACATGCTCCCTGACCCTCGCAATTCGGTCGTGCTCGCCGGCTACCAGGCCGAGGGCACCCGCGGACGCTCGCTGCTTGACGGCGCCAAGCACCTGAAGATGCACGGACGCCAGATCCCGGTGCGCGCCGAGGTGCTGCAGGATGAGGAGTTCTCCGTGCATGCCGACCGCTCGGAGCTCCTGGACTGGCTGGCGGCCCTCTCGCCCGCGCCGACCCAGGTGTTCACCGTGCACGGCGCGCCCGACTCCGCGTCCGCGCTGGCGCAGGAGATCAGTGCCCGGCTCGGCCTGACGGCCCGCGTCCCGGAGCTGGGCGAAACCGTGCAGCTCTCGTGACCCGCAAAGTGGCCCGTAGAGGCCGTAGTCGGCCTCTACGGGCCACTTTGCGGAGATAGGGGGATCTCGGTGGAACTCAGCGTTGCCGGCGCCGCCGCACCCGGACCGCCACCGCGACCACCAGGGCGACCGCGCCGCCGATCAGCAGCCACGTGCGGGGTTGCACCGTCGGTGACGGCTCCTCCGCGACCACGGACGGCTGATCGTCGGTCACCGGCAGCCGGACGGTGCCGGCCGCGCCGTCCAGCGTGATCTCGTCACCAGTACGGATCAGGCGTGTGCCGCTGCCCGTGCCCAGCACGGCGGGGATGCCGTATTCGCGAGCGACGATCGAGCCATGGCTGAGCACACCTCCGATGTCGGTCACCACACCCGCAGCCATCGCGAACAGCGGCGTGTACGCAGGGGTGGTGATCGAAGCGACCAGCACCTCGCCGGGCTGGAAGGCGGCGAAGTCCGCGGGCCCGGCCAGGACGCGGGCGCGACCGGTCACCACACCGCCGCTGCTCGCCGTTCCGGTCAGGACGCCGCCCCTGGCGCCGCCCTCGCGGGCAGGGAACATCCACTCCATCGAGGTCATCACCCGGTTCCTCGGCAGGTACTGCGGCGGGGTCGCCAGCCGCTGGCCGCGCGCCCGCGCCTGCCGCGCCGCCACCCGCTCGCGCAGGTCCGGGGGGAGCTCTGCGTCACCGTCCAGCACGGACGCGGCTGCGCGCGCTTCGGCGAGGGTCAGCCAGCAGACGTCCATGGGCTCGGCCAGGCCCCCCGCCGAGACCAGCCGCCGGCCCAATTCCCGGAGCAGGCGCCGGGCCGGCGGCAGGTAGAGCCCCATCGCGGCCAGGGCGTCCTCGCGCAGCGGGCCGGTGTGCTGGGCCCACTCCAGCAGCCGCCGGACCTGCTGCTCCCTCCGGCCGCGCAGGCGGCTGAGCAGCGCGGCCGAGGCGTTGTTGCGGGCCGCCGCAGCCTCCGCCTGCCGGGCGTACGGGTTCGGGGCGTCCTCAGCGAGATCGAACCGCAACGCGCGCAGCACCGGCCCGGGGTCATCGGCCGGCACCGGGTTCACGAAGTCGAGGTTGTACAGCGTGTGGCCGTGATCGGCCAGGTGGACGGCGAAGCGCTGCCGCCACTGCTCCCACACGGCCGCCCCGACGCCGTTCGGCGGAACGTCAGCGAGTGCGTCGACGGCCGGGTCGGCCAGCGCAACGGCCAGCCCTGGCTGTTCGCGCGCCCAGCGGGCCAGGTCGTAGAGGGAGCGCTCGGCCCGGATCGGCTCTGAGTCGAATCCGAGCAGGAACGTCTCCGCGGCCGGGCCGTCGGCCCGCTTCAGCAGCGTGTTGTAGACGCCCGTCCAGGTGAGTTCGGCCATCGAGGCCAGCGGGATGATCGTCTGCACGGCCGTGTAGTAGTAGGCAACCGCGTCGGTGAGCCGGGCCACGGCCGGGAGGATGTCGGCGGCGGGAACCGACCTCATCTCGACCGCGTTCTCCGCGTCCACCTCGGCCCGGTACCCGGCGAGCCGGCGCCGCCAGCGGTCCTCGACGAAGCTGCCGTGGTCGGCGGTCAGCATCCGGATCAGGCCGGGCGTGGCCCGCAGCATCATCGCCATGTCGCCGGAGGTGTACCGGTAGAAGCCGTAGCCGTTGATGGTCGGGAAGCCGATGTCGAAGGTGCGCCCCGGCATGAACTCGGACAGCATCCGGTTCAGGCCGGCCGGCACGGCGGTCGCCATCAGGTCGGCGAACAGCGGGGTGAGCGGGTCGGGCAGCTGTTCGGTGATGGATGCCCGGAAGTAAAGGCCCTGCCGCGGGACGGGCCAGGCTGAGGGGACCTCGCCGATGCGGTCGGGCAGCGCGGTGATCGGACGGGACTGGACGATCGCGAACTCGCCTCCGGCCCTGGCCCACTCGATGTCCTGGGGTGCGCCGAAGTGGCGGGCGATCCTGGCCCCGAGCTCTGCAAGCCGGACCGCGTCCGCGTCGGTGAGGACGGCGGCGTGTGCCTCCGCGCCGGTCGGTGTCCTCGCGGTCCGGTTCGCCGCTGGATCGATCCGCGCCGCCTTGTCGGCGACCACGCTGCTGAGCACCCGGCCCGCTTCGGCGTCCACCACGATCGTGTCCGTGTCGACCAGGCCGGAGACCACAGCCTCACCGAGCCCCCAGGTGGCGGTGATCACGGTCTCCTCGGTGCGCCCGTTCGCCGGGTTCGCGGTGAACATCACCCCGGCCGAGTCGGCCGGCACCAGCTTCTGCACCACCACGGCGAGGGACGTATCGCCCACCCCGTGCTGGGCGCGGTACCAGATGGCACGGTCCGTCCACAGCGAGGCCCAGCAGTCGCGCACCGCTGCGACCACGTCGTCCGCGCCGACCACGTTGAGGTAGGTGTCCTGCTGCCCCGCGAAGCTCGCCTCGGCAAGGTCCTCCGCCGTGGCGGACGAGCGGACGGCCACGGCCCCGCCGCCGAGCTGCGTGTAGGCGTCCCTGATCGCGCCGGCCAGGCCCGGGTCGAGGTCCGCGGCCCCGAACGCCTCCGCGACCCGGGAGGCCGCAGCATCTCCCGGCCGGCCGCCGGTCACCGCAGCGACCACGTCGGCGATGGCCGTGGAGAGCTCTGCCTGCGCGACGAACGCGTCATACGCCGCGGTCGTGACGACGAACCCGTCCGGCACGGCGAAGCCGCCGCGGAGGAGTTCGCCGAGGTTCGCTCCCTTGCCTCCGGCGACGTCGACGTCCTTCCTGCCGAGTTGCGCCAGCCATCTGATCGCGTCCATGGGCACCACTGTGGCCCCTAGGCCTCGCGGACGGCCAGCTCCCGGTACTCCTCCGGCCTGAGCAGGCGGGGATTGGTCCCTTCGGCGAGCCAGGCGACCACTCCCTCGGGAAGGTCGAGCGGCACCGCATCGAACAGGTTCGTGACCAGCACCGGCAGGAGCAGGTCGTGCGGCTCGGCCGGCTGTACCGGCCCGACCACGAGCGCCCGGCCGACGAGGCCTGCCGTGGTGAGGAAGAGCACCTCGTCGAGCTGGCTCAACTCCTCTGGTGCGGTGCCCATCGACAGCCCCACCGCCACCTCGCCGGCGTCGTTGACCACGGCGGCGAGCGCAGCCGGGTCGTCCGGACCGAGATGCACGAGCCACCGGTTGCCCGGATGCTCGGTGTCCCGGATCGCGCGGATCACCTGGTACACGTCGAGGTGGTTGGCGCGGCGCCAGCGCACGAGGGAGCGGCGGGCGTTGCGGCGCTGCCGGGCGTCCGCTCCGGTGCTGGCGAGGTACCAGTCCAGCGCGCTGCCGGCGTAGTCGATCACGGCCACCGGACGCGCCTGCCGGATCGCGTCCAGTGCCGGACGCAGCCCCACCCCCTGGGCGAGCAGGAGTGCCAGCATCGCCGACGGTGCCCGGTTCACGCCCATGTGGCAGTGCACGAGCACCTTCGCCGAGGAGTCCGTGAGCGCCTCGTCCACCCATGCGACCAGGCCGGCGAACCAGTCCGGTCCGATCTTCTGGCCGGCGTCGGCGACCCGGTGTTGCAGGTAGTGCACCTGCGGTGCCCAGGTTCCCACCAGCCCTTCATCGCTCCACTCCTCCCTGAGGTCGACGATGTGGGTGATCCCCGCGGCGAGGAGTTCGTCCAGTTGGGCGCGGGCCCGGACGAAGTTCGGTGAGAGGTCACCTCCCACGGCCAGCCGGTCGGTGACGAAGTCGGCATTGGCAAGGCTCAGCTGCGGAAGCCGCGGGTCTGCGACATCCGGCTGCCTGGTCATGTGCCTATTCTGCCGTGCGGCGAGCACCCGGACCGAACCGGGACCACCCCGCAGGGTCCCCCGTACGGGGACGCGCGATCAGGGCGCAAAGAGGGCATAGTTGGGACGGTACGGGAGGGTACCCGTTGCCTCGGCGACGGAGAACTGAACACGAACAGGATGCACCGCCATGCACACCTTCCGTACCGGGCGTTTTCGTACGCTCACCCTGACCACTGCCACCGTGGCAGTCGGTCTGCT
The DNA here is from genome assembly GCA_964397985.1 of uncultured Propionibacteriaceae bacterium. Classification (GTDB taxonomy): domain Bacteria; phylum Actinomycetota; class Actinomycetes; order Propionibacteriales; family Propionibacteriaceae; genus Propionicimonas. The sequence goes on along the minus strand of CAYNLD010000002.1, from coordinate 279,863 downwards.
CTTTCCGGTCGCGCCCGCCTTCGCCGACGACACCAGCGAGGAGACCGCCCCGGCCACGATCGCCGCCGTCTCACCGGCCAGCGGCACCGTCGCCGGTGGGGCAGTCGTGACGATCACCGGGAGCGCGTTCACCGGCGCCACCACCGTCGCCTTCGGGCAGACCTCCGCCGTGAAGTTCGACGTGGTGTCCGACTCGACGATCACCGCGATCACGCCCGCACTTGCGGCGGGCACGTACGCGCTGTCCGTGACCACGGCCGCCGGCACCACCACTGCCGCCACCCTGACCGTGCGCACGTTCGAGGATGAGGTGCTCCGCCTGGTCAATGCCGCGCGCGCGCACAAGCGCAAGTGCGGCGGGAAGACGTACAAGGCGGTCAAGCCGGTGCGCTCGGACGCAACGCTGGACGCGGTGGCTGCGGCCCACAGCGCCGACATGGCGAAGAAGGACTACTTCAGCCACCGCTCGCGCAGCGGAGCCTCGCCCTTCGCGCGGATGAAGGCCGCCGGCTACTCCTACCGCTACGCAGGGGAGAACATCGCCGCAGGCTTCCGCACCCCCGCCTCGGTGGTCACGGCCTGGCTGAAGAGCAGCGGGCACTGCCGCAACATCATGAGCTCGAAGTACACCGAACTGGGCGTGGGCTACGCCACGGGCGGCTACTACGGGACCTACTGGACGCAGGACTTCGGCCGTCCGCGCTGAGGTTCTGATCGGTCGTCGCAGCGCCCATCCCGCAGCGGCGACCGCCCCGACCCGGTTCAGCCGACACCATCCCCCAGGGTGCTCCCCCGCACCTCGAGCTGAACCGGCAGTCGCCGGCTGCGCGGACGGGACACGGAACTGTCCGCGCGGCCGGCGACCAGGCGGAGCAGTGCCCGCGCAGCGGCCCGGCCCTTCGCGTCCACGTCCTGTCGGACAGTAGTCAGGGTCGGGCGCGTGCGCAGCGTCAGCGGGTGGTCGTCGAACCCTACGATCGCGAGGTCGCCAGGCACCGCCAGGCCCGCGTCGGATGCGGCGGCCAGGACGGACTGGGCGAGCACGTCGGTCAGGCAGAGCACGGCTGTGGGCCGGTCCGGGAGATCCAGCATTCGCGCGGCGGCGAGCGGAGCGGAGGAGAGGTCGTCCGGCTGGTTCACCACGAGCGGGACGATCCCTGCCGCCGTGAGCGGGTCGAGCCAACCGGCCAGTCGCTCGGTGATCACGCGGTGCCGGGCCGCGGAGGCGGTCAGGGGACCGGTGGTGATGCCCGGCTCCGTGCCGTAGCCGGAGGTGAGCAGTGCGACCCTGCGGTGGCCGAGGTCGACGATGTGCTGAGCTGCGGCCCGCGCCCCGCCACGGTCGTCGATGGTGATCGCCACCTCCCCCGGCGGGGCGGCCATGTCGACGTAGACCAACGGCAGGTCGCGACGCTGCAGCCAGTCCAGCGCGGGCAGTTCGGGGTCGCAGGAGAAGGCGATCGCGCCGTCCATCGCGACGTCCCGGGCGGGCACGACGGCGCCGTCCACGCTGGCCGGAACGAGGGTCAGGGCCAGCCCCTCCCGTCCGAGCTCATCGGCGACGGCCCCGAGGAAGCGGGCCGACACCTCGTCGGCGAGGGCGTGGCGCAGGTCGGAGGCCCAGAGCACACCGACGGTGCCGGTGGTGCCGGTGGCCAGCGACCGGGCGGACGGGTCCGGGCCCAGGTAGCCCAGATCGGCTGCGACCGCGAGAATGCGCTCGCGCAGGGCGCCGGACAACTGGTCGGGCCGGGAGAAGGCATTGGAGACCGTCATCCGGCTGACGCCGACCCGGTCGGCGATCGACTGCAGGGTGACCCGCGCCATGCGGCACCTCCTTCCCGCGGCAGGTCGACCCTTCCGCCGATCGTCGATCGTGTCGAGACCCTGGCCGAAAAGGGGACGGTTCTCCTTTTCGGCCACGTCGTCGACACCGGTTGCATCCCGGACGCCACCAGTCTATCTTTACCGGTACAGATTCCAACTGTATCGGTAAAGAAAGGGTCCCGATGCCTCTCCCCGCCTCGATCGCCGCAGACCGCGACTGGTGGCGCCACGCCGTGGTCTACCAGATCTACCCGCGCAGCTTCGCCGACAGCGACGGGGACGGCGTGGGCGACATCAACGGCATCCGGTCCCGTCTGCCGTACCTCGCAGGCCTGGGCATCGATGCCATCTGGATCAATCCCTGGTACCCCTCCCCGATGAAGGACGCCGGCTACGACGTCTCCGACTACCGCGCGATCGAGCCGGTGTTCGGCACCATGGCGGACGCAGAGGCGCTGATCGCCGAGGCGCACGCCGCCGGCATCCGGGTGATTCTCGACATCGTCCCGAACCACACCTCCGACCAGCACCGCTGGTTCCAGGCTGCACTGGCTGCGGGACCCGGCTCGCCCGAGCGCGACCGGTTCATCTTCGCCGAGGGCCGCGGCCCGGCCGGCGACGAGCCGCCCAACGACTGGATGAGCGAGTTCGGCGGTCCGGCCTGGACCCGGGTCATCGAGGCCGACGGACGCCCCGGCCAGTGGTACCTGCGCCTGTTCGCTCCCGAGCAGCCGGACGTGAACTGGAACCACCCCGACATCCACGCCGAGTTCGAACAGACCCTGCGGTTCTGGTTCGACCGTGGCGTGGACGGCTTCCGCATCGACGTGGCCCACGGGCTGGTGAAGGACGCGGACCTGCGCAACCTGGACGGCCTGCCGTTCCCGCTCCCCGACGACGCACCGGACGGCCTCGAGCACCCCCACTGGGACCAGCCCGGCGTGCACGACGTGTTCCGGGAGTGGCGGGCGGTCGCCGACTCCTACGCAGAGCCGAAGGCGTTCTGCGGCGAGATCTGGGTCGGCCGCGACCACCGGCTGACGGCCTACCTGCGTCCCGACGAGCTGCACACCGCCTTCAACTTCAACTTCCTCCAGGCGCGCTGGCGGGCGGGCGACCTGCGCAGGGTGATCTCGGCAACGCTCTCCGCGCATGCGACGGTGGGCGCCCCCGCGACCTGGGTGCTCGGCAACCACGACGTGTGCCGGCCGGCGTCGCGCTACGCCCGTCCCCAGGAACTCGTGGAGCCGAACTTCCCGAACCTGCAGAAGTACCTCGGGCTGCCGTCGGACCTGCCCACGGGCCACCGGCGGGCACGGGCGGCGGCCCTGCTCAGCCTGGCCCTGCCGGGCGGCGCCTACGTCTATGCGGGCGAGGAACTCGGCCTCCCCGAGGTGGAGGACATCCCGATGGCGGCGCGGCAGGACCCGATCGTCTCCGGCACCGGCGGGGAGAACATCGGACGCGACGGCTGCCGCGTCCCGCTGCCGTGGACGAGCGGCGGCGCATCCTTCGGGTTCAGCCCGGAGGGCTCCGTCGCGCCGTGGCTGCCGCAGCCTTCCGACTGGGGGCGCTACAGCGCGGAGGCCGCCGAGGCCGATCCGGCGTCCACCCTCGCCCTGTACCGGCGGGCCCTGGCCCTGCGCAGCCAGCTTCCTGCGTTGGGTGACGGCGACCTGGCCTGGGTCGGCGACGCCGGCGGTGAGGTGCTGGCGTTCACCCGCGAGCCCGGCTTCGGTTGCTGGGTGAATCTCGGCACCGAGCCGGTCCCGCTGCCGGAGGGCACGTCTGTGCTGCTCGCCAGTGACGATCTGGTCGGGGGTCGACTCGCCCCTGATTCGGCGGCGTGGCTGCAGTTCGCATGATCCGCGCACTAGCCTGATCGTCGACGGACGGCGGAGTCCGCCTGAGACAGGAGGGTGTTATGGCAGCCAAGTTCGAGTTGTACACCGACGCCAAGGGCGAGTTCCGCTGGCGCCTGAAGGCCTCCAACGGACAGACCATCGCCACGGGTGGTGAAGGCTATTCCAGCAAGGCCAACGCGAGGAACGGCATCGAGTCGGTCAAGAAGAACGCCTCCGACGCCGAGATCGTCGAACTCTGAGCACCGCGAGGGGCCGGGACGGATCACCGTCCCGGCCCCTCGCGCATGTCCACGCGGAGTTCAGCACCCGGCACCGACGACGACGGTGGCGGGTGCCGCGCGGGTCGAGCGCCGGCGTTCCACGGCTCCCGGGGGACGCTGATGCCCGGGGCCGATGACCCACCGGGCGTCAGCGACCGGCTCGCCGCTACTCGGTGGCGACCACCCTCTCCTCGACGGCTGCGGCCTGCGCCACCGGCGCGCCGACCATGCGCAAGGCCCAGCCGATCAGGACGGCGACCACGCCGACTCCCACGGCGAACAGGGCGACGCCGAAGGCGATCACCGAGGTGAACAGGGACGCGCGCAGGAACGACCCGGTCATCGCGGTCTGCCGCAGCGGATCGTCCCTGCCGAGCTCGGCATAGGTCTTTCCGCCCGTGGCCTCGAGCGCGTGGTGGTTGATCATGTCAGCCTGGATGTAGGCCTCGATCGGGCCGGTCACCGGTGCGCCGGCGAGCATGGGGGCGTCCGCGGACACGGTGATGTTCTCCGCAGCCAGCTTCGTGCTCACCATCCCCCAGGTCACGGCCCCGGCGACGACGAAGATCAGGCCGAGGATGATCGTGACCAGACCGAGCGCCCTGACCTTCTTGGCGGATCCGGCAGGACTATTGGGCATATCTCACTCCTTTGTGGTGGGTCGACGACACGGTGCGTCGAATGAGGGAAGCCTAACCTACGTATTGTTGCGCATTCAACCAGGGGACGGATCCAGTCCTTGACTGCCCCCGGGCGCGACGCCCCCGAATCATAGGGTGGGCACACCATGACCGCCTTGATCGTCACCGAATCCCTGTTCGGGAACACCCTCGCCATCGCCGAGGCGATCGGCAGCGGGATCGCCGAGGTTCGGGGGCGCGGCAGCGTGCGGGTGCTGCACGCCTCCCAGGCGCCGGCCGCCCTTCCCGCGGACGTGGACCTGCTTGTCGTCGGGGCGCCGACCCACACCCTGTCGATGCCCAACGCCGGCACCCGCGACAACGCCGCCCGGAAGGGAGCACCCGAGCCGCCTCGCCCGGGGATCCGGGAGTGGATCCAGACGGTGCGAATTCCGGAAGGGGTCGGCGTGGCAACCTTCGACACCTCCATCCACTCCCGGATCCAGCTCGGCACGGCGGCACGGGCGGCGGCACGGGCGTTGCGCCGGCGCGGCACCCAGGCCGCCGTCGGGCCGTCCTTCTGGGTGACCGGGATGGAGGGACCGCTCGCCGACGGCGAGCTGGCCCGCGCAACCGGCTGGGGACGAACCCTCGCCGAACGGGTCGCCGCCGCACGCTGACCTGTGCCGCGAGAATCCGGAACCCGGCGAGCTGCGCGGTCGTTGGTCGTACGGTAAGGGGAGCAACGCGAGGAGGAGCACCGTGCAGAACCGCACCATCGGAGGCCGTCAGGTGAGCGCCATCGGACTGGGTGGCATGCCCATGTCCATCGAGGGTCGCCCCACCGACCGGCAGCAGTCGATCGGGACCATCCACGCAGCGCTGGACGCGGGGGTCACCCTGATCGACACCGCGGACGCCTATTGCCTTGGCCCCGACGAGGTCGGCCACAACGAGATCCTGATCGCCGAGGCACTGCGTGCCTACGGCGCCGACACCAGCCAGGTGCTGGTCGCGACGAAGGGCGGCCACCTGCGTCCCGGCGACGGGAGCTGGACCCAGAACGGCGATCCCGCCTACCTGAAGCAGGCCGCGAAGGCGTCCGCCGCCCGGCTCGGGGTCGAGGCCATCGGGCTCTACCAGTTCCACCGTCCCGATCCCCGGGTGCCCTACGCCGACTCGATCGGCGCGCTCGTCGAGCTGCTCGAGGAGGGCGTGATCGAGATGGCCGGCATCTCGAACGCCTCGGTCGCCCAGATCGACGAAGCCCGCAGCATCCTCGGTGACCGGCTGGTGTCGGTGCAGAACCAGTTCAGTCCCCAATTCACCTCCAGCCTCCCCGAACTGGAGCGCTGCGCGGAACTCGGAATCGCCTTCCTGCCGTGGAGCCCCCTGGGCGGCATCCGGCGCGCATCCCAGGTGGGTAGCACCCAGAGCGTCATGTCCGAGATCGCACTCGCCCGCGAGGTCTCGCCCTACCAGGTCGTGCTCGCCTGGGAGCTCGCGCTCGCGCCGGTCGTCATCCCGATCCCCGGTGCGTCACGAGCCGCGTCGATCATCGACTCAGCCTCAGCCGCCGACCTCGAGCTGGACCCCGCAGAGCTCGTCCGGATCGAGAACTACCTCGTGTGAGGCAGGCAGTTCGTTCCTTGCCGCTCGCCGGGCCGCCCTCTTCGCTGCGGTGAGCCGAGGACACCTGGTCCTCGACTCCTGTCACCCGTTCGGGTGACAGTCACGGCGTCCCGGCAAGCCGGACGGTATATTGTTCGTGACCCAGTCGCGTCCGTCCTGGAGAGTCATGCCCAATCCGTCGAGATCCCGCCTGTGGGGTTCGGTGCTGCTCGCAGCATGCCTCGCGTTGCCGGTAGGGCTGGCGAGCGCGGCACCGGCGCAGGCCGCGTCCACGACGAGCGCGAAGGAGGCCAAGCGGGTCGCCAGGGTGAAGACGCCCAAGATCACCTGGGTGGAGGATCCCGACCTCGGCGGCTACACCGGCTCGGTGAAGCTGCCCCTCGACTACGACTACCCCACCGGCTCGAAGGTCACCGTCGCCCTGTTCAAGGTGCCCGCGGCCGACCCCGCGGAGAAGATCGGCACCCTCTTCGTGAACCCCGGCGGCCCGGGCGCCTCCGGCGTGAGCCTCGCCGAATCCGCGACCGAGTTCCTCTCCCAGTCGGTGCTCGACCACTTCGATGTCGTCGGCTTCGACCCGCGCGGCACCAACGGCTCGACCGAGGTGACCTGCTTCTCCAGTTCGTCGGCCCAGGCGTCGGCGCTGTCAGGGCTGAGTGAGGCCTTCCCGTCCAACTCCCAGCAGGGCAGCTACATCACCTCCTCGCAGAACCTGGCCAAGGCCTGCTCGAAGTACGGCAAGTCGCTGGCTTCCTCGATGTCGACAGCCGAGGTCGCCCGGGACATGGAGGTGCTGCGGCGCGCGGTTGGCGACAGCAAGCTGAACTACCTCGGCTTCTCCTACGGCAGCTACCTCGGCGAGGTGTACGCCAGCCTTTTCCCCGACCGGTTCCGGACGATCGCGATCGACGGCGTCCTCGACCCGACAGCGTGGGCTGGCACGTCGGTGACCTCGTCAATTCCCGCGACCACCCGGATCAAGGCGGGTGAGGCGTCCTGGAACGCCCTGGTCGCCGGCCTCGCAGCCTGCGCAGACGCAGGGAGCGAGTACTGCCCGCTCGAAGACCCCCAGGCCGACTTCGACGGCGTCGCCGCCTCACTCAAGGCGAAGACGCTGCGGATCGGGGACGGCGAGGACGCGTTCGTCTACAGCTACCAGGACTTCATCTCCGACAGTCTCAGTCTGCTCTACTACCCCGAGGGCATGGACTACCTCGCCCAGATCATCGCCGCGCTGAAGCAGCTGATCGGCACGGACGCCGGTGCCGCCACGAGCGCGGCAGGAGACCGGGTGACCAGCCTCGTCCGGGCCTTCCACAAGGCCGCGGCACTCGAGGACCCCGGCTACGACAACGGGCTCGAGGCCTACTCCGGGGTCTTGTGCACCGACGCCTACCAGCCGTACTCGGCGAGCGCGTGGGTGTCGGCGACCGACAAGTCCGCGATCCGCGCACCGCACTTCGGCGAGATCTGGGGCTGGGCGGACGTGCAGTGCGCGACCCAGTACTGGAAGGCGAAGGACGAAGACACCTACCACGGCTCCTACTCCCTCAGTACTGCAGCGCCCGTCCTGATCGTGGGCAACTACCACGACCCAGCCACCAACTATTCCGGCGCGGTCGAGGCCAACACCCTGATGCCGAACAGCGTGCTGCTGCGCAGCGACTCGTGGGGTCACACCGCCTACGGCACGTCCGACTGCGTGACCGACCGGGTCGACTCCTACCTGATCACCGGCAAGATCCCGGCCGGTACCTCGACCACGGTGTGCACCGGTGACGTGCGACCGTTCATCACCGACCTCGGCACCGGAGCCGGCGAGGGCGGTGGCAACACCCGGGTCGAGGTGCCCAGCCGCGCCGGCCTGCCCCCGATCGCGATCCCCTGGCTGAACCGCACGAACTAGGGCGTGTCTCCCAATCCCGGGCGCTGGCGAGGACGTGCCCGGTGCGTCTGCTCGCAAGGCGGAAGACGAGTCGATAGTGGGCCTATCGCCGAGGATGACAACGCAGCGAGCGGGCGCACCGGGTGCACCGCAGCGCGTTCAGGATTGGGAGACACGCCCTAGGTGCGGGGCTCAGCCGGGGGCGTCGCCGTCAGCTCCTTGCGCAGATGGACCAGGACGACCGCGTCGTCCACCCGCTCCCTGCGTTCTTCGACGTAGCCCGCCCGCGCGTACAGCCGCAGGTTGCCCGCGCTGAGGTGACCGGTGAACAGCACTGCCTCGTCCGCCGGAGCGGCCGTCTCGGCGAGGGTCAGCAACGCCGCCCCGATCCCGCGACGCTGCGCCTCCGGGGCAACGGAGAGTCGGCCGATGTGCAGGCTGCGGCCCTCCGACCGCACCCGGACCGAACCCACCAGGCGCCCGTCGAGCAGCGCGACGAACCACGTCGACGAGGCCAGGTCGGCCACGATGTCCGCCTCACTCTCCCGGAGCGGCGGCAGGTCCGGGTCTTCGTAGAGGCTCGCCTCCACGGTGAACGCAGCCCTCTGGACGGCGAGCGCGGCAGGCACGTCCTCCACGCTCCCCCGCCGCAGTTCCACTCCGTGCATCGGCACCTCCGGACCCCATCTTCGCTGATCGGCAGCAATAGTGCGTACTGGAAACGGGCTTCCAGCTCCCGCCGGAGACCCGCCAACCCAATACGATGAATTCTGACCGAGGGAATGAGAAACGCCATCGGGTAGCATCGGATCGGTACCGACCGGGGGGAGAGTACACGAGGAACCACATCATCGACGTTCGCAGGTCAGGGCTCAGGCATCGACTGGCATCTATGGCCGGGCCCGGATGGACGAATGGTTGATGATTTCCTCGGATCCGGGGCTACCCGGCGAGGCGTTTCGCCGCCAGTCCGGGAACGGGGGTTACCGGCAGCGCGGCACAAGCACGACGGCGGCGCCACCAGGGCCTGAGCCAGCACGCGCCGCTGTTGAGGCAGAAGCGATGGCCGGACCGGGAATACCCCGGCCCGGCCATCGCTTGTACCGGCACCGTTCCGACCCGCTGCAGACCACCTGCCACCCGTGAAGGCTGCGATGACCACGACCCAGGAAACCCTGTCCAGCGCTCCCGCCGGCGGCTTGCCGCGGGAGTCCGTCCGCGTGCTGGGCGTGCTGCTGGTCGGCGCCTTCGTGGTGATCCTGAACGAGACAGCCCTCAACGTTGCCCTCTCGCGGATCATGGCCGACCTCGGCATCGACGAGCGAACCGCGCAGTGGCTGACCACCGGTTTCATGCTCACGATGGCCGTGGTGATCCCGATCACCGGCTGGCTGATGGAGCGCCTGCCCACCCGTACCGTCTTCGCCCTGGCGATGAGCCTGTTCAGCCTGGGCACCCTGATCGCGGCAGTGGGCTGGGGGTTTCCCGGCCTGCTCGCCGGGCGGCTCGTACAGGCCGGCGGCACAGCGATCATGATGCCCCTGCTGATGACCACGGTGATGGAGCTCGTGCCGTCCGACCAGAGGGGACGGGTGATGGGCACGATCAGCCTGGTGATCTCGGCCGCACCCGCGATCGGTCCGACCATGTCCGGGGTGATCCTGCAGTTCCTGCCGTGGCGGTTCGTGTTCGCCCTCGTCCTGCCGATCGCGCTGACCATCCTCTTCGTCGGACTGCGGCAGGTGCCGAATCTGAACGAGACCGTCGAGGTGAAGCTGGACGGGCTGAGCGTGCCGCTGGCCGCGCTGGGCTTCGGCGGCCTCGTCTACGGGCTGAGCCAGGTGGGAAGCCCCAACACCGCCGGCATGGAGATCGCGCTGGGGGTCGGCGTGGTCGGGCTCGGCCTGTTCGTCTGGAGGCAGCTCGTGCTGCAGCGAACGGACGCGGCGCTGCTCGACCTGCGCACCTTCGCCCACCCGATCTTCTCCACTGCGATCGCGGTGATGGCCATCGCGATGGCGGTGCTCTTCGGCACGATCATCGCGCTGCCGCTGATCCTGCAGCAGGTGCTCCACGCCGAGCCGCTGTTCGTCGGCCTGCTCACCCTGCCCGGCGCGCTCCTGATGGGCCTGCTCGCACCGGGGGTGGGCCGCCTCTATGACCGGATCGGGCCGCGCTGGCTGATGGTGCCCGGCTCCCTGTTCGTGCTCGCGGCGTTCGGGCTGTTCGCCCGGGTCTCGACCGCGACCCCGTGGTGGCAGCTGCTCACCGCGCACGTTCTGCTCAGTATCGGCCTGGCCTGCCTGTTCACGCCGCTGTTCACGATCTCGCTGGGCTCGCTGCCTCCGCACCTGTACGGGCACGGCTCGGCGATGGTGGGCACCGTCCAGCAGGTCGCGGGCGCGGCCGGGACCGCGCTGTTCGTCACGGTGATGTCGAGCGTCGCAGCCCTGCAGCCGCCCGGCACGCCGCTCGAGGAGGCGCTCGCCGCCGGAGCCCGCGCGTCCTTCCTCAGCGTCGGCGCGCTGTGGCTGGTCGGGATCGTGGCAATCCTGTTCCTGCGCAAGCCGGCCGACCCTCCCCACCCGCCCGCCGCCGGGCACTGAACTCGCGGGACAGGCGTTCATCGGTAGGCTCGTCAGGTGCCGACACCCGAGTTCATCCTGGCCCTGCGAGAGAAGGTGGGCAGTGCCCGGCTGTGGCTGTCCGGGGCGACCGCTGTGGTCGTCCGCGGGCACGGGGACGACACCGAGGTGCTCCTGGTCCGCCGTGCCGACAACGGCGAGTGGACCTCCGTGGCCGGCATCGTCGACCCGGGGGAACACCCGCAGGAGACCGCTGTCCGCGAGGTCGCGGAGGAGGCGGGCGTCCGCGTCGAGGTGGAGCGCCTGGTCTGGCTGACCGTGACCGAGGTGGTCACCTACACGAACGGCGACGAGACCCAGTACATCGACCACGTGTTCCGGTGCCGCTGGACTGGTGGCGATCCGCACCCTGTGGACGGTGAAGCGAGCGAAGCCGCGTTCTTCCCGGTCGGACGGCTGCCGTCCATGAGCACCCGGCACGCCGAGCAGGTCCGGATCGCCCTGGCCAACCACCCCGAGGCCCGCCTGGGCTGAATCCTCACCGAGAGCCACCCCTCGTGATCGAGAACCCGCAGCAGCGGCCGGCCTCCACCCAGGGAGGGTGGCCCTCGACGAATCCAGTGACGGAGGATGTGCGACATGGAGTATGAGCTGATCGCGATCGCTGCGGTGATCCTTGTGGTCGCGGTCTCCGTGCTCGCACCCCGGGTCGGGGTGGCGGCGCCCCTGGTGCTGGTCGTGCTGGGACTCGGCATCGCGTCCTTGCCGATCGTGGACTCCATCGCCATCCCGCCCGAACTGATCCTGGGCGGGATCCTGCCGCCGCTGCTGTACTCGGCCGCCGTCAACACCCCGTCGATGGAGTTCCGCAGGGACTTCCGGCTGATCTCGCTGTTCTCGGTCGTGCTGGTCGCCGTGAGCGCGGTGGTGATCGGGCTGCTGGCGTGTGCGCTGGTGCCGGGCCTGCCGCTCGGAATCGGCATCGCGCTGGGCGCGATCATCAGCCCCACCGACGCCGTCGCCACCGCCGTGATCCGGCAGGCGGGTGTCTCGCAGCGGATCGTGACGGTGATCGAGGGCGAGAGCATGCTCAACGACGCGACCGCGCTGGTGCTGCTGCGCTCCGCGGTCGCGGCGATCGGCGTGAGCGTCACCGTGTGGCAGGTCGCGCTCGACTTCCTCTGGGCAGTCGCAGCCGCGGCGCTGATCGGCTACGTCGTCGGCCGGCTGAACCTTGCTGTCAGGGCACGAGTCGTCCCCGTGACCAGCAGCGTCACCATTTCGCTTGTCGTGCCCTTCCTGGCCTACATCCCCGCGGAGGAACTCGGCGCGTCCGGACTGGTCGCGGTGGTGACCGCCGGCCTGGTCACCGGCTACGGCTCGCCGCGCAAACTCGGCGCGGAGGAGCGGATCACCGAGCGCTCCCTGTGGCGCACCATCGAACTGCTGCTGGAGAGCGCCGTCTTCCTTCTGGTCGGGCTGGAGGCACCGGCGCTGGCAGAGGACCTGGTCGAGCAGGGTGGCGGCCTCGGCCTTGCCCTGATGGTTGCGGTCGGGGCGACCACCGTGGCGATCCTGTTGCGCTCACTGTTCGTCGCCGGGTCGGTGGCGTGGCTGGCCCGGCGCAACCGGCGCACGCCCACCGTCCGCAAGCACCTCACCGAGATTCAGGAGCGGCTCGCGGACGGCGAGGTGCCGCAACTGGGCAACCCCGAACGTTCCGGACGCAAGGAACACCGCGTACGTCGCCTCGTCCGGGCGGCCGAGGCATCCGCGCGAGGCGGGTCGGCCCGGTCGGAGGAGGCCCGGCTGGGCACCTGGCAACGCATGGTGAACCAGCGCCTCGCCGACCTGGACTACCTCGCGGCAGAGGCGTTCGGCTGGCGCGAGGGCGTGGTTCTGGTCTGGGCGGGCATGCGCGGAGCGGTCACCGTCGCCGCGGCACAGACCCTGCCCTCAGGGACGCAGCACCGCTCACTGCTCGTCCTCGCCGCCGCGCTGGTCGCGGTCGGCACCCTGCTGGTCCAGGGCGGGACGCTGGGCTGGCTCGCGAAGCGCCTCGGGCTGACCGGCCACTCCCTCGACTCCGATCCTGTGCTGTGGGCTGCGCTGCAGCGTGAATTGAACCGGGCCGCGATGACACGGTTGTCCGGAGAACTGGACGACTACCCCCCCGACCTGGTCGAGAAGGCGCGGGAACGCCTGCACCTGCTCACCTCGGTCGAGGACTTCCGCCCGGACAGCCCGGCGAATCAGGCGTCGATGGCGAAATACCGTCGGCTCCGGCTGAAGCTGATCGGCGCCCAGCGGGACGAACTGATGGCGATCCGGGATCTCGGCACCTATCCGTCCGGCATGCTGGACGCCGCACTCGCCCAGCTGGACGCCGACCAGATCGGCATCGAGCTGAGGAGTGCCTGACCGGCTGACTGGCCCGTACGTGATCGGCGCTACTACTGACCGGCACCTCAACGCCAGCTGACCGAATCGGGCGGCGCGTCCGTGGGCGCAGGCGCGGGGCCCGCCTCACGGTGCGAGCGTGAGGAGTCGATAGCATCGCCGACAAAGGAGGGGACATGACGCCGTTCGCGGAACTGCACCTGCACCTGGAGGGCACACTCGAGCCCGAGATGGTGTTCGACCTGGCCGAGCGCAACGGCATCGAACTCCCCTGGCGCAATCTCGACGACCTGCGCGGACGCTACTCGTACTCCTGCCTGCAGGACTTCCTCGACCTCTACTACGCGAACATGGCGGTGCTGCGTACGGAAGCCGACTTCGCCGAGCTGACCGACGCCTACCTGGCCCGGGCCGCCGCTGCCGGCGTGGTGCGGGCGGAGGTGTTCTGCGACCTGCAGGCGCACACCGCCCGCGGCGTCCCCGCGCCGGTCGTGCTGGCCGGGGTGGCGGACGCGCTGTCCCGCTCGGAGGCCGATCACGGCGTGAGCTCGGGACTCATCCTCACCTTCCTGCGACACCTGCCCGTCGCGGACGCCGAACTCGCCTACGATGCGGCGGTCGCCACCGGCGTCGATCTGCTCGGCGTCGGACTGTGCTCGACCGAGGTGGGCTTCGCCGCGGCACCCTTCAGCACCCTGTTCGCCCGCGCCCGCGCCGACGGCCTGCACACCGTCGCCCACGCCGGGGAGGAGGGCGACGCGTCCTACGTGTGGGAGGTACTGGACTCCCTCGGTGTCGAGCGGGTCGACCACGGCATCAACGCGATGGGCGATCGCAGGTTGGTCGAACACCTGGCCGAGCACGAGATCCCGCTCACGGTCTGCCCACTGTCGAATGTGCGGCTGAAGGCGGTACCGACCCTGGCCGACCACCCGCTGCCCGCCATGCTGGACGCGGGACTGGTCGCCTGCGTGAACTCCGATGACCCGGCCTACTTCGGCGGCTACCTGGACGCCAACGTGGCAGCCGTGGAGCAGGAGTTCGGGCTCTCGGCGGATCAGGTCGAGACCCTGGCCGCGAACAGCATCCGCGCGTCCTTCCTGCCGGAGGCGGAGAAGACCCGCCTGCTCCACGGCTGATCCCGGCTCCCCCACCGGCGCTCAGGCGGTCTCCTCACGGGAACGGGCGTGTGCGCGCCGTCCCTTCTCTGGGGGGGACGGCAAGGAGAAGGTCCCGAGATGGTTCGCCCGGAGCAGCAGCCGGCTGGTGCGTAGTGACTTGGACCGTCCCGACAGCGGCACGGCGTCCGCGTCCCGGTTCAGCTCCACCACGCCCACCTTCAGGCTGCGGGCGAACGGCATCAGCAGCAGCAGGACGCCCACGCCGACCACCATCGCCCGCAGGGTCTCTGAATCAGGCCCGGGCAGCTGGTTGGTCAGGCCCAGCCAGGTGACGAACGCGCCGAGGGCGAGGAAGGCGCCGTTGAGCAGGCGCTTGCGCCAGTCCGACCAGCGGTAGGCGATCATCAGCAGCGCCAGCCGCGACGCCTCGTCCCGGTCGGACAGGTGCCGCACCTGGTGCAGCAGCCGCGCCCACCGGGGGCCCCAGCGGCGACAGCAGGGACGCGTCACCGAGCGCAGGTGCTGGATGAGGTCCTGCGCGTCGTCGACGAGCTGGGCGTCGCCCTTCAGCCTCAGCCGGTCGAGCGCCTCCTGGGCGAGGATGGCCGCATGCAGGCCGCGCCGGCACACTTCGCTGAACAGCCGCGGCGCCAGCGGCTCCGACCCGATCCGGGCGCCGGGACGGGTGCGCCCGGTCTCGAGGTAGCGGGTGGTGTCGCGGTGCAGGTCGGCGGCCATCCGGTAGTCGGCCACCGCGATCATCAGCTGCTGGGCGTTCTCCACCGATCCGGTGTTGCCGCCCTCGCCCTCCTCCGCCATCGCCAGGGCCGCCTCGAACTCGCTCTCGGCCTGGATCGTCCGGGCCAGGATGTGCTCTCCGACGCTCTCGGTGATCGCCATCGCCTCGCGCAGCGCCTCCTTGTAGCGACCGGCGATCAGGGAAGCCTGCGCATCCAGGACCCGCAGGTCGAGGTCGTGGCGCCGTAGTGGCAGCACCTGGACCAGCAGCGCCTCCGCAGCGGCGTCATCGCCCGTGCGCAGGGCCAGCATGGCGCCGAGAACCTTCACAGACCAGGGATCGGAGGGTGTGAGCGGATCGGCCGCGAGGATCGCGGCAGCCCGGTCGTCGTCGCCGGCGAGCAGGGCGAGACGGACGAGTTGCCGGCTGTCCACCTCGGGACCCGCCCGGACCAGGAGCGCCCGTGCGGCGGCCTGGCCCGCGTACCGCGCACCGGCGAACGGGTTCTCGGGGTCGAGCAGGCGCCCCTCCGACTCCGGCGTCCCCCACTCCAGGCCGGCCCACAGGCACGCCTCTGCGTAGACGGTGTCGTAAGGGTCGGGGGTGTCCAGCCGGCGCAGGTCTTCGAGGATCGAGCGCGCCATCGACCGGTCGGCCAGGAGGAGCCGGACCCGCAGGATGGAGCGCTGCAGTTCGGGCGGCAGCCCGGTCTCGTCCACCTCGACCGACTTGCGCAGGTGGTCCCACGCCTCACCGTAGGCGCCCTGCTGGGCGGCCAGCCGGTAGGCGAGCAGCCGATAGACGTGACGCCAGTGCTCGAAGGAGTCCCCAGCCATGCCCGGCGCCGTCCAGCCGTCCGCCTCGTCGGTGTGTCCTTCGATCACGGCGATCGTGTGCAGGCAGGCCTCCTGCGCCTCGGCGAACCGGCCCACGTCGGTCATGGCCTGGATCCAGCGGGAGCGATCCTCCACGTCGAGTTCCCGGACTCCCACCCCCCACTGGCCCGAGAGTTCGTCGAACAGCGCTGCGGAGGTGGAGTGATCGTCGAGTTCGGCGGATGCCACGGCGCGCACCAGCACGCAGGCGGCGCTGAGCTCGAGCCCCGCGACCAGGTCGATCGCGAGGGCGGGGCTCTCTGCGGCCAGCAGGTCGGCGGCGCGCAGGGTCGACTCGGGCCCGGCCGCCGCGAACCGCACCAGGGCCTGCTCGAACTCCGGGTAGCTGCCGATCGGCGTGCGCTGCCGGCGGCCGGCCTGGAAGAAGCGGTCCAGCATGCTGATCAGGCGCACCCCGTCCGCGTCGCTGCCCGGCACCGGGCCGGCCATCTTCAGTGCCGCTGCCCAGGCCCGACGGGCCAACGCGTCGTCGTCATCGACGCCGGCCTCTCCCGCTCTGGTCTCGGCCCGCTGCCACAACTCGGCGGCGACGAACTCGAGGATGTCCTGGTCGTCGGGGAAGCTCTCGACGAGTTCGGCCAGGCTCGGACGCCGCGGTCGGGAGCCGAGTTCACGCAGCACCCGCAGCCAGCTCGCGGCGTCGGTGCGGCTCAGCGCATGCCGATCGTGCAGGTCGGCGTACGCGTCCGCGGCCACGTCGAAGGAACCCTCGGCGATTCCCGCCTCGGCACGGCGCCGCAGCCCCTCGATCTCGGCCGTGACGTCGGTCATCTCCCCGACCATGTCCAGCCCCCCCGTACAAATATCGACCGGATGCCGGAGCGGGGCAATGGCTCGAATTGCGCCCTCGGCTACGGCGGTCTGCGGTACCTCGACCGCATCGGGGCCGCGATCCGTGGTGAGAGCGGGCGCGCAGGGACAGGTATCGTCGAATGGTGCGTCCACCGAGGTCGGTCCCGCTGATCGCGTTACTGCTGGCCACTGGCCTGTTCGCCGGCTGCCAGGCAGCGTCCGGTGCGCCCACGGCCTCCACCCCCGTGTCGGTGGCGGCCGCGTCCGGCCCATCGGTGGCGACCACCACACCCGAGGCATCCGGTACAGCGTCGACAAGCCCGACACCGACGCCGATCGCGAAGCCGCTGGCAGGCCGGACGATCGTGATCGACCCCGGCCACAACGGGGTCTGGACGCGGCGCGAGCTGCGCACGGTGCCCAGCGGGAACGGACGGACCAAAGAGTGCAACTCCTCGGGCACGGCGACGAACGCCGGCTACCCCGAGCACGCCTACAACTGGGCGCAGGCGAACGCGCTCGCCAGGGCACTGCGCGCCCGCGGGGCCACGGTCAGGCTGACCCGTCCGGACGACCACGGCGAGGGGCCGTGCGTGAACCTGCGCTCGAAGCTCGCCAACGACCTGAGGGCCGACGCACTGGTCTCGATCCACGCCGACGGCAACCTCTCCCGCGGCGCCCGCGGCTTCCATGTGATCCACAGCCCGACCATGACCGGAGGGACGAAGGTCGAACAGAAGTCGCTGGCCCTGGCGAGGCAGGTCCGGCATGCGCTGGAGACCGGGACCCCGATGCCGCGGTCGACCTACATCGGGGGCGGTACGGCGCTGGACTCCCGGGACGACCTGGGCACCCTGAACCTCTCCGCCCGCCCGGCCGTCATGATCGAGATGGGCAACATGCGCAACGCCACCGATGCCGCACTGCTCGGCTCCGCGGCCTTCCGCACGAAGGTTGCCACAGCCCTCGCCGACGCCGTCCAGGCGTTCCTCGGCTGACCCCCGCAACGCCGGGGCGGGTCCGGCCATCGGCCGAACCCGCCCCGGGATGTCCCTCGTCGCCGGCTCAGGTGAAGGTGTCCGCGTTCGGCAGGGACATGAGCTTGGACTTGTCGGTCAGGCTGCCCATCGCCGCGATGAAGACGCTCTTCAGGTCGGCGGAGGTCGCCGCGCAGAAGTAGTTGTCACCGTCGGAGTTCTCGAGCTCGGTCTTCCCGGACTCGGTGCAGTTGTAGGCGTCACTCGCCTTGCCGGACTTCGTGGGTGAGGCGGCGGCGGCCAGGTAGTCGCGGACGTAGAGCGTCTTGCCGCCGGACGAGCCGCAGGTGGCAGTGTTCACGTCACCGACGCCGATCGTGATCAGCCGGATTCCCTTGGCCTTGGCCATGGTGGCGATCTGGGCGAAGTTGTCGCAGGACTGCTTCTGCCCGTTGCCCGCGTAGCCGATCGCCAGGTCGTTGTCGAGGCTCACCGCGCTGGGGTCGCTGTAGAAGATCTCCGACGGCGCACCGTCGGTCTCGAAGATGATCACCTTCTGCGGGATCCCGTACTCTTCGGGACGCTTCGGCAGGCCCAGGTCCGTGATCGGGTCGGTGGAGAGCAGATAGCGGGTCGCGCCCTTCAGCGCTGAGGCGAGGTGCGTGCCCTCGTTGGTGGAGGTCTTCGAGCCACTGCTGGAGCTGGGGTAGTCGACAGTGAGGTCGGAGTAGTCGAGCTGGCCGACCGACTTGCCCAGGGTGGTCGAGGTGTCGAGGCTGGTCACGCCGCTCGCGTCGGTCTTGGTGTACTTGTTGGTGTAGTCGATCGGAACCCACTTGCCGGCCCAGTGCCACTTCTTGTTGTAGGGGCTCCAGCTGCAGTAGTAGCACGACTTGTAGTCGGCGTCGGTGAACGCCTCCCCGCCGGACGGCTCAGCCACCATGTTGCTCGTCGAGGGCCAGCTGAGCGCGATCGTGCCGAAGGCCACGTACTGCTGGTCCTGGTTCATCGAACCGAGCATGTCCTGGATGCCGGCCTTCATGTTGGCGAAGGCGCCGGTGGGGCTCTTCATGGACGGCGTCCGGTCGGCCATCACCACCACGTCCATCGGGTTGGGCGCCACCGTCCCGCAGTAGCCGCGGCACGCCGCGGAGACGACCGTCCCGGTCTGCCCGGTCGGGATCCCGATCGCGGGACCGAACGAGTAGTCGACGGTCTTGTTGTACTTCACCACGATCGTGTTGCAGTGGTTTGCGGCGGTGCACTTCACCGAGCAGATCCCGGTCTCCTCGTTGCAGTCGAGCGGGTCGAAGGTGTGGCTGGAAATCCCGCACACCGCCAGCACGGTGGCCCAGTCGGGCGACTTCGTCGTGGTGTTGTAGCTGGTCACGCAGCGCAGCGCAACCGAAGGCATGATGCTGCCGAGCTGAGCCCCGACCATGTTCGCACTGGCGAACTTCTCCGCCTCCAGAATCGCGGCGGGAGGGTCGTCCGGCAGCTTGAGCACGCCAGCGGCCGCGGCCGCGTCGAGGGAGTTCTGCAGGGTCTGGCGCTCGTAGGCCAGCTTGGCGATGTCGATGCCGATCGCCGCCGCAGCCATCAGCATCACCAGGGAGATCGCAACGATGACTGCGACGGCGCCGCGCTCCCCCCTGCGGATCCTGAGCTTCTTCATCATGCTTCGATCCTCATCTGGCTGTCCGCGTGGAGGGTGATGGTCGGCGCCATCCCCAGCATCACCGGCGAGATCCAGGTGTGGACGTAGGCGATGCTGACCTTGATGGTGCTCCCGGTGTCGGAGGTCGTGTCGGTCAGGGAACAGGCGGTTCCGGTCGGTGTGGTGCAGGTGATGGTGACCGTCGTGCCGGCGTTCGTTGCGCCCGGCATACCCGAGATCGCGTTCTTGGCAGCGCCTTCGGCCCGCGAGTAGATGCCGGTCAGGGCTCCAGCCCTCGCACCCTCCCTGGCCGCGTTGGAGACCTGGGTCTGCGCACCCATGACCACGCCGAAGTCGATGATCCCGAGCAGGATCAGCACCAGGATGGGGAGGATGATCGCGAACTCAAGCGCAGCCGCCCCTCGCTGCAGCCTGCGCGGACGCTGACTAGTCACACGCGCTCCACAATTCTTCGGTTTGATATTCCGGACCCCTCCAGACTTTGATACGAGTCTATGTGCCCGGATGTGGTGTGTCAATGCCAATAGAATCACTCGAAATGGCAGCATCAGGCCCCTCAGCCAGATTAGCCAGGAAGACGCCCGAACCCTCCGGAACACCTATAATACCTAGCCAGATGCCCCTTGCTAGCCGTCTTCGCCGTCTTCAGGCGGACATTCCGGTGCAGATTGTCCCCCTTCTGGGCGACAGCAGAAATCGCACTGAATTCACGGTGTCCGCGCTGCCAGTAGATCGGAAAGGCCAGAGCTGTCGCCCGAATGGGGGACACCGGTTTATTCGGTCTTGTCCCCCCAACGGGCGACACCGACCGGGGCATCCCCGGATTCCTCCGCTACCGGCTCGCCCGGGAATCCGATCTTGTTCAGGATTCGCCGGTGCTTGCTGGTGAACGTGACCGTCATCTCCCCGAGTGCCAGCGCGGCACCGTCCAGGATCCGGCCGCTCGCGCGGACGGACCCGAAGCGGAGATCCACGACCACAGCAGAGCCGCCGTTGGCGACCCGCCTTCCCGCGACCGTCCCCGCAAGTCCGTGCAGTTCCGTCGCGATCTCGGGCGCCGTCACCTTCATCCGGCGTCCCCGCAACGGGATGTCGGCCAGCTCGCGATCGCCCAGCCGGATCGTGAGCAGCCCGCTCATCGGCGGGACCAGGAGCAGCCGCACGAGCCAGAGCGCCAGACCCAGCGCCGCCGCGATCGCCGCGACCGTCGCGAGCGTCGGGAGCAACGTGGGCGGCAGCTTGATCGGCGCCGCGGGAATCGGCGCCGTCCCCTCGATCCTCGGCGCGAACCCGACGCCGAGCTTGTCGGTGAGGACCTCTTGCCAGGGCGAACTGACCGTCGCGGCCAGGCCGACCCCCGAGCTCCAGCCCGCCGAGCCCGCCACGGTCACCCGGACCGGAAGGGTCACACTCTGGTTCGGGTCGAGCTCGATGCTCGCAGGGAGCCCGGAGAGGTTCACGGTCAGCCCGTCGGATGCCACCGCCCGAAGGTCGCTGAGTTCGACGGGAACGTGCGCGTAGGGAGAGGTGAGGCTCAGCTTCGCTTCGACGGCCACGCCATCGCTCAGCGCCCTGCCGAGTTCACCACTCCAGACCACGGAGATCGGGTGGGTCAGCTCTTCCTTCAACGCCTGGGCCGCCTGGAGCCGGACGAGATCACCGCCGACCTGCGCGAAGCGCGCGCCGACTTGGCTCGCGCCGACCTCACTCGCCTGCGGGAACGCCTGCTTCAACAGGCCTGCGTCCGTCGAGGCCTGGAGCGCCACAGCATAGGCGGCCACCTGGTGACTCGTCTCCAGCGCGGCTGCCCGCCCCTGCAGGGCCTTCCAGGCCGCGGACTTCGAGCTGGCGTAGGTCGAGCCCGGGGCATCCACCTTGCCGTCGGTGATCAGGATCAGGGCGGCGAGCCGGTGCGTATCGGCCTTCTCGAGTTCGGTGAGCCCGGCCGCGATGGCGGCCCCGATGTCGGTGTGCTTCCCGGACGCCTTCCTCGGCAGCTTCGCGAGAACTGCGGTCGGCTTCTTGCCGACGACTCCGCGGAACCTTGGGGTCACCTTGGTGTCGAAGGTGAACAGGGAGACCCGGTCGTCGCTGTCCAGGCCGGCCACCAGCTTGCCGAGTTCGGTACGGACCTTCGTGTAGCGCCCACCGGCGTTCATCGACCCGGAAGTGTCCACGAGCACCACGTAGTCGGCCGGTTCCGACGCGAGCCCGAGTGCGGAGACAACGTCGTCCACGCCGGTCTCTGCATGCGCGGTCGCCGGGACGGCCATCGCGGCACAGAACAAGCCCAGCGCTACCGCCGCCCACCTCGCCCAGCGTCGCACTCCCTGCTCCCTCCATGTCCCCGGATGGGTGACAAATGGCTCGCCCTAACGATTAGATGTCCCCTTTCGGGTGACTATCACGACCCCATTAGGACTGATTCATGTCCTCTTTCGGGTGACTCAAACAGGGCCGTCAGAGCCACTTTAGCGGATTTCGGGGCTTTCTTGGAAGAACCCTTTGACACCGGCTGAGTGCGAATGTAATGATTCTTGACGAAGTGACTCTGGGGGGATGGAAAGTCCGGGGTCACCGGCGGACCTATCCCAAAGCACCTGAAAGGGGTCTCACGTGAAGAACCTGCCCGCCAAGATCGTCGGCACCGTCCTGGCCAAGAAGGAGCGCGGCGCGACCGCCGTCGAGTACGGCATCATGGTCGCCCTCATCGCGGCCGTCATCATCACCATCGTCGCGACCCTGGGCTCGAACCTGAACACCATGTTCGAAAACGTCTCCAGCCAGATCTGATCCGGCTCAGCACCCACCATCCGTCTTACAACACGCCATCCACTAGGAGTATCAGCATGAAGAACCTGCCCGCCAAGATCATCGGCACCGTCGTGGCCAAGAAGGAGCGCGGCGCGACCGCCGTTGAGTACGGCATCATGGTCGCCCTCATCGCGGCCGTCATCATCACCATCGTCACCACCCTCGGCACCCAGCTGAACACCATGTTCGCCAACGTCTCCAGCCAGATCTGATCCACACGGACGAAGAAGCCTGAGATCGAGGCGCCCCGGGCCGCGCCCGGGGCGCCTCGGACTTGTCGGCACTGATTAGCGGAAAATCAAGGGCGGTCACCCGAATGGATGACATATGTCCCCCTCCCGGAGGACGTGTGGTCACCAGGTGTGACCGCCCTGGCAATCTCACTCGATAAATTACACCGATGTCGTTCCGTCACCCGGAAGGATGACAAAAACTCCATCGGCGACCGGGGCCAGCAACGGAAGCCCGGCTCAAGTAGTTCAATACTCGTCACCCTGCTGGCGGCAGGGGGCGAGCGCCACCCGACAGCCACGGCTGTCGACCATTGTCTCCACACTCGAGTCTGAGGCGGTCCCGAATGCAACGCCGTATCATCGCCGCGGTCGCCGCGGTCGTCCTCGCCGGCATCGGCGCGGTCCTGCTGTACACCTACGTCAACGCCGCTGATGCGCGGGCGATGGCCAACATGGAGACGACCACAGTCCTGGTCGCCACCAAGACCATCCCGGCCGGCACCAGCGGCGCCAACCTCACCCCCTTCGTCGAGACCAAGCAGCTTCCGAAGGTGGCCGTCGGCCCGAACGCCCTCGTCGACACCTCCAAGGTGAGCGACCTGGTGACGACCACCGACGTGCAGGCCGGTGAGCAGGTGCTCCTGTCACGCTTCGCAGAGCCGAATGTGACCTCCACCGGTGAGATCGAGGTCCCCAGCGACCTGCAGCAGATCACCGTCCAGCTCGAGCCCGCCCGGGTGATCGGCACCAACCTGAGCGCCGGTGACAAGGTCGGCCTGTACATCTCCGTCGAGGTGAACCAGGTGGCGCTGACCAAGCTCGCGCTCCGCGACGTCCTGGTCACCAAGATCCAGGGCGCTCCGACCACCCCCGACGACAAGGGCGACTCCGCGCCGTCCTCCGACGTCCTGGTCACCCTTGCGATCAGCCCGAAGGCTGCCGGCGAGGTCGTCTGGGGCGCAGAGTTCGGCAAGCTGTGGCTCGGGCTGGAGCCCAAGGACGGCGACCACAGCTCAACCGACATCATCAAGGTGAAGAGCATCTTCGGATGAGCCCGGTACTTGTCATCAGTCGTAGCCCGCAGGTGGTTGGCCTGGTCCAGCAAGCCTGGGGGCCGGACGGCTACGCGATCGCGCCCGAACAGTTCCCCGGCTCCGTCCAGGTGCTGTTGAACCACCTGCAGGGGGCGCCGCTCCCCGCCGTCGCCGTGCTCGACCCGGGAGACCAGCTCCCGGCGGCACTGGCGCTCGCGGTAGAGCTGGATCAGAACTTCACCATCACCTCCGTGCTGGTCACGGACCGCGCCGCGGAGGTGAGCCTCGACGCCATGCGGGCGGGGGTTCGCGACATTGTCGCCCCCAACTGCCCGGTCGAGGAGATGAGGAAAGCCTTGGAGAGGGCCGCCACCCACTCCGGGCCGCGGGTGCAGCAACCGGCGCCAGGTGCGCCTGGTGCTGCGACCCAGCGGGGGAAGGTGGTCACGGTGGCTTCGCCCAAAGGTGGCGTGGGCAAGACCACCGTGTCCACCAACCTCGCTGTGGGTCTCGCCCAGCGCCTCCCCCAGTCGACCGTGCTCGTGGACCTCGACGTCCACTTCGGCGACGTGGCCAGCGCACTGAATGTCACTCCGGAGTTCACGCTGCCGGACATGGCGCACGGGCCCGCCTCACGGGACCCGCTCGCGCTGAAGTCCTACCTGCACCTGCACCAGACCGGACTGTACGTCGTGCCCGGCTCGGAGTCGCCGGCTGCTGCGGACGCGGTGACGAGCAAGGACATCACCCAGCTGCTCGACACGCTCGCCCAGCAGTTCAAGTACGTCATCGTGGACACCGCGCCCGGACTCGGCGAGCACACTCTCGCCGCGCTCGACCAGACCGACGTGCTCGTGCTGGTGACCAGCCTGGACGTCCCCGGGGTGCGCGGCCTGCGCAAGGAACTCGACACCCTGCGGGACATCGGCCTGATGCTCGAATCGCGCTCGGTCGTGCTCAACTTCATGCACCCCAGCCGCGGCATCTCCGTCGCTGACGTCGAGGCGTCCATCGGCCGCAAGGTCGACTTCCAGGTTCCCCAGTCCAACTCGGTGCCGATCACGGTGAACCAGGGCATCCCGCTGCTGCAGGCCGGCAGCCGTGACCCGGTCGCGAAGCAGCTGAAGGCACTCGTGGACTCCATCGACAGCAGCGAGAAGGCCACCCCGAAGGGTCTCAGGTTCCTCGACTTCGCGCACAAGAAGGAGGTGCAGCCGCAATGAACCTTGCCGAACGCGTCCTCGCAGCGCAGAAGGGCGGGCGCGGGATTCCCACAGAACCCGGCGCACCGGCGGGGCCCGCGACACCGGCCCGCGCCGTCACCGAACCGGGTGGTCCCGTGCCGGCGGCGCCGTCCGCGCCGCGCGACAACGCACCGCCTGCGCCCTGGCTGCCCGTCCCCGAGTCGTCGACGCAGACAGCCCCGTCCCCGACGGTGACCTGGGCCCCTCCGTCGGCGAAGGGCGCACAGACCGACGACCACCGCCTCGCGCACCGCGCACCGGCCCAACCGGTCGTCGTGGAGACCCATGACGCGCTCGCGCGGATCAAGGAGGACGCCGTCGAGCAGCTGTTCGAGCGGATGGGAAGTCGCCTGAACGACCCGAACCTCGACGAAACCGCATTGCAGGGCCTGGTGCAGGCCGAGCTGAACTCGATCATCGAGGGCGGCAAGCTCCCCCTGACCGCCCGCGAGCGCCAGCGCCTGATCCGCGAGGTGCACGACGACGTCCTCGGACTCGGGCCGCTGCAGCCGCTGATCGACGACAAGGCCGTCACCGAGGTCATGGTCAACGGCCCGTTCCGGGTCTACGTCGAGCGCGCCGGCAAGCTGACCCTGAGCCAGGTCCGGTTCAAGGACGAGGCCCACGTGCGCAGGATCATCGAGCGGATCGTGACCAAGGTGGGACGCCGCATCGACGAGTCCTCGCCCCTGGTGGACGCCCGGCTCGAGGATGGTTCCCGGGTCAACGCGATCATCCCGCCGCTGGCGGTGAGCGGCTCGACGCTGACCATCCGGAAGTTCTCCAAGGACGCCCTCACGGTGACCGACATGATCGAGAAGCAGTCGCTCACCCCGGAGATCGCCGAACTCCTGAACGCCTGCGTGGTCGCCCGCCTGAACATCATCGTCTCCGGCGGTACCGGCACGGGCAAGACCACCCTGCTCAACGTGCTGTCCGGCTTCATCCCGAACGATGAGCGGATCGTCTCGATCGAGGACGCGGTGGAGCTCCAGCTGCAGCAGGACCACGTGGTGCGCCTGGAGTCCCGTCCGCCGAACGTCGAGGGCAAGGGCGAGGTCACCATTCGTGACCTGGTCAAGAACTCCCTGCGCATGCGGCCCGACCGGATCATCGTCGGCGAGTGTCGAGGGGGAGAGGCCCTGGACATGCTGCAGGCCATGAACACCGGCCACGACGGCTCCCTGTCCACCATTCACGCGAACACCTCACGCGACGCTCTGGCCCGCCTCGAGACCCTGGTGCTGATGGCGGGCATGGATCTGCCCCTGAGGGCGATCCGCGAGCAGGTGAGCAGCGCCATCGACGTGATCGTGCAGCTGACCCGGCTGCGGGACGGCAGCCGCCGGGTCACCTCGGTGACCGAAGTGCACGGCATGGAGGGTCAGACGATCACCATGCAGGACGTCTTCGAGTTCGACTACTCGGCCGGCGTCGGGCCCGATGGACGATTCCTCGGCACGATCCGGCCCACCGGCGTGCGACCCGGGTTCACCCAGAAGTTCGACGACCTCGGGATCAGGCTCTCGCCGAGCGTCTTCGGGACGGGCCAGCTCTGGTCGGGCGGGAGGCACTGATGGGCAGCTTCTTCGCCTCCAGCGCCGCCCTCACCCTCGGCTGGATCCTGCTCGCCACCGCAGGCGTGACGATGACCGTTCTGGTGACGCTGCCGAGCAACCGCCTCCCGCTCGCGCGGCGCCGGGTCGGCAGTGAGCCGCAGGGATCAGGTATCCAGAGGCTCGCGACCGTGACCACCAACACCGTCGACAAGTTCATGCGCGGACGCAGCAGCTCGCTCGACGCGATCCTGGAGGAGGCCGGCGTCGAGACGCCGGCCAAGGACCTGATCGTGATCACCGGCGCGGCGGCGTTGGCGTGCTTCGCCTTCGGGCTCGTTCTCGGGCAGGGCGTGATCGGCCTGCTGCTCGCGCTGCTGTGCCCGATCCTCGGCCGGATGTACCTGTCCATGCTGGCCGACCAGCGCCGCAAGGCCTTCGGGAAGCAACTCGACGAGACCCTGCAGATGATGGCCGGGAGCCTGCGGGCGGGCTACAGCCTGCCGCAGGCGGTGGGCACGATCGCCCAGGAGGCGGGCAAGCCCGTGTCCCAGGAGTTCGCGCGCGTGACCAACGAGACCCGCGTCGGCCGTCCGATGATGGACTCGCTCAACGATGTCGCCACCCGGATGCGCAACGAGGACTTCTACTGGATCACCCAGGCCATCGGGATCAACCGCGAAGTCGGCGGCAACCTGGCCGACGTGCTCGACACGGTCAGCAAGACCATCCGCGAGCGCACCCAGATGAAGCGTCAGGTCGCCGCACTGGCCGCGGACGGCAAGCTGTCGGCGATCATCCTGATGCTGCTGCCCTTTGTGGTCACGCTGTTCCTGTTCATGACCAACCGCGAGTACATCATGCGTCTGTTCACCGACCCGCTCGGCTGGGGCATGCTGGCCGCGGGCGTGATCATGCTCGGCATCGGCGGCTTCTGGCTGACCAAGGTCATCAACCTCAAGTACTGAAGGAGGCGCTGTGCAATCCAACGCATATCTCGCGCTGGCCCTGTTCACGGTCGGCTTCGGCGTGCTGCTCTGGTTCCTCTTCGGTGGCGCGTCGGTCAACCGCAAGCAGACTCTCGCCAACCTGCGCCGGCAGCTGGACAAGCAGCCCGCGGCCGCGCAGGCGGTCACCAGCAGCGATCGCAAGAACTCGGGCGGCCTGACCGCCTCCGTCGTCAAGGCCGCTCCTGCGCCGCTGATGAAGACGCTGAACAGACTGTGGGCCGGTGCGGGCCGTCCGGAGAACAACACGCCGGAGCGGATCGTCGCCACGATGGCGCTGCTCGGCCTGGTCGGCGCGGCAGCCGGTGTCCTGATCGCGCGGCAGGTCCAGCCCCCGCTCGGGCTGCTGATGGGCGTCGGCGTCGCCGCGCTCGCGTTCTTCTTCCCCATGGTCCGGCTGCAGAGCGCCGGCGCCACGCGCAAGGAGGCGATCAAGCGTCAGTTGCCGGATACCCTCGACCAGATGAGCATCGCAGTGAATGCCGGCCTCGGCTTCGACGCCGCGATGATGCGGGTGGCCAAGAACGGCAAGGGCGAACTCGCCAGCGAGCTGGTCCGTACGCTGCAGGACATCCAGGTCGGCCAGACCCGGCGGGCAGCCTACGAGGACCTGGCCGCTCGCACCGGGGTGGAGACGCTGCACCGGTTCGTCCGCTCGATCATCCAGGCGGAGGCCTACGGCATCGCACTGTCCGACGTGCTGCAGACCCAGGCCGACGAACTCCGCCTCGAACGTCGCCAGTACGCAGAACGCAAGGCCATGGAGATCCCGGTCAAGGTCGTCTTCCCACTGATCCTGTTCATCATGCCGGCCATGTTCATCGTGGTGATGGGTCCGGGCGTGATCGGCATCATCCATGCCTTCGGCGGCATGGGCTGATCAGCCGATGACGGTCCTGATCTGCGCGTTGGTGGCCGGTGCCGCCGCCTGGGCCCTGACCGGGTTCATGCGGCGCAGCGCCACCTCGGACGCGCCGATCCTGCACAGCTGGCTGCACGTTGCGGTGGCCGCAGTGCTCGGCGGCCTGGCGGGCCTCGCGTCCAGTGGGGCCGAGATGGCCGTCTTCGTTGTGCTCGCTGTGGCCTCCGGTCTGCTCACGGTGATCGACTTCGCCGAGGAGCGGCTGCCGGACGTCATCGTGTTGCCGCTGCTGGGGATCACGGCCGTCCTGCTCACGGTCACGGCCTGGATCACCGGCGAGTGGGGTTCGCTGCTCCGCGCGGGCATCGCCGCGGCCGTCCTGTTCGTCCTCTACTTCGTGATGATGATCTTCTCCCCTGACCTGGGCTTCGCGGACGTGAAGCTGATCGCCATCGCGGGTCTCTTCATGGGCTGGTTCGGTTGGGGAGCTGTGGTCATGGGTGCGTGCCTGGGGTGGGTGAGCTATGCCATTCCCGGGTTCGCGCGGATGTTCCGGACCACGAAGGGCGAGCGGGGCTCGCTCCCGCTCGGGCCGTTCATCATCCTCGGCTCCGTGCTCGGCGTGTTCTGGGCCGGCGCCTTCATGACCTGGTAGCCGGCCCCGGTCAGGGCTCCCCCGGCTCGATCGCCTGGTCGAGCCGCAGCAGCCGCGGTGGCGCCGGATCGCCGGTCCGGCGACGGCTGACCAGGACATCGCAGTGGGCGTGCTCTACCAGCTGGCCCGTGACCGACCCCAGCAGCAGGCCCGAGAACCCGCCCAGGCCACGGGTGCCCACCACGATCACGCGGGCGGCCTGCGAGGCCCGGAGCAACTCGCGCCCGGCAGCGCCGTGAGGGACGTCGTAGCCGACCTCAAGCTGCGGGTACTCCGCCACGGCCGCGGCGGTCGCCTTCTTCAGCTCGTCGAGCACGGCCTCGGCGTAGTCCTCGACCGGAGGCACGAAGCCGGGCTCCCAGGTCTTCGGACGCGGGGCGTTGCTGATCGTCCAGGCCCGGACGATGCGCACGGGCGCCTCGAGTTTCGACGCGAGCCACAGCCCCTTGCGGAGGGCCTCCGCGGAGAAGTCGGACCCGTCGTAGCCGATCACGACCGGAGCGGTTTCCATACCTGACCTTAACCACACTGCTACCTGCCTCGGGGAGAATAGGTACAGGAGGGAGCCGCCATGAAGATCCTGATCGTCGGTACGGCCGGCCGCGATTTCCACGTCTTCAACACCATGTACCGCGACGATCCGGAGCACCAGGTGGTCGCCTTCACGTCCGCCGACATGGCAGCCGGGCAGTCGGGACGCTATCCAGCCTGTCTCACCGGTCCGCTCTACCCGCAGGGCCTGCCCATTCTTCCGGAAGCGGACCTGGAGCGGATCATCGCCCACCACGACGTCACCCACGTCGTCTTCGCCTACTCCGAGATCGGTTGCGCGGGCATCGCAGGGCTCGCCGCCAGAGCGCTGGCCGCCGGGGCCGACTTCCAGCTGGTGAACCCGCGCCGCTCGATGCTCGCATCGACCAGACCCGTGATCGCCGTCACCTCTGCCTCCTCTGGCGCGGGCAAGTCGCCGACCGTCCGCTACCTCGCCGAGCTGCTCGGCTCCTGGGGCCTGCGGGTGGCCGTCATCCGGCACCCCCTGCGGACAAGGGACTTCGCAGAGGATCGCCGCCACGTCACCGCGGTCGTCGACGGGGTCGTCCGGGACGCCTGCGCGGCACCGGAGCGAGAACCGTACGACGCCGTGCCGGGCACGATCATGTTCTCCGGGCTGGACTTCGAGGCGATCCTGCGGGCTGCGGAGGCCGAGGCCGACGCCATCCTCTGGGACGGCGCGGGCAGCGACCTGCCCTTCGTCGAGCCGAGCCTGCACATCGTGCTCACCGATCCGCTGCGCGCGGACGAGGCCGAGCTGTTCCCCGGGGAGGTGGGCCTGAGGATGGCGGACGCCGTGCTGGTCAGCAAGTGCGACTCCGCAACGCCCGAGCAGGCAGCGATCGTCGAGCGCGCCGTCGCCAGGGTGAATCCGGACGCGGTGCTGCTGACCGCTGACTCCCCCGTCCTGGTCGAGAACGGCGAGGCGGTGTCCGGCCGAACGGTCGTCGTGGTCGAGGAGGAGATCACGCTCAGCCTGGGCGCGCTCAAGCCGGGGGCGGGCACGGAGGCCGCCCACCTGGTCGGTGCGGCGGGGATCCTCAGTCCGTTGCCGCAGGCGGCCGGCACCCTGGCCGACGTGTACGCCCGTCACCCGGAGGCGCAGTCGGTGCTCCCGCTCACCGGCTACGGCCCAGACGACCTGGCCGAGGTCCGGGCGGCCATCGAGGCGACCCCGAGTGAGGCGGTGATCGACGCCACGCGGCTGGACCTGGCCGCCCTGCTCGGGCTCACCCGACCGGTGGCGCGGGCCTCCTACACCATCCGCCCGCACGATCCCGAACGGCTCGCTGGTCTGGTCCGGGCCGCGGTCGGCCTATGATCACAGCTCTGGCACCAGGAGGATTCATGACGAAGGCGCGCAGCGCTGCGCAGCAGCTGTCCATCGAGCAGGTCGAGACCTACACGTCCCACAACTACCACCCGCTGCCGGTGGTCGTGGCGAGCGGTTCGGGCGCCTGGCTGACCGACGTGGACGGCAACCGCTACCTCGACTTCCTCTCCGCCTATTCCGCAGTGAACTTCGGCCACTCCAACCCCGACCTGGTCCGGGTGGCCACCGAGCAGCTCGGCCGGGTGTCGATCACCTCCCGCGCGGTGTACTCGGCAACCTACGGCCCGTTCGTCGAGGCGCTCGCGAAGCTCTGCGACAAGGACATGGTGCTGCCGATGAACACCGGCGTGGAAGCCGTGGAGTCGTCTCTCAAACTCGCCCGCAAGTGGGGCTACGAGGTGAAGGGCGTGCCCGAGGACCGGGCGAACATCATCGTGATGGAGGGGAACTTCCACGGCCGCACGATCAGCGTGATCTCCTTCTCCTCCGACGAGGACGCCACCAACAGCTACGGGCCGTTCACCCCCGGCTTCGTGACCGTGCCCTACGGCGACCTGGAGGCGATGGAGCGGGCGGTGGACGCCGACACCGTCGCCATCCTGGTCGAGCCGATCCAGGGCGAGGCGGGTGTGATCACCCCCCCGCCGGAGTTCCTGCCCGGCGTCCGGGCCATCGCCGATCGGCACAACCTGCTGATGATCGCCGACGAGATCCAGTCCGGCCTCGGCCGAACCGGGACCACCTTCTACTGCGAGCAGGTCGGCGTCGTGCCCGACCTCTACCTTCTCGGCAAGGCGCTGGGTGGTGGCGTCGTGCCGGTCTCGGCCGTGGTGGGCAATGCCGACGTCCTGGGCCTGTTGCGTCCCGGCCAGCACGGCTCGACCTTCGGCGGCAACCCGCTCGGTGCGGCCGTGGGCCTCGCGGTGGTGAAGCTGCTGGAGACCGGCGAGATGCAGGCCCGCTCACGTGAGCTGGGCGCCTATCTGCACGGGCGGCTGGCGGAGCTGGTCGGGCACGGGGTCACCGAGGTGCGCGGCGTGGGTCTGTGGGCGGGAATCGACATCGACCCGGCGCTGGGCACGGGCCGCGAGATCTGCGAGCGTCTCCTGGGCCGGGGGGTCATCGCGAAGGACACCCACGGCCAGACCATCCGGATGGCGCCGCCCCTGGTGATCACGCGCGAAGAGCTCGATCTCGGCCTGGACGCGCTGGTCGCGGTGCTGGCCGAGGCGACGGCGGACGCGTCCGTGGCGGTCCACTGACGACAGGCCCGCTCGCTCAGCCCCTGCCCGCGGTCGGCAGCCACAACTCGAAGCCCGAGCCGGTGGTCTCGAGTCGCCACTGTGGCGAGGCGGACAACCGGCCCCTGATGGCCGCCCCGACGGCGTCCGGTTCGAGGATCACACATGTCGTGCCCGCCGGCACCACGTCGATCGTCCGGCCCGCGAAGTAGTCGTACGTGCGCTCGATCACGGTCCTGCCGAAGAAGTCCGATCGCCCGTCGATCCACACCGGCACGTCTGGCCGGAACAGGGCGACGGTGCCGCCCGTGCCCGGGCCGGAGAACAGGTGGCAACCGGCCGTCAAGCGATCGACGACTGCTCCCTCGGCAGGCGCACCGTGCTGCGCGGCGAGGAACACCACGCCCGGCGAGAGCACGATGAGCACAGAAGTCAACACCACGCGCCAATATCCCCCGGACGTGAGTTCATGGAGCTTGGCCCGCACGGTCGCCTTCCATGGCGCTGTCCTCGTCCGGTCTCGCAGCAGGTCGACCGCACGGGTGGCGGCCGCGACGACGACCGGCGCCAGCACGAGGAGTGCGATCCCCAGGAAGCGGAGCATGAACAGGCCAGCGACCGCAGCGGGCACCCCGATCATCGAGAGCGCGGCCAGTTCCCGCAGGTCGCTGCCGGAACGCCACCTCCGGTACAGCCACCAGGCCGACAGTGCGGCGATGACCACGGCGGCACCGAGGATCAGGACGAACTGCCGGGGCACCACCGCGGCGAACGGCGAACTCCACTCGAGGATGAGGCCGGCGCACGCAGCCTGGACCGCCCGCGACCGGTCCAAACCAGTTGCCACTCCGTAGGGAGTCATCAACCAGCCCAGCATCCAGCCCGCGCCTCCCGCAAGAGCGAGTGCCCAGCGATGCCGCCCAGCCAGACCCGGCGTGAGCAGCCAGACGACTGCCCAGACCACAGCCAGGCCCGGCGCGAGCACCAGGAAAGAGAGGTGCACCCAGTTACCGAGGACCGAGAGACCGAACGCAGCAGCCAGGACGATCCAGACAAGGGGCCCCGTCCGCATCCCGGTGGCTCGGTCGCTGAGCACCAGCACTACCTGGACGGCGACGAGAAGAAGCACCTGAACGGCGAGGGTCGCGCGCGCGTTGAGCATCGGGAATGCGGCGGAGAACACCACCAGTGCGCCAATCAGTCCGGGCAACGGCAGCGCTCCCAGCCTCTGCGCGATGCTCGCAACC
Source organism: uncultured Propionibacteriaceae bacterium (assembly GCA_964397985.1). Taxonomy (GTDB): domain Bacteria; phylum Actinomycetota; class Actinomycetes; order Propionibacteriales; family Propionibacteriaceae; genus Propionicimonas. The sequence goes on along the minus strand of CAYNLD010000002.1, from coordinate 246,808 downwards.
AGCAGGACCAGCAGGAGGATGGTGACGGCGGAGAGGGCGAAGACACCCCAGACGCCCGCCCACTGGTAGCAGCCGGCGAGGAGCAGGTTCCACAGGGGCGAATTCGGGTACCAGTCTCCCCCAACCCCTGACCATGACCAGGTATCGGGCCGCACCAGTGGCACGCCAGCGAGGTTCTCCATGCCGGCGCGGACCTGCCAGTAGGGGTCGCGCTCGTCCGTGTGGCCGGCGCGGACCAGGGCCAGACAGATCATGAAGCCCCAGAACAGCGAACGGTCCCATCGACGTGCCCTCGCTACGCCCATCACCGAGCCCTGCATCCTCCCTGCCGACCGTCCAAAGCACCCTAGTGGCGCGTACGCCCGTCGCAGCGGTTTTTGCGAAGATCTCCGGATGCGGCGCGGACGCGGACGCAGGAGGGCGGGCCCACCACCCCAGGAGGTGGGCCCGCCCTGCGTTCAGGCTCAGGCCTGGACGGCCGACACCTCGAACTCGAGGGTGACCTTGTCAGAGACCAGCACGCCGCCGGTCTCCAGGGCGGCGTTCCAGGTCAGGCCCCAGTCCTTGCGGTTCACGCTGACCTGGCCCTCGAAGCCGATCCGGTGGTTGCCGAACGGGTCGGTGGCCGCGCCACCGAACTCGAACGGCACGGTGACGGGCCTGGTCACGTCCTTGATGGTGAGGTTGCCGGTCACCTCGACCGTGTCGTCCGCTGTGATCTCGAAGCCGGTGGCGACGAAGGTGATCGTCGGGTAGGTGGCGACGTCGAAGAAGTCGGGGCTGGTCAGGTGGCCGTCGCGGTTGGCGTCGCGGGTGTCGACGCTCCCGGCCTGGATGGTGACCTCGAGGCTCGAGGCGGACGGGTTCGCGCCGTCGATGGTGGCGGTGCCGCTGACCTCGTTGAAGGCGCCGCGGACCTTGGCGATCATCGCGTGGCGAGCGACGAAGCCGATCCGGGAGTGCGACGGGTCGAGCGTGTAGGTGCCGGTCAGGTCCTGCACCCGAGCGACGGTGGCTGTACTCATTGGGGTTCCTCCGTTAGTTGAAGTCTCAACTAAAAGCATAGGCGCCGAAAGTTGATACGTCAACTACCCCATTCAGCACGCGGCGAAACAACCCTCCCGGGTATGCGGTGGTCGGGGGTAGGGTGACAGCACACTCGCCAGGGCGGCGCACAGGAGCGCCGTTCGTCGAACCCAACGGAGGATGCATTGACCAACGCGACCTTCAGCCACGATGACGTGCGTCTGGACCTGCCCCTCGTGCCCGCCAGCCAGGGCAACAACGGCTACGACATCGCCAAGCTGCTGGGCGCGACCGGCGACACGACGCTCGATGTGGGGTTCGCCAACACCGCGTCCTGCTGCTCTGCGATCACGTTCATCGACGGCGACGCCGGCATCCTGCGCTACCGCGGCTACCCGATCGAACAGCTGGCGGAGCAGACCACCTTCCTCGAGGTGGCCTACCTCGTGCTGTACGGCGAGTTGCCCACGCGGGCCCAGCTGGACGAGTTCTCCGCCAGCATCGCGAAATACCACGTGATCGACGAGCGGATGCGGGAGATGTTCCGCACCATGCCCCGCAAGTCGCACCCGATGCCGGTCCTGTCCGCATCGATCAACGCGCTGTCCACCTTCGCCGTCTCGCGCTACGGCGAGGACGCCTTCGACCTCGACCGGGCCACCCACATCTTGCTCGGCTCAGTGCCCACCCTGGCCGCCTACGGCTACAAGAACTCCGTCGGCCAGCCGTTCCTGTACGCCGACGAGACCCTGAGCTACATCGAGAACTTCCTGCGGATGTCGTTCGGCCTGCCTACCGGGCCCTACCCGTTCGACGACGACATCACCCGTGCGCTCGACGTGCTGCTGATCCTGCACGCCGACCACGAGCAGAACTGCTCCACCTCGACGGTCCGCATGGTCGGCTCCTCAGGAGCCAACATCTACGTGTCCATCGCCGCGGGAGTGAGCGCCCTTTCCGGCCCGCTGCACGGCGGCGCGAACCAGGCCGTGCTCGAGATGCTGAAGGGCATCCGGGACGAGGGCGGCGACGTCCACTCCTACATCAACAAGGTGAAGGACCGGAAGGACACCACCAAGTTGATGGGCTTCGGCCACCGGATCTACAAGAACTACGACCCGCGCGCCGCGATCGTGAAGAAGCACGCCGACTCCATCCTGCGCACCCGCTCCGGCACCCAGGACGAGCTGCTCGACCTGGCGCTCGAGCTCGAGGACGCGGCGCTGAGCGACCCCTACTTCCAGGAGCGCAAGCTCTACCCGAACGTGGACTTCTACACCGGCCTGATCTACCAGGCGATGGGCTTCCCGCAGAACATGTTCACCGTCCTGTTCGCCCTCGGCCGGCTGCCCGGCTGGATCGCCCACTGGCGCGAGCAGTTCAACGACCCGGCCACCAAGATCAACCGACCGCGCCAGGTGTACGTGGGCGAGGTGGAGCGTCCGTTCGTCCCGATCGATCAGCGCGGCTGAGCTCCGGGCAGGCCGCGCCGGTCGGAGACCGGAGCAGCCGGAACCCTCCCGATCCGGGCCGGCTCAGAGGCTGTCGCCCAGGTCGGCCCGGAAGGCCGCCAGCAGGTCGTCCACCCAGCCGCCGATCGGCTCCAGCCGGCCGTAGAAGAACCGCAGGATCTCGGGCTCCTCGACGAACCGCAGCCCCCCGACGAGGTCCCGGTGCTCGAACAGCCAGCCGATCCGGTCAATCGCGTAGTTCACCTGGCTGAGCGTGAACACCCGGCGCGGCAGGGCCAGCCGGACGAGCTCCATGTTCGCCATCGGTTCGATGCCGTCAGCGTCGCGCTGCTCACTCAGAGTGCCGCGCTCCATGCCCCGCACGCCCGAAGCGACGTAGAGGGCTGACGCGAGCGCTCCGGCCGGGTACTGCTGCTGGGGCACGTGCGGCAGGAACCGCATCGCGTCCAGGTGGGCGCCGAGCCCGCCGGCGGGGGTGATCACCGGGATGCCGCGGGCGTCGAGTTCGGCGACCATGTGCTCGATGAACTGCGGACCCTGGTTGATCATGTCCTCGTCCATGGTCTCGTCCAGGCCGACCGTGATCGCCTCCATCTCCCGAACCGACATGCCGCCGTAGGTGAGGAAGCCCTCGTACATCGGCACGAGGCCGCGCATCTGCTTGTACAGCGCCTCGTCGCGGATGCAGATGCCGCCGCCGCGGCCGAAACCCAGCTTGCGGGCGGAGAAGTAGATGATGTCGAAGCAGTCCGCGATCGCCCGTGTGATCTCCGGGATCGTCATGTCCCGGCACTGCTCCTCGCGGGTCTTGTTGAAGTGCAGGTTGTCGGCCAGCAGGGACGCGTCCAGCACGGTCAGGATGCCGTGCTCGCGGGCGACCGCTGTGGTCTCGCGGAAGTTCGCCAGGCTCAGCGGCTGGCCGCCGATCAGGTTGGTGCCGGCCTCGACCCGGACGTAGGCGATCGCCTCCGCTCCCTGCTCCGCGATCAGCGCCCGCAGCGCGGAGACGTCGAAGTCGCCCTTGAACTGGTTGTCGCTGGTCACCTCCAGGCCCGCAGCAGTGATCAGTTCTCTCACCTCGCCGCCCCGCGCGGTCACGTGGGCCTTCGAGGTGGTGAAGTGGTAGTTCATCGGCACGAACGTGCCCGGCTGCACGAGCGCCTGGGCCAGGATGTGCTCGGCCGCACGGCCCTGGTGTGTGGGCAGGAACCAGTCCATGCCGAACACCTCGACGAGTTTCCGGTGCAGCCGGGTGAAGGTCGCCGAGCCGGCGTACGCGTCGTCCGCGATCAGCATCGCCGCCTGCTGCTGATCGCTCATCGCGTTCACGCCGGAGTCGGTGAGCATGTCGAGGAACACGTCCGCGTTCTGCAGCAGGAACGTGTTGTAGCCCGCCTCCGCCATCGCCCGGCGGCGCTCCTCGATGGGGTGGAGGGTGAGCTTCTGGATGATCCGTACCTTGTGCATCTCCAGCGGCAGTTGCTGCCCACTGAAGAAGGTGACCTTCGCCATTGAACGTTCCTTCGTGTGGTGTGCCTTCGAGCGGTCACAGGTTAGCCAGCCGAGCGGTCCGAAATTCCGGTGTCCGAGGAATTCTCGGCCGCACCCCTCTGCAAGATGGCCAGTAGAGGCCGTAGTCGGCCTCTACTGGCCACTCTGCGAGGGGAGTCGGTGGGTATCAGGCGGCAGGGGTCCAGCTCAGACGTGCAGACGAACCTGGGAGGATCCATGCGAACCGTGAAGCTCATCGTGCTCGGCAGTGCACTCGCCATCGCGGGCGGGCTCCTGGTCCCCTCCGCCCGGGCCGCTGCGGCCGTCCCGCGCGCCCTGCCGGCGGACGTGGCCACCCGCGTCGTCTCCATCGACGTGGACGGCGACGCTGCGCCCGACACGGTCACGGTGGAGCAGAACGGTGCGGACTCCTTCGTGGTGAACGTGGTCACGTCGGCCGGGCAGGACGACGTAGTGCAGCTCACCTCGACGATCGACGACGACTGGGGTGTCGAGCCCTGGTACGGCGCGGCGAGACTCGACCGAACGCCGGGGTACGAGCTGCTGCTGCTCACCTCCGGCGGCGACGGCGTGATGTTCCGGGTGCTGACCTGGCGCGACGGTGGACTGGTCTTCGAGAAGGCACCGAAGTCGCTGATCAAGGGCAGCTACGACTGGTACCTCGCCAGTCTCGACTGGGCCCGTTTCGGCTACCGGTTCACGACCTGGCACCACAAGCGCTACGTCCGCGATTTCGAACTGTTTCGTAGCGGGAAGTACTGGAAGGGCACCATCGTGAAGTCCGTGTGGAAGTCAGGCACCTGGAGGAAGGTGTCATCCACAAAGGTGAAGCTCACCAGCTCGCAGGCGAGGCAGTACAACGGCCTGAGCGGCGTGACCGTGATCGCGCGACCGTGAGCCGCCCGCACCTGCCGGCCCGTCATCTAGGGTGGGCGGTGGGAGGCACAGGTGGGACGCGACGGGACACACACGTGTCGTCGAGTCGCACGCCGCGCTCGCGTGACACGGTTCATCGGATCGGCCGTCGCCGCGTGCCTGATCCTCGCCGGCTGCTCCGGTACCGGTGACGCGGCGCCGGTACCGTCGCCGGCTCCATCCACCACGGCAGCGGCGACGCCGACACCGAGCGCCTCGACAACCACCCCGCCACGGGCCGCCACCCAGAAGGTGGTCTTCGGCGACCCCTGGTCGCGGAACCAGCACCGCGTCCACGCCGTGGTCGAATCGGCCCTCTCCATCATCAACGCAACCGCCAAGGGCCAGACGATCCTCGTGGCGATCTTCAGCCTGACCTCTCCCGAAGCCACGGACGCCTTCATCCGGGCGCACCAGCGCGGCGTCCACGTCCACGTGGTGCTCAACGCTGTGATCGCGAACAAGCCCCAGGTGCGGCGGCTCCGGGCTGCGCTGGGCACCCGAAGGTCAGCCCGCTCGTGGGTCGTGGTGCGTGGTGGCGACGTCCGCATGCACTCCAAGTTCCTGCTCACCTCGGGACGCGGCAGGCAGCCGGTGGTCTGGGTGTCCTCCGGCAACTTCACCAACGCGGACGGCCGCGACCAGGCCAACGCGGCGCTGATCACGCGGGGCGACCAGCAGCTGTACGACTTCCTGGCTGCCCAGTTCGACCTCCTCAGCCACAGCGTCAACGACCCGGCACAGCTCGGACGCAGCGCCACGACCGCCACCTCGGTGGTGCAGGCCTACCCCCTCCCCGAGGGCGGAGCCGCCAACGACCCCGTACTCCGGTTCCTCGGCGACGTGTCCTGCCGGCACGGCACCGGGCGAACCACCGTCCGGCTCGCCCAGCTGCTGTTCCGCAGCGAGCGGGGCTACCTGGTCACGAGGCTGCGCCAACTGCAGGCCGACGGCTGCCGGGTGCTCCTGATCGGCCACATGCGCGGCTTCTCGAAGGACGTCCAGCAGGCGCTGACCAAACCCGGCTCGGGGCGCATCGACCTGCGCTCCACGCAGGGAACGATCCTGCACCTGAAGGTCACCACCATCGACGGCTGGGACGCGGCCGGCCGGCGCGTGCGGACGGCGCTGGTGGGCACCCACAACCTGAGCGGACGCGCCCTCGCCGACATGCCGGGCCAGGGCATGAACGACGAACTGACCCAGGTGACCACGAACGCCGGCGTCGTGCGCTCCTTCGATACCTGGATCGACGACCTGATCCGCGACCACAGCGCTCCCGTCCGCTACAGCTGAGGGGCAGCCGGATACGGCCGCGAGGACGCAGGAGGGTGGCCGGCCGATCGCCGGCTGCGCCTCGTCGTCGGTCCCGGAAACGCCAGGCACTGCCGTCAGGACAGCCGCGCCAGCTCCGCGCCGAGCGCGGTGAGGAGCTCCCTGAAGTCGGGGACGGCGTCCGCGTCCGCGATCGCCGTGATCGTCAGCTCTCCCGCGTAGGAGAGGACCGCCAGCACCACGGTCAGGTTGCCGGTGGCCGAGGTGAGCGGGACGATGCGCCGCACCGGCCGGCCGGCGATGAACAACGGCTCGACCGGACCGCGCACGTTGGTCACCACCAGGTTCACCATGCGCTGGGAGTCGATGAACCGGCGGAACAGCCCGAGCCGGACGAGCAGCCCGAAGCCCGGCCGCAGCAGGGTGTTCGACAGGGTGCGCGGACGTCGCTTGGCGGCCCGGGTGACCTCCGCGATGGCGCGGATCCGCGCGGCGAGGTCTCCGGAGGCCGGCAGCCGCAGCGGCATCACCGCGCTGGCGTTGCCCGTGACCTGACCGGGCAGGCGGTACGCGAACGGCACCGACACCACCAGCTCGTCCACGCTCTCCCCCCGGCCCTCGAGCAGCGCGTGCAGTGCCCCGGTCGTCACGGCCAGCGCTGCATCGTTCACCGTGCCGCCGGAGGCGTGGGCTCCGCTCCGGACGTCCCGGAGCTCAGCGGTGACGGTGCCGAGCGTGCGACGGGTTCCGGTGGGCTGGTTCAGGCTCGTCCGTGGTGCGCGTCCGCCGGCGGTGATCATCCGGCCCGCCAGCACCAGGTGCAGCGCCGCCCCGGGCAGCCCGCGCAGCGCCCGCAGGCGTCCCCGCACGTTGTCCGTGGCGAGTTCCCGACGGGTGGGTCCGGGCTGCGGGAAGCCGTCCGCTGCCGGTGCGGGCCCGTCGGCCAGGGTTGCGAGCAGCGCCAGCGCCGCCAGTCCGTCGGCCAGCACGTGGTGCATCACCAGCACGAGGGCCAGCACCGTGCCGTCCGGCCCGGTCACGATCCGGCCCGCCCACAGCGGGCGATCCCGGGGCAGCCGGCCGGCCAGCAGGGCCAGTGCGACCCGGTCGACCTCCCTGGAGTCGGACACCTCGGCGACCCGGAGGTGTTCCTCCAGCGCGAAGCGCGGGTCGTCCACCCACACCGGGCGCCCACACCCGAACGGCGGGCGAGTGAGCACCTGGCGCAGCCGTGGCGCGGCGGGCAGCCGTCCAGCCAGATGGCCGGTGAGGTCCGCGACACCGGGCGCATCCGGACCGAACCAGAGCACGCCGCCCACCTGCATCGGCACCGTGCCGTGGTCGCCGGACAGCGACATCAGGTCATCGACGCCCAGCCGGTCGACGTCGGTTCCCGATCCAGTCATCGCACCCCGATCAACCCGGTGGCCGAAAAGAGAACCGTCCCCTTTCCGTCCAGCCTGGCCGATAAGGGGACGGTTCTCTTTCCGGCCAGGTCAGGACCTGGCCGGCCCCTGAAGGTGCAGCACGGTCGGACGGCTGACGTCGGCGAAGAAGTCGTTGCCCTTGTCGTCCACCACGATGAACGCCGGGAAGTCCTTCACCTCGATCTTCCAGATCGCCTCCATGCCGAGCTCGGGGTACTCCAGCAGCTCGACGCTGGTGATGCAGTCCTGGGCGAGCCGGGCGGCCGGGCCGCCGATCGAGCCGAGGTAGAACCCGCCGTGCGCCTGGCAGGCGTCGGTGACCGCCTTCGACCGGTTGCCCTTCGCCAGCATGATCATCGAGCCGCCTGCGGCCTGGAACTGGTCGACGTAGGAGTCCATCCGGCCCGCGGTGGTCGGCCCGAAGGAGCCGGACGCCATCCCTTCGGGGGTCTTGGCCGGGCCGGCGTAGTAGACCGGGTGGTCCTTCAGGTACTGCGGCATCTCCTCACCGGCGTCCAGACGCTCCTTGATCTTGGCGTGCGCGATGTCGCGTCCCACGATCACGGTGCCGTTCAGCGACAGCCGGGTCTTCACCGGGTACTTGCTCAGCTCGGCCAGGATCTCCGGCATCGGCCGGCCCAGGTCGATCTCGACGACGTCGCCGCCCTCGAGGTGCTCGTCGGTGGTCTCGGGCATGAAGTGCGCGGGCTCGGTCTCGAGTTGCTCGATGAACACGCCCTCGGGGGTGATCTTGCCGAGGCACTGGCGGTCGGCGGAGCAGGACACCGCGATCGCCACCGGCAGGGACGCGCCGTGCCGCGGCAGCCGCACCACCCTCACGTCGTGACAGAAGTACTTGCCGCCGAACTGCGCGCCGATGCCCATCTGCCGGGTCAGCTCCAGCACCTGTGCCTCGAGCTCGGTGTCACGGAACCCGTGCGCGCTCATGGAGCCTTCGGTGGGCAGGGAGTCGAGATACTTCGCCGAAGCGTACTTCGCCGTCTTCATCGCGAACTCCGCCGAGGTGCCGCCGACCACGATCGCCAGGTGGTAGGGAGGACAGGCGGCCGTGCCGAGCGAGCGGATCTTCTCGTCGAGGAACTTCATCATCGACGCCGGGTTCAGGATCGCCTTCGTCTCCTGGTACAGGTAGCTCTTGTTCGCCGAACCGCCGCCCTTGGCCATGAACAAGAACTTGTAGGTGTTCTCGTGCCCGGGTGCGGTGTCGGCGTACAGCTCGATCTGGGCGGGCAGGTTGGAGCCGGTGTTCTTCTCCTCCCACATGGTCAGCGGTGCGTTCTGGGAGTAGCGCAGGTTCAGCTTGGTGTAGGCGTCGAAGACGCCCCGGCTCAGTGGCAGCTCGTCGGTTCCCTCGCTGAGCACCTGCTGGCCGCGCTTGCCCATGATGATCGCGGTGCCGGTGTCCTGGCACATCGGCAGCACACCGCCCGCGGCGATGTTGGCGTTCTTCATCAGGTCGAGGGCAACGAACTTGTCGTTCGGGCTCGCCTCGGGATCGTCGAGGATCGTGCGCAGCTGGGCCAGGTGGGCCGGACGCAGGTAGTGCGCGATGTCGTGCATCGCGGTCTCGGCGAGGAGCTCCAGCGCCTCGGGGGCCACCTTCAGGAACGTGCGTCCGTCCGGTCCCTCGACGGTCTCCACGCCCTCGGTGGTGAGCAGCCGGTAGGGGGTGGTGTCCTCCCCGGTCGGCAGCATGTCCTCGTAGCGGAATTCGGCCATGACACTCCTTTGCTCTCGCGCTTCGCGCCACCCTTCCTCCTTGGTGGACGCGAACCAGCTCGCCCCGCCTCGTCGTCGGGTCCAGCTTGGACCATCCTTCCACTTCGGAAGTAGGGCCATTGCCGAACCCGAATAGGCGGACGCAGGGGTGGGTACGATCGGGAATGTGCCGACGACGAGGTCGGCATGTTTCTCGTGGAGGTGTGATGTTCGGCCAGCCCCGGTTCGCTGCCATGAACGCACTCATCAATGACGTCATCGAGACCGAGAAGGTCCTGATCGTGGCGCACCGCGGCAGTGCCGGGGGCAGCGTTGCCGTGAACACCGAGCTCAGCATCCGGGCGGCGCAACTGCAGGGCGCAGGCATGGTGGAGCTGGACGTCTCGGCGTCCCGGGACGGCGAGTTCTACCTTTTCCACGACGGGTGCGAGGCCGAGATGCTCGGCTTCGACGCCAACCTGCAGACGCTGAGTTCTGCCGAGGTCGACCGGGCGCCGTACATCTGGGTCGACCGGCCCGGACGGACCGCTCACGTCGAGCGCCTGCTGCCCGTGTTGCGCAACTTCAAGGACACCAGGGCGCTGTTCAACATCGATCGCTCGTGGTGGCGGTGGCCGAACCTGCTGAAGGCGCTCGACGGGCTGTACATGGCCCACCAACTGCTGATGAAGTGCCCGGCCTGGGAGGAGGCAGCGCTGGACCGGCTGCGCGCGTTCGACGTGAAGTTCCCCTTCGTTCCGATCTGCTCCACTCCGGAGGATGTGTACCGGGTGGTGAACGATCCCGAGCTGAACACCGTCGGCGTCGAACTCATCACCGACACCCGCCAGCATCCGTGGTTCTCGCCGTCAGTGATCGAGGAGTTCCAGGACCTGGGAGTGTTCGTGTTCGTGAACGCGGTCACCCTGACCACGGGGATCCCGCTGTTCGGCGGGCTGGACGACGAACTGGCCATCTCCACCTCGCCCGAGGCTGCGTACGGCCCCATCCTCGCGCTCGGGGTGGATGCGGTGCAGACCGACTGGCCGGCGATCCTGCGGGACTACCGGAACAGCTGGCTCGCCGCCCGGAGGGACGAGCCGTCGCTGCTAGACCCCCTCGCGCCCTGAACCGGGCTGCAGCACCAGCCACAGCCCGGCGACCAGGCCGGCAACGTAGAGCGGGTCGCCCAGCGTGGCGTCCCCGAGCTCGGCCCACACGGTCGGGTCCGCGTTCGTGCCCAGCCCGCGCGACAACGCCACGAAGGCCACGCCGGTAGTGGCGAACAGCGCGTTCGCGAGGAACAGCAGGACGCGGGTGGAGCGCGGGTAGCGCCGGGAACCCTGGTTGGTGACCTCGGCCTCGGTGAACACCCGCCATGCCAGCCCGAACACCAGCACCACGGCGCCCGTGGACGCGAGCACCGTGCTGAGCGGGTCGGAGATCAGGTCGCGGTGCGGGTAGAGCACCGCCAGCAGCAGCACGGTCAACACCCCGGCCGCGCGGTCACGGCCGAAACGCCGCCGGATCGCCGACACCGCGGCCGCGACCAGGGCCACGACCGACGCCAGCAGGCCCATCGCCGCGGTGCTCCGGTCGTGCAGGAACTGCAGGCCGGGCACGAGCCCGACAGCGTCCAGGAGGACGAGGACGGCGAACCCGCCGAGCGCGACCGCCTCGACCATCCGCGAGCGCCCGGCAAACCGTACGGCCGCCACCAGCACGACCAGGCCGAGCAGGCCGCGTCCGAGCACTCCGGGGTTGTTGTCCAGGAACAGGTTCATGCCGGTGTCGAGCACGCCGGCCAGGCCGGCCAGGCCGAGCATCGCGGCCAAGGCGCGCACGATGGTGACCGGGATGGTCAGGGCGGTGACCGCGACCATCGCCACGGCCAGCGGGTAGAGCCAGCCGCCCCAGACCTCCGGGTAGTGGGCGGGCTCGGGCGGCGCCCGGCGGTCGCCCCGCCACAGCAGGAAGCCTACGAGCGCGGTGACCGCGAGCAGCGCGATCAGGGCGGCAACGAGCGCGGAGAGCGTGTAGTCGTCCGTCCCCGCACCCAGCGCAGTGGCGACGACCAGCCAGGCGAGGGCGACGGCGAAGCCCGTCCAGAACACGCCGAGCCCGACCGGCGGGGAGGCAGCAGCCTGCGCGCCGGTGACGACGATCTGGGCGGGTGCGCTGCCCGCCACCATCATCGCCGGAAGGATCAGCGGCTGCAGGCTGACCAGGGAGCCCTCCAGGGCGACCGTGCGCAGGTCCATGTCCCCACCGAGACCACCGGCGGGCAGGAGCCACGGCAGCATGGTCGCGCCGAGCAGCAGGCCCGCGACGACGACCAGCTCCCACCAGGCGTAGGGACGCCGGGCGCGGACGAACGTAAACACGACCAGCGCGAGGTAGAAGGTGACCGGCACGACGGCGAGCAGCGGGTCGATCCACAACCGGGCGGTGAAGAAGAAGACGGCTGCCGCGCCGAGCAGCAGCAGGGTGAGCCGCAGCCACCAGGAGGCACGCAGCGCGGCGGTTCCGGCCAGGACGAAGGAGAACAGCACCCCGGTGAGCAGCAGCGGCACCGTGAGGGCGGGCAGCGTGGCAGCGGTGCTGGGTGACGAGGCCAGCTCACCGACCTGGCGCAACGGCGCCGCGAACAGGATCACCAGCCCGAGCAGGACGAACAGGACCGCCGCGGCAGCACCGACCTCCGGCAGGCCGCGCGGCCAGTCCCGGGGTCGGGGACGCCCTTGCCGCACGGGATCGACGAAGGTGATCCGGAGCACGTCGCGGACGGCGGCGGCGATCTCGGTGCGCACGCTCATCGAGGCACCCCCAGCGCGAGCCCCTTCGGCCCGTACACCAGGACGCGGCCCCCGGCCGCCGCGAGGTAGGGCGTGGTGGAGGTGACGTCTCCGATCGCGACGGGCCACTCGTGCACCCGCCGGCCGTTCCCGTCGAGCAGCACCAGTCGGTCGGACGCGAGCAGCAGGGCCCGGTCCCCGCCGCCGATCCCGGCGTAGGTGCGATCGCCGCGCCAGTTCCAGCGCTGAGCGCCGGTGGCCGGGTCGAGCGCGACCGTCTCGTCGTCGTCGCGCAGCAACACGGCCGTGTCGAGCACCACGAGGTCGTGGGTCGTGACGCTCTCGCGCACCCGCCAGGCCCGGCTGCCATCGGCCAGCGCGAGCCCCTGCACGTGCGGCCCGTCCGAGGACGGCAGCACGACGACCGGCGCGCCGCTGGCGCTGACCCCAAAGTGCTCGATCCTGCCGACGTCGGCCGTCCACTGCTCGGCACCGGTGGCATCCAGGCAGGTGAGCCGGCCGGACTGGTCGACCACGAGCACCCGCCCGGCGGCGACGACCGGTGCCACCCGTACCTCGGCCGGCGTGGTCCGGCGCCACCGCGGTTCCCCGGTGGCCAGGTCGAAGGCGGTGATCGCCCCGTCGAGGGTGGCGACCACCAGCAGGTCGTCCAGCCGGGTGGGGGCGACAACGGCCAGGTCGCCAAGCCGCTGCTGCCACAGCCACTGCCCGGACGGGCCGTAGCCGACCAGCTCACGGGAGCTGGTGGCGACAACGGTGAGGCCGCCCAGGGTGGCGGCTGTGGTGTTGTGCCCGCCGGCCCGTGCACGCCAGGCCACGGGCGGCGGGTCGGATGTGGTGTCGAGGGCGAGCGTGTCGCCGACCACACTGCCGGCGAACACGACGCCGCCCTCAGGGAGCAGGCCGGGCGCGGCCACGGGGCTGACCTGGGCGATCCCGATGCCGGTCTGGTTGACGGCGCGGGGCGTGAAGGCGAGCCGGTCGGCGCTGCCCCAGTCGAAGCCGGCCTCCGGTGGCGCGGTCACTGGCGGGCCCGCGGTGGTGGCCTGCCAGGCGCCCGTGGCGTCGGAGTAGTCGCGGAGCCCTGCGCCCCGGCACCAGGTTCGGCGGGTGATCGCGTCCGGCTGTCCGTCCACCCGTAGCCGCATGGTCACGACCACGCAGCCGGGCGCCGGGTCGTCCGGCGGGGCTGCGGTGTAGTCGGCGCGGTAGGCGCTGCGCGTGGTGGCGTCCGCGTCCGGCACGGCCACGACGCCGTGTGAAGTCCAGGTGTTCCCGGCGAACAGGCGCTCAGGTAGGTCGAGCCGGCCGGGCAGGTAGATCCGGGCGGGACCGGACGAGGGCGCCTCGGCCTCCGTACGGACACCGTCGCGGGCCACGCTGAACAGGGTGTCGGTGCGGCCGGTGACCAGTCCGGTGGAGTCGGACGCGACCGCGGCGAGCCGCGCGACGGCGACCGTCGTCCAGTCGAGCGAGGTCAGGCCCAGCCAGGTGGAGAAGGCGGGCGGCCCCGAACCGACCAGTCCGACCGCCCGGTCGAGGGCCCACTCGGTGGCGACGGTGCCGGTGGGTCCGGCGTAGCGCTGCCGACTGCCGTCGGCGGGCAGCCAGCCGGCCGCGCCGGAGACCGGGAAGGCGACGGGCTGGCCGAGCGTGCCGGTGGCCAGCAGCAGGGTGGTCACCACGACGCCGACCCACACCGCGGGCCCCAACGGACGCCGGGGCGGGCCTGGGTTCGGCACGGCCGCAGCTTATTCAGACACGGCGTTCGCCGGGAGGGGTGGTGCGGCAACTGCCCACCGGGAGTGGGCCGGGTCGGAAACGGTCCCGCCCCGCCCACCCGTCCTTCACCCGGGCGGACCACCCGCGTCCGGAGCCTCTGACCGGCTCCGACGGGCGACAACCCGCCTGATCAGGTGTCGGCTTCGTTCACCCGCGCCGCTTCACACCCGGTCAGCACCAGGCCGTCAGCCCCGGACGCACTCGTTCCCTCAACGGGCTGAAGACCTTGGCCGAGCCACATTTCCCCTGGGCTCCAGACCATTCAGTCGCAAGATCCAGAAGTCACTCTTCCGCCTTACCGGTAGCACTTCGGCATCCACCATGTCAGTCGTAGCCAGCCATGACCTTGAGCGAAGCCGCCCCTCACCTCAGGGCGTGGACCGGGCGGGGGCCTTCCCCCGACCCGGTCCACCCCTTCAATCGAGCGGACTTCCCGCGTCCGGAGCCTCCGACCGGCTCCGACCTGTGGCGACTCGCTCGATCGGTCCTCCGTCGGCCGAGCGGCTCAGCCCGCGGCGGGCCGCGGCTCCGACTGCTTCCGGCGGGCGCGGGAATCCGACCAGAAGGAGATCGCGAGCGACAGCGCCATCGTGGTGATGAGCCACCCCACGGTGACGACAGCGAACTGGGTCGCAACCACCCAGACGATGAAGGCTGCATCCGCCACGGCCAGGGTCATCGAAACCCATCGGGGCGCCCCTTTCCAGACGAGCACCCAGTCGACTGCTGCATATCCCAGCATGATTACCCAAAGCAGTAGCGCCATGCTACTCACCTCCGAATCAGTTGCAGTACTTGGCAATCCGCATGATTCTCGTTCTGGCCCACTCGCAGACGCTCTCGCCCCCTCACTCAGGTATCGGCGCCGTCCACGCCGCGCGGCTTCGCGCCCAGGGTCGGACGAATGATCATGCCGAGCATGACGAGGGCCACGAGGGACGGCATGGCATAGCGCCACACCACATCGACGCCGACGACTGCTCGGGCCGCGAGCCAGAAGGTGAAGAACACCACGGCCGCGATGATTCGCGTCGAAAGTTTCGGCCGGCCCCACATTGCCCACCAGTAGAATCCCGCGATGGGGACCGTCAGCACCCAGAGAATCAGTTCGGAAACCACCTATTCTCCCTCGCTATTTGTAGCACTTCGGCATCCACCACGTTACAAGGTACGTGGCGACCGCGCCGCAGTGCGCCGAGACCCAGACATACGGGTTGAAGATCTTGGCCGAGCCACATTTCCCCTGGGCGATAGACCATTCAGTCGCTGCCACTGTTGGCGCCTCGCCGGTTCGCTGCAGCGGGCCGACGAATGAGCAGGGCCAGCATTGCCAGCACCAGAATCGCGGGCATCGTGAACCGCCACACCACATCCACGCTCGTGACGGCGGGCGCGGCGAACCAGAACGCAAGGAACACGAAGGCCGCGACGATCCGCAGCGAGAGCCTCGGCCAGACCCACATCGCCCAGCCGTAGAACGCGATGACGGGAATGGTCAGCGCCCACAACGCCAGTTCGAAGATCACGTCGCCCCCTTTCACTACCTGTAGCACTTGGGCATCCACCACGTAACCAGATAGGTGGCCACGACTTTCAGCGACACGCATTTCCCGTTCTCGACCGCGAGATCGGCGAAGTAGCTCAGCGCTCCGCAGTGTGCCGCCACCGCAGCCGCTACCGTTCCACCCCCTACCGTGATGAGGCCGGCCACAGCAACGCAAGCCTTGGCGCCCTGCGCGATCTTGCGGGTCTCTGCACGAGTGAAGTCGACCGACCAGCCGTACCACGCCGCTCGCACCCTCGGATCAGCGACGACCGGGAGCGGAGTGTTCGCCGTGACGTCGCTCACCTGGGTGAGGGTGTCCCCCTTCACCTCGAAGCGGGTGGAGACCTTCGCGCCGTTCGCGTCACGCGCCCACGCCGGATCGATGATCGCGACCGGCTCGGCCGTGGGGTCGCCGTCGCGCACAATGACGTAGCCCGCATCGGTCAGTTCGAGGTATCTGCCGGGGAGGCGGTACCGCTGGGCGTTCTGGCCCGCATTGCCGATCACCGCGACGACCTGGAACCCGCCCTCGACCTCGCGCGAGACGAAGTCGACGCCGGTCCCGCTGTACACCGCTTGGTTCCCGACAGCCACTGCCTCGCCGCGGCCGGCGATCGTCATGTCGAGACCGGCGCCGCGCACAGTCCGGTGGGACGTTGTGACCCGCCCTGTGGTTCGCGTGTGCGGATCGGACCGCTCGACGATGCGCACCAGGTCTGCCGGATCCGGCCTCCCGGGCGCGGCATATGCAGGGGCGGGCATGCTCGCCGCCGCGGCGACGACCGCGAGGGCGGCCGACGCAGCGAGCACGCGGCGCGGCCCGAGGAAGGAGTGCTTCTGTTCTGGATTCATCCGTTGGCCCTTCTCGTTGGGGTGGTGGGGCGTGGATATACCGATCGTCGCGTGTCGATTGACATAATGTCAAGCCGAAGGCACCAATTCATACGATCTCGTGCGAACGCCATCGGGCACCGCGCGTGCCAGCGGGATCGCGCGGCGGAAGAGGGGCTCGCGGAGGGCCTCTACAGGCGCGTCAGCGGGGCACCCGCAAGAGATACCCCAGCGCCGGGGGCGGCCGCGGCCGGTGCCGGCACCGTCACCAGGACGAGCGTCATCAGTGAGATCAGGAGGGCGAGGAACAATGCCCGGAGCGCGGAGATCCGGACCGGCCGATCGCGGAACGTGTGCATGACCCTCTTCTGCATCAGGTTCGCGGCGGCGATCCGCAAGCGCGTCCCTTCAGGTTTCTCTCAGGGTAATGGCGCGAAGATGCGGTTGACCAGCAACCTGATTCGGCTGTGACAACTGATGCAAATGTGCCTTCGCGCCAGTGTTCGTCCGGGTCGCAGGCTGGCGTGCCGGGCGCGTCAACCTCAGGACGGCCTTGCCGGACTGGCGGCGCGCCACACGCTACGCCCGGGCGCGCACGCGTCCCTCGAGCGCCTGCTGGCACAGCCTGATGGTCTCCGGCAGCAGGTCGACGCCGAGGATCCGGGCCTGCCGGGTGACGTGGTTCACCAGGCGCTCCACCTCTGCGGTGTTGGAGGCCCGCAGCTCGGTACGGATCCGGGCGCAGAGCAACTGCTCGTCCTCGGGAGCGACCACGAGCGCCCGCGACGCGGCCCAGCGAGCCAGGTCGACATCTCCACGTTCCAGCGCCCGGTCGGCGAGCACGACGCCGACGTCGCGCAGTGCACAGGTCACATCCGTGCGCAGTTCCTCCGCCCAGTGCCACTGGGTGGGCGCCGCGTCGGCGAGCGGAGCACCCCGGACCAGGTCGAGCGCGGCCACCAGTGTGCTGTCACCGACCCGGTTCGCACCGGGCGCGAGCAGCACCTGCAGCCGGTGCCAGTCGGACGTCACACCGGGGTGCAGCAGCACGCGTCCGGAGTAGGCATCCGGCAGGTACGCCGAACCGTCCGGAGCAGTTCCCAGCCACGCCCGCAGCCGGCTCAGGTTCGAGCGGCGGGTGCTCTCGGCCACCATCAGCCCTGCAGCCATGGCGGTCCCGGTGCTGCCGGGGTGTTCCAGCAGCCAGGCGCACAGCTCCACCAGTTGCTGGCGGGAGCGGGCCGGTTCGGGGCCGGCCGCCCCGCGCAGCTCCGCGGGCCCGATCAGCAGCACCTGCGGGTGTTCGGTGGCCTGGACCAGCCTGACGATGTCCACCGGATCTCCCTCTCTCACGACGCGCGGGGGCAGGGCCAGCACGTTGTCGTCCACCGGCGCCGGCTCGCGCCACCACGGCGCAACCGTGGTGGCCCCTGTGTCGGCGGCAAACAGTCGCGACACACCCGCCCTCATCGACTCACCGATCGCATGCGCACGGAGCGGCTCGTCGACCCCGGCGAGCCGCCCGCTCGGCTCGTACACGTCGCCGCCCACCTGCCAGCGCGCCTCCGCCGCCGCAGGCGTGGCCAGCAGCACCACCACGCCGGTACCCGGCCCCGCAAGGAGCCCATCCAGCTCCTCGGCGAGAGCCGCAGGGACATCGTCGAGCAGGCAGAACACGACCGGCGCGACGGCGTCCGCCCGGTCGGGGTCAACCCGCAGGGACGCCAGCGGCTCCGCGCCGAGCGCGGCCCGGCGCCGTGCCACCTGGGCGCGCAGTCGCTCGAGCGCGTCTGGGAGTGCCCCGAGCACGTCGACCCGCTCGCCACCGGCGAGCGCGAGCAGTCCGGCGTCCGCCCCCACGGCGATGAGGTGCGCGCTGTCTGACCACGGCGCGCAGGCGAGTTCGACCCCCATCGCGGCCAGCGCCGAGCGAGCGAGTTCTGTGTCGTCAGTGGCCACGCCCAGGACCCGCGAGCGCTCTGCGTCCACGAGGATGAGGTCGCCGTCGGCAGTGCTCCCCAGGCTCACCACCGCCGGGTAGGGGCAGGGGTGGTCGGAGGGATCGGGCGGTGAGGCGAGCGACACCTCCCAGTGACCGGCCGCGCCGGTGAAGCCGGGCGGCGGTGGACCGGCCGCATCCGCCCATTCGAGCCGGACCCGGTCGCTGCTGACCACGACCCGCTCCAGCTCCGGCAGCGGGACGCCCGCGGCGTGGCAGTGGCTTCCGACGACCCGCAGCGCGGCGTCAAGCGCGGCGAGCCGATCAGGCCGCTGCCGAACGCCGAGCGCGACACGCAACTGGGCGGCGCTCTCCTCCGGGCGGATCAGCCGGCGACCTACCGGACGTTCCCGCAGGCGAAGGAGCCGGCGGGTCTCGACGACGCCGATGATCGCCGCCGCGGCGAGGGTGCCGAAGCCCCCGAGCAGCGGCAGGCCGGGCGCGAGGTCGGCAGTGGTCCCGTCGGAGGCTGCCGCCTCGGCGCTCTCCGGAGCCCCGGCCGGTGGCCCTGCACCCTCCAGCGGTCCGGCCCGCGACGCGTCGATCTCCGGTCCGGCGTCGATCTCCGTGCCGGGATCAGTCTCCGTGCCGGCTCCCGTCGGCGCCGGATCGTGCCACCGCGATCCTTCGGGGAGGGCACCGGGCGCGGGCCGGTCCGTCCGGTCGGTGTCGTCGGCGGAGTCGGCCTTCTCCTCGTGTTCCCGCGAGACCCTGTGCGCAGGCGCCGCGGCCCCGGGGATGACGAGCTGCCAGCCCACCTCGATGTGGTCGGGGTCGGTGACCAGCTCGGGGTTGGCCGCAGCGATCCGGGGCCAGCGCGCTGCAGCCCCGAGGTGTTCCAGGGCAAGCCCGCTGAGCGTGTCGCCACGCCGGACGGTGACCGTCCGCGGTACCCGGCCGGCACACGCGGGCAGCGCCAGTCGGGTGCCGGGGGTGAGCCGGTCGGTCGGGTCCCGCAGCAGGTCAGGGTTCACCGCGACGAGCTCCCGCCAGCGTCCGCCGTCGCCGAGCAGCTGCGCGCTGAGCGTCCACAGATCGTCGCCGGGCTCGACCAGATAGGTGTCGGAGGGTCCCGCTGTGGGTGCGGCGGCCGTCGGCTCGTCCTGCGGGACCGGCTCCGGCGCCGCTGCGGCGGCCGGTGAAGGGGCAGGTGCCCGCGTGGTGGCTGCCGCCGGCGCGAGCGCGAGAACGGCGACCAGCAGGCCCGCGCTGAGCTGCTGCAACCCACCCAGCAGCGGGAGCCGCGGGGCCCGGTGCTCCCTGTCGCCCAGCCGGACGGCCTCGACGAAGGTGGCGAAGGCGAAGGCAGCCCAGGCGAGCCAGCCCGCGACGGTCAGCACCGCGAGCAGCAGGCTCCCGTCGTCGGGACGGGCGAGCCCCGCGAGACCGGGCGGAACACGTCCCCAGGCGACCAGAGCCAGCGGTGCCCCGACCAGGACCAGCCCGAGTACAGCCAGCGACCCCAGACCACGTAGCCAACGCATCAGCGCCTCCCCCGGTAGGTGTCCACGACGGCGGACGCGGTGGCCCGCACCTCGACCGCTCCCGGCCAGCCGGGCACGAGCACGTCCGCCAGGGGCACCTCGCAGGTGACGCTCACCCGGACCGCGCCGGGTTGCCCGGGGACGCCGGCCAGTGCTGCCGCCTCGGTGTCCACGAGCCAGCGGACGCAACGCAGGCCGTCCATCGCGGCCTGGGCGTGGGCGAGGTCATCAGCGGCCTGCACCGCTCCGGCCGGCGTCCGCGCCTGGGAGGCGCCACGGGCGGCAGCGGCCGCAGCTTGTTCGACCGCGCCGCGAGCGAGCCAGGTACGCGCTCCTCCGATGACGAGGCCGAAGAGCAGCACGACGACCGGGACGATCATGGCGAACTCGACCGCGGCTGCGCCGCGTTGGGCGTAGGCACGGCTCATGGCGTCACCCGCTCCACGGGCAGCACGGCCCGTTCGGTGATGCGTCCCTGCCCGATGTCGAAGAACAGCGGCGCCCGCCCGCTGACCGTCACCACAAGGTGGTCGGTGTCGGCCTCCACGGAGATCTCCACCTGTTCCAGGCCTCCGCCGGCGGCGATTCGTCGGCCCGCCTCCCGCGCGGCGTCCTCCGCCGCCGGTCCGGTGGCACGCAGGTCGGCGACCGCCGCGGCAGCCTGGGCCGCGACGGTGCGGGAGTGCAGCCGGACGCCCAGCTGGACGAGGCCGAGCACGAGTGCCAGCAGCAGGGGTAGCAGCAGCGCCCACTGGGTGGACTCGGCCACCCCGCGCTGTCCGCCGTCCCCGCCGCAGGCGAAGCCGGGGTTCACGGTCGGGGCAGCTTGGCGTTCACGTAGATGCTGACCGCGAGGACCACGGCGCCGGCCACCAGGACCGCGCCCCCGAGCAGGATGGCGGTCTCGGTTGACTGGGAGAGGCCGCGCTGGTTGCGGCGCGGCGGCGGGCCGACCAGGGCGGCCACCATCAGGTGCAGGATCTTCATTGTTTCTCCTTATCAGGGGTGGGTTCAGCGGTCCAGGAGACGCAGGATCGGCGGGACCAGGAAGAACAGTCCGAAGACGATCGAAGGGATCACCATGAAGAACGCCATCCGCTCGGAGACGGCGGATGCGGCGATCTTCGCCCGGGTGAGATGAGCGTCGCGGAGCTCGCGGACGCGCGCTCGCAGGGCCCCGGACAGGGCGGCGCCGGCCTCGTCCAGAGCCATCACGTCGGCGATGTCGATCAGCGCCGGCAGCTCGAGCTCTCGGCCGAGCCGCTGCAGTTCGGGGTAGGGCGCGCGCTGCTCGAGGCGGGCGCGCTCCAGGGCGTCCCGGATCGCCCCGAACACGGTGGTGTCGCTGACCGCGGCCGCTGAGCGGAGGGACTGGCTGCCCGAGGAATTGGCCAGCCGCTCGAGGGTGACCAGGTCGAAGTAGGTCAGCAGTGACTCGGACGCGTCCTCGGTGCGCTCGGCGTCCGCACCACGCAGGAGCAGGTCGGGCAGGAAGAAGCCGGCGACGCCCAGCGCCAGCCCGACCGCCGCGGGAACCGTGAAGCCACTGCCGAGGGTGACGGCCAGGGCCACGCCGAGCAGGGTGGGAAGAACCAGCCCGGCCAGCGCCCCGACCGCCTTGTGCGCGTAGTGCCGGTTGATGCTGCGTCCCGCGATCCGCAGCCGGCGCAGCGTGGTCGCGGGGACCGGCCGGCGCAGCCGGACCCGCAGCCAGCCGCCCAGGCGGTCGATGCCGGTGCTGGACGGCTCGGCGGGTGCGCCGAGGCGCCCGTCCAGCAGGTCGAGCGCGTCGGAGAGCCGGGGCCGGACCGGCAGCAACAGGCCCGCCAGCGCCCACAGACCGAAGCCGGTCAGTGCGCCGCTGCCGATGGCGAGCAGGAGCCCGTTCATCGCGCCCACCCTCGGGCCGGGTCTCCCATGCCGGTCGATGGCCCCGCCTCCGGGTCGGTCGAGCCGATCGGGGCCCGCTCCGCGAGAGCGTCGCGGCGCAGGATTCGCTGCCGGGGCCGGGGCAGGGTCATCCGGCGCAGGAACAGCAGGGAACTCAGGTACGCCGCGACCAGCGCGGCGAGCAGGACCTGGCCGAGGTCCGTGCCGTAGGGAGCGAAGAACGAACCGCCGAAGGCCAGGGCGAGCCCGAGCACGACAAGAGTGATCAGGGTCACCTGACGCACAACGAAGCGAGGCTTGGCGCGCTCGGTCTCGATCTCCCGCAGCGCGCGCAGGCGGTCCTGGGTGTTGTCGGCGAGTGCGGCGAGAGTGGCGCTGGCGCCGGTGCCGCCGCGCTGTGCGGCCAGGGCGAGGGCGGCGATCACCGCGTCCGCGTCCGGGCTGTCGAGATCGTCGGCAAGCGCGAACAGTGCCTGCTGGATCGTCCAGCGGTCAGAGAGCCGGACGGCGAGCAGCCGCAGGTGGGGTGCGAGCAGCGCGGGTGACTGACGCAGCGACACGCGGATCGCGTCCTGGATCGAGCGACCTGTGGGCAGCAGGGAGCCGAGCGTGCGCACCCAACGGTCGAGCGCCTCCAGCAGTGCCAGGTCGCGGTTGGACGGCGCGGAGAGAACCACCGGAAGGCCGTACGTCACGGCCGGGACCAGCACGGCCAGCAGCGGCCAGCCGGTCAGCGATGCGGCCACGAGGCCCGCGCCGAGGGCCAGCAGGGCCTGCCACCAGCGACGGCGGACGACCTCACCGGCACGGCTTTCCACAATGTTTTTCCACAACCCTGTGGATGACGACGACCACTGAGCGGGAGGGCTGTTGAAACCTGCGACCGCTAACACCACGCCACCGCTCAGCAGCACCCCGCACACCGCCGCCAGGAAGCCACCCATCACGCCTCCCAGGCCACCGTGAACCGGGCGAGTTCGGCCAGTAGTTCGGCATCGGGACCGAACCAGTGCTCTCCGTCGCCCTCGCGGAAGGCGAGATGGGTCACCGGACGCCCGTTCTCGAGTCCGCCGGTGAGCTGGCGGATCTCGGCGACCGTCCGCGTCCGGCCACCGCCGCGCCAGGTGTCGTCCACGAGCCGCACATGGATCAGCAGGTGGATGTGGTGCGCGATCTGCCGATAGGCCTCCTCGACAGAGAGGACGCCGCCCTGCGCGACCCGGGACGCGAGCCGGTCCATCGTGGACGCCGCGGAGTGCGAGTGGGTGGTGGAGAGCGTGCCCGCCCCCGCGGTCATGGCTTCGAACATGGCGCCGGCCTCGCCGCCGCGCACCTCGCCGACGATCAACCGGGAGAGGTTCTGCCGCAACGCCTCGGGGATCAGGTCGGCCACGGTGAGTTCGCCGACGCGACGACCGTTCAGGACCTCGCCCATGCCCACCCGCGACTGCAGGGCCAGCATGTTCCGCCGGTGCGGTTGCAGGTGGGTGAGCAGCTCGTAGTCGGTCTCCAGGGTGCCGAACCGCTCGTTCTCGGGAATCGCCGCGATCAGCGCACGCAACAAGGTCGTTTTGCCCGCGCCCTGGTCACCGCTGATCACCATGGACTTGCGGGCGAGCACCGCAGCGTGCAGGAAGCGGGCCACCTCCTCTGGCATCATGCCGCCCTCGGAAAGGCTGCGCAGGTCGATGTCGGTGAGGGTGTGCTGACGAATCGTGATGCTCGGCCGGTAGCTGAGCCCGAAGCCGATCGCGTGCAGCCGGAACCGGTCGCCCAGGGCCAGGGTGAGCATCGGGTGCGCATCGTCGAACGGACGTGCGGGACTCACCGACTCACCCAGGAACCGGATCGCCTCCACCAACTCCTCGTCACTGTCGGCGACTGGCGGACGCGGCTCGCGGCGTCCGTCCGAGTACTGCACGACCACCGAATCGCAGCCGTGGATCTCGATGTTCTCCGCGTCCGCGATCTCGAACAGCGGCTGCATCCGGCCGTAGCCGAAGATGGCATTCTCGACCGCGAGGGCGTAGGCCTGCTCGACCGCGATCGGCCACAACGCCTCACCGTTCGCGCTCAGGGCGTCCACGTGCTCGCGCACCACCGTCCGCACGATCGAACGACCCAGCAGCCGACGATCGACCTCGTTCAGCGGTCCACCGTGCCGGGCGATCGTCGCCGTGATCAGCTCCGACGCCCGCCGACGCAGCAGCACGACCTCCTGCCAGTCGACCGGCGCCTCCTGAGGACGGGCCTCGACCAACCGCGCCCTGGTGAAACTGGTCTCGATGCCCACCTCACCGGCCAGCAGCCCGACCTCAGCCAGCCGCCTCATCGCAGATCCCCTCACGCCGGGGCGGCTGAACCGGGGGTGGTGTACAGCGGCACGCCAGCGATTCCGAGGATCGTAGGACGCTCCGGGAACCCCCGTCAGTCGGTCTCGCAACATCTGTGGATAACTCGGCAAGTCCATACACCTCGCGGCTGACGCGCAGCGCGCCGCGCCCCACCGGAACGGGACGCCTCCTCGAACGACTGGCCGTCGCGGGCCAGCCTGCCGGGGAGAGTCTCAGGACGGCAGGCTCAACGCGCCTTCGGCCTTGACGGCCAGCCCATCTGCGACCAGGGACGCGATCGCGCGAGCGCTGTGCCCCGTCCGGCCAGTCGGGCACCAGCGCGTCCAGCGCCACCTCGTGGGACGGGGATTCACGCAGCACCCGCAGCACTGCGCCGCGCGCCTGCCGGTCGCTGCCCTCGTAGCGCGCCTGCGTGCGCCGGTCATCGCCGGTGTCGGGACGACCAGCGATCAACCAGGCGCACTCCGTCGCCACCGGGCACTCGGAGCAGCGGGGACTGCGGGCAGAGCACACGGTGGCGCCCAGCTCCATCGTGGCCGCGTTCAGCACGGCGGCATCGGCCGGACCGGCCGGAAGGATCGACTCCATTACGACCAGGTCGCGCGCGGACGGCGGTCCCGGCTGGGCGCGTCCGGCCAGCACCCGGGCCAGCACCCGGCGGGTGTTCGTGTCGACCACGGGGTGCCGCTCGCCGTAGGCGAAGACTGCGACCGCGCGAGCCGTGTAGGCCCCCACCCCGCTCAGGGCGAGCAGTGCGTCCACGTCACGCGGCACCACGCCGCCGTGCCGCTCGGTGATCTCCACCGCGGCACGGTGCAGCCACAGCGCCCGCCGTGGATAGCCGAGGTTCGCCCACTGACGCACCGCCTCGGACGCCGGTTCCGCGGCCAGCGCAGCCGGCGTCGGCCAGCGATCCAGCCAGGCCCGCAGCTGCGGCACCACCCTGTTCACCGGAGTCTGCTGGAGCATGAACTCGCTGACCAGCACACCCCACGCCCCGAAGCCAGGACGACGCCACGGCAGGTCCCGGGCGTTGTCGCGGTACCACGCGATCAGCTGCGGCGCGAGGTCGGGCACCGGGCCAGCCTAGGTGCACTCCTCACCGAGCAGCCCTCGCCGGTCCGCAATCCGCTCCGCGAGCGCACCACCGAGCGTCCGGACATCGGCAACGTAGGCGCTGGTCATCAGCCGTCGCGGCTCCGGGGCACCGGAGGCGAACACCTCTGCTTCTGCCGGCTGCCAGGCCAGCTTGCCCCAGACCGGGACGCCGAACCGGTGCCCGATCTCCCCCGACCCGTACGGACGACCGGGGCCGACCACGACCAGCCCGACCCGCTCCTCTCCTGCCGCGGCGACCACCAGAGGCAGGTAGAGCCGCAACGCCGCCAGGTCGACCAGGCGGCTCCGGGTCACGACGACCACCCCGCTGCACACCGTGACCAGGGCTGGTGGCAGGCCGTCCGGGCCGATCCGGCCCGCGTCGACGAGCACCGTGCGTCCTGCCGCCTCCAGCGCGCGGGCGAAGTCGGTCCAGGCGGGGGCGAACAGCGACACCATCCCCGGGTGCGAGAACCCCGGCAGGAAGTCGCACCCCTCGGCCAGCGGCACGGTCATCGCGTCCAGCGCGGACGACAGCGGACGGCGCTCCCGGTGCGCCTGCAGCAACCCGCCCAGTCCGCGTCCACCCGGATCGACGCCCTGCAGGTAGCCGGCCAAGACCGTCTGGTCCGGCTCGCGATCGGCGTCCACCAGCAGGACGGGCTCGGGCCAGGTCAGCGCCAGCGCCACCCCGAGCGCGGACACGCCGGGGGCGTGCCCGGCACTGGCGAACAGCAGGACGCTCACCGCTCCCCCGCCAGGCGGACCAGCACCAACTGGTCGTTCGCCGCGAGCCGGGCCATCCGCTCGGCCTCCTGCCCTGCGATGGTCACATCCACGATGGATGCGCCGTCGGGCAGCGTGGACGCCGTCGTGGCGATCCGCCCCGTGACGCTGGCCCCCTCGGGCGGGTCACCGCCGTCCCTCCCTGCCGGGACGAGCAGCACCCGGGTACCAGGCGGCATCGGTGCGGACGGGATCCGTCCCGCCGCCAGGCGCAGGCCGAGCCGCGCACTGCCCACCTCAACGGGCGCCTCCCCGTACGCGCGCGGGCTGAGCAGGCTGCCCTCCGCCAGGTCGTAGAGGGCGGTGCGTCCGACGGCATCGTCGATGCGCCCGGACGGCACGGTCTCCACTCCGGCGGCGGGCACAGCGGAGGTCACGCCGAGGTCGGCGGCCGTGATCACCTGGTCGCGGTACACCGTCCGCTTCACCGTGATCACCGTCTGGGCGCTGCTCAGGTTGGCGTACAACAGCGCCGCGCCCAGACCGCCGAGACAGACGGCGAGCACCCCGGCAGCGACCCAGCGCAGGTTGCGCCGGGCACGCACCGGGCCGGCACCAGGACCCGTTCCGGCCATCAGCCGATCCCCCCTCGCCACCGGGGCGGCTGGACCTGGGGTGGTGTGCAGCGGCCGCACGGCGACTGCGGCGATCGTAGGGGAACCGCTCACCGGTCGGGGCGGTAGCGGACGGATCTGTGGATAACTCCTGGCACTTGCCGGCCCGGCAGCGGGTCGATCGCGCCGCCCTCCCGCGCCGCAGCGCCGTCACGCCGACGGACGGAGGCACTAGGTTTGGCCTGTGAACCTCGAGGAACTCCGCACGCGCTACCAGGGTCTGGCCGTGACCGCCTGCGAGTGGCGGGCGATGGGGCTCGCCGACCCGCTCGAGATGGGCGGGGAGGTGTTCCTCCGGCTCGGTCCTGGCCCGGATTTCACCCTGCAGGACCTGTACAAGGCCATCGACAGGGTCGTCGTCGCCGCCTACCAGCGCTATTCCGACGCCACCAGCATCCTCGACCGCCTGCGCGGGGGCGCAGCCATCGTCGGCCCGCGGGGGAAGCGCACCGCAGCCGAGGACTTCCTGGACGCCCTGAGCAGGCTGCGCGAGGCGGACCGGAAGCTGATCCAGATGCGGTTCTGGGACGAGCTCGACGACGCCGAGGCCGGCGAGGTACTCGGGCTCACCGTGGAGGGCATCCGGGAGCGGCTGGCCAGGGCCGGAACCCGGTACCTTTCCAAGCTCGGCCGGACCCACCCCGACCTTGCGCTGACCGACGTCGAGGACACCATCCGCAGCATCAAACCGGGCGTCTACCGGCGGTTCCTTGGGCGCACCGGGGACTGAGCGTCCGTCCGGTCAGGACGCGACCGGGGGTGGCGACGGCCAGGCATCGGCCCCAATCGGTCAGGCGGCGTGCAGGACGAGAAAGAGCACGGGCATCGCCACGATTCCGATGACCAGGCTCACCGAGGTCATGAACGCGGACAGCTGGACGTCGAGGCCGGCCTTGCCGGTGAAGCCCGCGATCATCGCGGCGATCGGGGAGAAGACCACCATCACGAGCACGAGCCGTACCTCGGTGGGGAACGGCAGCAGCGTCCAGAACACCACGGCCGCGACCGCGGCGGACGCGTACCGGATGGCCAGCAGCCGGGCCGCCGTCCGGTACTTCCCCGCATCCAGGTCGAGTTCGAGGCCGATCCCGATCATCAGCATCGCAAGGAACGGGTTGGCCGCACCGATCACGGAGGTGAAGGTGATCACCAGGTCCGGCAGGCGCAGGTCGAACAGCTTGAGCAGCAGCAGGCCGAGGTAGGTGACGAAGACGGACGAGCGGCTCAGCGTCCGAACCACGTCGCGCAGGCGGTGTCCGCCCGGCTCTCCCGCAAGGGACATGCCCAAGGCGTAGCCGGTGCCCGCCCCGGCGAACGCGCCGCCGATGTCGAACAGGGTCGAGTAGATCATCGCCTGCGGCCCCATGAAGCCGCCGATGTAGGGGGTCGCGAAGGCGCCGATGTTGAAGTTGCCGCCGTGGAGCACGGCGAACGCCCGTTCCCGGCGCGGGTGCCGCAGGGTCAACAGGTACGCCAGCGCCTGCTGGGCCACCCCGAGCCCCAACCCCAGCGCGGTGAGGGTGAGCAGCGCGCGGTCGAGCGTGTAGCCGTTGAAGCTGGTGATCAGCGCGCATGGCAGGGTGACGGTCAGCACGAGCCGCGAGAACAGCGTGAAGTCGTCCTTGCTGGCCCAGCCGAGTCGCTTGATGCCGAGACCGATCCCGACCACCGCGACCAGCGACAACGCCTTGGACACGATCTCCAGCATGGGCGGCACGCTACCTCCCGGGGCGTCGTCCCTCGCGGTCCCCGACCGAAATGAGAACCGTCCGCGCGGTTGGTGGACGGAAAGAGAACCGTCCCCTTTCCGTCCACCTGGCCGAAAAGGGGACGGTTCTCCTTCCGTCCATAGCGGTCCGAGATATCTTGACATCGAGATACTTGGGAGGCGCACGTGGCGGACGCGGAACTGACCGCCCTGCTGCGCAGGCTGACGCTGCCGATCTACGTCCCCGGCGCGCTCTACGCCTCCGGCGCCGCCGCGATCATCCCGGTGGTCCCGCTGGTGGGCCTGCAACTCGGCCTGGACGTCCCCCAGGTCGCCCTGCTGGTCACGGTGGCCGGGCTGGTCGCGGTGGCCGGCCCGCTCCCGGTCGGCCAGGTCGCGGCCCGGATCGGAGAGCGGATGACGCTGCTGCTCGGCGGCCTGGTTTCGATCGCCGCCGTCGCAGGCTGCCTGGTTGCCGCGCTGGCCGGGACGCCGGGACGGCCGTGGGCGCCACCCCTGTTCTGCGCGGGCATCCTCGTGATGACGCTCGGCGACCTCACCTGGGACCTCGGTCGCCAGACCTACCTCGCCGACGAGATCCCGGTGCAGTTCCGGGCGCGGGCGATGACGCTGTTCGGCGGCACGATGCGGGTGGGACGGATCGTCGGGCCACTCGTGGGAGCAGGTGCGATCACCGTGTGGGGCATCGCGTCCGCCTTCGTCGTGCACCTGGTCGCTGCGCTGGTCGCCCTCGCGCTGATGTTCCGGTTCATCCCTCCACGCGTCCCGGTGCCGCCCGCAGCCCACACCGCCGGGCCCGACCCGGCGCCGCGGCGCAGCGACCTGCTGCGTCCGCTGCTGCTGGTGGGCGGCGCGGTACTCGTGCTCACCGTGGCACGCACCAACCGCGACCTGCTGCTGCCGCTGATCGGGCAGCAGTTCGGGCACTCCGAGGCGGCCATCTCGCTGGTCTTCGCCGTCGCAGCCGTGGTCGAACTCGCGTTCATCCTGCCGGCCGGGTCGCTGATGGACCGCTTCGGCCGTGCGGCCGTGCTGGTGCCGTGCCTGGCCCTGATGGGAGTCGCGTTCTGGATGGCACCGCTCGCGGCGAGCCTGACCGGCTTCGTCGGGGTCTCGCTGGTGTTCGCGGTCGGGAACGGCCTGGGTGCCGGCATCAACAAGACCCTGAGCGCGGACATGACGCCGGCCCGGAACCGCGCCGGCTGGCTGGGCCTGTGGAACAGCTACACCGGTGCCGGAGG
Source organism: uncultured Propionibacteriaceae bacterium (assembly GCA_964397985.1). GTDB lineage: Bacteria > Actinomycetota > Actinomycetes > Propionibacteriales > Propionibacteriaceae > Propionicimonas. Next base: position 217,292 of record CAYNLD010000002.1, on the reverse strand, counting down.
GCTGCTCGGCCCCGCGATCGTCGCCGCTGCCAGCGGCGCGGCCGGCGTGGTGAGCGCCAGCATCGTCACCGGCTGGGCGACCGCGGCCGGCGCCGCCTGGGCCCTCGCCTGGCTGCCCCGGTTCACGCCCGGACGGAGGAGGCGGACGGCCGGGCCCTCGTGACGCACCGGCCCGAGCCCTGCGGACTCCAGCGCCCGCGGAGGACTCAGTCGAAGATCGGGCCGACCGTCCGGGTGCGCTTGAGCTCGAAGAAGCCGGGGTAGGCGACCACGCTGACGAAGCCGTCCCACAGCTTCCCGGCCGCCTCGCCCTTCGGTGCGGGGGAGATCACCGGGCCGAACAGGCTCATCCCGTCCACCCGGATCACCGGGGTGCCCACCTCGTCGCCGACCGCGGCGGTGACCTCGGCCTGCGCGGCCCGCAGCGCGGCGTCGTTGGCCTCGGTCTCTCCGGCGTCCGCCAGCGCGACGGGCAGGCCCACCTCGGCCAACGCAGCCTCGTGGGTCGAACGGGTGTTGGGCTCCTTGCCGAGGTGGATCCGGGTGCCGAGCGCGGTGTAGAAGTCGGCGAGCCGGTCCGGGTGCTGTTCCTGGACGGCGAGCGCCACCCGGGCGCCGCCCCACGAGTTGTCCATCAGCTCGCGGTAGCCGGGGTCGAGATCGCGTCCCTCGTTCAGGACGGCAAGGCTCATCACGTGGAAGACGACCTCCACATCGCGGACCTTCTGCACCTCCAGCGCCCAACGGGACGTCATCCACGCCCACGGGCACAGCGGGTCGAACCAGAGGTCGAGGGTCTTGGCTTCAGCGGTCATTCCGCGAGTGTAGGCGGTGGCCTCGCTAGGACACGGGCAGGTAGTACGCGTCCGCAGAGAGTCCGTCGCCGTCGGCGCCGCCGAACACCAGCAGGCCGTCCGGACTCCCGGCGCTCGTGAGGGCGAACAGGTTCCGTGCGTCTGGCAGGACGAGCCCAGTCCAGCTGTCGTGCGCGGGATCGTAGAACATCCCTCGGGTCAGCAGCTGGTCACCCACCACCGTCTCGGATCCGCTGCCCGTCACGGACCCCCCCGGCATCGACCACTTCCGCCACACCCCGGACCTCGCGTCCACCCGGCCGCCCACGGCGTGAGCGGTCGCGTCCTGTCCGCTGGAGCCGCCCGGGTCGCCCACGAGCAGGTAGTGCCCGACGGCGACGATCGTTGGCAGAGGCGACCTTCCCTCGGAGAGCTTCCGCCACGTGCCCGACCTGAGATCGAGAGTCTCCACGAACACCCTGGTGTTCGAGCCGCTCAGCGCGGCTGCCACCACCAGCTCGCCGTCCGCCCACGCACCGGAACGGCTCGTCGCGTTCTTCCTCGGGTCGGCCGGGAGGCTGCGCCACGTACCGCCGACCGGATCGAACACCTGGTCGGGTCGCGACGAGTCGACGGACACACTCACCAGCTGGTCCCCCGCGGCAACCAGGGCACCCCCGTTCGGAGGCGAGGCGATCCGCGTCCAGGCTCTCGTAGCGGTGTCGAACACGATCAGGTCCTGCTGCTGTCCGGGAGACACCTCGGCCACGTAGTAGAGCCGGGGCCCGACCACCGCCGGCGCCTGCTGGCTGACCGCCACCGGCGAATCAGGCAGCGCCTGCCAGGTATCGGTTGCGGGGTCGTAGCCCGCCCCGTCGCGCAGGTCATTCGCCGCCGCGGCACACTCGGCCGCCGTGCCGACACAACCCGGTTCCAGTCCCCGACCGCCGACGATGTAGAACTTCCCGTCCACCCAGGCACCGGACGCAAGGATCCGCGGCGACAGCGGCGACGGCGCCGTCGCGACCCAGTCACTTGACTCCGCGTACGCCCCGGACGCGGCCGGCACGGGCAACGACTCATCGGACGTGTCCTTCCCGGACACCCCCCCGGCTGCTGCGCCAGCACGGTCCTCGGCCGGGGCCGCAGCCACTGACCCGGACGCGGCCGATCCCGCGCTCATCAGCCGTGGCAGCACGATGCCAGCGCCGCCCACCACCAGCACCACCGCGGCCGCAGCGGCCAGGCCCTTCAGCCACGTCCCCGACGGCCGGCGGGCGGGCCCCGCAGCGGTCCTGATCCCGTCCGGATCGAGCGGGCGGAACCCCTCGCCCTCCAACTCCCTGCGGAAGGCGTCCCTGAACGCCTGCTCCTCGCGGTCGAACTCTTCGCTCACGGCTGCCCCCCTTCCATGCGCTTGCGCAGGGCAGCGAGGGCCCGGTGCACATGGGAGCGTGCCGTCGGCTCGGCGCAACCGAGGATGTCGGCGATCTCGGCGAAGCTGCGGTCCTCGTAGAAGCGCAGCACCACGGCCGCCCGCTGCACTGGGGGCAGTTCGGCACACAGCCGCAGGGCGTGATCGGCGTCGGCCACCGCTTCCGCCGCGTCGGGCACGGCCGGAGCGGTGCTCGCCAAGTCCGGCTCGGCGGTCGGGAACAGCCGGCGCACCTTGCGCCAGGCCGACACGTGGGCGTTCACGATGCTGCGACGTACGTAGGCGTCCACCTCGCCGCGGGCGGAGATCTGGCGCCAGCGCGGGTACAGCCCGGTCAGGGCCTCCTGCACGGCGTCGTGTGCGTCGTCGCGGTTGCGGGTGATCAGGTAGGCGAAGCGCAGCAGGGCTGCCGAGCGCAGGGCGACGTAGTCCTCGAACGACTGGACGGCAGGGCTCGCGGCCACCGCCGTCGGCTCGCCCACCAGCGCCCCCTGCCACACCGTCACACCGTCCCCACGCCGGGACGGCCGATTTCGTTGCGCCTATTCTCCCGGATACCGCACCTTCACCTGGCTGCGGATCTCGTCGAGCACCTCCATGATCGCGACAGTCTCGTCCAGTGGCAGCCGCGGCGACTCGGTGAACCCGTCCGCGACCAGCTGCGCGAAGTGGGCCGCCTCGTAGGCCAGACCGTGGTGGCCGAACCGGACGGGCGGCTCGCTGATGATGGTCACTCCGGTCCGGCTGACCAGCCGGACCCGGCCCGGCTGGTAGAACGCGTCGTCCAGCTCGATCCGGGCCTCCCGCCCGCTGACCGAGGCGGTCGTCGGCGTCTTCGCCGCGAGCGTGCAGTTCACCAGCGCCTGCGCGTGCGGGTGGTCGGCGAACCGGGTGAACACCGCGGACACCTGCCGGTCGACACCGGTCGGGGTGAGCTCGGCGCTGGCCAGGATCGCACCCGGTCGACCGAGCACGAAGGCGGCGAACGACACCGGGTAGATGCCGAGGTCGAGCAGCGCCCCGCCGGCCAGCTTCGGGTCGTGCAGCCGGGGCACCTCGTTGGGGTCGAGCCGCTGCCCGTGGTCGGCGGTGACGGATTCCAGCTCGCCCAGTATCCCGTCCGCGAGCAGCTGGCGGACGATGTCGGTGTGCGGCAGGAAGCGTGCCCACATCGCCTCCATCAGCGCGACGCCCCGCCTGCGGGCGGCATCCACGACCCGGCGGGCCTCACGCGCGTTGCGGGTGAACGACTTCTCGACCAGCACATGCTTGCCGGCATCGATCGCCAGCAGGGCCTGGGCCGCGTGCTCGCTGTGCGGGGACGCGACGTAGACCGCCTGCACCTGCGGGTCGGCGACCAGCTGCTCGTAGGAGCCGTGGGCCGTGGGGATGTCGTGCTCGGCAGCGAACGCGCGTGCCTTCTCCGGGCTCCGGGAGCCGACGGCGACCACTCGCTGCCGGGTCGCAATGCGCAGCGCGGAGGCGAACTGACCGGCGATGAAGCCCGGGGCGAGGATGCCCCAGTTCAGCGGGGGCGCGGTGGCCGGGTCGGGGACGCGGGGCTCGGGCAGAACGGCAGGGAACGCCATGGCCGCCAACATAAGCACTCCGCGTCCCGAGCACCAGACTCGGCGGAACAGCAAGCAGGGCGAAACGCCTCGTTGACCTGCGCAGATCCCGATACCCTCGGATCGGCAGAGGGAGGGTGGACCGGTGCCGTCACCGACGAGGATGGTGGACTGGCGGGCTGCTGCCGACCCCGAGGACCTGCGCGAGTACGACCGGTTCGGGCCGTGGATCGACGCCGTCACGACGCTGAGCGACATGCCGCGCCGGTTCCGTCCCTGGTACTCCGAGCTCTCCGGAGCGACATACCTGATCAAGGTGCCCCGCAACATCGACCGGGCCGCGGCGCGTCCCGGCATGGACCTCTACTCCGTCGTGCTCGCCGTGTTTCCCGACTGGTTGTGCCTGCTGCGGCTGGACGTGGGTGGAGTGACCCGCACCGACCTTCCGGCGGAGCAGGTGGTCGCGACCAATGTGCACACCAACCTGCTGATCGGCCGCTGGTCGCTGCTGCTGGCGGATGGGAGCTCGATCGACCTCGAGTACAACACGGTCTCCCAGGAGCGGATCGCCGAGGTGGACCGCTACCTGCGACGCCGCCCCGCCACGGATGAGTCGTCGGCCTGCCTGCTGCCGGCAGTCCACGTGATCGACCACTACTTCACCACCGTGCTGGCCGGGCTGGCCGCCGCGACGGACCAGCCGATCCAGGCGATCCATGTCGAGGAGCGCGGACGGCCCTGCCGCGACGACCACCTGCACCGGCGCCTCTCCACCGGACTGATGCTGCTGGAGACCTCCTCCGAGCTGGTGGTCGTGAATCGCGGCTCCGCGAGCCGCTCCCGGTTCCGCTGGGCGAACTACGCCTCCAACGTGCTCACGATCCCGTTCGAGGCGATGACGTCGTTCAGTGTGGTCGCGCCCACCGACGACCCGCCGGGCCAGTTCCACCGTCTGGTTGTTGGCTGCGGCAACCAGGTGATCTCCCAGCCCTGCCTGGTGCGTCCGGACGCCGCCGCGACGCTGCTCGCCGCTCGCGGCGTCCGTCCCGCCTGAGTGGTGCCGGGTGGCCGAAAAGAGAACCGTCCCCTTTTCCGTCCGTGGCCGATAAGGGGACGGTTCTCTTTTCGTCCACCCGCTGTCGGTCAGGTGAGAGTGGCGACCAGGATCGCCTTGATCGAGTGCATCCGGTTCTCGGCCTGGTCGAACACGATGGACGCCGCTGACTCGAAGACCTCGTCGGTGACCTCGAGCTCCTCCAGCCCGAACCGCTGGTAGACGGCCTCCCCGACCGTCGTCTCGCGGTTGTGGTAGGCCGGAAGGCAGTGCATGAACTTCACGTCCGGAACCTCGGTGCGCTCCAGCAACTCCCGGTTCACCTGGTAGTCGCGCAGCAGCAGGATCCGCTCCGTCCACACACTCTCCGGCTCGCCCATCGACACCCAGATGTCGGTGTGGATGAAACGGCAACCGCGTACCGCCCCGAGGTCCTCGGTGAGCGTGATCCGGGCGCCGGTGATGTCCGCGATCTCCCGCGCCGTGCGCACCACCGAATCCGGCGGCAACAGCTTGGACGGGGCGATCAGCCGCACATCCATCCCGAGCAGCGCACCACCCATCAACAGCGAGCACCCCACGTTGAACCGCGCGTCGCCGACGTAGGCGTAGCTGATCTCGCGGTCGTCCAGCCCGGACGCCTCACGCATCGTGAACATGTCGCACAGGCTCTGGGTCGGGTGCCATTCGTCGGTGAGGCCGTTCCACACCGGGACGGAGGAATGCTGGGCAATCGTCTCCACCGTCGACTGCCAGGCCCCGCGGTACTCGATCCCGTCGAACAACCTCGACAGCACCCTCGCGGTGTCGGCCGGCGACTCCTTGTGGCCCAGCTGGGAGGAGTTGCCGTCCATCTGGGTGACGTGGGCGCCCTGCTGGTGGGCAGCAACCTCGAACGCCGACCGGGTGCGGGTGGAGGTCTTCTCGAAGATCAGGGCCAGGTTCATCCCGCCCAGCGCCTGCTGTTCGGTGCCCGCCCGGCGCGCCGTCTTCAGCTCCCCGGTGAGATCCAGCAGCCCGCGCCATTCGGCCGGGGTGAAGTCCTCTTCCTTGAGGAAGTGCCGTCCTTTGAGCGCGCCCACTGGTTCGCCTCCATCTCAATCGATGCGAGAAGTTTGTCATCCGTGACAGCATGGGGCCATGCTCGTCCGCTTCCTCGCCAGCGCTGCCGCCCTCGCCGTGGCCACCTGGCTGGTTCCCGGGATCACCGTGGAGAAGCCGGACCTCACCAGTGAGGTCATCACGATCCTGATCGTGGCCGCCATCTTCGGCGTCGTGAACACGATCATCAAACCGCTGTTCAAGTTCGTCTCAGCCCCGCTGATCCTGATCACCCTCGGCATCTTCCTGCTGGTCATCAACGCCCTGCTGCTGCTGCTGATCTCCTGGCTGGCCGGGGAGATGGGCGTCGGCTGGCATGTCGACGGCTTCGGTTCGGCCTTCCTGGGAGGCCTGATCATCTCGGTGGTCAGCTTCATCCTGAATGCCTTCTTCGGAAAGAAAGGAGAGCAGCACCGGTGAGCGACCTGACCGTGCTGTTCGTCTGCTGGGGCAACATCTGCCGCTCGCCGATGGCCAAGGTGGTGGCGGACGCGTTCGCCGCCCGTGAAGGGCTCACCGGCGTCCGGTTCTCCAGCGCAGGGGTGAGCGGGGAGGAGGCGGGCCACGGCATGGACCCACGCGCCGTCGCAACCCTGCAGGCCGCCGGATACCGTCCGGGGCCCTTCCAGGCGCATCGGATGACGCCGGAAGAGATCACCTCAGCGTCGATGGTGATCGGGATGCAGTCGATCCACCTGCGCAAGATCCTCGAGATGGTGCCCGGCAAGCACCCGCTCTACCTGCTCAGTGACTTCAACCCGAACGCCACCCCCGGATCGGCGATCGAGGACCCGTGGTACGGCGACGACTCCGACTTCGCTGTCACCCTGGCTCAGATCGAGGGCGCCATGCCCGAGGTGATCAAGCGGGCCCGTGAGCTCGTCCGCGCGGCCGGCTGAGCAGACGCCTCCCACAATGCCCGGAGCAGAGCGCCGATCCGGGAGCGTTTGCGGGCGCACCGACAGACGAGGGTCGTCCCGGAGCGGACTGCCTCGACCCACCATGGCCCCGCGCGTGGCACCCTTGACCCATGCACATCCTCGTTGTCGATGACGACCAGGCGGTCCGCGACTCGCTGGCACGATCGCTGCACTACTCCGGCTGGGAGGTGACCACGGCCAGCGATGGCATCGAGGCCCTCGCCCGGCTGTCCGCGATGCGCCCCGACGCCGTGATCATGGACGTGATGATGCCCCGGCTCGACGGGCTGGAGACCACCCGCTCGCTGCGCGCGTCCGGCAACGACGTGCCGATCCTCGTCCTCACCGCCCGGGACGCGGTGGGCGACCGCGTCGACGGCCTGGACGCAGGGGCCGACGACTACATGGCCAAGCCGTTCTCCTTCGAGGAGCTGCAGGCCCGACTTCGTGCACTGACCCGCCGGGCCCGTCCGGCCGGCGACGAGGTGGGCGCAGAGGTGCTCACCTTCGCCGACCTGAGCCTCGACGTGCAGACCCGCGAGGTGACCAGGGCCGGACGCCGGATCAGCCTGACCCGCACCGAATTCGCCCTGCTGCAGACCTTCCTGGAGAACCCTCGCCGGGTGCTGGAGCGCAGCTGGCTGCTGAACGAGGTGTGGGGGTTCGACTTCCCCACCACCGCCAACTCCCTCGAGGTGTACATCGGCTACCTGCGCCGCAAGACCGAGGGCGAGGGTGAGTCCCGGCTGATCCACACCGTGCGCGGCATCGGCTACGTGCTGCGCGAGACCCCGCCGTGATCCGCTGGCTGCGATCCGTCCTCTCGGTCAACAACCGGCCGCTGCACGACCGGCTCGCCGCACTCGTGTCGGCTGCCGTCGCGGGAGCTGTGGCGATCACGGGCGTAGCCGCGTACATCATCACGACGGTCGCGGTCTACAACCAGCTGGACGGTGAGCTGTTCGACATCGCCCAGGTGACCGCGAACTGGATTCGCGGGGACGCGGAGGCGATGGGTGGGCTGAACAGCGACGCGCTCGCCACGGCGAACGTGACGATGATGCTGGTGCGCTCGGACAACGACAAGATCTACCCGCCCGGCCCCGGCGTCCACCTCGAGCCGAGCGCGGCCGAGCGCGCGATCGCGCGCACACAGCTGGGCTCGTCGGCGCGCACCGGGGTGGACACCGCCGGCAACCCGTACCGGATCGTCGCGATCCCGCTCACCGACTCCTCGCCGGACGGCGACAAGCACTACGCGCTGCTGCTCGGGCGTCCGCTCGGGCCGACCGACCAGATCCTGCGCATCCTTGCGTTCTCGCTGCTCACCTTCGGCCTGCTGGCGGTGCTGGTCGCGGGCGCGATCGGCTGGGTGATCGCCCGGTCCGGCCTGCAGCCCATCCAGCGGCTCACGGACGCCGTGATCCGGGTCACGGAGACCGACCAGCTGCAGGCGATCGAACTGGGCGGCATGGACGAGCTGACCGACCTGACCCGCTCCTTCAACACGATGCTGAGCGGGCTGAGTTCGTCCCGGGAGCGGCAGCGGCGGCTGATCGCGGACGCCGGCCACGAACTCCGCACGCCACTCACCTCGCTGCGCACGAACGTGGAGCTGCTGATCGCCGACGAACGCCAGGGCATGCTGCCTCCGGGCGCGCGGGCGGAGATCCTGCGCGACATCGCGGCCCAGCTGGGCGAGTTCACCCAGCTGATCGGAGACCTCGTCCACCTGTCCCGGGAGGACAAGGTGGAGGCCCACCCCGAGCCGATCGACCTGCGCGACGTGGTGAACAGCGCCGTGGTGCGGGCCCGGCGCCGGGGGCCGGGCCTGGACTTCGACGTCGAGCTCGACCCGCTGTACCTCGTCGGCGAGCCGGACAGCCTGGAGCGGGCGATCACCAACCTGCTCGACAATGCGGTGAAGTTCTCTCCGCCGGGCGGCACCATCACCGTGCGCCTGGTCGGCGACCGGCTGCGGATCAGCGATCAGGGCCCCGGCATCGCCGAGGCCGACCTGCCCCATGTGTTCGACCGGTTCTACCGCTCCGACAAGGCACGCAACACGCCAGGTTCAGGGCTGGGGCTGTCCATCGTCGCGCAGACCATCAAGTCTCACGGCGGTTGGGTGAAGGCCGGACGCGCGGAGTCCGGCGGCGCAGAGTTCACGATCCGCCTACCGGGCTCGAGCACGCCTCCGGAGGAGCAGAACGAGATCACCGACGGCGAGGGCACCGTCCTGCTGCCCCGGATCACCACCTGAAGCCTGCGCTGCCACCGCTCCCGGGCGCACCCGCCCCCCGGCGGCCTCCGGGACGCCCTGTCGCCGGGCGATCGGCTGGGCTGGGGTGGTGACAGCGCGGGCCACGAAGCCGTAGCGTCGAACCACGACCGCCCGCCAGCGAGCCGGAAGGACGATCCATGGCTACAGGTACCCGCGCAGCCCTCCTCGTCGCGGGCGTGACGGTCACGCTGGCGCCCATGCTGGGCGGTTGCGGAGAGGTCACCCTGCCCGACCTGCCCGACCGGACCGCCCTGCCCTCGATCTCGATCCCGGCGCGACCCACGCCGTCGCGGACGGCGACCTCCGTCGAGAGCACCTCCACCCCGGAGCCGACGCCGACAGCCAGCAGGCCCTCGTCGGCCACGGCGGAGCCGACCGCGACGGTCACCGGGAGCCCGACGCAGACCGAGACGCCGACGCCGACGGTCACCGGGAGCCCGACGCAGACCGAATCCCCGACCGCGACTCCCACGCCAACACCCACTCCCACGCCCACGGCCACACCGACACCCACACCGACCAGGTCGGCCAGCCCTGCCCCCGTGCCCGAGTCGGGAGGCTGGCCCTGGTGGGCATGGCTGCTGGTCGCGGTCGTGGCGGCCGCGGCCGCGGCGGTGGTCTGGTTACTGCTGCGCCCTGGGCGCGAGTGGGAACGCCGGTTCACGCACGCGAAGGACCAGCTCGACTGGGCCGAGCGCGAGTTGATCCCTCGGGTGCTCGAGTGCGCCAGCGCGGAGGAGGCATCCGCGACCTGGCAGGCGGGACGGGCCCGCGTCCAGGCCACCGAGGACGAGCTGCGTGCCCTGGCCAGGGCACAGACGAACGAGAACCGGCTCGATCGGGCCCGGCGGCTGCAGCGCCTGGTCGCTGCACTGACGATGACCATGGACACCGAGACCGCTGTGGCCGCGACCGCGGACGCGGGGAGCCTGCGGGCATCCCGGGCGAGGGTCGCGCAGGCGCGGACGGAACTGCGCGTCGCACTCGATGCGGACGGCAGGCCAGACCAGCGGTAGCGGAACCGTCAGCCGCGACGGCGCGACGGTGATGGCCCCGGGGCGGTGGCGACCAGGGAGGGGCTCGGTCGCCACCGCCTACCTATGGGGGACCAAGGCGTCCAATGGGGACCAGACGACGATGGCTGTACGAATCCTCTCAGGTGAAGACCCGAAGGTTCAGTAGCCGCGCGACGTGTCGGCGGACGCCAATTCACCAGCCAGCGCTGCGGCGAACTCCGCGGTGCTGATCGGCTTGGAGAACATCGGGTAGTCGAACTTGATCGCGTTCGCGTGTTCCTCCAGCGAGGTCGCCCCGACGGCGTCGGTGAGGGTGTACACCTCGAAGCCCTTCTCGTACGCAGAGCGCATGGTCGACTCGACGCAGCAGTTGGTCAGGAAGCCGGCCAGGACGATCGTCGCGATGCCCTTGCTGCGCAGGATGAAGTCCAGGTTCGTGGAAGCGAAGGCGTCCAGCCCCCGCTTGCCCTCCAGCACGATGTCCTCTCCGGACGGCGCCACGTCACCGACGATCTCACAACCCCAGGTCCCCTTCACGAACGACGTCGAATCGACCACGCCCTTGAGGATGCCGTAGGGGTGCGAGCTGATCTCGTAGTAGCCCGGCTGGAACGAAATCGGGCTGTGGATCACGGTGGCACCCGCCGCGTGCGCCGCCGCCAGGGCGGTCTTCGCGTTGGCAAGGGTGCCGGTGGCCTCCATCACCTCGGCGACCGCACCGTGGAGCGTCCCGCCCTCGCTGGTGAAGTCGTTCTGGAACTCGATCAGCACGAGCGCTGTCGTCCTGGGATCCATGTGTTGCTCCTTTGCTCGCTACCCGATGAGGACGGTCGCCCCCGACGGGAATCCGTCGGGGGCGACCGGTGTACCGCTGTCTCCAACTCTGGCCGCTCAAGGTCGCCTATCCAAGAGCCTGCTCCGCCAAAAGCTCGAGGACGTGTCGGTACTGCTTACCCGTCGCCCTGGTCATGCCCAGTTCACAGGTGCGGTTGCAGCTGGCGTGGGCAGCTGCATCGAGCCTTGCGACCTCGGCGGCCTCGGGCCGGGTGGCGGACGCGGTCAGTTCGGGGTGCAGCATTCCGCGGTCCCCTGCGAAGGCGCAGCAGCCCGCGTCCACCGGAACGTTGACCGTCTCGGCGACAGCCCCGGCGACCGCGACCAGATCGGCGTTCAGGCCCATCTGGGTGGACGAGCAGGTGGGGTGGATCGTCACCGACTCGATCTTGCGGTACTCCCCGAGAACGGGCAGCACGCGCCGGGCGACGAACGCCACCGCGTCGACGACCTCGACGTGGAGGTCGGGCTCGGTCTCGAGCATGTGCCGGAAGCCCTCGGTGCAGCTCGATGCGTCGCACACCACGGGCAGCCGTCCGTTGTCCGTGGCCTTGCGGATCGCCGGCAGCACCGTCGCACGCATCGCCTCATACCCGTCCGGAATGCCCTTGCTCGACCACGGTGTGCCGCAGCACATCGAGCTGATCTCCTCCGGAACGAAGAGGGTCAGCCCCGCCTTCTCGCACAGGGCCTCGAAACTCAACTGGACGCCGACCCCGCCGTCCGCCGGCCCGAACATGACGTTCACGCACGCGGGCAGGAAGACCGCGTCGACCGTCTTCTCCGGAGCGGGCGCCGGACGCTCCCTGGACGCGCCGCCTCCGGGCAGCTCGCGCGACCACAGCGGGATGTTGTCCTGGCCGAGCATTCCCCGACCGAGCTTGTTCACCCCGACCAGTGCGGACTCCAGCGGGCCGGGTAGCGCATCGGTGATCCCCATCACCGTGGAGAACGTGCCCGTGGTGCCCTTCCAGTGCTTCGCGAGCGTGGTCCAGACCGCCTTCGTCGCCTTCGGCGTGGTCTGCTCGCGGCGCAGCTTCTTCACGAACAAGCCGGTGTTGATCAGCACCGGGCACGCGGTGCCGCACATGCCGTCCACCGCACAGGTGTGCACCGCGTGGTACTCATACTCCTTCTCCAGCCGGGCGGCCAGGGCATGGTCTCCGGCGAGTTCGGCGTTGCGCATCTCGCGCTGCAGGGCGATCCGCTGTCGCGGCGTCAGGGTGAGGTCGCGGGACGGGCAGACCGGCTCGCAGTAGCCGCACTCCACGCAGCGATCGATCTCCACGTCGATCGAGGGCGGCAGCTTGATGTGCTTCAGGTGCAGCTCGGGATCGTCGGTGATCACCGAACCCACGTTCAGCAGTCGGGAGGGGTCGAACAGGTCCTTGATCCCCACCATCACCTCGTACAGCTCGTCGCCGTACTGGCGCCGCACGTAGGGCGACATGACCCGTCCGGTGCCGTGCTCGGCCTTCAGCGACCCGTCGTTGGCCAGCACGAGCGTCACCATGTCCTCGGTGAAACCGGTGTAGCGGTCCATCTGCTCGGCCGACTCGAACCGGTCGGTGAGCATGAAGTGGATGTTGCCATCCTTGGCGTGTCCGAAGATCACCGAATCGCGGTAGGAGTACTTCTCGAACAGCACCGCGAGATCGCTGCAGGTGTCGGCCAGCTTCGCCACCGGCACCACCACATCCTCGAGCAGGGCCGTGGTGCCGGACGTGCGGGCGCCGGCCACCGAGGTGTACAAGCCCTTGCGGAGCTTCCACAGCTTGCCGCGTACGACCGGATCCTCCGTGAGTTCGACCGGCGGCACCGGCAACTGGTCGAGGGTGGGACGGGCGGCCTGCGCGAGGTGCTCCAGTTCCGCGCGGGTGGTGGCCTGGTACTCGACCAGCAGGGCCGCCTGCGCCTCGACCCGGAGCTCCTTGATCATCGCCGGGGTGTCCGGGAAGGCCTGGCCGACCCGCAGCGACGTGGCATCCATCAGTTCGAGGGTGGCCGCACCGGTGGCGACCAGCGCGGGCAGGGACGCGTTCGCAGCGTAGAGATCATCGAATACCAGCAGCGCGGACGTGGTCTGCGTGCGCAACTCGATCGTGCGGAAGGTCGCGGAAGCGAGGAACGCCAGCGTGCCCTCACTGCCGACCAGCAGGTGGGTGAGGATCTCCGGCACCGTCGTGTAGTCGACGAGCGCGTTGATGCCGTAGCCCATGGTGTTCTTCATCGAGAACTGCTGGGCGATCTTCGCCACGGATGCGGGGTTGGAGACGACCCGATCGCGCAGCTTCAGCAGGCCTTCGTGGAGCTTCGGCTCCAGCGCGCGCAGCTTCGCGTCCGCGTCCGGCGCCCCGGTGTCGATCACCGTGCCGGACGGCAGCACTGCAACCACCGACTCGATCGTCCGGTAGCTGTTCTCGATCGTGCCGCAGGCCATCCCGGAGGAGTTGTTGGCCACGACGCCGCCGATGGTGCATGCAGCCTCGCTGGCCGGGTCGGGACCGAACTTGCGTCCGTACGGGGCGAGGTGGGCGTTCAGCTGCTTCACCGTCACACCGGGCTGCACCCGCACTCGTGCGCCGTCATCCAGCACCTCGACGCCCTTGAAGTGGCGGCGCACGTCCGCCAGGACGCCGTCCGTCCCGGCCTGGCCCGAAAGGCTGGTGCCGCCGGAGCGGAAGGTGAGCGGGACGCCCGCGGCCGCAGTGGCCCGGAGCAACCGGGCCACCTCGTCGGCGTCACGCGGGGCGACGACGGCCGAGGGCAGCAGCAGGAAGTGGGACGCGTCGTGCGCCATGGCACGACGGTCCAACTCCGAGGTACGGATCTGAGAGGCGTCCGCGACGCAGGTGGCCAGCAGTCCGGCCAGGTTGCCACGGACTTCGGAGGTGCTCACGGAACCGGCACCATCCCGATCAGGATGGTGGATTGCAGCACCACGAGGACGGCGAAGATCGCCAGCAGCAGGATCGACCAGCCGACGACCTTGCGGAAGATTTCGCCCTCCTGGTTGAGCATGCCGGTGGCCGCTGCGGCGACCGAGAGGCTCTGCGGGGAGATCATCTTGCCCATCACACCACCTGTGGAGTTGGAGGTCGCCATGAGGATCTCATGGGCCAGTGAGCCGGGCCACACTCCCTTCGCCGCGGCGACCTGCATGCCGCCGAACAGGGCGTTCGATGACGTGTCGGAGCCGGTGATGGCGACGCCGAGCCAGCCGAGGACCGGAGACAGGGCGGCGAAGGCCGCACCGGCCGCAGCGAGGGCGGAGCCGAGCGAGATGGTCATGCCGGAGCCGTTCATGATGTAGGCGATCGCCAGCACGGACGAGACGGTGACGATGGTGAAGGCGAGGCTCTTGACGGTCTTGCCGAACACGCCGGCCGTCTCCTTCGGGCCCATCCGGTACACGGCTGCGGTGATCAGGCCGGCGATGAACAGGAACGTGCCGGTGGCGAGCACCGAGTACAGGTTCACCTGCCCGAGGCTGCAGCTGGTCAGCGTCTCCGCCTTGGCCTGGCCGGCGGTGACGATCCCGCAGAAGTCGAGCGGCTGGGGCACGACCGCCCCGTTCGCGTCCTTCGCGAAGTTCGCCGACTGCAGGCCGGGCCAGTTGAAGACGAACGTGAACGTGCTGGCCAGCCAGCTCTTGATCGCCGGGATCTGGCTGAGCGCGAACACGGTCACGACGATCACGTAGGGAGCGATGGCACCCCAGACGCGGGCTGCGCCGGTGGCGGATGCGGCCTTGAGGTGGTCCTCGACGGTCACCCTGGTGGCCACGTGGTCGGCGTGGGTGTCGCCGCCCTTGCGGAACCGGAGCAGGACGACGATCACGACGATGGTGACCACGGACGCGATCACGTCGGTCACCTCGTAGGCGATGAAGTTGGACGCGATGAACTGGCAGGCCGCGAACACCGCACCGGCGGTGAGCGCAACGCCCCAGGTCTGCTTGAGCCCGCGGACGCCGTCCACGAGAGCGACGAGGAACAGCGGGATGAACAGCGCCATGATCGGCGACTGACGGCCCGCCATGTGGCCGTAGGTGATGGAAGCCTGGGCAGCGTTGGCGAAGGCGCCCTGGGTGAGGATCGGGAAGGTCGTGGTGCCGAGCACGGTGATCGGGGCGCCCATCGCGCCGAACGCGACCGGGGCGGTGTTGGCGACCATGCAGACCACCGCGGCCCGGATCGGCTTCATGCCGGCTGCCACCAGCATCGCCGCGGTGATCGCGACGGGCGAGCCGAAGCCGGCGAGCGCCTCGAGCAGGGCACCGAAGCAGAAGGCGATCAGGATGGCCAGCACGCGCATGTCCGTCGAGATCGACTGGAGCAGTTCGCCGAGCACCTTGTCCCAGCCGTGGGCGACGGAGAGGTTGTACAGGAAGATCGCACTGACCAGGATCCACATGATCTGGAACAGGCCGATGAAGACGCCCTGGAAGGTGGTGGTCGCCGCGGTCACGAACGGCATGCCCCACACGGCGACGGCAAGGATGAAGCCGAGGGTCACCGCCACGAGTGCGGACTTCCACGCGGCGATCTTGAACACCCCGAGCATCACGAACAGCGTGATCAACGGTACGGCTGCGACGAGGGCGGAAAGGGCAGCACTCCCGCCGACCGGCGCCAGGGGCTGGATGAACAGAGCAGTCACCGAGTATCTCCTCACTGAGATTTGACCGACAGGTAGGATTGTCGAACAAGTAGACCAACTCTGCAAGAGGTTTCAGGCAACTTGTTGGCGTAGAATTCCGACAACACAGCGACAAGCCTGGGGTGGGGATTGGTCCGGAACATCGTGGTGACCTCGGTGATCGACGCCGTGGTCGAGGATCTCAAGGAGCAGGTGCTCTCCCGGGATCTTGCGCCGAACAGCCCCCTCACCGAAGCCGACGTGGCGGCCCGCTACGACGTGGCCCGGGCGACCGCGAAGGCGGCGATCGAGCGCCTGGTGGCAGAGAAGGTGCTGGTGCGCCGGAACCACAAGACGGCCCGCGTCGTGAAGCTCGGGCCGGTCGACGTCCGCGACATCTACAACACCCGCATCTACCTGGAGTCCGAAGTGCTGCGGCGACTGGCGAAGGGCGGCGTCGTCCCCGACGAGGCCCGCGTCGCCAACGCAGAGATCGCGGCGCTGTGGCAGCAGGGCAGCTGGAACATCGTCGGTCCCGACATGCGGTTCCACACCGTCCTGATCGACTCGCTCCACAGCGAACGGACCAGCTCCGCCTACGCGTCCCTCGCCTTCGAGGTGAAGCTCTGCATGTCCCAGTTGCAGGGCAGCCAGCGACTCAGCCCCGAGATCATCGTCGCCGAGCACGCGAAGCTGATCGACCTGATCACCTCCGGCGAGGCCGGTTCGGCCGCGGCGCTGCTCGACGAGCACCTGTCCCGCGCCCGTGAACTCCTCGCCGGAGCGCTCGGCGGCGAGCCCGGCCCGGAGGCATACCTCCCGTCCTCGGCTCTGCCGACTCCCGCGAACGCCTGATCTTCTGCCCCCAGTGGACGAAAAGGGGGACGGTTCTCCTTCTCGTCCACCGGCCCGGGTGGACGAAAAGGGGACGGTTCTCGTTATCGGCCACCCAAGCGCTACGCGAACGGCCAGGGATTCGGCGTGCAGCCCTTCAGGTCGCTCTCCTGAGGCATCATCACCGGCGCCGGCCTGCCCTGCTTCGAACAGCCCTGGTGGCTCTCCCCCAGCAGGTGGCCGAGTACGTGGTTGACCAGGTACGCCTGCCACTGCGCACGGCTCGGGTAATCGGACGGCGCGCGCAGCCAGTAGGAGGCATCGATCACCGCATCGCCGCTGCTCAGACAGGTGCTCGGCTCGGGCTTGCACATGCCCTTCGCTGTGGCCGGTGCCGCGATCACGATGGTGAAATCGGCCTTGGCGGGGTCGGCTACCAGCGCGAAGCGGACGTTGCCGCTGCCGGCCCAGCTCCGCGGATCGTTCAGTACCCCGGCGATCTGGGTGCCAACCTTGTCGGCCTTCAGTTTCGTCGACGTCTCGACCTGCACGGCGTAACGCTGCAGCCTGCCCGATGATCCGGACGCGCCGACGGACACCCCGGCGGTGTAGAACTTCCCGGACGCCTTGATCGTGGGACCGGCGCTGGGTGTCGGTCCGGATTCGGTGGGCTCCGGGCTCACCGACTGCGTCCCCGTGGTCGAGGGCGTCTGGGTCGGGATCGCCGCGGTGGTCGGTGCCGGCAGTGGCGAAACCGAAGCGGTCGGACGTCCCTCGCGGTGCACGGGCACGGTCAGGGCGTTCACCCAGACCGCGAGCGCGGCCACGAGCACAATCCCGCCCAGCACGGAGCCGAACAGCAGTGGGTTGAACCGCGAGCCCTTCAGCCGGCCTCGCAAGGACGTCCAGCGGCTCTGCGGGGGGGGCTCGGTCACCCGTCCAGACTAGGCGACGAACGAGCCGTCCCTGCGAACGCGACCCGCCCTGCACGGGATTGGGGACGGTTCCTTTCCGGTTCACCCGGCGGGCCGAACCGGTGTCCGAGGACAGGGCCGGCCCCTTCACCGCTTCCCTCTTGACAAGCACATCCGCCGGTGAACGGGAAAGGAACCGTCCCCGATCGTCACCGACTGGACGAGGGCGGGGGCCACCGGTGGCGCGTGGCCAGGAGCCGGGACGGTCGCTCGCCGTCAGCCGGGACGCAGAAGCGCCGGTCACCCGAGAGTGACCGGCGCTCCGGATGGACGCGACTCAGGCGGCGACAACCCCCAGCTGGATGTGCGCGATCACGCCGGAGGTCAGCTTGATGCCGACGGTGTGGGTACCCACCACCTTGATCGGCTTGGCGATCTCCACCGAGCGCTTGTCGATGGCGGGGCCACCGGCCTTCTTCACCGCGAGCGCGACATCGGCCGGGGTGATCGCCCCGAACAGCTTGCCGGCCTCACCGGCGCGCGCCGGCAGGGACACCTCGAGCGCCTCGAGCTGCTCGCGGATCTGGGTGGCGTGCTCGACTCCACGGATCTCGCGGGCGTCACGAGCCCGCTTGATGCCATCGATCTGCTTCTCCGCTCCGCGGGTCCACTTGATCGCGAAGCTACGCGGGAGCAGGTAGTTGCGGCCGTAGCCGTCCTTCACCTCGACGATGTCACCGGGCACGCCCAGGTGGTCGACGGGGGCGGTCAGAATCAGCTTCATCTGCGTTCCCCCTGCTCAGCGTGCGGTCGAGGCGTAGGGCAGCAGGGCGAGCTCGCGCGCGTTCTTCACGGCGATCGCGACCTTGCGCTGCTCCTGCACCGACAGTCCGGTTACCCGACGAGCGCGGATCTTGCCCCGCTCGGAGATGAACTTCCGCAGCGTGGCGGTGTCCTTGTAGTCGATGTGGCCGATGCGAATGCTCTTCGCCGGCGCCACCTTCTTCGATTTCATTGGCTTGCGCGGTGAGGCCATTGTGGTGCTCTCCTTGGTTTCGAAAGCCCGGCTACTGCCGGAATGACGTGGATGGTGCGCCGCTCAGATGGCGGCGGGTTGGGTCAGAACGGGGGTTCCTCGCTCTGGGCGGACGCCCAGGGGTCGGCACCACCGGACTGCTGCGATCCGCCCGACGACTGGCCCCACGAGGAGCCGCCACCGGACGAGCCGCCACCCGAGTACGAACCGCCGCCACCACCGCTTGAGCGGGTGACCTTGGCAGTCGCGTACTTCAATGCAGGACCGATCTCCTCGACGTCCACCTCGAAGACGGTGCGCTTCTCACCTTCCCGGGTTTCATAGCTGCGCGAGCGCAGGCGGCCCTGGACGATGACCCGCATCCCCTTGGTGAGGGATTCGGCAACGTTCTCTGCCGCCTGGCGCCAGACAGCGCAGTTGAGGAACATGGCGTCGCCGTCCTTCCACTCATTCGTGGTGCGGTCGAACGTGCGTGGCGTGGAGGCGACGGTGAAGTTCGCCACGGGAGCCCCGGACGGGGTGAAGCGCAGTTCCGGGTCGGCGGTCAGGTTCCCGACCAGGGTGATGATGGTTTCGCCAGCCATGTGTGGATGTCTTTCAGATCGGACGTGGGCTTGATGACCGTCCCAGCCTGTCAGTTGGTACTGACACCCGGCTAGAGGTCAGCAGGCAATCAGTGCAGGTCGGGGCGGATCACCTTGGTCCGCATGATCTGCTCGTTCAGGGTGAACTGGCGATCCAGTTCCTTCACCACGGCAGGCTCCGCGGTCACGTTGATGACGGCGTAGATGCCCTCGGACTTCTTCCTGATGTCGTAGGCCAGGCGACGCCGGCCCCACACATCAATGTTGTCCACGGTGCCGCCGGCCTTGGTCAGTCCGGCCAGTGGCTTGTCCAGCAAGCCGCTCACCTGGCGGTCGTCGACGTCGGGATCGATGATCACCACGACTTCGTACTTGCGCATACGCGAACTCCACCTCCTCTGGTCTCGAGCGGCCATGGGCGGTTCCCATGGCAGGAGGGCGTAGCAGTGGCCATCACGGGGACGGCCGAAGGGCAAGACTACCGGTCGTGGAGCGTCCAGGGCCAATTGCCGGCCGGGTTCCCGCACCAGCGTCGGCGTCCCTGCCGCGGGTCGTGGTTCAGCCGACAGTACCCGCGACGACGCGACGCTCCCCGGTCACCGACGCGGCCCGGGGCGCTCGTCGTCTAGCATTCCGCGCAGACAGGGTACGAAGGAGTAATCGTGCGCCGACCGTTGTCCGCAGCCATCGCTGCGCTCACCGCACTGACCGTGCTCTGGACGGTGCCCGCACCGGCGGCCACGGCCAAGACGCCACCGCCACCCGAGTCACTGGCCACCAACAGCATCGACGCCCACCTCGGCTACATGGCGCAGTCCACCTGCTCACCGTCGGCGAAGCCCGGCACGTCCGCCCTGCTGAAGCTCCTGATCTCGACCTGGGGCGGAGGCTCGCTGGGCATTTCGCGGGGCTGCAGCGTCGGCACCACCTCCGAGCACAAGGAGGGACGCGCCCTCGACTGGCACATGGACGTCAAGTACTCCAGCCAGCGCAAGCGGGTGGACCAGGCACTGGCCTGGCTGACCGCCAACAACGGCGAGGTGGCCTACCGGCTCGGCGTGATGTACATCATCTGGAACCAGCACATCTGGTCGCTCTACTACCCGGGGCTCGGCTGGCGGAAGATGGCCAACCGGGGGTCCTACACGGCCAACCACAAGAACCATGTGCACATCTCGCTGTCCTGGGACGGCGCAATGAAGCAGACCTCCTGGTGGACGGGCGTGCCGATCACCTCCCCGCTGAACAGCAAGTGCGGCGTGGGAGGAGCTCGCGCCTGCCTGCCCACGATCCCGCGGACGTCGCTGTCGTGGCCCTACCAGCACACCGACGTGCCGGCGTCCTTCCTTCCCGCGCCCTGGACGCGTCCCGGCATCGGCGGCGACCCCCAGGTGGGTCGGACGCTGACCGTGGTGCCCGGCACCTGGGTGCCCGATGGTGCCACCCTCGAATACCAGTGGACGGCGGACTCCCACGACATCGCTGGCGCCACCGGGTCGACTTACGAGGTCACCGCTGCGGACGTCGGCAAGGGCATCCGCGTGAGGGTCGCTGCGACCACCGCGTCCGGCACCGTGACGAAGACCTCGGACGTGATGACCGAGGTGCTGAAGGCCCGGTTCGCGACCATGCCGCGACCGAGCATCACCGGGACCATCGTCACCGACCAGGTAGTGGGCGTGAACGTGGATGGGTGGCTTCCCGCTCCGGACAGCCTCACGATCACCTGGAAGCGGAACGGCAAGGCGATCAAGGGCGCCTCCGGGGTGGGCCTGACCAGCTACACCCTCACCCCGTCCGACACGGGGAACAAGCTCTCCGTGACGGTCACCGCACGCCGGGCCGGCTTCTACACGGCCTCGCAGACCTCGGTGAGTGTGAAGGTCGGGAAGGCGGAGTTCGCCACGGCCCCCATCCCGCTGATCACGGGGGACGCCGTCGTCGGCGGCACCCTCACCGCAGCCCCGGGCACCTGGGAGCCGACCCCGACCCGGTTCGCCTGGCAGTGGTACGTGGACGGCGTGAAGGTGAAGGGGGCGACGGCGTCCTCGTTCGTCCTCGGCACGAGCCGGCTCGGCAAGGCTGTCCAGGCAAAGGTGCGGGCGACCCGCGCCGGCTACACGACCCGTTACGTCCTCTCCGATCCGCTGACCGTCGCCGCCGCCGGCTGAGGTCCGTGGCCGATAAGGGGACGGTTCTCTTTCCGTCCACCGATCGGCAGCTGGACGGAAAGAGAACCGTCCCCTTTCCGTCCACACGGTCGGCACGGGCCCCGGGAATCAGCCGCCGGTCACCAGCCGGAGCACGACCACGGCGAGTGCGACGACCAGGACGCCCAGCACCGCGGCTGCAGTCTTCCAGCGCGCCAGCGCCCTGTGTACGGCCTCGTCGGCCCGGCCCGCCCGGGTGAAGTACTCCTCCGAGGCGGTGACGAACTCGCGCTCCGCGTCGGTGAGCAGCCGCTCGCTGCCGCTGCGGTCGAGCCAGGGTGCGAACAGGCCGACCCGCCGCACCGGGACGAGGGCGGCCGGGTCCCGGTCGGAGGACACCCACACCTCCGCGGCGTTGCGGAGCTTCTCCAGGACCGCGAGGTCGTCGCGGTGTTCGGCCAACCACTCCTGCAGCCGGCGCCAGTGGGTGAGGAGCGCCTGGTGGCTGATCCGAACCTCGCCCTCGACCGTGGTCAGCATCCGGGCGGCCACGAACGCCTCCATCGCCGGACGCGTGCTCGCGTCCACCTCGGACAGGGGTAGGGTCTCCCGGACCACTGAGTCGCCACTGACCCGGACCAGCCGCAGGAACATCCGCTCCGCCGCCGCCTTCTGGGCCGGCTCGAGGGAGAGGTAGACCTGCTCGGCGAGCCGCTCCACCGCCCGCGCAATACCGCCCGCCGTGTGGTAGTCGGCCAGGGTCAGCCGCCGGCCGTTGCTGACCGCCCAGATCAGCAGCAGCGCGTTCGACAGCAGGGGCAGAGCGCCAGGAGCGACGCGGTCGTCGGGCCCCGGCGCGAGTTCGGCCAGCAGCACCCGCAGCAGATCGTCGTCCACGGCGATCCCCATCGACTCCGCCGGCCGGACGATGACGTCACGCAGGTCCCCCAGGCCCGGCGCGGGGAGCAGGATCGGGGCCGCCATCGCCGCTGCGAGGACAGGCTCGGACCCGGCCGCGCCGAACGCCTCCGAACGGACGCCGAGCACGACGACCGCCCGGCCCGTCAGCGCGGCCAGCGCGTCGAGGAACTGCTGCCGCGGCGCGTCCGGCAGGGCGAGGGCCTCCTCGACCTGGTCAACGACCACCAGCTGGTGCGGGGGCTCGCCGGGAAGCACGGGACGCGGCGTCGCGAGCAGCCGGATGACCGGTATCGCCGTGGCGTTCCACCCCACCAGAGCGCCCTCACTCACCTCGTGCCCGAGCACACCGGCGGCCAGCAGGGAGGACTTGCCGCTGCCCGAGGGCCCGACCAGGGCCAGCATGCCGTGCCCGTCCCGCTCGGCCAGTTCGACCGCGGCGGACGCGATCAGTGCGCTGAGCGCCTCGCGTCCGAAGAACAGGGCCTGGTCGGCGATGCGGAACGGACGCAGGCCGAGGTACGGCGAACGGCCGCTCTTCAGAGCCGGTTCGAGCCCGCCCCAGGTGAGATCCCACAGGTCGCGCGGGACGGCGTTGGCGAGATCGAGGTGGTCGAGCAGCTTGAGGTAGTTGCCGCGCAGGGCGGGCGTCGGGAAGTGCTTGCCGTTCAGCCAGCCCTGCGCTGTCGTGGGAGGCACTTCGGCGATCCTGGCGACCGCGCGGATCGACAGGTGCTGACGGCGCCTGGCGTCGTTCACCAGTGCCGCGAACTCCTGGCGACTGGCGGGGGCGGGCATGCCTGGATTGTCTCAGCGCCCGCCGGAAGACTGCGGTCTATCCGGAAATCCGTCGGTCGGGGAGATCGTCCAGCCACAGTGCGGGATGCAGCTGGTCGGACAAGTCGAGGGCTTCAACGAGCAGCAGGAACTTGGGTCGCAGGGCTGGTGTCGGAAAGTGCCTCCCCGCGAGCCATCCCTGGGCGGTCGCCGCGGGAACGCCCGCGATCCGCGCGGCCGACCGGATGGAAATGTGCCGGTCCAGCCTGGCCTGGTTGATCATTCGGGCCAGTTCGGATCGGGTGGGCCGGTATTGCACAAGGCTCCTGTCGGGGGTGGGCCGGTGTGAACTCACACCGACGCGGACAGACAAATGCGCAGGCAGGCACCAGGGATATGAGCGTTTCACCACACCAACGTCTGACCGCGATCACCGCCATGACCGCGTGTCCCCTCTGAAGCTGACCGGGTGAAACCAGCGCCCCCCAGCCCTGGTGTCCGTGCCTGCGCTACCTAGTGAACCGCCCCGACG
The DNA here is from genome assembly GCA_964397985.1 of uncultured Propionibacteriaceae bacterium. GTDB lineage: Bacteria > Actinomycetota > Actinomycetes > Propionibacteriales > Propionibacteriaceae > Propionicimonas. The sequence goes on along the minus strand of CAYNLD010000002.1, from coordinate 193,900 downwards.
TGGGCAACACGGGCTCTGTCCACCGAGTTCGTACAGACTCATACACCTTCGGCGTGGTTTCGGATCCCCCGACCAGGCTAAATGCGTGCCCAGGTGCGATATCCGCCATCCAGATTGCGCACGTGGCGACCATGCTGGGCCAGAGTTCGTGCAGCAAGATAGCCGCGCAGCCCCACCTGGCAGTGCACGATCACGTCGTCGGCAACTTCGTCCAGTCGGGCCCGCAGATCATCCACCGGGATGTTCACCGCACCGTCGACCGTGCCGCGCGCGTACTCCGAGGGAGTGCGAACGTCGATCAGCTGGACGCCCTTGGCCACCTCGTCGGCCACCTCGTGCCACTGAATGGTCTCGGTGAGGCCGTCGCGCAAGTTCTCCGCGATGTAGCCCAGCATGTTCACCGGGTCCTTCGCCGAGCCGAACTGCGGCGCGTAGCTGAGCTCGAGATCGGTCAGCTCGGACGCGGTGATGCCGCCCCGCATGGCGGTGGCGATGACGTCGATGCGCTTGTCCACGCCGACGCCGCCGACGCCCTGGGCGCCGAGGATGGCGTCGGTGTCCGCGTCCACCACAAGCTTCAGGGACATCCCCTGCGCGCCCGGGTAGTAGCCGGCGTGGTTCGCCGGGTGGGTGTGGATCACGCGGATGTTCCGGCCCGCAGCGCGGGCACGCTTCTCCGTCCAGCCCGTGGCGCCGGCGATCTGACCGAACGCGCCCACGATTGCCGTGCCCAGGACGGGGGCCGCAGCGACCGGGCGTCCGGCGATCACGTCGGCAACCAGCCGTCCGTGACGGTTCGCCGGTCCGGCCAGCGGCACCAGTGCCTGGCTGCCGGTGAGCGCGTCCCGCTTCACCACGGCGTCGCCGACGGCATAGATGGAGGGATCGGAGGTGCGCTGGTGCTCGTCGACCAGAATGCCGCCGCGCTCGCCCAGCTCGAGACCGGCTGCCTGGGCCAGTCCGGTCTCGGGCCGGACGCCGATCGCAGCGATCACCAGGCTCGCCGCAAGGGTCTGCCCGGTGGAGAGGGTCACGGTGTCGGTCTCTACCGAGGTCACCGAGGCACCGGTGATCACCGTGACGCCGTTCTTGACCAGGTTCTTCTCGACCAGGGCCGCCATCTCGACGTCCAGCGGCGCCATGATCTGGTCGGCCAGCTCGACGATGGTGGTCCTCAGGCCGCGGTCGGTGAGGTTCTCTGCGAGTTCGACGCCGATGAAGCCGCCGCCCATGATCACCGCGGTGGGAGTGGTGTCGGCGGCGTCCTCGTCGACGGCGGCGCGGACGCGCTCGCGCTCGGCCTTGCCGAGGATCTCGTCAACGACCCCGGCCATCTTGTCGGTGTCGGGGATGTTGCGCAGCACGAGGGCGCGTTCGACGCCGGGGATCGGCGGCACGAACGGGGCGGCGCCCGGAGCCAGGATGAGGCTGTCGTAGCTCTCGGTGTACTCCGCGCCGGTGCCGAGGTTGCGGACGCTGACGGTCTTCGCCGCGCGATCGATCGAGGTCACCTCGGAGTCGACGCGCACGTCGATGCCGAACCGGGCCCGCAGGCTCTGCGGGGTCTGCAGCAGCAGGGCCGTGCGCTGCTGGATCACCCCGCCCACGTAGTAGGGCAGGCCGCAGTTCGCGAAGGAGACGTGGCCGGAGCGCTCCAGCACCACGATCTCGGCCTTCTCGTCCAGCCTGCGCAACCTCGTCGCTGCCGACATACCGCCCGCGACACCACCGACAATCACCGTCTTCATGCCTGGCACCATACCCCCCGGGGTATTCTTCTGAGAAATTGGGAACGCCCTCAGCCAACCACTCCGGACCCTCGCGCGGGCGGAATTCCGGCAAGCAGGCGCAGGATCCCCTACCCGGTCACTTCTTCGACTTGCCCGTGCGGGCGTACATCTCCTCGACGATCTGGGCGAAGCGGCGCTCGACCTCCTTGCGCTTCACCTTCAGGGTCGGGGTGAGCAGGCCGTTCTCCTGGGTGAACTCCTCCACGAGCAGACGGAGGTCGCGGATCTGCTCATGCGCGGCCAGCTTCGCGGTCAGCTCGCCGGCGCGCCGGCGCAACTCCTCGAGGATCGCCGGGTTGGACAGCAGCTCGTCCCGATGCGCCCAGGAGATCTGCATCTGACGTCCGATGTCCTCCAGGTGCGGCAGCGACGGGGCGACCAGCAGGGTCAGGTAGGGACGGTTGTCGCCGAGCAGCAGGGTGTACTCGAACAGCGGATCGACGGCCAGCAGCGCCTCGATCGGGGACGGGGCGACGTTCTTGCCGTTGCTGGTGACGATCAGGTCCTTGATCCGGTCGGTGATGTAGAGGAAGCCATCGTCGTCGAGATGCCCGATGTCGCCGGTGTGGAGCCAGCCGTCGACGAGAACGGCAGCGGTCTCATCCGGCTTGTTCCAGTAGCCGAGCATCACGTTGGGGCCGCGGTAGCAGATCTCGCCCCCCTCGGCGATCCGCACCTCGCCCCCGTCCACGACCTTGCCGACGGTGCCCACCCGGTAGCTCGAGGGAGACGGGAAGCTGACCAACGGAGAGGTCTCGGTGAGCCCGTAGCCGGAGTGCAGCATCAGTCCGCAGGCGAAGAAGAACTCCTGGACGTCCACGCGCAGGGGCGCACCACCGCAGGCCAGCACCTTCTTGCGCCCGCCCATCGCATCCCTGATGCTGCTCAGGACCAGCTTGTCGGCCAGCTTGAACCGCACGATCAGCGACCTGCTGCGTGGCCGGTTCTCCGCGACCGCGGTGTGGAAGTCGGCGCCAACCCGCAGTGCCCAGGCCATCAGCTTCTGCTTGAGCGGGGAATCCGCGACCTTGTCCGCTGCAGCGGCGTACACCTTCTCGTACAGCCTCGGCACGCTGACCAGCAGGTTCGCTCGGGCCCGGACCATCGCCTCGGCGACCGTGCGCGGATCGGGCACATAGGTGTTCATGGCGCCGTTGCTGAGCACGACGTAGGTCCAGGCGCGCTCGAGGGCGTGGCTGAGCGGAAGGAAGCACAGCGAGGAGTCGGTCTCGGTGATCGCGAAGTACTGGTTCAGCACGTCCACCTGGAAGGTGAAGCCGCGATGGGTGAGCATCACGCCCTTCGGCTCGCCGGTCGTGCCCGAGGTGTAGATGATCGTGGCCAGCTCGTCGGCGGACGCGGCGGCGAGACGGTCGTCGACTGCGTCGGTGTCACCACCTGCGGCGAGCTCGGCAGCCAGGCTCGTCGCATCCAGGTCGCCGGGCTCGTCGAACACCACCACCCGTTCGAGCACGGGCAGCTGGGCACGGACCGCGTCCAGCTTCGCCAGCTCGGTTTCACCGGCGACGAACGCCAACCGGCAGCCGGAGTCGGCCAGGATGTGCGCGGCCTGGTCAGCGGTGCTGGTGGCGTACAGCGGCACCGAAACCAGCCTTGCGCAGGCACAGGCGAGGTCGACCAGCGTCCATTCGGGCCGGTTGGTGGAGAAGATCGCGACCCGCTCGCCCGGCTCGAGGCCGAGGCTGATCAGTCGCGCGGCCAGCCGACGGACGTCGTCCAGCAACTCCGCGTAGGTGCGGACGTCCCACTCCTCGCCGGCGGCGATCCGGGTGGCCGGGCGTAGCGCGTGCAGCGATGCCGACTCTGTGAACCTGACGGCCAGGTGTCCGGCGTCCATCGGCGCTCCTTCGCGGCTGCTGTCAGTCCCAACCTACTCCACCGTAGGTAGCTTTCGCAGCGCGGCGGAAGGGGCAGACTGAGGCTGAGGAGGTCTTGTGATGAACGACCCGGGGTTGCGCGACCTGGACGAACTGCTGCGACGACTGGAGCCTGTCCTGCGTCCGGGCGAATTCGTGGTGGTGAGCACGACCAGCGAGGTCACGCTGCCTGCGCTCGCCACCGTGGACGAGGAGGAGGGAAGGACGCTGGTGCTCGAGCGGCACGAGGCGGACGCGTTCCGCCTGGCCCACGTCGGCACCTTCGCCTGGATCACGCTCACCGTGCATTCCTCGCTCGACGCCGTCGGGCTGACTGCCGCCGTAGCCAGGGCGCTCGCCGGCCGCGACATCCCCTGCAACGTGCTGGCCGGCTTCCATCACGACCACCTGCTGGTTCCCAGTGATCGCGCCGACGAGGCGATCGCCGCGCTGCGGGACCTGTCCGCGTCCGCGTCCGGGGCCGCCCCCGACGCCGGGGTCGGCACGAGCAGCTGAGGACTCGCCCCGGGCTGTGGCCCCGGTGGACGGGGCCTGCGTCAGCGCCGCTGCCTACACTGCTGCGCATGGTGTTGATGGGTGGGCATGTCGACCAGGAGGATCCGATCGCCGAGGCGCGGGCGCGCGAAGCGGAGTTGAGCCAGTTCTTCCTTGGCGACCCCCAGGCGTGGAAGGGTCCCAGGGTCGCCTACCCCGGCGGTGCCGCGGCCCTGCGGCGGGACGCAGAAGACGCGGGCGTCGCGCTCTACGTTCACGCACCGTACGTGCTGAACCTCGCCTCGACGAACAACCGGATCCGGATCCCGAGCCGCCAGCACCTGCAGAAGCAGCTCACCGCTGCTGCGGAGATCGGGGCGGCCGGGGTGATCGTGCACGGCGGGCACGTGCTCGCCTCCGACGATCCCGCGGTGGGGTTCGACAACTGGCGCAAGGCCATCGACGGGCTCACCATCGACGTTCCCCTGCTGATCGAGAACACCGCGGGCGGCGCCAACGCGATGGCCCGGGAACTCGACCGGATCGCCCGCCTGTGGGAGGCGATTTCGGCCTCACCGAACGCTGACCGGGTGGGCTTCTGCCTCGATACCTGCCACGCGCACGCCGGTGGGATCGAGCTGTCCGGACTGGTGGACAGGATTCGCGCGATCACCGGACGGATCGATCTGGTCCACGCCAACGACTCCCGCGACGCCTTCGACTCCGGCGCCGACCGGCACACCAACTTCGGTCAGGGCAACTGCGATCCCCAGGGAGTGGCAGAGGTGGTCGCGACCGCGGGCGCTCCGATCGTGGTCGAGACTCCCGGCGGGGTGGACGGCCAGCGCGCCGACCTGGACTGGCTGCGCGCACACACGGGCTGAGCCCCGTATGACCACCCATCTCCCTGCGTGAGGGTTCGACAGATGGACCGTTGAATCGTTTGAATGCATGCTGGTCAGTCCGCCCCCGCAAGCGGCGATAGCCTGACCTTCGTGAGCAACAGCATCTACGTCGCCGCACCGGAGGGCCGCACGGGCAAGTCCATGGTGGCCGTCGGCATGATCGAGGCCCTGACCCGCACGGTGAGTTCGGTCGGCGTGTTCCGTCCGGTCGTTGCCAGCGGGAGCGAGGACGCCATCCTGCACACGCTGATCAGCCAGCCTGGCGTCGAGCAGACCTACGACGAGGCCGTCGGCGTCACGTACGAGCAGGTCCACGACGACCCAGACGCCGCGCTGCACACCCTGGTCGAGAAGTATGCGCTGATCAAGGAGCGCTACGAGTCCGTGGTGATCCTCGGGTCGGACTACACCGCGACCACGTCCCCGACCGAGCTGACCTTCAACGCGCGGGTGGCGGCGAACCTGAACACCCCGGTGGTCCTGGTCGTCTCCGGCCGCAACCGGACGCCGGAGGACATCCGTTCCGCGGCAGAGGGTGGGCTGGCCGAGTTCCGCGCGCACCACGCGAAGGTGATCGCCGTGATCGCGAACCGGGTCTCCACGATCGAACGGGCGTCCAGCGACGAGGTGGACCCGGCCGACCTCGAAGCCGTCCGGACCGAACTGGCCAAGCTGCCGGACGTGATCACCGCGGCGCTCCCTGCCGACCGACTGCTCGCTGCCCCGACTGTCCGGGCCCAGTTCGACGCGGTCGAGGCGAACCTCGTGCTGGGCAATCCCGACCTGCTCGACCGGGAGAGCCAGGACACCCTGGTGGCCGCGATGACCCTGCCGAACGTGCTGCGCCGACTGACCCCCGAGTCGACCGTGATCATGCCGGGTGACCGTTCGGACCTGCTGCCCGGTCTGCTGCTCGCGCACCGGTCCGGCTCGTTTCCGCCCCTGGCAGGGATCATCCTGCTCGGCGGCTACGAGATCCCCGACACGATCGTGAAGCTCGTGGACGGCATCCACAACCAGTTGCCGATCGGCATGACCAACCTCGGCACCTACACGTCCTCGGACCGGATGTTCCGGCTGGAGGGCGCGATGACGTCCAGCCCGCGCAAGGTGGAGGTCGCCCGCCGGCTGTTCTCAGAGCACATCGACGTGGAGGCACTGCTGAAGGCGCTCCAGGTGCACCGCTCGGATGTGGTCACGCCGCTGATGTTCGAGCACCAACTGCAGGAGATCGCCCGGTCCGACCGGCGCACGATCGTGATGCCGGAGTCGACCGACGACCGCATCCTCACCTCGGCGGACATCCTGCTGCAGCGGGGCGTGGCGAACCTGATCCTGCTCGGCGACGCGCAGGCGATCAAGCAGCGCGCAACCCGGCTGGGGCTGAGCCTGCACGGCGTCACCGTGGTCGACCCGACCGACCCCGAGCTGATCGAACGGTTCGCAGCGGAGTACGCGCGAGTGCGTGCCCACAAGGGCGTCACCATCGAGCAGGCGAAGGAGAAGCTCACCGACCTGAGCTACTTCGGCACGATGATGGTGCACCTGGGCATGGCGGACGGGATGGTCTCCGGTGCGATCAACACCACGGCGAACACGATCCGACCCTCCCTGGAGTTCATCAAGACCAAGCCGGGCGTGAGCGTGGTGTCGGGTTCGTTCCTGATGTGCATGCCCGACCAGGTCGTGGTCTACGCCGACTGCGCGGTGAACCCCAACCCGACCGCGGCACAACTGGCCGACATCGCGATCAGCTCTGCGGAGACGGCGGTGGCGTTCGGGATCGAGCCGCGGGTCGCGATGCTGTCCTACTCCACGGGCACGTCCGGCTTCGGCGCTGACGTGGACAAGGTGCGCGAGGCGACGGAGATCGTGCGGCAGAAGATGCCGGACCTGGCCCTGGAAGGCCCGATCCAGTTCGACGCGGCCGTCGACCCGACCGTGGCGAGAACGAAGCTGCCGGACTCTCCGGTGGCCGGCAGGGCGACGGTGTTCATCTTCCCCGACCTGAACACCGGCAACAACACCTACAAGGCCGTGCAGCGCTCGAGCGGCGCGGTCGCGATCGGCCCCGTGCTGCAGGGCCTGAACAAGGCGGTCAACGACCTCTCGCGAGGGGCGCTGGTCGAGGACATCGTGAACACCGTGGCCATCACCGCCATCCAGGCGCAGGCCTGAACCCGAGGAGACCGAAGTGAGTACCCCCGTCCTGCTGCTGAACTGCGGCTCGAGTTCGATCAAGTACCAGGTGATCGACGCCGACACCGAGGTGGTGGTGGCCAACGGCATCATCCAGCGGATCGGTGAGGAGTCGGGCAGCCTCGACCACCGGCTCGACGGCGAGATGGTGCACGTCGACCGCGGTTTCCCGAACCACGCGCGGGCGCTGAACTACCTCGTCCGGGTGTTCAACGCGCACGGCCCCGACCTGGAGTCGATCCGGGCGGTGGGCCACCGCACGGTGCACGGCGGGGACGCGTTCCGGTCCACCGTGGTGATCGACGACGCGGTGCTGGAGAAGCTGCGCGAGCTGAGCCCGCTGGCCCCCCTGCACAACCCGCCCGGCATCGCCGGCATCGAGGCCGCACGGGAGGCGTTGCCCGATGTTCCGCACGTGGCGATATTCGACACGGCGTTCTTCTCGACCCTGCCGCCGGAGGCCTACACCTACGCCATCCCGGCCGACATCGCCGCCGAGCACGGCATCCGCAAGTACGGCTTCCACGGCACCTCGCACAGCTACGTGTCGAGGCGGGCGGCCGAGTTCCTGGGTCGCGACTACGGCGAGCTGAAGCAGATCGTCTGCCACCTGGGCAACGGCGCGTCGATCTCCGCGATCGACCGCGGTGTCGCGGTCGACACCTCGATGGGGCTGACCCCGCTCGCCGGGCTGGTCATGGGCACCCGCTCCGGCGACGTGGATCCCGGACTGCACGCGTTCCTCGGGCGCGAGCTGGGCATGGACCTGCAGGAGGTCGACAACCTGCTGAACAAGAAGTCCGGCATGCTCGGCCTTGCCGGGGTCACCGACTTCCGCGACCTCAACGAGCTGATCGAGGAGGGCGACGAGGCGGCGAAGCTCGCGATGGCGGTCTACTGCCACCGGCTGATCAGCTACATCGGCGCCTACATCGCCGTGCTCGGCGGGGTGGACGTGATCAGCTTCACCGCCGGCGTGGGCGAGAACGATGCGCTGGTCCGCGCGACGGTGGTGCGGCGGCTGGCAGCCCTCGGGGCGATCCTGGACGAGAAGGCCAACGCCGTCCGCTCGAAGGAGGCCCGGGTTATCTCGACCTCCGACTCCCCGATCACCGTGCTCGTGGTGCCGACGAACGAGGAGCTGGCGATGGCCAGGGAGACGAAGGCAGCAATCGGCGCCTGACCGCGCTCAGCCGAGCGCGAAGTCGACGGCGGCCTGCACGTGCAGCCGTGTGGTCGGGAACGTCGGTAGTTCAACGTCCGACGGACGAATCAGCAGCTCGATCTCCGTGCAGCCGAGGATGACGCCCTGTGCGCCGCGGGCAGCGAGGCGTCCGATGATCTCGGTGTAGGCGGCGCGGGATGCCTCGCTGACCTGTCCGAGGACGAGCTCGGTGTAGATCACGCGGTCGACCAGGTCGCGGTCGTCGGCCTGCGGGGTCAGCACGGCGAGCCCGCGGGCGGTGAGCCTGTCGCTGTAGAACGACTCCTCCATGGTGAACCGGGTGCCGAGCAGGGCGACGACCTCGATGCCGGCGGCTACCACCGCGTCCGCCGCCACGTCGGCGAGGTGCAGCAAAGGAACAGTGATGGCGCCGGCCACCTGATCGGCGACCTTGTGCATGGTGTTGGTGCAGATCAGCACGGCGTCGGCGCCAGCGGCCTGCAGGCCTCGCGCCGTGGCTGCGAGGAGATGCCCCGCGTCGTCCCAGCGTCCCTCGGACTGCATGGCCTCAACCTCGGCGAAATCGACGGACGCGAGCACGCACCGCGCCGAATGCAACCCGCCGAGCCGCTCCGACACCGCCTCGTTGAGGTAGTACAGGGCCGAGCTCTCCCAGCTCATGCCCCCGATGAGCCCGATGCATCGCATGGAGGTGAGGCTATCGCCGGTTGCCCATCGGATCGGCTCCTCCAGACCCGGTTGTCCACAGCCGTCATCCACAATGGGGATAACTACATGCGTGTGATTCGACCGTCGAGGGCGCCCCTGAGCGTGCCGGAGCCGGTCGGCGTGACGGCTCAGCCGGTGAGGGATGGCGCCACGGCGATCCCGCGCAGCACGCGCTGCACCGATCTGGTTTCGTTCACCCTGGAGATCACCACCACCGGGCCGCCTTCACCGGTGAACACGTTGCGCCGGTACAGCGTCATCGGTCGGCGCTGGTCGTCGTTCGGGACGTCCAGCAGAAACACCCACTTGCCCTCGAACAGCACGTGCGTGTCGTTGTCCTGGTCGACCGGCAGCCCTGAATCCCACAGCTCCTCGGTGACACCCGTCTCGGGATCGGTCACCAGCACGCGGCCGTCAGCGCAGAACCACACCAGCCGGCCCTCCTCGTCCAGTTGGGGTGCGATCGTCGACGTCGAGAACTGGTCGCTGGTCAGCTCCAGCGCCGAGCCGTCGGGGCGCTTCAGTTCTGTCCGGGCCCGCCGGCCGGTGCGCGTGTCCCAGCGCCAGACCTCAAAGGTGTTGGCGCCGCCGGGTCTCACCAGATCCGTCAGGTGGGTGATCACCCCGTCGGGGCAGGGTGCCATTCCGCGCGGGTAGTCCAGCTCCACCGATGAGGGCACGGCCGCGATCAGGGTCTGGCTCGCGGTCGCGCGCTTCGGATGGAGCCAGGTGAGCATCTGCGGGAAGTCGTCGTTGGTCCGCTTCACCGCTCCCGAGCGAGCGGCGAGGACGGTGAGCTCGGCCCCGGTCACCTCGGCCAACCCGACCAGGCCCCCCTCGCACAGCGAGAACAGCCGGTTGAACCCGGCAACCTCACTCAGCGTCGAGCGACCATCCGTACTGAGCACGACCTGCTCCACATAGCCAGAGCCGTCGTTGCCGTCGTTGTACGATCCGAGGACGCCTTCGGGCGTCTCGACAAGGATGTCCTGGAAGTTGGTCTTCGCGCTGGCCCAGGAACGCAACTGGTCGTTGAGCAGGTAGTCGTGCTCGGTGTCGGCGAAGGACAGGCCCGAATCGGTCCACAACAACTGGCCGTTGTCCATGCCGGAGGTCCGCACGCTCGCCGTGGAGCCGTCCGGCCGCACGATGAGCACCTCGCCGGGGCCTTCGAAGGCATAGGTCTGGGGACTGAGGTACATCGCCAGCACCGCGTCGCCCAACGCTGAAGCGCTCACCGCAGGTGCAGAGCACGCCGAAACCACCAGCATCGGGACGGTCGCGAACAAGACACCCAGGCGGCGCGGGATCCCCGCGCCGCCCGCCTTTTTCCCGCTGATCAACTCAGCGTCGAGTAGGTCGAGGTCAACGAGGAGTCCTTGATGTTGTAGGGGTACACGCCAAAGCCACCGTTCGAATCGAGGTCGATGCCGGCCTTGATCGTGTAGGCCGCCCAGACCAGCTGCGAACAGTTCATCTTGGTGCCGTAAGCGTCGCGGTTGAAGGCGAAGTTGGTGTTGTACTCCTTGCCTCGCAGGTTGGAGTACGCGTACGCGCCGGCGGCGTCCCGCTTGGTCTGCGTCACCGCGACGTGTTGCTTCACAGTGCCCGTGCCGACCGTCACCGAACTGGCACTGATCGATCGACTCTTCTGCCCGCTGCCGGGAGCCTCGACGATGGCGGTCAGGGCGTAGTAGATGCCGGTGTGGCCGTGCTGGATGAAGAGGGTGGAGGCCGGTGAAACGAAGACGTCGCCCTTCGCCGTCGCGGAGCCAAGCGTCCGGGTGCCACCACCCGACGACAGGATGGTCACCGTACCGGTGGCGGCCTTCGCATTCACCGGGGTCGCCCGGGCTTCCGCAGCGGACGCCCTGGCCTCGGCCAGGGCCTGCGCGATCACGGTCGCGCGGCTCTTCCCTGTGGACTTCATGGCCGTGTGGACGGCCCGGTCGAGTGAGGTTGTCGTGGCGCCGGGGCTGTACCGGACCAACGCAGCGAGGTCGTTCGTCGCCGCCTCTGCGGACGGCGCGACTCCGACGGCAAGGCCAGCGGCGAGGCCGGCAACGAGCACTGTCTTGAGCATGGTTGTCTCCCTTGGTGGGTTCTGGTCCGATCGGGGTGGGTGGGCGTCGACTCCGGGGCCGAAGCTAGCAGGCCGCGGACCCGAACCCCGGCCCGTTCGGCAGAGTCATACATCCCCGTGCCCCGGGCGACGCGCGAGGGCGTCCCGCACCTGAGCGAACGTGTGCCCCGGTACGCGCTAGTGAGCGTTGCTCTCAGCACGCAGGGAACGGACCATGCCTTGCAGGATCCGGTAGGCCTCCGACTGCTCGTCCCTGCTCAGGCCGGCCAGCATCCTGACCTCGACGGCACGGACCGCCGCGGTCGCCTTCTCGAGTTTCCTTCGGCCGCGGGGGGTGAGCCGGGTGGGAAGCGCCTTCCCGACGCGGGCGTCGAGGGATCGGGTCACCTCGCCGTCGCGTTCCAGGGCCTGGAGCAGCACGTTCATCGACTGCCGGGTCACGAACGCCCCCCGCGCGAGCTCGGAGTTCGACAGGCCCGGCCGTTGCGCCAGCAGTTCAAGGCAGGAGTAGTGCGTCACGCTCATCCCCAGTGGCCGCAGCACGGCTTCCATCGCGACCCGGAGCGCGCTCGATGCCTCCTTCAGCAGGTAGCCCACGGACGTCTCGAGGTCGACACCGACACCGTCTTGACTCATGTCAGTATTCTGACATAAAGTCTGGTGTCAGAAAACTGACATACCTTGAGAGGATCCATCATGCCTGCCACCGGCCCCGACTTCATCTCGCTCCAGGCTCGCGACCTCGACGCCTCGCAGGCGTTCTACGAGCACTACCTCGGACTGGTGCGATCGCCGGCCGGCCCGCCCCACGCCGTGGTCTTCGACACGAAGCCGATCGCCTTCGCGCTCCGGGACATCGTTCCCGGCACCGACCTCTCCTCGGGTGCCCGGCCCGGAGCCGGAACAGCGATCTGGCTCCACGCCACCGACGTCCAGGCCATTCACGATGCCCTTCTCGCCGACAACCACACCATCGTCTCCGCGCCCGTCGACGGCCCCTTCGGACGGACCTTCACCTTCGCCGACCCCGACGGCTACCAGATCACCCTGCACGACCGCGCCTGAGCGTCCGCCCGCCTCCAGGATCCGCTTGTGAATGGGCGCGCTGGCCCAAGGCTGCTGCCTGGGACTCGACAGACACCCCCGCGGAGGGGCGTCCCGCACCGGCTCCTAAGCTGGCCCCGTGACCACGACAACGGGATTCGCGCAGACCACGGACGACAGCTCGATCTGGTACCGGATCGATCGCCCAGCTGCGGCCGTTGACCCCACCGGGCCAGCGGTCGTGCTGATCTCCGGTCTCGGTGCGGACGAGACGATCTGGGAACCTGCCCTCGAGTCGCTGGCCGGCTTAACCATCGTCCGGTTGCACAATCGCGGTATCGGCCACAGCGCGGCGATCCCGTCACCGGCCTGGACGACGCGCGACGCGGCCGCGGATGTCGTCGCCGTGCTCGACGCCGCTGGTCTGCCCGGGGTCGCCGTGTACGGGCACTCGCTGGGTGGACGGATCGCGCAGTGGGTCGCAGCCGACTTCCCGGATCGGGTCACCCGACTCGTGCTCGGCGCCACCACGACAGGGGATGCGCACGGACTTCCCCGCCCGGAGGCGGCGACCCTCGCCTTCGAAAGCGGAGATCCCCTGGCAGCCCTCGAGCTCGTCTTCAGCCCGGGCTACCTGGCCGCCCACCCCGAAGCGGAGAAGAGGACCGAGAACCGGGCCGTGAGCCCCGAACAGGGGGCCCTGCAACTGGCGATGAGCACGGCCCACGACGGATGGGACGCGCTGCCGCGAATCCGGGCCCGCACACTCGTTGTCCACGGGGTCGGCGACGGCGTCACCGACGTTCGCAATGCGTCCATCCTTCACGAGCACATCACCGACGCCGACCTGTTGTTGCTCGCCGGGGCCCGGCACGCCTACTTCTACGAGCGCGCGGACGCGAACGCGATGATCGCGGCGTTCCTCGCCGGATAGCGATACAGGCGGCCGCGGCGAACCCTCCGGACCCGCTCCGGCACACCCGTACGGGGTCGTTCACCTGCGGAGAGCGGCGGAACTGGAAGACTGGGCTCGTCACCACCTGCGAGAGGACCGCCCATGACCAGCGCCAGTTCGTTCGAGGAAGACCTGCGCACGCTCGACAAGAAGGTCGTCAACACCATCCGGGGCGCGCTCGGCGTGAGCGGCCTGATCTCGCTCATCATCGGCGTCGTCATCCTCGCCTGGCCAGTGAAGACCGCCACCGTCGTGGCGGGCTTCGTGGCCGTGTACGCCCTGATCGCCGGCGTGGTGAACATCGCCATCGGCATCTTCTCCCGCAAGCTCCGGGGCTGGGCCCGGGTCGGGTACCTCGTGCTGGGCGTCGTGTTCCTGATCACCGGCGTGCTCGCCTTCGCCAACCTCCAGACCGCGGCGGGCGCCCTCGCCGTCCTGGTCGGTCTGGTGGTCGGGTTCGCCTGGATCGTCGAGGGCGTGGTGGCGCTTGCACTGATCGGCGACTCCCCCTCGAAGCTGTGGACGGTGGTCTACGCGATCATCACAGTCGTCGCGGGCGCCGTTCTGATGACGTCGCCGCTGTGGGGCGCGGCCATCCTGTGGCTGCTGCTGGGCATCTCCCTGGTCGTGTTCGGGATCGTCCAGGTCATCCGGGCGTTCCGCTTCGGAGCGAAGACCGCCTGAGCGCTCAGCGCGCCGGTTCGAGCACCGGCACCGCGCCGGCCGGTGCGTCCGCAAACCCGCGGATCGCCAGCCACAGGCCCAGCGACAGCTCCCAGCAGAAGATCGGCACCACCGCGATCGCCGAGGCTACCGAGACCTGGTCGTTGACACCGAACATGGTCGCAAGGACGGAGGCGAGCTGTAGCGGCGCCCCCACCAGGCCGAGCACGGGGATCAGTCTCGGCACCAGCCGGGAGCGGAACATGAGCCGCCCCAGCAGCAACGCATTGACCGCCGGCATCAGGCCGGGACCGAGCAGGAACGTCTGATCCCGGACGGCGACCAGCGCATGCGCGACCGCCAACTCCGCGTCCCCCGCCCCGGCACTGCGCAGCGTGACCACCGCGAGCAGGCTGATCACGCCGAGCGCGATGATCGCCGCCTCCAGCACCCGCGACGTGACGAATCCCAGGGCGCCCGCCTCGCCCCACCGGCGAACGATCGGGTAGAGAACCACCGCCGTGCCCACGCAGGCAGCGGCGTTGACCAGGTCGAGCAGCCCGCCGGCCACCACGCCCGGGGCCGGCCCCGGTGACTGGACGAAGAGGGGATCGTTCAGCACCGGGGCCAGCAAGGGCAGCGCCGGGATCGACGCGACGAAGGTGAGCAGGTAGAGCAGCCCTGCCAGCAGGGCGGTGCGTCGGGTGTCGGTCATGGTCGCCTTTCGTGGTGTACGGCGTACACCTTGGTGAAGAGGCTAAAGTATACGGCGTACACCGTCAAGCGGGGAGGTGACCAGTGCGGGAACGCCTGAACCGCGACCGCGTCCTGGTCGCCGCCGTCGCCCTCGCCGATGCCGAAGGGCTGGACGCGGTGAGCATGCGGCGGCTGTCCACCGAGCTCGGGGTGGTGCCGATGGCCCTCTATAAGCACGTCGCCGACAAGGAAGAGTTGCTCGACGGCATGGTGGAGGTCGCGCTGGGCGAGGTGGCAGCGGAGCTGCCCGGTCCGATCGACGCGGCCGACTGGCGCCTCGCCGTGCGGGGGCGCATCCTCGCCGCCCGCCGCGTCCAGCTCCGCCACCCGTGGCTGCGCCGCGTCCTCGAGACCCGCACCAACCGCACCCCCATGGTGCTCGCCTACACCGACGCCCTGATCGCCGGCTTCCGTTCCGCCGGGTTCTCCGACCCGCTCACCCATCACGTCATGCACGCGCTCGGCAGCCGGATCTGGGGATTCACCCAGGACCTGTTCGAGGACGCAGCCCAGGAGCCGCCCGACCCCGCGTCCGTCGAGTTGCTGGCCACGGCCTTCCCTAACCTCGCCGCGGTGGCGGGCGTGGCCGTCCACGACGACGGCACCGTGGTCGCCCGGGGCTGCGACGACCAGTTCGAGTTCGAGTTCGCACTCGACCTGCTGCTGGACGGGATCGCGCGCCTGCACGACCGGGGCTGGCTGCCCCCCGCCCGCTGACCGGGACGGGAATACCGGGCGCATCCCCCGGCCTTGAGGAGGTCGGACAACAGGAGGACGAATGACGAGCCTGGCAAGCTTCGAGGCGAAGACGATCACCGGAACGGACCAGCGCCTGGCCGACTACCTCGGCAAGGTGGTCCTGGTGGTGAACACCGCGTCGAAGTGCGGCTTCACGCCGCAGTTCGACGGACTGGAGAAGCTCTACGCCGAACTGTGGGACGAGGGACTCGTGGTGCTGGGCTTCCCGTGCGACCAGTTCGCCCACCAGGAGTTCGACGACAACGCCGAGATCGCGGACTTCTGCCGGCTGAACTACGGCGTGACCTTCCCGATGTTCGCCAAGGTGGACGTGAACGGCCCCTCCGCGCACCCGCTGTTCACCTGGCTGCGGACGGAGCAGGGCGGTGTCCTCGCAGACGCGATCAAGTGGAACTTCACCAAGTTCCTGATCAACCGCGAAGGACGGGTCGTGAAGCGCTACGCCCCGAGCGTCGAGCCCGCCGACATCGCGGCCGACATCCGCACACTGCTGGCCAACTGACCGCCGGCCCGCACGAGGTCAGCCGACGGATTCGGCCCTCGCGGGAGCGTTCGGCATCTCCCGCAGCGGCCGCAGCGCCAGCACTGTGGTGATCAGCAGCAGAACCCCGCCGGCGACGTACGTCCCCTGCAGCCCGACGGCATGCGCGAGCAGGCCGCCGCCGAGCGCGCCCAGCGGCATCGCGAGGAATGCCAGCATCCGGAACACCGAGGTGACCCGGCCGAGCAGGTCCAGCGGGACGATCCGCTGGCGGTAGCTGTTCACGGTGATGTTCCACACCATGGAGAAGAACCCCACCAGCGCGAATGCTGCGAACGACACGACCACCTGCGGCCACACCCCCAGCACCACGGTCGACAACCCGAACATCGCCAGCGCAGCCAGCACGCTGCTGCGCTCGCCGACCCGCTCTGTGAACCGGGTCGTCAGCACGGCTCCCAGCAGGGCTCCGACCGCGAAGGAGGCCATCACCAGGCCGTACGCCGACTCCGGCAGGTGCAGCAGTTGCAGGACGTACAGCACCAGCACGGCGATCGCGGCCGAGGTGACGAAGTTCACCACACCGACAGCCGTGGCCAGCGTCCGCAGTACCCGGTGGCGCAACAGGTACGAGAGCCCGTCCCGGACGAGCTGGAGCGGGCCGACGTCGCCGGTGTGCGCCGCCCGTCCGGGAGCCCGGCGGGAGACGATCGCCGTGACCAGCGCGCCCGCGGCATAGGCCAACGCGGCGAACCCGAACGGTGCGGCCGGCCAGATCACATACGTGGCCGTTCCCACCACCGGTCCCAGCAGGTTCGCGGCGAGGGCGAGCGCCATCTGGGTGAGCGAGTTCGCGCGCTGGAACTCGGCGGGCGGCACCAGCTCGGGCAGGACAGCGGAGGACGCGTTGTCGAAGAACGGCGCAGCCAGGCCCAGCAGGAAGCCCAGCCCGTAGATCAGGGGCATGGACGCGTCCCCGGCCGCGACCAGGGCGGCGAAGACGCCGGCGAACAGTGCCCGCGCCGCATTCGCCACCCACATGATCGACAACCGCGGCAGGCGGTCGGCCACCACTCCCGAGACGAGCCCGAGCAGCAGCCAGCCGGCCTGCTGGAGCGCGTCGGTGACCGAGATCAGGCGGGCATCGCGGGTGAGGGACGCGGCGAGCACGGGTACCGCGCCGAACAGGAGGCCCTCGCCGAGGTAGGACACAGCGCTGCCGGTCCAGACGGCCCAGAATCGACGGCCCAGGGGCTTCGCCACGACCCACCTCCGTCGCGAGTCTAGAGACCGGTGTCACGATTCGGCCGCGGAAGCGGTCAGGTGTGACGTGAGCGCCGGACGGGCCGGGGCGAGCGGCCAGATCGCGACACCGCCGATCCTGGGCTCAGGCGACGTCGTCGGTGTCGGTGGTGACCCGGGCGATGTGCAGCGCGAGGTAGGAGACCTCGTCCTCAGTCAGGGCGGCACCGAGGCGTAGTTCGAGCAGTTCGGCGAGCCGGCGAGCGCAGTTGGCGGCCTCCGGATACGCCTGGCGGATCGCCATCCCGATCGCGGAGTGCTCCTCGTGCAACTGGCGGTGCTGGTGGATGCGCACGAACAGGTAGCGCAGGTGGGTGACGAAGCGACCGACGCTCACGCTGCCCGAGTCGAGCTGCTGGTCGTAGAGCTGCTCGATCACCGTCACCATCTGCTGGATGACGCCGGTCATCGTGTAGGTGTAGGACAGGTCCCCGGTCGCGAACCCTGCGTTGACCAGGTGCAACGCCAGGCCGACCGCCTCGGCGTCGGGCAACCGGATCTCACTGCGGGCGTTGATCGCCCCCAGCAGCGCCCTGGCCTGGGCGTACTCGTCGGCGTACAGGTGCCGGACCTCGGCGAGCAGCGGGTACTCCAGGTCCATCCCGATCGCCATCCGGCGCAGCGCGAAGCTGACGTGGTCGGCAACCGCAATCACGAGCGCGGGGTTCTTCCCCACGGCGTCCAGCCCCACCTCGGAGAGCGCGTCGCTGACGAGCTGGATGTGCTCCGGCGGGATGCCGGACAGCAGCTGGGCGAGGTGGTCGGGGTCGCGTCCGTCCGACGGGACGAAGGTGCGCACCACCCGGGTCTCATCGACGACCTGGCCCGGCCGGGCCTGGAATCCCAGGCCCCGGCCGGTGAGGATCACTTCTCGTCCCGCCTCGTCCAGTGCGAGGACGAGGTTGTTGTTGAAGACGCGCGCGATCTCCATGTCAGGCGGCTCCATCCGGGCCCTGCGACCCCGGGGCGAGCCCGGGATCACAGGGCTGACGAACGGTCACGACGGGCTCCTCTCAGGGCGTCACGTCAATGATGGCGTCCCCGGACCGTACCGTGTCGATCTTTCGCGGAGTGACGGAGCCGAGCGCCATCGTGTTGATCACGACGACGATCGTGGTGGTGTCGTATCCCTCGGAGCGGACCCCGTCGAGATCCACCCTCGCCAGCAGGTCGCCGGCCTCAACGCGCTGGTGCTGCTTCACGTCCAGGTCGAAGAACCGGCCGCCCAGCTGGACGGTGTCGATGCCCACGTGCACCAGCACCTCCACCCCGTCATCGGTCTTGATGCCGAATGCGTGCCCGGAGTCGGGAACGGTCACGAGCACCCCGGTCACCGGGGAGACCACATGCCCGTCCGACGGCTCGATGCCGACACCCTCGCCGAGAGCCTTGGACGCGAACACCTTGTCCTTCACGTCCTCCAGCGCGACCACCTTCCCCGCGACCGGAGCGGCCACGACGTCGGTGCGCACCAGGGTTGCGACGCCCCCACCGGTGGCGGGAGCGACCACGGCTGCGACCGCCGGCGCTGCGGCGGCCTTGGCCGCACGCTCGCGTTCGAGCGCCAGGTCCATCTCGGCCTGGGCCTGATCGGCCTCGAACTCGGCCTTCTGCTCGGGGGTGCGGTAGTCGGAGGCGATCACCAGGATCATCGACACGGCGAAGGCCGCGGCGATCGAGATCACGTAGATCCAGGTCGGGGCGAAGACCGGGATGGTGAGCAGCGAGGTGAATGCGAAGGCGCCGGTCTTCACCGTGCCGAAGATCCAGCCGAGGATGCCGATGGTCAGGCCTCCCGTCGCACAACCGATCAGCATCCGCGGGTAGATCCGCTTGTAGCGCAGGTGGATACCGTAGAGGGACGGCTCCGAGATGCCGCCCAGCAGACCCGCGGCCAGCGCACCGATGGCGGTCTGGCGCACCTCGTTGTCACGAGCCCGGCTGGCGACGACGAGGACACCGGCGGTCGCACCGAAGCAGGCGAAGTTCCACGTGCCCATCGGGCCCTGGATGAAGTCGTAGCCCAGGGTGCTGATGTTGGCCAGCATGAGCGCGTTCAGCGGCCAGTGCAGGCCGAGGGGCACCAGGAACGGGTAGAGCATCGGAATCAGGACCGCGAACAGCAGCGGCACCGTGTTGTTCAGCCAGGCCAACCCGTAGCCGAGACCGCTGCCGATCCAGATCCCGAGCGGGCCGATCAGGAAGGCGGTGATCGGGATCATGATCAGCATGCTGAAGAACGGAACGAAGACCATCTGGATGTTCTCGGGGAAGATCCGCTTCAGCAGTTTGTAGAGCTGCGCAAGCACCGCGACCATGATCAGCGGCACGAACACCTGGCCGCCGTAGTTGTTCAACTGCATCGGCAGTCCGGCGATCATGGCCACACACTGGGTGCCGATGTCGGTCTTGGTGCAGACGGTGTCGGCTGCGCCACTCAGCGACAGGAATTCCGGGGTGAACAGGGCCGCCATGATCGTGGCGCCGATCCACGGGTCGACGTTCAGTTTCTTGGCCGCGTTGTAAGCGACCATGATCGGCAGGAAGTACAGCACCGAGCGCCACATCGCGTCCCAGAACACCCAGGTGGCGCCTGCGGCGGTCAGACGATCCACGCCCTGGAACGGGACGATGTGCAGGGCGTCGAGGATGGCGGCGATCGCGATGATCAGCGAGGAGCCGAGGAGCACGCCCAGCAGCGGGCGGAACGAGTCGGACAGGTACTCGAAGAAGGAGTCCAGCCAGGCGATCTTGCCGCGGGCCTTGGCTCGCTCACGGGCCTTCACGTCCGCATCGGTGAGGCCCTTGCCCACGGTCGCCATCGTCGGCAGGTTCATGATCTCGTTGAACATCGTCGCGACCGCACCGCCGATCACGACCTGGTAGCGGTCGCCACTCTGCGGTACCGCGCCCATCACTCCCGGGATCTTCTCCACGGCCTTCTGGTCGATGCCCGAGGCATCGTTCAACTCGAAACGCAACCGCGTCGCACAGTGCGTGAGGCTGATCACATTGTCGGCTCCGCCGACCGCCGCCACGATCTGTTCGGCGGGACTGATTGTGGTTCCCGACTCCATTGTCCCTTTCCCTTCTGGAAGGCCCTGAAAACAAAAAAAGACCCGAGGCGCACTCGCGTGCCCCTCAGGTCTTGCCCCGTTGCTGGGTAACAACCCTGTGTTGGTCCTACTCGAAAAAGCGTAACACCACCCCGGTGAGCCTTGGCAAATCACCTGATCAAAGGCCAGTTCTTACACCTCAAGAAACCCCCCGGGGTATTTCAGGAACGAGCGATCCGGAACAACTGGCAGACGACACCGTAATAGCGGTCGGTCTGCCCCAGCCCGGTCATGCCGAGCCGCTGGCACACGGCCTGGGAGGCGGTGTTCGCAGGGTAGGTGACCGCGTGGACCTCGTCGACTCCCTGCTCCCAGGCGTGGGCGAGCAGGCGTCCCCCAGCTTCGGTGGCGTAGCCGCGTCCCCAGAGCTCGGGACGCAGGTGCCAACCCACCTCGGTGTCGGGTGAGACCTCCCCCGAGCTGTATGGGAGCAGCTTCAGCAGGGCGCTGCCTACCGGCCGGCCGACCTCGTGTGGCACGATCGCCCACACCCCGTACCGAGGCCCCTCGAAGGAGGCCCAGCGGGCAAAGGCCGCTCGCACGTCATCGGGTCCGGTCCAGGCCCTCGGTTCAGCCCCGAGGTAGCGGGCCACCTCCCACTGGGAGTAGATCTCGAGGGCAGCGTCCGCGTCGGACTCCCGCCACGGGCGCAGTAGCAGGCGGGGCGTCTCCAGCTCAGGCACCATGGCGGCAGCCTACGGGCCGGGAGGAGACGACGGCACGAGTAGCCCCGGCTCAGCCGACGTTCGCCCAGCTGCGCCGGTAGACCTCGAGCAGCGCGGCGATCTCGGCCGCGTCCGGCAGCCCGGCCGGGTTGATCCAGACCGGCACACCGAACATGCGTAGGTTCGTCCGCGCCGCGATCCGGCGGAACCAGCTGAGCTTCGCAATGAAGTCTTCCGGATCTCGCACCTCCACCCCGATCATCGTTGCCCGGGAGATCTGCGAAGTGCACACCGATACGACCTCACTCCACGGCACGAAGCCGACAGCCGTGAGCGAGGAGTCGTCGGTGAATCCGTCCGCAGAGAGACTCAGCGCAACCCTCGGCTGGGCCGCCCGGTAGGCCAGGTAGGTGGTGGCCGGCCCGAACAACGCCAGCGCGATCCACCCCGCCCACTGGTACACCGCGACCAGTGCCGGGCCGCCGGCCGGCGGGAAGGCCACCATGATCAGCGGCAGGGTTGCCATGAACAGCCCGAAGGTCACAAGTCGGACGCCTGCCCACCGCGCAGGCTTCAGTTCCACGGATTCCGGATAGCGGGCGAGGACACGCCCATCAGTCTCGTACGACACAGCCATTTCCGCCCCCCAACGGACTGACGTCCACTGCTCCGCGCCCGCGCCCCCACGCGGTCGGAGAGTCGTCACGTTCATTGTGCCAGCACCCGGAGGCGCTCCGCTGTCCCCCGCAAGCGGGACCGGCGAGCCCCACCGACGGCCCGGCGCGAGCCGGGGACGGTTCCTTTCCTGTTCATCCGCAGCCCGTGAACGGGAAAGGGGACAGACCTCCGGACGCGAGCGGAATGAACGGGAGGGGACGGTTCCTTCGCCGTTCAGCCGCCGACACCGCACGCAGGGTGTGAACGGGAAAGGAACCGTCCCCGCGAACGGGAAAGGAACCGTCCCTGAGCGCACGCGCCGCTGCGGGTGTCGACCGGCTCGAACGGGCCCGACACAGGGCCGCGTCAGCGGCCGTGGGAGTACACCACGCCGGGCTTCGTCCGGCCGAGCAAGGTGCTCACCGTAACCAGGGTGAACCCCTTGGCGCGCAGCTTCCGGATGATCGCAGGCACAGCCTTCACCGTAGCCGGATGGATGTCGTGGAGCAGGATGATCGAGCCGCGCCGGGCGCGCTTCACCGCAGCCGCGACGGTCTTGTCGGTGTCACGGGTCAGCCAGTCGAGGGTGTCGACGTTCCACAGCACCAGGGCCAGGCCGGACCGCTTCGCCGACGCGTGCACATCGGCGTCCATCGCTCCGTACGGTGGCCGCAGGTAGCGCGGATTCACCCCGGCGTCCCGACGCAGCACCCGGATCGTCGAGGTCAGCTCCCGGTCGATCTGGGCAGGGGAGAGCTTGGTCAGGTCGCGGTGGTCCCAGGTGTGGACGCCGATCTCGTGGCCGGCGCGGGCGACCGCACGAGCCACCTTCGGATACGTCTCGACCTGCTGGCCGAGCAGGAAGAACGTGGCGGGCGCCTTGGCGTCGGCGAGGTGAGCCAACAGCGTCCGGGTGTAGGGACCCGGCCCGTCGTCGAAGCTGAGCGCAACGCATTTCACCTTGTCACAGTCCACCTTCCGGGCTGCTCCGCCCGGCTTCCCTGTCGGCGTCGGGGTCGTGGTCGGCGTCGGCGTGGGGCTGGCGGTGACCGCGTCCGGACGGACCGGGTTGACCACGGAGTCCTCGACGCGGCGGCCCTCGTCGGTGAGCAACGGCGCCGTGGCCGCGGCCGGAACGGTGAGAGTCACCCGTCCGTGCGAGCAGGCCATCACCTGGCACTGGTCGAAGCCGACGATCAGTTCACCCTGGCCGGTGAACGCGACCATCGGCGCGGCCGCCAGCGGGTCGTCGCCGGCCCGGCCCAGGTCCACGTCAGGGTGCGCGGCCGCCGCGTCCCGCAGCGCGGCGAGGGCCGCGGCGTGGTCGAGGAGCTCATCGGTGCCCAGCACCGCGCCCGTGGCCGGGTCGAACCAGAAGGAGCGCCAGGAGCTCCGGCCGTCCGCACCGTCGAACAGATAGCCGTCGCTGACCACTCCGACCGCCTCCGGTGAGCTGCCGATCAGCTGCCAGCCGAGGTTGAGTTCGGCCGACACTCCGCTGGCGGCGGCCGGATGGATCGCCTCGAAGTCGCTGATCGCCTGCGTGAAGTAGCCGGAGATCTGCGCGTCCACGGGGGAGCGGTCGAATTGCGGCCAGCTCGCGAACACCCTCGTCCCGTTGTAGGTGGTGCGGGTCTCGATCCGGGCGAGCAGGCTGCCGAGCAGGTCGCCGTCCATCACCTGCGGGCTGCGGCCCTCGGCCACAAACTCCTCCTCCGCCGCGCCCGTGGGCCGGGCCGTATTCGGTGGGGTCGGAGTCGGGGTCGCCGTGTCGGGCGTCGACACAGGCGAACCCAGGTTGGGCCCGGGATAGGTCACCGCGCAGCCCGCGAGCACGCCCAACCCGGCGAGGGCGGCCCCGATTCGCGTGATGGCCCGCATGTTCCTCCTGGCTGGTGAACGGTTCTTCGACGGTACCTGTCCGCCCTGAAGGTCCGCCGCAGGAGACTTCAGGTGTCGCTCAGGTGGACGAGAAGGAGAACCGTCCCCTTTTCGGCCGGGTGCCGGGCCGCGTCCGGCTCGCCGACTCGGGTGGACGGAAAGGAGAACCGTCCCCTTTTCGCTCAGGTGGACGAGAAGGAGAACCGTCCCCTTTTCGGCCAGCCGTTCGGCGAGTCCCGACTTGACGGGGACGGGGACCGGCACGCACCCTTGGAGGCATGTGGAACTGACCTCTCGCACCGTCCCTGCCAGCGATTGAGGTCATCCGTGTCCACCACCCTGTTCCTTTCCGGCGTCGCCGCGTCCTTCGGCGCCCACCCCCTGTTCACAGGGCTCGACGCCACCGTCGCGCCCGGCGACGTCACCGCGCTCGTCGGACCGAACGGGTCCGGCAAGACCACGCTGCTGCGGATCATCGCCGGCGAGCACACAGCGGACGCCGGCACCATCCGGCTCGCCCCACCGGACGCCGCGATCGGGTACCTGCCGCAGTCACCGCCGGCCCCGGAGGAGTCCATCCTCGGCTACGTCCGGCGGCGCACCGGGGTGGGTCCGGCGCAGGCCGCCTTCGAAGCCGCGGCAGCCGAGCTCGCCTCCGGCGCACCGGGGACGGAGGAACGGTACGCCCGCACCCTCGACCACTGGCTCGCGCTCGGCGGCGCCGACCTCGAGGTGCGGCTCGCCGCGGTGCTGGCCCGGCTCGACCTCCGCGTGGATCCGGAACGTCCGCTGGGCACGCTGTCCGGCGGGCAGGCCGCGCGCGCAGCCCTGGCGTCCATACTGGCCAGCCGGTACGACGTGCTGCTGCTCGACGAGCCCACGAACAACCTGGACGGGGACGGGCTCGCCGCGCTCACCTCCTTCGTCGGCAGCCTCTCCTCCCCGGTGCTGGTCGCGTCCCACGACCGTGCGTTCCTCGACGCGGTCGCCACCTCCGTCCTCGAACTCGACGAGCACCAGCAGAGTGTCAACACCTACGCCGGCGGCTGGACGGACTACCGCGCGGCGAAGGCGCTCGCCCGCAGGCAGGCCGAAGAGGCCTACCAGGCGTACGCCGAACGGCAGGCCGACCTCGTCGCGCGCGCCCGCCGGCAGAACGAGTGGGCCCGGCAGGGACGGACGAAAGCCGGACGGCTCGGCCCGCACCAGCAGCTGGCGAAGAAGTGGGCAGAGGACAAGGCGCGCAAGCTCGACCAACGCGCCGCCCGGGTGCGGGACGCCGTCGATCGGCTGCCCCGGGTCGAGCAGCCCCGCAAGGAGTGGGAACTGCACTACACGATCACGGCCGCGCCCGAGCCGGCGGAGGTGGTGCTCACCCTCGACGAGGTGGTTGCGGGCACGGGGGACTTCCGCGTGGGTCCGTTCTCCGCGCAGGTGGCCAGGGGCGACCGGATCGCGCTCGCAGGCCCCAACGGCGCGGGAAAGTCGACCCTCCTGAACGCCGTGCTCGGGTCGAGGTCGGCCCTGTCCGGGAGGGTCTCCTGGGGGTCACGGGTCGCCATTGGCACTCTCGACCAGGGCCGCGAACAGGTCAGCGGCCCGGACGCCCTGATCGACGTGGTCGCCCGGGCACTGGGCGCGACCGAGCCCGCGTCCGTCCGCACCCTGCTGGCCAAGTTCGGTCTCGGCGCCGAACACGTGGAACGGCCCTGCGAGCAGCTCTCGCTCGGCGAGCGGACGCGAGCCGCACTCGCCGTGCTGCAGGGAAGGGCAGTGAACGTCGTCGTGCTCGACGAGCCCACCAACCACCTGGACGTCGCCGCGATCGAACAGCTCGAGGCCGCTCTGGTCGCGTTCAGCGGGACGCTGCTGATCGTCACTCACGACCGGAGCCTGCGCGACGCGCTCGCCCCGTCCGCGACCTGGGAGTTCCGGCGCCGCGGCGACCACGCCGACGTCCGCGTGACCTGAGCCCGGCCCGGCCGTGACGGCAGCCGGGGTACCGGGCTGCCGCCACGGCCCATCGTGCGCAGGCCCGGGCCATGCCTGCCCTGCCCGGAGCCAGTCTCCGCGCTCTGCAAGGTCCGGCGGTTCCCCCCTGTTCCATCAGGTCCCCTCGGGTCCCCCAACCCCCTGATGCAGCCTGGGCACTGCGCACGATTCGCCCTTCAGAACGTGCCGGATCGGTTCCTGATACATCGATCGGAAATTCGATGCCCGGAGTTCATTGCGTGAGGAGGTATCAAAGTGCGCACTGGATTCCTCTTCTATGCGTACTCGGTCGCTGAATAGGCTGTGACCGCCCCGCGCAGGAGGAGCTCCCCGTGATTCGCGTGCTCGACCCCGCAAGTGCCGTTGTCCGCCCCGACCAGGAAGTCGGCGCGACGGTCTACATCTCCGACCGGCTGCTGGTCCGGGGTGATCAGCTGTGGAAGCAGGACGACCGGGTGGTCGGCGTGCTCTCCGGCCTCGGACTCGGCCTGCGCCCGCCGGCAAGGTTCGGGGAGAAGGGGATCCCGCGGCGTGAACGCCGGACGGTGGACGGTCTGCGGCTGGAGTCCTCGCAGGTGGCCGGCCTGGAGTTGTACGTCACAGCCGAACAGGGCGCGCCCGCCCCGGACGCCTGGACGGTGGTCCAGCAGATCCGCACGGCCGCCCCCGACGTCGCGCAGAGCTTCGAACTGGTGCACGTGCTGTTCGCCACCGGAGGGTTGTCCGGCATCGGCAAGGGCGGGTCCTACGTCCCGGGTATCGGAAAGGGCGGCAGCTACGTCCCCGGCATCGGCAAGGGCGGCTCGTACGTTCCCGGCATCGGGCTCGGCCCGGACGAGTTCGCCGTGCCGGGCTACGGCGGCAAGGCGCCCGTGGCGGTGCTGATCGCCGATCCGTCCCGGACCGCGCCCCGGCTCACCCGCCCGCCCGTCGTCGTCATGCCCGACACCGGCATCGGCAACCACGCGTGGTTCCCTGACGAGGCGGTCGTCGGCGTGAACCCGGCGCCTCCGGCGTCGCTCGGCGTGAAGGTCGTCGGTTCGCCGGTCGCCGACCAGGGGCCCGGCGTGACGTCGCGGCTCACCGGCGACCTCGACCGGCTGGCCGGCCACGGCACCTTCATCGCCGGCATCGTGCGCCAGACCTGCCCGTCCGCACGGCTCCAGTCGCACGCGATCATGACCTCCGACGGACTGGTCGCCGAGGATGACGCCCTCGAACTTCTGCAGGACCTGCTCGACGGCCAGGTCGCCGCCCTCGCCGCGCACGACGCGGCGTCGATCATCGACGTGCTCACCCTCTCCTTCGGCTGCTACCACGAGGACGCGCCGGAGGAGGACAGCGACCCGTCCAGCGTGTCCGGCAGCAGCTTCGCCGCGATCCTGCGCGACCTCGGTCGCGTCGGGGTGCTCGTGGTCGCCGGCGCCGGCAACGACGCGACCGAGCGTCCGTTCTACCCCGCGGCGTTCGCCGGCGACCCGCTGGCGGGCTCCGGCGGACTGCCGCTGGTCAGCGTCGGCTCGGTCAATCCCGACCGGAACAAGGTCTCCCTGTTCTCCAACGGCGGCAGCTGGGTGACCACCTATCGCCCGGGCGCGGCGATCGTCTCCACCCTGCCGCGTCGGCAGAATGCCAGCAGCCAGGCCTCGGTCGAGGTGGCCGGGGTCGACACCCTCGTCGGGGAGGCCCTTACCGCGGTGCGCAGGGGTGAGGCCCCCGCGCCGCGGGACCGCGCGACGATCGATCTGGACGACTACTCCGGCGGCTTCGGCGTCTGGAGTGGAACCTCCTTCTCTGCCCCCGTGCTCGCCGGACAGCTCGCGCAGTCCCTGGTGATGCAGGGGACGGAGAAGACGGATCTGGACACGCTGCTGAAGCATGGCTGGACCGCACTGGCGAACGTGCTCCACCCGAGGAAGCCGGCATGAACACCACCGCTCCGCTCGGCGCACAGGCCGCCGCGGCGTTCACTGACTACCGGGACGGCGACCGTGAGCGGCTGCGCGACCTGGTCGCCCTGCTCACGCCGCTGCTGTGGCACACCGCACGCAGCCAGCGCGCCTCGCAACAGGTGGCGGAGGACGCGATCCAGACCGCATGGGTGCGTCTGGTGGACGCCTCGGACAGCATCACGGACCCGAAGGGAATCGTGTCCTGGCTGGTCGTGACGGTGAAGCGTGAGACCTGGCGGCTGATGCGGCTCGCCGGACGCGAGACCGTTCCGGAGGGCGGGATGCCCGAGACCGTGGACGACGCGACGCCGGAGGACGCGACGCTGCAGGCCGACGAGCAGCGCGTGCTCTGGCGGCACGTGAACGAGCTGTCCGAGCGCTGCCGCGCGCTGCTACGGGTGATCGCCTTCGCGGCGACACCCGACTACGCGAGCGTCGCCGCCACCCTCGGCATGCCGGTGGGCAGCATCGGCCCGACCCGCGGCCGGTGCCTGGCCAAGCTGCGCGCCGCACTCCTTTCCGACCCGAGCTGGGAGGCCTGAGATGCCCGAAGACTTCGTCCCCGGGGCCGAAGAGCTCCTCGACGCCACAGACGAGCGGATCCTCAACCGGCTCGCCAGCCTCTACTCTGCGATCGACCCGGTGCCGTCCGATCTGCTCGAGCGGATCGACTTCAGCCTCGCCGTCGCCGAACTGGAGGCGGACATCGCCGAGCTGACCCGCGGTGAACTCGTCGGCGTCCGCGGTGAGGTGACCGACTCGGTCACCTTCACCAGCGGCTCGTTGAGCCTGATGGTGACCACAGTCGTTTCCGCCCATCACGTACGGATCGACGGCTGGGTGACCAGCGCCGGCGCCGAGGTCGACGCGGTGGCCGAGGGCGTGACCCGGACGGTGGTTGCGGACGAAGCCGGGCGGTTCTCCCTCGACGACGTACCGCGGGGGCACGTCCACTTCGTCGTGCGCAGGGAGGGCTACCGACCCGTGATCACCCCGTCCATGGAGGTCTGACGACTTCCGCCGAGGTGGACGAGGAGACTCTCGCCCGTGCCCGGGAGCTGAGGCTCGCAGGCCTCGCCGACAACTCCGCCGGGCGGCCCGACCGTGCGGCGCGCACGCTCCGTGCGGCGCTGCGGTTGCTTCCCTCCACCAGCCAGCCGGCGAGCCGCGAGGTGGAACTCGTCCGGGTCGCCTGCCTGCTGACCCTCGCCATGGCCGAACTCATGACCAGCGGACTGGAAGCCGCGACCGAACGACTCACGCAAGCCCGCGCCCTGGCCCAGGGCGACCCGGAGATGCTGGCGCGCTGCCGCTGCCAGGCGGGGATCATCGCGGTCCGGACCCAGGACTTCGCCCGAGCCGCACAGGACCTCCAGGTGGTCGTCGCCGAGCCACAGTGGTTCACGATGCAGGAGCGGGCGGCCATCCTGGTGAATCTGGGAGTGCTCCACTTCGAACTCGGGCATCCGGACGAGGCCCTCGATGCCTACACTGCGGCCGCGCAGATCGCGAAGCAGGCCGGCGACGAGCGGCTGCTGTTCATGGCCGAGCACAACCGGGGATACACCCGCTACCTGACCGGCGATCTGCCGGCGGCGCTCGCCGACATGGCCGCGGCCGAGGAACTCCCCGCCGACGTGCATCGAGGACCCTCGCTGTTCTCACTCGCCCGGGTGCTCGGTGAGACGGGGCTCCTGGATGAAGCGATCGAGGCTCTCGATCGGGCGCAGGCAGCCTGCCGGCCCGGGGTGGACCGGCTCCTGCTCGCGGAGATCGCACGGGAACGGGCCGTCCTGCTGCGCCTGGTCGGCCGTTTCGACGAGGCCTCCCGAGCTGCCCGCGCGTCCCGGTCCCGCTTCGAGACGCTCGCCGCCCCGGGGCCCGCCGCGAGCGCTGCACTGATCATCCTCGACTGCGACCTGAGTCGACGGCGCCGACTGCCCGCCGTCCTGGACGGGGCGCTGCGGCAGGAGGGTGTGGCGCGCGTACTCGGCGACAGCGACCTGGTCGCGCGCAGCATCGCGGTGGCTGCGGAGGCCGCCGCCCGGCTGGGACGGCCGGAGGTGGCGCGGGCGGCACTGCGCCGGTATCCGCGCCAGTCCCACGGCCTGGTGATCCACCTGCGGCACGTCTACGCCGCGGCGATCACCGACGTGGCCTCAGGACGCTCGCCGCGTCCGCGCCTGGCCAGGGCCGCGGCCGACCTGGCCGCGAGCCAAGCGGTGAGCGCGTCCCTGGATTCCCGGGCTGCGCGCAAGGTGCTCAGCCTGCGGCTGGCCGAACTCGACCTCGACCTGGCCGTGCGGCGTGGGCCGTCCGACGTGTTGCGCACGCTCGAGCGCTGGACCAGCCTCGGGCTGCCGGTCGTCCGCCCGCCCGCCGACCCGCGCCAGGCCCACCTCACCCAGCGGCTGCGCGCCCTGTCCCAGACGCTCCGCGACGAGCCGACCCCCGAGCGAAGGGCCGAGGTGGCCCGGCTGCGCCGTGAACTCACCGATCTCGGGTTCGCGCAGCGCCAGACCGCTGCGGAGGCGGACGCGCTGCCCGGGTTGCCCGATGCCGTCGACGCGCTGACGGTGGCCGACCGCGACCTGCTCTGGCTGTTCGGCCACGACGGCGGGCTGTGGGGGGCGGGGGTCGTGGGCGGACGGCGGCGGCTGGAACGGCTCACGGACCTCGAGCGCTGCCTGGAGACAACCCGGCGCCTGCAGGCGGACCTGCGCGCCGGCGCCTACCAGCCCTCCGGCCCGTTGCGGGACGCGATCGGGACCTCGCTCGCCGGAGGCCTGAAGTGGCTGGATGAGGCGGTCGTGCGGCCGTGGCGACTGCGGTCGTCCGGGCTGGTGGTGATCGGGACCCATGCGGTCTCCTCCGTCCCGTGGGGGCTGCTGCCCTCGCTGGTCGGCGTCCCTGTGACCGTGGCGCGGTCGGCCACCGAGTGGGCCGGACGCCGCGGCGGTGCTGCGTCCCCTTCGGTGCGGGTGCTCACCGGCCCGGGCCTGCGCTTCGCAGCCACCGAGGCCCGGCGGGTGGCTGCAGCCTGGCGGGAGCGTCCGCCGGGTGCCGACGCGGCCGCGTCCGAGCTTGTCGCGGCCCTGGCCCGGGCCGACGTCGTGCACGTGGCCGCGCACGGCCAACACCAACCGGCCAGCCCAATGTTCTCCTCGCTGCAGATGGCCGACGGCGACGTGTACGCGCACGAGCTGCCGACTGGCGAGGTCCGCGCCGGGCACGTGGTGTTGTCGTCCTGCGACGTCGGCACGTCCCAGGTGCGTCCGGGAGACGAGCCGCTGGGGCTGGCGCACACTCTGCTCTCCCTCGGCGTCGGCTCGGTTGTCGCTGCCGTGGCCCCCGTCCCCGATGACGAGACCACACAGGTGATGGCCGACTACCACATAGCCCTCGCCCGGGGCCTGTCCAGCGACGAGGCGCTCGCCGAAGCCGGCGCCGGCTCCGCCTTCGTCGTGCTGGGCTCCAGCTGGCGCAGGGTGGCCGAAAACGAGAACCGTCCCCTTTTCGGCCATGGACGATAAGGGGACGGTTCCCCTTTTCGGTCAGAAGTATTACCCTGTACTACATGACATCGCCGCAGCGCCGCACCCTGGTCTATTCCGTGAGACTCAGCCCACAAGAGAGCAACGCGATCCAGAAGATCGCGGACGCGAGGCACCTGCCCGCGTCCACCCTCGTCCGCGCCTGGATCCTCGACCGGCTCGAACAGGAGCAGGGTGCCTGAGCTTCGACTGCTGTTCCTCGGTGCCGGCGCCATCGGGACCTACGTCGGCGGCTCACTCGCTGTCGCCGGGCACAAGGTCACCTTCAGCGAGCAGCCCGACGCCGCCGCGGTCATCCGGACGCAGGGCCTGCGGTTGACCCGTGCCGGGCGCACCGTCCCCGTCCGCGACTTCGCCATCCACGACTCCGCCGAAGAGGCGCTCGCCGCCGGGCCGTACGACGTGTGCGTGTTCGCGCTCAAGTCGTTCGACACCGAGTCGGCCCTCGAAGGGCTGCTCGCCACCGGAGCTCCCGTGCCTCCGGTGCTGTCCCTGCAGAACGGCGTCGACAACGAACCGGTCATCGCAGCGAAGCTCGGGGCGAACCGGGTGATCACCGGCACTGTCACCACCGCTGTCGGCAAGCCCGGCACGGGCCAGGTCGTGGAGGAGAAGCGGCGCGGCATCGGGATCGCACTCGACCACCCCCTCGGACGCCGGCTGGTCGCCGCCCTGAACGACGCGAACCTGAACGGGGTCGGTTACCCCTCCCCCGGGCCGATGAAGTGGTCGAAGCTGCTCACCAACCTGATCGGCAACGCCACCTCGGCCATCCTCGACGAGCCGGTCGGTGCCCTGTTCGCCGACCCCCGCACCTACGAGGTGGAAATCGCCGTCCTGCGCGAGTGCCTGGCCGTGATGGACGCACTCGGGCACAAGCCGGTCGACCTGCCTGGCACCCCCGTGAAGGCACTCGCCGTGGGCGCATCGAAACTGCCCCGGTTCGTCGCCCGGCCCCTCCTGTCGAGGATCCTCGGCGGCAGCCGCGGCGACAAGATGCCGTCCTTCCACATCGACCTGCACGGTGGCCGCGGCCGCACCGAGGTGCGCTACCTCAACGGCGCAGTCGTCCGCTACGGCGCCGAGCACGGCGTGCCCACACCGGTGAACGCCGTACTCACCGACACCCTCGAGGCGCTCAGTTCTGGCGCGCAGAGCGTCGAGGCCTACCGGCACAACCCGGACGCCCTGCTGGCCCTGCTCCCATAGGCTGGCACCATGCCGGCGGCGCTGTGGATCATCCTGGGCCTGGCCGGCTTGGTGGTCGGTGCGGAACTGATCGTGCGCCACGGCGCAAAGCTCGCCGCCCGGCTCGGCGTGCCGTCCATCATCGTTGGACTGACGATCGTCTCCCTCGGCACCAGCGCTCCAGAACTCGCGGTCGGCATCGATGCTGTCCGCAGTGGGGCGGGTTCGCTCGCCCTCGGCAACATCGCCGGCACGAACGTGGCGAACCTGCTGCTGATCCTCGGGCTGTCGGCCGCGATCCGCCCACTCTCCATCCAGCGACAGACCATCCGGATTGACCTGCCCGGAATGGCGATCGCCTCGCTGCTGCTGCTGGCGCTGAGCCTGGACGGGCAGCTGACCGTGCTGGACGGCATGGTCTTGGTGGCCGTGGCACTGGTCTACATCGCCCTGCTGATCCGCACCGCTCGCCGCGAGCCGCCGCAGGTCGCGGCCGAGTACGAGTCGGAGTTCTCGGACCGTCCGCCGCACCCCGCCGGCGAGGTGGTCCTGCGACTGGTGCTGGTGGTGACGGGCATCGCGCTGGTCGTGCTCGGCGCCGACTGGCTGGTCCGTGGCTCGGTGGACGCCGCCCAGGCGCTCGGCGTTCCCGACTCGCTGATCGGCCTGACGATCATCGCGCTCGGCACCAGCGCGCCGGAGTTGGCCACCACCGTGGTCGCCACGGTCCGTGGCGACCCCGACATCGCGATCGGCAACCTGATCGGCTCCAGCACGTTCAACCTCACCGCGATCCTGGGCACTTCCCTGCTGTTCGCGCACCAGCCGGTTGTGCTCGACCCGGAGCTGCTCTGGTTCGGGCTGCCGGTGATGGTGGCGGTGGCGCTGATCTGCATCCCCGTGTTCATCAGCGGACGCGTCGTCTCCCGCCTCGAAGGCGGGCTCCTCGTCACCGGCTATCTGGCCTACCTCACCTACCTGATCGCCACCACGATCTGAGGCCCGGCGCGCCACCGCCTCCCGGGTCCCGCACGTCACAGGTCCCGGATCGGGGCCGGACGAGGCCCGGCTCAGAAATCGGCGATCCGCACCGGGATCCGGCGCGAACCGAAGTCACCGGCGCTCGCCGCGAAGTGACCGGCGACCGTGGACCCGCACTGCGGGCAGCACGCGTCCGCGGTGAGCCGGTAATCGAGGATCCGGTACCAGTCGCGGGTGATCAGCGGTGTACCGCAGCCGGGGCACCAGGTGGTGTCCCCCTCGACGTCGTGCACGTTGCCGCCGTAGACGTAGCGCAGGCCGGCGTCCATCGCGATCCGGCGGGCGCGCCGCAGCGTCGCGGGCGGGGTCGGCGGCACGTCCCGCAGGTGGTGGTCGGGGTGGAACGCAGAGAAGTGCAGCGGCACGTCCGCCCCCAGCTCGGACGCGACCCAGCCGGCCAGCTGCGCGATCTCCGCGTCGGAGTCGTTGTGGCCCGGGATCAGCAGCGTGGTCACCTCGAACCAGACCGACGTCTCGTGGGCCAGATAGGCCAGCGTGTCCAGGACAGGTTGCAGGTGCGAGCGGGTGATCCTCGCGTAGAAATCGTCGGTGAAGGCCTTCAGGTCGACGTTCGCCGCATCCATGTGCGCGAACAGCTCCCGGCGCGGCTCGTCGTGCACGTAGCCGGCGGTGACCGCGACCGTCCGGACGCCGAGTTCGTGGCACGCGTCGGCCACGTCGATCGCGAATTCGGTGAACACCACCGGGTCGTTGTAGGTGAAGGCGACACTCTCGCAGCCCAGCTGTTTCGCCGCGTGCGCGATTGCGGCCGGGGACGCGGCGTCCTGCAGCCGCTCGACGTCGCGGGACGTGCTGATGTCCCAGTTCTGGCAGAACCTGCAGGCCAGGTTGCAGCCGAGGGTGCCGAACGACAGCACGCTGCTGCCCGGGTGGAAGTGCGCCAGCGGCTTCTTCTCGATCGGGTCGATGCAGAAGCCGGAAGCGAGCCCATAGGTGGTCAGGACGAGCTGCTCGCCCTCGCGACGCCGGACGAAGCACGCTCCCCGCTGGTGGTCGCGCAGCGTGCACTCGTGCGGG
This sequence comes from uncultured Propionibacteriaceae bacterium, assembly GCA_964397985.1. Taxonomy (GTDB): domain Bacteria; phylum Actinomycetota; class Actinomycetes; order Propionibacteriales; family Propionibacteriaceae; genus Propionicimonas. The sequence goes on along the minus strand of CAYNLD010000002.1, from coordinate 159,613 downwards.
CACAGGTCGCACTGGATCCGGCCGTCGTCGAGCCGGTGCCACCACCGGGCCGGGTGCAGGACCGGCGCCGGTGCACTCATGTGTGGGCCAGCGCGAGTTCGTCCGGCTCGTGCCAGGCGGTCACGCCGAAGCGGTGCGCAACCACGTCCTCGCTCCAGAAGACGACGGGCAACCCGGCCTTGTGCAGCAGGTGCTCGACGAAGTCGTGCGGATCGGGCAGCTGCTCCCACACCTGCGGCAGGAACGTGCCGCGATGGCCGTGCCAGGCCAGGATCAGACCGTCGGTTCCCGGCTGGAGGCGTTCCAGCAGCTCCTCCCGGGTCGTGGCCGGGATCGGCTCGGTCGAAGACAGCAGGGACACCTCGATCCGGATCGAGGGAAGGTCCTGGACATGGAGCGGTGGGAACCGGGGGTCGTGGAACGCGGCCGAGCAGGCGTTGCGCATCACGTCCTCGCCAAGGCGGCGGTGGGGCTGCACCGACCCGATGCAGCCGCGCAGGCTGGCGTCCTGGGTGAGCGTGACGAAGGTGGCGCCGGGCTCATGGAGCCAGGCCGGCGCGTCCGGCGGTTCGGTCACCGATCTGCGCGCAGCGATGGCGGTGCGGGCGAGGCCGAGCAGGACGGGACCGGCCGTCGGGTCGTCCTGCGGCCGCTGCGGCGCAGCGGGTGGTTGCTCCCGCACGGCGGCGGGGCCGGGATGGGCCGAGGCGAGGTGGACATCGGTCCGCGAATCGAGGTCAGTCATCGTGGTCACCTCCTGAGGTGGTACCCGGATGGGTCGAGAAGGACACAGACGCATAGCCGACCACCCGGGACGAGTCGCCGGCGGTGTCGCCGGAGTTGCGGGCGTCGACCAGCGTCGGGACGAGGTTGTGGTCGCGGGCGGCCAGGAGCAGCCCGTTGATGCCACGCGCGCCGCACGCACTCCGGTCGGGCAGCGGCCAGGCGAGGGCCAGGACGCGGGCGATGGTGTCGGCGTCGGTGCTGCGAGCCTGGTCGTAGGACAGGTAGTGGGAGAGGTCCGAGCTGATCAGCAGCAGCGTCTCCGGGCCGCCCCAGGACTCCTCGAGCACGGAGGCGACAAGTTCGGCGCCGGCGTCCCCGACGACAAGGGGGACGAGCGTGAACTCGTCCAGTACCCGCTGCAGGAAGGGCAGCTGCACCTCCAGCGAGTGCTCGGGGGCGTGCGCGGCGTCGGAGTGGATGACCCCGGGCAGGGCAGAGAGCCGGTCGGCGACCGTCCGCTCGATCGGCACCTCGCCGAGCGCAGTGGCGAACGCATCGTCGTCGGGCAGGGCCAGTCCCGCGAACCACACGTGGTGGGCCGGTCCGAGCAGCACCACGCGACGGATGCTCGAAGCGAACGGCTCGAGCAGCGCGTAAGCACGGGCACCGGTCGGACCGGAGTAGACGTATCCGGCGTGCGGGACGATCAGGGCCTTGGGGCATTCGGGGGACGGAGTGACCTGCGTGCGGGCATCGGCGAGCAGGCCGTCCACGCTGGCCTGCAACTCGTGGGCGCGGCCGGGATAGAAGCGTCCCGCTACTGCGGGTTGACGAACGGTCTGCATCGACATCGCCCCCAGGATCGACGCTAGGCCGGTCGGCGGGCCCCGTCAACGGCTGGGGGCTGTGCAGATGGTGACGCCGGGCCGGGAGCGCCTCTCGGCGCGTGGCCGCTCGAAGCGGCGAGAGTTGGAGCCCGGGGCTACCGCGGCCCGACGTCTGGTGAAGGATAGGCCGACAAGCCCTTCCAGCCAAACCGCCGCGTCCGGGGACGGTTCCTTTCCGGTTCGCGGGGTCTGTCCCCGTTCCCGTTCGCGGGGACGGTTCCTTTCCCGTTCAGGGTCAGACCAGCTTGCCGTCCCGCCACAGCCGGGCGGACGCGGACAGGTCCGCAGCCATCACCTGCAGGCGTCCGGCCTGGAACACCGCGCGCGTGCCGTCGGTGACGTCAGCGCGTCCGGATGCGACCACGTGGCAGAACGCGGCCGCACGCTCGAGCGCGACGGCGAAGTCCCCTTCGAACACGCCGCGCAGGATCTCGTCCGCCACCCGAAGCACCTCGTCCGGACCAGGCGGCTCGACTCCGGCGACCGCGTGGTTGGGTTCGGTGAACCGGATCCCGGCCGCGTACTCGCGGGCAGCGCCGTGTGGGTCGGTGCCCACCCACTCGCGCAGCAGATAGAGCCTCCACAAGGTGCCGGGCAGCGTCCGCGCAGGTCGGGACGCCCAGAGATCGGCGAGCGTCCCCAACCCGATGTCGTCGGTCAGCGCGATCAGGCGCGAGGTCACCGCCGGATCGTCGGCCGCGCGTCCGGTGTGCAGCAGCGCCGCCGCGGTCTCGTGAGCGGCGTGTAGCTCGGCAATCGGGTCGGACGGCTCACCCAGGGCTTCCAGGGACGCAGGGTCCCGGAAGCTCGGACGCCGGGGCTTGCGCTGCTCGCTCACGCGGACAGGGTAGCCGGACGGGCTTCGCGGCCTGGAAGGGAACGGGGACGGACCCGGCGAACGGGAAAGGAACCGTCCCCCGAACCGGAACGGGGACGGACCCGGCGAACGGGAAAGGAACCGTCCCCGCGAACGGCGGGGACGGTTCCTCGGCGGCAGCCTGAGATCTTGGACGGGTCAGGCTGCCAGCACCTGGGCGACGGGGGTGAACGGGTGACCCCAGGCCTCGGCGACCGGCCCGCTGGTGAGCGCACCGGCAACGGTGGACAGGCCCCGGGCCAGCGCCGGATCGGCGGCCAGCGCGTCCCGCCAACCCAGGTCGGCGAGCTTCGTCACGTAGGGCAGCGTGGCGTTGGTGAGCGCGTAGGTGGACGTCACCGGCACGGCGCCCGGCATGTTCGCCACGGCATAGAAGACCGCGTCGTGCACCCGATAGGTCGGGTCGGCGTGCGTGGTCGCGTGGGTGTCGGCGAAGCAGCCGCCCTGGTCGACCGCGATGTCAACGAACACAGCGCCCGGCTTGGCAAGGGCCACCATCTCGTTGGTGACCAGCTTCGGCGCCCGCGCGCCCGGAACCAGCACCGAGCCGATCACCAGGTCGGCGTCCCTGATCGCGGCCTCGATCGCATACGCGGTCGACATCTGGGTCTTCACCTGACCGCCGAACTCTGAGTCGAGGGCGACCAGCCGCTCGGTGGAGATGTCGAGGATGGTCACGTCCGCCCGCAGACCGTACGCGATCTGCGCGGCGTTGCGTCCGGCCACGCCACCACCGATCACGACCACCTTGCCCGGGGTCACGCCCGGCACGCCCGGCAGCAGGACGCCGTCGCCGCCGGCGTGCTTGAGCAGCGCGCTCGCCCCGGCCAGCACGGAGAGCCGTCCGGCCACCTCGCTCATCGGACGCAGCAGCGGCAGCGCCCCGTCCGCAGTCTGCACCGTCTCGTAGGCGATCGCCGTGGTGCCGGACGCCAGCAGCGCCTCGGTCTGGGGCTGGTCAGCCGCGAGGTGCAGGTAGGTGAACAACACCTGGTCGGCACGCAGGAAGCCGTACTCGGCGGCGATCGGCTCCTTCACCTTCAGCAGCAGGTCGGCGGCGCCCCACGCGTCGGCAGCGGTCGGAACGATGGTGGCGCCGGCGAGAGCGTACGCGTCGTCGCTGATCGCCGAGCCGAGCCCGGCCCCCGCCTGCACCAGCACCTCGTGTCCACGCCGGACGAGGTGGTCCACCCCGGCCGGAGTGATCGCCACCCGGTTCTCCTGGCTCTTGATCTCGCTGGGTACGCCGATCCTCATGACTGCCTCTCGCCGGACGGGCCCGCGCCGTCCCTGCTCACGAGTGTGCGGAAACCCGTCCGACCGTTCCCAGCCGGGGTAACAGAATCGAAAGGATCCTCGGCTAGCGTGCAACACGTGACCGGCGACGGTGTTACAGGACGGCCGAAACGGCCGAAGAATCCTCGCGACCTCGATGTGATCGATCGTCGCCTGCTGCGGCTGCTGATGCGCAATGGACGCATGTCCAACAGCCGGCTCGCGAAGGGCGCGCAGGTTGCGGAGTCGACCGCCCACACCCGTACCCAGGCGCTGATCGAGTCCGGTGTGATCCGCGGCTTCCACGCCGATATCGAACTGTCCAGCGTCGGCTGTCCGATCCAGGCCCTGATCCTGGTCCGCCTGCAGGCCTCTGCCCGTCCGCGATTGCGGGAGGAGGCGCAGCGGCTCGCAGGCTGCCGCGGCGTGCTGGAGGTGCTGTTCCTCGGCGGCCAGTACGACCTCGCCGTCCGGATCGCCGCAGAGAACACCAACGACCTGCGCGACTTCGTGGTGAACGAGCTCAGCCGGCACCCGGAGACCGCGAGCACGGAGACATGCCTGATCCTGGAGGACCTGCGCGGCGAACTGCCGCCGTTCAGTTGATCGTCGGCCGCAGGGACGGACGGGCGAGCGCCAGGTAGCACGTCCAGGACGCGGCGACGCCGAACAGCATCACCAGCACCATCGGCACCGCGCTCGTGCCTCCGCCGGCGCTGGCCAGCGGTGCGCCCAGCCCCATCGCGAGCGCGGTGGCCACGCCCTGCACGGCGGAGGCGGCACCGGCCAGGTGGAGCGCTTCGCGGACGGCGAGCGCGCCGGCGTTGCCCATGATGAACGCCTGCGATCCGACCAGCAGCACGAAGCCGGCGCAGGTGAGGATCAGCGGCGTCCCGAGCGCGAAGACACCGATCGAGAGCACGGCGACCGCACCGGAGGTGCCGATCATGCCGCCGAGCATCAGGTTCTCGGGCCGGAAGCGTCCGACGAGCCGGGCGTTGAGCAGCGACAGCAGCACTTGCAGGCCCGCGTTGGCGGCGAAGAAGAGGGCGAACTGCATCGCGGTCAGGCCCTTCATCTCCTGCAGCACGAACGACGACTCCGCAATGTAGGCCAGCATCGCGAACACCCCGAACGACTGGGTGAGCATGAAGCCGAGGTACGGCCGGATCCGGACCACCTCGATGACGCCGCGCATCGACTGCCGCAGGCCCCCGCCGTGGCGTTGCGCGAGCGGCAGCGTCTCCGGGATGAAGGCGGCCGCGGTGACCAGCATCAAGACGCCGAAGCCGGCCAGTACCCAGAACACCGTCCGCCAGTCGCCGACCATCAGGACGCCGGCACCCAGCACCGGTGCGACCATCGGGGCGAGGCCGCCGATGGCGACCATCACCGACATCCAGCGAGCCAGCGCGTCGCCCTTGGCGACGTCGATCAGCACCGCGCGGGCGGCCACGGATGCGACGCCGCCGCCGATCCCCTGGACCAGACGGGCAGCCACCAGCAGGCCGATGTTCGGGGCGAGAGCGCAGGCGATCCCGCCGAGGGTGCAGACCACGCCGCCGACGAGCATGGGCACCCGGCGTCCGCGTTGGTCGGAGATCGGGCCACCGACGAGCTGACCGGCGCCAAAACCGATGAAGAAGGCGGTCAGGGTCAGCCCGACCAGGGCTGCCGTGGTGTCGAGGTCGGCGGTGACCCGCGGGAACGCCGGGCTGTACATGTCGGTCGCGAAGGGCGGCACCGCGTTCTGCACCGCGAGCGCGACCAACAGGCTGGCCGTGATCGGCACGACCGGGCCCGGGTTGGCGACGCTCGCGTCCGCTGCCATGGGATCACCCTGCCGCATCACCCCGCGCAGGATCTCCGCCGCCCGTCCGCTGGACCTGGCCGATAAGGGGACGGTTCCTCTATCGGCCATCGCGCGGCGTTGCCGACGGGGATGGCCGAAAAGGAGAACCGTCCCCTTATCGGCCAGGCACGTTCTAGAGCTTCTTCAGGCAGAGGATCCGGCCGGTGCTGCCCTGCTTGCCTTCCCAGTAGGACGCATCGGCGTCGGCGATGTCGTTGCACGGGTTCGTGAAGTCGGTCGGTTCCTTCTGGTCCTCGAAGATCCGGACCACCTGGTACTTCGCGGACGGGTCGTCGCACTTCACGGCCTTGACCGAGTCCGTCCCGTCCTGGACGAGGCAGTCGCCGACCTTCGCGTCCTCCACGTTGAACTGGAACAGCGCCCAGATCACCCCGATCAGAACCAGGGCCACCGGGATGCCGATCCGCAGGATCAGGCCGATCGCCAGGCCCTTCTTGTTCGAGCCGGTGGGCGCAGGGCCCCCTGGCTGGAAGGCTCCGGGAGGCATCTGGTACGCGCCCGGCGCGGCTGGCTGATATCCGGCCGGCGGGTACGGCCCTGGCTGCGCCGCCCCGGCCGGCGGGTAGGCCTGCGGCTGACCGGCCGGCGGGTAGTAGCCCTGCGGCGGCGGTGTGGCACCCGCCGGTGGCTGGGCAGCCCCCTCTGTGGGCGGGGGCTGGTAGCCGGGCGGCTCCGGCGTCGGATTCTGCGGTGCGGTCATGATGTCCCCTCTCGGGGCCAGACACTATCGGGCACACGGCCGCACCGACAGGCGCGAACCCCGCCCCGAACCAGCACTTTCGACGACGGTGGCGAACGCACCACCAGGAACCGCGGGCCGGGGCCTCAGCCGCGGCGAACCAACCCCGTCTCGTAGGCGAACAGCACCAGGCCGACCCGGTCGCGGATCTGCAGCTTGGCCAGCAGGCGGGTGATGTGGGTCTTCACCGTGCCCTCGGCCATGTACAGCGTCCGGGCGATCTCCGCGTTCGTTGCGCCGGCGGCGATCTCCACCAGCACCTCCTGCTCCCGATCAGTGAGCACATCCAGGCGTGGGTCCGGGCCCTCGGGGTTCGTCGGCAGGGTGGGCACAACGTGGTCGAGCAACCGCCGGGTCGCGGACGGAGCCATCACCGCTTCGCCGGCGGCCACGGTCCGGATCGCGTTCAGCAGGTCCTCCGGACGCGCGTCCTTCAGCATGAACCCGCTCGCCCCCGCCTTCAGCGCGCTGAACACGTACTCGTCGAGGTCGAACGTGGTCAGCACCAGCACCCGTGTCGGCAGCCCGGACGCCACGATCCGGCGGGTGGCCTCCACCCCGTCCATCACCGGCATCCGGATGTCCATCAGCACCACGTCACAGCGGGACGCGAGCACGCCAGCCACCGTCTGCGCGCCGTCGGCGGCCTCGCCGACGACCTGCAAGTCCTCCTCAGCCTCGATCAGCATGCGGAAGCCGCTGCGCACCAGCTCCTGGTCATCTGCCAGGAACACCCGGATCGGATCCATCGACTACTCCTTCTCCAGCCCGGTCGGTCGGATCGGCAACACCGCCGTCACCTGGAACCCGCCGCTCGGGCGGGCCCGGGTGAGCAACCGCCCGCCCATGGACGCGACCCGCTCGTGCATGCCGCGCAACCCGTGACCCGGGTTCTGCGGCACAACGGACGGGCTCGCCACGCCATTGTCCAGCACGTCGATCGCGATCTCGCGCATGCCGTAGGTGATCGTGACCATCGCCGTCGCCTGCGGGCCCGCGTGCTTGAGGAAGTTGGTCAGCGCCTCCTGCACGACCCGGTACACGGTCAGCTCCAGTGCAGGGGAGACCCGTGGCGGCTGTCCGTGGACGGCGAGCTGGACGCGATCGCTGGCTCGGGCGACCAGGTCGGGGATGTCGGTCAGGCGCGGCGCCGGCGCGAAGTCGGCCCGTCCGCTGGCTTCGGGGCCCTCCCGCAGTACGCCGAGAATGCGGCGCATCTCGGAGAGCGCTTCGCGCCCGGTCTCCGCGATCGTGGTCAACGCCTGGGTGGCCGCCTCCGGCTTCTTCGTCGCCAGCGCCTTTCCGCCCTCGGCCTGAACGATCATCACCGACAACGAGTGGGCCACGATGTCGTGCAGCTCGCGCGCGATCTGCGTCCGCACCCTCGATTCGGCGAGCCGGGTCTCCTGCTCGCGCTCCAGCAGCATGGTGCGGTACCGCTCCTCTGCCACCGCGACCCGGTCCTCGTGGGCCTCGCTGGACTCGCGCACCCGGCGTCCGATCGCGTAGGGGGTGATCACCAGACCCATGCAGACGAACCAGGCCAGGCCGAGCGTGATGATCTGGCGCAGGCTGGGGTTGCCCAGGTCGTCGAGCACCCAGCGCATCGGGCCGAGCACCGAGCTGATCGAACCGACCACGACCACGATCCGGGCCGGCTGGCCGGGGATCCACCGCGCCACCGAGTACGCCACCACCGGCACCGCAACCAGGGTCGCCATCGGCTGGCTGGAGACGATCAGCTGCAGCAGCCCGGCGAGCGTCACCCCCGCCAATGCGAGGAAGGGCGAATGCCGGCGCAGCACGAGCGAACCGATCATCAGCACCGCACTCACCAACGGGCCGATCGCGAACAGCATCTGGCCGGTCGTGGCGGCGCTCGGCACGCCCCGTACCCCGTAGGGCGGGACGGTGAGCAGGCCCAGTCCGGCGGCCAGCGCGGCGTCCAGGACCCAGTCGTGCCGGGTCGCGCCGGGTGGGAAGAGCAGGTCGCGATGCATCGAGCCCAAGCGTAGGGCCCGTTACCATGGCGGGAGCCAATGAGAGGGGTGCCGATGGCGTCACGCAGGGCGGCGACGGCCGTCGCGCTCGCCCTGGCGCTGGCCGGGTGCGCCACTTCCGCGCCGCTGCCCACCGAGTCTGTTTCGGTCACCGCGAGCCCGTCCGCGACACCGACGCCGACGATCGCGACCACCACGCTCGCCGTGGGCGACTGCACCGGGAAGGTGGATCTGACCGGGGGTTCGATCACCGACCTGGCCACGCTCTCCTGCGCCGCTGAGCACTACTGGGAGGTGGCCGCCGTCGTCACGGTCCCGGAGGCGACCTATCCCGGCCCGGACGCGCTCGGCGAGACCGCCAAGACGTCCTGCGGCAAGGGCTTCGCCGAGTACGTCGGCGTCGCGCAGCAGTACAGCCGGTACGCCTCGGCCTACCTCGCCGCGGATGCGACCGCCTGGGCGAATCCTGCGCTGCGCAGCATCACCTGCCTGGTGGGCTCCGCGGACGGCGGCCTGGTCGGCTCGGCAAGGGACGATACCCGGATCTTCCCTGTCGTCGGCCAGTGCACCGGACCCCAGGACGTCGCCGCGACCGCCATCGAGGTGATCGACTGCGCGTCCCCCCACCACTACGAGGTGTTCGCCGACAAGGAGATCTCCAGCCGGACGGCGCCCACGCCGACGCAGGAGGAGTCGCTGTTCACGTCGGTGTGCCTTGCCGGTTTCACCAAGTTCGTCGGCGTGGACGCCGGCAAATCGAAGTACGAGGTCACCTATTTCCTGGCTGGCTCCGACATCTGGAAGAAGGTCGGCGACCACCGGATCGTCTGCAGCGCCGGCTCCACCGGGGGCGGCATCACCGGCTCGCTGAAGGGCAGGAAGAAGTAGGGCGGTGCGGCCCCAGCCTGGTCATGGCGGTCAGGACAGGGACGCCGCGTCGCGTCCGCGGTCAGCCGGCCTGCGCGGCCCTCGCGACGAACTCGATGATCTCCCGCTCGGCCTCCGCGCGCGTGGTGGGTTCGTTGTGCACTTCGTGCCGAACCCCGGGGAACACCCGGGCGCGAACGTCCCGGTGCCCCGAGCCAACCAGCCGGTTCGCCACGTGATAGGCGCCCTCTCCGTAGTTCGCCACGGGATCCTGCTCGCCGGCGAGGATCAACACCGGAAGGTCTGCCGGAACGGAGTCGTACCACCCCTCGGCGTTCACCTCGTCGTAGAGGTCGACGAAGCCCTGCAGAAAGCGGGCGCTCAGCGGGGCGCCGAAGTTGTTGAACTCGTCCCGCCCGTGGTCAGCCACCACCTCGGCGTCCAGCGCCACCCAGGCGGTCGGCCCGGCGTTCTCGCCGCACCGATCCAGGAAGCCGTCGAACAGCTGGCCCACCAGTTCCGGGGGCGCGGCATCGGCGGCGGCCGGGCCGCCGGTCAGTCCCGCGAGCGCCGCCCGGTCGAGGGTCCGCTCGATCCCGCGCATCTGGGCCGCGACGCCGCACAGCGCCAGCCCGGACAGTTGCGCCACCGGATCCGATGCCATCCCGCGCGCGATCATCGAACCCCAGCTGTGGCCGAACACGACGTAGGGCAGCTGCGGCAAGGACTCCCGCACGATCGCCTGCAGGGTGAGCTCGTCGGCCACGACGACGTGCGCCGCCTCGTCGCCGGCGTCACCCCAGATGCCCTCCTGCATCGCCGTGCGGCCATGCCCGGCATGATCATCAGCCACCACGACGAAGCCCGCGTCCAGGAGGGCGGAGATCAGGTGCAGATAGCGGCGCGAATGCTCCCCGAGCCCGTGCACCACCTGCACGATCGCCCTCGATGCGCCCACCGGCAGGTATACCCACGCCTGGATGCTGTCGCGACCATTGGCCGATCGGAACTCAATCTCTCGCAAGGACATCTGGACCTCCTCCATTCCGCCTCATCGCGGCCTCAGGCCGAGCCTATGACCCCTGCCACTCCCCCGGGGCCGCCCGGTGGCATTGCTCCGGACAATTTCCCTGGTACCTGAATTCGGGCAGGTTGCCGACCCTTCGTCCCGAAGCGCGGAGCTCCCCCAGTGAGGGCCAGCCTCCCGGAGGTGGCGGATCAGCCGGCGGCGGCGGCCTCGAGGTCAGCGACGATGATCCGGCGCTGCGTCAGCATGGTGGCCTGGACGGCGCCCGCGCGACGCGGGTCGGGATCGGAGAGCAACTCGACCAGGCGCCGCGGGACGATCTGCCAGGAGAGTCCCCAGGGATCCCTGAGCCAGCCGCACTGCGACTCCTCGCCACCGCCGGTGAGCAGCCCGTCCCAGTACCGGTCGACCTCGGCCTGGTCGGCGCAGCTCACGCTCAGCGAGACCGACTCGTTGAACCGGAACTCTGACGGCTGCATGATCGCTCGGAAGTCGGTACCGTTCATCCGCCACTCGGCCAGCGCGTAGCCGTCGCCCTGCTGGAGCGAGTAGACCTCGGAGTCAGGGAACAGCGACGTGTACCGCTCCAGCGCCCCTTCGAGGTCGGAGGAGAACCACAGGCAGGTGGTGATGCCGGTCATGCCGCCACCTCCCCGGCGGCGAGCAGGGCGTCCAGCTTGGCATAGCCGTCGTTCACTCCGCCCTCCATGCCGCTGGCGAGCCACTGGTCGCGGGCCTCGAAGCTGTCGACCAGTGACTGTGCCACCAGCCGCGTCCGGCCGTCGCCGAGATCGGTGAGGGTGAGCGTCTCCAGCGACACTCCGTCCGGCCAGCCGTCGAAGGTGAAGGTCTGTACGAGCCGCGTGGGTGAGATCTCGTGGAAGCAGCCGTGGAAGCTGTACTGCTCCCCTCCCCGGATATTGGTGAAGGCCCAACTGCCTCCGCTGCGGGCGTCCCAGTGGTCGATCCGGGTACTGACATCGTTCGGTCCCACCCAGCGCGCGTACAACCCGGGGTCGACGTGGGCACGCTGTACCTGCGCTGGAGTGGCGGCGAAGTCGCGGGTGATCCTCACCAGTGGCACAGTCGGGTCTGCCTCGATGCGGGCGGAGTCGTACCGGTCGATCATCGTTCCTCCTTGTGGTTCCGCTGTGCGGAGTCGGGGTAGGCCTCGTCGGCTGCGAGTTCGGCGAGGACGGCGTCCAGCCGCTGGTAGCGCTGCTCCGCCTGCTGTCGGTAGCTCTCCAGCCAGTCGGTGAGCGGCTCGAGCCGGGCGGCATCCAGATGCACGGGACGCCGGGTGCCTGCCTGGCCGCGCGAGACCAGCCCGGCGCGCTCCAGCACGGTGAGGTGCTTGGAGACGGCCTGCAGGCTCATCTCGTACGATCCGGCGAGTTCACCCAGCGTGGCGTCCCCCAGCGTGAGCCGGGCGACCAGATCCCGCCGGGTGGGATCGGCGAGAGCCGCGAACGTTCGCGAGAGCTGATCGGTGGCCATGGCGCCTTCCTAAACCGTTTGGTTGAGAAAGACGCTAAACGGCCACCCCTTCGTTGTCAACCACCCGGTTGAAAAGAAGCCGCGCCGCCCGACGCTCACCACGAGTGCGACGGCAACGCACCCCGCCGCGCGGGTCAGCCCCCGAGCAGGTCGGTGAAGTCGGTGACCTCGAAGTCGTCGCCGTGCTTGCGGGGCGCCGCCGCGCGGACCACCTTGGCGAACTCCTCCGCGGCCCTGGCGATCCGGCGCTCCAGCCTGCCGCCTGCCGTCCCCCAGTCCTTCGTGGCGGCGAACACTGGACGCGGCGCCACCAGCGCCTTGAGGTAGAAGAACAGCGGCAGCATCGCGTGGTCGATCATCAGGGAATGCCGCGCGGTGCCGCCGGTGGCGCCGAGCAGCACCGGCCGACCGGCCATCGCGTCCTCGTCGAGGGCGTCGAAGAAGAGTTTGAACAGCCCCGAATAGGACCCGTTGAATACCGGCGTGACCGCGATCACGCCGTCCGCAGCGCAGACCGCGTCGAAGGCCTCCCGCAACCGGCCGCTGGGTACGTGGGTCGCGAGGTGCTGAGCCAGATCGACCGCCAGCGTGCGCAGTTCGAGGTGGGTCACCTCGGCCGGCACCCCGGACGCCACGAGCGCCGCCACCGTCGCTTCGCCCAGCCGTTCCCCGAGCATCCGGCTCGAAGACGGGATGCTGGTGCCCGCGGTGACCACCACGATGCTGGTCATCGAGCGACCTCCACCCCGGTCGCCTCGGGGTACGGGGAACGTCCGGTGACGTCGTCGCCGGGCGCCGGGCTGGTGGAGCCTGCCGAAACCTCCGGCTCAGCCGCGGCCACGGCGACGTCTCGCGCGGCAACCAGGCTGGCGTGCGTCGGGGCGTCCGGGACGTGCGCGGGACGGCCCTCCGCGTAACCCCTGCGCAGGTCCGGCAGGATCTCGCCGAGCAGATCCAGTTGCTCCAGCACGGTCTTCAGGGGCAGGCCGGCATGGTCGACCAGGAAGAGCTGGCGCTGGTAGTGGCCCACCTCCGTGGTGAAGGACAGCGTGCGTTCGAGCACCTGCTGCGGCGAACCGACGGTGAGCGGGGTCTCGGCCATGAACTCCTCAAGGCTCGGCCCGTAGCCGTAGACGGGCGCGACGTCGAAATACGGGCGGAACTCGTTGATCGCGTCCTGGGAGTTCTTCCGCATGAAGAACTGCCCGCCGAGGCCGACGATCGCCGTGTCCGCGGGCCCGTGTCCGTGGTGCTCGAAACGGCGCCGGTAGAGATTCACCATGCGCCTGGTGTGGGACATGGTCCAGAAGATGTTGTTGTGGAAGAACCCGTCACCGTAGTAGGCGGCCTGCTCGGCGATCTCGGGGGAGCGGATCGAGCCGTGCCAGACGAACGGCGGCACCCCGTCCAGCGGGCGCGGGGCGAGCGTGAAGCCCTGCAACGGCGTGCGGAACTTCCCCTCCCAGTTCACGACCTCCTCGCGCCACAGCCGGCGCAGCAGCGCGTAGTTCTCGATCGCCAGGCCGATCCCGTCCCGGATGTCCTTGCCGAACCAGGGGTAGACCGGGCCGGTGTTGCCGCGTCCCATCATCAGGTCGACCCGACCATCGGCGAGGTGCTGAAGGACGGAGTAGTCCTCGGCGATCTTCACCGGGTCGTTGGTCGTGATCAGGGTGGTCGCGGTGGAGAGGATGATCCGTTCGGTCTGGGCGGCGATGTAGCCGAGCAGCGTGGTGGGCGAGGACGGATGGAACGGCGGGTTGTGGTGCTCGCCGGTCGCGAACACGTCCAGGCCGATCTCCTCGGCCTTCTTCGCGATCGTGACCGCGGCCCTGATCCGCTCGTGCTCGGACGGGGTGCGTCCGGTCGTCGGATCGGGGGTGACGTCCCCGACGCTGAAGATACCCAGCTGCATACCGTCTCCAATGATTGCAGATTCAACTATCTGTCGTAACCGTATCCTCAGCAACGCTATTCCCGCCACGGGGCCGGCGGCAGCAGCCCTCCGTCCGGATCGGCGACAATGGGCGGCATGGGTAATGCCGCGATTCTGGGAACCATCGACCTGGTCATGATCGGCGTCGTGATCCTGGTCACGGTGATCGGCCGCTACCTGCTCGTCCGACTCGTCCGGCGGGCCACGAAGCGGGCGGTCGCGCGGGCGCAGGAGCGGCGGACGGGCAGCGAAACCCGGGCCGAGCGGATCCTGTCGGCGGTCACGCTGGCTCGCAACGAGCGTGCCGAGCAACGCACGGCCACGCTCGGTTCGCTGATCTCGAACCTGATCTCGGTGGTGCTGGTCGTGGTTGCGGTGCTGACGATCCTGGACATCCTCGGAGTCCCGCTCGCACCGGTGATCGCTTCAGCGAGCGTCGGCGGCGTGGCGTTGGCCTTCGGCGCGCAGAGCCTGGTCAAGGACTACCTGTCCGGATTGTTCATGATCCTCGAGGACCAGTACGGGGTGGGCGACCTGGTCGATACCGGCGATGTCACCGGCACCGTCGAGGAGGTGACGATGCGGGTGACCAGGCTGCGGGACGCCTCCGGCAAGGTCTGGTACGTCCGCAACGGCGAGATCCTGCGGGTCGGCAACCTCAGCCAGGGCTGGTCGACGGCGGTCGTGGACGTGCCGGTCGCCAACGACGAGGACGCGGCGAAGTGCATCGCCGTGCTGGAGAAGGTCGCAGAACAGGTGGACGCGGACCCCGAGTTCGCCGACGTGCTGCTCGAGAAGCCGAGCGTGGCCGGCGTGGACTCGGTGAACAACACCACCATGACGCTGCGGATGTTCGCCAAGACCGCCCCAAACAAGCACTGGGGCATGCAGCGGGCTCTGCTCGAGCGCGCCCATGCCGCCCTGGTCGAGGCAGGCGTCCGCGTCCCCCGTGGCCTCGGCGGCTACGGCACCGACCGCATGTCCTGACCTCATCTGAACCGAAAGGGAACCGTCCCCCCAGCTCCCGGGGACGGTTCCTTTCCCGTTCAGGTGGTCCGTCCCAATTCCCGTTCGCGGGGACGGTTCCTTTCCCGTTCAGGCGGCTGGCAAGGGGCTTCAGGGGAATCGGCGGGTCTTCGGAACCGTCCCCATTTCCGTTCATCGGACCGTCGTTGGTCGAAAGTGAACGGGAAAGGAACCGTCCCCATTTCCGAAGGAACCGTCCCCATTTCCGTTCAGTTGGGGGCGGGGGCCTTGGCGAGCGCGCGGGTCGAACCGACGGACGCGACGATCACACAGGCCATCGCGACGACCTCAACCCAGCTGAGCTGCTCGCCGAGGATGACCAGGGCTGCAAGGGCGGCGACCGCGGGCTCGAGGCTCATCAGGATGCCGAAGACACCGGCAGGGATGCTGCGCCGCGCCACCATCTCCAGGCCGTAGGGGATCACCGAGCTCATCACGCCCACCACCGCGGCCAACCCCAGGATCTGCCACTGCCACATGGAAGCGCCGCCCGCGAGCACCCCCGGAACCAGGAACACCAGAGCACCGACCAGCGAACCCACACTCACCCCCGTGACGCCCTCCCAGTACCGGCCGGTCGGTCCGGACAGAACGATGTAGCCCGCCCACGCCGCGCCGGCGAGCAGGGCGAAGCCGATCCCGATCCAGTCGACCGTCGCAGGGAACACGCCCAGCAGCGTCACGCCGGTCGCGGCCAGCGCCACCCAGACCAGGTCGCGGGCTCGCCGCGAGCCGACCAGCGCCACCGCGAGCGGGCCGAGGAACTCGATGGTGACCGCCAGCCCGATCGGGATCCGCGCGAACGACTGGTAGATCGCCCAGTTCATCGTCGCCAGCGCCACGCCGTAGCCGAGCACGACCCGCCACTCGACCCAGGTGCGTCCGCGCAACCGCGGACGGGCGAACACCCAGAAGATCAGCGCCGCCACGGCCATCCGCAGCCAGGCCACCGCCGTGGGTGCGGTCAGCACGAACAGCGACTTGGCAAACGCCGCCCCCACCTGGACGGAGAGGATCGCGCCCAGCACCAGCCACACCGGGCTCAGCCAGGCAGGCAGACCGCCCCGCGACTCCGGTGAGCTCATCCCAGCGCCGCGCACCGAGCGTGCGCCGGGCAGGTCACGAGGTGGTCGTTGAACAGGCCGACTGCCTGCGCGAAGGCGTAGACGATCGTCGGGCCGCAGAACCGGAAGCCTGCCTTCTTCAGCCGCTTCGCCAGCTCGTCGGTGCGCGGGTCGGTGGCCGGCACCTGCGCCAGCTCGGTGAGCCCCCGCTGCACGGGGCGCCCATCCACCGCGCTCCAGATGAACCCGCTGAACCCGCCCGGGTAGGTGTCCTCCAGCTGCCGCCAGGCCTGCGCGTTGGTGATCGCGGCCTCGATCTTGCCGCGATGCCGGACGATCCCCGCGTCCCCGAGCAACCCGGTCACCTCCGGCTCGCCCCAGGTCGCCACGACGTCCGGGTCGAAGCCGGCGAGCCCGGCACGGAAGGCGTCGCGCTTGCGCAGGATCGTGTACCAGCTCAGCCCCGCCTGGAACCCGTCCAGCACGAGCTTCTCGTACAGGGCCCGCGCGTCGCGCTCGGGAACACCCCACTCGTCGTCGTGGTAGGCGACATAGATCGGGTCCGTGCCGCACCAGCCGCACCGCTCGCCCATCCCGCGCCCCTTCCTCCCCGACGCGCAGCATGGTATCGGGGGGTGTCCGGTGTCCCTGTACCCGGGCATCGCTGCGGACCAGAAAACCTGCGAGTTCAGGAGGAAACTCCCCTCCATCGTGCAGCGTCCGCCCTAGGGTCAGAGGTATGGACGCACCCTGGGTCAGGCACTACCAGCCGGGAGTTCCGGCAGAGATCGAACTCCCCACCGAGTCGCTGGTCGCCCTGTACGAGCGATCCGTCCGGGAGGCCGGGGATTCCGTCGCCACCGAGTTCTTCGGACGCACCACCACCTACGCCGAGCTCGGCGACCAGATCGAGCGCGCCGCCGAGGGCCTGCGCCGGCTCGGGGTGAAGGCCGGCGACCGGGTCGCGCTCGTGCTGCCGAACTGCCCGCAGCACGTGGTCGCGTTCTACGCGATCCTTCGGCTGGGCGCCATCGCGGTCGAGCACAACCCGCTCTACACAGAACGCGAACTGCGGCACATCTTCGAGGACCACACCGCCCGCGTGGCGGTCTGCTGGGACGTCGCCGTGCCGAAGCTGAAGGCCCTGCCCGAGGACGTCCCCCTGCAGCGGATCGTCGCGGTGAACCTGCTCAACGCCTTCCCGACGATGAAGAAGCTGGCGCTGCACCTGCCGGTGAAGCGGCTGCGCGAGACCCGTGACCGGCTCACCCAGCCGGCGCCGGGCACGATGAGCTGGGAGAAGCTGCTGGACGCGCCGCGGCTCGCCGCGTCCCACCCGCGGCCTGGGGTGCACGACCTCGCCGTGATCCAGTACACCTCGGGCACCACCGGCATTCCCAAGGGCGCGATGCTCTCCCACTTCAACCTGTTCAGTAACGCCCGCCAGGGGGAGGCCTGGATGCACGGGGCGCAGTACCGCAAGGAGACGTTCTACGCGATCCTGCCGATGTTCCACGCCTTCGGGATGACTCTGTTCCTCACCTACGGAATCCTCAAGCAGGCCCGGCTCGTGCTGTTCCCCGCCTTCGACGTCGACCTGGTGCTCGACGCGGCGAAGAAGTCGCCGCCGACCGTGTACTGCGCGGTACCACCGATCTACGAGCGGACCGCCAACCGCGCGAAGGAGCGGGGCATCTCGCTGAGGTCGGCCAAGTACTGCATCTCCGGCGCGATGAACCTGCCCGACTCCGTGGTCGAGCTGTGGGAGTCGGTCTCCGGCGGACTGCTCGTCGAGGGCTACGGCATGACCGAGGCGTCCCCGGTGTGCCTGGGTAACCCGTTCGCCCCGTCCCGGCGGACGGGGACGATCGGCGTCCCCTTCCCCAGCACCCTGATGCGGGTCGTGGACACAGAGGACCCGACCCGTGAAGTGGCGCAGGGCGAACGGGGCGAGCTGCTGATCAAGGGGCCGCAGGTGTTCGGCGGCTACTGGAACAACGCGGAGGAAACGGCCCGGACGCTGCTGCCGGACGGGTGGCTGCGCACCGGTGACGTGGTCACGGTGGACGCGGACGGGTTCACCACCATCGTCGACAGGGTGAAGGAGCTGATCATCACCGGCGGCTTCAATGTTGCGCCGTCCGAGGTGGAGGCGGTGCTGCGCGGCCACCCGGACGTCACCGACGCCAGCGTGATCGGGGTGCCGGCACGCTCCGGCGGCGAACGGGTGGTGGCGGTGGTGCTGCTGCGTCCGGGCGCGACGCTGGACGAGGCTGCGCTGAAGGCGTGGTGCCACGAACGCCTCGCCGGGTACAAGGTGCCCCGCGAGATCGTCGCGCTGAACGACCTGCCCCGCTCGATGCTCGGCAAGGTGCTGCGCAAGCAGGTACGCGAGGAGTTCCTGTCCGCCCGCGAGTCCTGACGGAGCGCACCGTCCACCCACCCACTGGCCGAAAAAGGGGACGGTTCTCTTTATCGGCCACCTCGGCGGTCGGCGGACGGGTGGCCGAAAAGGAGAACCGTCCCCTTTTCGGCCAGGAGAGTCAGCGGGGCTCGTCGAGGAGTTCGGGGACGACGTCCTCCTCGGCATGGATCCAGGGCAGCACCTGCCAGCCCGACTGGCGGACGAGGTAGCCGACCGCAATCACGACGGTGAGGGCACAGGCGATCGCGCCGATCGCCAGCGTCCAGCGCGGTCCCCAGACATCACCGACCCAGCCGATCAGCGGGGCGCCGATGGGTGTCCCACCGAGGAAGATGGCCTGGTAGAGCGCCATCACCCGGCCGCGCATCACCGGCTCGGTCGCCAGCTGGACGGACGCGTTCGCTGCCGTCATCACGGTCAGCGCGGTCAGCCCGGTGGGCACAAGGAAGAACGCGTACCACCAGAACCCCGGCGCCAGCGCGAGCCCGGTCACAGCGATGGAGAAGCCGGCCAGCGCACCGATGATCAGCCGCAGCCGCAGCCGTGAGCGGCGCGCAGCGAGCAGGCCCGCGGACAGCGACCCGATCGCGAGGATCGAGCCCAGCAGCCCGTACAGCTCGGCACCGGCATGGAACACCGCCGTCGACATCAGGGCATTGGTGATCTGGAAGTTCATCCCGAACGTGCCGAGCATGAACACGATGAACAGCAGCAGGATGATGTCCGGCCGGGCGCGGACGTAGCGCAGCCCGTCACGCACCGCGCCCCTCCGCTTCGCGAACGGGACCGGGTACAGCTCGGCGTCCCGCATCATCATCAACGCAACGAGCACCGCGATGAAGCTCAACCCGTTGATCAGCAGCGCGGGGCCCACGCCCCACCACGCGATCGTGAGGCCGGCCACCGCGGGCCCGATCAGCCGGGCACCGTTGAAGGATGTGGTGTTCAGGCCGACCGCGTTCGGGATCAGCCGCTCACTGACCATCTCCGGGGCGAACGCCTGCCGGGCAGGGCCGTCGAAGGCCGCGGCGACGCCGAGCAGGAACGCCAGCAGGTACACGTGCCACAGCTGCACCCACCCGGCAAGGGTCAGCCCGGCAAGGGTCAGCCCGACCGCAGCCTGCGCCGCCTGGGTGTAGATCAGCAGCTCCCGCTTGGGAAGCCGGTCGGCGACAGCGCCCGCGTACGGCGCGAGCAGGGCGATCGGCAGGAACTGCAGGCCCGTGGTGATGCCCAGCGCGGACGCGGAGTTCGCGGTCAGGATGGTCAACACCAGCCAGTCCTGGGCGACTCGGGCCATCCAGGTGCCGATGTTCGAGATCAGCCCGCCGGTCCAGAACAGCCGGTAGTTGCGGATGCCCAACGAGGCGAACATCGGTACCCGCTCAGCGGCCACTGCAGTGCTCACTGTTCCAGCACCCGGTTCAACAGTCCCGTGGCCTGGGCCAGCACGGTCAACTCGTCCTCCGAAAGACCCTGCAGCTTGCGCACCATCCAGTCATCGCGGGCCTGGACGGTGGCGTCGAGGAGCGTGCGCCCCGCCTCGGTGAGCACGACCAGCTTCGAGCGTCCATCGGAGGGGTGGTCCCTGGTGTCGATCAACCCCCGCTCGGCCAGGCAATTCACCGTCCTCGTCATCGACGGCGCGGAGATCCGGTCCAGCTCGGCGAGCTCGCCCGGTGTGCGCGGCCCGTCCAGCAGCTTGAACAGGACGCTCGCGTGGTGCGGCGCCAACTCCGACCCCGACTCGAACCGGACCCGTCGGCTGACCTGCTGGCAGGCCATTCGGAGGTCGTTCGCGAGGTGTTGGATGGAATCCATATATTTAGCATAGCTCATTAGTTCAGCTAAGTATCTCCCTGGTGATACTTGAGAAGCTGAGCACCAATGCGCAGGCCCGGTCCGTATCCGGACCCCGGGCCGCACCCTCCCACCACTGTGCGGACCACCGTGGCCGCACAGGTGGAAAGGAAGCACCATGGCAGGAGGCAAGCGGACTCCGCTGCAGGACGAGGTCGTGCGCGCCCTCATCGAGACCAAGGCGATCGACTTCGAGGCGGTCGGCGCACTGTTCAGCAAGTTCGGCGCGCAGGCAGCCCTCGAGGGCGACTCGCTCGTCCACATCATCACCAAGAAGGTCACCTGGGCCTGCGGGTGGCCCGGCCCCGAGGTCTTCCGGGCCGAGGACATCGCGCAGTTCCGGCAGTGACGACGCCCGCAGCGAGTGACCAGTGAGGTCGACCGCACACGGCGACGGCCGACACGGCCGTGGGGCAGGCGGCCCGGACGGCCGCCTGCTCCACGACGCCGTCCGGCTCGTCCTGCGCGCGGTGGTCGCTGCCCGTGACGAGGGCGTTCGGGCCACCCCGCCGTCCGGAGCGCCACCGCTCAACCGGGACAAGGTGGACAGCGAGGCGGCCATGCTGCTCCGCGCAGCCCTGCCCCTGGCCGATCGGGTGCCCGGGCTTCGCGCATCGCTCATCCGGCTCGGTGCAGAGCTCGCCGCACCAGCCCCGGCCGAAGTGGCCGTGCGGCTGTGCCTTCACCCCGGCGTCGCTCTGGATCTCGCCCTCGTCCCGCTACACCTCGCCGCGCTGGGGCTGGGTGATCCGCGCCTGGAGCCGCTGCTGGAGGACCTCTTCGGGCAGGACCGGCTCCGCGGGCCGGAGCGCCCGCCCCATCGGGAGCTCGAGCAGCAGTGGCTGCACGGGTTGTGGTCCGGCGGGACGGAGCCGGCCGAATTCGCCCGCGCGGTCTCCGCGTCCTGCCTCGCGTGGGAGTTCGACCACCTCGCCGGGACGACCGACGACGCCTACGCCTTCACCCACGCGATCCTGTACGCGAGCGACCACGGACGCCGCAGCGTGGCGCTGCCGCGGCCGGTCCCGGCGATCACGGCGGACGCCGAGGCGATCCTCGCCGTCGCGCTCGACGCGGGGAACCATGACGTCGCCGCGGAGGCCCTATGGACCTGGCCCATGCTCGGCGTCGACGAGCCGCCGCTCGCCGCGCGGGCCCGCGACCTGCTCGCCGTGGTGAGCACCGGGCGCGGGTTCCTCCCTGGGCCGGGCTTCGACCCGGCCATCCACGAACAGCTGCCGCTTCCCGAGCGGGACGCCTACGTGCTGCGGACCAGCTACCACACGACCCTCGTGCACGGGCTGCTGCTGGCCAGCGTTCTGGACGGCGGGATGCACCGGCCGGGTGCGGCACCGAGCGCCGCGCCCGCGCGTCCCGGCGCCGCATCCGCGCTCCTGCCCTGCTGCCCACCCCGCGCTGGAGCGCAGGAATGGTGGAGTCGGGTGGCCTCGCTTCCCGCCGCCGAGCAGGACGCCCTTGCGCCCGCGCTGGCCGCGATGGCACTGCGGCGCGCGGCGGTGAACGCCGACCTGGCCGCCCTGAGGGACATCCTCGGCCTGGTCACCTCCTACCGACTCGCCGAGACGCCCGCCGTCAGACAGGCACGCCTCCTCCTGCGCCGGGCCGTGGCCTGCGCGGGGATCGCCGCCGGCTACAGCGACGCTGCCCAGGCCACCAGCGCCGGGTGAGCGAGGCTGTCCAGCACCAGGTCCGCGCCGACGGCGGGGTGCTCGGGCGGCGGCACCGCGATGACGGCCATCCCTGCGGCCCGGGCGGCGGAGACGCCGGTCGTTGTGTCCTCGAACGCCAGGCACCGCGACGCCGGCACCCCGAGCAGTGCGCACGCCGCCAGGTACAGGTCGGGACCCGGCTTCGGCACCGGCACCTCGTCCGCCGCCACGACCGCGCCGAAGGTGCCGGTCAGCCCGGCCCGGGTGAGCGTGACGTCCAGGACCGCACGCGGGGAGTTGCTGGCGACGGCGATCGGCACCCGGGGACGCAGCAGGTCGACGAGCTCGATGGCCCCCGGCATCGGCTCGGCCTCGCGCAGCAGAACCTCCTCGACGCGGGCCAGCACCTCAGCCTCGATCGCTGCCTCGCTCCCCGGCTCGCCGAAGATCTCGGCCATCAGCAGCGCCGACGCGGACACGCTCCTGCCGATGAACCGCCCCTTCTCCTCCGCTCCGTAGGGCAGACCCCGGGTGGCGAACAACGCCGTCTCCGCCGCCGTCCAGCAACGCTCGGTGTCCATCAGCAGCCCGTCGCAGTCGAACACCACGCCCGCCGGACGCAGGGTGGCCAGCACGCCGCTCACCAGCTCGCCCCAGTCGGCTTCCTCCTCCGGGGACTCCCACGGCGCGGAGTCGGTGCGGGACAGGTCAGGATTCACGAGACGCCCACCACTGGAGCAGTTCCTGAATCGCCCGCTCCTCACCCAGCGGACCGTCCTCCAGCCGCCGCTCCAGCAGGAACTTGTAGGCCTGGCCGACCAACGGGCCGGGGCCGACGCCGAGCACCTCCATGATCCGGGTCCCGTCGAGGTCGGGACGGATCGCCTCCAGCTCCTCCTTCGCGGCCAGCTCGTCGATCCGCCATTCCAGCTCCTCGTAGGCCCGGCGCAGTGCCTGCGCCTTGCGCACGTTGCGGGTGGTGCAGTCCGAGCGGGTCAGGATGTGCAGGTGCTCCAGCTGATCGCCGGCGTCGCGGACGTAGCGACGCACTGCCGAGTCGGTCCACTCGCCGTCCGCGTAGCCGTGGAACCGCAGGTGCAATTCGACCAGCTTCGCTACCGACTTCGTCTCCTGGGTGGAGAACCGCAGCGCCTGCATCCGCTTCGTGGTGAGCTTCGCCCCGACCACGTCGTGGTGGTGGAAGGACACCTTGCCGCCGGGCTCGAACTTCCGGGTCCGGGGCTTGCCGATGTCGTGGAAGATCGCAGCCAGCCGGTTCACCAGGTCGGGCTCGTGGCCGCGGGCCTTCTCCAGTTCGATCGCCTGGTCGAGCACGGTCAGGGTGTGCTCGTAGACGTCCTTGTGCCGGTTGTGCTCGTCGCGCTCCATCTTCAGCGCCGGCAACTCAGGAAGCACGATGTCGGCCAGCCCGGTGTCCACCAGCAGATTCAGCCCGGGACGCGGGTTGTCGGTGAGCAGGAGCTTCACCAGTTCGTCCCGGATCCGCTCTGCGGAGACGATCGTGATCCGGGACGCCATCCCGGTCATCGCGGCGACCACCTCCGGATCGGGGTGGAATCCGAGCTGGGAGACGAACCGCGCCGCGCGCATCATCCGCAGGGGGTCGTCGGAGAAGGACAGCTCGGCAGCCGCCGGCGTCCGGATCACCTCCGTGACCAGGTCGGACAGCCCACCGAAGGGATCCAGCAGCTCCGCGTCGCTGACCCGCAGCGCCATCGCGTTCACGGTGAAGTCCCTGCGGATCAGGTCGCCGCCGAGGTGGTCGCCGAAGACGACTTCCGGCTTGCGCGTGTGGTCGGCGTAACTGTCGGCGCGGAAGGTGGTGATCTCGACCACCCACTCCGAGCCGTCGTCCTCGCGGATCCGGCAGGCGATCGTTCCGAATTCCCTGCCCACGTCCCAGACTGCACTGGTCACGGTGCGCACCAGGGCCTCGATCTCGTCCGGACGGGCGGAGGTGGTGTAGTCGAGGTCGTTGCCGAGCCGGCCCATCAGCGCGTCCCGCACCGAGCCGCCGACCAGGTAGAACTCGTGGCCGGCCCGCTCGAACTGCCGGGCCAGCTTGCGCACCCGGGGGCCCGTGGCCAGCACGCTCGCCAGGGCGGCGCGCTGCTCGTCGGTCAGGCTGGGCACGACCGCATACTCTACCGGCCCAGCCCTGGCAGCGAGCGCCACCCCTCACGCCGAGGCCTCCCGGCAGGGCGCGCCCCAGGCGAAGGCTGACCCCGGTGGGGGTGGCGCGGACGGGCAGCGCACCGCGTCCCCGTACGATGGGACGGTGATCGGCGGCTCCTGGGACAGGCATCGTGCGCTGGCCCTCCTGCTGGCCTGGGTGGCAGCTGTGGCCGGGCTGTCCGTGTGGGCCCCCACCACGGCGCAGGCCGTCGATCTGCAGCTCAGCTTCACGATGACCTCGCTGGACGTCTCCGGGTACAAGGCCAAGGACACGGTGACGCTGGAGGGGACGGTGACCAACACCGGCAGCGTGGACGCCTACGGCGTGCAGGTGATCCTGTGGCGCTCCAGGGACGCGATCCAGAGCCTCGCCTCGCTGCGCCTGGCCGACAGCAACAACATCATCGGCCAGCGCCTGCCGATCACCGCCGACCACTACCGGGTTGTGACCACGTCCGCCGAGGCGTTCGTCCCCGGCCAGAGCAGCCAGGTCACACTCAAGGCGACCATCGCCGAGCTCGGCTTCGACACCAGGGGTGCTGCGTTCGCGTTCGGTGCGGACGTGATTGCCCGGACCAGTCCGCCCAGCGAGGACCGCGCGTCCGGCCAGTTGCGGACCTTCGTGCCGATCCCCGGCAAGCGAAACGTCCCGGTCACCCCGATCGTGCTGCTCACGGCCCCGCCGACCAAGCTGGTCGACAACCTGTTCCGCAACGACTCCCTGCGCAACGAGCTCACCGGGAGGCTGTCCACCCTGCTGGACGCCGCCGCACGTCCGGGGATGAGCTGGTTGATCGACCCTGCCCTGCTCGACGAGGTGCAGGACATGGCCGACGGCTACCAGGTGCAGATGGAGGACGGAAGCCGGGCCGGCACGGGCGAGGAGGTGGCCGAGCAGTGGCTGGAACGCTTCGCGGACCTGGACCGCACCGCGGGGGCACGGACGCTCTTCGCCAACCCGGACGTGAACGGCGCCCGGCTGGCCGGCGACAACCTGATCGTGAGCCGGTCCGAACAGGCAGCCGGGCAGGTGAGCGGGCTCGATGACCTGCCAGTCGTCGCCGTGCCGGCCGGCGAGGTGCTGACCGAGGCAACGAGATCCTTCCTGGCCGGCTCCGGCATCGACGCGGTGCTTGCCCGCAACGCCGCCAAGGCGGGTGCGCTGCAGGCCAGCACCGGTGCTCCCGTCCTGGCCGCGTCCGCCGCCGTCCCCGGTGACGACACGAGCCCGCAGAACCTGCGCACGCAGTACGCCCTGGCCACCACGGTGATCGCGGGGGCGAAGGGCGAGGTCCGGCTGATCAGCGACGACTCCGACCTCGAGCAGGACCTGGCCGCCACCACGAGTTGGACGAGCCAGCGCGGGCTGCGCGCCCTGCTCTCCTCGACCCCGAGCGTGCGCGCGGCCGGCTTCACCGCGGTCAAGCCCGACCGGCTCACCGAGGCCCAGTTCGAGGCACTGGGCAGGCTGGAGAGCGACTTCACCGCGTACGCCGAGCTGGCGCCCGACTCAACCCTGCCGAACCAGTCCGCAGCGTGCGTCACCCGGAGCGCCGCATCGGCCTGGGTCGGCGACTCCCGGGGCTTCGACGCGCAGCTCGGCGGGATGAACCGGATCGTCGGGATGCCGGAGGTCGGCGAGTCCGTCTCGCTGAACGCGAGCGCGCGATTCGTGATGTCCTCGCGCGCCAACGAGTTCCCGGTCACCGTCACCAACGAGTTCACCGAGGCCCTCCGGGTGAAGGTGGTGGTCACATCGAACAACCCGCAGCGGCTGACCGTGCCGCCGTCCGACCTGGTCACCGTGGAACCGCACCAGAGTGTCACCATCAACATCCGGCCAGAGGCCACGTCCAACGGCGTGGTCACCGCACGGGCCTACCTCGCGACCCAGAGCGGACGCAGGGTCACCGCGGACACTCCGATCACGATCGAGGTCACCGACATCGGGGTGGTGGCCTGGATCATCGTCGGCGTGTCCGGCCTGGTTCTGGTCGGGGCGACCGCGTGGCGGATCCGCCAGGTCCGGCGCAGGCTCGCGGCCGGTGAACCAGCCAGGGACGACGCATGAGCACGCCAGCGAGTCCCTCTCCTCCGCCACGCTCCTCCGAACAACTCCGCGGGGGCCCCGCATGACCGAGACCCAGGCCGGTGGGCGCCGGCTGATCAACGCGACCGCAGTGATGGCCTCGGGCACGATGGTTTCCCGCGTCCTCGGCCTGGTGCGGGCCATGCTGATCGCTTTCGTGCTCGGCAACGGCACCCGGCAGGTGGAGGCGTTCAACTACGCCAACACTGTGCCCACCACCCTCTACCTGTTGCTGGCCGGCGGCACCCTGAACAACGTCCTGGTGCCGCAGATCGTGCGGGCAGTGACCCATGACGAGGACGGCGGACGCGCCTTCGTCGACCGGATCATCACCGCCTTCGTGATGGCGCTCGGCGCGCTCACCGTGGTGGTCACGGTGACCACGCCCCTGGTGATGAGCATGTTCGCGCGGGCGTGGACCGCACCGGACATGGCCGACCACTGGGCCTCGCTGCTGCTGATGAGCTACATCTGCATGCCGCAGCTGTTCTTCTACGGGGTGTTCTTCCTGATCGGCCAGGTGCTGAACGCCCGCGACAAGTTCGGCCCGATGATGTGGGCTCCGATCGCCAACAACGTGGTCTCGATCGCGGTGTTCGCGCTGTACCTGGCCATCTGGGGCAACCAGACCGCCCTCACCGGCGAGCCGTTCACCGTGCCCCAGGCCTGGCTGCTGGCGGGCGGATCGACGCTGGGCATCATCGTCCAGACCCTCGTCCTGCTGCCGTTCCTGAAGCGGGCCGGATTCAGCTACCGGCCACGCTTCGACCTGAAGGGGACGGGGCTGGGCCGCACCTTCCACGTCGCCAAGTGGATGGTCGGCTATGTCGCGCTCACCACGCTGGTCCAGATGCTCGTCGCGAACCTGGCCT
This sequence comes from uncultured Propionibacteriaceae bacterium, assembly GCA_964397985.1. Taxonomy (GTDB): domain Bacteria; phylum Actinomycetota; class Actinomycetes; order Propionibacteriales; family Propionibacteriaceae; genus Propionicimonas. The sequence continues at coordinate 132,707 of CAYNLD010000002.1, read as the reverse complement.
CGCAGGCCACCAGCGCGACCGACCAGGGCGCCGGCTGGACCGTCTACCAGAACGCCTACCTGATCTGGATCCTGCCGCACTCGTTGCTCACGGTGTCGCTGGCCACCGCGATGCTGCCCAGCGCGTCCCGTTACGCCGTCGCGGGGGACCGCTCCGGGGTGGCGGCCGAGACGACCAGGGCGCTGCGCCTGGCCACCACGTTCCTGCTGCCGGCCAGTGTCGCCCTGCTCGTGCTGGCCGACCCGGTCACCCGGCTCGCGTTCGGCAACGGCACCGGCGCCAGCGACTACATCTACATCGCCTGGGCGCTGATGGCCTTCGCGATCGGCCTGGTGCCGTTCACCATCCAGTACCTCTACCTGCGGGCGTTCTTCGCGATGGACAACACCCGCACGCCGTTCCTGCTGCAGATCTGGATCAGCGGCGCGAACGCGGCAGCCGCACTCGCGCTGGCGCTGCCGTGGAACGACCCGACCACTGTGGCCGCCCGGCTGGCGCTCGCGTACAGCCTGTCCTACTTCGTCGGCGTGTTCATCACCCACTTCGTGTTGCGGCGCCGGCTGCCGGAGCTGCCCGGCGTCGAGACCGCCACGCACCTCGCCCGTCTGCTGGTGGCCACTGTGCCGGCCGCGGCACTGGCGTGGGGCATCACCTGGTGGACCGAGCGGTACCCGAGCCTGCTGATCCGGACCGCGGGGCTGGCCGTGGCCGGGATCCTCGCCGTCCTCGTGTTCTTCTTCACCGCCAAGCGCCTGCGCATCCCGGAGACCACGACCCTGCTGGAGCAGCTGCGCCGGCCGAAGGGCGACGAGGGCCAGACGGACGCCGCGGAGGCGATCGCGGATGCCGAGGCGGGAGCCCCGGCGGAACGCCCCGCCGGGTCGCCGCCGGAACCTGCGCCCGACGCCAACGGGGTGGGCGTGTTCGTGCCCGTCGCCCCGCCGGCACCGGTCGCGTCCGCCCTGCTCAGCCTGCCCGCGCCCCCCATCGCGGGGACGCCGGAGGCGGAGGCGTCGGCGGGCGGGCGCGTGCTCGGCGAGCGCTATCGCCTGGCCGACCAGCTGGCCGTGCACAACCGGGCGCAGACCTGGCGGGCCGACGACCTCGTCCTGGGCCGCGCCGTGCTGGTGCATCTGCTGGACGCGGACGACCCGGCCACGGCCGACGTGCTGCGCTCCTCCCGCGAGGCCGCCCTCGCCACCGACTCCCGGTTCCTGCGCGTGCTCGACGTGGTCGAGTCCGAGCCGGGCATCGGCCCGTACCTCGTCTACGAGTACGCACCCGGCCAGACCCTGGAGAAGGTGCTTCGCGACGGGCCGCTGACCGGCGTCGAGGCAGCCTGGATCGTCCGCGAGGTCGCCGACGGACTGATCGGACTGCATGCGCAGGAGCACTACCACCGGCACCTCAGCCCGGCCACCCTGCTGATCACCTCGACCGGCAACGTGAAGGTGCTGGGCAGCGCCCTCACCGACGCCGAGGAGGCGCCCTCGCACTTGTCCGGCGAAGCCGCCGACGTCCGGGCGCTCGGCCAGTTGCTGTACGCCTGCCTGGTCGCACACTGGCCCGGCGGAGAGCGCTACGGGATGCCGGCCGCCCCGATCGTGGAGGGCCACTGGGTGCTGCCCAACCAGGTCCGCGGCGGGGTGGCGCCGGCGGTCGACCAGGTGGTGGACCGGCTGCTCTCGCCCGTCCCGCGCGGGCACGCGTCCCGGCTGACCACTGCGCAGGACGTGACCACCCAACTTTCCCTCGTGCTGGGACCGATGGGCGCTGCGCACGACCTGCAGGCGCGACTGCACCCCGACGTCGACCCCGACACGGAGGACGCGCCGCCGGTGCCGGTCTCCCTGGTCGCCCCACCGATCCCGACGCCGGCGTCCGCGAGCCGGTTCAGCGTCCACGAGGTCATCGGGGACGAGTCCCCGGACTCCCCGGCGGCGGAGTCGGCTGCTTCGCCGGGCCCTGGCGCGCAGGCCCGGAGCGCGTCGCCGGCCGGAGCGGACCTCCCGGCCTGGGCCGCGCCGTCGGCCGAGCTCTCGCCGTCGGCCGAGGTCTCGCCGGAGGAGGACCCGTACGCCGGCGAGTTCCACTACACGAACGCCGAGCTCTACGGCGAGGACGATCCCGGGGACGAGACCCAGCCGTTCGTGGACGAGGCGCTGCGCCGCAGCGAGTCGTTCACCCCTGTGCCCCCACCGGCAGGGCTGCGGCCGTCGTCCGGGCCGGAACAGCCGCAGCGGCGCGGGCGCCTGATGCCCCTGCTGTTCGGCGTGCTGGCCCTCGTGGTCGTGGTCGGCATCGTCGCCGTCGTGGCGATGAACGTCCGTGAGCCGGCCGGGCCGGCCGCACCGGCCGCGGGGGCGGTCCAGATCGAGGCGGCGACAGCCTTCGACCCCAAGGCCGACGGCGGCGACGCCTCCGAGAACAGCAAGCGCGCTACGCGCGCCATCGACGGGGACGCGAGCACCATCTGGCGCACGGAGAAGTACGGCACGGCGAAGTTCAACGGACGCAAACACGGCGTCGGGCTCGTGCTGGACCTCGGCGTGGTGCGCATGGTGTCGAGCGTCCAGGTCACCATGGAGGACGCCGGAGCCACGGTCGAGCTGCGGGTGCCGGCCAAGCCGGCGAAGACGGCACCGATGAAGTCTGTCGAGCAGTGGGAGTCCATGGCGGCGGCGAAGGATGCGCCGAAGACATTCACGCTCACCCCTGTGCAACCGGTGGAGACCCGCTTCCTGCTGATCTATCTCTCCGAGCTGCCCTCCGTCGCCAAGGGCGTCTACCGGGGCGGCGTCGCCGAGGTCGTGGTGAACGCCCGCTGAGCGCTGCGGACGACGAATCTGGCGCACAACACGCGGGAAGCGGTGAGGATCGCCTAAACTTTGCCGAAGTAGTTTCCAGCGCTTCGGGGGGGAGCCTTGACGAAACTGCACGGGGGGGCATTCGTCTGCGGGCTGACGCTTGCGGTGCTCAGCGTTGTGCAACCGGTTCCGGCGTACGCCGAGACCGCTGTCTCGCCTGCCCCCGCCTCCGCGCCCGCGACCCCGGCTGCCGAGCCCTCCGCCGCGCCGGAACCCACCGCTACCACCACCCCTTCGCCGTCGGCCTCCGCGAGCGCGGACGCCACCCCGGGCGACGCCGCCACCCCGACCGCGGAGGCCACCGGATCGCCATCCGCAACGACCGCACCTGCGCCCGAACCCACCGCCACCGCCCCGGAGCTGCCCGCCACACCCACGGACGCCGCGTCCACCTACATCGTCGGGTTCCGCAAGGACGCCGGCCAGGCGCCTGCGGTGCTGGGTGAGCGCGCCTATCGGACGATGGACGAGCTGGACGCCGCGATCACGCAGCTCACCGCCGCCGAGGCGAAGGCCCTGGCGGCGGATCCGTCGGTCGCCTACGTCCAGAAGGACACCCGGGTGAGCGTCGCGGACGGCCAGGCCTACCCGCCGTGGGGGCTGGACCGGCTCGACCAGGCCGAGCTCCCCCTCGACGACAGCTACGCCCCGAACCAGACCGGGGCCGGCGTCACCGTCTACGTCATCGACACCGGCATCGCCGCCGGGAACTCGGAGTTCAGCGGCCGCATCGCCGACGGTGCGTCCTTCGTGTCGGACGGGCTGGGCACCAGCGACTGCAATGGTCACGGCACCCACGTGGCCGGGATCGTTGGTGGCACCACCTACGGGGTGGCCAAGCAGGTGAAGCTCGTCCCCGTCCGTGTCCTCGAGTGCTCCGGCAGCGGTTACGCCTCGACGGTCGCCAAGGGTCTGGACTGGGTGCTCAAGCAGCACCACCGCGGCGACCCCGCCGTCGTCAACATCAGTATCGAGGGCGCCTACGACAAGACCGAGAACGACGCGGTGAAGCGCCTCACGGCCGAGGGAGTGACCGTCGTCGTCGCCGCAGGCAACCACGACCGGAACGCCTGCGAGACCTCGCCTGCGTCGGCGAAGACCGCAATCACGGTCGCCGCCTCCACCAGCGCCGACATCCGCTGGGCGAGCTCCAACGACGGCCCCTGCGTGGACCTGTACGCGCCAGGGGTGTCCATCCCCTCCGCCAACGCCTTCGGTGCGAATCCTGTGACGATGACCGGGACCTCGATGGCGAGCCCGCACGTGGCCGGGGTGGCAGCGCTGGTGCTCTCCGCCCACCGCTCGTGGAGCGCTGCGAAGGTGACCTCCCGGATCCTCGGGCTGAGCGAGCCCAACCGGATCATCGGCAACCCCGCCAACACCGCCAACCGGCTCCTCGGGATCGCCCCCGCCGTGACCTCGGTGAACCCCGCGGTCGGCGGCACGTCCGGCAACCAGCGAATCACCATCACCGGCAACAACTTCCTCGGGGTGCAGAAGGTGCTGATCGGTGGGATCGCGGCGACGAAGCTGGACGTCGTCTCGTCCACCACGATCAGGGTGACCACACCCGGACGGGCCGAGACCGGCCCCGTCCCGCTTGAGGTTGTCACAGAGCTGGCCGGCTCCAACCGCGATGTCAGCTTCGACTACCGGCCCTCGCCCGTGGTCGACTCCCTGTCCATGACCGCGGGCCAGACCCGAGGCGGCACCACCGTCACGATCACGGGAAGCCACTTCAACGCCGCCACCACCGTGTGGTTCGGAGGCAGCAAGGGACGCGGGCTCACCGTCGTGTCCGACACAGAACTCCAGGTGGTCACACCGTCGCACTCCCGTGGCACGGTCGCCGTCCGGGTCTCCGGGCCGACCGGCACCAGCGCGGACGCGGCCTCCGCGCGATTCAGCTACGGCTACGCCCCGTGGGTGAAGAGTCTCTCCTCCGGGCGCGGCCTGACCCTCGGCGGCGCGCGCCTGCGGATCAGCGGCAGCCACTTCACCGCGGCGACATCGGTCGACTTCGGCGGCGTCGCCGGCATCGGTGTCAACGTGACCTCGTCCAAGCGGCTCTACGTCACCGTTCCGGCCCACGTCGAGGGACGGGTCGACGTCCGGCTGACCAACCCCTTCGGCACCTCTGCGGTGAAGACGAAAGCTCGCTACTCCTTCGGCCTGGCGCCGGCGCCGCTGGTCACGAAGGCGACACCGACCACCGGGTACGGCGTCGGCGGCGCCAGCGTCACCATCTCGGGCCGGAACTTCTACGGCATCACAGGGGTCAGCTTCGGCAGCCAGGCGGCGCAGATCGTCTCGGTGGCTCCGACGAAGCTCGTCGTGACCGCACCGCCGGGAGCGGCCGGCGCGGTGGGGATCCAGGTCGCCGGTGCGTACGGGGCGTCGCTGGCTCCAGGCCTGACCTACACCTACCTGGACACCCCGGCACCGGTCGTGGCGGCGGTGACCCCCGCCGGCGGAAGCGTCGCCGGAGGTGCGCGCGTCACGATCACCGGGCAGAACTTCTTCGTGATCAGTGCGGTCTACTTCGGCGGCCTCGCCGGAACCGAACTGGAGGTCATCTCGACCACCAGACTCCAGGTCACCGCACCGGCCCAGTCGGCCGGCACTGTCGATGTCGTCGTGGCCGCGACTCCCTCCCTGACCTCGGCACGGTCCGCGGCGGCCATCTACACCTACAGCTACTGATCCCGCGATGGCACCCGGGCCACGCGGGCGCCGGTACGGACGGCGCGGGGAATCTCGGCGACCTCGTCGACACGACGCAGGAGATCCGCCAGCGTCGGGGGGTCGAGCGCGGCGTCGAGCTCAACCCGGTACTCGATCCCCTTCGATGCCCACGCCTCGTCGAAGCCGCCCCAAGCCGTCACCCGCACGCCCGCGAGCACGAGGCCCAGCGCCGACGCTTCCCGGTAGAGGTCGTTGAGCACGCACCCCGCGACAGCGGTGTGCAGCAGGTGCGCGCCCGTGAAGGCGGCGGACACCTCCACGCCACCGTCGGTCCAGCGATGCGGGAAGTGGACGGCGCCTGCGTTGTCCTGGGCCCGAAGGGTTCCGGCCGCGCACACAACCGCATAGGTCTCCATGCCTGCCAGCCTGCCCTGGACCGGTCGGCGACGCCACACCAACAGTTGCTGACCGGAGTGTTCCCGATCCGCTCGGTCGGGTCAGGGCAGGGTGACCGTCCTCGCGGCCGAAGTCACCGACGAGGAGTTGTAGCCGAGCCTGGACGCGGTGACCTTCACCGTGTAGCTGCCGCTGCTCGTCGCCGTGCAGGTGGCGTTGGTCGCCTTCGAGATCGCCTTCCCGTTGCGGTACCACTGGAAGGCGTGGCTGTCCGGGTCGGGCGACCAGTCGGTGTCGATGCTTGCCGTCAGCACTGGGCCGTCCACGCTGATCGAGACCACGCCCCGGGACGCGAAGCTGATCTTCGTCGCCTTCGCTGTGACGGCCGAGGCCATGGTGAGCGGCGCGTAGTCGTCGGCACTGCCGGTCAGTTTGACGCTGATGGTCCGGCCGGCGTCGCCCGGCTGCACGGTATAGGTGGCCTTGGTGGCTCCATCCACCGGAACCCCTCCGGAGTACCACTGGTAGCCGGACGTCACGGCCGGTGACCACGCATCGAAGCCGGTCCCGGCCCGAATGCCGATCTCGGTCCCGACCGCTGGCGCCGTGGTGGTCAGCTTCGGCGTCACCCCGGTCAACCCGGCGCTCACCGGGCCGGCCAGTGCGGCCGTACCGACGACCGTTGTGTAGCCCGAACGGGTCGCGGTCACCTTCACCGAAACCAGCTTGCCGAGGTCGGACCTGGTCAGGGTGTACCGGGCCGCCGTCGCCTTGCTGATCGCGGACGTGCCGCGGTACCACTGGAAGCTGAACCGGGCCTCCGGCGCGAAGGTGCCGGGGGTGGCGGCCGCCGTCTTGCCGACCCGGGGCGTCCCGTCGATCGAGACCGTCGGATCACCCGTGGCCGCAAACGTCTCCCTGGGCACGACGGACGTAGCCGCGGCGTATTTCGCGGCAGCGTTGTAGCCGTCCTTCACCGATGTGACCTTCACGGTGAGCTGGTACCCGACGACGCTTCCGTCCACCACATAGGTGGACGAGGTGGCCCCCTTCAGTGCGGACAGCTTCTTCGACGAGCTCACCTTGTACCACTGGTAGGTGAAGTCCACCGGCGCCGGTCCCCAGGTGCCCGGGTCGACCGTGACCGCCCCGTCCACCCTGGGTGAGATCACGTCCAGAGTCGGCTGGCCGATCGTGGTCAGGCTCGCCTTGGTGACCTTCTTGCTGGACGCGGACGCCGCGGACACCGGGCCGTAGTCGTCAGCCGATCCGATCACGACCACCTTGATGGTCTTTCCCGCATCCGCGGGCTGCACCCGGTAGCTGGCCCGGTCCGTGTCGGCGATCGGGGTCGAGCCGCGGTACCACTGGTAGTGCGGGGTGACCGGCACCGGCCCCCACGCGGTGTAGTCCGTTGCGGGCAGGACCGACACCACCTGGTCGACCGTCGGCGTGGTGTCGTCCAGCCGGGGCGTGACCGGCTTGAGCCCGGCCTGCACGGTCGCGGTCGGGTCGCTGTCCAGCCCTGCGGAGGTGGTGTAGCCCGCCCGGGTCGCCGCCACCCGCACCTTGACCGTCCGGCCGAGGTCGGCCGAGGTCAGCGTGTAGGTCGCGCCCTTCGCCCCACTGATCGCGGACGTGCCGCGGTACCACTGGTAGGTGTAGCCCGTGGCCGCCGGCGTCGCCGCACCGGGCTGCGCGGTGACGACCTTGCCCACCCGCGCGGTCGGCCCGTCCATGGTGATCTGCGGGTTCGCCCACGCAGTGAACGCCGCCTTCGCCACCACCGCGGTCACCGACGAGGTCTTCGTGACGGGCGTGTAGCCATCGAGCGCACCGGTGACGGAGACCTTCAGGCGGTAGCCCACGTCGGAAGGTTGGACGAAGTAGGACGGCTCCGTCGCGTCCGTGATCGTGGAGGACTTGCCGGTCGAGCTCACCCGGTACCACCGGTAGGTGAGGGCGACCCCGTCCGGGCCCCACGTACCAGGCAGTGCCTTGAGCTCCTGGTCGACCTTCGGCCCACCAGTGGGCACGTTGACCGTTGGGGTGTCGCTCGCGAGCGTGCCCGCCGCGACAGCAGCGGTTGCCGCAGAGGTGGCGGTCTTCGGCGCGTAGCCGTCCCGCAGGGCGGTCACTGTCACCGTGAGCCTCCCGCCGACGTCGGCGGCGCGCACCCGGTAGGTGGACTGGTCGGCACCGTCGATGGCGGATCCGTTCAGCGCCCACCGGTAGCTGAGGCCGGTCGGTTCCGGGCTCCATCCCGACGCGGACGCGGTGAGGAGCTCGCCGACCTTCGCCGTCCCTGTGATCGCTGCGGTGCCGGCTCCTGCGAAGGTGCCACCGGGCACGGCGTCGGTCGGCTCACTGGTCGCCGTGACGCTGGTGTAACCCTCCAGGCTGCCCGTGACCCGCAGCGACAGCCGGTGCCCGACGTCGCCGTCGACGACGGCGTACGTCTCGTGAGTAGCATCGGTGATCTCCTGGCCGTCGCGGAGCCACTGGTAGGCCAGGACGACCTGCGCGGGATCCCAGGGGGTGGTCGCTCCGGTCAGGGTGGCGCCCACCACGGCCGAGCCGGTGAGGGTGACGGTGCCCGGCACGATGCCGGCCAGCACCGCGTCCGTGGCGGCCGAGGTCGCCGCGGTCGTGACCCGCCCGGTGAGGTGGGCCGTGACCAGCACCGAGATCCTCCTGCCGACCTGTCCGCTGGTCAGGGCGAGCGTCGTCCCGGTGGCGCCGTCGATCGGCGAACCGTCCGCGAGCCACTGGTAGGTGAACGTCGCGCCGCCCGGTGACCAGGTGCCGGGCTCGGCGGTCAGCGTCCCGCCCGCCACGGCCGCACCGATGATCTCCGGTGTCCCGACGGTGTCGAAGGCGGTCCCGCCGCTGATCGTGAAGTTGACCGAGCGCACCGTCTGGGCGCTGCCCACGACGATCCGGGTGCCCCCGGCCTGGTCGGCCGTCCCCGGCCACCATTGCTCGATCTCGCCGCCGGCGCACACGTCGTCACCCTCGTCATCGACACCCCCCGACGCGCAGTAGTCGAGGCGCACCTGGTAGGTGCCGGGTGCCGCGTTGAACCAGAAGCTGCCGTTCCCCCAGGGATGGGTGTCGGCGAGCTCGTCGCCGTCGGAGTCGGTGAGGGTCACCAGGACGTCCGTGGCCGCGCCGAGCTGGTTGGTCACCGTGCCGGTGATCGCACCGTTCTCGGCCACCGAGTGGAGCTTGGGCGAGATCCTGCCGGTCGCCTCGCCCGCCACGACGGTCACCGGGGTCGCCTGCACCGCGGAGGCGGCGTTGCGCCACCAGACCGGGGCGAGGTCGTCCTGCTCGAACCGGATCAGGGCCTCGCCCGCGGGAAGGCCACCCACGCTGTAGCTGCCGCCCCGGTACACGTCGGTGGAGCCGAGCTCGGCGCCGGTCAGGTCGGTGACCACGATCCGGATCCATGAGGGGCCGCCGACGTCGGCAATGCGTCCGGTGACCCGCCCGCCGATGGTGGCCTGCAGGGTGCCGAGCTGGGCGGTCTCGCCCTCGCCGACGGTGACCGCGTCGGTACCGGTGAGCGCTATGGACGCGTAGCCTCCGCTCGGATGGACCACCAGGTCGTAGGTGCCCGCGGCCAGACCGGTCAGGTCGATGCCGTCGGTGCCGAAGTAGTCGGTCCCCGCGTCGTCATCGCTGCCGTGCCGGGTCCAGCTCACCGTGCCGGAGAGCGCGGTGCCGAACTCGTCGACGAGGTCGCCCGTGATCGATGCGCCGGCGACGAGTTGCAGGTCGAGTTGCGTGTCGGCGTCGACCTGCACGTTCTGCTCGAACTCGAGCGTGCCGGCACCGCAGCCCAGGTACACCGCGTAGCTGCCCGCCGCGACGCGGGCGGTGTAGGTGCCCTCGGCGGTGATGTCCAGGTCGGTGTAGTCCTCGTCGTCGTCCGCCGAGGTCGGATTCAGGTTCTCGATCGAGCCCCAGCAGGTGGAGTAGTCGAAGTCCGCCGCGAGGTCGGCCGGGGGAAGAATCTGGCCGCTGACGGTGTAGGCGGGCACCCCGACGAAGTCCAGCGTGGTTGCGCCGTCCACCTTGAGCCATTGGTCGTGGAGCGCCACCGGCAGTGAGGTCTGGACGTCGAACCAGTACCAGCCGGGTTCAAGCGTGACGGAGAAGTGCCCGCTGGAGTCGATCGGGACGGGGATGTCGGCCGGCTCCTCGCCCTCTCCGTCCCAGTCGTTGTCAAGGTGGGCGGTGATCGTCACCAGGGCGTAGTTCTCCGCGGTATCCATGCCCTCCGGCAGGATCACCCTGCCACTGAGGCTGGACGGCAGGCGAAGCGAGATCCTCTCGGCGGTGTCGCCCCAGACCCAGATCTCGTCGACGTAGGCGGTCAACCCCAGGTCCGGCGCGACAACCTCCAGGTCGTACCAGCCCCCCGGCACGTCGGTCGCGTGCAGGTGGCCCGTCGCGGTGTCCATGACGAGGGGGATCGGGTCGCCGCCCCCGTTCTCGCGGGTGAGGGTGCCGGTGACCTTTGCCCAGTTCTCCGGAGTCGCCGCAACCGAGGCGGGCAGGATCACCGCGATGTCGACCGGCGAAAGGACGGGTGGCGGCGAGTCGACGGCGATCTCGACGTCGGTGCGGTCCTCGTGCGCACCGAGGCTGACCCGGGTCGCGCCGGCGAAGTCGGCTCCGCCGTACCAGCCGATGTCCTCCTCGTCCTCCGATTCGACCCGGAGCGCGTAGTCGCCGGCAGGCAGCTGGGTGATCCGGTAGCTCCCGTCGCTCTGGGCCCACGCGCAGCTCAGGGTGACCCCGCCGGCGTCCACTGCGCACACCTCGTACGAGTAGCTGTCCGGCGTGTCGCCGTCTACGGTGAGGTGGCCGGAGATGCTGCTGCCCGGCACGAGGGTGAGGGTCTCCTCGACGGTGCCCCCGGCCGTCACGGTGACCGGCCGGCGGATCGTGGCGTAGGCGCCCGTGGCGTCGTTGATGACCAGGGTGTAGTCGCCCGGCAGCGTCCGGTAGAAGACGAACGTGCCCGTTGTGGAGTCGTAGCGGTCGTAGTACTGGCTGGAGTCCGCGCCGACGAGGAAGGCCCAGCCGGAGAAGGCGCTGCCATCGGGGGTCTGCACGGTCGCGTGCACGGAGCCGGCGGCCGCCACGGTGAAGTCGGCGGTCCTGGTGGCCCCCGCAGAGAGTTCCAGCGGGATCGCGGCGTCCGAATCGCCGGCCGCCGGCCACCAGGTGACGTCCTCGCCGGATCCGAACGCGACCAGGTAGAGGCCCGCCGTCTCGGTGCCGAGCCGGTAGTGGCCCGCGGCGTCGGTGGACACCGATGAGCTGTCGTACGAGTCCGCGTTCACGAGCCGGACCACGCCGTTCGCCACGGGCCGGCCGAGAGTGTCGGTCACGGTGCCCTCGACCGTGCCGACCGTCCCCGCGCCCAGGACGAAGCTGAGTCCGCTGGCCGAGCCTCCGGACTCCAGGTCGACCGGCACGGCGCCGATCTCAGTGTCCGAACCACTCCACCAGTGCGCGACCAGGTTCGAGCTGCCCGGCGGCGGGCTGGCGAGGAAGGTGTAGGTGCCCGGGGCGAGGCCGCCGAGCGTGAACGCCCCGTCCCGATCGGTGCTGACAGTGCCGACCACGTCGGCCTCCGTCGAGTAGGCGACCACGGTGGCACCCTTCAGCGGGGTGCCGCTCGCGTCGGTCACCGTCCCGGACGCGGAAGCGGTGCGCTGCAGCACCATGTCACCGACGGTCGCGGTCTGGCCGGCCCGGACGCCGACGAAGGTCGCGTCCGTGAGGCTGTGCCCCTGCCGGTAGAAGGTGACGCCGGTCTCCCCGTACTCGAAGCGCAGCCGGTAGAAGCCCCTGTCGAGACCGGCCAGACGGTAGCTGCCGTCGGACGCGGTCGTGGTGGACTGGATCGAGTAGTTGCCGGTGCTGTACAGCTGGACCGAGACGCCAGAGAGCGGCGTCCGGCCGTCCGTGCCGCCCAGCACCCTGCCGGTGAGCACGGCTTCGCGGGCGACGACCAGAGTGCCCAGGTCCCTGTCCTCGCCCTCCTCGACGGTGAGCGAGTCGCTGTAGGAGAGACGTCCGTTCGCGCTCGGCACCCAGACGGAGACCCAGCCGGCCGGGACGTCGAGGCCGAAGCTGCCGTCGGCCCCGGTGGTGAGGTAGCGATAGCCGCCGTCGTAGGACAGTTCGACCTGCACCCCGGCGAGCGGCGCGCCGGTGTCGTCGGTGAGCACCCCGTGGACCGTGGCGCTCGCCACCGGGGTCGCGGAGGGTTCGAGCGTCGCGTCGATGCCTGGCGTCGTCTGGCCCTTCGCCACGGTGACGGACGTCGCGTCCGCCCGGTCGGCGGCTCCGTCGTACCACTGCATCGTGTATCCGGAGCTCTCGAACCGGACGTCGTAGCTGCCCGCGGCGACCTGCTGCAGGTCGTAGTCGATCGTCCCGGTCGAGGTGTAGTAGCTGCCCTCGGTGACGTAGTTCCCGTCGAGGTCGACGAGGACGACGTAGACCCAGCGCCCGGTTCCGGTGAAGTCAGCCAGGGTGACGGAGCCGGTCACCTCGCCGGCCGGAACCAGGACGAGGTTCACACCCGTGCGCGCCTCCTTCTCCCCGAGGATGATGCTTGCGCGGGCAGTGGCGAAACCGGCCCGGCTCGCGCTGACGCTGTAGTAGCCCGCCTGCAGGGCACCGATCGTGAAGGTGCCGGTCGTTCCGGTCGTGGCGCAGCCGTAGCCGGCACCGCTGGCACAGACCTGGATCGAGGCCACCGGCGCTCCGAGTTCGTCGGTGACAGTGCCGCTGATCGAGGAGCCGCGGGAGATGACCACGTCCCTGCCGGTCAGCTCGGCCGACTCGGGCACAGAGAAAGTCTCCCGGTTGGAGCTGTTGGTGACGTCCCCGTAGTACGTGGCGACGTAGCCTGATGCCGTGACGACCAGGCTGTACTGCCCGGCCGGGACGCCCCGGATCAGGTAGTGGCCGCTGGAGTCGGAACTCGCGCACAGTGCGGCCCAGCTGTAGTTGGCGTTCGTGCATACCCACGCGCCCTGCACCGCTGCGCCGTCGGCGTTGCGGATGGTGCCGCTGATCTTCGCGCCGAGTTGGAGCGTGGCGTCGTAGCCGGTGAGCTGGTCACCGGTGGCGACCAGCACCGACTTCGCCGCGTCCTTCGTGGCGGCCTGCTGCCACCAGATCGAGCGGTAGTCGGTGTTGGCCGCGTCGAACTGGATCACATAGGTGCCGGCGGCGATGTCGGCGACGGTGTAGGAGCCGGCGGCGTCGGTCGTCGCGGTCGCGACCGGGTTGGGGTCGCTCGACGACGGCGGGAAGAGCTTGACCACGACGCCGGCTACCGGATGCCCGGTATCGCTGGCCCTGACCAGCCCCGAGAGCGAGCCCAGGCCGGTGAGCGCGAAGTCGATGCCGTCCAAGACCTGGCCGTCGGCGATCGTGACCGTCGAGACCGGGTCGCCCTGTGCGTCTTCGGTCTCGTAGAACGCCGCGCGGTGGTCGGACGCCGTGGCCTTCAGGGTGTACTCCCCCGCCGGCAGGTCGAGGGAGTAGGTGCCATCTGCATCCGTCTGGGCGGAGCCGGCCTCGGCCGCGTCCGCATACGCCGTCACCGTGGCCGCCGGGAGGACGGCCTCGGTATCCGCGTCCCGCACGGTGCCGGTCAGCCGGCCCAGGCCAGCCGCAAGCTGGCCGCCGGCCAGCGCAGCCAGCGGTGGGGCACCCAGAGCAATGGCCAGCGCCACTGCCAGGGCCAAGATGGCAGAACTCGGCCGATTATGGACGCGATGCATCGAAGAACTCCCCCTCCACGTCCCTACCCGGGGACGTGCCAAGCACAAGGTAGTGCGCCAGGTATTCCAATTCCGGGGAAACGGAGAAAGACGAGATGGGTAGTTCTGGAGCCTCGGCCGAGCTGCTTCGCGGCGGTGACCGGCATTGATGAATAGAGCCGGGAGGCGTCCGGCACTGCCGTTGCGGCAGCGCTCACCGGCCAGTTCATTCCTGGATCGGGCGTCATCCCGGGCCGTCTCCGCCCGCGGTTACGCACCGGCGATCGGCTCCGAGAACCAGCGGCAATCACCGTGATCAGTTGCCGAAATGTCACTGCTTGTCGGAAGTCCTTATGCGCCGAATGCGGGGTCAGGGGGCGCGACACCGGATAGCCATCGAAACCTGCACCGCCTGCTGACAGCTGCGGCCCCCGCCGGGGGCGCCGCGCGGGTGAGCCGCAGCCCGGTTGTCGGTGCGGTGCTCGGACCACCCACCCCGGTTCCGCTCACGCGAGGAATTTCTGTCGCATCCGGACGCGGCGGCGCCGCCGGTCCCTGTAGGGCCCGGCGGCGCCGTTTCGCGTCAGCGAGTCGTTACTTCTCGACGTCCTCGTCGACCCAGTCGAAGGTCTTGGTGACGGCCTTCTTCCAGTTGCGGTAGAGGCGGTCACGCTCGGCCGGATCGGCCTTGGGCTCCCACCGCTTGTCTTCTGCCCAGTTGGCGATGACGTCGGCCTCGCCGGTCCAGTAGCCGGTGGCGATACCGGCCGCGTAGGCCGCACCAAGGGCAGTGGTCTCGGCGACGACCGGACGCACCACCGGCACGCCCAGCTGATCGGCCTGGAACTGCATCAGCAGCTCGTTCTGGGTCATGCCGCCGTCGACCTTCAGCTCGGCGAGCTTCACGCCGGAGTCGGCCTCCATGGCGTCCAGCACCTCACGGGTCTGGAAGGCCGTGGCCTCCAGGACCGCGCGGGCGATGTGGCCACGGTTGACGTACCGGGTGAGTCCGACGATGGCACCGCGGGCGTCAGCCTTCCAGTACGGCGCGAACAGGCCGGAGAACGCCGGGACGAAGTAGGCGCCACCGTTGTCGTCGACCGACGCGGCGAGCTCCTCGATCTCCGGGGCGGAGGAGAACATCTTCAGGTTGTCGCGCAGCCACTGCACCAGGGCGCCGGTGATCGCGATCGAACCCTCGAGTGCGTAGATCGGCTTGTCGTCGCCGATCTTGTAGCACACGGTGGTGAGCAGGCCGTTCTTGGAGGGAACGATCTCCTCGCCGGTGTTCATGATCATGAAGCAGCCGGTGCCGTAGGTGTTCTTCGCCATGCCGGGCTCGAAGGCCGCCTGGCCGAAGGTTGCAGCCTGCTGGTCGCCCAGGTCGCCTGCGATCGGGACGCCGCCGAGCAGACCCTGCTCGCGCCCGTAGCCGTAGACCTGAGAGGAGGACTTGATCTCGGGCAGCATGCTCATCGGGATGCCCATGTCGGCCGCGATCTCCGGATCCCAGGAAAGGGTCTTCAGATCCATCAGCATGGTGCGGGACGCGTTGGTCACGTCGGTCACGTGCACGCCACCGTCGACACCGCCGGTCAGGTTCCAGATGACCCAGGTGTCCATGTTGCCCATGATCAGCTTGCCGGCCTCGGCGTCGGCGCGGGCGCCTTCGACGTTGTCCAGGACCCACTTGACCTTGGGGCCGGAGAAGTAGGTGGCCAACGGCAGACCGACGCGAGCCTTGTACTTGTCCTGGTCGCCACCACCGAGTTCCTCGATGATCTTGGCCGTGCGGGTGTCCTGCCAGACGATCGCGTTGTAGACCGGCTCGCCGGTCTCCTTGTTCCAGACCAGAGTGGTCTCGCGCTGGTTGGTGACGCCCACAGCCTGGATGTTGTCCTTGTTCAGGCTGGCCTTGGCCAGGGCCTCGCCGACGACCTCACGCACGGCGTCCCAGACCTCGATGGCGTTGTGCTCGACCCAGCCGGCCCGCGGGAAGATCTGCTCGTGCTCCTTCTGACCTACGGACACGATCTTGCCTTCGTGGTTGAAGACGATCGCGCGCGAACTGGTCGTTCCCTGGTCAATCGCGAGGATGTACTTGTCGGCCATGGATAATTCCTTCCACGTCATTGTTCGAGAGGATGATGATTGCTACGACAGCGGGTCGGCGGCCACCGGCCCGCTGTCCTGTGTGTGGGGGCGGGTACCTGGGCCGGGTGGACGGGCCGGGCGTGCCGGCCCGTCCACCCGCTCCACTCAGACCGTCGGCAGCAGGAAAGCGCCGCTCAGACCTGCGAGCGCGCCACCCACGATCGGGGCGACCACCGGAACCCAGGCGTAGGACCAGTCGGACGAGCCCTTGTTCGGGATCGGCAGAATGGCATGGGCGATACGCGGGCCAAGGTCACGGTTGGGGTTGATGGCGTATCCGGTCGGGCCACCGAGCGAGATGCCGATACCGACGACCAGGAGGCCGACCGGGAGCGCACCGAGCCAGCCGAGCTGACCAGCAGTCACCGCACCGTTCCAGTGGCCGAGGGCCAGGATGAACAGCACCAGCACGAACGTGCCGATGACCTCGGTGATGAAGTTCCACGCATAGCTGCGGATCTCAGGGCCGGTCGAGAAAACGCCGAGCTTCATGCCGTCGGGAGCATCCTCATCGAAGTGCTGCTTGTAAGCCAGCCAGCAGAGGACGGCACCGATGAACGAACCGACCATCTGGCCGGCCAGGTAGGTGAAGATCGACGCGGCGTCGACCGGGATGCCCGGAACGAATTCCTTGGCGCCGGAAGCAATGACGCCCATGGTGACCGCGAAGTTGAGGTGGGCACCAGACGCGTAAGAGACCATGACGCCGGCGAACACTGCGATACCCCACCCCCAGTTGATATGGAGGGTGCCGGACCCATGTCCCTTGGTCTTGGAGAGCAGGTTGTTGGCTACCACGCCACAACCCAGGAGGATCAGAAACGCACTTCCGACAGTTTCCGAGAGGAAAATCGTGCCGAGAGTCACGATGGCTCACTTTCCGACACCACTGCTGGTGTCAGTCTTGGGCGTCCCGGAGGACGCAGGCGATGTTCGATGTCTTGTGAGACGGAAGGAATAGAAAACAGACGCCCCGCTCGGGGTGCTGCGCCCCTATCGCCCACCGGGGGCGTCGAGCGCCGGACGGGGGTACTGCACGACAGTCGGCGCAACAGCGCGCCGGACTGACCTGGCGGCGGCCCACGCTGGCCGCCGGAGCCTCACGCTGGCCACGTCCGCCGAGGCTCGTCGGCGCGGACGCGGATCTGGACAGTGCCCAGCGGGATCGGAACTCGTCTCACTGTCCGCGGCGAACGCAACGGCGCCGACCGGACGGTCGACCACAGTGAGGCTCATCTGACTCCTTCGTACCGCTGAACCACAACATTGGGGGCACGGCTGTGTCTAACGTTAACCCCGTCCCGCACCGCCCATCTTGCTAATGCTTGAACGCATGCGCTAGACCTGTGCACGAACGTGCACGGGAAGGGTGCAAGCTTGAACGAGCGCTACGAGGACATGTACCAAGCGGCCTCCCGCTACTACATTCAGGGCGAAACCATGGAGAGCATCGCCCACCAGTTGAAGCTCTCCCGGTCGTCGGTGTCGCGCCTGCTGAAGGATGCACGGGAGTCCGGGCTTGTCCGGATCAGCCTTGCCGACCACAGCGGCTCGCAGTCGCCACTGGCGTCGACGATCAGCCGGCACTTCGGCGTTCGCGTGCACATGGTCTCCGTGCGCGAGAACGCCAACGAGAACGTCCGCTTCGACCAGGTGGCCCGGCTCGCGGGCCGGTTGTTCACCGAGGCCGTCGACGACCACCAGTTGATCGGGGTGGCCTGGGGGGTGACCCTCTCCCACGTGGTGAAGCACCTGGGCCGGCGTCCCCTGGTCGGCTCCACCGTCGTCCAGATCAACGGCGGTGCCAACCAGCGCAGCTCCGGCATCCCTTACATCGGCGAGATCCTGCAGGCGATCGGGGACGCCTTCGACGCGCGCGTCGTGCTGTTCCCCGTCCCTGCGTTCTTCGACTACGCCGCCACCAAGCAGGCCATGTGGCGGGAGCGCTCGGTGCAGAACGTCCTGAAGCTGCACCAGAAGCTCGATCTGGCCGTATTCGGCGTCGGCTGCCTCGAGGGACGGGTGCCCTCGCACGTCTACACCGCCGGCTACATGGACGCCGCAGACATGCGCCAGCTCGCCGCGGACGGCGTGGTCGGCGACGTGTGCACCGTGCTGCTGCGCGAGGACGGCTCCTACGCAGACATCTCCTACAACGACCGTGCCACCGGCCTCACGCCCGCCGAACTGCAGCGGGTGCCGAGACGGATCTGCGTGGTCGCCGACCCGTCTCGCGCCCCGGCGGTGATCGGCGCGCTGCGCGCCGGCACCGCCACCGACCTCGTGCTGGACGAGGGCACCGCGCGCGCCATCCTGGACCGCGCGCGGCTCTGAGCCTCCGTTCCGGCCCGGCGACTGGCCACTGCCGCCCTTTGGTCCTCCGTCCCGGGACCGGAGCGCGTGCCTGTCGATTTCCCATGTGTGCGGATCGTGCGTGCACATCTGGGCGACCTTGCGTCCTGATGGTGAATCCCGGACCTGCGTCTGATTAGCCTGAACACAAGAGGCGCGCTGCGCGTTGCCTGGACGCGACGAGGAGTCCCGGGCCGCGGGCGTCGCACAACTTCAGGGAGGTCTACGTGAGGAAGCTGGCGGTTGACGTCGTCGTCATCGGTGGCGGCTCGACGGGCGCCGGGGTGGTTCGGGACGTCGCGATGCGGGGCTACAGCACCGTGCTGCTGGAGCGCGCCGATCTGGGCCAGGGCACCACCGGACGGTTCCACGGCCTGTTGCACTCGGGCGGGCGCTACGTGGTCAGCGACCCGCTCTCGGCGACGGAGTGTGCCCAGGAGAATGCGATCCTCTCCAGGATCCAGTCCGAGGCGATCGAAACAACGGGCGGCTATTTCGTCACCGGGCCTGACGACGACCCGGCTTTCGCGGACAAGTTCCTCGAGGGTGCGAAGGCCACCGGCGTCCCCGCCCGGGAGATCAGCGTCGCCGAGGCCCTGCGCAACGAGCCGCGGCTGAACCCGCGGATCCTGCGCGCGATCGAGGTGCAGGACGGGTCGGTCGACGGCTGGCAGCTGGTCTGGGGCGCGGCGAACTCGGCGAAGGCCTACGGCGCGGAGATCCTCACCTACCACAGCGTGACCAAGATCGACACCGCGGACGGGAAGGTCACCGCCGTCCACTGCACCGACCTCAAGAACGGCGAGGACGTCGTGATCGAGTGCGGCTTCGTGCTCAACTGCGCGGGCCCGTGGGCCGGCCAGATCGCGGCGATGGCCGGTGCCCACCCGGTGGACGTCATCCCCGGGCGCGGCATCATGGTCGCGATGAACCACCGGCTGGTGAACCGGGTGGTCAACCGCTGCATCTATCCCGCAGACGGCGACATCCTGGTTCCGGTGCACACCGTGAGCATCATCGGCACCACGGACGTGAAGGTCGACGATCCCGACAACCTCGCGATCGAGCCCAAAGAGGTGCAGCAGATGCTGGACGCGGGCGAGGTGCTGATCCCCGGCTTCCGGCAGTCCCGCGCGCTGCACGCGTGGGCCGGTGCGCGTCCGCTGATCAAGGACAACCGGGTCGCCGCCGCTGACACCCGGCACATGAGCCGTGGCATGGCGGTGATCGACCACACCACCCGCGACGGCCTGGACGGAATGCTCACCATCGGCGGCGGGAAGCTCACCACCTACCGGCTGATGGCCGAGCACATCGTCGACGCGATGTGCGAGAAGCTCGGCGAGAAGCGCTCCTGCCGCACCGCCGACGAGGCGATCCCCGGCTCCGAATCGGGCAAGAACTACCTGGTCACCCACCGGCTGGAGGACCGCGAGCACGACCGGCTGGACGACCAGATCATCTGCGAGTGCGAGCTGATGAGCCGCAAGATGTTCACCGACGCGCTCGCCACCCAGCCGAAGGGCACCTTCGACGACCTGCGCCGCCAGCTCCGGCTCGGCATGGGCCCCTGCCAGGGCGGCTTCTGCTCGATGCGGGCCACCGGCATCGCGCTGGAGAGCGACCACATCGACATCGAGCGGGCCACCGGCCTGCTGCGCCTGTTCCTGAAGAACCGCTGGATCGGGTTGTGGCCAATCCTCTACGGAGACCAGGTGCGCCAGACGGCCCTCGACAACTGGATCTTCCAGGGCACGCTCGACGTCGAGCACCTGCCCCAGCCCGAGAGTGAGGTGGCGCTGTGAGCCGCGTGATCGTCATCGGCGCCGGCCTGTCCGGCCTGGTCGCCGCCAACCGCCTCGCCGGCAAGGGCGTGGATGTCACCCTGCTCACCAAGGGCATCGGCGGGCTCCAGCTCGGCCAGGGCAGCATCGACGTGCTCGGCTACGCACCGGACCGGGTCACCAACCCCGTTCTGACCCTGTCGGCGATTGCCTCCGCCCGTCCCGCACACCCCTACGCCGCGATCGGCGCGGAGGCCGTGCACACCGGCATCGAGTACCTCAAGGCGCTGTTGGGCGACCTGCTGGTGGGCGACGCAGAGGCGAACTACCAACTGCCCACCGCCGTGGGTGCGATCCGCCCGACCTGCCTGGTCCCGCCGAGCATGGTCGCGGGGAACGTGACCGACGGCGCCCGGTTCGCGATCGTCGGGCTACGCCGGCTGAAGGACTTTCATCCGTTGCTGGTGGCGGAGAACCTGTCCCGCACCCCGCTGCCCGACGGTGGACGCCTCGACGCCCGCCCGGTGATGGTGGACGTGCCGGCCCGCGACGGCGAGGTGGACTCCTCCGGCCTGACCTACGCCCGCGCCTTCGACGACCCCGCGTTCCGGGATCGGTTCGCGGCCGCGCTGAAGCCGCAGCTGAACGAGGGCGAGACCGTCGGCCTGCCCGCGGTGCTCGGGCTGAAGGACCGCGGCGCCTGGAAGGATCTGTCTGAGAAGCTGGGGCACCCGGTCTTCGAGATCCCGCTGCCGCCGCCGTCCGTACCCGGGATGCGGCTGAACGAGGCACTGACGGCGCTCGCGAAGGCTGCCGGCGTCCGGGTCGTGAACGGGACCCGCGCGGTCTCGGCCCGGGTCGAGGACGGCGTGGTCAAGGGTGTCACGATGGCAACCGCCGGTGCGCCCCGGGAGTTCACCGGTGAGGCGTTCGTGCTGGCCACCGGCGGGTTCGAGTCCGGCGCGCTGGCGATGGACTCCTACGGGAGCGTCACCGAGACACTGTTCGGGCTGCCGCTGCAAGGACTGGACGACGGCCCGCTCGTGCACGGCGACTACTGGAGCGCAGAGCAGCCGCTGTTCAGCGTCGGCGTCCGTGTCGGCAAGGACATGCGGGTCCTGGACGCCGCGGGAGCGGCCGTCCATCCGAACCTGTTCGCTGCGGGTGGCATCATTGGCGGCTCGTCGCGGTGGGCAGAGAAGTCCGGGGACGGCATCGCGCTCGGCAGCGCGGTGCGGGCCGCCGATTCGATCGTGGAGGAGCTGGCATGAGTGACGAGACGAAGCCCGGCCTGGAGTTCGCCGGCCACGAGTTCGCCCGGGCCAGCCTGGACGCCTGCGTGAAGTGCACGATCTGCGAGACACAGTGTCCGGTGGCGGCCGTCACGCCGTTGTTCTCCGGGCCGAAGTTCGTCGGGCCGCAGGCCGAGCGCTACCGCAACGGCGACAGCGTCGACCACTCGCTCGACTACTGCTCCAGTTGCGGCACCTGCACGCTGGTCTGCCCGCAGGGCGTCCAGATCGCCGAACTGAACAGCCAGGCGCGCGCGGTGATGAAGGCCGACCACATGCCGTTGCGGGACCGGCTGATCGGCCAGACCACGCTGATGGGCACCATGATGACACCGGTGGCGCCGATCGCAAGGGCCGCCCTCCACAACAAGCCGATCCGCACGATCATGGAGAAGGTCGTCGGCGTGCACAGGGACGCCCCGATGCCGCCGCCACAAGGACAGACGTTCGCGAGCTGGTGGGCGAAGCGGCCGAAGCCGGCCACGGCGCCCACGCGCGGGCCGCTGGTGTTCTTCCACGGCTGCGCCGGCGGCTACTTCGAGGTGGAGACGTCGAAGAAGTCGGTCGAGGTGCTCGAGTACCTCGGGTACGAGGTGATCGTGCCGAAGCAGGGCTGCTGCGGGCTGGCCCAGCAGTCCAACGGGCTGTTCGAGCAGGCGTCCGCTTCCGTCCTGAAGCTGTGCGACGACCTGCGGACCGCCGGCAAGGACCTGACGATCATCTCGTCGTCCGGCTCCTGCACGGGCATGCTCAAGCACGAGGCGCACGAGATCATGGGCGTCGACGACGAGCGGCTGAAGGACGTCGGGACGCGGATCCGCGACATCATGGAGTTCCTGCTCGACCTGCATGAGGCGGGCGAACTGCCGACGGACTTCGCCACCATCGAGATGACCGTCCCGTACCACGCACCGTGTCAGCTGAAGAGCCAGGGCATGGGCATGCCGGCGGTCGAGGTGCTGGGCCTGATCCCTGGCCTGACCGTGGTGGAGTCGGGCGCGGTCTGCTGCGGCATCGCCGGCACCTACGGGCTGAAGAAGGAGAAGTACGAGATCGCCCAGGCGGTCGGCAAGCCGCTGTTCGACATGGTCAAGAAGACCAACCCGAACCTCGCCCTGTGCGACACCGAAACCTGTCGCTGGCAGATCGAGCAGTCCTCGGGGGTGAAGACCGAGCACCCGATCTGGATGGTCCACCGCGCCTACGGCCTGTCCTGACACCCCGCTTGCCGGTCGCGTCCGTGACCGGCAAGCGCGACCTCTCGTCCTCGCGGAGCGTCACCGACGGGGCGCGCCGGGCATCCGTCCGCTGCGATGGACCAGCCAGGCTGCGACGACGCCACCGATCGCGCCGCCGAGGTGACCCTGCCAGGAGACGCCGGCCTTCAGCGGGAACACCCCGAGCAGCAGCGAACCGTAGCCGACCGCGACCACCAGTCCGATCGCGAGGTGAGCAGCGTTGCGGCTGAGGAAGCCGCGGACGAGCAGGTACGCCGTCCAGCCGAAGACGACACCGGACGCGCCGAGCACGAGGTAGCCGGGCGGGGTGAGCAGCCAGGCGACCAGCCCTGAGCCCACCCAGCCGAATGCCGTGGCCACACCGAACTCGCGTCGGTCGCTCGCCCACAGGGTGGTGCCCAGCACGAACAAGGGCAGCGAGTTCGCCGCAAGGTGCGCGAACCCGGCATGCAGCAACGGCGCGAACACGATGCCGACCAGGCCGCTCGCCGTCCACGGGCGGATACCCAGGCCGGCGAGGGAGTGGTGGAGCACGATGTCGAGGAGTTCGATCACCCACAGCGCGCCGACCACGACCCCCATCACGATCGCGCCCTGCCGCACCCTTGCCCAGTCCGCTGCCTTCACGCCGTCCAGCATGGCAGCACGATCCTGTGTGGACCGAGTTCGGAACCGTTCCCGGACCCGGTCGGTCAGGGTCGGTCGGCGAAGGCGCGGACGAAGACGGGCGTCTCGGACGTCGAGGCGGCCTTGTCGTAGCGGTAGCCGGCGCCGTCGAAGCCTGTGATCGCGGACGCGGTACGGACCCGGTTCAGCACCAGCCAGGCGGCGAGTTCGCCGCGGGCGCGCTTGGCGAAGAAGGAGACCACACTGCGCCGTCCCCTGGCGTCGGTGTCCTCGAAGCGCGGCGCAACGACCGGAGCGTCCAGTTCGCCGGGCCTCACCGCGCCGAAGTACTCTCCCGAAGCCAGGTTGATCACCACACCCACGCCGGGGGAGGCGGCCAGGTCGTCCCGCAGCAGCCCGGTGATCCGGGACCCCCACCACTCATACAGCGAGCGGCCCCGGTCGGTGGCCAGGCGGGTGCCCATCTCGAGCCGGTAGGGCTGGATCAGGTCGAGCGGACGGAGCACGCCGTAGAGCCCGGACAGGATCCGCACGGTCTTCTGGGCCTCGGTGTAGTCGCGGGTGCCGAAGCGGCGCCGCACGGCCAGCCCCTGGTAGACGTCGCCGCTGAACGCCAGCACGGCCGGACGTGCGTTGCGTCGCGTGAACGGGGTGTGGAAGGACGCCCAGCGCTCCGCGTTCAGCGCGGCCAGCTCGTCGGAGATCCCGGCCAGGCCCGCGAGGTCGGCCACGGACTTCGTCCGCATCACCCCGACCAGCTGCTCAGCCTCCTCCAGCAGCCGCGGCTGACTGGACGTGACCTTGGGCAGCGGCGACTCGTAGTCGAGTGACTTCGCCGGGGAGAGCAGGATCAGCACGCTGGCGAGCGTACTTCACGCCGCGGGCAGGGACCCGGCGATCGCCGGGCCGGCACCGGTGTTCAGCCGGAGGCGTGCCTGCGGTAGCCCGCAGGGCTCAATCCCAGCACCCGGGTGAACTCGTTGGTGAGGTGCGCCTGGTCGGTGTAGCCCAGCTCGGCGGCGAGGGACGCCAGGTCGGTGTCCGGGTCGGCCCGGATCCGCTCGGCGGCGTCCTGCAGGCGGCGACGCCGGATCAGGGCCGCAGGGCCGAGGCCGACGTAGCGGGCCGCAAGCCGCTGGAGCGTCCGCTCGGAGGTGCAGAGCCGCTCGGCCAGCTCACCGACCCGGAGCAGGCCGGGGTCGGCCTCTGCGAGCTCGACCATCCGGTTGGCCTGAAGCGCGTCCCGGGTGGGATCGCCGACCCGGGCGATCAGCCAGTCCGCAAGCGCGGCGGAGGCCGCGCGCCGTCCGCGCTCGCTCGGCGCGTCGCCCAACGACTCCCTGACCCGGGCGTGCAGTCCGGGTTCGGTCAGGGCCACGTACTCGTCCCGCAGGGACGCCGGGTCGTCGGTGAACGCCGGCACCGCCGCAGGGCGCAGCAGCGCGCCGACCACCCAACCGCGTCCGGACAGGTCGCGATGGGACGTCCGGGTGGTCGGCCCGGCCAGCCCGACCAGGCCCGACTCCACCACGAGGTTGAGCGCAGGGAACGCGATCAACTGCTGCCGCGACACCGAGCCGTCCGGGAGATTCCAGCTACTGATCCAGAACCAGCGCACCAGAGCCCGAGCACCGGGCTGCGGCTCGAGCCGGTGGAAGTTGGGCAGGCGCCCGGGGTAGAGCGTTCCCCGCGACGACGGCAGCATGCGGTGAGCCTATGACGGGAATCTGCAAGCCCGGCCGTCGGGTGCGTCCGTAGGGTCGCGGCATGAGCACAGCAGCGAACGGAACCCACACCTCCGACGGCCGCCCGCACGGCTTCTCCAGCATCACGCCCTTCCTTGCGGTCACTCCGGCCCGCGAGGCACTGGCCTTCTACTGCGAGGTCTTCGATGCGACGGTGGTCGCCACCACCGAGTTCGGTGACGTGCTCGCCCACGCCGAGCTCGACCTGGGCCACGGCCGGCTGCAGCTGGGCGAGCCGATGCCCGACTACCACCTGGTCGCGCAGCCGCACGGGGACGACTCGAGCTTCTCCCTCGCCCTGTACTGCCCCGACGTGGACGCCCTCGTCGAGAAGGCCGTCGCCGCCGGTGCCACCGTCCGGGAGCCCGCAGCCGACTTCGTCTCCGGCGACCGTTTCGCCAGCATCCGCGACCCGTTCGGCGTCCGCTGGTCGCTCCTGACCCGGATCGAGGACCTCTCGGACGCCGAGAGTGCCGCCCGGGTCGCGGAGTGGGCCGCCCAGTTCGGCGGGTAGGCCGCCCCTCAACGGGGAAGTGAGCGAAAAGGGGGACGGTTCCTTTTCCGTCCACCGGGTGCGGGTGGACGGAAAAGGAACCGTCCCCGATCTGGTCCGGGCCGTGCGGGAATGCCGGACGCGTCGGCACGGTTAGGCGAGTGTCAGTCGTCTAGAGTTGGGCACCCACACAGTGCTCGTTGAGGAACGCCATGTCCGACATCCGTGAGGTCATCATCATCGGCTCCGGCCCGACCGGATACACCTCCGCCATCTACACCGCCCGCGCCGGCCTGAAGCCCCTCGTCTTCGAGGGCGCAGTGGACGCCGGCGGTGCCCTGATGAACACCACGGAGGTGGAGAACTACCCCGGCTTCACCGACGGCATCATGGGCCCCGACCTGATGGTGGCCATGCGCGGCCAGGCCGAGCGCTTCGGCGCCGAGATCATCACCGACGACGTCACCGCGGTCGACCTGACCGGCGAGGTGAAGACCGTCACGGACTCCGAGGGCAACACCTACTCGGCGCGCGCCGTGATCCTGGCCATGGGCTCGGGCTACCGCAAGCTCGGCATCCCGGCCGAGGAGGTCTACAGCGGACGCGGTGTCTCCTGGTGCGCCACCTGCGACGGTTTCTTCTTCCGGGACAAGGACATCGCGGTGGTCGGCGGTGGTGACTCCGCGCTCGAGGAGGCCACGTTCCTGACCCGGTTCGCGAAATCCGTCACGATCATCCACCGCCGCGACGAGCTCCGCGGATCGAAGATCATGGTCGACCGGGCCAAGGCCGACCCGAAGATCTCGTTCGCCTGGAACTCGGTGGTCACCGACCTTCACGGCGACGGCACGCTGACCGGAGCGACGCTCACCGACACGGTCACCGGTGCCACCCGTGAACTGCCCGTCCAGGGCCTGTTCGTCGCGATCGGCCACGACCCGCGCTCGCAGATCGTGCGCGGCCAGGTCGAGGTGGACGCCGCCGGCTACGTGGTCGTCGACTCCCCCAGCACCCGCACCAACGTGCCGGGCGTGTTCGCGGCGGGCGACCTGGTCGACCACACCTACCGGCAGGCGATCACGGCGGCCGGCACCGGCTGCTCTGCCGCGCTGGACGCCGAGCGGTACCTCGCCGCGCTGTCGGACGAGGCCGCTAGCCTCACCCCTGTCACCGCGAACGCCTGAGGAGCAGCGCACATGTCGAACGTCGCCGATGTCACCGACGCCACTTTCACCGACCTGGTCGTGAAGTCGCCCAAGCCCGTCGTGATCGACTACTGGGCCGACTGGTGCGCGCCCTGCAAGCAGCTGTCCCCGATCATCGACGAACTGGCCCGTGACTACGGCGACAAGATCACCTTCCTGAAGATGGACACCAACACCAGCACCCAGGTGCCCACCCAGCAGGGCGTCCTCGGGCTGCCCACCATCCAGGTGTTCGTGGGTGGCGAGGTGGTCAAGTCGTTCACCGGGGCCAAGCCGAAGTCGGTGCTGCTGCGGGCGCTCGAGGAATACCTCTGAGCTCGCCATCGCAGCAGCGGGCGCAGGCCCGACGGACCAGCCGGAGGTACCCATGAGGCAGAAGTACAAGCTCTACACCGGTCCCGACGACTCGGCGTTCTGCCAGCGCGTCTCCGCTGCGCTGGAGGAGGGATACGTGCTGCACGGCCCGCCCGCGATCACGTTCCACCCGGAACGGGGTGTCGCCTACGTGGCGCAGGCTCTGGTGTGGCCGGAGGAGCCCCCGGCGCGAGCGACCTAGCCCGGCCGTCCGCGCTCAGCCGCGGTTCGCGCGCCCCGAGATCGCCCCGCCGGCCGGATTGGGCGGGGTGACCGGACGCAGTGACTGCATCAGTCGCTCGAACGCGTTACGGACGCCGCCCCGTTCGCCCACCACCGCACGGTCCAGGTCGAGGTGCCAGAGCCGGTCGTCCAGGCTTCGCGCGAACCCGACCGCCCGCAGGAAGCCGCTGGGCGGGGCCTCGCAGCGCAGGTGCTGTCTGCTCCCCACGGCGACGATCTCCCGGGCCTTCTGCTGCACCAACCCGGCCGCAGCGGCCTGCACGAGTTGGCGTCCGTAGCCGGAACCGGTCAGGCCAGGACGCACCCACATCGCGTTCACCAGAGCGTGCCCGGGTTCCTCGTTCGGTCCGAGCAACAGGACGCCCTCCACGCGTCCGTCCCCGTTGGCGAGCTTCCACCCGCACCAGCCCCACAGCGTCGCGGCAGACGCAGCCCAGGACGCGTCCGCTCCGATGACCCGGCCGCAGTAGGGGCAGGCGAGACCCGGCAGTTCCGCCAGTGTCACCATGGACAGTCTCGCCATACCGCTCCCGGATCCGGATCATCCACCCGACGGGTGGGTCGGTTTCATCCTAGGCCCGGAGTGCGGCAGTCTGGTGCGGTGAGCCTGCCTGAACCGTCCCGCCGTGACACCCGGCTGGACCCCTACATCGACGCGTACGCGGAGCGAACCCACGGACTGACGGTCTCGGCCGTCCGCGCCCTGTTCGCCGTCGCCAACCGTCCCGAGGTGGTCTCACTCGCCGGCGGCATGCCGAACATCGCCGACCTGCCCCGCGAGGCCCTCGGACGCGCCGTCGACCGGCTGATCGCCGAGCGTGGCACCCAGGCCATGCAGTACGGGTCGGGCCAGGGCGAGCCGTTCATGCGGGAGAAGATCGTCGAGGTGATGGCCGAGGAGCACATCCACGCCCACGCCGACGACATCGTGGTCTCCTGTGGCTCCCAGCAGGCCCTCGACCTGGTCACGCGCGTGTTCTGTGACCCCGGTGACGTCGTGCTCGCCGAAGGGCCGAGCTATGTCGGTGCGCTGGGCACGTTCCGTGCCTACCAGTGCCAGATCGTCCACGTCGCGATGGACGACGCCGGCATCGATCCGGTCGCGTTGCGCGGAGCGCTGGTCTCGCTGAAGGCTGCCGGGAAGCGGGTGAAGTTCCTCTACACGATCCCCAACTTCCAGAACCCGACCGGCGTCACCCAGACCGTCGAGCGCCGGCGTGCGATCATCGAGGTCGCCAAGGAGCACGACCTGCTGATCATCGAGGACAACCCCTACGGCCTGCTCACCCTGGACGCCGAGCCGCTGCCAGCGCTGCGGTCGATGGACGCCGACAACGTGATCTACCTGGGCTCCTTCTCCAAGATCTTCGCGCCGGGCTACCGGGTGGGCTGGGCACTCGCCCCGCACGCCGTCCGGGAGAAGCTCGTGCTCACCCAGGAGGCAGCGACCCTGTGCCCGCCGGTCTTCAGCCAGTTCGCGATCGCGACCTACCTGGACGAGTTCGACTGGCGCGGCCAGATAACGACCTATCGCGATATGTATCGTGAACGACGCGACGCGATGCTGCAGGGCCTCACCGAGCACATGCTTCCCGGCTCCACGTGGACCCACCCTGACGGCGGCTTCTTCGTCTGGGTGACCCTGCCGGAGGGTCTCGACTCCCAGGCGATGCTGCCCCGAGCCGTCACCGCGCGCGTCGCCTACACGCCCGGCACCGCGTTCTACGCCGACGGGCTCGGCTCGCGGAACATGCGCCTCTCGTTCTGCTTCCCCACGCCCGAGCGCATCTACGAGGGCACCCGCCGCCTCGGTGAGGTGCTCGAGCAAGAGCTGGAGATGCATCGCACCTTCGGCCTCGGCGACGAACCCACCCGTCACCTCGACCTGTCCACCGGCCCGGCACCCGATATCAGTTAGGCACCACCATGAATGAAACCCCTACCCACGGCCCTATCGTCGTGCTCTCCGGCGGGCTGTCGCACGAGCGGGACGTCTCCTTGCGCTCGGGACGCCGGGTGGCCCAGGCGCTGCGGGACCAGGGCCGCGACGTCGTCGAGTCCGACATCGGCGCCGACCTGATCGAGCTGCTGCGCTCGCTGGAGAACCCGGTGGCGTTCCCGCTGCTGCATGGGGGTGTGGGTGAGGACGGCGGTCTGCAGCAGGTGCTGAGCCTGCTCGAGGTCCCCTATGTCGGTTCCGAGCCGAGCGCCTGCCGGCGCTCGTTCAACAAGGCCGTCGGGGGCCCGCTGATCGAGCGGGCGAGACTCTCCCGTCCACGGATGGCGGCGCTCCCCCACGACATGTTCCGCGAGCTCGGCGCGCAGGCGATCATGGCCGCGCTCGGCGAGCGCCTCGGGTTCCCGCTGATCGTGAAGCCTGCCCGCGGCGGCTCGGCGCTCGGCTGCTCGAAGGTGGACGCGCCGGCCGGGCTGGCTGCCGCGATGGTGCAGGCGTACTCCTACGGCGAGCTCGCCGTGGTCGAGGAGTTCATCGAGGGCACCGAGGTGGCGGTGACCGTCGTCGAGCTGGACGGGGAGCAGATCGCGCTGCCGGCCGTGGAGATCCGTCCGAACTCCGGGATCTACGACTACACCGCCCGCTACACCGCGGGTGAGACCCGGTTCATCGTTCCCGCCACGCTCGACCCGATCGCAGCGAAGGCCTGCGCGGACATGGCGATCGGGGCGCACCGGGTGTTCGGGCTGCGGGACCTCTCCCGGGCCGACATCATCGTGCGTCCGGACGGGACGCCGGTGTTCATCGAGACCAACGTGGCGCCCGGCATGACCGAGACCTCGCTGATGCCGCAGGCCGTTGAGGCCGCCGGGTACGACTTCGGCCTCCTGTGTGCGCAGCTGGTCGACAACGCCTGGGCCCGGCACGTCACGTCCGCCTAGCGTGGTCGGTTCGGACTCCCCCACGGGGTCATCCCGGCGCCCGCCGGGATCCCCCGCCCCGGGCACACGGCTCCGGCAGTGGCTCGTGGCCGTCCTCGGCGCTGCGGTGTGCCTGACCATGCTGGGACTGGGCCTGTGGCAGATGCGGGTGTTCGAGGCCAAGGAGAACGAGAATGCGGCGCTGCGGGCGCAGCAGCCTGCCGTCCCGCTGCTGGAGAAGGTGACCGCGGACGGCACTGTCGGCGACGTCTACGGCCGGACCGTGACCGTGACCGGGACGTACCTGCCCGCCGAGCAGGTGCTCGTACTGGACGCCGACGGGTCGGTGCGCGTGCTGTCCGCCCTCCAGGTGGACGACGGACGGGTGCTGGCGGTGGTGCGCGGCACCGTCACTGCCGCCTCGTCGACGGTCCCACCGCCCCCGGCGGGCGCGGTCGCCGTGATCGGCGTGTTCCTCCCCTCCGACGCGGCTGACGAGCGCGCGGTGCCGGTGGGCACGCTCGCGTCCGTGCGGCTCGGGGCCCTGGCGCAGGTCTGGCCGCAGCAACTCCTGCCCGGGTATGTCACCTTGTCGGCCGATGAGTCGCGGGCTCAGGGGCTGGACCCGGCCTCGGTGGCACTGCCTACAGGGGAGGGATCGCTGCAGAACATCGGGTACGCGCTGCAGTGGTGGGTGTTCGCCGCGTTCGGCGCGTTCATGACGGTCCGGTTCGTCCGAGCGCTGGGACGGCGAGGCTCGCTCGGTACGCTGGCCGACGAGGAGGACGAATGACGCTTCGCGACGACCAGCGGAATCAGCCTGACGCAACGGATCCGGCCCACGCACCGGCCGGGGAAGTTCCACCGATCACGTCGGCGGCGGTGCCCGGGATTCGTGGGGCGCTGATCCGCTACCGCGTGATGGCCTACCTGGTCGGCACGCTGCTGGTGGTGCTGGTGCTGGTCGGGATGCCACTGAAGTACTTCGCCGGTAACGGAGCGGTGGTGACCTGGACCGGGATCCCCCATGGGTACCTGTACATGGTGCTGATCGCCACTGCCTACGACCTGGGTCGGCGCGTGCACTGGCCCTGGGGTCGCCTGCTCGTGATCGCCCTCGCCGGTACGGTGCCGTTCCTCTCGTTCTGGGCGGAGTACTCCGCACGCAAGGACGTCCAGGGCAGGATCCGGGCCGTGGAGGGTTCAGCCCCGGCTCCCTGACCGGGCTCTGGCTGGCGCCCGCGAGGCGGACCGGTCAGCGCTGGCGCTCAGCTGAGGGGCAGTTCCAGGTGGTCGACGCTGAAGACCAGGCCGGGGAAGTGCTGCCCGGCCGCCACAGTGGAGAATCCGAGCTGCTGGTACCAGGTGGAGAGGCGGGTGTTCTCGCCGATGATCCCGATCCGCAGGGTGGCGCCCCCTCCGGCGCGGGCCCGGCGCGCCGCCTCGGCCACCAGTGCCTCCCCGTAGCCCTGGTGTCGGGCGTCGGGGTGGACGGCGAGGTGGCGCAGGATCCACGTGCCCGGGAGGCGTCGGGACGCGCCCACGAACGCGCAGCCGGCGACTCGGCCGTCCTGCTCGACGGCGAACAGCTGTGTCGGTCTGGCGACCACGCGGGCCACGTCGCCAGGAGCCCAGAAGGCCGGGTTGGTCGGGGTGTTCTCCGCGGTGAGGCCGAATGTGGAGACCTCCGTGCCGAAGCCTGCGTGCAGCACCTCGAGGCATTCGTGGTACCGGTCGGGCGGCACGTCGATAATCGTCATAGCCATTTATCGATAAGTCGTTAGGTCAGTAGATCGGCAATCCGATCAAGATCCTCTGCTCCCGCGAACTCGATCACGATCCGGCCCCGGCCACGACCTTCGCTGACCAGGACGCGGGTGTCCAGTCGCTCCGACAGCTGCGTCTGCAGATCCTGGGCGGCAGGAGACAGCTCGACCTGGCGCTGGGCCCGCGGCGCACGCTTGGCGCCATGCTCCCCTACCGCGACGATCTCCTCTGCCGCGCGCACAGACAGTCCCTCTGCCACGATCCGGGTGGCGAGATGCTCCATCGCCTGCGCGTCCGGCAGCATCAGAAGAGCCCGCGCATGGCCCGCGCTGAGGACGCCGGCGGCCACCCTTCGTTGGACCGGCGCGGGAAGCTGGAGCAGCCGGATCGTGTTCGAGATCTGCGGACGGGACCGCTTGATCCGCACCGACAGCTCTTCCTGTGTGCAGTTGAAGTCGCTCATCATCTGCTGGTAGGCGGCCGCCTCCTCGAGCGGGTTGAGCTGGGCGCGGTGCAGGTTCTCCAAGAGCGCGTCACGCAGCAGGTCGGCATCCTCGGTGCGCCGGATGATGGCTGGAATCGTGGCCAGCCCGGCCTTCTGGGTGGCGCGGAGGCGGCGCTCCCCCATCACGAGTTCGTAGCCTCCAGCCTCCAGCGGACGCACCACAACGGGCTGCAGCAGACCAACTTCGGTGATGGACGCGACCAGTTCGGCCAGTGCGTCCTCGTCGAACACCGTCCGGGGCTGCCTGGGGTTCGGTCGGATGTCACTGATCGGCACCTCGGCGAAGTGAGCTCCGACCGGCTCCTCCGCCGCTGGCTCGTCGTGATGCGGGGTCAGTTCCGGGTCGGTGCGCTGGAGGAGATCGCCCAGTCCGCGTCCGAGACCGGTATGGCGGGGCGTGTTCATGCGGTCTGCTCCTCTTCGGTCATGGCCGCGCCGCGGGCCGCGAGCTCGGCTGCCGCCTCCATGTAGGCCTGGGCTCCGGCGGACGCCGCGTGGTACGTGAGCACAGACTGGCCGTAGCTGGGTGCCTCCGAGACGCGCACCGACCGGGGGATGGCCGCCTTCAGTGTCTCGGCGGGGAAGTGTTCGCGCACCTCAGCGGCCACCTGTGAAGCCAGCCTGGTGCGTCCGTCGTACATGGTCAGCAGGACCGTGGACAGCACCAGTTGGTCATTCATGGCGCCCTTCACCAGGTTGATGGTGCGCAACAGCTGGGAGACGCCTTCCAGCGCGTAATACTCGCACTGGATGGGGATCAGGATCTCCTCCGCGGCCACCAGCGCATTCAGGGTGAGCAGGCCCAACGACGGCGGGCAGTCGATGAAGACGTAGTCGGGGGAGTACTTGGCGGTGAAGGCGCGGAGGGCATAGAGGAGGCGGCTTTCCCGCGCGGGCGTGGTGACCAGACCGATCTCAGCGCCGGCGAGGTCGATCGTCGCAGGCAACACCCACAGACCTTCGGACTCAGGGGAGGGCTTGATCAGGCTCTCGATGGGCGAGTTGCCGGCCAGCACCTCGTAGGTTCCCTGGATGCCCTCGTGGTGCTCTATGCCAAGGGCGGTGGACGCGTTGCCCTGTGGATCGAGGTCGATCAGCACGACATTGAGCCCGCCCATTGCGAGTGCGGTGGCGAGGTTCACAGCGGTTGTGGTCTTACCCACTCCGCCCTTCTGGTTGGCGACTACTAGGGTGCGGGTGCGGGGCGGCTTTGGAAGCGATGTTTCACGTGAAACGGCGAGCCCTGCGAGGTCGTCCGGCTCGTCGCCAAACGGCTCTCCAAACTCCGGAATGTCGAACTGGACCCGCCGGGGTGCCGATGGGGGAGTGCTCGTCATGATTCTCCTGCTACGACGGACGTTTCACGTGAAACATCAGGATAGGGGCTCGCAGCGACGGCTCAGGCGCGTCCAACCTCGATCACCCAGGTTGAGTCGCCGTCCGGCTCCGCCAGCTCGTGGACCACACCGCGAAGCCTGCGCACCCGAAGCAGCTCGCTTGCTTCGGCCAGCTCACCGGAGGCCGAAGCCCCCTTCAACGCGAGCAGGCGGCCACCGGGAGCGACCAACGGTAGGCACCACTCGATGAGCCGGGGGAGAGGCGCAACCGCACGGCAGGTCACCGCGTCATAGGTCCGACCGTGCTCCTCGGCGCGGCCCCGAACAACCCGGACCCGGTCGCCCAACCCGAGTTCTGCCACCGCCAGCTCGAGGAAATTCACTCGTCGCAGCAACGACTCCAGCAGCGTCACCCGAAGGTCAGGACGCAGGATCGCCAGCGGGATGCCCGGCAAGCCGGCACCGCTACCCACGTCCAGCACCGACGCACCGGACGGGAACAGCGGAGCTGCGGCCACCGAGTTCAGGATGTGACGCTCCCAGAGCCGATCGCCCTCACGCGGGCCGATCAAGCCCCAATCCATACCTCGACTTGCCAATATATCGACATATCGGCTTATCGCTTCAAGGCTCTGACCAAACAGCTCGGCACGTGGGTCGCCCACCGCTCAGGCCTTGGGCAGCACCACGACTCGACGGTGCGGCTCCTCGCCCTCCGACTCGCTCACCAGCCCCGCCTCAGCCACCGCGTCGTGCACGATCTTCCGCTCGAACGGGTTCATCGGCGAAAGCCGGACCGGCTCACCGGTCTCCTTCACTTCCGCCACCGCATCCTTCGCCAGCTCCTGCAGCACCTTGCGGCGCTTGTCCCGGTGACCAGCGACGTCCAGCATCAGCCGGCTCCGATGACCCGTCTCGGTCATCACGGCAAGCCGGGCGAGCTCCTGCAACGCCTCCAGCACCTCGCCGTCCTTGCCCACCAGCACATCGCCAGAGGTCAGGATGGACACGTGCGCGCGACCCCCCTCGGTGAAGGTGTCGATGTCGCCGTCGAGATCGGCAATGTCGAGCAACTCCTCCAGGTAGTCCGCCGCGATCTCACCCTCGTTGTCGAGGGCCGACTCCTTGCGCGAGCGGGGGCCATCCTCGCCCGACTCCGGCTCACCGGTCGCCTCGGCGACCTCCTCGGCCGCAATCTCGACCACGTCGTTGCTGTCTTCGGTCACGTTCTACTCCTTGTTGCTACTGCTTGCGGGCGGCGCGGCTGCCCTTGCGGGGCTGCTGCCGCTGGATGACCTGGCGCTGGACCGTCGGTTCGGCCGGCGCTGCGGTGTCTTCCCCTACGGCTGGAGCGCCGGGCGTCGAGCCGCTGCCCTGACGGGCCACCTTCGTCGGGTCGCCATTCACCGGCGCCGAAGGCTTGCCAGCTCCCCGACGCCGGGCCGCGATCTCGTCGGGATCCTTTCCCTTGGCCCGCATGCGCTCCTCCCAGTCCACGTACGCCGGCGTCCCCGGGGCGGGGTTGTTGTGGATCAGGATGTACTGCTGGCCCATCGTCCAGAGGTTCGTGGTGAGCCAGTAGACCAGCACGCCGATCGGGATGTTGACGCCCATGAACAGGTACATGAACGGGAAGACGTAGAGCATCATCTTCTGCTGCTGCGCCATCTGCCCGGTCAGAGCCTCCGGGGGCATGTTCTTGCGCATCAACTGCAGCTGGGTGATGAACAGAACGATCGTCATCAGCACGACCAGGGTCGCGGTCACCCACTGCGTCGCGCCGAACCCGCCCTCGATGGGAAGGAACGTCGAGGACAGCTGAGCCCCGAAGATCGTCGCGTTGTGCAGCGACTCCGCGAGGGCCGGGTTCTGCTGGAAGAAGTAACCCAGCGCCTGGTCCGGCGTCCGGGCCACGCTGTTCAGCACGTAGAACAAGGCCAGGAAGATCGGCATCTGCAGCAACAGCGGCAGGCAGGACGCCATCGGGTTGACGCCTTCCTCCTTGTACAGCTTCATCGTCTCCTGGCCGAGACGCTCCCGATCATGGCCGTACTTGTCGTTGAGCGCCTTCACCTTCGGCTGGATCAGCTGCATGTTGCGGGCAGAGTTGATCTGGCGCACGAACAGCGGAATCAGGGCGGTGCGGATCACCACGGTCAACAGCACGATCGACAGCGCCCAGGTGCCGCCCCAGTCCGGGTTCATGCCCAGCGAGCTCAGCAGCCAGTGGAAGCCGACCAGGATGCCCGAGACCGCCCAGTACAGCGGTGTCATCATCGCGCCGAGCAAGCCCAGGAAGTCGTCCCACAGGTTCAGCGGGAGCAGCAGCAGAGTCAGGGTGTTCATTTCACCTCGTGAACGTGCGAACACGTGTGGTCAGGGGCCGGTTCGGCCGGATGGGCTTTGGCTGCCAGCTCGGCAGCCCAGGCGTCGGCGGCCGGAGTGCCCGGCACGGGGTCGTACCCGCCCGCCGCCCACGGATGGCAGCTGGCCAGTCGGCGCGCGGAGAGCCAGGAGCCCTTCACCGCTCCGTGCACGGTCACCGCCTCCAGCGCATAGGCCGAGCAGGACGGGTAGTACTTGCAGACGTTGCCGTAGACCGGGCTGATCACCGCCCGGTAGACCCTGAGCAGGCCGATCAGGACGTACTTCATGCCGCCAGCCGATCCACGCAGGAGCCCAGGGCGGAGGACAGATCCGCGGCGAGGTCACCGGCCGTCGCCGGCGGCAGCGCCCGCACCACAACGTCCACGCTGAACGGGACGGAAGGAAGTGCGGCCGCGACGAGGTGCCGCAGGCGCCGCTTGACCCGGTTCCGGTTCACGGCGTTCCCCACGGCCCTGGAGACGATGAAGCCCGCCCGCGAACTCGCGAGCGGGGAGCGACGAGCGTGCACGACCAGGCTCGTGCGTCCACAACGGACGCCGTGGCGCAACGTGTCGCGGAAATCGTCGGCGTGGCGCATCCGCGACTCGGCGGGCAACACCCTCTGGGCCGGCTCAGCCGGCGAGACGGGTGCGGCCCCGACGACGACGGGCCGAAATGATGGCGCGGCCGGCGCGGGTCCGCATCCGCAGACGGAAGCCATGGGTGCGGCTGCGACGCCGGTTGCTCGGCTGGAAAGTGCGCTTGCTCACGCGAGTGCTCCCAAGTTCGATGTAATTCAGGACCAGATGCGCCCACCCGGGCGCACGAATGCCGCGACAGCGACTGCCCAACTCTACGCGGCGGCGGGGAGCTGCGGCAAACCAGACACCTCGCGGACGCCACGTCGAGCCGACACGCCGTCCTGACAGCATCTTCTCTCGAAACTGTTTGCGCACCCGCCCGACCTTCGCTAGGTTGCTCTACGGCCACCGGGGGCCGTCACCCCCGTGTTCGTGCACCCACTCGTGCACATCTGTGGACAATCGTGTGGAAACCTGGCTGGGGCAGGTAGTGAAGGAGCCGAAGCGGGACCCATGTCACAACCTCCCAGACCCAAGGAACCCGTGGGCTCAGGCGACCTCGAGGCAGCCTGGTCCCACGTCTGGACGTCGGCCGACGCCTCCACCCGCGGGTGGCTGCAGGCCATGCGACCGGTCACTATCCACGATTCGCTGGTGATCCTCGCGGTCCTCAACGACTTCACCAAGGATCGGGTGGAGAGCCGGCTCCGCCCCCTCATCGAGCGGCAGCTCTCCGAGTTCTACTCCCGCCCCATCCGCCTGGCGATCGACGTCGATCCGACCATCGGCCAGGAGGAGCCCACGCTGCTGGACCTCGCTCCGTCCGAGCCCGAGCCGCCGACCAGCGCCCGTTCGTCCGGCGGACGCAACGGTGACCGCCTGAACCCGAAGTACTCCTTCGAGACCTTCGTGATCGGCAACTCGAACCGGTTCGCACACGCGGCAGCCGTCGCTGTCGCCGAGGCCCCGGGCAAGGCGTACAACCCGCTGATGATCTACGGGGACTCCGGACTCGGCAAGACCCACCTGCTGCACGCGGTCGGCCACTACATCCGCAACTACTACGACCGGGTGAAGGTCAAGTACGTCTCCACAGAGGAACTCACCAACGACTTCATCAACGCGGTCTCCGACAACCGGACCGCGGACTTCCGCCGCCAATACCGCGACATCGACGTCCTGCTGGTCGACGACATCCAGTTCCTCGAGGGCAAAATCCAGACCCAGGAAGAGTTCTTCCACACCTTCAACACCCTCCACACGGCGCAGAAGCAGATCGTGCTCACCTCCGACCGGCCCCCGAAGGCCCTGGAGGCGCTCGAGCCGCGGCTGCGCAGCCGGTTCGAGTGGGGTCTGATGACCGACATCCAGCCGCCAGACCTCGAGACACGGATCGCCATCCTGCGCAAGAAGGCTGCCGCTGAACGCCTCACCGCCGGCCCGGACGTGCTGGAGTTCATCGCGTCCAAGATCCAGACGAACATCCGCGAGCTCGAGGGTGCACTGATCCGGGTGACCGCGTTCGCAAGCCTCAACCGCCAGGAGGTCGACCTGGCCCTCGCTGAGGTTGTGCTCCGCGACCTGATCCCCGAGGGCGCGGAGACCCAGATCTCCTCCACAGCGATCATGACCCACGTGGCCGACTACTTCGGGATCACCGTCGAGGAACTCTGCGGCCAGAGCCGGACGCACGTGCTGGTCACCGCGCGCCAGATCGCCATGTACCTGTGCCGCGAGCTCACCGACCTGTCCCTGCCCAAGATCGGCCAGCTGTTCGGCGGCCGCGACCACACCACCGTCATGCACGCCGACCGGAAGATCCGCCAGCTCCTCCGCGAGCGGCGCAGCGTGTTCAACCAGATCACCGAGCTGACCAACCGGATCAAGCAGTCTCCGCTGCGCTGACCGCCGACGCGCCCACCTGGTCGACAGCCCTGATCGCCCGGCGGAGCCGGTCCGAATCGCCAGCGCCTCCCTGCGTACGCCCCATCCACCGGCCGCTCCGCCTCCGAAACCCGGTCCATCCGCACCCCGGGCCCGTGTCCCCCACGCGGGGGACATTGTGCACCGCTGTGGATAAGTCGGGGGATAACAGGCCCCGGCTGTGGAGTCCGCGCGAGCCTCTGGGCCGCGTCCTCAAATCCTCCCCGTGTGATTCCAGGTTCTCCACAGCCCCTGTCCACAGGCGACACGCCGTCTGAGCAGTCCGTTCACCGGTTCTCCACGCAATCCACACCTGCTGTTACCACGACGAATTGAAAGATCTCCCTCGAACTTCAAAGTCACCTCGTGCACAGTGTGGGGGAAACGCGCCGAGTCCAGCCCCTGCGGGTCCACGCCGATATGATCAACCGACCACGCGTGTGAGTTCTAGGGAGCAATGGTGAAGATCCGTCTCGACCGCGACGTCCTGGCTGAAGCAGTGCAGTGGGCGGCGCGCAGCCTGCCCACCCGTCCGAGCGTCCCGATCCTGGCCGGCCTGCTGGTGAAGGCTGCCGGCGGCCAGGTCGTGATGAGCAGCTTCGACTACGAGACCTCCGCCCAGATCACGGTCGCGGCGGACGTCACCGACGACGGCGTCGCGCTGGTGTCGGGACGACTGCTCGCCGACATCGCGCGCTCGTTGCCCAACAAGCCGGTCGACATCACCGCGGACGAGACCCGGATGGAACTGGTCTGCGGCACGGCCCGGTTCACCCTGCAGACGCTCCCTGTCGCCGACTACCCGGCGTTGCCGGAGATGCCCGAGGCCACCGGCGCGATCCCGAGCGAGGAGTTCGCGAAGGCCGTCGGCCAGGTCGTGGTGGCAGCAGGAAGGGACGAACTGCTCCCGGTGTTCACCGGCGTCCGGATGGAGATCGAGGGCGAGACGCTGTCCCTGCTGGCGACCGACCGTTACCGGATGGCGCTGAAGGAGCTGGACTGGAACCCGCGCTCGACCCGCGGCGAGGGCGCGGCCCTGGTTCCGGCTCGGGTACTGGCGGAGACCGCGAAGAGCATGACTGCCGGCGAGACCGTCACGCTCAGCCTGTCCTCTGCGGCCACCGGCGACGG
Source organism: uncultured Propionibacteriaceae bacterium (assembly GCA_964397985.1). Taxonomy (GTDB): domain Bacteria; phylum Actinomycetota; class Actinomycetes; order Propionibacteriales; family Propionibacteriaceae; genus Propionicimonas. Next base: position 92,985 of record CAYNLD010000002.1, on the reverse strand, counting down.
GTTGATCGGTTTCGAGGGCACCGGTGCGGCCGGTGTCCGCCAGATCACCACGCGGCTGCTGGACGGCGAGTTCCCGAAGGTGCGCCACCTGATGAACGTGCAGGCTTCGGTCACCGTGCGGGCGAACACCGCAGAGGTCATCGCGGCGGCGAAGCGGGTCGGCCTGGTCGCCGAGCGCAACACTTCGCTGCGGATGCTGATCGGTGACGGCTCGATCACGCTCGAGGCCGCGACGGGTGACCAGGCGCAAGCTGTGGAGGCGCTCGAGGCGGTCGTGGAGGACACCACCGGCGCCGGCCTGTCGATGACTGCGGCCGGCTTCAACCCGCACTACCTCTCCGATGCCCTCGCTGCGCTGGACAGCCCGTACGTCCAGTTCTCGTTCACCCAGCCCGGCAAGCCGTGCCTGTTGACCGGCCTGAGCGAGCTCGACGGCGAGCCGCTGGTCGACTACAAGCACGTGATCATGCTGATGCGCCTGCCTGCGTGACCGGACAACGCTCCCTGAGGGGTGCTCGAGGGAGGAACCAACCCGGGCGCGCCATGAGGCGCCCGGGAGCGGTGCTGGAGGACTCGCCGTGTTCGTCACCCATCTGAGCCTGGCGGACTTCCGCTCCTACGCCGGCGCGGAGGTGCCGCTGGGTGCCGGCGTCACCGTGTTCACCGGGGCCAACGGGCAGGGCAAGACCAACCTCGTCGAGGCTGTGGAGTTCCTGGCCACGCTCGGCTCGCACCGGGTCGCTTCGGAAGCGCCCCTGGTGCGGGTCGGTGCGGAGCGCTCGATCGTGCGCGCTCGCGTCCAGGCAGGCCTCGACGACCCGCGCAGTCTCCTGCTCGAGGTCGAGCTGATTCCCGGGCGGGCGAACAAGGCGTCCCTGAACCGGTCGCCGCTGCGGCGGCCGCGGGACCTGCTCGGTGCACTCCGGGTCGTGCTCTTCAGTCCCGAGGACCTCGCCATCGTGAAGGGAGATCCCAGCGAGCGGCGCCGGTTCATCGACGAGCTCGTGGTGGCGCGGTGGCCGCGGCTGGCTGGCGTCCGGGCTGACTACGACCGGGTGGTCAAGCAGCGTTCCAGCTTGTTGAAGTCACTGTCCGGGCGCGGGCCGCGGGGGCTCACCGACGACGTGGCTGTGACCCTCGACATCTGGGACGGACAACTCGCCGGCTTCGGAGCGGAGATCGTCGCGGCCCGGCTGGCGACCCTTGCCGACCTGCGCCCGCACCTGCTCGCGGCCTACGCCGACATCGCGCCGACGAACAACGTCGCCGGCGTCGAGTACAAGTCATCCGTCCTGCTGGCGACCCTCTCCCAGGAGCCGGAGCCGGCCACCCGCGCTGTCGAGAGCCTCACCACCGCCGAGTTGGCCGACGCGCTCACTGGACGTATGCGCGAGCGACGCGGGGAGGAGATCGCCCGCGGCCTGTGCCTGGTCGGCCCGCACCGCGACGACCTCACCCTCACCCTCGGCGACCTGCCGACCAAGGGGTACGCCTCCCACGGTGAGTCGTGGTCGACCGCGCTGGCGCTGCGGTTGGCATCCTTTGCGCTGCTCCGGGCGGACGGCGTCGAGCCGGTTCTCGTGCTCGACGACGTGTTCGCCGAGCTGGACGAGACCCGGCGCGAGCGTCTCGCCGACCTGGTCGCCGGCGCCGAGCAGGTTCTGATCACTGCGGCGGTCGCGGCCGACGTCCCGGCGCGTCTGGCGGGTCGCCGCTTTGCGGTGCAGGCTGGTGAGGTGCTGCCCACAGAACCGGTGCTCGCTGAGGGCGCGGTCCTGCCACCGGAGGTCTCCGGCGAGACCGGAACCGAGCCTGCCCAGCCCTCATCGGGCACCGCCGCGACTCCGGCCGGCGCCGATGACTGATCGTCCCGAGCACGACCCGCAGGGCATGGACGTCGCGAAACGGATCGCCCGGGCCGCCCGCGGCGCGGCGCCCGCACCGACAGCGAAGAAGCGCCCGTCCGCCCCGCGCACCGACGAACCCACCCTGCTCGGCGACCTGCTCAAGGAGGTCATCGAGGAGGAGGGCTGGACGCGCGAGGTGAACGTCCATCAGCTGCTCGCCCGCTGGCCCGCACTGGTCGGGCCGGTGAACGCCGAGCACTCCCAGCCGGTGGGGTACGCCGACACTGTGCTCACCGTCCGTGCCGAGTCGTCCACCTGGGCCACCTCGCTACGCACGATCGCCCCCCAGTTGGTGGCCGTGCTCAACGAACAGCTCGGCCAGGGCACGGTGACCCGCGTGATCGTGCTCGGCCCCGAGGCCCCCAGCTGGAAGAAGGGACGACGCTCCGTGCCCGGTCGCGGCCCGAGGGACACCTACGGCTGAACGATGGCAACCGATGGCAATCCATTGCCAGGTTTGCCATGGGCGCGGTGTAGTGGTGAGGTAGCCACCGAAGGAGACACCGTGAGCACAGCCACCGCCCTCCCGCAGCGACCGCCCGTCGAGGCGGCCGCTGCACTCACCGGCTTCCGGCCGGGCACGGGCTTCTTCATCGGCATCGACTCCGACGGCTGTGCCTTCGACGCCATGGAGCTCAAGCACAAGGAGTGCTTCATCCCGAACACCATCAGGCACTGGGGCCTGCAGGCCGTCTCGTCGTTGGTGCGCGAGACCGCAGAGTTCGTGAACCTGTACTCGACCGGACGCGGCCTGAACCGCTGGCCGGCCCTGATCCGGGTGTTCGAACTGCTGGCCGAGCGTCCGGAGGTGGCCGAGCGCGGCGTCGCCGTGCCGCGCGGGGATCGGCTCCGGGAGTTCGTCGCGTCCGGTGAACCGCTCAGCCGGGCCGGCATCGCTGCCTATGCGCGCGCACATCCCGATCCCGAACTGGATCGTGCACTGGCCTGGACCGACGGGGTGGACGCCAGCATCGCAGCCATGGTGCGGGGTGTGCCGCCGTTCCCGTGGGTGCGGGAGAGCCTCGCCCGGGCCCGGGGACACGCGGACCTGATGGTCGTCTCCGCCACTCCGCTGGACGCCCTGCGCCGCGAATGGGGCGAGCACGGGCTGTCGCGCCACGTCGACGTGATCGCCGGCCAGGAGGACGGCACAAAGGTGCAGCACCTCCACCGGGCCACGCGCGACCGGTACTCGTCCGACCACGTACTACTGATCGGTGACGCGCCGGGGGACCGAGACGCGGCTGCCGCTGCCGGCGTCCTGTTCTACCCGATCAACCCCGGCGGCGAGGCGGCCTCGTGGCGGCGCTTCCACGACGAGGCTCTCGACCGCTTTCTCGCGGGCGGATACGCCGGCGACTACCAACGCGCACTGCTCGCAGAGTTCGATGCGCTGCTCCCCTCCACGCCGCCCTGGCGGCACTGACCCCGCCCTGACCCACACCGACCGCTCGAAGAGGAGTACCCGTGCCCGAGACCGTTGACCTGCGCGCCGTTCCGTACCAGCTGGATGCGGAGCAACTCGCCTGGGTGGAGGAAACCCTTGCCGGCCTGGCGGTGGAGGAGAAGGTCGGCCAACTGTTCTTCAACCTGTTCCATTTCGGTGCCGACGCCTTCAGCGGCACCTCGCTGAGCAACGCCGAGATCCTCTCGACCTACCACATCGGGGGCGCGCGCTATCACGGCGGCACGGCAGAGCAGGTTCAGGACCTGCTCAACGCCCTGCAGGCGGACAGCCGCATCCCGCTGCTGGTGGCGGCGAACTGCGAGTCCGGCGGCAACGGCTGCTGCAGCGACGGAACCTACATCGCGACCGGCGCCCAGTGTGACGCCGCGCGCGACGAGGAGACGCCGTTCCGCACCGGCCTGGTGTCGGCCCGTGAGGCGGCTGCCTTGGGCGTGAACGTGAACTTCGCGCCGATCGTCGACATCCTGTTCAACTGGCGAAACACCATCGTGAACACCCGGGCCCACGGGACGACGGCCACCGACGTGATCCGCTCCACCGCCGCGAAGGTCCGTGGCCTGCGCGCTGCGGGAGAAGACCTGGCGGTGTGCATCAAGCACTTCCCCGGCGACGGCACAGAGGAGCGCGACCAGCACCTCGTGCTCGGGGTCAATGAGCTCACGCCAGCCGAGTGGGACGACTCCTTCGGCCGCGTCTACGCCGAGCACGTCGCCGGTGGTGTGGAGATGATCATGGCCGGCCACATCGCGCTCCCGGCGTACTCACGGCTGCTCGACCCGTCCCTCACCGACGCGGACGTGATGCCGGCGACGCTCGCGCCCGAGCTGATCCAGGGCCTGCTGAAGACCCGGCTGGGTTTCAACGGCCTGGTCATCACCGACGCCAGTCACATGCTCGGCATGACCTCTGCGATGCGCCGGCAGGACTACGTGCCGCGCGCGATCGCGTCCGGCTGCGACATGTTCCTGTTCTTCAACGACATCGCGGAGGACTTCGGCTTCATGCTGGACGGCGTGCGCACCGGCGTGATCACCCCCGCGCGCCTGGACGACGCCGTGCGCCGCAACCTCGGGCTCAAGGCCAAGCTCAACCTGCACCGCAAGCAGGCGGACGGCACGCTACTGCGCCCCCGCGCGGACCTGGCGGTGGTGGGTTGTCCCGAGCACCTGCAGTGGCGGGCCGAGGCTGCGGATGCGTCCATCACCCTGGTGAAGAACACCCTCGGGCAGTTGCCCCTGACCCCGCAGACCCATCGCCGGATCCGCCTCTACTACCTCGAGGCGGACGCGGGCGGCATCTACGAGGCCAGCCAGGGTGCGCTGGCGGACTTCACGGCAGAGCTGGAACGCCGGGGCTTCGCGGTCACCCTGAACGACGGTCTGAGCCGGATCAAGGGTCCGACAATGAAGTACAGAGACGAGGTCGACGCGGCAATCATCGTCGCCAACATCGTCGGCTACGCGGCAGAGAACAACTACCGGATCCGCTGGAAGACGCCCATGAGCACCGACTGCCCGTGGTACGTCCACGAGGTGCCCACGGTGATGGTGTCGCTCAACTACACGACCCACCTGCACGACGCCACGATGCTGAAGGCTTACGTGAACGCCTACCACGACAACCCCGACACGATCCGGCTGGTCGTGGACAAGCTCACCGGGGAGTCGGAGTTCCGGGGCACACCCAACGACCTCGTCTGGACGGACAAGTGGCAGGCACGGCTCTGAGCGAGCCGAGCCACCCTCGCTCCCGACCGGATCGCTCCCCGCGCCACGCCGGCTGACCCCGTCCGGCCCGTCCGGGCTGCCGGGCGTCCGCCGTCGGCGGATCCGCTCTGGGCAGCGTGGCATCCGGATCCGGAGTGGGCGGACGCAGGCTGTCGGCATGAATCACGACACGACCCGGGTTCCGAGCCTGGACGACCGCCTGGTCGAGGCGCTGTTCGAGCAGCGCACGATCCTCCTCGGCGAGCCCCTGGAGGACCACAACACCAACCGGCTGTGCAACGCCCTGCTGGTACTCTCCGCAGCCGACCCGAAGGCCGACATCCGCTTCCTGATCAACTCTCCCGGCGGCTCGGTGCCCGGCATGCTGGCGATCCGCGACTGCATGCGCACCATCCCCAACGACGTCGCCACGATCGACCTGGGTATGGCCTACAGCGCGGGCCAGTTCCTGCTGTCGTCCGGCACGCCGGGCAAGCGGTACGCGATGCCGCACGCCCGGGTACTGCTGCACCAGGGGTCGGGCGGCATCGGCGGCTCAGCGATGGACGTCGCGATCCAGGCCGCCGACCTGCGCAACACCAGGGACGTGGTGCTGGCCTGCATCGCGGAGGACACCGGCCAGCCGGTCGACAAGGTCGAGGCCGACTCGCGCCGCGATCGATGGTTCACCGCAGCAGAGGCGCTCGAGTACGGCTTCATCGACCGGATCATCACCAGCATCGACGAGGTGCTGCCCACCCGCGTCCGTCCGGTCGGTCTGGGGCAGCCGTCGTGAGCAGCTACACGATCCCCTACGTGACCACGCGCACGAACGCCGGCGAGCGCACCGTCGATGTCTACAGCCGGCTGCTGGCCGATCGGATCATCTACCTCGGCACAGCCATCGACGACGGTGTGGCCAACGCCGTGATCGCGCAGTTGCTGCACCTGGCCAACGAGAGCCCGGACGCACCGATCTCGCTGTACCTGAACTCGCCCGGCGGTTCGATCCCCGCGACGCTGGCGATCTACGACGCGATGCAGTTCGTCCGTCCGGCGGTAGAGACAACGTGCGTGGGCCAGGTGGTGGCGTCCGCCGTCGTCCTGCTGGCCGGTGGCGCGGCGGGCGCGCGTCGGATTCTGCCCCACGGCCGGGTGGTGATCCACGCGCCGGCGACCGAGGGTGGGCGTGGTGCCGTCCCCGACCTGATCGTGGAGGCGGAAGAGATGGCGCGGGTCCGCGCGCTGCAGGAGGAGTTGCTCAGCCGGCACACCGGAAGGACGCCGGCCCAGCTGCGCGCCGACACCGAGCGGGAACTGGTGCTCACCGCGGAGCGGGCCATCGATTACGGCGTGGTCGACCAGGTACTGGTGCCGCACGGGTGAGCCTGCACTCTCGGGAGCCGTCGTGATTCGGCCGCCGAACGTCCTGCGTGGGACGACAGGGGCGCGTGGGACGGGATGGGTGGCCGGATCGCGACACCGACGTCCCGGACGGTCAGGACGCGGGTCAGGCGGCGAGGCAGACCGGGGAGCGGGGGATGCGGCGTTGGCGGAGGGCGGCGCGGGACGCCAGCTCGGAGACCCTCAGGTCAAGGGCACCGGCGACGGCCGCCAGCACTTCGGACGACGGCTCCTTGAGGCCACGCTCCACCTCGGAGAGGTACTGGGCGGACACTCCGGCCCGGTCGGCGACGTCGACCAGGCGCTGGTCGCGGTCGAGTCGCTCCTCCCGCAGCTGGCCGCCAACGGCCTCGCGCCACAGCGGTTCGGGACGCGGCACCGCTTCCTCGCGCCGGAACGGGAGCACCTCACCCATGCGGCAACGCTAGTCGCGGCGATCGCCGGATCGCCACGGCCGGAGTCACGCCCTCAGCGAACGACGCGGGCGTTGCCCTCCCAGATCGACCAGATCGCCGCCTCGTCGGCGGGGGTGGCGTAGTCGGTGAGACAGGTGGCGGCATAGGCACCGGAGGCCCAGCCGAAGTGGGTCGCGTCCTCGACCGACCAGCCGCGCAGCAAGCCGTACAGCAGCCCGCCGACGAAGCCGTCCCCGCCGCCGATCCGGTCCAGGACGCCGATCTCGCGCGGCGCCACGGTGCACACCTCGTCGCCGCTGCGCACGATCGCTCCCCACAGATGGCGGTTCGCGCTGAGCACCTCACGCAGCGTGGTGGCGAACACCGAAGCGTTGCCGTACCGCTCGCGGACCCGCTCGATCATCGCGACGAAGCCGTCCAGCTGGTCGGTGACCGCCTCGCCGCCGGCCTGGGGACCGGCCACTCCGAGGGCGAGCTGGAAGTCCTCCTCGTTGCCGATCAGGATGTCGGCCAGGCCGGCGATCTCGGTGAACGCCGCCCGCAGTTCGTCCTCCCGCCCCTTCCAGAAGGACGCCCGGTAGTTCAGATCGAACGAGACCGCGGTGCCGTGCGCCTTCGCCGCCCGTGCGAGTTCCACGCAGAACCTGCTGGTCTGCGGCGAGAGCGCACTGATCAGCCCGGACAGGTGCAGGATCTGGACGCCCTCGGTGCCGAAGAGTCGCTCGGTGTCGAAGTCGGCGATGTCCAGGGTCCGGCCGACCTCGCCGGCGCGGTCGTTCCACACCCGCGGGCCGCGGTGGCCGTAGCCGGAGTCGGCGATGTTGAACTGGTGCCGGTAGCCCCAGGCGCCGCCCTGCGGCACGTCCGGGCCCTCGAAGACCATGCCGCGCGCCCGCAGGTTCGCCTTGATCAGGGCAGAGATCGGGCTCCCTGCGACGAAGTTCGTCAGCACCTTCACCGGCAGCCCGAGGTGGGACGCGACGCTGGCCACGTTGGACTCCGCCGAGGTGGCCTGGAGCAGGAACCGGTCGCTGCTGTGCACGGTCTGGCCCGCCTCCGGGGTGATCCGTACCCCCATGCTGGTGGGCACGACGAGCGACCACTGTGCGTCCTTGCGGAACTCCATCACATCTCCTCCTGCGGATGCCTGCGACTCGATCGTGGCAGCAGCCGATGCACGGCGGCGACCGCTTGCCGGGAGTTGCCTACGCCGGCGCGGGACCGGTCGACTGCCGGACGGTCAGGTGCACCGGCAACTCGACCAGGCGTCCCAGGCGCGGCTCGGTGCCCCCGGCGAGGGCGAGCAGCATCGAGGTGGCCTCGCTGCCGATCCGGCGGGTGGGAGCGGTGATCGTGGTCAGCGGCGGCGAGCAGAAGTCGGCGCCGAAGATGTCGTCGCAGCCGACCACGCTGACCTCGTCGGGGACGCGAATGCCGCGGGCGGCGAACCGTTGCAGCATGCCGATGGCGAGGATGTCGTTGAACGCCAGGCCGGCGGTGGCGCCGGAGGCGAGTAGTGCGTCCGCAGCGGCCGCGCCCGAGTTCGGCTTGGGGTTGAACGGGCCGATCCGGATCACGTCCGCGCCCAGCCTGCGTCCGGCAGCCTCGGCTGCGGCCCAGCGCTGGCGACTGGACGCGGAGCCCTCGGGACCGGCGACGTAGCAGATGCGGCGGTGGCCGTAGGAGACGAGGTGGTCGACCGCCTGCCCGTAGGCGGTCGGGGTGTCCACCAGTACGGAAGGGATCTCGTCGATATGACGATTGACCGTCACCAGCGGCAGCCGCTCGGCCAGCGCGCGCACCTGCTCATCGGACAGCCGGGTGGCGGCGAGGATCGCGCCGGCGCACGAGCCGGCCAGGGCGTCCAGCGCGGCCAGTTCGGCGTGGGGGGACTCCTCGGTGTCGACCAGCAGTTGGGTGTAGCCGGAATCGCGCAGTCGCTCCTGTGAGCCACGGATCACGTCGAAATAGAACGGGTTGGTGATGTCGGGCACCACCAGCGCGATCGAACCCCGTCCCGCCGGCGGACGCGACGCGCCCCGGTAGCCCAGCTCGCGGGCGGCGGAGAGGACGAGCTGACGGGTGGTCGCGCTGATTCGCTCCGGGTTCGTCATCACCCGGGAAACCGTCGACACCGCGACGCCGGCCCGCTCTGCGACGTCCCGCATGGTCACGGACTGCTGGCTCATGCCCACCTCTCCTGGCAACTCGTTGCACCGCTTGCCATTATGGCAAGCGGTGCACCGTCCGGGGTCCCGGCACTCCGCAGCCGGGACCACCCCGGGGCCGGCGCACAACCGCGACCCGGGCCAGGCACGCGGCCGGGGTCCTCAGCGGGCGAGTGACAGCAGTTCTCCGGCGAGCGCGTGGACGGCACGGGCCAGGTCCGGGACGTCGGCGAGACCGAGGTGTGCGAGCACGGCAGCGACGGACTCCGCCAGGCTTCCGGCGGCCAGCGGCGCCAGCGCCTCCGCGTTCACGTCCTTCACTGGGGCGCCGACACCGCGAAGGTGCAGCACCCAGGCCGCGACCGCGCGGCACGCGCCCTCGGGTACCCGCCCGTCCGCGAGCTCAGCCCTCAGGGTGGGAACGATCCGCACCGGAAGCTTCAGCGAGCCGTCGGAGGCGATCTGCGCCAGAGCGTGGCGGATGTTCGGGTTGTGGTAGCGCTCGAGCAGCGCCTCGCGGTACGCGTCCAGGTCGTCGGCGGGCAGCGGCAGGTGCGCGCACGCCTCGTCCCACCACTGCTCGACCCAGCCGCGGCAGCGGGGATCGGCGATGGCGTCGGCGACCGTCTCGTGGCCGGCGATGGTGGCCGCGTACGCCAGCAGCGAGTGCGAGCCGTTCAGCAGGGCCAGCTTGCGGCGCTCGAACGGGACAACGTCCGGCACGATCCGGGCGCCGGCGTCGACCCAGTCCGGGCGTCCGGCGGGGAACTCGCCCTGGATCACCCACTCGGCGAACGGCTCGGTGGGCACCGGGGCTGCGTCGGCGATGCCGAGGGCGGTCCGCACGGCCGCGCGGTGCTCGGCCGTAGTGGCGGGGGTGATCCGGTCGACCATGGTGGTGGCGAAGCGGACATTCGCCGCGATCCAGCCGACCAGGGTCTGGTCCACCTCGACGGCCAGGTCGTAGACCACGCGAGCCAGGGCCTCCCCGTTGCCGGACAGGTTGTCGCAGGACACGATCGCGAGCGGACCGAGGCCCGCAGCGCGACGGGCCAGGAGGCCGCCGACGAGCCGTCCGGGGGCAGTGCGGACGGCAGCGTCCGGCGCGGCGCGCAGTGCAGCGAGATCCGCTGCCACGTCCGCAGCGGCCAGGTCGAGCCCGCCGTCAGCGCCGCGGCGATAGCCGGCCTCGGTGACGGTGAGCGTGACGATCGCGAGCGCGGGGGAGCGGAAGTAGCCCAGCAGCGCCGCGTGCTCTTCGGCGGCATGGACCGCGGAAAGGCTCGAGATCACCTCGAACTCGTCACCGACCGCGCCGCGTGTGATCAGGGTGTACAGGCCGTCCTGCGGACGCAGCTCGTCGGCGACCGCAGCCGAGCGGCCGGTGAAGGCTGCGATGCCCCATTCGGCGGCATCCGGGGCGTGCTCGGTGTACCAGGCCTGGTGGGCGCGGAAGAAGTTGCCGACACCGAGGTGCACGATCCGCACCGGCGCGGCGGGCCGCCCGTGGCGGGCGCGGGACAGGGTCTGAGCGGCTGCGGTCATAGCTTGAACGCCCTTCTGGGGTTGCCGATAACGAGCTCGTGGGCGGACTGCAGGGCCTCGTCCATGCTGAGCCGGTGCTCGGCGACGAGGCGGGCGAGGAAGCCGGCGTCGATCCGGCGGCTCAGGTCGTGCCGGGCCGGGATGGAGAGGTAGGCGCGGGTGTCGTCAATGAAGCCGGACGTGCGGGTGAAGCCCGCGGTCTCGCTGACGGACGCGCGGAAGCGCGCCATCGCGTCCGGGGCGTCGATGAACCACCATGGCACCCCGACGAACACGCTCGGGTAGAAGCCGGCCAGCGGTGCCAGTTCGCGGGCGTAGACGGTCTCGTCGATGGTGAAGAACACCACCTGGAAGCCGGGTGAGGTGCCGAACGCTGCCAGCATCGGCTGGACGGCCCGGGTGAACTCCACCTGGAGCGGGATGTCCGCGCCGACGTCGGCGCCGTAGCCGGCGAAGGTGGCCGGGTGGTGGTTGCGGTACACCGCGGGGTGCATCGTCAACACCAGGCCGTCATCGGCGGCCATCCGGGCCTGCTCGAACAGGAAGGCGCGGCGAAGGGTGTCGGCCTGGGCCGGTGTGATCGCGCTGCGGCGACCGAGCGCGTAGAGGCGCTCGGCCTCGGCATCGTCCAGCGGCTCGACCCGTGCGTCCGCGTGCGAGTGGTCGGATGAGATGGCGCCGTGCGCCTTGAAGTACGCCCGCCGGTTCTCCATCGCGGCCACCCACCCGGCGAAACTGTCGACGTCGACGCCGCTCACCTCGCCGAGCCGGTCGATTCGGGCGTTCCAGTCGGCGCGGGCGGGCTCGAGGTAGGCGTCCGGCCGGAACGTCGGCACGACCCGTCCGGTGAAGGTCTCGTCGGCGTCGAGGCGGGCGTGGTGGTGGAGATCGTCGCAGGGGTCGTCTGTGGTCGCCAGGAGTTGGATGCCGAAGCGCTCGTACAGCGCCCGTGGCCGGAAGTCCGGGGTGGCGAGGCGCTCGGCGATCGCGTCGTACAGGGCGTCCGCGGTCTCTGCGGTCGGGGCGAGGTCGATGTCGAAGATCTCGGCGAGTTCGGACTCCAGCCAGAACCGGACCGGGGTGCCGCGGTAGAGGTGCCAGTGGGCGCACAGGGTCCGGAACGCCTCGCGGGACTGTGCGGGGCCGAACGCGGACTGGCCGACGCCGAGCCGGTCCAGCCCGATCCCGCTGGCGTGCAGCAACCGGGTCACGTAGTGGTCGGGGGTGATCAGCAGGGACGTCGGGTCGGCGAAAGGCTCGTCCTCGGCCAGCCACTGGGCCGGCACGTGCCCGTGCGGAGAGTAGATCGGCAACGCGCGGACGCTCTCGTAGAGTTCCCGGGCCAGCGACCTCAGCACCGGGTCGGAAGGGAGCATCCGGTCAGGATGCAACTGGAGGCGGGGTGCGGCGCTCAACTGGCTGGTCATGGCGTCCATCGTGTCGTCCGGCCCGGCTCCGGCACACGCGTTGCCGGGTGTTGCCGTCCCCGGCCGAAAAGGGGGACGGTTCCCTTCTCGGCCACCAGCGCCGCGGATCCACGAGGTGGCCGAAAAGGGGAACGGTTCCCTTCTCGGCCACCAGCGCCGCGGATCGACGAAGTGGACGGAAACGAGAACCGTCCCCTTTTCGGCCGGGGCGTTGCCGGGTGTTGCCGCCGGGTGTTGCCGGAACGCGGCGCCGGGAGCAGGGTGGGGGCCATGAGCGAGCAGGTCGCAGAACTCGCCGCGGGCGCCGCGCTGGTCGGCGGACCGGGCACCACCCTCAGCGAGGACGAGTTGCGCGGCTTCGTCCGCGAGCAACTGGACGCCGCCGACCTGGACGGGAAGAGCGTCTGCCTGGTGATCCCGGACGGCACCCGTTCCAGCCCGCTGCCGCTGTTGCTGGACGCCGTCTGCACGACCCTCGCCGGACGGGTCACGAAACTCACCGCCGTGGTCGCCCTGGGCACCCACGTGGCGATGAGCGAGGCCGCGCTCGCCCACCACCTCGGCTATGAGGAGCGCGGACTGGCCGCGACCTACCCCGGGCTGACCGTGCTGAACCACGAGTGGTGGAAGCCGGAGACGTTCGTCGAGCTGGGCGAGATCAGCGCCCGCCGGGTCGAGGAGCTCAGCGGCGGGCTGCTCGCCGTCGCGGCGAAGGTGTCGTTGAACCGGGTGGTGGTCGAGCACGACGTCGCGCTCGTCGTCGGGCCGGTCTTCCCGCACGAGGTGGTCGGCTTCTCCGGCGGCAACAAGTACTTCTTCCCCGGTATCGCCGGGCAGGAGATCATCGACCTCACCCACTGGGTGGGTGCCCTGATCACCAGCGCAGAGATCATCGGGACGCTGGCGGTCACCCCGGTGCGGGCGCTGATCGACGAGGCCGCTGCGATGATCCCCGCGCAGAAGCTCGCCCTGTGCGTGGTCGCGAAGTCCGGCAGCTACGACCTGCACGCCGCCTCGTTCGGTGACAGCCGGGCGGCCTGGGCCGCGGCCGCGCAGGTGGCGGCGCAGACCCACGTCCGCTACCTCGACGCGCCGGTGCGGCGCGTCGTCTCCCTGATCCCCGAGAAGTACGAGGACATCTGGACGGCAGCAAAGGGCTTCTACAAGCTGGAGCCGGTCGTGGCGGATGGCGGCGAGGTGATCCTGTACGCGCCGCACGTGCGCGAGATCTCCTTCGTGCACCAGGAGATCTACGAGATCGGCTACCACTGCCGTGACTACTTCGTCGGCCAGTGGGACCGTTTCGCCGACGTCCACTGGGGAGTGCTGGCGCACAGCACGCACCTGCGCGGAGCCGGCACCTGGAACCCGGTGGACGGGGAACACTGCCGGGTGGACGTGACGCTGTGCACCGGCATCGACGAGGCGCGCGTCCGGAAGGCGAACCTCGGCTACCTCGACCCGGCCGGGTTCGACCTGGCTGCCTACGAGGCCGACCCGGACACGATGGTCGTGCCCAACGCGGGGGAGACCCTCTTCCGGCTGCGCTGAGCGGTCGAGCCACGCACCTTCAGCTGCACGGGCATCACCAGCGCCTCCGTGCTGCGGTGCCGTGCGCCGTTGATCAGGGCGACGACGTTCTTCACCGCCGTGGTACCCAGCTGCCGCATCGGCGCAGCCACAGTGGTCAGCGTCGGCAGCGAGATTCGCGAGATCAGGATGTCGTCGAAGCCGACCACGCTCACCTGTTCGGGCACTGCCACGCCTTCACGGAGTAACCCGTGCATCACCCCGACCGCGATCAGGTCGTTGTACGCGATCACGGCGGACGGCAGTTTCTCCAGCAGCGTCCGCGTCGCAGCAAGGCCACCCTCGAAGGTGGGCAGGAACGGCCCGATCCGGGAGACGGTCAGGCCGGCGTGCGCCCCGTGGTCGCGCAGGCTCCGGAAGCGGACGCCGTCCGCCCAGGAGGCCTCCGGCCCGGCCACGTAGGTGGCGGCGTCGTGGCCGAGGTCACGCAGCAGCTCGACCACGGCGTGCGCGCCGCTCACATTGTCGGTGACGACACTCGGCACGTCGATCAGGGCGCGGTTCAGCACCACCATCGGACGCTGTTTCGCGATCGTCCGCAGGGCCGAGTCGGACATCCGCGAGCTCCCGATCACGAACCCCTCGACCACAGGGACGAGCCGCTCGAGGGTGGCCCGCTCCCTGGCGCTGGACTCGCGGGAGTCCGCCAGCAGGATCTCGTACCCTGCGTCGGTGGCGGCCAGCTGGGCACCCCGGATCAGCTGGGAGTAGAACGGGTTGGCGACGTCGGAGACCATCAGGGCGAGCAGCCTCGTCTGTGCCGTGACCGGTGCCTGCGTGACGGGGTTCGCGCGATAGCCGAGTTCGGTGGCCACCTGCCGGATCCGGGCGGCGGTATCGGCGTTAACCCGTCCGGGCCGCGCGAAGGTGCGGCTCACCGTGGATGGCGCCACGCCGGCGGCCTTCGCCACGTCGTAGATGGTGACCGCGACTCGCGGCTGCTCCGTCACCCGACCAGAGTAGAGGAGCGGACGGACGACGCGGTGGATCCGCGGGCTCCTGCCCCGGTGCCTTCACGCGGACGAGGCCGTCACTGCGTCCGCCCAGCGGCCCGGCGCTCCCAAGCAACCAGCGGCAACAGGTTGAGTCGGGCCCGGCGTGCTGGTTGATTGGGTACGTACCGAGCAACAGGAACCCACAGGAGCGAATCCAATGACCTCTGATCTCACCGCCACCGCCGACATCGGCGTGGTCGGCCTTGCCGTGATGGGCAGCAACCTCGCGCGCAACTTCGCTCGTCACGGACACACGGTGGCGCTGTACAACCGGACCGCGTCCCGTACCCACGATCTGGTGGCGGAACACGGCGGGGAGGGGGCGTTCGTCCCTTCCGACGACCTGGCGGGGTTCGTGGCGAGCCTGAAGCGGCCGCGCCGGATGGTGCTGATGGTGAAGGCAGGGGACGCGACGGACGCCACGATCAACTCCCTGGTGCCCTTCCTGGAACCGGGCGACATCATCGTGGACGGCGGGAACTCGCACTTCCCGGACACGATCCGGCGCGAGGCCGCACTCGCGGAGAAGGGGCTGCTGTTCGTCGGTGCCGGGATCTCCGGCGGCGAGGAGGGCGCGTTGAACGGTCCGGCGATCATGCCCGGCGGGCCGGCGGAGTCGTACGCGAGCCTGGGCCCGCTGCTGGAGTCGATCTCCGCGCACGTGGACGGCGTCCCGTGCTGCACCCACGTCGGCCCGGACGGCGCCGGCCACTTCGTGAAGATGGTGCACAACGGCATCGAGTACGCCGACATGCAGTTGATCGGCGAGGCCTACACCCTGCTCCGGCAGGGGCTGGGGGCGTCCCCCGCGGAGCTGGGTGACATCTTCGCCGAGTGGAACACCGGCGACCTGGAGTCGTTCCTGATCGAGATCACCGCCGAGGTGCTGCACCACACCGACGCGGAGACCGGACGTCCGTTCATCGACGTCGTGGTCGACCAGGCCGGCCAGAAGGGCACGGGACGCTGGACCGTGCAGAGCGCGCTCGACCTGGGCGTCCCGGTGACGGGGATCGCAGAGGCGACGTTCGCGCGGGCCCTGTCCAGCTCGTTGCCGCAGCGCGAGGCTGCCCGGGCCATGCTGCCTGCGGACGCCGCGCCGATCTCCGTGGACGACCGCGCCCGGTTCATCGAGGACGTGCGGCTCGCGCTGTACGCGTCCAAGGTCGTCGCGTACAGCCAGGGCTTCGACCAGATCGCGGCGGCGAGCGCCGAGTACGGCTGGAGCATCGATCGGGGCGCGATGGCCCGGATCTGGCGCGGTGGGTGCATCATCCGGGCCCGGTTCCTGAACCGGATCACGGAGGCCTACGAGCGCGACCCCGGTCTGGCGTTGCTGATCGCCGATCCGTACTTCGCGAAGGCTGTGGCTGACGGCCTGGCGGCCTGGCGGCGCGTGGTCGCGCAGGCCGCGTTGAGCGGCGTGCCGGCGCCTGCGTTCGCGTCCAGCCTCGCCTACTACGACGGTCTGCGCGCCGAACGCAGTTCGGCCGCCCTGATCCAGGGCCAGCGGGACCTCTTCGGCGCCCACACCTACGGACGCGTGGACAGGCCCGGCACCTTCCACACCCTCTGGTCCGGCGACCGCAGTGAGGTCATGGCCTGAGGCTTCCCCCGGGAGCTGCCTGGCCGATAAGGGGACGGTTCTGTTTCCGTCCACCCGGGGCGTCCGGGACGGGGTGGCCGAAAAGGAGAACCGTCCCCTTTCCGTCCACGGGTCGCTGTTCCAGGCTTGACCCGGGGATCCGGATCGGGTGTTGTGGTGCGAGCATGAGGAGGTGACCATGACCACGGTGTTGAGCGACGACGTCGCCGAACTGGCCGGACGCGTCGAGGCGCGACTCGGTTCACCGGCTCGGCTGGGCGTGGCGTTCTCCGGTGGCGTCGACTCCTCGGTACTGCTCGCCCTCGCTACGCGCGCCCTCGGACCCGACCGGACGCTGGCGATCCTGGGCGTGTCGGCAAGCCTGGCCGCGTCCGAGCGAAGGGCCGCCCATGAGGTGGCCGCCGGCATCGGTGCCCCGCTGGTCGAGCTCTCCACGCACGAGCTGGAGCGTCCGGAGTACCGGGCGAACGGTCCCGACCGCTGCTACCACTGCAAGACCGAGCTGTTCAGCCGGATCGACGACGAGGTGGCCGCCCGCTACGGCCTCACTGCGGTCGCCTACGGCGAGAACGCGGACGACGCCGTACGGCCCGACCGGCCGGGTGCGAAGGCGGCCACCAACCACCGGGTGCTGCGCCCGCTCGCCGAAGCCGGCCTGGGCAAGTCGGACGTCCGCCGCGTCGCCCGTGCGCTCGGTCTGGCGTCCGCGGACAAGCCAGCCGCACCGTGCCTTGCGTCCCGGATCCCGCACCACGAGCCGGTGACCGCCGCGAAACTGCGCCAGATCGAGGACGCGGAGGAGGTGCTGCACGAACTTGGCTTCGCCGAGGCCCGGGTGCGCCACCACGGCGAGATCGCCCGGATCGAACTGCCCGCGGACGACCTCGTCCGCGCGGTCACCGAGCCCGTCCGGACAGCGATCCGCAGCGGCGTGCGGGCGGCCGGCTTCCGGTTCGTCAGCGTGGACCTCGCCGGCGTCCAGTCCGGTGCGTTCACATTGCCGCTGGTGACCCGTGGCTGACCCCGCCTGGCAGCCTCCGGAGGAGTTGCGCGCGATCGCCGACCTCGACCTCGACCGGACGCAGCGCCGCGGCTACCCGGAAGCCATCTACTGCGAGGGCAAGACCCCCGACCAGTTGCGCACGATCGCCGCCGCCCTGCGCGAGAAGGACGCCCGCACGATCTTCACCAGAGCGGACGCCGAGCGCGCGGCCGCCATCCTGCAGGCTCTTCCCGACGCCGGTCACGATCCGGATTCCCGCCTGCTCTGGTGGCCCGCTGTCCCGCCTGAACCGTCCGGGGGACTGGTGGTGGTGGCCGCAGCCGGCACCTCCGACCTGCCGGTGGCGCACGAGGCCCAGCGGACGGCCCAGCTGCTCGGGCGTTCCACCGAACTCGTCGCGGATGTCGGCGTGGCGGGCCTGCACCGCATCCTGCGCCGGCTCGACCTGCTGCGCAGCGCGGCGGTGGTCGTCGTCGTGGCCGGCATGGACGGTGCCCTGCCCAGCGTGGTCGCCGGCCTGGTCAGCGCGCCGGTGGTGGCCGTCCCGACGTCGGTCGGCTACGGCGCGTCCTTCGAAGGCCTGGCGGCACTGCTCACGATGCTCAACGCCTGCGCGCCTGGCGTGGCCGTGGTGAACATCGACAACGGCTTCGGCGCCGGTCACCTGGCCGCCCAGATCGCCGCGCCGCGCTGAGCGGAACGCCACTCGCCGGGCCGCGTGTACGGGCGTCCCTGGCCGAGAAGGGGACGGTTCTCCTTTCCGTCCACCCCTACCGGTTGGGGCGGGTGACGCTGTGGACCGCAAGAAGAACCGTCCCC
>CAYNLD010000002.1:0-74831 GCA_964397985.1 uncultured Propionibacteriaceae bacterium | reverse complement strand
TTACCGTCCAGCCGCACCGCTGCCGTCCCCTTACCGTCCAGCCGCACCGCTGCCGTCCCCTTACCGTCCAGCCGCACCGCTGCCGCCCCCACCGCAGGCTCAGGGCAGCGGCGACCCCACCACATATCCGGACGCGGACGCCGCCTGCGCGGCCAGCCCGAGGGCGGAGCGCTGGGTCGTCCCGCGAACCCGGGCCAGCGTGGCCACGTCCGCGAACTCCGGGGTCGCGCTCGTCACCAGGTCGCCACGCAGGCCGAGCTTGACCCGCACGGGCACGCCGTCCACCTCGACCCGCGCCACCATTCGCTCCAGCGCCGTCCGCGCCACCGGAATTCGCCGCACGCCGAGGGTCGGCACCAGCTCGAACACGAGCGACTCCAGCGCGTCCGCGTCCGGTGGGACGGAGAGCACGCTGAGCGTGTGCGCGGGGCGCCCCTTCTTCATCAGGATCGGCGTGAGCCAGGCGTCGGCCGCGCCTGCATCCATGAGAGTGGCGAGGACGCCCGGCCACAGGCGCGGGTCGAGGTCGTCGACGTTCGTCTCGAGCAGGACCATCGCGGACGCGGCACCGGCGTCCTCCCTGGCGCCGAGCACCACCCGCACGACGTTGGGCCGGCCCTCGATGTCGCGGGTGCCGGCGCCCACGCCGACCGCATCCGGGACGAGCTCTGGCAGGTCCTCGCACCGCTCCGCCAGCGCGCGAACCAGGGCCATACCGGTCGGCGTGGCCAGCTCGCCCTCGCCCCCGGAACGAACGCGCCAGCCGAGTGCGAGCTCAGCCACCGCGGGCACGGGGACGGGGATCAGCCCGTGCGCTGCGTGCACCGCCCCTGTGCCCACCGCGACAGCCCCGGCGCTGACGGACGCGACGCCGAGGTCCTCCAGGGCCGCGCAGACTCCGACGACGTCGGCGATCGAGTCCCAGGCCCCGACCTCGTGGAAGTGCACCTGGTCAGGGTCGATGCCGTGTGCGCGGCCTTCGGCCGTAGCCAGGGCCGCGAAGGTGTCGTGGGCACGGGTCCGGACGCGATCGGGCAGCTCGGCGATCGCCAGCAGCTCCTGGATGTCGCTCCAGTGCCGGTGGTCGGGGCTCTCCACCAGCGGGGTGACCTCCACCTTGGTGGCACGCTGGCCCGCGCGCTGCACCTCGTGGGAGCTGAGTGCCACAGTGCCGGGCGCTACCGCGTCCACGGCCGCGGCCACCCGCGCGAGATTCGCGCCGGCGTCCACCAGGGCGCCGAGCAGCATGTCCCCGGCCACGCCGGCCGAGGCGTCGATCCACGCGTGGCGTGGTGGTGCGGTGACTGCAGTGCTCACCCGCGCACGATACTTCCTGACCTGTCCACCCACTATGGCAAATCGTGGCAACTGTTGCCAGAATATCGGTGAGCCACGGAGACTTGCGGAAGCCCGCGACGGCGCGGACAGTGAGGAGACCCCGATGCTTCGTCCCCAGGACACCCCAACCCGAGAGCGCAAGTCGCTGGACGGCCTGTGGTCCTTCCGCCTCGACCCGTCCGGTGCGGGACGCCGCGAGGGCTGGCCGCAGGCGCCGCTCCAGGATGCGCGCGAGATGGCCGTCCCGGCCAGCTACAACGACATCATTCCCGGCGCGGAGAGCCGCGACCACGTCGGCGACGCCTGGTACGAGACCACGGCCTTCGTTCCGCGGGGCTGGGCCGGCCAGCGCGTGATGTTGCGGTTCGACTCCGCCACCCACGCCGCTGTGGTCTGGGTCGACGGCACCGAGGTGATGTCGCACCGGGGCGGCTACACCCCGTTCGAGGCCGATATCACCGCACTGGCCGCGCCCGGGCGCGAGATCAGGATCACCGCGGTGGTGAACAACGAGCTCACCTTCGACACCCTGCCGCCGGGCGTGATCACCGAGACCCCGAGCGGACGCCGGCAGACCTACTTCCACGACTTCTTCAACTTCGCCGGGCTGCACCGGCACGTGTGGCTGTACGCGACCCCGGCGACCCACATCGACGAGGTGAGCGTCACGACTGCCATCGACGCCGGCACAGGGGTGGTGCACTACGCGGTCGCCGTGGTGGGCGATCCATCCTGTGAGGTCCGGGTCACGTTGCGGGACGCGGACGGGCACACGGTGGCCGGCGCGTCCGGCGCCACCGGCGACCTGCGCGTCCCCGACCCGCACCTGTGGGCGCCCGGCGACGGTTACCTCTACTCTGCGGTCGTCGACGTGGTGGACGCGGACCAGCGCCTGGTCGACTCCTACACCCAGACGGTGGGGATCCGGACGGTAGAGGTGCGTGGGACACAGTTCCTGATCAACGGCGAACCCTTCTACTTCCAGGGCTTCGGCCGCCACGAGGACACGCCTGTTCGGGGCAAGGGCCACGACGACGCCTTCCTCGTCCACGACTTCGACCTGATGGAGTGGATCGGGGCGAACTCGTTCCGCACCTCGCACTACCCCTACGCCGAGGAGGTCTACGACTACGCCGACCGCCACGGCATCGTGGTGATCGACGAGACCCCCGCCGTCGGGCAGAACATGGGCATCGCCGGAGGGATCTTCGGTGGCGAACCGCTGGTGACCTTCTCCCCCGAGACGATCGGGAACGCAGCCCAGGCCGCGCACAAGGCCGTGATCCGTGAGCTGATCGCGCGGGACCGGAACCATCCGTGCGTCGTGCTCTGGTCGATCGCCAACGAGCCCGAGTCACACACGGACGCTTCGGTGGAGTACTTCGCGCCGCTGTTCGCGCTGGCCAGGGAGCTGGACCCGACCCGTCCGGTGAGCTTTGTCAACGTGATGATGAGCCCCTACCCGCGGTGCAAGCTCGCGCCGCTGGCCGACGTGATCATGCTGAACCGCTACTACGGGTGGTACGTCGACACCAACGACCTGCCCGCAGCCGAGGAGCACTGGCGGGCCGAGCTGGCCGGCTGGTCGGGGGAGGGCAAGCCGATCATCGTTACCGAGTACGGTGCCGACACCATCGCGGGCCTGCACTCGAACAGCCCCGACCCGTGGTCGGAGGAGTACCAGGCCGCCTACCTGGAGATGAACCACCGGGTGTTCGACTCCTTCGACGCGGTGGTCGGTGAGCACGTCTGGAATTTCGCCGATTTCCGCACTTCGGGGGCCATCTTCCGGGTGGACGGCAACAAGAAGGGCGTGTTCACCCACGACCGCCGGCCCAAGGCCGCCGCGCACCTGCTCCGGGCCCGGTGGACGGCTCGCCGCTGACGATGGAAACAGATGGCAACTTGTGCACAACAAGTTGCCATCTTCCTACATTCATGGTCAACCGCACACTCCGTGCCAGACCGAAGGATCTTCAGTGACGACGACCTCCAACTCCAACCCGCCAGAACTGGCCCCGACCCGGACCTCCGTCCGGCCCTTCGGGATGCGGGACAAGCTCGGCTACGCCTTCGGCGACCTCGGCAACGACTTCTCGTTCATTCTCGCCGCCAGCTTCCTGCTGATCTTCTACACCAACGTGCTGGGCATCAGCGCGGCCGTCGCCGGCTCGATCATGATGGGCGTCCGGCTGGTCGACGCCTTCATCGACGTCGCGGTCGGGCGCCTGGTGGACCGCTCGAAGATGGGCCCGAACGGCCGGTTCCGTCCCTGGATCATCCGGTTCGCCGTGCCGGTCGCGGTCGCGTCCGTCCTGCTCTACTGGACCGGCCCCGCCGGCTGGGGCGACGGGGCCAAGATCGCCTACGCCGCCGTGACCTACCTGCTCTGGAGCGCCCTGTACTCCGCCGTCAACATCCCCTACGGCTCGATGGCCGCGGTGATCTCGCCCGATCCGACCGACCGCTCCTCGCTGTCGGTGTTCCGTACCTTCGGGGCGTTCTTCGCCGCGATGCTGATCTCGTTCACGGTTCCCCTGTTCATCTACACCAAGGACGCAGCGGGCAAGACCCAGGTGGTCGCGCAGGCATTCTTCTGGATCGCCGTCGCGTGCGCCGTCCTCTCGATCCTCGCCTACCTCGGCTGCTACAAGCTGTCCACCGAGCGGGTTCAACTGCCCACCAAGGCTGCGTCTGAGAGCGCCGGCCTCGGTGCCACCCTGGCCAGTCTGGGCAGGAACCGCGCGATGGTGGCGATCATCGCTGCCGCGCTGATCCTGCTGGTCTCGACGATGCTCGTCCAGGCGACCGTCTCCTACCTGTGGGCGATCTACTTCAACAACGGCGCGCTGCAGGGCGTCGCCTCGCTCGCTGGGATGGTGCCCACCCTGGTCCTGCTGCCCTTCGCGACGAAGCTGGCCCGCCGATTCGGCAAGCGCGAGCTCTCCAGTGTCGGTGTCGGGTTCGCAGCGGTGGTCTACGTGGTGCTGTTCTTCCTGCCCCTGCACGACTCCCCGGTGGCCTTCATCGTGCTGACCGTGCTGGCCGGCCTCGGTTTCGGGGTGTTCAACACCCTGATCTGGGCGTTCATCACCGACGTGATCGACTACCAGGAGGTGCTCTTCGACCAGCGCAACGACGGCGTCGTGTACTCGGTGTACTCCTGGGCCCGCAAGGTCGGGCAGGCGCTGGCCGCCGGCCTCGGTGGCTGGGCCCTGGGCTGGGTCGGCTACCAGGCCGGCACCACGACCCAGGCGGCGGAGACGGTGTCGGGCATCTACATGCTCTCCACCCTCGTGCCCGGCGTCCTCTACGCGGGGGTCGCCCTCGTGCTGTTCTTCTGGTACCCGCTGACTAGGCAGGCCGTCCTGCAGAACACCGAGGTCCTGGCGGCACGCCACCGCGACGCGGCCGACACCGCGCACTAGCCGGCCTCCCTAACCGCGATCCCCCGGGAGTTGCTTCCGGGGGATCGTTGCGTGCTCGCGCCGCAACGACGGCGGACCCGGCCGCGTGGGTACGGCATGGCGACAGCAGCGGACGTCCCGGGCTACGGTCGGGACATGCACAGGGTCCGGACGCAGGCGACGGCGGGTCTCGCGCTGACCGCCTGCCTCGGTCTCTGCGTGGCCGGCTGTGGCGTGCCGTCGGGGTGGACGGGCGGAGGCCTGCCCGCATCGTCGGCGCCGTCCCGGACGACAGTGTCCACGGCATCGTCGGCGTCCGCGGGGACGGCGAGCACGAGCCCGTCCGTCACCCCTTCCCCCACCACCGTGCAGGGTCTGTGCGCGGCCGCCCTGCCCGGCCGGACGCTGCTCGGCTGGGGAGTGGGTACGGTCGGTGACTTCCGTGACTACAACTACGGCCCGCCAAACCACAAGCCGCCGCTGGCCAAGGCCTTCCCTGGCGCCGCTGCTGACGTGAGGGGAGCCTGGTGCGCCACCCGGGCGGCGAAGCAGGCGACGGCCTGGTGGGCGGTGGTGTGGCAACGTGCGCCGCGGCGGGCGATCACGATCGTCGGCCCGGGTGAGGGCACCCACCTCGGGGAGATCTCCGGCCCGCCGGCGGTGCCGTGACGCGATCCGACCACCCGCCGAGTCCCGATCGTCCCCGCCGTCACACCCCGCCGCTTCGGTGGCCGGATCGAGACACCGGGAAACGGCCCATCTGGCCGTCTGGAGGCCCCGTACACATATCCGACCTTGACTGAGCCCCCACGAGGCGCTCCGAAACGCCAATCCGGGCCGCTGAGGACCACATGATGGGCCTGGCAGCCCCGGAATTGGGGGCCGATCGGCTAGACTGTCTCCGTTCTGGAGCGTGCCGCCACTAACCATCGGTAGGTGGCGCTTTCTTACGTCCGAAAGGTTCCGCGTTGACTGACGAGTCCAGCTCCGCTGTGTCCGCAGCTGAGGCCGCGCATGTCGCTGAGGGCAGCTACGACGCCTCTGCGATCACCGTTCTGGAGGGCCTGGAGGCGGTCCGCAAGCGTCCCGGCATGTACATCGGCTCCACCGGCGAGCGGGGCCTGCACCACCTGGTCTACGAGGTGGTGGACAACGCCGTCGACGAAGCGCTCGCCGGCTACTGCGACGCGATCCTGGTCGAACTGCTGGACGGGGGCGGCATCCGCGTCACCGACAATGGCCGCGGCATCCCGGTCAAGGAGCACCCCAAGGAGAAGATCTCCGCGCTCACCGTGGCCCTCACCATGCTGCACGCCGGCGGCAAGTTCGGCGACGGTGGCTACAAGGTGTCCGGAGGCCTGCACGGCGTCGGCGTCTCGGTGGTGAACGCGCTGTCCGACTCGCTGACCGTCGATGCGCTTCGGGACGGCTACCACTGGCGGCAGAGCTTCACCCTCGGCGACCCGGTCGGACCGCTGGAGCAGCTGGAGGAGACCAGCGCCACCGGCACGATCGTCACCTTCTACGCGAGCCCGACGATTTTCGAGACCACCACCTACTCCTACGAGACGCTGGTCACGCGGTTCCGGGAGATGGCCTTCCTGAACAAGGGCCTGAAGATCACCATCGCCGACCGGCGCGCGGAGACCGCGTCGCTCGAGGACGACGACACGCTGGACGAGGCGCCGCGCGTCCGCGAGCAGACCTTCCAGTACGCCGACGGCCTGATCGACTACGTGAAGTACCTGACCGGCTCGAAGGAGACCATCCACTCCAGCGTGATCGCGATCGACGCGGCCTCCGAGGAGCAGAAGATGAGCCTCGAGGTGGCGATGCAGTGGAACACCTCGTTCAACGAGAGCGTCCACACGTTTGCGAACACGATCAACACCCACGAGGGCGGCACCCACGAGGAGGGCTTCCGGGCCGCGCTCACCAACACGGTGAACAAGTGGGGCGAGACCTGGGGAATGATCAAGAAGCGCGAGGACCGGGTCTCAGGGGACGACATCCGGGAGGGCCTGACCGCGATCATCTCGGTGAAGCTGGCCGAGCCGCAGTTCGAGGGCCAGACCAAGACCAAGCTCGGCAACACCGAAGCACGATCGTTCGTGCAGAAGGTGGTCAACGACCTGCTCGGTGACTGGTTCGAGAAGAACCCGAACGACGGCAAGGACATCGTGCGCAAGGCGCAGGCCGCCGCCACCGCCCGGGTCGCGGCCCGCAAGGCGCGCGACCTGGCCCGCAGTCGCAAGGGGCTGCTCAACAAGGGCCAGTACGGCAAGCTCTCCGACTGCTCGTCCACAGAGCCCGCCGAGTGCGAGGTGTTCATCGTCGAGGGCGACTCCGCCGGCGGCTCGGCGAAGGGCGGACGGGACCCGCGCACGCAGGCGATCCTGCCGATCCGGGGCAAGATCCTGAACGTCGAGAAGGCCCGCCTGGACAAGATCCTGCAGAACAAAGAGGTCGAGGCGATCTTCAACACCCTCGGCACCGGGGTGCAGGACGACTTCGACGTGGACAAGCTTCGCTACCACAAGATCGTGCTGATGGCCGACGCCGACGTGGACGGCGCGCACATCCGCACGCTGCTGCTGACGCTGCTGTTCCGGTTCATGAAGCCGCTGATCAACGGCGGTTTCGTGTACCTCGCGCAGCCGCCGCTGTTCCGGCTGCGCTGGACGAACGCCGCGCACGAGCTGGCCTACTCCGACGCCGAGCGGGACAGCCTGCGCGACGCCGGGCTGCGCGCGGGCAAGAAGCTGCCCAACGTGAATCCGATCCAGCGCTACAAGGGCCTCGGCGAGATGGACGCCGGTGACCTGTGGGATACCACGATGGATCCGGAGAAGCGGGCCCTGCTCCAGGTGACGCTGGAGGACGCGGCCGCCGCTGACGAGATGTTCACGATCCTGATGGGGGAGGACGTCGAGCAGCGCCGCAGCTTCATCCAGCGCAACGCCAAGGACGTCCGTTTCCTCGACATCTGAGCCGCACCAACGATCCGCGAAGTAGGAGAACCCTGAATGACTGACGGCCCCGACGAACCGACGGACGTCGAAACGCAGGCGCCCGAGGACGAGCAGGCGCTCGCCCCCACGATGGCGAAGACCGAGGAGATCGACCTCCAGGTGGAGGTGCAGCGCTCCTACCTCGACTACGCGATGAGCGTGATCGTCGGGCGTGCGCTGCCCGACGTCCGCGACGGCCTGAAGCCGGTGCACCGCCGCGTCCTCTACGCCATGTACGACGGCGGCTACCGTCCCGACCGCGGCTGGAACAAGTGCTCCCGCGTGGTCGGTGAGGTGATGGGCCTGTACCACCCGCACGGCGACTCGGCGATCTACGACACCCTGGTGCGCCTGGCGCAGCCGTGGGTGATGCGGCACCAGCTGGTGGCCGGCCAGGGCAACTTCGGCTCGCCCGGCAACGACCCGGCCGCGGCGATGCGGTACACCGAGTGCAAGATGGCGCCGCTGGCCATGGAGATGGTCCGCGACATCACCGAGAACACGGTCGACTTCACGCCGAACTACGACAACCGCGAGATGGAGCCGACGGTGCTGCCGGCGCGGTTCCCGAACCTGCTGGTGAACGGCTCGACGGGCATCGCGGTGGGCATGGCGACGAACATCCCGACGCACAACCTGCGTGAGGTGGCCTCCGCCGTGCAGTGGGCGCTGGAGCACCCCGAGGCGTCCAAGGAGGAGCTGCTCGAGGCGGCCATGGAGCGGATCCAGGGTCCCGACTTCCCCAACGGCGCCCTGATCGTGGGCCGCAAGGGCATCGAGGACGCGTACCGCACCGGGCGCGGTTCGGTGATCATGCGCGCGGTCATCGACATCGAGGAGGACCGCAACGGGCGGACGCTGCTGGTGGTCACCGAGCTGCCGCACATGTGCAACCCGGACAACCTGGCGGTGAAGATCGCCGAGCTGGTGAACGCGGGCCGGCTGACCGGCATCGCGGACATCCGCGACGACTCGTCCGCCCGCACCGGGCAGCGGCTGGTGATCGTGCTGAAGCGGGACGCCCAGCCGCGCGTGGTGATGAACAACCTGTACAAGCACACCCAGCTGCAGGACACCTTCGGGTGCAACATGCTGGCGCTGGTCGACGAGGTGCCGCGGACGCTGCGGCTCGACCAGTTCATCAGTCACTGGATCAAGCACCAGATCCAGGTCATCCAGCGGCGCACCCAGTACCGGCTGGAGGAGGCGGAGAAGCGGGCGCACCTCGATCGTGGCCTGGTCGCTGCGCTGAACCGGCTGGACGAGGTGTTGGCTCTGATTCGGGCGTCCCGGACGGCCGATGCGGCACGCGAGGGACTGAAGGACCTGCTCGGCGTCGATGACGACCAGGCGCTGCACATCCTGAACACCCAGCTGCGCCGGCTGGCCGCGATGGAGATCCAGCAGATCATCGCCCGGCTGGCCGAGATCGAGACGCTGATCGAGGACCTGAAGGACATCCTGGCCACGCCGGAGCGGCAGCGGCTGATCGTCAGCACGGAGCTGGCCGAGATCGTCGAGAAGTACGGCGACGAGCGGCGGACGCGGATCATCGCCGCGGACGGCGACCTGAGCGATGAGGACTTCATCCCCGACGACGACATGGTGGTCACGATCACGCGCGGCGGCTATGCGAAGCGGACCCGCACCGACCTCTACCGCACCCAGAAGCGGGGTGGCAAGGGCGTGCGCGGCGCGACGCTGAGGGCCGACGACGAGGTGGATCACCTCTTCGCCACGACCAACCACCACTGGATCCTGTTCTTCACGAACCTGGGCCGGGTGTACCGGGCGAAGGTCTGGCAGCTGCCGGAGGCGGGCAGGGACGCGAAGGGCGGCCATGTGGCCGGCCTGCTCAGCTTCCTTCCGGACGAGCGGATCGCGGAGGTGCTCACGCTGCGCACCTACGACGACGCGCCGTACCTGTTGCTGGCCACGCGCAACGGGCTGGTGAAGAAGACCGACCTGCGAGCGTACGACTCGCCGCGCCAGGCGGGCGTGATCGCGGTGAACTTCCGGGAGCCCGACGACGAACTGATCGGCGCGGCGCTGTGTTCACCGGTGGATGACGTGCTGCTCGTCTCGAGGAAGGGGCAGGCCATCCGGTTCGCCGCGGACGACGAGCAGCTGCGTCCGATGGGTCGGGCGACGTCGGGTGTCACCGGCATGAAGTTCAGGGACGGGGACGCCCTGCTGAGCATGTCGGTGATCAACGCGGACATGCCGGAGGACGATCGCTACGTGTTCACGGTGACCGACGGCGGCTTCGCGAAGCGCACGGCGGTGAGTGAGTACCGCCAGCAGGGCCGTGGCGGCCTGGGCATCAAGGCGATGAAGCTCAACGAGGATCGCGGCTCCCTGGTCGGCGGGCTGGTCGTCCAGGAGTCGGACGAGGTGATCGCGATCAAGGTGAGCGGCCAGATCACGCGTTCGGCGGTCGCAGAGGTTCCTGCGAAGGGGCGTGACACGATGGGCGTGAAGTTCGTCGGGGTGTCCGGGGAGGACGCCGTCTCGGTGATCGCCCTCAACCCGGAGTCGAGCGCTGAGGACGCTGAGCTCGAACCGATTGAGCCGGGTGTGGTGCCGGAGGGTACCGTTGACACCCAGAAGCCTGAGGCGGCGACAGCTGCTGACCACGCAACTGCCGAGGAGGAACAGGGTGACTGAGGGACAGGGCACTGCCCCGAGCGGGGTCGAGCAGGGTCCCGAGCCGCAGTGGAGGGTCGAGGGCGCCGAATCGTATGGCGACGGAGGCCTGGGTGACACGGTCGTCCGGATCCCGAGGATCACCGACGACGGCCACACGCCCGAGTTGCCGACACCGCCGAGACCGCGTGCGACGCGTCGGCGGAGCGGACGAGGCTCGGCGTCGACCGCCGACAGCGCGCCCACCGGAACCCAGCCGAAGGTGGTGGAGCCGGCGAAGAGCGCTCCGGCAGTCCCGAGCGAGCCGGCTCCCGTGAAGCCGGCGAGCCCCGCCGCGGCAGCCGTGGCTGCCGCGGCTCCCGCACCGGTGGCGCAGCCCGCCCCGAATCCTGCACCGCCGTCTCCCTTCGCTGATCCCGGCTCGGCGTTCGCGCCGACGGCTTTCGTTCCCACCGCCTACGCCGAACCGGCGGCTGCTGCGGCTCCGGCTGCGGCCGCTGCTGCGGCGGGGCGGCCGAAGGTTTCCGGTCTGAGGCGAACCCGGAAGGCGCGGTTGCGGCTGTCCCGGGTCGACCCGTGGTCGGTGATGAAGACGTCGTTCCTGTTCTCGATCGCGTTCGGGATCATGTTCTGGGTCGCGGTCTCGGTGGTCTGGACCGTGATCATCAACTCGGGGCTGTTCGACCTGATCAACAAGCAGATCGTTGACCTCATCTCGAGCCCGACGAGCACCCAGAGCAGCTTCCGCATCGAGGACTACATCAGCACGAACAAGGTGCTCGGCGTGACCGCGTTGCTCGCCGTGATCAACGTGGTGATCTCCACGGCCCTCGGTACGCTGACCGCGTTCCTGTACAACCTGAGCGCGAACATCCTGGGCGGCCTGGAGCTCACCCTCGCCGAGGACTGAGCCCGGCGGCGTCCGGAATGTCGGTCGGATCCGTCCCACCGCGACCCGCCAAGTTGAGCCGCCCGGACGGAGTCGGTAACGTATCCTCTCGCGTGCAACGCGGTGCGGGCCTTTAGCTCAGACGGTTAGAGCGCTGCCCTGATAAGGCAGAGGTCACTGGTTCAAGTCCAGTAAGGCCCACCAGATCTCCCCCGACGCGACGGTTGAAGCGCAGTGGCATCCTTGGGCCGAGCGAGTCTGGTGGGCAGACTCCGCCAGAGTCGGCGGTCAGATGAACAGGTTTGACCAGATCTCGTCCTGGGTCATCGTGGCCGTCTTCGCACTGACGGTGGGCGGCGGGCTCGGATTCTGGTGGCTGAGAGCCAACGTGATCGCGCCATCCTGTGGGGATGTCGCGTTGGCGCAGCTGAACGACGCGGTCGGGGAGATGCAGAGCCGGATCCCGAGCCTGAAGTTCGATGGCGTCGACGACAGCTGTGACTCAGGTGGCGAGGTGTATGCCTCCTGGGAGC
The DNA here is from genome assembly GCA_964397985.1 of uncultured Propionibacteriaceae bacterium. Taxonomy (GTDB): domain Bacteria; phylum Actinomycetota; class Actinomycetes; order Propionibacteriales; family Propionibacteriaceae; genus Propionicimonas. Next base: position 63,007 of record CAYNLD010000002.1, on the reverse strand, counting down.
ACGACGATCCGGGGCAACTGCTGGGTGAAGCCGCCGCTGCGGGCTGCCGGGTGGACGAACCGGACCCGGACGAGGAGTACGCGCTTGAATCGCTGACCTGCAAGACCGCCGGCAGGGACGCAGTCCTCGTCTTCGAGCTCGGCACCCTTCCCATCTCCGGCGAGCTGCGCCTGTCCTGAACGGGGAAGCCAGCAGGCTATCCACGCCGAGTAAGCAGCATGTCGTACGAGGCAGCGCCACTGGCCCACGTCCGGCAGCTACCGCTGGGTGGACTCCCGAACGATCAACTCCGGCTGGAACACCACGTGGGGAGTGCGCGCAGGGGGGTCCATGAGGATGTCGGCGGCCGCCCACCCCATCCTGCGGTTCGGCTGCCGGATCGAGCTGAGCGGCACGATGAGCTCGGCAGCGAAGTAGACGTCGTCGTAGCCGAGGACGGCCACATCCTCGGGAACGCTCAAGCCGGCCTTGCGGACGGCACGCATCGCTCCCAAGGCGGTGATGTCGTTGTAGCAGAACGCGGCCGTCACCCGCGGTGTCGCGGCCAGGAGCTGGTTCATTGCGCGCTCGCCGCCCGCCGAGCCGTGCTGCTCGATGAAGACCTCGACGAGCTGGATTCGGTGCCGGCTCGCAGCGACGGCCTCCATGGCCCCCTGCCAGCGGGCTGCGCAGTGGGGCAGATCGTGGGAGTCGTTGATGAACGCGATCGCGCGGTGGCCCCTTTCGATCAGGTGGTCGACGCCGAGACGTCCCCCCGCCACATCGTCCAACCCCACCGTTGGCACGTCGAGTTCGGGTCGGACGCCTGCCATCACCACAACCGGAATGCCGAGCCGTCGCAGGTGCTCGAGGTGCGCCGTGCTCCCTCGGGTCGGGGTCATCACGATCCCGCGAACGCCCTGCTCCGCGAGCAGGTCCAGCAGGTCGGCCTCACGCTCGACGTCCTCGTCAGAGCTGGTCAGGATCAGCGTTCCACTGTCCTGGCGGAGCCGATCCTCGATGCCGCTGGCGAGTTCGGTGAAGTAGGGGTTGCTCATGTCGAGCACGATCGCTCCCACGGTGTTGCTGCGTCCCAGCTTGAGCTGGCGCGCGGTGCCGTTGCGGACGTAACCGAGCTCGGCCATCGCCTGGGTGACCTTCAGGGCGGTCTCCGGACTCACCGGCCGGGACCCGTTCACGACATGTGACACGGTGGCGACCGACACGCCGGCCTGCCGGGCCACCTCGATCATGCCGACTCGCCGGGTGGTCATCGCGTCTTCCGCATCGGCGGCAGCACTCGACTCCCGACGGTCCGACAGGAGCGAGCTGCCCGCGAGCGCGAGCCCCGACCGCTCGCCGGGCACTGCGACAGTCCGCCCATCATGACCTCCTCCTCGTGTCTCTCCACTCCAACCGCGATGGTGCCATGATCCCGCGTCTTGACCGGATCGTTACGGAACCCCGCTTGACAGGCGATGGGCCTGGCCATAGCTTTGCAGATGGACGGACGTAAACGTTTAACTCACATCAATGATCGATGAGGCGAGCCTCTTCGGCAAGAGAAGTAAACGTTTAACTTACTTGAGTACTTGCGGTGCAGGGAAGCACCCGAAGGGGAAGACGTGGCACTGGGGCCAGAAGTGTCGGAGTTGGTCGGAGACATCCGCACGCAGCTGGGCGAGTCCCCGTGGTGGGACGGGCAGCGGGTGTCCTGGATCGACATCCGGGGAAAGGCGCTGCACATCCTCGAGCCGGTGACGGGTCGCCGGACCAGCTACGACGTTCCGGGCGTCCCGGGTTTCGCGATCCCGACCGCGTCGGGCGAGTGGGCCGTCGGTCTGGCGGACGGGCTCTACACTTTCTCCCCGGACACGTCGCGCTGGACCCCGAACTGGACCGCGCCGCACGACCCCGCGACCCATCGCATGAACGACGCCAAGACCGACCCGCGAGGACGGCTCTGGATGGGCTCGATGACCTACGAGGAGCGGGAGCCGGTCGCGGCGCTCTACCGCAGCGCCGAGGGGCGCGTGGACGAGGTGCTCCCCGGCATCATCACGGGTAACGGCCTCGGCTGGTCGCCGGACGAGACGACCTTCTACTACACCGACTCGATCGCGCGCCGGATCTGGGCCTTCGACTTCGACCCCGACGCCGGCGTCGCCACTAACCGGCGAATCTTCGCAGAGGATCCCGCAGCCTACGTGCCCGACGGCCTCGCAGTGGATGACGAGGGCTGCGTGTGGTCGTGCAAGTGGGACGGCGCCAGGATCGTGCGCTACAGCCCGCAGGGCCGGATCCTCGCCGAGATCGCGATGCCGGTTGCCCGACCGACGAGCTGCGCCTTCATCGGCGCCGACCGCTCGGCACTCGCGTTCACCACGGCGCTGCCGGCGGACGGCGCTCCAACCAGCGAGCTGGACGGGGCGCTGCTCGTGATCGACCCGGGCGTCACCGGCCCCCAGCTCCCGCCGGTCGCCGCCGATTCACATGTCTTCGCGCATACCAACAACTCACGAAGGAGTGACAGATGAAGAGGTTCGGATCCAGGGCGACGCGCCATCCACTGGGTGCCCCGCTCGACGGGGCAACGCAGGCAGGGCTGTACGCACGCCGTGACGTGCTCATGATGGGCGCAGGGGCCGCCGCCGCCCTCGCTCTCGCCGGTTGCTCGACGGCCGGCTCGACCGCCGGTTCCGCCGCGGCCAGCGGTGGCACTCAGGCCGCGTCCACCTACATGGTGCCCGCCAAGACCGGCCAGCTGCTGGTCGGGTTCTCGAACTCCTTCGCCGGCAACGCCTACCGCGCCCAGATGATCCTGGAACTCCAGGAGCAGGCCAAGAAGCAGGCCAGCGACGTCAAGGAGGTCATCGTCACCGACGCGAACAACTCCGTCGACAAGCAGCTGTCCGACATCAACGACCTGGTCGCAAAGGGCGTCGACATCCTGCTGATCGATGCCGCCTCCTCCACTGCGCTGAACACCGCGGTCGAGCGGGCGCAGAAGGCCGGCATCCTCGTGGTCTCCTTCGACAACACGATCACCTCGACCGCAGGGATCAGCGTCAACGTCGACCAGAAGAAGTTCGGCGACATCGGCGGCAAGTGGCTGGCATCGAAGCTCAAGTCGGGCGACTCCATCTTCACGCTGGACGGCGCGTCCGGGAGCCCGGTGAACGACGACCGGCTCGCCGGCGCGACCGAAGCCCTCAAGGCTGCAGGGATCACCATCGTGGCGGGCGCGCCGACCGACTGGGACCAGGCGAAGGGGCAGTCCGCCACCAACGACCTGCTCGCCGCGCACCCCGACGTTGCCGGCATCTACTCCCAGGGCGGCGGCCCGAGCCTTGGCGCCATCAACGCGATCGAGGCACGCAACGGGAAACTCGTCCCGATCACCGGGGAGGGCTACAACGGCTTCCTCAAGAAGTGGAAGGAACTCAAGGACGCCTCGGGCTGGGAGTCCATCGCCCCGAGCAACCCGCCGTCGCTGGCGGCCGACGCACTGAAGATCGCGGTCAAGGCCGTCCGCGGTGAGGATCCGGGCCAGACCGTCGTTCTCGACCTGCCGGTGATCACCCAGGACACGCTCGACCAGTTCGTGCGCACCGACCTTCCGGACGCCTTCTTCCTCCCGACGAGCCTGTCCGAGGAGACGATCGCGGCGAACTACAAGAAGTAGCCTGAAGCAGAATGGACCAGGTGGGTACTCCGGGATCGCCCCTCATCGAGCTGAGGGGAGTCCAGAAGCACTTCGGAGGGGTGCAGGCCGTCCGGAACGTCGACTTCGTGGTTCCCGCGGGAACGATCACGGGACTGGCCGGTGAGAACGGCGCAGGGAAGTCGACGCTTCTGAAGATGTTGGCCGGCCTGCACCAACCCGATGCGGGCGAGGTCTGGTACTACGGAGAGTTGCAGTCCGGCCTCACCCCCGCCTCGGCGAAGAAGGCCGGAGTCGCCTACGTGGCCCAAGAGCTGTCCCTCTTCGAGGATCTCCCTGTGTCCGAGAACATCCTCCTCGGGCAGGAGCCGATGCGGGGACCGTTCGTCGACCGGCGGCGGCTCCTCGCGGAGGCGCAGCGCGTGCTGAACCTGGTCGGCTCCGAGATCGATCCGGACATGATGGTGCGCGACCTCGCCTTCGCGGACCGGCAGCTCGTCGAGATCGCGAAGGCCATGGTCGGCTCGCCGAAGGTGCTCGTGCTCGACGAGCCGACCTCCGGCCTCAGGCAAGCAGAGGTCGCGCGGTTGATCAGTCTGATGAAGGACCTCCGTCAGACCGGGTGCAGCGTGGTCTTCATCACCCACCGGATGGGTGAGTTCTTCGAGGCGTGCGACCGCATGACCATCCTCCGCGACGGCACCCACATCGCCACGATGGGGATCGAGGAGGTCACGCCCGGTGAGGTTGTGGACCTGATGATCGGCCGCCAGCTCACCGACGCGTTCCCGCCCCCGCTGGAGATGGAGCCCGATGCACCCACAGGTGATGCGCTCGTTCTGCACGACTTCTCCGTCCACGGTACCGACGTGGCCTCGGTGACCGTCAGCCTGCAACGCGGAGAGGTGCTGGGCGTCGCAGGCCTCGCCGGCAACGGCCAGACCGAGCTGCTCGAAGGCCTGGCCGGCGTCCGCAAGGCGGGCGGGCGATACCAGGTGGGCCCGGTCGCAGGGCCGTTCCGGTCAGTCCGTGCCGCCCTGAAGGCCGGCGTTGCGCTGGTTCCGGAGGATCGCAAGCGGCACGGACTCGTGCTCGCCATGGAGGTCTACCGGAACCTCACCCTTCCGGTGCTCCGGACCCTGACCCGGTGGGGGCTGGTCGATCGGTCGCGCGAGGGCGGACTGGTCGACGACATGATCCGCACCCTCCAGATCACGCCGTCCGATCCCCGGGTCGCGGCCGAGAGCATGTCGGGCGGGAACCAGCAGAAGGTCGTCATCGGCAAGACCCTGCTGACCGAGCCGGACGTCTACCTGCTCAGTGACCCCACCCGAGGCATCGACGTCAAGACCAAGTTCGAGATCTACTCGCTGATCAGGCGACTCGCTGCGTCCGGGAAGGCTGTCGTCCTGGTGTCGACCGATCTCGCCGAGATCACCTCGCTGTGCAACCGGGTCCTGGTGATGGCATCAGGCCGGGTGGTCGCCGAGCTGTCCGGAGATCAGATCACCGAGCGCGAGATCACCCGCGCCTCCTTCGCGGCGGTGGCGGCATGAGGACGATGCGCACCTACCTGCGCCGGGAGCCGTCGGTCCCTGCCGCCTGGGCCGTGCTCCTGGTGATCGTGCTGATCTGGCTGGCGGGCAGCTCGGTGAGCGTGCTGTCGGTGACGATCATGATTGGCCAGAAGGTTCCGCTCGTCCTTGCGTCGATCGGGGCGGCGATCGTCATCATGAGCCGCGGGATCGACCTGTCGGTCGGCGCGGTGCTGACCGTGGTCAACACGATCATCGCCGCCGGGACGGCAGCCTTCGGAAACAGCCTCGCGTGGATCGGAGTCGGTCTCGCCGTCGCTCTGGCGGCGGGTCTCGTCAACGGCGTCTGCGTGGCCTGGTTGCGGCTCCCGCCACTGATCGTGACCCTTGCCGTCCAGTCCATTCTGCTCGGCGTGGCCCTGTATGTGCTGCCGACACCCGGTGGCGCGGTGGACGCCTGGTTGAAGGACCTCCCGCTGGTGCTGGTCGGGCCGTTCCCGCTGATGCTGCTGATCGTCATCGCGGCGCCCCTGCTGATCTGGTACCCGCTGCGGCGATCCCGCTTCGGCACCGCGCTGCTGAGCTCCGGTGCTGACGAGAGCGCCGCCTACGCCAGTGGCATCAACGTACGTCGCACCGTCGTCTCCAGCTACGTGCTCTCTGCGCTCTTCGCCGGCCTGGCCGGCATCGTGATGAGCATGAACACCGGGTCGGGCGACCCCACCATCGGCGTGCCGTTCACGATGAACACGATCGCGGCGGCCGTCGTCGGCGGCGTCTCGCTCGCCGGCGGGCGGGGCACGATCGCCGGACCGATCGCCGGTGCCCTGGTCGTCAGCTTCATCGGCAACCTGCTGTTCAGCATGGGGGTCAACTCGTACTGGCAGTACGTGGTGACCGGTGCGGTGCTGATCGTCGCCATCGCGATCCCTGCTGGCCTGCGGGCCATTCGAGCCGGAAGGCAGCCGTCATGACCACCACACCCGAGCCCGGGGAACCCGGCGTGGCCACCGCGGTCCTGTCTGCATCCAACCCGCGTATCGACCGGGTGCGGCAACTCGTCCCCGTGATCGTTCTGGTGGCGATGTACGCGATCACCGTCGCGATCGCCCCCGGCTATCTCGAGCCGCCCCAGATCGGCAGCCTGCTGCAACTGGCGTCCATTCTCGGTATCGCCGCGGTGGGCCAGACCCTCGTGATCCTCATCGGCGGTATCGACCTCTCGGTGGGCGCCGTGGCCACGCTGAGCAACCTGGTCGCCGCCGCCATCCTCGCCGGCAGCGACGCCGCGTTGCCGGTGGCCCTGCTGGTCGTCCTCGCGACCGGCGCAGTGGTCGGACTCGGCAACGGGCTGCTGATCCAGTACCTGAAGGTCCCCGACCTGGTCGCGACCCTCGCGTCCATGACCGTGGTGACCGGGGTCGGGCTGCTCTTCACCCAGGGATCCCCCAAAGGTCGCTCGGCCCCCCTGCTGAACGCACTCGTCACCGGGCGGTTCCTGGGCGTCCTCACCGGAGGCGTCCTGATCTGGCTCGCCGTCTCTGTGGTGGTGATCCTGTTCCTGCGCCGCAGCGCCGGCGGCCGGTACGTGTACGCGGTCGGCCTGAACCGGGAGGCCAGCCGCTACGCAGCGGTGCCGGTCGGCCGCACGGTGATCCTGCTGTATGTCGCCTCCGGCCTGATGGCTGCGCTGGCCGGCTTCCTGCTCACCGGCTACACCGGCTCGGCCTACCTGGCCTCCGGCGACTCGTACCAGATGCAGACCATCGCAGCGGTGATCCTCGGCGGGACCAGCATGTTCGGTGGCCGCGGTGGCTACGGCGGCACGATCATCGGTGTCCTGATCACGGTGCTGCTGGTGAGCGCGCTGCGGGTGGTCGGAATCGCGCAGGCCGGCCAGGACATCGCCTACGGCGTGATCCTCCTCGGGATGCTGCTGCTCCTCACCAGGATGGCCAGGCGGTCGGCGTGAGCATTCCGGCGCGACCCGGACAACGCCCCGGCCTCGGAGTCGGGGAGGCAGCGTGAAGGCCGTGTCCACGCCGGGGACGCGCCCGGAGCGGGTGGCGCTGTTCACGACCTGCCTGGCGGACTTCGCCGCGCCCGGGCCGCTGGCAGCCACCATCGCGGTGCTCGAGGCGATCGGGGTCGAGGTGGTCGTGCCACGCGACCAGACCTGCTGCGGCCAGCCGGCCCTGAACTCGGGATTCCCGGAGCAGGCCGGGCGCGTGCTGGCCCAGACACTGGACAGCCTGGACGGCGCCGAAGCCGTGGTGACCCTCGCCGGCTCCTGCGCGGCAATGATCGTCCACCACTCCGCCCGGCTGCTCGGCGCGGAGGCCGCAAGCCGCTCCGGCGTCCGGAACCTCTGGGAGTTCACCCAGTTCGTCGCCGCCTTCGGCAAGGACCTGGATCTCGAGCTGGACGCGAGCGTCACGTATCACGACGGATGCCATATGACGCGGCTGCTCGGCGAGCGAACGGCCCCGCGCACGGTTCTCGGCCGGATCCGTGGCCTGCGCCTGGTCGAGATGCCCGATTCGGACACCTGCTGCGGCTTCGGGGGAACCTTCTCTGCGAAGTTCCCCGAGCTCTCTGTGGCCATGGCTGACGTGAAGCTCGACAACGCTGACTCGGCCCGGGCCGAGTACGTGGTCTCGGCCGATCCGGGCTGCCTGATGCAGCTCCAGACCCGGGCGGACGCCGCGGGCCGACCGATCCGGACCCGGCACATCGCCGAGATCGTCCGCGACGCGATGCGGACTCCTGCATGAGCGCCGGGACGACCCCGAGGGGCGAGGCGCCCCGGTCCACCGCGATGCAGGGCGTCGCGCGGGTGACCCGCGGGCACCCGGTCTGGTCGGGCAGCGACCTGGACCCCGGCCAGCGGCCCGCCCTGCGCCCGATGACCGCAGAATCGGTCGCGCGTGAGGGCGTCGGACATACGCGACAGCGGCTCGAGGTGCTGGGACGCGAGCGCGCGTCGGGCAACTGGCTGCCCTGGGAGAGCGAGTTGCGCGACCGCGGTGCCGCGATCCGGCGTGAGACGCTGCGCGATCTGGACGGCTACCTCTCCCGGCTCGCGGCCCAGCTCGAGAGCCGTGGGGTCATCGTCCACCGTGTCTCCAGCGCGGCGCAGGCCCGGGAAGCTGTCGGCCGCATCGCGACCGACCACGGCGTCACCCTCGTCGCCAAGTCGAAGTCGATGGCGACCGAGGAGATCGGCCTGACCGCGCATCTGACCGCCCTGGGGGTCGACGTTGTGGAGACCGACCTCGGCGAGTACATCGCGCAGGTGGCAGGGGAGCGGCCCAGCCACATCGTCGGCCCCGCTCTGCACATGTCCCGCCAGGATGTCACCGACCTGTTCAGCCAGCTCAACGGAGAACCGCTCCCGCCCGACCCTGATGTGCTCGCCTCCTATGCCCGCGAGCGGCTGCGCGCCGACTTCAAGGCCGCCCAGATGGGCATCTGCGGGGTGAACTTCGCTGCGGCGGACACCGGAACCCTGGTCGTCGTCTCCAACGAGGGCAATGTCGACATGGTCGCATCGCAACCGGACCTGCTGGTCGCGGTGATGCCGGTCGAGAAGGTCATCCCGCGGCTCGCCGACATCGGCACCCTGGTGCCGCTGCTGTGCACCGCGGCCAACAAGGAGTTCACCACGGCGTATCAGACGCTGCTCAGCGGCGCCCGCCGTCCCGGCGAGATCGACGGCCCCGCCGAGTTCCACTGCGTGATCTTCGACAACGGCCGCACCGCCCTCCTGGGCACGCCAGAGGAGGAGATCCTTGCGTGTATCCGGTGCGGCAACTGCCAGTTCAGTTGCCCGGTGTTCCGCACCCTCGGTGGCGGCCACGCCTACGGCACGACCTACGGCGGTCCGGTGGGTGCTGTGCTCAGCCCGCTGCTCGGCGAGGCGACCCGGGACCGGGACCTGCCCTTCCTGTGCTCGCTGTGCGGGGCCTGCGCCGACGCGTGCCCGGTCGAGATTCCGCTGGACGACCTGCTGGTCGCGGGGAGGGCCACCTACGAGGCCGAGCAGCCCCGCGGGGTGGAGTCGTTCGGGTGGACGCTGTGGAGCCGGCTGTGGAGCACTCCCGCGTGGTATCGGGCCACCCGCAGCGCGGCCCGGATCGCCGGCCGGCTGATTCCCGCAGGGGTGCTGGGCAGGTTCCCTGTGGTTCGCCTCTGGGCGAGCGGACGGACAGTCCCTGACGTGAGCCACGCCGGTGACCGGCCACGCGGCCGGTCGGGATCCCGCCCGGGCAGGCACGAAGGGGAGGATCGATGAGCGTCGACAGCTTCGAGGCGCGCCTGCGGACCCTCGGCACCGAGGTGGCGCGGGTCGCGGACCTGGCCACGTGCCGCGCGGTCGTGGCCGGCCTGGTCGGCACCAGGCGGGCACTCGTGGACGAGATCGCTGGGCTGGACGGGCTCGAGCTGGTGCCAGCGACGGATCCCTGGGACGCAGAGGTCGGCATCAGCGAGGCGTTCTCCGCCGCGGCCGATGCGGGCGCCGTCGCACTGGTCCAGGCCGCCGGGTCGCCGCGGCGGACGTCCCTGCTCCCGCCCCACCACATCGTGGTGACCCGGGCGGGGCGGATTCGCGGCACCTACCAGGAGATGGTCGACGACGTCGCCGCGCTCGACCCCCCGCCGACCGGCGTGCAACTCGTCAGCGGGGCCAGCAGGTCCGGCGACATCGAGAGCGCCATGATCCACGGCATGCACGGGCCGCGCAGGCTCACCGTCGTCGTGGTCGGCTGACCGCGCCCCAGGAGCGTTGGCAGCGCGATGGACGCCGTCGACTTCCGGCTCCCCCTCGCAGGGGAGGCGCCGTCCGGCCGGCCAGGTACGCGGCACCGCCCGGCGGTAACGATCTACGACGTGGCGAGGGTCGCGGGAGTCGCCTCGTCGACCGTCAGCCGTGCCTTCGCGCGCCCCGGACGGGTGAACGCCGACACCGCCGCCCGGATTCGGAGGGTGGCCGCGGAACTCGGCTACCGCACCAACCCGGTGCCGCAGCCGCCGGCCACCCCACAGACCCGACTGCTCGCACTGCTCGTCTCCGACATCACCAATCCCGGCTACGGCCAGTTGATCAGGGCGGCCCAGCTGGCTGCGGCCGAGGCCGGGTACGAGATCGTCCTGGTCGACTCCCTGGAGTCCGGGGCCAGGGAACGCGCAGCGCTCGAGCGTCTCATCCCTGTGGTCGAGGGGTGCGTGATCAGCGGCTCGAGAATGTCCGACTCGGCGCTGCGAACGATCGCCAAGCAGCGTCCCACGGTGGTGTTGAACCGTGCCCTGCTCGACGTGCCGAGTGTTGTTGCCGACGACGTCAGCGGTGCGCACGCGGTCATCGATCTCCTCCGTGACCTCGGCCACGAGGCTGCGACCTACGTGGCCGGGCCGGAGGCATCCTGGGCCGACGGCGTCCGCTTCCGCGCCCTCCGCGATCGCGACCCCGGCGTGGTCGTCACCCGCCTGGGGCCGTTCCCGCCGACCTTCGAGGGCGGGCTTGTCGCCGCCCGCGCCCTGGCCGGGAAGGCCCCGACCGCAGTGATCGCCTACAACGACCTGATCGCCGCCGGTGTCCTTCGCGGCCTCCGCCGCGAAGGAATCGCCGTGCCGGAGCAGGTGAGCGTGGTCGGCTTCGACGACATCCTGATCTCCCGCATCATGCTGCCCACCCTCACCACCGTCGCCGCACCCCTGCGGCTGATGGGCACCGCAGCCGTGAGGAATCTGGTTGCCCTGATCAACGGGGCCTCGCACCGCAGCCTCGAGCCGCTGGTCATGCCCGTGCAGCTCAAGGTGCGTGGGTCGACCGCCCAGCGCTGCCGGAGGGCCCGGGCATCCGCAGCGTTCCTGGAGCGGTCACCGGCTCGATCCGGCCGGTGACCGCCGGTGCGTCGGACCAGTTGCGGACGCACCGGCCCAACAGCCACGGCTCAGAGAGCCGTCCCGATCCGCTCGGAGAACTCGACGAGCCGGTTCGAGAAGCCCCACTCGTTGTCGTACCAGCCCAGCACCTTCGCCTGGTTGCCCACGACCTCGGTGAGGGGTGCGTCGAAGATCGAGGAGTGCGGGTTGCCCACGATGTCCGCCGAGACCAGGGGCGCCTCCGAGTACTGGAGGTACCCCTTCAGCGGGCCATCGGCCGCGGCGCGGGCGAACGCCTCGTTGATCTCCGCGGCGGTGGCGGTCCGGTCCAGGACGACGGTGAGGTCGGTGATCGAGCCGACCGGGACCGGAACCCGCAGCGCGAACCCCGTGAGTCGCCCGTCCAGCTCGGGGATCACCTTGCCGATCGCCTTCGCCGCGCCGGAAGACGTCGGGATCGTCGACATGGCCGCGGCGCGGGCCCGGCGCAGGTCGGAGTGCGGCGCATCGAGCAGGCGCTGGTCGCCGGTGTAGGCGTGGATCGTGGTCATCAGGCCGCTGCGGACGCCGAAGGTGTCGTTGAGCACCTTCGCCAGCGGGGCCAGCGAGTTCGTCGTGCAGGAGCCGTTCGAGAACACGTCGGACGCGGCGGGGTCGAGCCGGTCGTCGTTCACGCCCAGCACGAACGTGGGCACCTCGCCCTTCGCCGGGGCGGAGATGATCACCTTCTTCGCACCTCCCTGCAGGTGCGCGCGCGCCTTCGCTGCGTCGGTGAAGAACCCGGTCGACTCGATCACGACGTCCGCGCCGAGGTCACCCCACCGGATGGCTGCCGGGTCGCGCTCGGAGAGCACGGTGATGTGGTTCTCGCCGACGCTGATGGTGTCCCCGTCGGTACTGACGCCGTCGAGGTGGCCGGAGATCGAATCCCACTCAAGCAGGGTGGCCAGGGTCGAGGCGTCGGTGAGGTCGTTGACGGCCACCACCTGCACGTCCGCAGCGTTGGCGAGCGCTGCGCGCAGGTAGCTGCGTCCGATCCGTCCGAAGCCGTTGATCCCGATGCGTACGGTCATCTCAGTTGTTCCTCTCGTGTGTGTGCGAGCCGCGGGGCGGCAGGTTCGTGGTGTGGTGCGGACGCGCGGAGCAGGTCGAGCGCCCCCGCGCGGGCGTCGTCGAACGGAGCCGGGTCCTGGGCGGCGATCGCGAGGACGTAGCCGCCCTGGATCGTGGCGGCGAGCAGGTGAGCCAGCCGCTCCGGGTCGAGATCCGGGTCGAGTTGGCCCTTTGCGACGGCCTCGCCGAGCACCGTTGTCAGCGCCCGGTGGACGCTGGCGAACGCCGCCGCGACCGGAGCGAGGAGACCGGGATCGCCGGCCACGAGCGGATCCTGGGTCATCCGGCCGACCTTGCAGCCCTTCAGCGCAGGAAGTGGCCTGGTCAGGTAGGTCGTGAGCTTCTCCATGGGGTCGCCCGGAGCGGTCAGGAGGTCCTCGGTTGCCGGCAGGAGGTCGGCGCAGTTGCGTTCGAGGGCGGCCAGGGCCAGCTCCCGCTTGCCAGGGAAGTGGTGGTACATGCTTCCCTGGCCCACGCCGGACCGCTCACGCACCTCGCGGGGGCTCGTGGCCGCGTAGCCCCGCTCCCACATCAGCTCGCTCATCGCGGCGACCAGACGCTCCCTGGACTCCATGACCGGAACTGTACCTACCTATAGGTACAGACGCAACCGGCGAAGAAGTCAGACGGATCGGTCAGCGTGTACCTACTCCCAGACCGCGATGTTGCGTCGGGTGGGTTGTCCGACGCTCGGCGCGAACAGCTCCTGTTCGTCTCGGTCGCCGGCACGAAGCGACGCCGCGGCCGGGCCGGTACCCCGGCGACGCTCACGGCGCCCACCGGCGACTGACAGCGACGCCGTCGACACGTCAAGGGGTTGGGCTCCTCCCTACGCTGGACCCATGACACTCGGCTACCTCCCAGAGACCATCGACCGCGTGCAGGCGGACGCCCTGCCCGGCCTCACGGTGATCCAGTTCGGCACCAACTGGTGCGGGTACTGCCGGGCGGCCGAGCCCCATGTCGAACAGGCTCTGGCCGAGGTCGAAGGGCTCACCCGGATCAAGGTTGAGGACGGCAAGGGTCGCCCGCTCGGCCGTTCCTACCGGGTGAAGCTGTGGCCGACGCTGGTCTTCCTGCGGGACGGCGCAGAGGTCGCCCGGGTGGTCCGTCCCTGGCGCGCGGACGATCTCGCCGCCGCGGTCGCGGCGCTGCAGTCGGTTCCCGGCCGGCGCTGACCTCGGCAGCACGCCCATCAACAGACTCAACAACCTGCCTGAACATCACACCTAGGTCGCGCGCAGGATGACCAGCTGCTGCGTGGTTCTCGTCATGGAGACGTAGCGGTCCACGGCGCCCTCGACGCCGCTGCCGAACCCGTCCGGGTCGACCAGCACGACCAGGTCGAACTCGAGGCCCTTCGCCGTCCGCGGTGTCAGCGAAAAGACGCGGTCGGACGCCGGGTAGGCGTCCGCTCCGATCACAGCGGCAGTGCCCTCCGCATGGGTGGCCAGCCACCGGGTGACGATCTCCCCGAGGTCCTCGATCGCCCCGTACTGGACGGGAACCCCTCCGCGGCGAACCGAGGTGGGCACGTTGGCGTCCGGCAGCACCGCGCGGATCACCGGTTCGGCCTCGGCCATCACCTCCACCGGTGTGCGGTAGTTCACCGTCAGGGTCGCAACCTGGACATCGTGGAGGCCGAGCGACTCCAGCCGTTGGGTCCACGTCGGGGCGAATCCGCCACGGGCCTGCGCGCGGTCGCCGACCACCGTGAAGCTTCGGGACGGGCACCGGCGCAGCAGCAACTGCCACTCGGCGTCGGTCAGCTCCTGAGCCTCGTCGACGATCACGTGCGCGAACGGGCCCGCCAGCGGATCCCGGTCGGCGTTCGGCAGCCCGGAGTCGTCCACAAGGCTCTCGCGAATGCTGTCCCTGCGCAGCAGGGAGAGCCCGCTGTCGGGGTCGTCGTCGGTGCGCAGCAGGTAGTCGACCACCTCGTCCATGTATTCCCGCTGCTCGGTCAGCGCCGCCGCCCGTTGCCGCGACTTCCGGGACGCCTGCGGATCGCCCACCCGCAGCCGCGCCGCGTCCAGCAGAGGCAGGTCGGAGACCGTCCACGCGCTCGGGTCCGCCCGTTGCAGCCGGTGCACCTGATCGGAGGTGAGCCACGGTGCACAGCGGCGCAGGTAGGCCGGTACCGTCCACAGGTCACCGACCAGCTCGGCCGGGTCCAGGATCGGCCACGCCCGCCGGAACGTCCCGCGTAGTTCGTCGTCGGACGCGAGTCCACGGCGCAGCGCCGCTGGCGGGACGTCCTCCTCCTCGACCTTGTCGACCAGGATGTCCAGCAGCGCCTCCCAGACCTCGTCGCGCGCCTCGTTGTGCGGCGTGCCCGGGTCGCGGGACTCGAACGCCTCTGCCCAGTCGGACGCGGCGAGCCACACGTCGGCCCACGGCGTCTCGATCTCCATCCCTTCCTTCGGCGGCTCCTCGTAGAGGCCGACTGCGGGCTCGATCGCGTCCGCCAGCCGGGCGGAAGCCTTCAGCTGCGCGACCTCCGGGTCGACCTCGGTGCGTGCGACCGCACCTTCCGGGACGAGGTCGCGCAGCGTGCAGGTGAGCACTCCCTCCTCGCCGAGGCTCGGCAGCACGTCCGCGACGTAGGCGAGGTACGGCTCGTGCGGGCCGACGAAGAGCAGCCCGCCGCGGTGCCCGGCCAGCCTCGGGTCCGCGTAGAGCAGGTAGGCCGCGCGGTGGAGCGCGACCACGGTCTTGCCGGTGCCGGGGCCGCCGTCCACCACGAGCGCGCCGTGAGTACCGGCCCGGATGATCGCGTCCTGGTCGGACTGGATGGTGGCCAGCACGTCCCGCATCCGGCGCGACCGGCTTGCGCCGAGACTGGCGACGAACGCGGAGTCCTCGGCCAGTGCGATGCCGGTCGGCGAGCCGGACAGCACCTCGTCCCAGTAGTCGATGATCCGGCCGCCGCTCCAGCGGTACCGGCGCCGGCTCGACTGCCCCATCGGGTGCGCCGGCGTCGCAGCGAAGAACGGCTCCGCCGCGGGCGTGCGCCAGTCGACCAGCAGCTGGCGCCCGGAGGCGTCGGACAGGCCGATCCGGCCGATCCAGCTGGGCTCACCGTCGATGCCGACCATGCGGCCCAGGCAGACATCCAGCCCGTAGCGGCGCAGGACGCGCAGCTGGGCGGAGAGTCGGTGGATCTCCAGGTCGCGGTCGAGCGCCGCCCTTCCCCTGCGGATCGGGTCGGCGCGCAACGCGTCCAGCCTCTCGGAGAGCTCGGCCACTCGCTCCCCGAGCCGGTCGGCGACCGCAGCGAACTGCGCGACGTCGCGTCCGATCAGTGCGGGGTCGGCCTTCGCCGCCAGCCGCTCCGGAAGGTCGAAGACACTCGTCACCACGCACACTCCTCGCCGGTCCGGCTCCCGAAACAGGCGTTCGACTAGGGAGAACGCCGCAGCCAGATGGACATTGTGCGCCCGGTGGGGGGCCTTGCGGCAAGGCCCACCACCCGCTATAGATTGGAGGTGAGGCGAGGGCTTCTGGCCGCCGATCGATGCCGTTGGCGGACATCGCCGAACGGCCCTGCCGCCGCAGTGTCCGGCGCTGGGGGCACCTCACCGAGCCGGACTGCGATACTGCCGCCTCGATCGCGGTGATGGAGAAGGTGGGCCTGGTGCGCGCCCCACAGCTCGATCGTGACCTCCCCGTGTGGTCGATCACCAAGCCGTGATCGGCGGGACGGCAGGCGGCTCCGCGCTCAGATCGTCCCGCCTCAGGCGAATCGACCACGCTGCGACAGCGCCGGCCTCGCCCGCTCGGCCGCCTAGGCAGCAGCGAGCTCGAGCACCTCACGATCGTCCGGCGAGGCGGACGCCGCCAGCGCGAGGAGGGTCTTCTGCAGCCGGATCGACACCTCCACGATGCCGGAGCCGTCGCGGGAGATCGGACGGAACCCGTCCTGGATGAAGTCCCCGATCCACGGCCGTGGCACGTGCACGCGCGGGTGGGCGGGCTCGTCCGCACGGGTGGGCTCGAGCAGGAGCCGAAACACCCGGTGCAGCGCCCCCAGTACCTCGATCGCCGTGCCCGGGTCGTTCACCGCGGGCGACAGGGCGCGGCTCGCGATCTCGCTCAGCGCGATCACGCCCAGGCGGGGATCCTGCTCGTAGGTGCGGTGGTGGTCCACCTGGAAGGCGTCCCGCACGGCGGTCGCCAGGTCGTCGTCGCACCGGCCCTCGACGCGGGCGAGCGGGGTGTCGGCGTCCGTCACCGCCCCGGGTGCTGCGATCACGTGGACGCGGACGTCATGTGCCTCGGCCACCCAGTGCAGCGCGGCCACGTCCAGGTGGGTGACGTACCCCACCTCGTTCGCCCACACCGGGCTCGATCCGTCCGGCACCGGTACCTCGGGGGCCCCGCCCAGGTGGGGCGCCGCCACGAACGCCTGCACGACGCGCGCGGCTGCGGCCTCGACCCGATCGATCACGTCGCTCGTCCGCCCGAACTCGGTGAGGTGGCCGATCCAGCGGAGCAGCGTGACCACGATGATCACGATCACGGCCAGCGCGCCCAGGAACAGCACGGTGCGTCCCTGCTGCCCGTAGTAGCCCGTGGAAAGGGCCACGATGCCGACGATCGCGAACGCGAACGAGCCCACGAACGTCGACAGCGCGTTCTGCGAGGTGGGGTCGTCGACCAGCAGCTGGGTGGCCCTCGGGGTCGCGTTCGTTGTTGCCGAAGCGTAGGCGGACACCATCGCGGTGAGGGAGAAGGTGGTCACCGCGAGCATCGAGGACGCCAGGATCTGCAGGATCTCGTCGACAGAGCCCTGGCCGAGATCCACCCCCGCCGACGCGGGGAGCAGCTCGCCGATCAGCCCGGCGAGCAGTGCCAACATGACGGCGGCCACGGTGAACGCCGCGGCGCGGAACCAGATCCGGCGCAGCAGTCGTGACCAGAACACCCGCCAGCGGCTCCCCCGATACATACCGGGACGTTACCCGCGCTCGCCGCCCGGCAACAGCATCAGCGGTGCGCGGCGGCCAGTTGGACGCCGATGCCCAGGTAGCCCAGCGCGAACGTGCGCTGCACCCGGCGGACGAGCCGGGGCCGCTCGATGACGTGCCGGCGCAGGTAGCTGGACGCCAGTCCGTAGCCCGCGAACACCACGAAGGTGAGGGCCATGAACACTCCGCTCAGGGCGAGCATGTCGCCCAGCCCGTCCGCGCCCGGCGTGACGAACTGCGGCAGGAAGGCGAAGAAGAACAGGGTCAGTTTCGGGTTCAGCAGGTTGGCCAGGATCGCGTTGCCGATGGTGCGCAGGGTGGAAGCGCGCGGCGCAGCTTCGTCCACGCTGAGCAGGCCCGTGCTGCGCCACGTGGACCACGCCATGTAGACCAGATAGCCAACGCCGGCGTACTTCACCACGTCGAACGCGAGGCCACCCAGCTGCAGCAGGGCCGCCGTGCCGGTGATCGCGGCGACGAGGTGCGGCACGATCCCGAGCGTGCAGCCGAAGGCGGTCACGACGGCGAGCCTGCGTCCGCCGCGCAACCCGGCCGCGATGGTCAGGATCGCGCCGGTGCCCGGAGTGGCGATGATTGCCAGCGAGGTGATCAGGAACGCCCAGCTCACTGGTGGCCTCCTTCGGCGGGTGAGGGTGCCATGATGCACCGCCCGCAGGCACCGATCCAGGCCCTTTACCCTCCGTGGACTCGCAGGATGGGCCCCGTGCCCACCCCAAGTCGGGTCGTCGCCCTGACCGTGGGCGTTCCGGGAGGAGTACTGGGGCCGACGGAACGGATCCTCAGCCGGTCTCGCTGACGTGTTCGGCGGAGTCGTAGGGGAGGAGCGTCCGGGTGAGTTCCGCGACCAGCGCGGAGACGTCCTCGGGGGCGAGGCGGACGGTGGCAAGGCAGGTGCCGTCCTGCCACACCGAGAGCACCACGCGAGAGGACTCGCGGTGCTGGGCGATCCGCAGCGTCCGACCTGCCCGGTCGCGGCCGGTCAGTGTCGCCCCGTGACGGGGCAGCGGCGACACCGTCATGACCCAAGGATCGCACCGGGATGCCACCCGGAGAAGGGCCGGGCGGTACCCACAAGGACGTAGTCGGCCGGCGCTGTCACGCCAGGGGACGGTTCCGTTACCGTCCACCTTTCGACCGAGGAGGGACGGAATGAACGGGAAAGGAACCGTCCCCGCGAACGGGAATGGGGACGGTTCCTTTCCCGTTCACGCAGGGACGGGCCGACCGATAGCATGCGGGACGTGTCGAACCTCGTCCTCACCGTCGTCGGAGACGATCGCGCCGGACTCGTCGCGGCCCTTGCCGACGTCGTCACTGCGCACGGTGGCAACTGGGAACACAGCCAGCTCGCCGAACTCGCCGGAACGTTCGCAGGCATCGTCGTCGTCTCTGTGCCGGACGACCGCGCGGCCGATCTCGTGGCCGCACTCGACCAGCTGGACGGCCTGCTGAAGGTTACCGCCCACCCCGGCGGTGACGAGCCGTCCGCAGCCCCGCCACGCGAGCTCAGCGTGGACGTGCTCGGAAACGACCATCCCGGCATCATCCGCGACATTTCCGCCGTGCTCAGCCGGCACGGCGTCAGCATCGAGAACCTCAGCAGTGAATCGCGCGAGGCCCCGATGTCGGGTGGACGACTGTTCGAGGCACAGGTGCTCGCCCGCATCCCCGACGGCGCCGACCCGGCGGCAATCAAGACCGACCTGGAGCGGCTCGCCACCGAGTTGCTGGTGGACATCACCCTCGGCGACGTCACCGACTGAATACGGCGCTGCGCCCGAAGCCAAGGGGCTTCGGGCGCAGCGCCGTGTTGTCCCCGGTCAGGGGGTGGGAAGAGATCGCGCGCGACCGGGCGGCGCTCAGTGGACGTTGAAGATGCTCACCCCGCCCGGCCCGACCAGTAGCCCGACGACGATCAGCACGATCCCCCACAGGACCTGCTTGCGGATGATGGCGAAGATGCCAGAGACGACCAGAACGGCCGCTAGGATCCAGAGCAGAAATGCCATTGAGTACCTCCTCGGCTACACACGTGTGATTACTTGAAGGCGTCCTTGATGTCCTCGGCCGCCTGCTTGACGTTCGCCCCGGCCTGGTCGAGCTTGCCCTCGGCCTCCAGTTCGGGGTCGTCCGTCGCCTTGCCCCAGCCTTCCTTCACCTTCCCCTTCGCCTCCTGGGCGGCGTTCTTGACCTTGTCGTCGATGCCCATGGATTCCTCCTTCCGGTTCGGTTGTGCATGATTGGCATACCCGGCGTGGAGGTGCCCGAAACATGGAGCAGGCGGTGGTGGGCGAGAGCGAGGACGCGCGGTCGGACGTGGACGGGCTGCGGCTCGGCATCCTGGCCCGGCTGGCGGACGCGGTCTCCCTGGCCGAGACCCTGCCGCAAGTGGGTGCGCGCGGCCTCGCCGTGCTGCGGCAGAACGACCTGGACCATCCGGCGGTGTGGCTGCTCGGCACTGGTGGCGAGACCGTCGTCGAACCGGCCGCGGACATGCCGGGCGACGCGCCCCAGGTCGTCCACGCCGCCGACGCGCACGCCCTCGCCCGGGTTGCGGTGCGGTCCGGACGCCACGAGATCCACCCGCTCGACTCCTCCGCGAAGCTCGCCGAACTGCACGCGCAGCCCGTGCTCGAGCCGGGTCAGGCCACGCCGTCTCTGGTGCTCGTGCTCGGCGTGACGCAGCGGATGGGTGCGGACGCCGACTTCGCCGACTACCTGGATCTGGCTGCAGCCCTGCTCGGGGCGGGCCTCAGCGGGCACCGGGAGCTCGCCGTCGTCCAGCAGCAGTCGGAGACGCTGCGCGAGCTGGACGCCGCCAAGTCGGCCTTCCTCGCGAACGTGAGCCACGAGCTGCGCACGCCGCTCGCACTGATCGCGGCGCCGCTGGCGGAGGTGCTCGCCGCGCCGCCCGGCGAGGTGGGCCCGGCGGCCCGCTCCCGGCTCGACACCGTGCGCAGCAACGTCGTCCGGCTCACGCGCATGGTCGATGCAATGCTCGACTTCAGCCGGATGGAGGCCGGCCGGATCACCCCGAACCTGGTCGAGCTGGACGTGGCCGCGCTGCTGGGGTCGCTCGCCGCGTCCTTCGGGCCGGCGATCGAGCGGGCCGGGCTGCGGTTCACCACCGACCTGGGCGAACTGCCGCGACCGGCTCTGCTCGACCGGGACATCCTCGAGCGGATCGTGCTGAACCTTCTTTCCAATGCCCTGAAGTACACCCCGCACGGTTCGGTGAACCTCGCGCTGCACGCGGTGCGAGGAGGCTTCGAGGTGAGCGTCGCGGACACCGGGATCGGCATCGCCGTCAGGGACCAGGAGAAGGTCTTCGCCCGTTTCGAGCAGCTACCGCGGCACGCGCAGGCGCGCAGCACGGAAGGCGCCGGAATCGGGTTGGCCATGGTGCGGGAATTGTCGCGGCTGCTCGGCGGCGACGTGGAACTGCGCTCTGCGCCCGGCCGCGGGAGCACGTTCACCGTCAGACTGCCCTATCGCCCACCCCAGGCCCAGGCTGCGGAGGAGGGCACCCGCTCGATCACCCCGCGGGGTGCGGATGCCTTCCTCGCCGACGTGGACGCGTGGGAGGCTGCCGCGAACCCGCCCGTGACGGACGCGCCCGCGCCGCGCGGCGACCGTCCACGGCTGCTCGTTGTGGAGGACAACGCCGACCTGGCCCGCTACCTGGCGGAGGTGCTCGCCGACGGCTACGAGGTGGAGGTTGCCCGGGACGGCCTCCAGGCGCTCGAGGCTGCCCGCGTCCGTCGCCCGGACGCGGTCCTCTCGGACGTGATGATGCCGGGGCTGGACGGCCTCGGACTGGTTGCGGAGATCCGCGGCGACGCTGAGCTGCGCGAGCTTCCCGTGCTGCTGCTGTCGGCCCACGCGGGCCTGGACGCCACCACCGCTGCGCTAGAACACGGCGCGGATGACTACCTGGTCAAGCCGTTCGACGTGGCCGAACTGCGGGCGCGGCTGGCCAGCAACATCGTGCGGGCGGCCGAGCGCAGCGCAGAAGGAGCGTGGCGCCGGGCCGTGCTGGCGTCCCTGCACGAAGCCGTCGTGCTGCGTGAGCCTGACGGTCTGGTGACCGAACTGAACGCGGCGTTCACCCGCCTGCTCGGCTGGTCCATGGACGAGGGCCCATTCACCCCGCCGTATCCCTGGTGGCCCGACCCGGCCGAGTACCCCGACTGGGTGGAGCGGATTGAGGGAGCGACCCGAGACCTGCCGGCCGGCCGGACGCTGGAGGCGGAGTACCCGATGCGCCACCGCAACGGCCGCACGGTCTGGGTGCGCGCCGCCGGTGGCGTGGTGGACGTGCCAGGGCGCGGCCAGACCGCGGTGCTGACGACGTTCTGGGACGTCACCCGCGAGCACGCCGCGCAGGAGCGCCGCCAGCAGGCTGCCCGGATCACCGCCGATTTCGCGTCCGCGGACTCCCTCGACCATGTCGTGGGCGTGGCCGTGGACGGCCTGCACGCACTTTTCGACGGTGACTCGACCGTCCAGGTGGCCGGTGCGGGGGTCGTGCAGACGTTCACCGCGTCCGGGCCGGTCGAGGTCGACCTGCTGCCCGAGGCGATCGCTCAGCGGCTCTCCGGGACGGCCGAGGACGAGCCGGCCCCCGACGAGCCTGTGGACGGCATCCTGCTGGTGCCGCCGAGCTCGGCCAGCGGGACTCGGGCCTGGATCCAGTTCAGCCGGCCGCGGAGGGTGAGCACCGACGAGCAGATCGTGGCGGACATGCTCGCGCAGGCGTTCGCGCTGGCCGTCGACCGGGTGCTGGCGGTGGGTGAGTTGGCCGACAAGCAGGCGAACCTGGAGAAGGCGATCGAGAGCCACCGGATGATTGGCCAGGCGGTCGGCGTCCTCGTCGAGCGGCACCGGCTGACACCGAGCCAGGCGTTCCAGCAGTTGCGCCGGGCGTCCCAGGACCGCAACGTCCGGCTCCGCGAGATTGCGCGGCGCGTCCTCGAGACCGGTCTGGACCCGTCCGTCGCCTGACCCGGGGCGAACCGGGGACGGTTCCTTTTCCGTTCATTCCGTCCGTCGCTGGTGGAAAGGTGAACGGGAAAGGAACCGTCCCCCTTCCCGTTCACCGGGACGGGCCGGATCGCTCGACCTCCGGAGCGGGAGCAGCCCGGAGGGCCCGGGGGTGGATCCGGCGCCAGGGGGGCAGCGCGGGGGATCCACCCCCAGGACGATCAGCCGGCCAGCGATTCGTCCTCACCGAGGGCCTGACGAGCCCGTTCGAGGCTCCGGCGCAACAATCGGGACACCTGCATCTGCGAGACGCCGAGCCGGCGTCCGATCTCGGCCTGGGTGAGGTTGTCGCCGAACCTCCACGCCAGGATGAGCCGCTCGCGGCGGCTCAGCCCGGCGAGCGCACGCTGCAGCGCGATCCGGTCGACGACCCGCTCGGTGTCGGACTCCCCGGCAAGGCTCAGGCCGAGGGTGTTGTCGCCCCTGGCGTCGACCGCTGTGTCCAGGGACGATGGACGGAAGCTGCCGTCAGCGACGCTCGCCGCCCGGACCAGGTCCGCGGTGACGCCGAGCTCGGTGCCGAGTTCGCCGGCGGTGGCTCTCCGGCCGAGTTGCTGCTCGAGTTGGGGGCGCTCGCGGCCGATCCTGGATCTGAGCTCCTGGATCCTGCGCGGTGGACGGACCATCCAGCAGTGGTCCCGGAAGTGCCGCTTGATCTCGCCGGTGATGGTGGGGACGGCGAATGAGACGAACCGCCGTCCCTCCCCCGGCTCGAACCGCTGGATGGCCAGGAACAGGGCCATCCGGGCCACCTGAACGAGGTCGTCCCGCTCGGCGCCGCGATGGACGTAGCGGTTGGCGAGGGCGTCACACAGGCCGAGGTTCAGCTCAACCAGTTCTGAGATGACGTCTTCCCGATCCTCGGGAGCGCAGCCGTTCAGGCGCTCAAAGAGATCCTCGATGCGCTGTTCACGAGTGTTCTGGGATGGGGTGTGGATGGATGCGGGCGCGATGCCACGTGCCATCGTCTTCTCCTCTCGGAGTGGACGCCGGAGTCGGCACGTGGTTTGACCGCTCTGGACAAGCCCACGCTGGCAGAGGCCGCCGACCCGGTCAATGGGGTGCGGGCTCGCCGGGGCGGAAGCGGACGAGGATCGTACGCAATTGCGCCCAGGCCCAAGTCCCGAGTCGGCGACAACAGGGGACCCGGAGACAAAGGGGACGGTTCCTTTACGGTTCATTCCTGCCGTCATCGGTCGAAAGGTGAACGGGAAAGGAACCGTCCCCAGCTCGGCGACCGAACCATCCCCGTTCCGACTCCGGAACGAGCTCCTCGTGGCGTCGCCACAGACGCCTTGGGTGGAGCGATCGCGATGGCATAGTTGAGGTACCGAGGTGAGGAACCATGACGACGCCGTCGCGGACGCTGGAGGTCCGGGGCTGGGACGCGTCCGTACTCAGCGTCACCGATGTGGCCGGCCACCTCCGCACCGATCCGGAAGCGGGCCTGACCGTGGTGGACGCCGCGGACCGGCTCACTGCCCACGGTCCCAACCTCCTGCGTGCGGCAGCGGCGACTCCGCTGTGGCGGCGCCTGCTGCATCAGTTCGCCGACCCGCTGGTCTACCTGCTGCTGGTTGCGGTGGTGATCTCTGCGGTCGCCTGGATCGCCGAGGGAGCGCAGGGGGCTCCTGTGGATGTGCTGGTGATTCTCGCGATCCTCCTCGCCAACGCAGTGATCGGACTGGTCCAGGAGCAGCGTGCAGCGGACGCCGTGGCCGCGCTCAGCCGGCTCACCGCCGCGTCCGCCACCGTGGTGCGGGACGGGCGCCTGCAGCAGGTGCCGGCCGCCGATCTCGTGCCGGGTGACCTGCTCGTGCTCGCCGAGGGCGACGCGGTGGGCGCGGACGCCCGGCTGGTCACCTGCAGCGGGCTGCGGATCCTTGAGGCGGCGCTCACCGGCGAGAGCGAGGCCGTGGCAAAGGACCCGGCTCCTCTCGACGCACCGGCTGGGGTCGGTGACCGGTTCGACATGGTGCACCGCGGCACCGCCGTTGTTCAGGGCAGCGGACGAGCGCTCGTCACGGCCACCGGAATGGATACCGAGGTCGGCGGGATAGCGGAACTTCTGGAGGCTACGACCGAGGAGCCCAGCCCGCTGCAGCGCGACCTCGCCAAGGTCTCGAAGCTGCTCGGCGTCACCGTCGTGGTGATCGCGGTGGTGGTGATGGCCGTGACCGCGCTCGCCAACGGCGTCCATACACTCGCCGAGGCCGTCACCGTCCTGCTGCTGGGCGTTTCGCTCGCAGTGGCCGCCGTGCCCGAGGGTCTTCCGGCGATCCTTTCGGTGGTGCTGGCGATCGGCGTCCAGCGGATGGCTGGACGCGGCGCAGTGGTCAAGCACCTGCACTCGGTGGAGACCCTCGGCTGCGCGACCGTGATCGCATCGGACAAGACCGGCACCCTGACCCGCAACGAGATGACTGTGCAGCGGGTGCTCACCGCGTCCGGGGAGGTGCGGCTCACCGGCACCGGCTATCGGGCGGATGGACGACCGGTCGCGCTCGCCGGCAGCCTGGACGATCCGGACCTCACCGCCGAGCTGGAACTCGCGCTGCTCGGCGGCGCACTGGCCAACAACGCGGCCGTGATCGAGACCGAGACCGGGGTCGAGGTGCATGGTGACCCGACCGAGGCGGCGTTCGTCGTGGCGGCCCGCAAGCTGGCCGGCCTGGAGTCACGGGCGTTGGCGTTCGAGCGGCGCGGCGAGATTCCGTTCACCTCCGAGCGCAAGCTGATGTCGTCGGTCGGTTGGCACGATCCGCTGGCGCGGCTGGGCATCGTCACCAAGGGCGGTGCGGACGTGGTGCTCGGGCGGTGCACGGCCGTCCAGCACGGGGACCAGGCCGTTCCACTCACCGCCGACGAGCGGGCCCGCATCCTCGCCGGCATCGAGCGGCTCTCCGGGGAGGCGTACCGCGTGCTCGGGGTGGGCTACGCGTGGTTCCCGCCCGAGCGGCACACCGGCGTGATCGAACTGCTCGGCACCGACGACGCGTCCGACCTCGAGCACGACCTGGTCTGGGCCGGTGCGGTCGGCATCATCGACCCGCCGCGGGCCGAGGCGCTGGCGTCCATCGCGGAGGCGCAGCGGGCCGGCATCCGCGTCTTGATGATCACCGGCGACCACCCGGCCACCGCGGCCAGGATCGCCTCGGACCTGGGCATCGCGGAGCCGGGCACCGAGGCCACCACGGGGGCGCGACTGGACGCGGCCGGCCCGGGCTGGCTGGCCGAGCGGGTCCGGACCAGCCCCGTGTACGCGCGGGTGGCACCTGCACACAAGCTGGCCCTGGTGCGCGCGCTGCAGGCGGACGGCCAGGTGGTCGCGATGACCGGGGACGGCGTGAACGACGCGCCCGCACTGAAGGCCGCCGACATCGGGGTGGCGATGGGGCGCGGGGGCACCGAGGTGAGTCGCGAGGCGGCCGACATGGTGCTCGCCGACGACAACTTCGCCACGATCGTGGCCGCGGTGCGGGAGGGCCGGCGCATCTTCGCCAACATCGGCAAGTTCCTGCGCTACCTGCTCTCCTCGAACCTGGGTGAGGTGTTCACCGTCTTCGGCGGCGTGGTGTTCGCCGGAGCGCTCGGGATGACCGCGGCCGGCGGGGACGACCTCGTGGTGCCGCTACTGGCCACCCAGATCCTGTGGATCAACCTGGTCACCGATTCCGCGCCCGCGCTGGCGATGGGTGTCGACCCCGAGGTGGACGACGTGATGGCGCGGCCGCCGCGGCGTCCCGGTGCCCCCGTGATCGACCGCAGGACGTGGGCCTGGTTCATCTGGGTCGGTCTGGTCATGGGCGTGGCGACGCTGCTCACGATCGACGTGTTCCTTCCCGGCGGTCTGCTGCCCGGCACGGGCTCGCTGACGGTGGCGCGGACGGCGGGCTTCACGACCCTGGTCTTCGCGCAGTTGTTCAACGCCTTCAATGCCCGCTCGCTGACCGCGTCCGCCTTCAGCGGGATGTTCGGCAACCGCTGGCTGTGGGGCGCCGTCGTACTGGGTGTGTTGCTGCAGGTGGCGGTGGTGCAGGTGCCGTGGTTGCAGGTCGCGTTCGGCACCGCGCCGCTCGATGTCAGCGGGTGGCTCGCCTGCGTCGGCATGGCGTCCGTTGTGCTCTGGGCCGAGGAGGCCCGCAAGCTGGTCGTCCGCCTCCGCAGGTCGGCGGGCCGGACACCAAACGATGCCCTTTAGGCGACTTGGCCGATAAGGGGACGGTTCTCTTTTCCGTCCACTTGAATCCCGTCACGGCAGAATGAAGGCTGATGCCTTCAGTGGCCGAGAACGAGAACCGTCCCCTTATCGGCCAGGGTTACTGGGGGAGGGTCCCGGCAGCGCTCTCCAGGTGGGCGCGGACGAACCACTGGAACTTCTCCAGCGCTCCGGTCTGGCCGATCAGCATGTCCTGGGTCACCAGGTCGAGATCTTCGACGTCCTCGATCGCCTGGCGGTTCTCCGCGATCACCCGGTCGTACTCCTTGTCGAGCGCGGCGAGGTGGTCCGGGACGAGTGCGCGATCCAGCGGGTAGTCGTCCCAGGTGCGGGTCTTGGTGATCGCACCGACCGTGCCGCGCGGCGATCCGCCGAGCGTGGCGATCCGCTCGGCGACCGCGTCGGCGTTGAGCCGCACCGCGTCGACCTCCGGGTCGATCATCTCGTGGACGCCGATGAAGCTCGGGCCGACCACATTCCAGTGCACATGCTTGAGGGTCAGGTGCAGGTCGTTGTAGGTGTTCAGGCGCGCCTGCAGGATCTCGATCACCTGGTCGGCCTTCGCGGGGGCCAGTCCGGGGGCCGTGAACGAGTACTTCGCCATGTCTGCCATCTCCTTGGATCTCGACTTCGTGGAACGGTTCCACAACGGGCCTTGTACCCGTGGAACCGCCATCTTCGACGTTAGCCACAACCGCCGGCCCGCGCCGGGCATTCCGGCGGCTCAGACGCCGCCGAGCACGGCGCCCAGCCAGAGCCCGGACGCCAGCAGCGCCAACCCGAGCTCGGCGAGCATGCCCAGTCCGGTGCCCTTGAGACCGGCCAGCGCGGAGCGCCATGCACGTTGCGGATCGCGCAGCCTGAGGTACTCGCTGGCGAACAGCCCGGCGAGGAAGAACAGCAGCAGGCCGATCACCGGCACCACGAAGAATCCGACGATCCCGGCCAGCCCGGCGACCACCAGCGACCCGTTCGACACGCCCGCCGCGCGGGTGTGCCGGGCGATGATGTACCAGGTCAGGCCGGCTCCGCCAGCCACCAGGAGGACGCAGAGCGCTGCCACCAGCCAGGCGGCCGGTGTGCCCGTGAATGCCGCCCAGACCAGCACGGACACCCCGATCACGGCCGAGCCCGGCAGCACCGGAACCACGATGCCGACCAGACCGACCAGGATCGCGATCCCGACAACGACATCGATCAGCACGGCACACCTCCCAGCGCGAGTGCGTCCATTCTTGCCGGTCGATCCTGTGCGGACGCCGGGGGTCGCCCCGGTCGTTCCCTGAACCGGGGACACGTCCGGGCCGTCGGCACCGTTGTGGCTGGTCGAACACCGTCTCACGCGCTCGTCAAGGCTAGGGTGCTGGACGGTGCACAGCTACAGAGAGCCAGGTCCGTCCATGTCCGTCCACACACCGTCCCGAACCCCCGTCCGCGCTCCCAGCAACTCCGCGTATGCCGCCGCTCGCGCGCTGAGCGACGGTCAGGCCAAGCCGCTCGGCGCGCTCGGCGATCTGGAGACTCTCGCCGCGTGGGTGGCGTCCTGCCAGGGGGCTTGTCCTCCCCGCCAGCTGGACGACGTGCGCGTGGTGGTGTTCGCCGGTGACCACGGCATCGCCGCGGACGGGGTGTCCGCCTATCCGGTCGAGATCACGCCCGCGATGGTCTACGGAATCGCGGGTGGTCACGCAGGGGTGTCGGCGCTGGCCGCGGCCAACAACGTGAGCGTGTCGATCTACGATCTCGGCGTCGCGGTCGACTTTCCCGACCTGCCCCCTGAGGTGAGCCGGTTCAAGCTGCGCCGCTCGTCCGGGGCGATCCACCTCACCGACGCGCTCACCCGCGCCGAGGCCGAAGCGGCCCTTGCGGCCGGGGACACGATCGCGGCCGAGCAGATCGCTGGCGGCGCGCAGCTGCTGATCTCCGGTGATCTCGGCATCGGCAACACCACCGTGGCCGCCGCCCTGATCGCTGCGACTCTCGGCGTCCCCGGCGCTGCGGTGACCGGGCGCGGTACCGGCATCGATGAGGGCACACTCGTCCACAAGACCGCGTTGATCGAGGCCGCTGTCGCCCGAGCCGGCGACCGTGTGGCCGATCCGGTCGAGCGCCTGGCCGCCCTCGGCGCGGCCGACTTCGCCGCTGCGGTCGGCTTCATCTCGGGCGCAGCGCGGCGTGGCGTCCCCGTGCTGCTGGACGGCGTGATCGCAGTCGCGGAGGCCCTGGTCGCGGAGGACTACGCGCCCGGAACCAAGGCGTGGCTGCAGGCGGGGCACCGCTCCACCGAACCGGGTCAGGCGCTCGCGCTGGACCGGCTCGGGCTCTCACCACTGGTCGACTTCTCCATGCGGCTGGGTGAGGGCAGCGGCGCGGTGCTCGCGGTGCCGATGCTTCGCTCCGCTGTCGCGGCGCTCACGGGCATCGCCCAGCTCTCTGACCTGACATGAGCGCGCCCGGCGGGCTCCGGCTGGCCGTCGGCCTGCTCACGATCGTGCCGGTGCGGCCCCCCGAGACAATCGGACGCCCGCAGGCCCGCGCCGCCATGCTGCTCGCACCGCTCGCCGTACTGCCCGTCGCCCTGGCTGCGACCGGGATCGGGTGGCTGGCCGTGTGGCTGGGGCTGCCGTCCGCGCTCGCAGGGGTGTTGGTGGTCGCCGCGCTCGCCGTGGGAACCCGGGCGATGCACCTCGACGGGCTCGCCGACACCACCGACGGCCTCGGGTCGGGCAAGGACGCGGACGCCGCGCTCGAGATCATGAGGCGAGGCGACGTCGGCCCGATGGGCGTGGTGGCGCTCGTGCTGGCCCTCGGCGCGCAGGCACTGGCCGCAGGGGCTGCGCTCGGCCGGCCGTTCGGGTGGGTGTCCCTTGTGGTGCTGGTGTGCGCGTCCCGTGGTGCGCTGGTGCTCGGGTGCATGCGTGGCGTGACTGCTGCGCGCCCGGACGGGTTGGGCGCGCTCGTCGCGGACAGCGTCCCGCTCGCGACGGCGGCGACCGGCTGGCTGGTACTGGCCGCGGCCACGATCTGGGCGGGGATGCTCTCCGGTCAGGCCTGGTGGCTGCCGCTGGTCGGAGTGCTGCTGGCGCTCACCGCGGTGTGGTGGCTGCTCGCCCGCTGTGTCGCCCGCCTCGGCGGCGTCACCGGCGACGTGCTCGGCGCGCTTGTCGAGGTGGCTGCGTCCGTGCTCCTGGTGGTCGCCGCGGTCGGCTGACCGCGCCGTCCGGTCCGCGGGGACGAGGGCTCGGCCTTCGCGTGCGTGACCCGTCCCGAATGACTCCGCTGTCAGACCCTGCCGATGGGGCCGGATCACCCGGCTTCGCCGGCGAACCGGACGCCGATGCCGGCCAGGAGCACGTCCAGATAGAGCTCGAAGCGCGCGTCGTAGTCGGCGAACAGGTGACGGGCGCCCTCGTTGACGAGCGGCACCTCCTCGCCGAGCGACGGATCGGGTTCCGCCAGCAGGTACCGCCGGGTCGCGCCGCGCTCCTGCTCGTCGATCACGAACCCGACGACGAAGGTCGTCACCAGGTGCGCGGCGGCGACACCCTGCTCGACGGTCATTCCCGACGCGACCCAGCGGGCCAGCCAGGGCTCCTGCGCCTTCAGCACAGCGGGGTCGGTGAGCTTGGTACCGGCGAACATCTTTGCGCCGTTGCGGTGGGCGAGGTACTCCGCCCGCAGCGCCCGCGCGAAGACCCTCAGCTGGTCGCGCCAGCCCTCGACGTCCGGTTCGGCCTCGAGGCGGGCGGCAACCCGGCGACGGATCTCCGTGCCCATCTCGTCGAGGATCTCCTGCATGCCCGAGATGTGCCAGTAGAGTGCCGGGGCGCGCACACCGAGACGGTGCGCGAGCGCACGGGCGGTGACGCCGTCGATGCCATCCTCATCGAGGAGATCCAACGCCGCCTGAACGATGCGTTCGCGGCTGAGCCCCTTGGCCACCCGTCCAGTTTAACGCCGTTAAGCGTGTTGGGCTCCCGGGATGCCTACGCATTGTTCACCCCGGTTCAGAGCGTCAATGGGCGGCCTGCCACCATCAAGACGACCTGGTCGCACGCGGCGGCGACGGCCTGGTTGATCCGGCCGAGGTGGTCGGCGAAGAGGCGTCCGGCGCGGTACTCGGAGACGAGGCCCCAGCCGACTTCGTTGGTCACAACGACCACGTCCACGGGATGCGAGCGGACGGCGTCGGCGAGCGCGGCGGTCTCACCGGCGAGTCGGGCAGCCCAGGCAGTCTCCTCGTCGTCCCAGCCCTGCCAGGCGTCGAGCAAGCGGGTCAGCCAGGTGCCGAGGCAGTCGATCAGCACCGGCCCGTCCGCGTCCGCGACGGCGGTCGCGAGGTCGAGCGTCTCCACCGTCCGCCACGCCGGGGGACGGCGCAACCGGTGCGCGGCCACCCGGGCCGCCCACTCCGCGTCGTGCGCGGGATCGGCCGGGTACCCGGGGGTCAGGTAGCTCACCGGTGCGCTCGGGTCGAGCAGTGACTCGGCGTGGCGGGACTTGCCGCTGCGCACCCCTCCGGTGACCAGGACGTGAACCATGGCTCGAACACTACTAACCTCGGCAGTCGTGCCCGACACATTCGTCTCCACCGGCCACCTGGCCCCCACCGCGGATGTGCGGCGGATCCTCGACGCCACCTGGGCGGAGGTTTCCGCCGAGATCGGCGGTGCCAACTCCGAGGTGTACCCGGCGCTCGCCGCCGCCGATCCTGATCAGTTCGGGCTGTGCGTGGTCGCCACGGACGGCCGGGTGTTCGACGCCGGCGACGCCTACGCCGGCTTCTCGCTGATGAGCGCGGCCAAGCCGTTCACCTTCGCCCTGGTCTGCGGCCACCTGGGCGCTGAACGGGCGCGGGCAGAGCTCGGGGTGAATGCCACCGGTCAGCCGTTCAACGCGGTGGCTCCGGTTCTGGCCGCAGTCGGTGGCCGGACGAACCCGATGGTCAACGCTGGCGCGATCGCGACCTGCAGCCGACTGCCGGGAGCTGGCCTGGAGGAGCAGTGGACGCACCTGTTGGCGGGCCTGTCCGCGTTCGCGGGACGTGAACTGGCGATCGACGAGGAGTTGTACGCCAATGTGTCCGCGACGAACGTGCGCAACCGTCAGATCGCGGCGGCGCTGGAGTCGCAGGGCGCGCTCGCGTCCGGGCCCGACGACGCGCTGGAGCTGTACACGCGGCAGAGCAGCCTGCTGGTCACCGCACACGACCTGGCCGTGATGGGCGCCACTCTCGCGGACGGCGGGACGAACCCGGTCACCGGCGCGCAGGTGGTTCCGGCGGAGCTGTGCCACCACGTGCTCGCCGTGATGGCGACCGCTGGAATGTACGAGCGCTCGGGCGACTGGCTCTACGACGTGGGTCTTCCCGGAAAGTCGGGGATCGGTGGCGGCATCGTCACGGTCTCGCCCGGCAAGGGCGGCCTGGGGTCGTTCGCGCCCCGCCTGGACGCGGCCGGCAACAGCGTCCGCGGTGTTCGTGCCGCGGCACGGCTCGCCCACGAACTGGGACTCGGCCTGTTCGCGTCTCGCCCGCTGTGACCCGTTCGCGGGGACGGTTCCTGTTCCCGTTCGCGGGGACGGTTCCTGTTCCCGTTCGCGGGGACGGTTCCCATTCCCGTTCGCGGGGACTGTCCCCATTCCCGTTCAGTCGGACCCGGGCGCCAGCCGGCCCGCAGCCACGCGCTCCGCGTCCACGCGATAGATCCGCGCATGCTCGGCCAGTTCCGGCGTGCCGAGTTCGACGGACGCGGCCTCGCTGAAGTCCGCCAGCGCGCGCAGTCGCTCGGCCACGACCGGCAGGAGCCCGGCCGGCGCCAGGTCAGAACCGTAGGACGCCAGCAGGCGCGCCAGCCGCGCCGCGCGCGCGTCGTCCGCGGGTCCACCGGCGTCCGTCCAGCCCGTGAGCGGAGCGAGCCGGTAAGCGAGGTAGGCGAGATCCCACAGGCGTGGCCCGGGGGAACAGAAGTCGAAGTCGATCACTCCGAGGAGGCGCCCGTCGGCGAAGACCAGGTTGTAGGGCGCGAAATCGTTGTGGCAGACCACCTCGGCGGGTTCGCGGACCGGCGAGCGCCAGCCGTCCCTCAGCCCGGCCAGCGGCAGCGACGCGTCGTGCAGGCGGCGCAGCAGCACCGCGGCGTCGTCGAGCACGGAATCCGCCCAGACCCACGCCGGCAGCGGGTAGTTCGGGACGACTCCGGGAAGGAAGCTGAGCCGCTCGCGCCCGTCCGCGGTGAACCCGAGCGGACGCGGAGTCTCCGCGATCCCTGCTGCGGCGTAGAGACCGAGCAGCCGGTGCACGTTCGGCGTCCACGGCCCGGCGGGACGCAGCACCTCCTCGCCCAGCCGGCTGACCGCGCCCATGTTCCCTCCGGCAAGGGGTTGTTCTGTCTCCACGTTGTCCATTCGATCAGCGGTGCTCCGGCTCACCGGGCGGCGCGGTACTCCTCGGTGGCCAGTCGGATGCAGGCCGCCGCGACCTCCATGGCCGTGCGTACCTCCCCGATCGGCGGACGCGTCGGGGCGAGCCGGATGTTGCGGTTGTGCGGGTCGACACCGCCGGGATAGGTGGCGCCGGCGGGGGTCAGGCTCACGCCGGCCGCGTCCGCCAGGTCCACCACGCGCGCGGCGACCGGTGCGGTGGTGAACAGTGAACTGAAGTAGCCGCCGCGGGGTGTGGTCCAGGTGGCGTAGTCCCCGTCGGTCCCGAGTTCGGCCGTGAGCACCTCGTCGACTACCGCGAATTTGGGGGCGATCAGGGCGGCGTGCGCGCGCATGAGTCCGTCGAGCCCGTCCGGGTAGCCCTCGATGAACCGGACGTGCCGTGCCTGCTCGATCTTGTTCGGCCCGATGCTCTGCGCGCCGAGCAGTTTGGACAGCCACGCCACGTTGTCGACCGACGTGCCCACGAAGCCGAGCCCTCCGCTGGCGAAGGTGATCTTGCTGGTGCTGCCGAACACGAAAGCCCGGTCGGCGTGGCCGGCCGCAGCGCACAGCTCGACGAAGTTGACCGTCGTCACCGGTTCGCCGAGGTGGTGGGCGCGGTAGGCGTCGTCAGCGAAGATCGTGAAATCGGGCGCGGCCGCGTCCAGCCCCGCAAGACGCGCGGCCTTGCCCGCGCTGATCGTCTCCCCACCCGGATTGGAGTAGGTGGGCACGAAGAGGACGCCCTTCACCGACGGGTCGGACGCGGCCGTCTCGATCGCCGCCACGTTGGGTCCGTCCGGCTGCATGTCGACGGTGACCAGCTCGTAGCCGAGCGTGGTCAGCAGCAGGAAGTGCCGGTCGTAGCCGGGCGTCGTGACGACCAGCTTCGGTCGGTCGTGCACCCAGCCGCCGCTCGACCCGCGGAGGCCGTGCAGCAGAGCGAAGCCCAGCACGAGCGCCTGCAGTTCGAGGGAGGAGTTGTTCCACACGACGGTGTTGGCCGCCTCGAGCCCCAGGTAGCGGCCGAACAGTGCCCGCGCGCTGGGGAGCCCGGCAACGCCGCCGGGGTAGTTGCGCAGGTCGATGCCGTCCATCGTCGTCTCACCGTGGGTGACAGCGGTGAGCAGCCCGCCGGACAGGTCGAAGTCGGCGTCCGAAGGTTGTCCGCGCTGCAGGTTGAGCTTCAGCCCCAGTGCGGCGAGTTCGTCGTACGCCGCCTGTGCGGCGGCCAGTGCGGTCATGGATGCTCCTCAGGCTGCGGTCGGGTGGTGAACCGTAAGGGGGACGGACCGGGTGAACGGGAAAGGAACCGTCCCCGTGAACGGGAAATGAACGGGAAAGGAACCGTCCCCGTGAACGGGAAAGGGACGGTTCCCTTTCCCGTCCAGCCGGGCGGGTCAGTAGCCGATGGCTTGCAGCGTGGCTCGGATGGCGGCCGCGGACTTGTTCAGCATGCCGATCTCGTGGGCGTCCATCGGGAACTCGAAGACCCGCTCGATGCCGGCCGGGCCGACCAGGCTCGGTACGGACAGCGCGACGCCGGACACTCCGCGATAGTCGGTGAGCACGCTGGAGAGCGGCCAGATCTTGTGCTGGTCACCGAGGATCGCCTCCACCAGCCGGGCTCCGGCCAGGCCGATCGCGTAGTTGGTGGCGCCCTTGCCCTCGATGATCGAGTACGCCGCGTGCACCGTGTCGTGCGCGATGGTGGCAAGGATTTCCTCGCTGAACACCTTCTTGCCGGCTTCGTCGGTCCAGTCCCGGATCGGGATCTGCGCGATCGAGGCGGACGACCAGATCGGGAACTCGGTGTCGCCGTGCTCGCCGAACATGGCCGCGTGCACGTTCGAGAGGGACGTTCCCGCGTGCTGCGCGATCGCCCAGCGCAGCCGGGAGGTGTCCAGCAGTGTCCCGGTCGACAGGACGCGGCTGACCGGGAGCCCGCTCACCTTGTGCGCCACCACGGTGAGCACGTCGCACGGGTTGGTGACCAGGACGAGGACGGCGTTCGGCGCCTGCTCGAGCAGCTGGGGCACGAGCTGGCTCATGATCCCGGCGTTCACTCCGGCCAGGTCGAGCCGGGTCTGGCCCGGCTTCTGCCGCGCGCCCGCGGTGATGATGATCACTGAGGAGTCCTTGACGACCTCGATGTCCGAGCCGCCGGTGACGATCCGGGTGGGCGTGAACTGGGTGCCGTGGGCGAGATCGTGCACCTCGGCTTCGACCTTCTTCGCGTCGATGTCGTAGAGCGCGATCTGGCGGGCGGAGCCGCGGATCAGGGCGGCATAGGCGATGGACGTACCAACGGACCCGGCACCGACGACCGTGAGCTTGGAGTTGGCGAGGTTGGTGCTTTCTACAGACGCAGAACTCATGCTCGAAAGCCTAATGGTCAGACCGACCGCCCGCGCTCCAGTCCTCGCTCGAGGGTAGCTCGACCGCCATTCGCACGAGCCGCTCCAGCCCCTCCCGCCAGGCATGCTCTCCGTTCACGTCGCCGGTAAGGATCGAGTCGAGCCGGGTCCGTTCACAGAACGCGTCGAGAGTGGTCATGAGCTGGTCGAGCGGGATTCGCAGGCTCGCGCCGTGCCGGGCGAGGGCGGCGGCGAGTGCCTCGGCGGCGAGGCTGTTGGCGTTGCGCTCGATCTCGATCAGGGCGGGACGGAAGGTCGGATTCCGGTAGGCGTAGAGCCGCAGTTCCGCGCGCACCAGCACCCAGTTGTCGTCCAGGGTGAACCCCACGTCGAGGACCGCCACCACCTTGGCGATGATCTCCTCCAGCCACTGGGCACTGATCGGGGCGTCGGGGATCGCGGCCAGAGCCCTGCGTGTGGTCTCGAGCAATTGGACGCCGCGTTGCCGCACGATCTCGAGGCAGAGCTCTTCCTTGCTGTCGAAGTTGGAGTAGAACGCGCCGCGGGTGAATCCCGCACGTTCGCTGATCTCCTCGACGCTGGCGCCTTCGATGCTCTTCTCTGCGAACAGCTCGGTGGCGGCGACGATCAGGCGGTCACGGGTGTGCTGCCGACGGCTGCTCACCGTGGTGGTCATGCCACACCTCCTCGTGGGTTCTCTCCACTCGATACAGCAGTGTATTGGATACGCAACCGTATCGGATACAGTGCTGTATCGCGTGCTGTCGCGAAGGGGGTTTGCGGTGTCGTCGTTCCTGTATCGGATCGGACGAGCGTGCTATCGCCGTCGCGGCCGCGCATTGGCCGCGTGGCTGGTCGTCCTGGCCCTGCTCGGCGTGCTCTCCGTGACCGTCGGCGGCCAGTTCGACGACGCCTTCGAGATCCCCGGCGCAGAGTCCACCGTCGCTCTCAGCGAGCTCAAGGTCACCTTCCCCGAGGCCGCGGACGCGACCGCCACCATTCTGATCACCGCGCCGGAGGGATCGCTGCTTCCGGACAAGGACGTGCGGAAGGTCGTCGAGGCCTGGGAGAAGAAGATCGAGGACCTGCCCTGGGTCAACGGGGTGATCGGCCCCTACAACGACCACATCGACGGCCTGATCAGCGCCGATTCCCGCAGTGGACGGACGACCGTCCGCGTTCAGGGCAGCTCGTCCACGTTCACCGACGCGCAGCGTGAGCAGCTCACCGAGGTTGCGGACAGCCTGACCGAGACCCTGCCGGGCGCCACCGTGCTGGTCGGTGGCGAGGTCTTCTCCATCCACGTCCCGCACATCAGTGTTGTCGAGGCCCTCGGCCTGGTGGTCGCGCTGATCGTGCTGCTGCTCACCCTCGGCTCGATCGTCGCGTCGTTGATGCCGATCGGGACGGCGGTCTTCGGCGTCGGTGCCGGCGTCCTGATCGTGCAGGTCGCCGCAGGTGTGATCACGATCAGCTCCACGACCCTGATCCTTGCGATCATGCTCGGCCTTGCTGTCGGCATCGACTACGCCCTGTTCATCCTCTCCCGGCACCGCGACCAGCTCGCCACCGGGATGGACATCGAGGAATCGGCCGCCCGCTCGGTCGGTACCGCGGGCTCCGCAGTTGTGTTCGCCGGCCTCACCGTCGTGATCGCGCTGGTCGGCCTGAGTATCTCCAACGTCCCGTTCCTGACCGTGATGGGCGTCTTCGGCGCGGTCACGGTCGCCTTCGAGGTGATGCTCGCGCTCACCCTGCTGCCCGCGTTCATGGGCTTCGCCGGCGAGCGGCTGCGTCCAAGGAACGGGACGCGGAGGTCTCGCAAGGCTGCCGCCGCTGCCTCCGCCCGGCAGCAGACCGGAATCACTGGACCGACCAGGGACGGCGCGGCGACCGCAGAGCCGGACGCCACCGGAGCCACCGGGGGGCGCCGCCGGTTCAATGCGTCCGCCTGGTGGGTCGGCGTGGTCACCAAGTGGCCGGTGGTCACGATCGTGGTCGTGCTGGTCGGGCTCGGGGCGCTCGCGCTGCCGACCAAGGACCTCTACCTCGCGCTGCCGACGTCTGGACGCTCGCTGCCCGGCACCCAGGACCGGGAGACCTTCGACGAGATCAGCCGCATCTTCGGGGTCGGCTTCAACGGCCCGCTCGTGGTGACCGGCTCGATCGTGGAGTCCGACGACCCCGTCAAGATCATGGACTGCCTGCGCAACGACATCACGCAGATCCCCGGCGTGCGGATGGTCGCCGCCGCCACGCCCAACGCCAACGCCGACACCGGCATGGTGCAGATCGTCCCCACCACCGGCCCCGACGACCCGGCCACCGCCGAGCTCGTCCAGCGCCTGCGCGACCGCCATGACTACTGGCAACAGCACTGCGACATCAACACAGCGATCACCGGCTTCACCGCCGTCCAGATCGACGTGACCAAGCGGCTGCAGAGCGCGCTGCTGCCGTTCGGCATCTTCGTGGTCGGGCTCTCCCTGGTGCTGCTGACCATGGTGTTCCGCTCGATCTGGGTGCCGGTCAAGGCCGCCGCGGGGTACCTGCTCAGCGTCGGAGGCGCGTTCGGAGCGACCGTGCTGGTCTTCAACAAGGGTTACTTCCGGCAGGTGATCAACCTGCCCGAGGCGGGCCCCGTGATCAGCTTCCTTCCGATCATCATGATGGGCCTGCTGTTCGGACTGGCCATGGACTACGAAGTGTTCCTGGTCTCCCGGATGCGCGAGGAGTTCGTACACGGCAACACCACCCGCTCGGTCGAGGACGGCTTCGTCCACTCGGCCAAGGTCGTGGTCGCCGCCGCCCTGATCATGTTCTCCGTCTTCGCGTTCTTCGTCCCGGCCGGTGAGGGCCCGATCAAGCCGATCGCGTTCTCCCTTGCCGTCGGCGTCGCACTGGACGCGTTCGTGGTCCGGATGACCCTTGTGCCCGCGGTGATGAAGCTGCTCGGCCGGCACGCCTGGTGGCTTCCGGCGTGGCTGGACCGGCGGCTGCCGACCCTCGACATCGAGGGTGAATCGCTGACCCGGCAGGTGCGCCTGGCCGAGTGGCCGGCGCCAGGGGACACCGCAGCGGTCGTCGGCGAGGGGCTCACCGCTCGGGTGGGGGAGCGGACGCTGTTCGCGGACGTGGACGTGCGCCTCGAGCCCGGCGGCGTGTTGGTGATCGAGGGCGAGCACGCCCAGCGCCGCGCGCTCCTGCTCGCGCTCGCCGGACGCGTGAAGCTGACCGGCGGCACCCTGAAGGTGCTCGGACACGTCCTACCAGAGGAGGCGCCGGTCGTGCGTGGCCTGGCGCCGGTGCTCGGCCCGTCCGTCACCCATTTCGGCCGGGTGCTGACCAGGCAGGTGGGTGGTCTGGTCTGCGTCGACGACGCTGACGAACTCTCCGAAACGCAGGACCGCTCGCTGCGCCGCGCGCTCGCCGCGTCCGCGGTGGCCGGAGCCGACTCCCCGATCACGTGGGTGCTCGGCGTCCTGCCCGGCTCAGAACTCGAGTCCCAGCTCCCGGTGCCGTTCCAGGTACTGAAGCTGCCCTCGCACCTCGCCCTGGAAGGAGCGACCCGATGAATGTCGAAAAGGTGAACTCGGCGCCCGCGCGCTGGTACACCCTGCTCGGCCTGGTGCTGGTGCCCATCCTGGTCGCCGGCGGATTCCTGCTGGCCGGAGTGAACTCCGACACCCGCCTGCACACGGTGCAGGCCGCCATCGTGAACCTCGACGAGCCGGTGACCATCAACGGGCAGTACACCCCGCTGGGCCGACAGCTCACCGCCAACCTCGTCGACTCCCAGCGCACCGAGAACCTCACCTGGGTGCTTCAGAGCGAGGAGAACGCCCGCACCGGGCTGAACACGGGCGAGTACGCGGCGATGGTCGTGATCCCGGAGAACTTCTCCGCCGCCGCCACCTCCTTCTCCGAGAACGAGGGCGACAAGGCGGAACAGGCGACGATCCAGGTTTACACCTCACCGGTCGCCGGGGTTGCGGACGCCACCCTCGGCCGCCTGGTTGCCAGCGAGGCCGCGTCGATGCTGAACTCCACGCTCACCGAGGCGTACCTGAAGCAGATCTACGTCGGCTTCAACGACATGGGCAAGCAGTTCGTCACCATGGCCGACGGGGCCGACCAGCTCGCCGATGGCGCGCGGAAGCTCGCCAACGGAATCTCCGACGCCGCCGACGGCTCCAGGCAGCTCTACACCGGTCAGTACCAGCTGGCCACCGGGCTCAGTCAGATGGCAACCCAGACCAGGTCGATGCCCTCCGACGTCCGCAAGCTCGCGAACGGCGTCAGCGACTACGTGGACGGCGCCAACCAGCTCGCCCAGCAGACCATCGACGCACTGCCCCAGCAGGTGCAGCTCGCGAACGGCGTCGAACAGCTCAGCCAGGGGGCGTCCGGCGTCTCCTCCGGCCTGAAGACCTACCAGTCCGGCATGGCTGCGCTCGGTACGAACAGCCAGGTGGTGGGCCCGGCGGTGACGGCGGCGAAACAGGCCGCCACCGCCTCGGTGCCCTGCCCCACGTTCTCTGCCGACCCGGCCCAACAGGCGGCACTGTGTCAGGCCTTCGAGGCGGGACGGGACGCCGGCGCAGAGGTGGGCGCGAACGTCGGCGTGACGGCGGGCGGCCAGGCGGCCGCTGCCGGGCTCGAACAGACCGACCCGGCCACAGGGCAGAGCCTGCTCGGCGCCGCGTCCGCGGTTGCGGGTGGGCTGTCCCAGCTCTCCAGCCAGCTTTCCGGTTCGATCCCCGATGTCGACTCCACGACCAAGCAGTTGAAGCAGATGATCGCCGGCGGCAAGAAGCTCGCCTCAGGCACCAACGATCTGGCGGATGGGCTGCCGGCGCTGGTCGACGGCATCGCGCAGTCAGCGGACGGGGCGTCCCAGCTCGCGACCGGCACAGACAAGCTGAGTGCCGGACTGATCAGTGCGTCCTCCGGCGGCACGAAACTCGCCGACGGCATGCGGAAGATGGCCGACGGCATCGCGGATGGCAAGGACCAGCTGCCGAGTTACAGCACGTCCGACCGGGAGAACCTGTCCACCGTGGTGGCTGCGCCGATCGACACCTCCACGCTGAGCGGCCTGGCCAACCCCGACGTCGGCTGGATCAGCCTCGTGCTGGTGCTCGCCTTGTGGCTCGGCGCGCTGGCCACCTATGTGGTGGTGAAGGCGATCGGGGCCGGGCTGTTGAACTCGGCCGAGCCGACGGCCGTGCTGATCGGACGTTCGCTGCTGCCCGGGCTGGTCGTGGTGGGTGTGCAGGCGC
Source organism: uncultured Propionibacteriaceae bacterium (assembly GCA_964397985.1). Lineage (GTDB taxonomy): Bacteria > Actinomycetota > Actinomycetes > Propionibacteriales > Propionibacteriaceae > Propionicimonas. Next base: position 22,494 of record CAYNLD010000002.1, on the reverse strand, counting down.
TCGTGGTTGCCGGACTGGCTCAGTTCGGTCTCGACCTGTCCTGGCAGAAGTGGCTGGCCGTGACGGGCGTGCTGCTGCTGGCCGGGGCGACGTTCGTGGTGATCAACCACGCACTGGCAGCCTGGCTGGGCGGGCTGGGGCGGCTCGTGTCGGTGCTGTTCGCCGTGCTGACCACCGCATCCGCGCTGGTCGGGGCGGCCCCGGCCGGGTTCGCCGCACTGCGTCCGTTCTCGCCGTTGACGCCGGCTCTGGACGCGATCCGCGCGGTCATCACCGAGTCCAGCGGGGCAGCGGCCTCGACGCTGACCCTGGTTGGCTGGCTGCTGATCGCGCTGATCGCGAGTGCGGTCGCCGTCGCCCGGCGGCGCACGACGACGCTGGCTGCGGTGCTCGCTGCCGGCTGAGACGGTTCGGTGACGGACGCTGGTGCCGCGATGTCGCGCTGAGCGTTGTCGCCTGCTTCCCCGGTTCGCCATCGCGCCAATCGGGATGTTCCGCCGGGAAGGCGGCCCCGGTGACGGGTCAAGCCGGGCTCTCGATCTCGACCGGGTCCGGCGGGTCGAGCGGAACGACCTCGATCGGGTCCGGCGGGTCGAGCGGACGCACGGCGATCTGTTCGGGCGGTTCCAGGGGACGGACCTCCGGGTCGGGCGGTGCCAGCGCAGTGACGCCGGTGACCGTGTCGGCCTGGATGGCCGCGGCCGCCCGCTCGGCCTGGGCCGCGGCTGAGCGCAGGGCCACCGCGCGGGCGAAGTCGGCCTGCGTGGGCATGCCGTAGGCGCGGGCAGTGGTGTCGTGCATCTCTACGACGTAGCGGCGCAGGCGCTCGGAGAACTGGTGGGCGATCTCGCCGGGCGCTGCGCGCAGCGGGCGTCCGAACACCACGTGGACATGCGGCCGTCCGGGGACGGGGACGTTCGCGCCGTACGGCATGGCGGCGTAGGCACCGACCAGCGCGATCGGCAGGACGGGCACGTTGCGCGAGATGCTCAGCGCGGCGGCGCCCGGGGTGAAGTTGGCCATGGCACCGGTGCGGGAGCGCGTGCCCTCCGGGAAGATCAGGATCGGTACTCCGTCGTTGACAAGGCGGGCGGCCAGCCCGCGATGCCCGGTCCGGTTCGCCTGGCCCTGCCGCTGGACGGGGAAGGAGTTGAAGAACAACTGCGTTGGCAGCGCCTTGTACCAGTTGTTGAAGAAGTAGTCCCCCGCCGTGGCTGCGGCCAGGTTCCGGGAGAGTCGGCGGGGCAGCGCGCCGTAGATCAGCGGGGCGTCGAGGTGGCTGGAGTGGTTGGCGATGACGACGAAGGGCGGCTTCAGGTCAGCCAGGTTGCGGACGCCGTGCTCGTGGACGGTCAGCGCCGACCAGATGTACGGCTTCATGACCAGGTGCTGCGCGACGAATCGTGCCGTGCCCGGTCCCGCCGAGGTGTACCTGTTCAGCTTCGGTTCGCTCACCCGAATCCTCTCGGTATGGATTCCGCCATTGTGGCGCACTCGGTGGTGGATGGTCACCATGTGAGCCCTCGGCCCGCTGGCAGCGCCCGCGGCTCGGCTCAGTCCCGGCTCGCGCTGAGCATTCGGGACGCCCACCGCACCGCCGCGCGAGGCACCAGGTCAGCCGCGAACCGGGCGGCCTTCCAGCGGCGGGTGGGTACCGAGATCATCCGGCCCTTGTCTGCGTCGGCGAGCGCCTCTGCGGCGCAGCGATCGGCGTCCACCCACACCCAGTCCGGGATCGCAGCCGTTCGGATGCCGGCGCGCTCGTGGAACTCTGTGCGCACCCATCCCGGGCACAGGGCGGTCACCGTCACCCCACTGCCGTGCAACTCGTTGGAGAGGGCCTCGGAGTAGACCTTCACCCAGGCCTTGACCGGGGAGTAGTTGCCGGTTGTCAGCCAGGCGGCCAGGGAGGCCACGTTGATGATCCGGCCGCGGCCACGTGCGCGCATGGCGCGGGCTCCCGCGCCGCCCAGGATGAGCACGGCGAGGCACATCACATCGAGGGCATTCTCGTGCTCGCCGAAATCGGGGTCGAGCAGCTTCCGGTGCAGCCCGAACCCGGCGTTGTTCACGAGCAGGTCGACCGGACGGCGCGCGTCCTCGAGTCGCGCAGCGACCGCCAGCACGTCGGCGCGGACGGACAGGTCGGCCCGGATCGTCTCCACCTCGACTCCGTGTTCGGTGCCGAGCAGGGCGGCGGTCGCCGCGAGCCGTTCGACGTCCCGGGCGACCAGGATGAGGTCGTCGCCGCGGGCCGCGAGCGCGCGGGCGAAAGCGGCCCCGATGCCGGCGGTGGCGCCGGTGATGAGCGCAGTGGGCATGGCGGCACGCTACCGCGTGCCCGGACGCAACCGGCGTTCACGCGGCGAGCAGTTCGGCGTGAGCGGCCAGCCTGCGCAGCGCGCGGGAACAGCGCCAGCGCACCAGTTCGGGGGTACTGCCCAGCAGCGAGGCGGCCTGGGCGCTGGTGAGTCCGGCGACGTACACCGTCCAGAGCGTGCGGTGGGTCGGCTCGTCGATCAGGCCGAGCCTGCGCGCCTCAGCGAGGGTGCCGGACGCGTCCGGTTCGGGCGGCTCGGCGGCGGGGTCGCGATCGAACGCCACCCGCACCGGTTCGGCGCGTGGAAGCCGCCGGTGGACCGTCCACGCCAGGTTCGCGGCGATGGCTCGCGGCCGTCGTGCCAGCGGGTACTCGGCGATCGCCAGCCAGAGTTCCGAGATCGCCTCGGGGAGGAGGTCGGGCCGCCCCGCGCAGAGCAGCACCAGCTTGCCCAGCATGGTCTGCAGTACGACCCGGTGGGCGAGGCGGTCACCGGCCGCGCCGAGCCGAAGAAGGGCCGCCAGCACCGGATCGGGCTGCGCGCGGATCAGGGCGAGTATGCCCGCGAGGTCGGACGCGGCGGCGAGCGCAGGCTCGCGGTGGCCCCAGCCGGGCGCCCCCCTCGCGGCCAGGTTCCGCCACTCGTCGTTCAGCGCTACCAGCGCTCGCCGCGCGTCCATGGCAGAAGCCTGACGATGCGGTGTTGTCGGACGTGTTGTCCGGAGATCGTGCACTGTTGCCAGTCGGGCTCAGGTTCCTCTGCACCTTTTCTAACAATTCGGCAACGACCCCTTCCGGGCGTCGATTGAATCGTTGGAAGCCTCTACGATGAAAACGTACTCATAGGGGGTTGGCGGCCGGACCCGTCATCATGATCGCCCAGGGGGACGCTCGGATATCCAGCGGCCCCCTGGTGCCATTTCGGGCTGGGTCAGCCTGCGGTGTAGGTGACGAACGCCCGCTCGAGGAAGTCCGAGAGATCGCCCGTCTCCCCATCCCGGCCGCCCCGGCCAATCACCAGTGTGGGCTTCGTAGGTTGCGGCGTCACCCCGGTGAACCGGGACAACGCCGAGCCGGTCGTGACCAACTGGTAGTACTCGCCGGCCGGGGTCACCGCCAGTGTCCGGGCGCGGTTCAGATACCACCCGACCAGACCTGTCTTCACCCGTACCCCGTTGAGCAGGGTGGCCTGGAGCGGCTCTGGCTGCGCGCCTGCGGCCTGCAGCCGTTCGACGAATCCGTCGAGCTTCTCCTGGGCGGCGCGGGCCTCAGCCTGGGCCGCAGCCTGCGCGAGCTCGTGCCGGCGTCGTGCGTCCGCCTGTCGTTGGCTCTCCTCGGCCATGGCAACAGGGTAGACGCCGACCGCCACAGTCGCGCCAGCGACGGTGAAAGGAGAAGCCCTGACGTGCGGTGAGGGACGAACGCTGGAGCGGCGCACCCCGGTTGGCCGGGTCTCCTAGGCTGGATGCCGGGAAAGCAGGGGGTGGCATGGAGCCGAGCAGAGTGACCGGGCAGGGGAGACGACGCCTCCTCGACCGCCTGGCCATCGGCCTGCTGATCGGCGTGATGGCGGTCTCGGTCGGAGGGGTGGCCCTGCTGACGGTCTACTTCGACCGGCTCGGCGATGCCGTGGATGAGCTGCAGCGCGAAGAGCCTCTGCCCAGCTACGAGGGCCGACCCACCGCGGTGGCCGTGGACGGCGTGAGCGCCGTCAACTACCTGCTGATGACCACGCAGGGCAACGGCACACTGGAGGCGGTCGTGATCGCTCACCTTTCCGCTTCCCGCCGCGACCTGACCCTCGTCGCCCTGCCCGCGGACCTGCTCGCCGACGACGGCAACGCGCGCACCACCCTGGCCGCGAGCTTCGCCCGCAGCCCGCTACTCACCGCGCGAGCGGTGGAGGACCTCACCGGTGCCCGGATGGACCACCAGTTGCAGGTCGACCTGGACGGCTTCGGGCACGTGGTGGATAGCCTGGGCGGCATCACGCTGGACTCCGAGGTGCTGGACGGTGACCAGTTGGTCACCTATCTGGGCGGTGCCCCCAATCCGCTGGCACGGTCGGTCCGCACCGCGGACCTGTTGCGCGCAGCGCTCGCCCGGGCCAGCCTCGGGGTGGCGATCGCCGATCCCAACCGCTTCGACAAGGTGATGAACGCCCTGACACCCTGTCTGACCGTTGACGCCGCGCTCACCAGCGACGAGATCCGCGAGACGATGGTCGAGTCGCGGGTGCGCGCCGACGCCGTGGTGACCTGGCCGCTGCAGTCTGCGGCGTCGGCCGAGGGTGCGGACGCCGACCCGGCGGCGCTGGCCCGGCTCCGTACGGCGCTGGCCAACGACGTGTTCGCCGGACCGGCGCCGACCATCGCCGTCCGGCCGGCCTCGACGCGTCCGCACCCCGCGTCGCTCGCGTCGTCGGCGGACGAACCGGTCAGCGCAGCGGGCGGCTCGCCCGGAGCGACGCCCAGCCCGACGTCCACCGGCGACGCCGGGCCGAAGGTCGCGACCACGCCGAGCCCGACCGGCCGGCGATGAGCGGGCGCACGATCGTGAGGAGGAGTGCCGTGTCGAGAGTGATCGGTGTGACCGTGCTGCTGGTCGGTGCAGCCTGTGCTGCCTGGTGGTACTGGCAGGAGGCGAACCGGCCCAACGCTGAGGCGTGGGCCGCCGGTACCGACCGGCTGGCGCGTCCGGCCGGTTGAGCCTGGAGACGCGATCCGGCGGAGACTATTCGAAGTAGTCGTCGGCCGGCGCGGGCTCCTGTTCGAGCGTGCGGGCCATAGCCTCGCCCACTGCGATCGCCTGCTCGGCCGGATCCTCCATGGTGTTCAGGCGGGCATGCAGCTGGGGGTCGACGGACGCAGCCCAGGCGAGCAGGTCGAACACCTCGAACGTGATCTCGATCGGATCGCCGTGCGAGTCGAACCGCAGCCACAGCTGCAGGCGTGCCGGCGGCCAGTCGTCCCCGTACGACTCTTCGATGCCCAGCTCGGGGTACGTACGGACGAACGAGTCCGGTTCGGCCTCGAACAGGATGTTGGTGCCGCCGTCCTCGCCGGGGGTGACCGAAGTGAACTCGAACCCGAAGGGCGCCAGCTCGTCGGTGAGGGCGTCCGGGTAGTCGCTCGGGATCTCCATGCGCCCACGCTAGTGGAACCAGCTGAGAGTTGGCTGGGTGTCGGACTCCCCAGCTCGGGATCGCCCGCAGGCGGGTGGAGCATGGGGGACTCGAACCGCACCCCTGCATGCCGAAGCGGGTTGGCCGGCGTGTAACACTCCTGCCTTCTGGATCGATGACGCCGCAGCCACTCGGACTGTCGCTGCCAGGTGGCCCCCACCGAACAGGCGGCCGGCAGGCTCTACCGGACCGTTCGCTCAGCTCGCGTATCCGAGGTCGACCGCCGGTGAGGTGTGGGTGGTCCACTTGTAGCCGGTGAACGTGTCGCAGCGCAGGAGGTTGTTGGTGACGGCGCAGCGGGAAACGCTGCCGTCCCGGTTGGCAACCCATCTGGCGGAGTCGAACGCACCCCAGACACCGAGTGGGCTCGAGATGCTCACCCATCGGCCCTTGCGCCACAGGTTGCATACCAGGGACTGGTGGGCATCGTCGCCGGCTCGCCCGCATTCGGCAGGCCCGTACTTCGTGGGCAGGAACACCCGGCCATCCTCGGCCGACTTGTAGCCCAGGTCGGTGACTGGCGAGGTGTGGGTGGTCCACTTGTAACCGGTGAACGTGTCGCAGCGCAGCTGGTTCCCGGCGTTCACTGACACGCACCTGGACACAGTGCCGTCACGGTTCGCTACCCAGCCGCGGGTGTCGGCGTACCCCCAGTCGACCGCTGGGCTGCTCATGCTCACCCACTTGCCCTTGCGCCACAAGCTGCAGATCAGGTGCTGGTTGTTGCTGTCGCCGGCGCGGCCGCACTCGGCCGGCCCGTACTTCGTCGCAAGGAACGTGCGGCCGTCGCTGGCCGACTCGTAGCCCAAGTCGACCGTCGGTGAGGTGTGGGTGGTCCACTTGTAGCCGGTGAACGTGTCGCACCGAAGGAGGCCGTTGGTGACCGCACAGCGGGAAACTGTGCCGTCCCGATTTGCGATCCACCTGGCGGAGTCGAACGCACCCCACACGCCGACCGGGCTGCTGATGCGGTGGAAGGTGCCCTTGCGCCACAGGCTGCAAACCAGGGATTGGTGGGCGTCGTCGCCGGCTCGGCCGCATTCAGCAGGCCCGTACTTGGTGGGCAGGAACACCCGGCCGTCGACGGCCGATTGGTAACCCAGGTCGGTGACCGGTGAGGTGTGGGTGGTCCACTTGTAGCCGGTGAACGTGTCGCAGCGCAGCTGGTTGCCGCTGTTCACCGACACGCACTTGGACACGGTGCCGTCCCGGTTCGCTACCCAACTGCGGGTGTCGGCGTAGCCCCAGTCCACGACCGGGCTGCTCATGCTCACCCACTTGCCTTTGCGCCACAGGCTGCAGATCAGGTGCTGGTTGACCTTGTCGCCTGCCCGGCCGCACTCGACGGGCCCGTACTTCGTCGCAAGGTGCACTCGTCCGTCGATGTACGGGCAGCCGTTGTTCGCGGCGGGTCCTGCGGCGTTCGGGCATTTGTCGGAGGAGTCGGGGATTCCGTCTCCGTCTGCGTCGGCCGGCGGTGGCGGGGTCGGGTTGCCGCCGAAGTGGATGAACCCGGTGATGTCGCGCATGTAGTAATCGCGCCAGTCGAAGTCGCCACCCCAGTTGTCCTCGGACACCCGGACCTTGCCGGCGGCGAGGTCGACCGACTCGACGTAGGCGACATGCCCGGACGCGTCGATGCCGGATGAGGAGTTCGCGCCGAACCAGGCGATATCTCCGGGCTTCGGGTTTCCGTCAACGGTGACGCCATGGCTGGCAGCGACGGTGCCCCACTGGTAGGCCATTCCCTGGCCTCGCAGGTAGCTGGCGTCGATGCCTGCCTTGATCAGCCTGTAGGCGGTGTAGTTCGTGCAGTTGTGCCCGGCGTACATGCCCCAGTGAGACACCTGGTATTCGGCTTCGTAGCCGGCGTTCCCCATGCCCTTGGAGTTGCAGCTGGAGAAGCCGACGCACAGTTTCGACAGCCATGTCACGGCGCGTGCTGAAGTCGAGCCGAAGCTGACCGACAGCAGCAGGGCCGCGCACAGCGACAAGATCATGAGGCGCGCTGCGTGGACGATTCCGCGCCGTTGATGTTGCGCGCTGGTGGTGTGATTTCGGTCGCCGATCATGGCAGCTTGTCTCCCCCTCTGATGGTGCCGGACTCAGTGTGTCAGCGCTTGGATCTGGGGGTGCGGGAAACAGTGCCTTGCTGCGATGTTCGTACACCCACCTGCTGCCGCCGATGGCATAGGCAAGTGGCGGGATGCGCGTGGCCGGGAGGCTCGGCACCGGCAGGTGTCGAAAGGTGCCACCTCGGCGCCGTGGGCGGGTGGAGCATAGGGGACTCGAACCCCTGACCCCCTGCTTGCAAAGCAGGTGCTCTACCAACTGAGCTAATGCCCCGCGCGGCGCCCATTGTGGCATCCCCGGGACCCGGCGCCCAAAAAGTGGGGCGAGCGTTGGCCACAGGATCTGTGCCCCGGCGCGTTTCGGCCGCCGGGAGCCGGCCCCTCCGGTCTTCAACCTGCGGTTCCGTCCGCTGTCAGCCAGGCGGTCCCTCGGTAGTCTGCCGGCGTGCAGCTGTTCCTGATCCGCCACGGCCAGTCCGCGAACAACCAGCTGGAGGCCGAGGCCGGCCACGGCAGGGATCGCGTGCCTGACCCGCATCTCACCGAGCTGGGACGGCGACAGGCCCGGCGGCTCGCCGATCACGTGGTGATCGGTGCGCTGCCGCGTCCGGACCAGTTGTTCACCTCGCTGATGCACCGGGCCGTCGAGACCGCCGCGCCGCTGGCAGAGGCCCTCGACGTCCCGCTGTGGGGCCACAGCCTGCTGCACGAGGTGAACGGGGTCTACACCGGCGAGTACGCCGGCCTGTCGACCAGGGGGACGCCAGATCGTGGCAGCCCGGCGTCCGTCCTGGGCGCCATCAGCGACCGGCTGCGGTGGCCCCCTGACGCCGACGCCGAAGGCTGGTACCGGCGTCCGTTCGAGCTCCCCGAGGAGGCGTGGGTGCGTGCGCAGGGCGTCGCCGCCGAATTCCGGGAACGTTTCGGAGGCACCGACGCGGTGGTCGGGCTGGTCACGCACGCCTGGTTCTGCCAGTACCTGCTGCGCGCTCTCGCCGACTGGCCGCCGGCCGGTGACGGCGACCTGCCGACCTGGCTCGAACTCGGCAACACCGGCACCGTGCTGGTCGAGGTGGACGCCGGGCCGGGTCGCGCCCGGGTGCACTGGCTGAACCGACTCGACCACCTGAGTCCCGACGAACGGAGCAGCTGAGGCGGCCGGTTCCGCGCCGCCGAGCCGTCCGACGCTGGTCGCGGACAGGCCCGCTGCGCCTACGACCGTAGTCCGAAGATCGAGCCCCGGGCCGGCCCCCCACGCTCAGCGGGCCGTCGCCGAATCGAGAAATTCCGGGCCTCCATTTACCCTTGAAGCCATGTGGTCTCGGCGGCAAGAGGTGGACTATGCCCTGCAGCGGCGCAATACGCTGCAGGCGCGGAAGCGTCCCCAACGTTCGCTCGAGGGCACCGACGTCTGCGACGCGGACCCCCTGCTGATCCGGGCCGCGTTGCACCACGGCGAGGAGTCGGCGGTGCACTGCCCGATCTGCGCGGCACCCCGCCTGACCAACCTGAACTACGTGTTCGGCGACCAACTCGGCCAGTACTCGGGACGGATCAGGTCCACCCAGGAGCTGGACGAGATGGAGAACGAGTACGGCGAGTTCACCGTCCGCGTCGTCGAGGTGTGCACCGACTGCGGCTGGAACCACATGATCGCTTCCTACCTGCTCGGGGACGGCGTGAAGCGCCGTCCGCCCCGCCGCCAGCAGACCGTCGAGGACATCTATGGCTAACCCGAAGCGCTCCGCTGGAGTGCGGAACGCCCCGAAGACCAACCGCAAGGGACGCAGGAAGCGCAGTCTCTGGCTGCGCATCCCCTTGTGGATCCTCTCGATCATGCTGGTCGTCGGCGTGATCGGCGCCGGGGTGGTCGCCTACGCCTACTCCTCGATCAAGCTCCCCGACCCGAACTCCGACTTCAAGACCAACACGACGTTCGTCTACTACAACGACAGCAAGACGAAGCTCGGCTCGTTCCAGGTGCAGAACCGGCAGACGATCCCGTACGCCCAGATGCCGCAGTACGTGAAGGACGCCATCGTCGCAGCGGAGAACCGGACCTTCTGGACCGACCCCGGCGTCTCCGCCACCGGCCTGTTCCGCGCGGGGCTCGGCCTCGTCGGGCTCGCACCGGCCGACGTCACGGCCTCCGGCGGCGGCTCAACCATCACCCAGCAGTACATCAAGATCATGTACCTGACGTCGGAGAAGAGCTTCTCCCGGAAGGCGAAGGAACTCCTGCTGGCGGCCAAGATGGGCCAGACACTGACCAAGCAGGACATCCTCGAGGGCTACCTGAACACGGTCTACTTCGGGCGCGGCGCCTACGGCATCGAAGCGGCGTCCCAGGCGTACTTCAAGAAGTCGGCCGCCAAGCTCGACCTCGCCCAGTCGGTGGCGATCGCCGCGATCGTGAACTCCCCGGGCAACCTCGATCCGGCCAACGGCGAGCAGCAGGCCGCTGACCTGCTCGAGCGGTACCAGTACACGCTGAACGGCATGGTCGACACGAACGCGATCACCGCGGCACAACGGGCCGAGATCTACGACGCGCTGCCCAAGTTCCCCAAGCGCGTCCAGGACTCCACCTACGGCGGGCCCAAGGGGTTCCTGCTCAACATGGTGAAGAACGACCTGCTGGCCAAGGGCTTCACCGAGAGCGAGATCAATGGTGGCGGGCTGAAGGTGGTCACCACCTTCGACGCGAAGCTGCAGGACGCCGCGGTGAAGGCCGCGCAGAAGCTCACCCTGCAGGCCGCGGGCGGGGACAAGAAGGCGGCCAAGCAGTTGCACGCCGGCCTCGCCTCGATCGACAACGCCACCGGAGGCGTGCTCGCCCTCTACGGTGGGCCTGACTTCCTGGCCAGCCAGTGGAACTGGGCGACGAACCCGCGTCCGACCGGTTCGACATTCAAGACCTACGCGTTCGCCACCGCACTGGACAACGGCTGGAGCTTCAAGGACACGCTGAACGGCAACTCCTTCACGCCCAAGGGCGACTCCGTGCCGGTCCGCAACGCCGACGGGAACTTCGGCCGGATCACCCTTCAGAACGCGCTGACCCACTCGGTGAACTCGGCGTTCGTCGACCTGGTCACGCAGATCCCGGACGGGCCGGCCAAGGTGCAGGCGATGGCTGAGGCCGCAGGGTTGCCGTCCGGCGGGCACTGGGACCTGAGCAACCGGATCGCGCTCGGCAACACCGAGGTGAGTCCGCTCAACCAGGCCGCCGCCTACTCGACGTTCGCCAACCAGGGCGTCCGGCATGACCCGCACGTGGTGGCGGAGGTCTTCGACGACACCGGCAAGAGCGTCTTCAAGGCCGACACCGAGGGCACCCAGACCATCGCCATGGACGTCGCGACCGACGTCTCCTACGCGCTGACCAAGGTGACCCAGGACGGCACCGGCTCCCGGGCCGCGTACCTGGGCTACCCGGTGGCGGGCAAGACCGGCACGGTCGGCTACGGCGTGAAGAAGAAGACGTCCTACGGCACGGTCACGGTGCGGGAGACGCGGGCCGCGTGGTTCGTCGGCTTCACCCGTCAGGTCACTACCGCGGTGATGTACGTGAAGGGCAAGCAGGGAACCGGAGACCTTGGCCGCGGCTTCTACGGCGCCACCTGGCCGCTGTCCACCTGGCTGGACTACATGCAGGTCGCGATGAACGGCAAGGACAAGATCGCCTTCGACCCGCCGACCAACCGTCCGTCCACGATCTCGCCCAAGCCCACAGCGACCCACACGGCGAGCGCCACGCCCACGCCGAGCGCCACCGACACGCCAACCCCGACCGACACCCCCACGCCGGACCCGACCACGGATCCGACGACCACTGACCCGCCGACCCAGCCCGGCACCCCGAAAGCCACCAGCACTGCGACCAAGGGCCCATAGGATCGCGGGGTGACCAACCCAGTTCCGGCACTGTCGGCGGTGCTCGGCGGTCCCGTCGGCCGGCATGCCCGCCGCACCGGGATCTGGTTCTCGCCGGCGCCGTGGGCCTACCTCACGTTGACGGTGTCGTGGCTGATCGTGATGGTGCGGCAGGTCCCCTGCCAGGGCGGTGGTGACCAGTACCTGCCGTGGATGTGCTACTCCGACATCCCGGTGCTGTACTACTGGCGCGGACTGAAGGACGGGCTCGTCCCCTTCCTCCAGACCGACCTGGAGTACCCGGTGCTCACCGGCGGGTTCATGGAGCTGTGCCGCCGGCTCGTGCTGTTCCTGGGCGGAAAGGGGCAACCGGGTCTCAGCGCCGACGAGGTCTCCCACGCCGCGGACCTCTTCTTCGCCGTGAACGCTGTGCTGCTGTTCGCACTGATGGGCGTCCTGATCTGGTCACACCTGCGGATGAGCCGGCCATGGGACGCGCTGATGATCGCGGCGTCCCCGGCGATCTGGACGGCCGGCCTGATCAACTGGGACGCGCTGGTGCTCGCCCTGACGGCGCTGGCCCTGCTGGCGTGGTCAAGGCGGAAGCCCTTCTGGGCCGGGTTCTGGCTCGGGCTGGGGGTGGCGGCGAAGCTGTATCCGATCCTGCTGCTGGTGCCGATCACCATCCTGTGCCTGAGATCGAACCGGATCCGGGCAATGCTGCTGGCCTATGCCGGCGCGGCCGGCTCGTGGCTGGCGGTGAACCTGCCCGTCTACCTGGCCAGTCCGGACGGCTGGCTGAACTTCTGGACGTTCAACTCCGACCGCGGCCCCGACCTAGGTTCGCTCTGGTACGCACTGGGCCTGGTCGACATCCAGATCGAGGGGGTATCGCGGCTGGTCACGGCGCTGCTGGTGCTCGGCACGATCATCATCTGCCTGATCATGGTGCTCGCACCGCGGCGCCCCCGGCTGGCCCAGGGAGCGTTCCTGATGGTCGCGCTGTTCGTGATGGTGAACAAGGTCTACTCCCCGCAGTACGTGCTGTGGCTGCTGCCGCTGCTGGTGCTGGCCCGGCCACGATGGGTGGACTGGGTCGTGTTCACGATCGCCGAGACGGCGTACTTCGCCGCGGTCTGGGGCTATCTGGACGGCCAGTTGGCCAACGGGGCGGGCCAGGAGCGGCTGTACGTCCTCGCGATCGTGGTCCGGATCGGGGTACAGCTGTGGCTGTGCGGCCGGGTGGTGCGGGACATGTTCGACCCGCGGCTCGACATCGTGCGCGCCGGTGGCCTCGACGATCCGGACGGTGGAGTGCTGGACGAGGCCCCGGACGCACCCTGGCTGACCCGGCTGTTGCGGGGCCTGTCCACGTGAACCCCGCGGGCGGCCGGCAGGGCTCCCGCTCCGGCCGGCCGGGACCACAGCGCTCCCGCTCAGGTTCCGCAGGCCGGTCCAGAACGTCGGGACCGGGCCCGCGCAGCAACGCCCGGCTGGTGGTGCAGACGTGGCTCGGCACCCGGCTGGTGATGCTTGTGGTGGCGATCTGGGTGATGGTGACCGAGCACCGGGCGGCGAAGGACGTCTTCGGCAACTGGGACGTCGCGCACTACCTGGGGATCGCAGAGAACGGCTACGCCGAGGCGAACTCGATCGCGTTCTTCCCGGGCTGGCCGCTGCTGGTCCGGCTGGCCTCCTCTGTCGGCCTTCCGGTGCTGGCGGTCGGGATGGTGCTGGCGCTGGCTGCGTCCGGGCTCGCCGCGGCCGCGCTGTACCGAATGGGCGGGGCGCCGGCAGCGATCGCGTGGCTGCTCGCGCCCACGGCGGTGTTCACGCTGGTGCCCTACACCGAGGCGGTGTTCTGCGCGGCCGCCTTCTGGGCGTGGGAGCGGGCCGCTGCGCGACAGTGGGGGGCGGCGGCGGTGCTGGCGGCGGTGGCCGCGTCCGTCCGGGTGTCCGGGGTGTTCCTGATCGCTGCGCTGGCCGTGCTCGCACTCACCCAGGCCGGCGCGTCCCGCGAGCGGGGCCGACGGCTGGCCTGGCTGGGGTTGCCGGTGGCCGTGGTGGCGGCCTACCTCGGCTACCTGTACGCGATCACCGGCAGCTGGACGGCCTGGCTGGACGCGCAGACGTCCGGCTGGGCCCGAGGCTTCGCCTGGCCCTGGCAGTCGCTGCAGCACACCCTGGACGTGCTCGCACCGGGGGCCTACGCCGACCACCCGGAATGGCGCTGGGTGTTCGCGGCCGAGATCGTCTCGATGGCCGTCGGGTTGGTGGTCACCATCGTCCAGCTGGCGCAGCGTCGCTGGGCAGAGGCGACCTGGGTAGGGCTGCAGCTGGTGGCGTTCGGGACGTCCTACTGGTACATGAGCGTGAACCGGGCCGTGCTGCTGTGGTTCCCGCTGTGGATTCTGGTCGGCCGCGTCGTGGAAGGCCGAGGGCGGTCGCCCGCGTGGCGGGTCGTGCTGGTCAGCCTGGTGGCGGTGGCCGCACTGGCCGTCCAGGCGGTCTGGGCGTGGCTGTTCTTCACCGGACGCTGGGCGAGTTGAGGCCCCACCACCGCCCAGGGATCCGGCCGGGCATGTATCGGGGATTCCTCCGCCGGCTCTGATGCCCGACGGGACCTCCCGGTCTCGCGTGGGAGGAGACCGATATGCCCGGCTGGTACGTCCACCTCGAGGCGGCACACGACACGGCACGCCGATTGCGGGACGGCACTGTCCCCTCAGGCTTCCCGATCACGGCGGCGGAGGCCCGCGCCATCGGAGAGCACTGCCACACCTGGCGCAACTACCTCGCGCTCGGCTCGCTGGGACCTGACCTGTTCTACCTTCTGCCCGACTTCAAGAACACGACCGGACAGGTGATCCGACAGGTCGTGCAGTGGGCGCTGGACGTGTGGGAGGTGGTGGACGCCGAGTTCGTCGGCAAATGGGAGAAATGGATCGCCCCGATCTCGACGAACAACGCCCAGTTGGCGTCCCAGCTGACCGGCGGGCTGTCGACCCAGCTCGCGCAGGTGCTCGACGAGCTGACCTCGGCGATCATGTCCGCGTTCAAGGGGTTGCTCGCGGAGATGGGCGACTGGTTCGGCGTGCTCACCTCTGGGGTGCCGCAAGGCTTCGGCGACGACGCCTTCTACTGGTCAGACATGTTCCACTACCGGCGCACCTACCAGTTCCCGTTCGTGCTGTTCCGGCAGGCCATGGACGCCCTCGCGGCCGCGACGACCGATGACGAGCGCAAGGACGCCGAGGCGCGGATCGCGTTCGCGGTCGGGTGGATGTCGCACTGCGCCACCGACGTGACCGGCCACCCGTTCACCAACGCGAAGTCCGGTGGCCCCTACCGCGACCACTGGCAGCGCCACCACCTCGTCGAGAACCACATGGACTCCGAGAACTACGAGGCCCGCCATTCCGGTGCCCTGTACGGCGAGTACGGTACGTCGGCGCTGCACTTCCGGCTCGCCTTCCGGCACCGGACCGACGCGCCGTACAACGGACGCGACGACGCCCCCGCCTACGACTACTGGAGCGGCTTCCCCGCCTACGACAACGGCGACGGGCCGACGGCAACGGCGAACCGGCACGCCTTCTTCGACCTCGACACGGGGCCCCTGCCCGACCACCTGGTCGAGGGGCTGCTGGCTGCCATGCACGACGTGTACGGAGCGGACGGACCGCACATCCTGTTGCAGGACCCCGCCTATTCGGCGAACGATCCGGGCACCAACCAGCCGGACGGGCGTCCGAACGACGCGGCGATGGGTCAGATGTGGGAGATCGTCTACCGGTACCTGAAGCTGACCGGCAGCGACGCGATCAGCCTGCGCCTGCCGCCGCCACCCTCGGTGTTCACCGATCACTCGTTCCCTACCCCTCCCGGAGGCGGGGGCTCGGGGATCGATGACGATCCGGCCCGCGGGGCCGACGTCGACGACGACTCGTTCACCCTGCTGGACCTGCTGCTCGCCCTGTTCGCCTGGGCGGTCTACCTGGCCCAGGTCGTGATCTGGCTCGCGACCGTCCTGCCCGGCCTGATCCTCGACGTCGCCACCTTCCCGGCCCGCGAGGTCATCTACTGGGCCGTGATCGTGCCCGCCTGGAACCTCTACCTGTTGGCCCGCAGGGCGCTGGTGATGTCCGGCTTCGCGATGCCGAAGCCCGCAGAGGTGAGTCCGGGCCTGACCACGCTGGGCAGGGAGGGCAGCTACGACATCGCCTCGGCGCTGGACAACCCGCTGGGGTTGCCCACCACGCCGCCGCCGATCACCGAGCCGTCGGGACGCCTGCACGCCACCGACGCACAGGGTCTCGACCACGCGTACCCGCGCGGCATCGTGCGGGACCTCCCTTCGGCGATCGGGCGCCCGGATCTCTCCGGCGCGCTCGGCCTGACCGGGCCGCTGCGTTACCGGGCCGACGCTCCGGGCGAGGAGTTCAAGGCCTCGGAGTGGGTGGCGCCGTGGCGTTACCCGCTGACGAACCAGGCCGGCGACGGCGTCGCGCAGGAGGGGGCCGGCACCCACGCGGGCCCGTACCTGGTGGGCTCGAACTCGACCGTCCTGCTGTCCGGCCTGGCCGGCGACGACGGCGCTCGGGCCGAGCTGGAGAAGGCCGCGACGCCCGCCGACACCGAGAAGGTCCTGGACGTCCGGCTGCCCGCCGACCAGCACCTCGGCGGTCCGGTCGATTACGGCGTCTACCTCGTCGGACGGATGGCTGCGGAGGTGGGTCAGCCGGAGTTCGGCGTCCCTGACTTCAACCTGGACTCCGACCGCGGCTATGCCTGGCACACCTGGGACTGGGACCGCAGCGACCGGACCTGCGTCCCGGACATCGACCCGGTCGGCACCGAGAACTACAGCTACCCGCTGCCGTGCACCTCACCGCAGTTCTTCCACGCCGACCACGACTTCCCCGCCCAGCCAGGGCGCTGGTACGTCGAGGCGCTCGACCTGAACGTGCACTACGTGCCCGGGCCGAACCCGGACCACTGCATCCGGACGAGGCCGCACGAACCGAACACGGACCCGAAGTGGCGCGAGCGCGCCGACCACCAGGAAGGCTGATCATGCCCATCGACCATGACGAACAGCACCCCGTCCTGCCGGACAAGGAGGATCGCGAGCAGCGTGGCGCCAACCCGCCCGGGTCGTTCGGCCACACCGATCCACCCAGCGGTGATCTCGCCGACGGCTGGCAGCCGAACAACGCGAACCGGGACGAGGCGGAGGGCCTGATCAGGGAGATCGGGCGCGAGCACCGGCCCCGCAGGGAGGACGTCTACCCCTACCTGATGATCCGTGCCTACAGTCCTGGCGACCGGGGAGCGCGGCCGACCTGGCCGGGCATCCCGTGCTGGGAGTCGCCGGACATCCTGCTCATCGACGCCGCCTACACGGGCCCGTTCACGGCATCCCAACTGGTCGTGAGCCCGACCGCAGGACGCCGGTACCGGGTGTTCGTGCGGGTCTGGAACCTGGGGCTGCTGCCTGCGATCGGTGTCCACGTCCGGGCGTGGTATGTGAACCCGGGGTTCTTCGGCGGTGACCCGAACAACCCGGCGTACCAGCCCGTCATGATCGGCGGCGCGATGGTGAACCTCGACGACCGCACGAGCCCGGGCGCGGTGCAGGTCGTCGAGCTGGACCAGACCTGGGACATCCCGGCCGGGCTGACCGGACACGAGTGCCTGATGGCCTCGGCGACGTGCCCGCTCGACCAGTGGGGTGGGACCCTCGACGCGAACCACGACCGGCACGTGGGCCAGCGCAACCTGACGATCCTCGCCGGGACCGATGATGCCAAGCAGTTGCTGTTCGCCCTGGGCGAGCTCGTCACCAGGACCGGGACGCTGGAACTCCGCCATGGCGGTGCGGCGGTCCTGCCGATGCTGCGCGGGGTGGTCGGCCGGGCGAAGGGAGAGATCCGGACCGCCCGGTTGCGCGAACCACCGCTGAAGGCGCTGCGTCAGGGTGTGACTGTCGGTGACACGCAGCACCTGCTGACGATGTTCCGCACCGAGAAGGGCTGGCTCGTGGCCGACAGTGCGCGGCTGTGGAAGGTGGCGCTGGAGTTGGGCGTCGTCAAGGACAACCCCGAACGGCACCCCTTCGCCACCCCGCTCGGCACCCGGCGCGTCATCGACCGGATCGGCCTCGACCGGTCCCAGGGCTTCGGCGTCCTCATCGAGGGGCACCCCGGCGAGGCGCTGGTCGAGGGGATCGCCCGGCTGTGGCAGCTCGACGGGCTGGACGCGCGCGGGCTGGCCGTGGCGCTGGCCGGCGGGACCCGGTACGCCCACCTGCTGCGGTTCGCGCACACCGAACCTGAGCGCGAGGAGTCCGGCGGCTACTCGCTGGTGGTGCTCGCCCGCTGAGGGGTTGGGGGGACGCTCCCGAGGGCTCGGGGGCGTCCCAGATCAGCGAATCCCGGGCAAGAGCGGGACTCGCGCCACGGCGTCGACCGCGTCTCCGCGTCGGCCGGGTGCTGCACTCCCGAATCGCAGAGGTCTTCCAGGCGGAGACCCGCGCAGCCGGCATCGAACTGTCCGGTGCGGACGTCCACACGCTGGCGCTGGCGGTGGTGGCCCTGTCCAACGGGCTCGGGAGCGATGCGGCTACCGTTGTCGTTCGTGGCTGGGGACCGTTCCTGCATTCGGGTGAAGGCGATGCTGATCGCCCCGAACGCGGCGGGCACCGCGCACGCGGTGAGTCTCAACGTCCCGACCGCAGAGAACCCGAGTGGGTACCACCGCTTGATCGGTGGCTCGGTCGAACCCGGGGAGAAGCACCGGGCCGCCATCGAGCGCGAAGTGCGGGAGGAACTCGGCGCGTCCATCCGTGACCTGACCTTCCTCGCCCCGGTCGAGAACATCTTCCGGATGGACGGCGAGCCGGGTCACGAGCTCGTCTTCGTCTACACCGGACGCCTCGATCCGGAGCCCGCGGCGTCCGGCGCCACGATGACCGAGATTGACGGGACCGTGCTCCCCGTCGTCTGGTGGCCGATCGATGACGGGGACGAGTCGCTGCCGCTGTATCCGGCTGCTGTCGCCGTGCTGGTTCGCGGTCTGATCCGAGCGACGCCGCGCACCTGAGCTGGCCGACCCGATCCGACTTTGCAGGCCTCGCAACCCGGCAGGCGGCGTGCCCCAACCTTCGCGAACAGCATCCGGACATGCCGATCTGCGGATGTCGTCGCGGCCTGCAACCTAGTTCCTGGCCTCCCGACCTGCAGCCGCTGGGCCATCGGTAGCGAACGGGGGTGTTCACGCACGTCCACGCGCCCGCCGGACGCTGCGGACGAACTCTGGTTGCCCAGCTCAGGTCGCAGCCTCGGTGGCGTCGGCGAAGGCGTCGGATGCGACGTTGGGACACGGGCGATCGTCGTCCAGACCAGATACAGCACGGACCGGTCGGGGTGCTCCGTCAGCGCGACAAGGCGCCCCAGACGAGGCGATGGGTCGTCTAGGCTATGCAGCTCCCGCCCGGGGTCCTTGTCGGCCCGGACCAGCCAGCGCCGCAACTCCAGAGCCGCGAACGCCGCCTCCTACGGCGTTTCCTCCGCCGGCGGCGTGGACCGGGTATGCAGCACGTTGCGGTACCTGTCCTCAAACACAAGCATCCGCTCCTTGACCGCGTCGATGCGCCACTCCCCGTTCCTCAGCACGGCGGCAAAGACCTCCTCATACCGGACGGGCGGCTGAGGCGACTTCTGGACGACAACCTCAGTGCGCGCCCGGGAGGGTCGGCGCACGTCCACCAGCACGCTGGCAGCGCTGAACTGCGGGGACGAACTGACCGACCCAGGCTCATAGCAGCGCCGCTCGGACAAGTACGGCGCAGCGACCTCGTCCGCGCTGCCGAAGACCTTTCGCACGTCCTCTCCGGAGAGCCTGCCAGCGGCCCGCGTCTCCCAGGAGTCCATCGCAAGCACGAATCCGCGGACCAGCCGGACGGGATCCGAATAGTCCGGCCGACACCCTCCCACCTCCGGCCACGGGAGTACCGCCGGACCCTCCTGCTCCGCGGGGGGCGCGCCGTGGGCCACGAGCAACTCGACCACAGCAGGATTCTGCGCAGCTCTGCTCAGCACGTTGTCGCCGAGCGCATCAACGGCCGTGACGTCGGCACCGGCGTCCAGCAGAACTTCAACAATCTCCATCCCACCGCCCTTAACGGCCCACAGCAGTGGCGTGGCGCCGATCCGCTTCTGGCGAGCCTCGATGTCGGCACCTGCGGCCAACAACAGCCGGGCCGACTCCGCCCCCCGAGGCTGGCTGCCCGTCCAACCCAGCGCGGTGAGCCCGAACCCCTTGCACCGGACCTCCAGGTCTGCCCCTGCCTGGATCAGAACCTCGACCGCCTCCGGATGACCAGCAATCACCGCCACAATCAGTGCCGTCCGTCCATCCGCCGAATCCGGACCGTCCACGTCAGCACCGGCGGCCAGTGCCGAGCGGATGCCGGCGACATCACCCTCGGCCGCAGCCTTCAGCAGCAGCCGTGTTGATCTCGTAGCCATGATCCTGACGGTAGCGAACGCGTCCGGGAATATCGGCAGATCGCACCTAAGGCGCCGAGATAACCCGGAATCGCTGCGGTTCGTGAGGGGTAGCCCCCCGGCTGCCGGTCACCGAGCACAACCGCCCTCAATTGAGTTCCTACGGAATTTCAAGCTGCTCGGGGCGGTTTAGGCTTGGTTTCGGCAGGCCGGGATGTTGGAGCGCTGAGCGACTTCTGAAGCTCCCGGTCTGCCTTGTGGTTGGTGGCCCGGTAGTAGCGGGCCTTGGCCTTCTTCTTCGGTACCTGGTGGCGCTCGGCGACGATCTTCTTGCCTTCGGCCATGGTCAGTGGTGTGCCGTCGAGATCGCGGATCTGGTAGGGCTGCCCGTGGCGCCAGCAGGTCGCGATGCGGGTGAGCAGGATGGTCGCGATGTGGCACACGGCCGAGTCGTGGTGCCGGTCGGCGGCCATCAGCCGCTGGTACTTGGCGGCGAGCTGGGGGTCGAACTTGCGTGCCTGCTCGGCGGCCACCCAAACGGCCTGGCGCAACAGCGGGTCGCCGGCTTTGGTGAGGCCGCCGGGATGGTCGCTGGTCCCTGACTGGTTCACCTTGGGTACCAGCCCGGCGTAGGAACGGATCGTGGCCAGGCTGGTGAACCGGTGCGGGTCGCCGAGGCGGCCGGCGATGATCCCGGCGATCACCGGGCCGACACCAGGGGCGGAGCGGATGATGCCGGCCGGGTCGGCCTCGGCGTACAGGTTCGCGATCCGCGCATCCAGGTCATCCATCTGTGCGGTCAGTACCTGGGCCTGCTCGGCCTCGACAGCGATATCGGCGGCGAGCTCGGCGAAGTCCATGCCGTCGCCGTCCCACAGCTGCAGGGTCTGATGGGCGGCCGCGATGAGCTCGGCGGCCTTCCCCTCACGCCAGTGGCCGTGGGAGTAGCGGCGTAGGAACCGGCCTAAACGGGCTTGCCCGAGCCGGATGACGGCGTTGGGGTCGGCGTAGCGGGCCAGGAAATGCAGGGTGGCGTGGCCATAGTCGGTGCCCAACGCGTCGTACCAGGCCGGGCCGAGGAGTTCGAGCTGGGCATCGAGGCGGTGGAAGATCGCCGCCCGCCGTTTCGCCAGCGAGGAGCGTTGCTTCACGATCCGCCGCAACGGGTCCGCCGGCCCGTCACCGCGGTACTCCCTTAACCCTTCCGGGTGCAGCAACGGCAACCGGGCCAGGATCGCCGAGTCGAGCCGGTCGTTCTTGGTGTGCTTGGCGAAGTAGGCCCGGAGGTCAGCCGACTGGGTGGTGGGCACCAGCACGACCCGGGCACCCCGGCGGCGGAACCAGGCCGCGACGACGATCCAGACATTCCGGGTCGGCTCCAAAACCACGGTCAACTCCTGGGGCGGACAGTCGATGTCGCGCCACAGCCTCTCCAGGTCAGCGGGCCGGGTGAACAAGCTCCGACCTCGCCAGACCAGCACGCCATCCGGGCCCGCCAGCGACGCTACGTGCGCTGCTCGGCAAGCCAGATCGATCCCCAACGTCATCGGCATAACAGGCTCCGGTTCCTCGAGTCGCGACAGGGCTGCTTCGACCCCGGGACCGGCACGCCCAGACATTGGCAAGTAGGAATCCGACCGGCTCCAAGTTCCTGAACAGGGACACCGCTCCCCATCGAAGCGCCCCGGTGGCGACCGCTCATCAATAGAAAGAGATCACACCGTGTCCCAGCCGCAAGATCAGACCGCTCACCGAGGCACCAATCAACCTAAATGCCGCCGCCAGAGTGGGCGCTTCGGTTGCGATCTAGACTGATTGTGTCGACGACGCTCGAAAACGGGGCCACGGTTTCTGGTTTCTAGTGTGCCTCAGCTTGGTTCTTGATGCTGGGGAGGGTGTCGATGCCTCGGTTCCGGAGCCGGTAGCTGGCTCCTTTGAGGTTGAGGACGTCGGCGTGGTGGACGATGCGGTCGATCATCGCGGCAGCCACGACCTGGTCTCCGAATACCCCGCCCCAGCCGGAGAAGGGCAGGTTGCTTGTGAGGACCAGGCTGGCGTGTTCGTACCTGCTGGAGACGAGCTGGAAGAACAGGTTCGCTGCGTCTTGTTCGAAGGGTAGGTAGCCGACTTCGTCGATGATGATCAGGCCGTAGCGGCGGAGCTTGGTCAGTTCTCCGGCGAGCTTTCCGGCGCGGTGGGCGTCGGACAGGCGGGTGACCCAGTCGGTGGCGGTGGCGAACAGGACGCGGTGGCCGTGTCGGCAGGCGGTGATGCCGAGCGCGATCGCCAAATGGGTTTTGCCGGTGCCGGGCGGTCCGAGGAGCACGACGTTGCGGGCTTCGGTGAGGAACCCGCCCGATGCCAAGCTGGCGATCTGGTTCCGGACGGCGGGTTGGGCGTCGAAGTCGAAGTCCTCCAACGTCTTGCGGGCGCCGAACCCGGCCGCGCGGATGCGCAGCTCGGCGCCGGAAGCGTTCCGGGCGGACACCTCCCGCTCGAGGACGGCAGCGAGGTAGTCCTCGAAGGTCCAGC
>CAYNLD010000001.1:453648-711410 GCA_964397985.1 uncultured Propionibacteriaceae bacterium | reverse complement strand
GGTCGCGGCAGGTGACGTCATTCGCGATGGTGTAGCCGAAGATCACGTCGGCGGCACGCTCCGGCGGCACCCGACGGCAGATCCGTCCGATCACGACCGCCAGCTCGCCCTCGTAGTGCAGGTTCGTCGTCTCGGGGGGGCGCACGATCGGTTCGCCCGGCCCGATCACCGACGTGTTCGGCTTCAGGAACACCAGTGGTGAGTCCGGCGCCTCGTTGCCGAGCTCACGCGCATGCTCGACATAGTTGCGGCCCACACCGACGATCTTGCTGCGCGGAATCACCGGTGCGACCAGGCGGACATCGGCCAGCGGCAGCCGCTCCCCGGTGTAGTGGACGGGACCCGCGAGTGGGTCTCCCGAAACGACGGCGACGGTCTCGGGATTGGGGCCCTGGTCTTCGGCCAGCTCTACCACCCCGTAAGCGGGATCTCCCTGGGCCACGAACCTCGCGATACGCATGCCGCGGAGTCTAGACGAGTGGTGAGGGACGAACGTGCCGACCGGCGCGGACGCGGTCGACCGAACGGCGTCAGCCGGCGGACGAGCCTGGGCCCGCGACCACGTTCGCCAGCGGCTCGTCGTGGGCGAAGCGCTCCAGCTGCGTCCGGACGAGGCGTTGCATCCGCGGGTAGAAGGCCGTGCTCTGGCCACCGACGTGGGGGCTGATGAGCACTCCCTGCGTGCGCCACAGCGGGTGCTCGGCGGGCAGCGGCTCGGGGTCGGTGACGTCGAGCGCAGCCCGGATCCGTCCGGTGCCGGTCTCCGCCACCAGCGCCTCGGTGTCGACCACCCTGCCGCGTGCCACGTTCACCAGGAGCGCGCCGTCCGGCAGCGCGGCCAGCTCGGCAGCACCGATCAGGTGCTCGGTGGCCGGGGTGAGCGGGGTGATCACAAACACGACCTCCGCGTCCGGCAGCAGCGCGGGCAGGTGCTCGATCGGGTGCACCGGGGCATCGCCGCCGCGCTCCCGCCGGGCGATCCGGGTCACCGAACCGACCTCGAATCCGGCCAGCCGTCGCTCGATCGCGGCCCCGATGCGGCCGTACCCGACGATCAGGACGCGCCGGTCCGCGAGTGAGGTGGAGAAGTCGTTCCCCCAGGTGCCCGTCGGCATGTTGCGGGCGTAGGTGTCCAGGTGACGGTTGCTGGCCAGGGCGAGCGAGACTGCGAGTTCGGCCGTGCTGGCGTCGTGCACGCCGGAGGCGTTGCACAGCTGGACGCCGTCGGGCAGGAAGGGCAGGAAGTTGTCGTAGCCGGCGCTGAGCAGCTGGACGGCCCGCAGCGACGCCATCTCGCCCACACGCTCCATCACGACCGGGGCCGGATGCATGTACGGGGCGACCACCAACTCCACCTCGGCGATCGAATCCGGCCAGGTACCGTCGGCGAGGAAGCAGTCCGCAACCAGCGGTTCCGGCAGCGGGCCGAGAGCTGCCTCGGCGGCGGCGACGTCAGGGTAGGGCAACCAGATGCGACGAGCCATATCCCTAGCCTATGGTGCGCTCATGAGCACCTTCGACGCGGTTGAGTTGATCCGCACCAAACGGGACGGCGGGCGTCTCCAGGACGCCGCCATCGACTGGCTGATCCGCAACTACACCGACGGCGTGGTCAGCGACGAGCAGATGTCGGCGATGGCGATGGCCATCTTCTTCCGCGGGCTCGACGGCACCGAACTCAGCCGCTGGACCAACGCCATGATCGCGACCGGCGAGCGGATGGACTTCTCCAGCCTGTCCAGGCCGACTGTGGACAAGCATTCCACCGGCGGGGTCGGGGACAAGATCACCCTGCCCCTCGCGCCGCTCGTTGCCGCCTGCGGTGCGGCCGTTCCGCAACTGAGCGGACGGGGGCTGGGCCACACCGGGGGCACCCTGGACAAGCTCGAGGCCATCCCGGGCTGGCGGGCGTCATTGTCGAATGCGGAGATGCTGGACCAGCTGGAATCGGTCGGAGCGGTGATCTGCGCGGCCGGGTCCGGACTCGCCCCTGCGGACAAGAAGTTGTATGCGCTGCGCGACGTGACCGCAACCGTCGAGTCGATCCCGATGATCTCTGCGTCCATCATGAGCAAGAAGATCGCCGAAGGCACCGCGTCGCTGGTGCTGGACGTGAAGACGGGCTCCGGGGCGTTCATGAAGACCTACGCGGACTCCAAGGCGCTCGCCGAGACGATGGTGGGCATCGGCACGGACGCCGGCGTGAACACGGTCGCCCTGATCACCGACATGGACGCACCCCTCGGCCGCACGGCCGGCAACGGCCTCGAGGTCGCAGAGTCGGTGGAGGTGCTGGCCGGCGGGGGGCCAGCCGACGTCGTGGAGTTGACCCTTGCCCTGGCTGCGGAGATGCTCGCCTGCGCTCACATCGACGCTGATCCGGCCGCGGTGCTCGCCTCCGGCCGGGCGATGGACACCTGGAAGGCGATGATCCGCGCACAGGGTGGCGACCCGGACGCCCCGCTGCCCACGGCCCGGCACACCGAGGTGGTTGCGGCGGAAGCGGACGGTTACCTGAGCGGACTGGACGCGATGGCGGTCGGCCTGGCGGCGTGGCGACTGGGCGCGGGACGCGCGAAGCAGGGCGACCCCGTCCAGGCTGCCGCGGGCGTCACCTGGCACGCCTCCGTGGGCGAGTGGGTGCGGGCCGGCCAGCCGCTGTTCACCCTGCACACCGACACCGCCGAGCGGATCGAGCGCGCCCGCGAGGCGCTCGTCGGCGCAGCCAGGATTGAGGATGCGCCAGCAGCCCGGCGGCCGATCGTGCTGGAGCGAATCAGCGTGGGTTGAGTACCGGACCGCGGCACCTGCCCCCGAGCGGCGGCGCGCTACGCGAGTGCCTCCGTGGCGGCCACGTCGGCGACGGCCGAGTGGGTCAGTCCCCACCGGTAGCCGTCGTAGAGCGCCTCCCAGGACGCCTCGATCACGTTGGTGCCGACGCCGACCGTGGTCCAGGTGCGCTCCCCGTCCGTCATGTCGATCAGGGTGCGCACGATCGCGTCCGTACCGTGGCCCTGCTCCAGGATGCGCACCTTGAAATCGGTGAGCTCGAAGTAGTCGACCTTCGGGTAGGCCTGCGTGAGCGCGGCCCGCAGGGCCACGTCCAGCGCGTTCAGCGGGCCGTGGCCGTCGCCGGCGAGGTTGTAGCTGACTCCCTTGGCGCGCACCTTCACCACAGCCTCGGAGTCACCCTCCGGACGCACCTCGTGGCCGGTGATGACCCGCCAGGAGAGCACCTCGAAGAACTCCTCCATTCGGCCGAGCTCCTCGCGCAGCAGCAACTCGAAGGACGCGTCGGCCGACTCGTAGGAGTAGCCGTCCATCTCGCGCTGTTTCACCTTGTCGGTGATCCGTGCGGCGAGTTCGCGGTCGGAGAGGTCGTAGCCCAGCTCTGAGCCCTTGAGCTGGATGTTCGCGCGCCCGGCCATGTCCGAGACCAGCATGCGCATGTCGTTGCCGACCAGGGTCGGGTCGATGTGCTGGTAGAGGTTCGCGTCCACCTTGATCGCGGACGCGTGCAGGCCCGCCTTGTGCGCGAACGCGGACGCGCCCACATAGGGCTGGCGGTTGTTCATCGGCACGTTCGTCACGCCCGCGATCGCATGGCTGATCCGGGTGGCCTCGGCGAGCGCGGACGGGGGCAGCAGCGGCCAGCCGTACTTCAGCTGAAGGTTTGCCACGACGGTGATGAGGTTCGCGTTGCCGGTACGCTCGCCGTGCCCGTTCATCGTGCCCTGCACGTGGGTCACGCCGGCCTCCACAGCGGCAAGGGTGTTCGCCACTGCGCAGCCGGTGTCGTTGTGGCAGTGGATGCCAAGGTCCACTCCGACCTGGGCTGCAGCCGAGACGATGTCGGCCATCCAGGACGGCAGCATCCCGCCGTTGGTGTCACACAGCACCACGACCTCCGCCCCGGCCTCCGCCGCCGTGCGGACGACCTCGAGCGCGTACTCGGGATTGGCGCGGTAGCCGTCGAAGAAGTGCTCACAGTCGACGAAGACCCTGCGGCCACTCCCGACCAGGTGGGACACCGTGTCAGCCACCATCGCGAGGTTCTCCTCGAGCGTGGTGTGCAGCGCGCGGTAGACGTGCTCGTCGTGGCTCTTCGCGACGATGCAGACGATCTCGGTGCCGGCATCGATCAGCGCCTGCACCTGCGGGTCGTCCGCAGCTCTCGAACCCACCTTGCGGGTGGCACCGAACGCCACCAGCTTCGCGTGCTTCAGCGGCAACTGCCCTGCGGCGGCCGCGGCGAAGAAGGCGGTGTCGTTCGGGTTCGCGCCGGGCCAGCCGCCCTCGATGAAGCCCACGCCCAGCTCGTCGAGGTAGCGGGCGATCTTCAGCTTGTCGCTGACACTGAGCTGCAGGCCCTCCTGCTGGGCCCCGTCGCGCAACGTGGTGTCGTAGACATGGAAGCTGTCCGGTGCGGCTGGGATCTGAGTCACCGGGCGAGTAAACCTGCTGGAGCCCCGGTTACGGTTGCGTTTCAGCGCGTGAGACTACGATCTCGGCATGGCAACCATCACGCGCCGCGGCGCGAGCGTCCACACCATCGGAGACCTGCCGGCGATCGGCGCCCCGCTGCCGCCGTTCACCGTGACCGGCAGCGACATGGCGGACTTCGGCGCGGACGTGATCGGCGCGCGCCGTGTGGTGCTGAACATCTTCCCCAGCGTCGACACTGCGGTGTGCGCGATGAGCGTGCGCCGGTTCAACGAACTCGCGGCAGGCCTGGAGAACACGCTCGTGCTGTGTATCTCGGCCGACCTGCCCTACGCGCAGAAGCGGTTCTGCGGCGCAGAGGGCATCGAGAACGTCATCACGGCCTCGTCCTTCCGCTCCAGCTTCGGCTCCGACTACGGCGTCACCATGCTGGACGGGAGCATGCGCGGCCTGCTGTCCCGCGCCGTCGTGGTCGCCGACGCCGAGGGCCGCGTCCTGTACACCGAACAGGTGCCCGACATCTCCTCCGAGCCCGACTACGACGCGGCCCTGGCCGTCCTCGGCTGACCCTCGCGTCGAGCGGGCGATCACACCACGCGGCGCAGCCAGCCGTGGATGTCCTCAACCCGGCCGTACTGGATGTCGAGGACGGCGTTGCGGATGCCGAGCGTCGCGGGCGAACCGTTCTCCGGCAGCCGCCACTCTCCCCGCGTGGACTTGAAGGCACCGATCGGTGTGACCACCGCCGCGGTGCCGCAGGAGAAGGCCTCCACCGTGCTGCCGTCCGAGATGCCCGCGAAGAACTCCTCCGGCGTGATCCGGCGCTCCTCGGGGGCGAGGCCCAGGTCGGACGCGACCGTCAGGATGGTCTTGCGGGTGATCCCGTCCAGGATCGTCCCGGTCAGCGCTGGGGTGATCAGGCGCCCGTCCGCGGTGATCAGGAAGACGTTCATGCCGCCGAGTTCCTCGACCCGGTCCTTGTCAGCGGCCTCGATGAACAGCACCTGGGAGCAGCCGTGGTCGTAGCCCTCGTACTGGGCGATCAGGGACGCCGCGTAGTTGCCTCCGCACTTGGCTGCGCCGGTGCCGCCCACCCCGGCCCGGGCGTAGGTGTCGGTCACCCAGATATCCACCGGCTTCACGCCCCCGGTGAAGTACGGGCCGGCCGGTGAGGCGATTACAGAGAAGGTCACCGTCTGGGCCGCGCGCACGCCGAGGAACACCTCCGCGGCGAACATGAACGGACGCAGGTAGAGGCTGCGCTCCCCCTCTGCCCCAGGCACCCAGCGGGCGTCGACCTTCACCAGCTCTGCGCAGGCGGTCACGAAGTCGTCCACGTCGAGGGCCGGCAGCATCATCCGGGCCGCAGAGGACTGGAAACGACGCGCGTTCTCCTCCGGCCGGAAGAGGTGGATCGAGCCGTCGGCATGCCGGTAGGCCTTCAGCCCTTCGAAGACCTCCTGCGCGTAGTGCAGCACCGCGCTGGCCGGGTCGAGCTGGAACGGCCCGTACGGCTTCACCTCGTCCGCACCCCAGCCGCCGTCCTTCGTCCACGTTGCCACGGCCATGTGGTCGGTGAAGTGGTCCCCGAAACCGGGGTCGGCGAGCACCCGGGCGACGGCGTCGTCGGTGGCCGGAGCGGGATTGCTGTGCAGAGGGAAGGTCAGGGACATGGGGGCATGGTAGCGCCGCGGTACTGGCGCCCGCGCAGCGGGTCGATGGGGTGTCACTGGTCGGGATTGAGACGGGATTGTCCGCCAGCTGGTCACCCCGGTAGCCTCCCGCGGGTGAGCAACGCAGCAGCCGCCAAGCCCGTCATCTCCGTCATCGCCGGTGACGGCATCGGACCCGAGGTCGTCGCGGAGGGACTGAAGGTCCTCACCACCGTCGTGGGTGAGGACGCATTCGACTTCGTGCACCACGACCTGGGCGCCGAGCGGTGGCAGCGCACCGGAGAGGTGTTGCCGGACGCGGAGCTGGAGCAGCTGGCCGCGTCGCAGGCGATCATCCTCGGCGCAGTGGGCGCGGCTCCCGGCTCGAAGGCGATCCCGTCCGGCCTGCTCGAGCGCGGCCTGCTGCTGAAGCTGCGCTTTGCGTTCGACCACTACGTGAACCTGCGGCCGTCCAAGCTGTACCCGGGCATCCCGACGCCGCTGGCCGAGTCGGTGACCAGCCGTGGGCCGGTCGACTTCGTCGTGGTGCGTGAGGGCACCGAGGGCCTCTACTGCGGTAACGGCGGGGCCTTCCGCGCCGGCACCCCGTTCGAGGTCGCGACCGAGGTGAGCATCAACACCGCCCACGGCGTCGAGCGGGTGATCCGGGACGCGTTCGAGCGCGCGGAGAAGCGGCGCAAGAAGGTCACGATGGTGCACAAGCACAACGTGCTGGTGAACGCCGGCGGGCTGTGGAACCGGCTGTTCACCACCGTCGCGGCCGAGCACCCCGACGTCGCCACCGACTACCTGCACGTGGACGCGGCGACGATCGCCCTGGTGCAGGATCCGCAGCGCTTCGACGTGATGGTCACCGACAACCTGTTCGGCGACATCCTCACCGACCTGGCCGGCGCGATCACGGGAGGCATCGGGCTGGCCGCCAGCGCGAACATCAACCCGACCGGCGAGTTCCCGTCCATGTTCGAGCCGGTGCACGGCTCGGCGCCCGATATCGCGGGCCAGGGCATCGCCGACCCCACCGCCACGATCCTGTCGATGGCCCTGCTCCTGGACCACCTGGGGCGGGCTGAGGATGCCCAGCGCATCGAGGCCGCCGTGGACGCCGACATCGCCGAGCGCGGCGCCACGAAGCGGCCTACCTCTGTGGTCGGGGACGACATCGCCGCGCGCGTGCGCTGATCCCCGCACGGGGACTCACCGCTGCGGGCTCGCCGCGGTAGCGTGCTGCCAGCGGACGGAGAGCAATGAGCGGCCCCTATCAGTACGAGCAGTACCCCGAACCCCAGCCGCGACCGGTTCCGGCACCGGTCGCCTACATCGCTCCGCTCACCGACCAGCAGCCGGTGAGCACGCCGGTCGTGGTGGTCGCCTGGGTGGTCACGGTACTGACCGGCCTCTACATGCTTCCGTGGGCGATCGCTGCGAGCCGGGGCAAGGCGAACCAGTGGTCGGTGTTCGCGGTCAGCCTGCTCCTCGGCTGGACGATCGTCGGCTGGATCGTCGCGCTCGTGCTCTCCTGCACCGCACACCGTCCGCTCGCCGTCACGCCGCCGCTGCTCGGCTACACCCCGCTCGCCGCCCTGCCCGCAGCGCTGCCGCCCGCAGGGTGGTACCCGAATCCCGGCGGCCCCGGCCAGCGCTACTGGGACGGCCACGAGTGGACGCAGCACTACGCCTGAGCCGGTCCTTCCCGGCACTGCGGCACCGGGCTACCGCGGGCCTGCCCGGGCACCGCGCCGGGTGAACCCTGCCCCTGCTTCGCTGGGCTCCTACTTCTCGGCCAGGCTTCCGAACAGGTGCCGGTGCTCGCCGGTGACGCGTCCGGACACCCACCAGATGGCCTCGACCAGCACCGCTGCCAGCAGTCCCATTGCGGCGCCGGTGGCCATCATGGCGGCGTTGCTCGGGTCGAGTTGTGGGTCGAACCGCTTCAGGAACGGCCATGCGGCGATCCAGCCACTGACCTGGTAGGGCAGCCAGAAGATCACCAGGTAGGCCGCCACCGAGCACAGCCCGATCATCAGCAGCTTCCACCACTCGTACGGCCGGGCGGTGGTGATCATCACCCAGGCTCCGCCGATCATCAGCGTGAGCAGGGTCGCGGTGGACGCCTGCACGCCCGCCGTCGACTCGATCCCCGCGTTCGTGCGCACCATCAGGTAGGTGAGGAAGGTGACCACGGCCACCACCACCCCGGAGGGGATCGAGAAGCTCATCACCCGCTGCAGGAAGCCGTGCCGGGCCCGCTCGGCATTCGGGGCCAGGGCGAGGATGGATGCGGGAATGCCGATGGTGAACCAGCCCACGAACGAGATGTGGATCGGCACGAACGGGAACGGCAACCGCCACAGCGCCACCAGCAGCGCGAGAATGATCGAGTACATCGTCTTGGTGAGGAAGAAGTTCGCGACCCGCTCGATGTTGCCGATCACGCGACGGCCCTCCGCCACGACGTGCGGTAGCGTCGCGAAGCTGTCGTCGAGAAGCACCAGCTGGGCCACGGAGCGTGTGGCCGCCGCACCTGAACCCATCGCAACGCCCAGGTCGGAGTCCTTGATCGCGAGCACGTCGTTGACGCCGTCGCCGGTCATCGCGACGTTGTGGCCCTTCGACTGAAGGGCAGAGACCATCTGCCGCTTCTGTTGCGGCGTCACACGCCCGAACACTCCGGCGGACTGCACCCGGTCGGCGAACTGCTGCTCGTCGCTCGGCAGTTGGCGGGCATCGACGACCTCGCCGGACTCGACGCCGAGCGAACCGGTGACCGCTCCCACCGATGTGGCGTTGTCGCCGGAGATCACCTTCACAGCGACGCCCTGCGCAGCGAAGTAGGCCAGGGTGTCGCGGGCCTCCGGACGCACCTTCTGCTCCAGCACAACCAGGGCGCGCGGTTCCACCACTCCGGGGG
Source organism: uncultured Propionibacteriaceae bacterium (assembly GCA_964397985.1). Classification (GTDB taxonomy): domain Bacteria; phylum Actinomycetota; class Actinomycetes; order Propionibacteriales; family Propionibacteriaceae; genus Propionicimonas. The sequence continues at coordinate 702,383 of CAYNLD010000001.1, read as the reverse complement.
CGTCCGGAGCGTCCACCACGCGGTCGCTCTCCCCCAGCAGCAGGACGCGGCGTCCGGTCGCCCCCAACGCCTCCGCGCGGGTCGCGGCCGGACTGCCGGGCGCCGCGAGCACGTCGGGTGCGCCGAGCACCCAGTTCCCGCGGTCACCGAACGACATGCCCGACCACTTCTTCGCCGACGTGAACGGCGCCATCGCTGTCACGTCCCAACTCTCGCCCTCCAGCTGCAGCGAGTGGGCCAGCGCTATAACCGAGGCGTTCGGACGCGGGTCCGCCGCGGCCAGCTGGGCGAGCACGGCCCGCTCGGAATCTCCTTCGCCGCCGAGCACGTCCAGCTCACCGAACTGGAGGCCGTTCTCGGTCAGGGTGCCGGTCTTGTCCGCGCAGACGACGTCCACCCGTGCGAGGCCCTCGATCGCGGGCAGCTCCTGTACGAGCACGTTCCGCTGGCCGAGCCGCACCACGCCCACAGCGAAGGCCAGCGAGGTGAGCAGCACCAGGCCCTCGGGCACCATCGGAACCAGGGCGCCGGCCATCGAGAGCACCTTGTCCTGCCAGAGCCCCGGTTGCGCCCACTGCACCCAGACCGTGGCCGCGCCCACCGGGATCAGCAGCCAGGTGATCAGCCGCAGAATCTTGTTGATACCGCTCTGCAGTTCGGACTTCACGAGCGAGAACTTGCTCGCCTCGATCGTGAGCTTCGCCGCGTAGGAGTCGTGGCCCACCCGGGTCGCACGGAACGCGCCCACTCCGGCCACGACGAAGCTGCCCGACATCACCTCGTCGCCCGGCTGCTTGAGCAGCGGGTCCGACTCGCCGGTGAGCAGCGACTCGTCCACTTCGAGGTAGGACGCCTCGACGACCTCCCCGTCCACGATCACCTGGTCGCCGGGCCCGATCTCGATGATGTCGTCGAGCACGATCTCCTCGCGGGCCACGAGCCGGGCTTCTCCGTCCCGCCGGACCAAAGGCTTCCCCTCCCCGACGACCGCCAGGTTGTCCAGGGTCCGCTTCGCGCGGAGTTCCTGCACGATGCCGATGCCGGAGTTGATGATGATCAGGAACCCGAACAGCGCGTTCACGATGCTGCCGGTGCTCAGCACGAGCGCGAACAGCACCATCAGCAGGAAGTTGATCCGGGTGAAGACGTTCGCCTTGACGATGTCCCAGGTGGTGCGGCCCGAGCGGGGAGGCAGGTCGTTGGCGAGCCCGCGCTCGACGCGCTCAGCGACTTCGGCAGCGGACAGGCCCGAGGCACGGCGGGTGTCGACGGTCACGCCGCCAGCCTGCCACACCGGAGCAATCGGGACGATCAGCGCAACTGCGGGGTCTCGCCCCGGAGTCGCTGCTCCCTGCGGAGCTGGCGCCGCAGCCGCCGCTCGTCGCCCCGGTTCGGGTAGCGGACGATCATCGTCCCGATCCCCAGCGAGCCGCTCAGGACCAGCACGGGCTGACCGGGCTCGGGCTCCTCGAGCACCCTGATCCGCCGCGAGCCGATGCCGGGGCGGAGCCGGTCCGACTGGGCAGCCCAGCCAACCGGCAACACCAGGACGATCGTTCCGGCCCCACCCGAGACGTCCAGCTGGATCACCGCGGAGTCCAGTCGGGCCCTGCGGAAGTCGAGCCGGACCGAGCCGATGTCGCCGTGGATGCGCAGGTACGGCGGGACGGTCCACACCCCGTCTTTCCGCAAAGTGCTGCCGCCTGCCGCAAGCACGAGCGGATCCTGCGGGCTGTAGCCGGGGCGAATCGGCGCCGCACCGGGGGCGGGGGCCACAACCGGCACCTCGGCCGGTGCATAGACCTCCGGGAGGCTCGGATCGGCGGCGGGCCGGTAAGTCGGCCACTGCGGCTCCTGCGGTAGCTGCGCCATGTCAGGAGCCTAGTCTGGACCCGCCGGCGCGGCACGACCCGGCGGCGGATTCGCTGATCGATCGCTCAACGAGGGCCGAGGGCCTTGCGCACCATCGCCTGGACGTCCGCGGGTGGGAACACCATCACCATGCCCGAGGCTGGGTCACGGTGTTGCCGTAGCGGACGAACACGTCGCCCACCGGGCTGCGAGCCATCACACCGGAGACCACGATCAGGTCCGGGACGGGCTGCGGGGTGCTACACGCCGGTTCCGCGTCGCCGCTTCGGAATTCGCCGGTTGGGGGTGCCAGCACGACCGCAAGCTACACCTGTGCGAACCCCGCCGTCGGCGAACCCGGCAGACTGCCGCTTCCCGCGGCAGACGCCACCGGAACCCGCCGTTGCTCCCACGACTGCGGGAGCAACAGGCGGGTCGCGAGGGGGTCCGATGCGGAGTCTGTGAACCCGAGGGGTTCACCGCGCCGCAGTGCCCTCCACGTAGTCGTCGTCATGGCTCTTCACCCACGACATCAGGCCACGCAGCTTGCGTCCGGTCTCCTCGATCGGGTGCTGCTCGGCCTTCGCACGCAGCGCCTTGAACTCCGGCGCGCCGGCGTCCTGGTCGTCGATGAAGCGCTTGGCGAAGGCACCGGACTGGATGTCGGCCAGCACCTCCCTCATCCTCTGCTTCACCGAGGCGTCGATGATCCGGGGACCCGAGACGTAGTCGCCGAACTCCGCGGTGTCGGAGATCGACCAGCGCTGCTTGGCGATGCCGCCCTCGTACATCAGGTCGACGATCAGCTTCAGCTCGTGCAGGCACTCGAAGTAGGCCACCTCAGGCTGGTAGCCAGCCTCGGTGAGCACCTCGAACCCGGTCTCGACAAGGGCGGACATGCCGCCGCAGAGCACCGATTGCTCGCCGAAGAGATCCGTCTCGGTCTCCTCGGTGAAAGTCGTCTTGATGCCGCCGGCCCGCAGGCCGCCGATCGCCTTGGCGTAGCTGAGGGCCAGCGGCCAGGCATTGCCGGTCTCGTCCTTCTCGACAGCCACGATCACCGGGACGCCGCGGCCCTCGGTGTACTCGCGGCGGACCAGATGGCCCGGGCCCTTCGGGGCGACCATGCACACGTCGACGCCGGCCGGGGGCACGATGTACCCGAACCGGATGTTGAAGCCGTGCGCGAAGAACAGGGCGTCACCGGGCACCAGGTTGGGCTCGATCGCCTCCTTGTAGAGGTGGCGCTGCACCTGATCGGGCGCGAGCACCATGATCAGGTCGGCCTCCTCGCAGGCCTGGGCCGGCGTGACGACCCGCAGGCCCTCTGCCTCGGCCTTCGCCCAGCTCTTCGAGCCCTCCCGCAGGCCGACCCGAACGTCGACGCCGGAGTCGCGCAGCGAGAGTGCGTGCGCATGGCCCTGGCTGCCGTAGCCGATCACGGCGACGTTGCGTCCCTGGATCACCGAGAGATCGGCGTCGTCGTCGTAGAACATCTGTGCCATCTGGATGTGCTTCCTCACTTAGTTGGCCAGCCGAGTGGCCGGACGGGTCTTCTCGATCTTGGCACGATCGGACAGGGATCTGCTGCCCCTGGCGAGTGCCACCAGCCCGGACTGCACGAGTTCGCGCACTCCGTAGGGCTTGAGCATCTCCAGCAGGGCCTCCAGTTTGTCAGGCGAACCGGTGGCCTCGATGGTCATGGAGTCGTTGTGGACGTCGACAGTCTTGCCACGGAACAGCTGGACGATCTCGATGATCTGGCTGCGCGTGGCCGGGTCGGCCTTCACCTTGATCAGGACGAGCTCGCGCCGCACCGCTGCGGCGTCCTCGAGCTCGACGATCTTGAGCACCTCGATCAGCTTGTTCAGCTGCTTGACGATCTGCTCCAGAACGAGCTGGCTGTCCACCGCCACCTGCACCGTGATCCGGGAGAACTCGTCGTTCTCCGTCGGGCCGACGGCGAGCGACTCGATGTTGTAGCCGCGCCGGGCGAACAGGCCGGCGATCCGGGCGAGCACGCCGGGCTTGTTCTCCACCAGCACGCTCAGCGTATGGGTGTTCACAGGATCTCCCCCTCCCAGTCGGGAGCCAGGTCCCGAGCGATCTTGATGTCGTCATTGCTGGTGCCGGCCGCGACCATCGGCCAGACCATGGCGTCCTTGTGCACCACGAACTCGACCACGACCGGACGGTCGTTGATGGCCATCGCCTCGTTGATCACCCGATCCACGTCCTCGAGGGTCTCGGCCCGCAGCCCGACCGCGCCCATGGCCTCGGCCAGCTTCGGGAAGTCCGGGACAAGGTGGGTCTTCAGGTTGGTGTTGGAGTAGCGCTCCCCGTAGAACAGGGTCTGCCACTGCCGCACCATGCCCAGGCTGCGGTTGTTGATCACCGCGATCTTGATCGGGATGTCGTTCAGCGCACAGGTGACCAGTTCCTGGTTGGTCATCTGGAAGCAGCCGTCCCCGTCGATCCCCCACACCACGGCATCCGGGCGTCCGACCTTGGCCCCCATCGCGGCCGGGACGCAGTAGCCCATCGTCCCGGCCCCGCCGGAATTCAGCCAACGGCCCGGACGCTCGTGCGGCAGCAGGTGCGCGGACCACATCTGGTGCTGGCCCACCCCGGTGACGAAGGTGGCGTCCGGACCAGCGATCTCGCCGATCCGCTTGATCACGTACTCGGGGCTCAGCAACTCCTCCTGCAGCGGCTCCGGGTCGAGCGCGTACTTCGCCTTCAGCCCCTTCAGGTAGCGCGACCACTCGCTGTAGTCGGGCAGGTCCGCGGTGCGCAGCAAGCTGTTCAGCTCGGCGATCACCTCGGAGAGGTGGCCGACGATCGGGACGTCCGCGACGCGATTCTTGGAGATCTCCGCAGGGTCGATGTCGGCGTGGATCACCTTCGCGTCCGGGGCGAAGGAGTCCAGCTTCCCTGTGACCCGGTCGTCGAAGCGGGCGCCGAGGGTGATCAGCAGGTCCGAGCGCTGCAGCGCCCCCACCGCTGCCACCGTGCCGTGCATGCCCGGCATGCCCATGTTCAACTCGTGGCTGTCGGGGAACGCGCCGCGCGCCATCAGCGTGGTCACGACCGGGATCCGGGTGATCCGGACGAGCTCGGCCAGTGCGTCGTAGGCCTGTGCCTTCACCACGCCGCCGCCCACATAGAGGACGGGGCGCTTCGCCTCGCCGATCAACCGGGCAGCCTCGCGCAACTGCTTGCTGTGCGGCTTGGCGACCGGGTGGTAGCCGGGCAGGTCCAGCTCCTCGGGCCAGACGAACTCGGCCTCCGACGCGAGCGCGTCCTTGGCGATGTCCACCAGCACCGGGCCCGGACGCCCGGTCGCGGCGAGGTGGAAGGCCGCGGCGATCGCGTGCGGGATACCCGTGGTCTCGGTGACCAGGAAACTGTGCTTGGTGATCGGCATCGTGATTCCGCGGATGTCAGCCTCCTGGAACGCGTCCGTACCGATCGCCTTGCTCGCCACCTGACCCGTGATCGCCACGATCGGCACCGAGTCCATGTAGGCGTCAGCAATCGCTGTGACCAGATTGGTCGCACCGGGCCCGGAGGTGGCGATGCACACCCCCACGCGGCCGGTGACCATCGCGTAGCCCTCGGCGGCGTGGCCGGCGCCCTGCTCGTGGCGGACCAGGATGTGCCGCACCTTCGAGTCGTAGAGCGGGTCGTAGGCAGGCAGGATCGCGCCGCCTGGGATGCCGAAGACGACATCGACGCCGACCCGCTCCAGTGATTCCACCAGGGCCTGGGCCCCGGTCAGGATTGTCGGTGACTCCCCGGGCATCTCTACCTCTCTTCGTTGACGGTTGGCGTACGGACGCAGAAAAAAACCCCCGCTGCTGAGGCAGGCGAGGGAGCGTGTCGGTTGTTGAACGCTGGGCTCAGCCGACACGCTGGCTAACTACGAGAAGGGACTTCCGCACGGAACAAGCGTGACTGCCGGAGTCGGCAATGTCAACACATGAGCGCGGCGTTTCACATCGTGGTCCGGCAATGGCGATCGGTGGACGAAGGCTCAACCCGTGCCTTCGACTTCGGCACCAATTCTGAAGAATTCTCAGCCTCGGGCTGGATGCGGCGTCCGCACTGGGCGACGATGGTAACCAGCTCGCAGATCGAAGGGACCCCCCGATGTTCACCAACGCTGCGCACCTCACGTTCGCGCGTGCCGCCGTCGCAACGTCAGCGACGGCTGCCCTCCTGCTCGGACTGGGCGGGTTCGGCAGCCCGGCCCGCGCGGACACCGCGGTCACACCGCAAAGCGGATCAGTCACGGTCAGTGGTGCGGGCTGGGGCCACGGCAAGGGCATGTCGCAGTGGGGCGCCTACGGTGCCGCCAGCAAGGGCCTGGACTACGCCGAGATCGTCGGCTTCTACTACCCCGGCACGACGCTGGACACGCTGTCGGCGAAGACCATCCGGGTGTGGATCAGCGGCGACACCGACAACGGCGTCCACTTCCGTCCGATCAAGGGCCAGACCGTCACCGACTCCGCAGGCAAGAAGCTGACCCTGCCCTACGGGTCGAAGTACACCAAGTGGCGGATCCGCCGCTCCGGCAGTTCCCGCGTCCTCTACTACCGCAACACTTCCGGCACGTACGTGAAGTACGCCACCAAGCTCAACCCGAAGCGGGTCTGGTACGTGGCCAGCCCCACCGGCATCGTCAAGCTCGCCATGCCGGACGGCGCCACGCGCAGCTACCGCGGCAAGCTCGGCGCACGATTCTCCGGCACGGGCCTGAAGACCGTGAACTACCTCTCGATCGAGGACTACCTGCGCTCCGTCGTACCGGCGGAGATGCCGGGCGGCTGGTCCACCGAGGCGCTCAAGGCACAGGCCGTGGCGGCCCGTACCTACGCGGCCTACCTGCGCGCCCACAGCACCGCGGGCATCTACGACCTGTGCGACACCTCGGCCTGCCAGGTTTACAAGGGCACGTCCTCGGAGTACGGCGCCACCGACAAGGCGGTCAGCGCGACCGCAGGCAAGGTGGTCGAGTACAAGGGCAATCTCGCCCTGACCATGTTCTCCGCGTCCAACGGCGGCTGGTCCGCCTCCGGAGGCTCGGGCTACCCGTACCTGAAGGCCCAGAAGGATCCCTACGACGGCGTGAAGCGGGACCAGTCCTGGACCGTGACACTCAGCTCGTCGAAGGTCCAGAAGGCCTATTCGAGCATCGGCACCCTGAAGTCCGTCCAGGTCACCGCCCGGGACGGGGACGGGACCTACGGGGGCCGCGTCGACCAGCTGAAGATCACCGGGTCGAAAGGCTCGGTGACCGTGAGCGGCTCCTCCTTCAAGAGCACCTTCGGCCTCAAGGAACGACTGTTCACCGTGCTGGGCGGAGGCGGAACGACGTCCGCGACCAGCACGGCGACGACCACGGCGTCCGGCACCGCCACGAGCACGGCTTCCGCTTCCAGCACGGCGACCTCCACCGCTTCCAGCACGGCGACGGCCACCGCCACCAGCACAGGAACCGGCGCCGCGGGGGGCGCGTCGTCCGCGCTGACCGGCGACGTGGCGAAGGCCTACGACGCGCTCAGTGCCAGCCAGACGAGCACGCTCGGCGAGCCGAAGACCGGGGTGGTGAAGACCTCCACCGGAACCTATGCCGACTTCGCGCTCGGCAGGATCACCTGCCCGACCGGGAAGGACTGCATCGTCAGCTTCGGCTGACCTCCCCGAGCCGCGACGGCCACCGGCTGGTCAGTGCTCGCCAACGATCTGATGGTGCACCCGGTCGAGGTCGATCCCCTGCTCCTTCACCATCAGCTCGCGCAACCCGGGACGGTGCGCGTAGCGCGGCACCAGGTGCACGTGCAGGTGGAACACCTCCTGGCCGGCGGAGATGCCGCTGCTGCTGAGCAGGTTCAGACCGTCCGCGGCGAGCCGGTCGACGAGCAGCCGGCTCACAGCGCTGATCGCGGGCGCGATCTCGGTGAGCGCCTCCGGCTCGCCGAGCAGGCCGTCGACGTGCCGGCGCGGCACGACCAGGGTGTGCCCGACATGCCACGGGTTGATGTCGAGGAACGCGACCGCGCGCTCATCGGCGTAGACCTGCCGGGCGGGGATCTCGCCGGCGACGATCCGGCAGAACAGACACTCCATGGGGCTCAGCGTACGGGGAATCCGGCTTCGGCGAGGCCGGCCTTGACCTCGGCGATGCCCAGCGTGCCGTAGTGGAACACGCTGGCGGCCAGGACGGCGTCTGCGCCCGCCCGTGCGGCCTCGACGAAGTGCGTGACCGTGCCCGCGCCGCCGGAGGCGATCACCGGGACGTCCACGACAGCCTTCACGGCGGCGATCATCTCGACGTCGAAGCCGTCGGTCGTGCCGTCGGCGTCCATCGAGTTGAGCAGGATCTCGCCCGCGCCACGCTCGACGGCCTCGCGGGCCCAGGCGATGGCGTCCAGGCCGGCCGTGCGGCGTCCGCCATGGGTGGTGACCCCGAAACCGGACGGCTGGCCGGGCTCGCGCCGAGCGTCCAGCGAGAGAACGAGCACCTGGTTGCCGAACCGGTGCGCGATCTCGTCGATCGCTGCCGGGCGCTCGATGGCGCCGGTGTTGATGCCGATCTTGTCCGCGCCGCTGCGCAGCAGCCGGTCGACGTCCTCGACGCCCCGCACTCCCCCGCCCACGGCGAGTGGGATGAACACCGTCTCCGCCGTGCGCCGAACCATCTCGTAGGTGGTGGCACGCCCCTCCGCCGATGCAGAGATGTCGAGGAAGACCAGCTCGTCGGCGCCCTGCTCGCCGTAGGCTGCGGCCAGCTCGACCGGATCACCCGCATCGCGCAGGTTCAGAAAGTTGACGCCCTTGACCACGCGTCCGTCGTGCACGTCGAGGCAGGGGATGACCCGGATCGCGAGCGTCATGGCCTCAGGTTAGCGACCCGTCAGCCCAACCCCTCGCCGGGTCCGTCCCCATTCCGGTTCGCGGGGACGGTTCCCTTCCTGTTCACAGGGACGGTTCCCTTCCCATTCACAGAAGGTTGCCCCTCGGGGGTCCGTCCCCATTCCGGTTCAGCACGGCATTGGACCTTGTCATCGCATGAACGGGAAAGGAACCGTCCCCATTCCCGTTCACGGGGACGGTTCCCTTCCCGTTCAGTCCTCGAGCGGGGCCGCGTCGACGACGCCACGGCGGACGCGGAGGACCAGCTCGCGACAGGTGTCCCGCAGTGGCCCGGCACCGACGGCGTCGGCGAGCTGGCCGGCGGCGTCCACCACTTGTCGGGCCCAGCGGACGAAGTCGCCGGCGGTGAGCCCGGACAGGTACAGCACGTCGGCCAGCTCGGCGCCCGCGGTCCAGGCGTGGATCGCCTCGGCGAAGCCGATGTCGGGTTCGTCGTGGCTGGGCAACCGGTGGTCGCGCTCGGACAGCGACACCTGACGCCAGATGTTCCGCAGCCGGATCTGGGCGTCCTCGGAGCGCCGGTCGGGCATCCGGGCCGGGCTCCTGCGGTCGCCGCGCGCCTCGTAGACCAGGCTCGACACCACCGCCGCCAGCTGCGGCGCGCTGAGCCCGTCGAAGACACCGTCGCGCACCGCCTCCGCCGTGACCAGGTCCAGTTCGGAGTAGATCCGGGCCAGCATGCGGCCTGACTCGGTCACCTGTCGGCCGCCGTCCGCACTGAGGTATCCCAGCGACTCCAGCACAGAGCAGATCCGGTCAAACCGAACCGCGATGGTGTTGGTGCGGCGGTCCGCCTGCCGTTGCACGGCCTCGGTGTCCCGCTCGAGCCTCAGCGCCGACTCGGCGTGCCGGGCGTGCCGCTCCCGGTCGGGGCACTCATGCACCGGGTGCGCCCGCAGTTCCATCCGCAGCTCCGCGATCCGGGCCACGGCGTCCGGATCAGCGGCATCGGCGATCGCACTGCGGGACGGCGGGTCGCGGCGCAGCTTCGCCTCGAGCGCGGCGGCGAGGTTCCTCCGGAAGGATGCCGAGCGCGCATCGAAGTGCTTCGGCACCTTCATGTGGGCACCGACCGACGGCGGATCGGGAAAGTCCGCTGCCGAGAGCCGCTTCAGCTGGCGGTCGACAGTGAGCACGGTCGGGGTGGGCCCGTTGCCGCCCAGCCCGGCGTCGACCACCACCGCCCAGTGCCGATGCCGCTTGCCGGGCACGTCGATGATGTCGCCGATCCGAAAGGCCTGCATCGCCTCGATCGTCTCGGCCCGCCGATCGGCCCGACGCTCCCTTGCGGCCTGCGCCTCCACCGCCGAGATCCGTCCGCGCAGCCGGTAGTACTCCTCGGCGTCGCCGCGGTCACAGGAGGCGGCCGCCCACTCGGCCGCGATCCGGGACGTGTTGGCGGCGATCGAATGCGCCAGTCCCACCACCGAGCGATCGGACTGGTACTGGGCGAAGGACTGCTCGAGCAGGCCGCGGGCCCGCTCGCGTCCTGCGGTCGCGACGAGGTTCACGGCCATGTTGTAGGTGGGTTGGAAGGACGACCGAAGCGGATAGGTGCGCCGGGACGCGAGGCCCGCGACGGCCCGCGGATCGAGGCCGGCCTGCCAACAGACCACGGCATGCCCCTCGACATCGATGCCGCGCCGGCCCGCGCGTCCGGTGAGCTGGGTGTACTCCCCCGCCGTGATGTCCGCGTGCGTCTCGCCGTTGTACTTCACCAGCTTCTCGAGTACGACGCTCTTCGCGGGCATGTTGATGCCGAGCGCGAGCGTCTCCGTGGCGAACACCACCTTCACCAGCCCGGCGGCGAACGCTTCCTCGACCATCTCCTTGAACGCCGGCAGCAGACCTGCGTGATGAGCAGCGATGCCGTCGGTGAACGCGGCCAGGAACCGGTCGTAGTCAAGTGCGGCGAGGTCGGACGGGCTGAGCCCCGCAGTGTGCCGGGACGCGATCTCGGCCAGCGCGCGACGCTCGTCCGGGGACGTCAGCCGTAGTCCGGAGCTGGCCAGCTGGCCGACGGCGGTGTCACAGCCCTGCCGGGAGAAGATGAAGTAGATGGCGGGAAGCAGGCCCTCGGCAGCCAGGCGCTCGATCGTGGCGTCCCTCCGGGGAACGAGGCGGCGGCTCGCGTCCATCCGCTCGCGCGCGGCCGCGCCGCCGTAGCGTCCCGAACCGTAGGCAGTGGTGCGGCGGCCGTTGCCCGAGCGTCCGCGGGGTCTGCGACTGTCATCACGCACGTCGCGGGACTCCTCCCTGGCCAGGCGCACCAGTTCGGGGTTCACATCATCGCCGGCGAACAGTTCGAGCAATCGCCGTCCGACCATCACGTGCTGGTACAGCGGTACCGGCCTGCGCTCGGTGACGACCACCTCGACACCGCCACGTACCTCAGAAAGCCAGTCGCCGAACTCCTCAGCGTTGCTGACCGTCGCGGACAGCGCGACCAACTGGACGGAGTCGGCCAGCGAGATGATCACCTCCTCCCACACCGCCCCACGGAACCGGTCGGCGAGGTAGTGCACCTCGTCCATCACCACGAAGCCGAGATTGGTCAGGGTGGGCGAGCCGGCGTAGAGCATGTTGCGCAGCACCTCGGTGGTCATCACCACGACCGGGGCCTCGCCGTTGATGCTGGTGTCGCCGGTGAGGAGACCGACCGAGCTCTCGCCATGGCGCGCACACAGGTCGTGGTACTTCTGATTGCTCAGCGCCTTGATCGGAGTGGTGTAGAAGCACTTCCGCCCGCCCGCGAGAGCAAGGAACACGGCGAACTCCCCCACGATGGTCTTGCCCGCCCCCGTCGGAGCCGCAACCAGGACACCGTGCCCAGCGGCCACGTGCTCGCAGGCCTCCACCTGGTACGGGTCGAGGACAAACGGGTAGAGCGCGCGGAAGGCGGCCAAGGAGTCCACGGTGCCCAACCTAACCGACCTCCCGGCGTGGACGAAAAGGAGAACCGTCCCCTTGTCGGCCACAACCTCACCGACCGTCCGGGTGGACGAAAAGGAGAACCGTCCCCTTATCGGCCAGCGATGGCGACGGACTCGGGCACGAAGACACTGAGCATGTCCGGCACAGCGCGCAGCCGCAACGGGACCGCGCCCAGCTCCTCGCCGTCGCCCATGCCGTAGAGGCCGTCGCCGTCCACCACGACCTCGCGGGCCCGCAGCCGTTCCACGGCAGGGTCGCGCACATAGCCACCGTCGAACATCCGGGGCAGCAGCCGCAGCAGGGTGAGCCTGCTGACCGGGTGAATCACGGTCAGGTCGAGCAGGCCGTCAGTGACGTCGGCGTCCACGCAGCCCTGCATGCCGCCCCCGAACCAGCCGGCGTTCCCTACCGCGACGAACATGGCGGTCTGGTTGCGTGGCTCGCCGTCGATGAGGAGCCGGTACGGCAGCGGCTCGAACCGGCTCAGCTCGGCGAGCGCGGCCCAGGTGTAGCTGAGCTGGCCAAGGTTCCAGCGCAGGTGATTCGTGCGGTAGTTCACGCGGGCGTCGAATCCCGTGCTGACGATCGAGCCGACCCACCGCCGCTCGGCTCCGTCCACCAGCCGCCCGGTGGCCTCCAGCAGGTCCATCCGCAAGGTATGCCCGGCCACGATCGCGCGGATGGCGCCCGGCAGGTCGTTGGGGGCGCCGACGCCGCGGCAGAAGTCATTGCCCCGGCCCGCCGCCACCAGCCCGAGCGGCACGTCCGTGCCGGCACAGGCGTTCAGGCCGAGGTGCATCATGCCGTCCCCGCCCATCACGATCAGGGCGTCGCGGCGGTGCCCCTCCACGGCGGGACGCACCTGCTCGACGGCCTGGATGCAGCGCAGCCGGGCGTCGGCGTACGACGTGGTCAGGTGGACATGCAGGTTGACCCCCGGCAGCCCGTCCACGAGGCCGGCGGTGAGTTGTGGCAACAGCGCGCGGGCCCGGCCGCGCCCCGCCGCCGGGTTCACCACCACGGTGAGGGTGGGCCCGTCGTAGCCGAGTGCCAAGTCAGGCCCCTGCCGGGACCAGCGCAGCCTTCGCCTTGCGCTTGTCGTTGACCTTGCAGACCAGTTCGGCCACCAGGTACAGCAGAGTCATCGGGATCGACAGCGCGAGCATCGAGAACGGATCAGTGGACGGTGTCGCCGCCGCGCCGAAAACGAAGATGCCGAAGATCACATAGGTGCGCACCTTCGCGAGTTGCGTGGCCTTGAGCACGCCGACCAGGTTCAGTCCGACGACGACCACGGGGATCAGGAAGCCGAGTCCGAAGATGATCATCAGCTTCAGGGTGAGCTCGAGAAAACCGGCGACATCGATCAGGTTCAGCACCGGGACGCTCGACGGGGTGAAGGCCAACATCACCGAGATGCCCTGCGGCATGATGTAGTACCCGATCAGCACACCGAGCAGGAACAGCGGGACCGCTGCCGACATGAAGCCCAGCGCGTACTTCTTCTCCTTCGCCAGCAGCGCGGGGACGATGAACGCCCACACCTGGTACACCCAGAACGGGCTGGCCAGCACCACCCCTGCCACCACACAGACCTTCATGGCAAGGATCAGCGGTGTGGTCACCCCGGTGATCACCGTGGTCGGGTCGAGGTTCGGATTGCTTTCGGCGAGCATCTGCCGGGCCAGCAGGTAGGGCCGCAGCATCACCTGGTAGAGCTGGTCGTAGAAGATCGCTGCGAGCAGGCTCATCACGATGATCGCGATTACGGAGACGATCAGTCGATAGCGCAACTCGCGCAGGTGGTCACCGAGCGACATCGTCCCGCCCGGCCCGGCCTCCGGGGGCCTGAGCCAGGCGAAGCGGCGCCGCTTCCCCTCAGCCATGGAGCGTCAGGACTTGTCTGTGCCGGATTCGGGCGTCACCGGTGACGCCGGCTGGCCCGGCGTGGCCGGCGGTTCGGAGGGGCTGGCGCTCGAGCGGAGCGCGGAGGTCTCCTCCTTGAACTCCCGGATCGCCCTGCCTGCGTTCTTGCCGATCCCCGCCAGACGGGAGCCGCCGAACAGCAGCAGCGCGATCAGGGCGAGGATGACCCATTCCCAGCCACCAAGACTCGGCACGGCACTCTCCTTCTGATCCGGATTACTCTGCGCAACCTTAGCTCTCCCGACCCACCGGCGGATCACGCCGGGAGCGATCCGGTCGTTCGAACGGATGAGTCGGCCGCCCGCGTCCCGCGCGGCCGCGATCCGTCCGGCCCCGCCAGGGCCCGGCGCCAGACTCAGGTCACGGGGCGCTGCGGCAGTTCGGGCTGGATCTGTGAGACCAGGTCCGCGAGTTCGCCGGCACGCGTCCCGAGCATCTCGAGCTCAGAGAACAGGTCGGACGCCTTGTGCCACAGCCAGACGCCGTAGCTGATCACCATGATCAGCCCGGCGAGGGCGATCCCGCCGAACACCAGCACCCAGACCATGGCGAAGACACTACTCCGTCCGGTAGGCGGCGAGCGCCTCGGCCGCTGCCTCCCTGGCCCCCGCGGCGGCCTCCGCGGGCAGAACCCCGAGCACGTCGCGTCCCAGCCGCAGCAGCAGCGAGCGGAGCCACGCGGGGTCGGCGACCAGCAGGTCGACCTCGATCGCGTCCGCCTCCCTGCGCACCGCCCGGATCGGGTAGTACTCGGTGACCCAGGACGCGTCAGGCTTCAACCGCAGTGTGACTTCTGCCGCGTCCGGGCGCTGCTCCAGCCAGCCCGGTCCGAACTCCGGCGGATCCCCGACGTCACTGGCAGGCTCTCCGGTCCGCTCGACGCCGCCGATCCGGTCCAGCCGGTACGTCCGCCACGCAGCCCGGTCCAGCGCCCACGCCTGCAGGTAGCCGAACCCGTCCCTGGTGATCAGCTTCACCGGGGCGACCCGGGGCCGGGACGGCGCCAGCCCGGCGTCGGTGTAGTCCAGCTCCACCAGTTCACCGGCCGCGGCAGCCTCCGCCAGCTGCTCGCGAATCTCCCCGGAGCCACTCGCGACCGCCACCTGCGGCGTCGGGCCGCCCGCGCCCGCGGCCCGCTCCAGCTTGGCGAGCGCACTCTCGATGCCCTCGGCGAGGTGCCCTCCGGCCAGCTCGCGCACCGCACGCAGCGCCACCACAAGGCTCACCGCCTCGTCGGGAGTGAACCGCACCGGGCGGCTCAGGTATTCGGCGTTGGTCAGCCGGATCCGCCCGAACTCTGCGACCGTCTCCATGTCGATCTCGATCAGGTCGCCCGGCATTCCCCCGGGCAGACCGCAGTACCACAGCACGTTCAGGTCGTCGAGCAGCTGCTCTGCGCTGACCCCGAACACTGCGGCGGTCGCACCGAGCTCCGCGTCCGGGTGCGATTGCAGGTACGGCACCAGGGCGAGCAGACGGTTCACCTGGTCGGCGGACGTCATGACGCGCCGCCCGCCGTCGCGCGGAGCTCGGTGAGCACCGCCCGCCGCACGTCGGGCGGGGCCAGCACCACCACGTCCGCTCCGTGCGCGCACACCTCGCCGACCAGGTCCCCGGCTCTCGCGTAGCTCACCGAGAGCGCATCGTAGCCGGCGGGCACCTCCTGCTCCGGGGTGACCGGACGGCCACGGCGGCGTAGCTCCGCGGCCCGGCCCGGCCGGATCGCGAGGACCACCTCCGCGTCCGGCTGGCCCGGCTCGAGGCTGCTCCACGCCGCGTCGAGGTCGATGTCCGGCACCGTGTAGCTGCCCGGCTTACCGATCCGCTCGGCCGCGGCGTCCACCCGGGCCACCTTGAACATCCGCGGCTCCGCCTTGTCCCGGTCGCGGCAGAGCAGGTACCACGCACCGCGCCGATAGGTCATCGCCCACGGCTCCACGCGCCGCTGCTCGCCCTTGTAGCCGAACCGGATCGGAGCCCGATCGACGGTCGCCTCCCAGATGCTCGCGAACGCGGGCTCCCTGGCTCCGATGGTCGGCGCCAGCGCGTCCAGTCGCGCAGGGTCGGGGTCGAGGCCCGAGGCGCGCAGCTTCGCCAGCGCCGTGACCGCCTGCTCTGCCTGCGTGGCCGACTCCCACACGGTCGCTGCCAGGCCCAGGGCCGCCGTCTCGGCAGGACTGAACTCGATCGCCGGCAGCTCGAAGTCCTTGCGCCGGATCCGGTAGCCGACCTCGTCAGGGAACAGCGGGTTGTTGCTGCCGGTCTCCACCGGCACGCCCATCGCCCTCAGCTCGTCCTTGTCGCGCTCAAAGGTTCGCTCGAACGCCGAGTCGGACAGGTCGTGGTAGCCCTCGACCACCTGACGGATCTGGCTCTTCTCGATGAACCGGCGGGCC
This sequence comes from uncultured Propionibacteriaceae bacterium, assembly GCA_964397985.1. Lineage (GTDB taxonomy): Bacteria > Actinomycetota > Actinomycetes > Propionibacteriales > Propionibacteriaceae > Propionicimonas. The sequence goes on along the minus strand of CAYNLD010000001.1, from coordinate 686,334 downwards.
ATCAGCAGACAGATCGCCAGGTTCATGATCCGTTCGGACTTGCGCGGCGACACGCCGGTGACGTTACCCGATCTGCTTGACTGAAATGCGCACATTCACGGCTCGGCGAGGGAGGTTGAGGTGGCCGGACGATTCGCCCCCAGTCCCACCTCCGACCTGCACCTGGGCAACCTGCGCACGGCGCTGGTCGCCTGGCTGCTCGCGCGGACCACCGGAAGGCAGTTCCGGCTCCGGGTGGAGGACCTGGACACCCGGCGGGTCGCCGCCGCCCCCGAGGTGGCCCGGCGTCAACTGGCGGACCTGGCGGCACTCGGCCTGGACCACGACGGCGAGGTCGTCTGGCAAAGTCGGCGCCTCGACGCCTACGCCGACGCGGTGGCCGGGCTCGACACCTACCCGTGCTACTGCACCCGGCGCGAGATCGCCGAGGCCGCGTCCGCACCGCACGGGGACGCGTTTCGGCCTTATCCGGGCACCTGCCTGCGGCTGTCGGCATCCCGCCGGGCCGAGCTGGAGGCGACCCGGCGTCCGGCCCTGCGTGTGCGCGCGAACAGGGCATCCAGCACCGTGCAGGACCTGTGGGCCGGCGAGGTCACCGAGACGGTCGACGACTTCGTGGTCGTCCGCAACGACGGCGTCCCCGCCTACAACCTTGCGGTCGTCGTGGACGATCTCGCGATGGGCATCGACCAGGTCTGCCGGGGCGATGATCTGTTGTCATCCGCCCCGCGCCAAGCGTGGCTGGCCCGGCAGTTGGGCGGGACCTCCCCGGGCTATGCCCACGTCCCGCTCGCGGTGAACCCGGACGGCAGGCGGCTGGCCAAGCGGGACGGGGCGGTCACCCTCGCCGACCTGGCCGGGCTCGGCTGGTCACCCGCTCACGTCCTGACCCGCCTGGCCCGTTCGTTGGGCCTGGCGGCCGCCGGAGAACCGGTGACGACCGCGGACCTGCTGGCCCGGTTCGACCCGTCCGCGCTCCCGCGCGAGCCGTGGATCGTCGATGCGCGTCAGCCGGCCGCGGCGGCCTGGGAGAACAGCAGGTCGAGCACGTAGACGACCGTGTCTCCGGCCTCGACGGGCGGGTTGTTGCTGCCCTCGGGGAAGCCGTCGGCCGGAGGCAGCACCAGCAGCACCCGGGAGCCGACCCGCTTGCCCACCAGGCCAGTGTTCCAGCCGGGGATGAGGTTGCCGAGCGTGCCGCTGGTCGGGGTGGCGAAGCCGTCGTCGATCAGCTTGCCGGTCTTCCACGAGTAGCCCACGTACCGCGCGGTGATCGTGTCCGACTTCGCGGCCTTCGGCCCAGTGCCCTCGATCAGCACGGTGGACGACATCTTCGTCGGCGCGCTGCCGGACGGGATCGTGACGGTCGGCTTGTCTGCGGCGGAGCCGGTGACCTTCGGCAGTCCGGACGGCGGGGTGAGCACCTTGCCCTCGGGCTGGTTCACCGACACCGCGAGGATGTCGACGACGAAGATCAAGGTATCGCCGATCTGGTAACCGTCAGGGCCGCTGGTCGGGCTCGCGTCGTAGGCGTCCGAACCGGGCATGGCGATCAGCACCCTGCTCCCCGCCCGCTGGCCGGTCAGCCCGTCCTTGAAGCCGGCGATCACCTGGCCGAGCGGGAAGGTCGCGGGGGTTCCGCTGGAGTACGACTCCGCGAACATCTTCCCGGTGCGGCCGTTCATGCCGTAGTAGTGCACTGTGACGTAGCCATCCGCGACCGCCTTGTAGCCGGTGCCCGCATCGAGCACCCGCACCCTGGTCTTGTCGATCGCGAACGGCGCCTTGACGCTCACCGTGGGCTTCTTGCCCTTCTGCCCCTTGACCGTGATCGCGTCCAGGGAGTCCTGCGGCTTCACCGTGGAACTGGAGGACGCCGTCGGGGTCGCGGACGCGGTCGGAGTGGCGCTCACCGTCGGCGACGGGGACGCGGACGGGTTGCTGCACGCGGCCAGCGCCAGGACGCAGGCAAGGACGGGGATCACACGGGCTGAGGACACGCCGAGAGGATACCCGGACCTCCTGTGCCGGCGCCCCGAACCCGCCGGGATGGGCAGGTCAATACCGTCCGTCGTCCCGCTCCTGAGTGCCTGCCGCCGGGCTCTCGACCGGAGAGTGCTTCACGCAGGGCCGAGCGCCGCCAACAGCTCCTCCAGCCCTGCCGGGCGGCTCTCCCGCGGGTCGGCAAGGGCCAGCGTCCGCTCGGACCGGTGTCCGTCGGGACCGGGCAGGTCATGCACCGTGCAGGACTGCCAGTCCACGGTGATGCGCAGGTTCCGCGCAGAGGCGGCCCCGATGATGCGGGAACGGGCCTCGGCACGGGTGGCCGCGGGCGGCGCGGTGAGCGCCCGCTCGACCTCCACGGGGTCGGTGAGGCGTCCCACAGCACCGGACTCCTCCAGAACGCGGAACACCCCGCCCAGCTCATGGAACGCCAGGTCGAGCTGAGCCAGTCGCGGATCGCCGGCTGCGAGGTGGTGGCGCTCCTTGAACTCGGTCAGCAGCCGCAGCTTGGCCACCCACTCCACCTCGGCCGCGATCCGCTCGGGCTCGCCGTCCGCGAGGGCGTCCAGCACGCGTGCCCAGAGCGCGGCCAGCCCCGGTTCTGCGTGGTCGCCGGCCAGCTCGAGGTGGGTGCGCTGCAGGTCAACAGCGGTGCGGGTGCGCCCGTCCGCCAGTTCCAGCGGCGCGAGCGGGTCCCGGGCCACCCGGCGCAAGGCTGCGGCCGGGTCGAGGAGCCGCAGCCCTGCCAACCGCGGATCCGGTCCACCCGGACGGTCCAGTAGCTCGAGCACGGCGAGCGTGGTCCCTGCCTTCAGCCAGGCGGACGGCTCGGCGAGGTTGGAGTCACCGGCCAGCACGTGCAGACGACGGAACCGGGCGGCGTCCGCCAGCGGTTCGTCCCTGGTGTTGACCAGCGGCCGGGCGCGGGTGGTCAGGGCTGACAACCCGGTGTGCAGCTGGTCGGCGCGCTGGCTGATCGTGAACTCGCCGCGGTGCCAGCGACCGGCACCGCAGAGCACCTGCCGCGTGATCAGGAACGTGGTCAGCAGCTCGACCGCCGGCTCGAGGTCGAGACCGCGGCCCACGAGGTAGTTCTCGTGGCAGCCGTAGGAGTTGCCGAAGCTGTCGGTGTTGTTCTTGAACAGGCGGAACGTGACGGCGATCCCGGTCCCCGCGGCCAGATCGGCGGCGCGCGCGGCGAGTGCCAGGACCAGTTCGTCCCCTGCCCGCTCCGCGACCAGTCCCTCGCGGGCGGTACGGCACTCGGGCGTCGCGTACTCGGGATGCGCACCCACGTCCAGGTAGAGGCGTCCGCCGCTGCCGAGGAAGGCGTTCGCCGAACGGTGCTCTGCGACGACCGGACGGAACAGCAGCTCGGCCGCCTCGGGAGCACTCAGCCGGCGTCCACCCGCGTGGGCACTCAGCCCGTACTCGGTCTCGACACCCAGTACGCGGTCCACGCTCGCTACAGCTTCACCAGGTCGAGCAGCGCACCCAGCTCGTCACGGGTCAGGTCACGGACGGCGCCCGACTTCAGGTCGCCGAGCCGCACCGGGCCGATGGCGATCCGGGAGAGCTTGCGCACGGGGTGCCCGACGGCGTCGAACATCCGCCGCACCACCCGGTTCCGGCCCGAGTGCAACGTGACCCGGACCAGGCTGCGCTCCCCCACCCGCTGGATCAGTCTGGCCTGGTCGACCTTCACTGGCCCGTCCTCAAGGTCCACCCCCGCGCGCAGCCGCCTCAAGGTCGCCTCGGTGACCTGGCCGGACACCTCGGCGAGGTAGGTCTTGGGCACCTCGAAGGACGGGTGCGCCATGCGCTGGGCGAAGTCGCCGTCGTTGGTGAGCAGCAGCAGGCCTTCGGTGTCGGCGTCGAGCCGGCCCACGTGGAACAGCCGGCCCCGATTCCCCAGGTAGTCGGCGACGGTGGGTCGCCCCTGCGGATCCTCCATGGTCGAGACGACCCCCCGCGGCTTGTTCAGCACCACGTACAGGTGGGGACGCTGGGGCGGGATCCGCTTGCCGTCCACCCGGATGGTGTCGGACGCCGGGTCGACGCGGACGCCCTGCTCGCGCACCACCTCGCCGTTCACCTCCACCCGTCCCCTGGCGATCAGGTCCTCGGCCGCCCGGCGGGAGGCGACACCTGCCTGCGCCAGCACCTTCTGCAGGCGGACGCCCTCCCCCTCGCTCACGCCGTCTCGTCACTGTCGGTGACCGCAGAGGGAAGGCCGGCGTCCCCTGGGATGGTGTCGGGTCCGCCGATCGGCAGCGGCTCATCCGCCCCGTGGCCGGCCAGCCCGGCGAGCTCTGCCTCCAGCGCGGACGCATCCGGCAGGTGTGGCGCCAGCGCCGGCAGTTGGTCGAGGCTGGTCAGGCCCATCCGCTCCAGGAAGTAGCTGGTGGTGGCGAACAGGCGGGCACCGGTCTCCTCATCGCGGCCGACTTCCTCGATCAGGTCACGGGTGGCGAGGGTGCGGATCACGCCGTCCACATTCACTCCTCGCACCGCCGACACCCGGCCCCTGGAGATCGGTTGCAGGTAGGCGACCACCGCAAGGGTCTCCAGCGCGGCCTGACTGAGCGTCCCGCGTTGCCCCTCCAGCAGCCAGCGCCCGATCACGTCCGCGTGTTCCTCGCGCGTGTAGTAGCGCCAGCCGGCGCCCACCCGGCGCAGCTCGAAGCCGCGTCCGGTCTCGTCGTAGAAGGCGGCCAGCTCGGCCAGGCACTCCTCGACCTCCGCTGTCGGCACGCCCACGGCCTCGGCGAGGTCCGAAGCGGGCACCGGCTCTGTGGCCATCAGCAGCAGCGCTTCCACTGCTCCGGCAAATGTGCTCATTCGGTGGTCTCCTCACTGGAGGTCGTGGCCTCGTCGAATTCTGCGCCGATCCGCTCCGCGTCCACCTCGGTACCGAGCCAGCGGACGGTCAGCTCGCCCAGCGGTGTGAGCTGTTCGAAACCAACCGCCTTCTCGCGGAACAGTTCCAGCAGGGCCAGGAAGCGGGCGACGACGACGAGCCGGTCAGCCGCGTCGGCGACCAGCGCGCGGAACGTCAGCGTCTGGTGCTCGTGCAGCCGGCGCACGATCTCCTCTGCCTGCTCGCGAACGCTGACCAGCGGCTGGTGGAGGTGCTCGAGGCCCACCAGCGGCGGATCCTTCGGCGTGAGGGCGCGACCTGCCAGCACCGCGATCACGTCGGCGAACCCGTCCAGCTCCACGTCAGGGAGCAGGCTGGCGAACCGCTCCTCCAGGCCCCCGGGACGCGGGTACCGCCGCGCCTGCGTGTCGAGCGTCTGCTGGATCCAGGCGCCGACGATCTTGAACGCCCGGTACTGCAGAAGCCGCGCGAACAACAGGTCGCGGGCCTCGAGCAGCGCCAGATCCTCCGCGTCCTCCACCTCGCCCTGAGGCAGCAGGCGGGCGGCCTTCAGGTCGAGCAGCGTGGCGGCGACGACGATGAAGGAGCTCGTCTGGTCGAGGTCCCAGGCAGTGGCGCCCCGGCTGGCCTGCATCTGCTTGATATGGGCGACGAAGTCGTCGGTGACCTGCGAGAGCGCCACCTCGGTCACGTCCAGCTTGTGCCGGGAGATCAGTTGCAGCAACAGGTCGAACGGGCCGGAGAAGTTCGTCAGGTGGACGGTGAAGTCCTCCTGCGCTGAGAGCAGGCTCACGGCGCGCCAAGACCGCGAACCAGGTCGGAGTCGCCCCCGCGTGCGACCAGGTCGGCCACGGCCAGCCCGATCGCAGTGCGGACGATCCGGCCGCGATCGACGGCCACCCCGTGCTGGGCGCGCAGGGTCAGCCGGGCCTGTTCGAGCGCGACCAACTCGTCGCTGCTCACGTAGACGGTGATCTTCTCATCGTGGCGGACGCGGCCGGAGCCCTGCGGCGTCGGCGACTGGTCGGTCGGCGCCGTCGGCGAGGCGGGTGCCGCCGGTACGGCATCAGGCACCGAGGTCGGACGGAACAGCTCCGACGCGCCGGGGAGGCCTACACGCCGGGACATCTGGCGAGCACCTCCCGGGCGAGCATGCGGTACGCGGCTGCGCCCGGCGAGGACGAGGCGTAGGTGGTGATCGGTTCGCCGGCCACGGTGGTCTCCGGGAACTTGATGGTGCGCCGGATCACGGTGTGGAAGACCGTCTCGCCGAACGCTTGCACGACGCGTTCCAGCACCTCACGGCTGTGCAGGGTGCGGGCGTCGAACATGGTGCCGAGGATGCCGAGCACCTCGAGTTCTGGGTTCAGGCGGTCCTGCACCTTGTCGATCGTGTCGGTGAGCAGCGCGATGCCGCGCAGCGCGAAGAACTCGCACTCCAGCGGCATGATCACCTTGTCGGCGGCAGTGAGCGCGTTCACGGTGAGCAGGCCGAGGGAGGGCGCACAGTCGATCAGGATCACGTCGTAGCTGTGCCGCACCCTGGTCAGCACCCGGCGCAGCGTCTGTTCCCTTGCGACTTCGGAGACCAGCTGCACCTCTGCCGCGGACAGGTCGATGTTGGACGGCAGCAGGTCCATCCCGTCCACCACGGTCGCGGTGATCACGTCCTCGGCCGTGGTGTGCTTGTTCAGCAGCAGGTCGTAGATGCTGGTTTCCAGGGTGTGCGGATTCACCCCGAGACCCACCGACAGGGAGCCCTGCGGGTCGAAGTCGACCAGCAGCACCTTGCGCCCGGTCTCGGCGAGCGCCGCGCCCAGGTTGATCGCCGTGGTGGTCTTGCCAACACCGCCCTTCTGGTTGCACAGCGCGATGATCAGGGCCCGCTTCGGTCTGGCCGGGTCAGGCGCGGTGGGCTCGGGGAGGTCGGGCAGCGGACGCCCCGTCGGGCCCAACTCGCCGGCGTCCAGCGTGGGTTCGGGATCGACGAGGGCCGTGGTATCGGTATTGCTCACGGCGGCGATCCTAGACCGATATGTCGACAAGTCTCCTCAGGCGCGCCGTGGCTCACGCGTCCGGGAACCGGAGTTCCGCCTGCACCGGGCAGTGGTCGGACGGCACCGGGCCGTCGGCGAAGAACGGGTGACCATCGATCATCCGGACGCCCGGCCCGGTGACCACCTGCCAGGTCCGCACGTCGATGCCGGAGGAGACGAAGATGTAGTCGTAGCGGTACCCGTCGGTACGGATCGCGCGGTACGTCCAGCGCCCCCCGACCTCTGCACCGAAGCTGTTCAGCGACGCGGCCCCCGGCACCTTGCTGATGTCCTCCGCAGCAAGCGTCGCCGCGTCCCTCAGGCCGGCCCCGGCGAAGGAGACCAGCGGTGCGGCGAACTTCTCCCGGGTCTCCGTCGCCCGCACGTTCAGGTCGCCGAGCAGGATGGTGGGCAGCGCGCCGCCAGGATTGAGCTTCTCCAGAAGGCCCACGATCTCGCGCGCCTCCGCTGCGCGCTCAGAGGCCTTGTACGCCTTCTGGAACGGGTCGAGGTGGGTGTTGGCGACCAGGACAACGTGCCCGCTGCGCACGTGCCGGAGCCGGCACCACCCCACATGCCGGGGCAGGTGGCCCTGGGTGATGTCGAGCGAGCCGTCGGCCAGCACGTCGAAGGCCTTCTTCCTGACCAGCAGCGGAACGTTGAGCCGCGGGTGAATCACCTCGTAGGCGGGCAGCAGCGGGGCGAGCACCCCCACCGGGAGCCGCCGCGGCGGGTTCGCCTCGTTCTCCTGCAGGCCCACGATGTCCGGGTTCGCGCCGCGGATCCAGCGCGCCATCACCGGCACCCGGTTCGCCAACCGCACGTCGGAGTCCTTCACCGCAGCCCGGAAGTGCGCGCCGCTGAGGTTCGGTGTGAGCATGTTGTACGTCATCACGCGCGCCGTCCAGCCGGGGCGCCGGGTCGCCGAGGATGCCGGTGTCGACGCGGGCGGGTCGGACGGCTCCGGGGGAACTGGCGACGCCGGGGGCGAGACCAGCGGTGCGGCCGTCGACGCGCTGCAGCCGGCCAGCCCGAGGGCCAGCCCGGCGAGCAGGAGGTCACGACGACCGAGCGAGGACATGCGAACAGAGTAGTCGGCGCTCAGCGCGCCCTCGGATGCGCGGAGAGGAACACCTCGCGCAGGTGCTCCACCGTGACCAGCGTGTAGATCTGGGTGGTGGTCACCGAGGCGTGCCCGAGCAGTTCCTGGACCACCCGGACGTCGGCTCCCCCGTCCAGCAGGTGGGTGGCGAAGGAGTGCCGCAGGGTGTGTGGGGAGACCTCCACATCGAGGTGCGCCGACGCGGCCGCCTTCTGCAGCACGCCGTAGGCGCTCTGCCGGCTGAGCCGCTGGCCACGGCTGTTCAGCAGCAGTGCGGGGGACGGACGGGTGGACGCCTGCGCGAACCCTGGCCGTCCGCGGACCAGCCACGCCTCGACCGCGCGTCGTGCGTACGACCCGACCGGCACCAGGCGTTCCTTGCGGCCCTTGCCGAACAGGCGCAGCCCGGCGTCCGGGTCGGCCAGCATCGCGGTCACGTCGTCGACGTCGAGCCCGACGATCTCCGAGACCCGCCCACCGGTGCCGTAGAGCAGTTCGAGCAGCGCCGCGTCCCGCAGGCCCATCGCGGTGTCGGGGTCCGGCGTGTCGAGCAGCGCCTGCACCTGGGCGATGTCGAGCGCCTTGGGCAGGTTCCGGCCGGTCTTGGGCGGCCTCACCGCCGCCGCGGGATTCTGTCCGGTGAAACCCTCCGCCGCGCCGAAACGGTGCAGTGAGCGTACGGCCACCAGGCTGCGGGTCGCGCTGGCGGTCGACAGCGGCACATGGCCGTCCGTGGGCGCCTGCAGTGCCGCAAGAAAGGCCGAGACGTCGCCCTCGGACACCAGGGCCGGGTCGTCGATCCCCCGGGCGCAGAGGAAGTCGGTGTAGCGGGCGAGGTCACGTCGGTAGGCCGCGACCGTGTGCGGTGAGGCGCCGCGCTCGACGGTCAGGTGGTCGAGGAAGCCGCGGACGAGCTTGTCCATCCGCGTCCGGGACGTCCGACCGGCCATCCCGGCGTCCGCAGGGACAGCGGGGGAAGGCTCAGCCGGCGTGGCCATCGAGACCGGCCAGCAGGTCGTTGCGCCCCGACCAGGCCGTGCGGGCGGGCCAGGAAGCGTCCGCCTCGCGCAGGTCGTCGAGACGTCCGGACAACCGGGCCACCTCGAGGGCAAGCACACCGGACACCATCGTGGGGTTCTGCAGCTTGCCGGCCAGGATCGCGTCCACGAGGTCGGCGCGGCGGGCCCAGCACAGGTCCATGTGCGCCTCCTCGTGGTGGGCCACGAAGTCCTCGGGTGCGGGGGCCCCGGACAGGTTGCGGGCCAGGTAGATCCGCAGGGTCTCCTGGCACGCCCCGGGGGTGGTGAACAGGTCCACGAGCACCTGCCAGCGGGCCGCCTTCAGCCCGGCCTCCTCGGCCAGCTCGCGCTCTGCCGCCGACGTCCAGCTCTCGCCGTCGGCGTCCAGCAGTCCGGCCGGCGGCTCGACCAGCCGGAAAGCGACCGGGTGCCGGTACTGCCGCACGACCGCGATCCGGTCGTTCTCGTCCCAGGCGATCACGCCGACCGCTCCGGGGTGCAGCAGGTACTGCCGCTGCATCGTGCTGCCGTCCGGAGTGGTCACGGCGTCGTTCACGAAGTCGGAGACCGCGCCGGAGCCGAGCACCCGGTGAGCGGTGACCGGCCAGGCCTGCGGGACGTCGGCGACCTCGTCAGCCGCGAGTTCCCACACCGCTCAGCCCTCGTCCTCTGGCAGTCGCGCGGAAAGCTTACGCCTCAACGCGGCCTCGATCAGGCCGGCGAACAGCGGGTGCGGCTGCGTGGGCCGGGACTTCAACTCGGGGTGCGCCTGGGTACCGACGTAGTAGGGGTGCTGTGCACGATCCAGCTCCACGAACTCGACGAGGTTCCCGTCCGGGCTGGTGCCGGAGATCTTCAGGCCGCGGGCCTCGAGCTCGTCGCGATAGGCGTTGTTCACCTCGTAACGGTGCCGGTGACGCTCGCTGACCCGGGTGGTGCCGTAGCGCTGGGCGACCAGGGAGCCCGGAACCAGGTCGGCCGGATAGGCACCCAGCCGCATGGTGGCGCCCATGTCACCCTGACCCGACACGATGGCCACCTGTTCGGCCATCGTGGCGATCACCGGGGCCTTCGTCTCCGGTTCGAACTCTGTGGACGCGGCATCCTCGAGCCCGAGCAGGTTTCGGGCAGCCTCGATCACCATGCACTGCAGTCCCAGGCACAGCCCGAGCGTCGGCACCTGGTTCTCCCGGGCATAGCGCAGCGCGCCGAGCTTGCCCTCCACGCCCCGGATGCCGAAGCCACCGGGCACACAGACCCCGTCGACGTCGCCGAGCTCTGCGGCCGCACCGGCGGGCGTCTCGCAGGTGTCCGAGGCGACCCAGCGCACGTTCACCTTCGCCCAGTTGGCGAAGCCGCCGGCCCGCAGGGCCTCGGAGACGCTCAGGTAGGCGTCCGGGAGGTCGATGTACTTGCCGACCAGCGCGATCGTGACCTCCTCCTTCGGGTGGTGCACGCGCTCCAGAAGGTCGTTCCACTTGCTCCAGTCGACGTCGCGGAACGAGACCCCGAGGCGACGCACGACGTAGGCGTCGAGGCCCTCGCCGTGGATCACGCGCGGGATGTCGTAGATGCTCGGTGCGTCCGGGCAGGAGATCACGGCCTCCTCGTCCACGTCGCACATCAGCGCGATCTTCCGCTTCACCCCGGTCGGGATGTCCATGCTGGCGCGGCAGACGATCGCGTCCGGCTGGATGCCGACCTGGCGCAACGCCGCGACCGAGTGCTGGGTGGGCTTGGTCTTGAGTTCGCCGGACGGTCCGATGTAGGGCACGAGCGAGACGTGAAGGAAGAACGCGTTCTCCCGTCCCACCTCGCGGCGCACCTGCCGGGCGGCCTCGAGGAACGGCAACGACTCGATGTCGCCGACCGTGCCACCGATCTCGTGGATCACCACGTCCACGCCGGGGCCGGCCATCGCCAGCATCTCGTCCTTGATCTCATTGGTGATGTGAGGGATCACCTGAACGGTGTCGCCAAGGAAGTCGCCGCGGCGCTCCTTCGCGATCACCCGGGAGTACACCTTGCCGGTGGTGACGTTCGCCTCGGCGTTCAGGAAGACGTTCAGGAAGCGCTCGTAGTGGCCGATGTCGAGGTCGGTCTCGGCGCCGTCCTCCGTGACGAACACCTCGCCGTGCTGAAACGGGTTCATGGTGCCCGGATCCACATTCAGGTATGGATCGAGCTTCTGCATCGTGACCCGCAGCCCTCGGGCCACCAACAGGCTGCCCAGGCTGGACGCGGTCAATCCCTTGCCCAGTGAGGAGACGACTCCCCCGGTGACGAATACATGCTTGGTCTGAGTCGAGTTCCCCACGGGCCTCCAGCCTATAGGGAACGAGGCTTCGCCCAGCAAATCGACGCTCCGGCGGACAACCGTGTAGCCCGATTGTCACACGATCACGGGATGTAGTGCTCCTGGAGCGCCACCGCGGCGCTCCCGACGTAGCTGAACACGAACGGCAGCCGGAACACGTCCTCGGAGTTCATCCCTTCGCCGTAGTGGTTGATGTACGACACGAACTCTGCGGTGGTCAGAACCTGCGGCTCGGCGTGGGGCACGATCGTCACCACTACCTGCGGGATCCGGATCTTCTCCCACCGCACGGTCGGGTTGAGGAAGGGAGCCTCGTCGCCGCCGTCGGTGAAGTCCTCGTTCCAGGTCACCTTGTCGATCGTGAGGGTGAGCGCGCGGTCCCACCGGGCGTCCGGATCGAACCGCGCCTGCCGAATCACGGCCAGAAACCGCTGCTCGAGCGGCCTGCGGGAGGAGATCGAGGCGGCGATCAGTCCTTCGACCTGTCTTCCGAGTTCGGCGTCCCGCCCGGCCGCCGGATCCGTGTCGGCCTCCGCGGACGTCGGGGCAGACGGTGTCGCGGCCGTCGTCGCGGTCGCAACCGGAGCCGGCGTCTTTTCCGTTACCGGCCTACCCGCGACCGGGCCTGTGCACGCCACCAGGACAGCGGCCAGGGCCACTCCCGACAACATCCGCCTCACCGCTGGCATGTCCTGCTCCTCACCGCCGTGGATCGACTGCCTCACCCGGTGATACGTGGCCCGCGCGCGCGAAGGTTGCCTGGCTAGCGGCGAACGGTCTCCAGAAGTTCGCGGGCGTGGGCCACGGCCGACTCGCTGGACTCCAGGCCGCCCATCATCGTGGCCAGCACGTCCAGCCGATCGGCGTCGGTGACGAGCCGGACGCCGCTGGTGGTCACCGAGCCGTCGTCGGCCTTCGCCACCACGTAGTGCCGATCGGCAAACGCTGCCACCTGGGCAAGGTGGGTGACCACGACAACCTGGCAGCGCTCGGCGAGCCGGGCGAGCCGCCGTCCGATCTCGAGGGCGACCGCGCCGCCGACGCCCGCGTCCACCTCGTCGAAGACGAAGGTCTCTCCGCTCGCCTGGTCTGCCAGCACGACCTCAAGGGCGAGCCGCACCCGGCTGAGCTCGCCCCCTGAGGCGACCTTGCCCAGCGGCCCGGGCACGCCGCCGGGGTTCGCGGAGAACAGCAGGCTCACCTGGTCGGCGCCGTGCGGGCCCAGCTCCACCGGGGTCAGCTCGAAGGCGAGCCTCGCCCTCGGCATGGCCAGCGCCTGCAGCTCGGCCGCGACCAGGTCCGCCAGGTCGGACGCCGCAGCCGTGCGCAGCGCGGTGATCCGTCCCGCGGCAGTGGCGAGGCGCTCGTCGAGAGCTGCGATCTCGGCCCGCAGCGTCTCGATCCGGTCGTCGCCGGCATCCAGCTCGCTGACCCGCCGCACCGCGTCCGCGGCCCAGGCGAGCACCTCGTCGACGCTGTCGCCGTACTTGCGGGTGAGGTGCGCGAGTTCGGCGCGACGGCCCGCGATCCACTCCAGGCGCAGCGGATCCGCGTCCAGCCCGGCGGTGTAGGACGCGAGCGAGGACGCCACGTCCGCAAGCGCCGCGGCGGCGCCGGCGAGCTCCTCGGCGATCGGGGCCAACCCCGCGTCCTTCTCGACCGCGGGCGCCAGTGCCTTGCGGGCCGCTCCGGCCAGGCTGAGGGCGTCAGCGCTGTCGTAGGCGTCCTCGTCTCCGGCGAGAGCCGTCAGAGCCGCGTGGGCCGCCAGGCGGAGGTCGTCGACGGCCTGCAGCCGCAGCGCCTCCGCGGCGAGCGCCCTGTCCTCGGCAGGCTGCGGGTCGGTCTTGGCGATCTCGTCCAGCCCGAACCGGAGCAGGTCGAGCTCCCTCGCGCGGGCCTGTGACTGAGTCGTGAGCTGGGCGAGCTCGGCTGCGGCGTCCCGCCGCGCGGCGTAGTCGGCGCGGTAGGACTCCAGTTCGGCGGCGAGTTCGGAGCCGGCGTACCGGTCGAGCACCTGCAGTTGCCGCTCGGGCGTGCCCAGCCTCAGCTGCTCCGACTGCCCGTGTACGGTCACCCATTCGCCCACCAGCTGCACACCGGTCGACAGCGGCACCTGGGCGCCGCCGATCGCCATCCGGGAGCGGCTCGCGCCGAGCTGCCTGGTGACGAGCACCTCGCCGTCCTCGACCTCGGCGCCGAGTTCGGCCAGTACCGGGATCTGGTCCGCGGCGACCTGCCAGCGACCCTCCACGAGCGCCCGGGAGGCCCCAGAGCGCACCAGGCGGGGGTCCGCCTTCGCCCCGGCCAGCAGTGCCAGCCCGGTGACGATCATCGTCTTGCCCGCCCCGGTCTCTCCGGTCACGGCCGTGAAGCCCGGGCCCGGCTCAATCGTGGCATCGCCGATCACGCCGAGGTCGGCGATCCTCAGCTCAGCGAGCATGGGCAGCGTCCCGTTCGGCCGCGCCGCGCCAGCCGTCCACCGGCAGGCCGAACTTCCGCACCAGGCGGTTCACGAACGGCTGCTCGACGGTGCGCGCGAGCCGCAGCCGGTCGGTGCCGGCCGTGGCCACGATCTCCATGCCGCCGGTCACGTCGGTGGAACGGCGACCGTCGCACCAGACCACCCCACCCGGACCGCCACCGGGCAGTACCTCGATGGAGACGACCGTGTGCTCTCCCAGCACCAGCGGACGCGCGAAGAGCGCGTGCGCGCTGAGCGGGACCAGCAGCAACGCGGACAGGTCGGGCCAGATCACCGGGCCGTGTGCGGAGAAGGCGTACGCCGTCGAGCCGGTCGGTGTGGACACAAGGACGCCGTCGGTCGCCCACCGGGACAACGGGCGGTCGTCGAGCCGCACCAGCACCTCGATCATGCGATCGCGGGAGAGCTTCTCCACCGAGACCTCGTTGATCGCGAACGACCGCCACAGTTCCTCGCCGCCGGGCGCTGCGCGCACCACCACTTCTATGGTCATCCGCTCCTCGACCTGGTAGTCGGCCCGGGCGACGTGCTCGATCAGTTCGGGCACCTCCGAGGACTCCAGCTCGGCGAGAAAGCCGACGTGCCCGAGGTTGACGCCGAGCACGGGCACCTGCCGCGGCAGCGCCCACTCGGCGGCCCGCAGGATGTTGCCGTCCCCTCCGAACACCACCACCAGCTCGCAGGTGGAGCCGTCCTCACCGTCGAGTTCGCGCAGGTCGGCGCCCGGCACGCGTGCAGCGAGCTGGGTGAAGTCGTCAGTCGAGGCCAGGCAGGCGATCCCGCGGGCGTTGATACCGGTGATGAACTCCGCGGCCGCCTCGAGCGCGGCAGGACGCAGCGGGTGGATGGTCACGGCGACCTGACGACGGGGTTCGATCACGGGTTCACCTTAACCGGCACCACCCACGACCGAGGCGGCGGGGACGAAGTGGACAAAGTACTCCCGATTGCCCGACTCCCCCGGCAGCGCGCTCTCGCCGCGCCACGCTGGCACACGGCCCAGCGCAGCCGCTGCGGCGATGACCGCGGCGACGGCGCTTTCCCGAAGTGCGTCGTTGCGAACCACGCCCCGGTCGTCGAGGCCCGCGCGGCCCACCTCGAACTGAGGCTTCACCAGCAGCAGTGCCCCTGAATCCGGGCGCAGCACCCCGAACAGCGGCGCGAGCAGCAGGGTGAGCGAAATGAACGACACATCGCCCACGACCAGGTCGACCGGTTCGCCGTCGAGGTCTGCGAGAGTGAGGTCGCGCAGGTTCAGCCGCTCCCGCACGACCACGCGCGGGTCCTCGCGCAGCGTGGGTACGAGCTGATCGTGCCCGACGTCGACGGCGTAGACGCGCTCGGCACCTGCCTCCAGCAGCACCTGGGTGAAGCCTCCGGTAGAGGCACCGGCGTCCAGCACCCGCGACGGCACGGCGATGCCGGACGCGGCGAGCGCACCAGCGAGCTTGTGCGCGGCGCGGGAGACGTAGTGGTCGGCTCCGGCGAGATCGAGGAGGTCCGTTCCGCGCACGGTCTGCGAGGGGCGCGAGGCGACCACACCGTTCACGCTCACGTGGCCGGCACGGATCGCGTCGCTGGCCTGGGCACGCGATCGGGCCAGACCAGCCTCGACGAGAGCCCGGTCCAGCCGTGCCGATCCGGTCACGGCCGCGGAGTGCGCAGAACCTGCTGGAGCACCTCCACCGCTGCCGAGAGCTGCTGGTGGTGCTCCCCGACCGGCCCGTCCAGTCTCACCGCAGCCAGCGCCGCATTGATCTCCGGCACGCCGGTGGTGGGCGGCTGTGGTGTGGGCGTCTGGTCGGTCACGGCGGCCATCCTAACCCTCCGCGCCGAGGGCCTGCCTACGCGCCGAAGGCCCCCTCCAGGGGTCGAGCCGTCGGCGCCAGGCCTGGCCCTCGCCGGATCAGGACTCGCCCAGGCCTCGGGCGGCGAGGGCGGCGCCGGTCGCCTGTGCCTGCCCGACCGCCCGCACCACCACAGGCGTGACCAGCGCGAACAGGTTGCGGTCGCGGCCGCGGGCCCTGGCGGCCTGTCGCACCTGCGCGACAGTGTCCAGCAGCATGGGTACCGAGCGCACCATGATGGCAATCGCCAGTCCGACCTGCTCCGGGTTCACGCCGAGCCGGCGGAACGGACGCAGCGCCGCCACGAGGGCGTCGATCAGCACCGGTCCCGGTGTGGTCAGCGTGAGCAAACGGCTGGCGTAGATCGCGGTGACGAGGTTGGCCGACACCACCACGGCGAGGTCGGGCCGTCCGAGCGCGAGCTGATACCCCGCGAGGACGGCGAGCAGGATCCACAGCGCCGAGGGCAGCGCGAAGGCGAGGCGGGCGTCCACCCGGGTGGACGCGAGCAGCAGCGCCGACACCGCCAGGACCGCAAGGCTCGGCCAGGGCAGGGCGAGGACGAGTACGGGCACGGTCAGCGCGAGCAGCAACAGGTACTTCCAGCCGACGCCGAGCCGGTGCAGCCATGTGCCTCCCGGCACGTACAGTCTGAAGAGGTTCACCCGCGCACCAGCCTCAGGTACGCGCCGATCGCCTCCGCAGGCCCTCCGTCGGCGAGGATCCGGCCGCCGTCGATCACCAGTACCCGATCGGCCTCCGCGGCCAGATCGAGGTCATGCGTGGCCAGCACCACCTGCTGCTCGAGCGAGGTCAGCGCGTCCCGCACCTGATCGCGATTGCGCAGGTCGAGCAGCGTTGTGGGCTCGTCCGCCACCACGATTCGCGGCCGGGTGGCCAGCACGGAGGTGAGCGCGACCAGCTGGCGCTCGCCGCCGGACAGGTCGTAGACGCTCTGGTCGGCCACGTGCGCCAGGCCGCGCCCGGCCAGCAGCTGCAGCGCCTGCGCGCGGCGTTCGGTCCGGTCGCGCACGAGCGGGCGCAGGGACAGCTCGACATCGTCGGCAGGGGTGGCAAGAACCAGCTGGGCCAGCGGGTCGGTGAAGACGAACCCGACCAGCCTTCGCACTTCGCGCCCCTGCCTGGCGGTGTCCAGGCCGTCAACCCGCACCTGGCCAACGCTCGGCAGCACGAGCCCGTTCAGCAACCGCAGCAGCGTGGACTTTCCCGAGCCGTTGGCGCCGATCACCGCGATTCGCTGCTCGACGAGCTCCAGCGTGGTCGGATGCAGCAGCACCCGCGTCCGGGCCTGGCCGGACGCGGGCAGGCTGACCGTGACGCCGGCGCCGTCGAGTCGGATCACCGATGGTGGCCGTCTAGGCGGCAGGAACGGGGCGAGGCGACACAAGCAGCGCGGGGAAGGCCTTGTGCACGGCAACGGCGACCGCGGCCGCAGCAAACATCTTCGCGAGGTCGCCCGGCCAGAACCCGAGGTCGACGAGGAACGCGGCGGACAGGTCGAGGTGCAGCACCACGATCAGCCCGACGATGCCGGAGGCGTGAATGAGCAGCGACGCGGCCAGGCCGGCAAGGAAGAAACCCAGATACTGCCGGGCACCGCGCCAGTGCGCGAACGCCTGCGCCAGGGCGCCGGCAAGCGCAGCCCCGAACGGGAACGCGAGCAGATAACCCACCGACGGCTTGGCCAGCGCGGCCAGACCGGCCCCCCCGCCGGCGAACACAGGCAGCCCGGCGAAGCCGACCACGAGGTAGAGGACGGTGGCGAGGAAGCCCCGCCACGGGCCGAGCACGAGGCCGGCCAGCACGACGGCGAGGGTCTGCAGGGTGACCGGCACCGGGCCGACCGGAATGGCGGGGGTGAGCGAGAACGCGGCGATCAGTGCGGCGAAGACCGCAATCAGGGCGAGGTCGGTGGCCGAACTGGACTTGGCGGTGGCGGGCACGTCGGATTCCTCTCGGTTGGGCGCGGGCAGGATACCCGCTCCGTGGTCGGCTCAGCGGATGAGTTCGAGGGCGGCTAGGGCGTCGCCGGTGTCCAGGCCAGTGTGCCGCCAGGCGAGCTGCGCGACGGCCCACAGCGCGTCCAGTTGACCGGCGAGATCGTCGGGGACGCCGGTGAGTACGATCGCACCGTTCCTGACCACGGCCTCCTGCCCACCGCATCGGGCGCCTGTGTCGGTGAACTCCACCGTCCGTGCAGGCTCGAGCAGGGCGCCGACATTGGCGCCGATATGCGTGGGTCGCTCTCCGGGCCCGGTCGCGATCAGGTCCGACTTCCCGTGCGCGCCGGTGAACACCATCAGGGAGTCGATCCCCGCGTTCGCCGCGCCAACGATGTCGGTGTCGATCCGGTCCCCGACAAAGATCGGCCGTGCGGCAGCCGTCCGCCGGATGGCCTCGTCGAGCATCGGGCGGAACGGTTTGCCGAAGATCGTTGGCTCCCCGCCCACGGTCAGTCCGATGACCGCGATCGCACCACCGGCGCCGGGAACCAGCCCGCGCTCGGTGGGCCGGGACGCGTCGTCGTTGGTGGCGTACCACTTGGCACCAGCCTGGATCGCCAGTGCGGCCTCGTCGAGCCGCGGCCAGGTCATCGCAGGGTCGTAGCCCTGCACGACCGCAACCGGCTCGTCTGCTGCCTTCGCGACCGGCACCAGGCCCGCCTCCCCGACCAGCGCCGCGAGGCTCTCACTACCGCTGACCAGGACTTTCGCACCGGCCGGCAGCTCCCGGGCCAAGTGCCCAACCGCCACCTGAGCGCTGGTCAGGACGTTGTGGTCATCGGCATGGAAACCGAGTCCGTTGAGCTGGTCGATCACGACCTGTGCGGCACGGGCGGCGTTGTTGGTGACGAACATCACCGTGGTGCCGCGCGCCTGCAGCGCCGCCAGCGCCCCCGTGGCCCCTTCGACAGCCAACGGGCCGAGGTAGATCACCCCGTCCAGGTCGAAGAAGGCAGCGTCATAGCTGTCGATGAGCGCTGTCACTCCTGCGTCTCCGGTTCGCCGTCCTCGCCGTCCTGATCATCCTCGTCCTCGCTGTCGTCGAAGTCGATCACCAGCCCGCGCAGCGCGGCGACCCGGTCGACCGCGTCCGTGGTCTGGTCGGGATCCAGCCGGACGACCGCGTCGAACCACCGCTCTGCCTGCCCGCTCTCACCGGTGCGCTCAAGCAGGTCGGCGTAGGCATAGCGCAGGCGTGCCCTGGTCACCTTCGACCCGCGAGTGCCTGTCTCCTCAATCTCAGCCTTGAGCAGCCGCAACGCCTCCGCAACCTGGCCCGTGTCGGCGCGCACGCCGGCCTCGACCAGCCTCAGCTCGACCCGGGCGGAGACGTCGGGATCTGTCGCCAGCGCATCCTTGATCAGCTTCAGCGCCGCCTGCGGGCGACCGAGGGCGCGCTCGCAGTCCGCCATCGCCGGCAGGTACTCATCGCCGCCGCTCATCCTCCGCAGTGCACGGAACTCCGTGAGCGCGGTGGCGTAATCACCGGCGGCATAAGCAGTCTCCGCCGCAGCCTCCCGCGTGATCGGGAGCCGTGCAGCACGGCGACGAGCAGCCTCCGCGTGAGCGTGGGCGAGCTCCGGATCGGTGTCGATCAATTGGCCCGCCATCAGCAGATGCGCCCCGACGACCTCCGCGAGCTCAGCGGTAAGGCCGCGCAGCTCCGCGCGGACGCCGCGCGGCAACTGCCGCAGATCCAACCCCTTCGGCGTCGGCGGTTCATTGGGCTTCGCCGCCAGTCCCGGACGCGGGGCATATTCGCGCTCGGCGTCGCGGCGCTCCCGCCGCTCGCCCTCGGTCGCTCTGCCCGGGCGCTCGCTGGCATAGCCCCGACCGCGTGTGTCTGCAGTCCCCTGACGAGACCCGCGGGCGCGATCACCAGCAGCATTGGTTCTCCCGCCGGAACGGGCCGAGGACCCCTCTGACCGGCCTTCGTTCCTCGAACGGTCGCCGCTGCGAGCGGCCTGGCGACCACGGCCGCTCTCTCCACCCGACCGGCTCGGGCCGGAGCGCTCGCCCTCGGACGACTTGCCATAGGAGCGGGTGCCCGATCGGCTGGGGCCGGAGCGCTCACCCTCGGACGACTTGCCATAGGGCCGGCTGCCCGACCGGCTCGGGCCGGGGCGCTCACCCTCGGACGACCTGCCATAGGAGCGGGTGCCCGCAGCAGAGGAACCGCCCGGACGCGACGTGGAGCCGCCTGGGCCCTTCCGGGTGGAGCCGGCACGCTCACCGGCTACGGACTTGCTATAGGGCCGGCCACCCGACCGGCCGGGGCCGGAGCGCTCACCCTCGGACGACCTGCCATAGGAGCGGCTGCCCGCAGCGGAGGAACCGCCCGGACGCGATGCCTTGCCGCCGGGAGCCTTGGAGGACGAGCGTCCGCTCCCCTCGCCGCTTCGCCGGCTCTTGCCGCCGCCCGCACCTGAGCGCGGCCGATCGCCACCGCCGCGGTCGGGGCCGGACCCGCGTCGGGGTCCCCCTTGTCGACGCTGTCCACCGCGATCTGAGGTCGGTTCACTCACCGCACCATCCTGCCCTTCCGCGCCACCGTGGCGCAAAGTGTCCCGCAAAGCACAACACCCCCGTGGAACCGAAGCTCCACGGGGGTGTTTGTATGTCCGGCGACGACCTACTCTCCCACAGGTTCCCACCTGCAGTACCATCGGCGCTGAGAGGCTTAGCTTCCGGGTTCGGAATGGAGCCGGGCGTTTCCCTCTCGCCATGATCACCGAAACTCTATGGAGTTATGGCGGGCCTCCGCTCACGAGGAGCGGGACTCCCGACCGTTGCTCGAGAGCCGCACAGTGGACGCGTAACATCTTTGTAGGAAACAAGCCCTCGGCCTATTAGTATCGGTCAGCTCCATGCATTACTGCACTTCCACATCCGACCTATCAACCCGGTGGTCTTCCGGGGGCCTTACCAGATTAACTCTGTGGGAACCCTCATCTTGAGACGTGCTTCCCGCTTAGATGCTTTCAGCGGTTATCACTTCCAAACGTAGCCAACCAGCCGTGCTCTTGGCAGAACAACTGGCACACCAGAGGTTTGTCCGTCCCGGTCCTCTCGTACTAAGGACAGCCTCTCTCAAGATTCCTACGCGCGCAGCGGATAGGGACCGAACTGTCTCACGACGTTCTAAACCCAGCTCGCGTGCCGCTTTAATGGGCGAACAGCCCAACCCTTGGGACCGACTCCAGCCCCAGGATGCGACGAGCCGACATCGAGGTGCCAAACCATGCCGTCGCTATGGACGCTCGGGCAAGATCAGCCTGTTATCCCCGGGGTACCTTTTATCCGTTGAGTGACGGCGCTTCCACGTGCCACCGTCAGATCACTAGTCCCGACTTTCGTCCCTGCTTGAGGTGTCCCTCTCACAGTCAAGCTCCCTTGTGCACTTACACTCAACACCTGATTGCCAACCAGGCTGAGGGAACCTTTGGGCGCCTCCGTTACATTTTGGGAGGCGACCGCCCCAGTCAAACTACCCATCAGGCACTGTCCCTGATCCAGATAATGGACCTAGGTTAGATAACCAGAACAGCCAGAGTGGTATTTCAACGATGACTCCACAAGAACTGGCGTCCCTGCTTCAAAGTCTCCCACCTATCCTACACAAGCTGTACCGATCACCAATACCAAACTATAGTAAAGGTCCCGGGGTCTTTCCGTCCTGCTGCGCGTAACGAGCATCTTTACTCGTAATGCAATTTCGCCGAGTTCATGGTTGAGACAGTAGCGAAATCGTTACGCCATTCGTGCAGGTCGGAACTTACCCGACAAGGAATTTCGCTACCTTAGGATGGTTATAGTTACCACCGCCGTTTACTGGGGCTTAAGTTCGGTGCTTCGATTGCTCTAACACTTCCCCTTAACCTTCCAGCACCGGGCAGGAGTCAGTCCGTATACATCGTCTTTCAACTTGGCACGGACCTGTGTTTTTAGTAAACAGTCGCTTGGGCCTGGTCTCTGCGACCCTCAGCGCTCGGGCAGCAAGTGCCGTCACACATCAGGTCCCCCTTATCCCGAAGTTACGGGGGTATTTTGCCGAGTTCCTTCACCACGATTCTCTCGATCGCCTTGGTATTCTCTACCTATCCACCTGTGTCGGTTTAGGGTACGGGCGGCTGACAACTCGCTCACGAAGATTTTCTAGGCAGCATAGGATCACCCACTTCAGAAGCCAGAGGCTTCCTCGCCGTCATGTCTCAGGCTCACCAGGTGCGGATTTGCCTACACCTGACCCTACACACTTAGCCCGGGACTACCATCGCCCGGGTTGGGCTACCTTCCTGCGTCCCTCCGCAGCTTGCCTAATACGAGTTTGGGTCACAGACTCAAGGCTGCTTGGACCGAAGTCCGCCGCAACCTCTTGCGTGTTTAGCATCACCCGCCTCGGCAGGATCGTTGTTTCGCCGGTACGGGAATATCAACCCGTTGTCCATCGACTACGCCTGTCGGCCTCGCCTTAGGTCCCGACTTACCCAGGGCAGATTAGCTTGACCCTGGAACCCTTGGATATTCGGCGGACGGGTTTCTCACCCGTCATTCGCTACTCATGCCTGCATTCTCACTCGTGTGCTCTCCACGGCTGGGTCACCCCGCCGCTTCACAGCGCACACGACGCTCCCCTACCCATCCGCGCACCTGGACCACGAAGGCCTGGTTACAACGCGAATGCCACAGCTTCGGCGGATTGCTTGAGCCCCGCTAAATTGTCGGCGCAGAATCACTTGACCAGTGAGCTATTACGCACTCTTTCAAGGGTGGCTGCTTCCAAGCCAACCTCCTGGTTGTCTATGCAACTCCACATCCTTTTCCACTTAGCAATCTCTTTGGGGCCTTAGCTGGTGATCTGGGCTGTTTCCCTTTCGACTACGAAGCTTATCCCCCGCAGTCTCACTGCCGCGCTCTCACTTACCGGCATTCGGAGTTTGGCTGATTTCGGTAAGCTTGTGGGCCCCCTAGACCATCCAGTGCTCTACCTCCGGTAAGAAACGCGCGACGCTGCACCTATATGCATTTCGGGGAGAACCAGCTATCACGAAGTTTGATTGGCCTTTCACCCCTATCCACAGCTCATCCCCTCGGTTTTCAACCCAAGTGGGTTCGGGCCTCCACGACGTCTTACCGTCGCTTCACCCTGGCCATGGATAGATCACTTCGCTTCGGGTCTAGAGCACGCGACTAAATCGCCCTATTCGGACTTGCTTTCGCTACGGCTTCCCCACACGGGTTAACCTCGCCACGTACCACTAACTCGCAGGCTCATTCTTCAAAAGGCACGCCGTCACCCCGAAGGGCTCCGACGGATTGTAGGCAATCGGTTTCAGGTACTATTTCACTCCCCTCCCGGGGTACTTTTCACCTTTCCCTCACGGTACTTGTCCGCTATCGGTCATCAAGGAGTATTTAGGCTTAACGGGTGGTCCCGCCAGATTCATGCGAAATTTCAGGGGTTCCGCATTACTTGGGGTGACGCTCGGGAGAGATCAACTTACGTCTACAGGGGTGTTACCTTCTTTGCCGGAACTTCCCAGAGTCCTTCGACTTCATTGATCTTTTTTGACTCCCTGACCGGTCAACAGCCCGGTCGGAGCGGCCCCACTACCCCCAGCATGCAACGCCTGTCAGCTATCACACACGCTGGGTTTGGCCTCTTCCGCGTTCGCTCGCCACTACTTACGGAATCACGGTTGTTTTCTTTTCCTGTGGGTACTGAGATGTTTCACTTCCCCACGTTCCCTCCAACTACCCTATGTGTTCAGGTAGAGGTCGCCGGACATTACTCCGGTTTCTTTCGAGGTTTCCCTATTCGGAGATCCCCGGATCGAAGCTCGTTTACCAGCTCCCCGGGGCTTATCGCAGGTTACAACGTCCTTCATCGGCTCTTGATGCCTAGGCATCCACCGACTGCCCTTAGTAGCTTGTTATTTCACTACAAAGATGCTCGCGTCCACTGTGCAGTTCTCAAGTAACGGGCGGGCCCAGGACCGGCGCCACGTGGTGGTGCCGGCGGCTGGTCCGCAGAAGAGGCGTTGCTACGCAACCGACCCTTCAGGACCCAACAGCGTGCTTGGGCTCAGCTCCTTGGTCTCGAGGTTCCACTCCGCCGGCGAACCGGTGGTTGTACTGACGAGCCAGGTGGCTCAACTTAATGGTCAATGTTCCACTTGGGTGCCTGCTCCGCCACCGACGTTTGCGGTGGAACGAAGCGCTGGACAGGTTGATTAGGCCTGCCAATGGCTCCTTAGAAAGGAGGTGATCCAGCCGCACCTTCCGGTACGGCTACCTTGTTACGACTTAGTCCTAATTACCGGTCCCACCTTCGACAGCTCCCTCCACAAGGGTTAGGCCACCGGCTTCGGGTGTTACCGACTTTCATGACTTGACGGGCGGTGTGTACAAGGCCCGGGAACGTATTCACCGCAGCGTTGCTGATCTGCGATTACTAGCGACTCCGACTTCATGGGGTCGAGTTGCAGACCCCAATCCGAACTGAGACTGGCTTTATGGGATTCGCTCCACCTTGCGGTATTGCAGCCCTTTGTACCAGCCATTGTAGCATGCGTGAAGCCCTGGACATAAGGGGCATGATGACTTGACGTCATCCCCACCTTCCTCCGAGTTGACCCCGGCAGTCTTCTATGAGTTCCCGGCCGAACCGCTGGCAACATAGAACGAGGGTTGCGCTCGTTGCGGGACTTAACCCAACATCTCACGACACGAGCTGACGACAGCCATGCACCACCTGTATACCGACCTTGCGGGGCACCTGTCTCCAGATGTTTCCGGTATATGTCAAACCCAGGTAAGGTTCTTCGCGTTGCATCGAATTAATCCGCATGCTCCGCCGCTTGTGCGGGCCCCCGTCAATTCCTTTGAGTTTTAGCCTTGCGGCCGTACTCCCCAGGCGGGGCACTTAATGCGTTAGCTACGGCACGGAACCCGTGGAATGGGTCCCACACCTAGTGCCCACCGTTTACGGCGTGGACTACCAGGGTATCTAAGCCTGTTTGCTCCCCACGCTTTCGCTTCTCAGCGTCAGGAAATGTCCAGAGAACCGCCTTCGCCACTGGTGTTCCTCCTGATATCTGCGCATTCCACCGCTCCACCAGGAATTCCGTTCTCCCCTACATCCCTCAAGTCCGCCCGTATCGAAAGCAGGCTCGGGGTTAAGCCCCGAGTTTTCACTTCCGACGCAACGGACCGCCTACAAGCTCTTTACGCCCAATAATTCCGGACAACGCTCGCACCCTACGTATCACCGCGGCTGCTGGCACGTAGTTAGCCGGTGCTTCTTCTGCAGGTACCGTCAGAAACCCTTCGTCCCTGCTGAAAGCGGTTTACAACCCGAAGGCCGTCATCCCGCACGCGGCGTTGCTGCGTCAGGCTTTCGCCCATTGCGCAATATTCCCCACTGCTGCCTCCCGTAGGAGTCTGGGCCGTATCTCAGTCCCAGTGTGGCCGGTCGCCCTCTCAGGCCGGCTACCCGTCGTCGCCTTGGTGGGCCGTTACCCCACCAACAAGCTGATAGGCCGCGAGCCCATCCTTGACCGTCGGAGCTTTCCACCCCGGCAGATGCCCGCCAGGGTCGTATCCGGTATTAGCAGCTGTTTCCAACTGTTATCCCAGAGTCAAGGGTAGGTTGCTCACGTGTTACTCACCCGTTCGCCACTGATCCGGGAGCAAGCTCCCTTCACCGTTCGACTTGCATGTGTTAAGCACGCCGCCAGCGTTCGTCCTGAGCCAGGATCAAACTCTCCGTTGAAATTTATCAGCGGGGCTCGAAAGCCCATTAGCTGTCAACTTTGCGTTTGACACTGACAGGATCCATTGCTGGATCTATCAATAATCAAAGGAATCCGTCCGGATCGTGTTTCGACTCGCGTCTCGCACCACCCGGAACGGGGTTTGTTTCGCACTCCGAGGAGTGCATTATTGTGCATTGACTTTTAAGCACGCTGTTGAGTTCTCAAGTTTCGGGTGCGCTCCGTGCTTTGGCTTCCGCCTCCGCTTGGGGCAACTCGTCTTACTTTACTCGGCGACTTTCGTCGGTGTCAAACCGGCTTCCGCTGCCTTCCCCCACCCGCGACTGACCTCGGACCTTGGTGGGCTCCGTCTTGAGCGCACACCGTATCCGTGCTAGTCAGAGGTGGTTTGGCGCCCCGATCCGTCCGTTCCAGACTCTTGTCTGTCTCGTCCGTCTCACCGGCGGCGCTCGAAGAACATTACGCAGTCGGAGGGGCCGGGTCAAATCGGCCCTGACGCCCGGGCGTGTCGCCCTTCCTTGAGGGTCAATCCCGGCCCGCCGGGCCCGCAGGGATTCGCCACGGCGGCGCGCAACGGGCTCGTTGATCGGCGTTATCCGTGTGCGGTCGGCCGGTGCGGTCGGCGCGCAGATGGGCTGTCTGGCGGGAGTTCCCCCGATCCCCGCATCCGCCGCGGTACTGAACTCCCGCCACCGGTTCGGGCCCGCCGAGTCGGTCGAACAGGGTTCGTCCGCTGTTGCACGCAACGGGCCGGACGGGGCAGGTCCTGGCACGTCCTCGGTGGTGGTACAGGAAGCGCCAACGCGCCTCTGCACACTCCCGCGGACACCGCCGAGGTATCGCCCGGCGCCGCGTTCCTCGGCGCCAGGCCGAGCGCGTGCCACGACACTCCACCGGCATCGGCGCGTCCCACCGCCCTCACCCGCACGGCGAGGTTCGTCGCCGAATTCCGCGCCGCGCGAACAGCCGGCCTGTCGCCCAACCGAGGGATGGCCCTGCCCCCGGGAGAGCTGCCCGGTGCGCGGAGGCGCAGGGCGGGGACGCCGGACGGCTTCACGCCGGTCTCCCGTTGCCGCCCGAGTTCGACGAGGTCAGAGTTCGCCGGCGGGGAGTCGTCGCCGGCCGTCGCCGGCCAGGCACGGCCATGGGCCGCACTCCACCGGGTCGTGGACGACGCAACAGCGGCCGGGTATGCCGGCGCAGACCAGAGCTACCCGAGGGCTCGCCCCGCGGGGCTCACTGCTGCTCGACGGCGAGCGCACCCACCGTCCTCCGGCCGCGTCGCACAACGACGTAGCGCCCGTAGAGCAGGTCGGAGTCGACCAGACGTGCCTCCGGATCGGTCACCTTCGCATTGTTGAGGTACGCGCCGCCCTCGTCGATCGCCCGGCGCGCCGCCGACCGCGACGGGACGACGCCCGCCGCCGCCATCACTTCCACCACGGTGGGGAGCTCCTCCCCCACGCGCATCGGCGGGGCGCCCAGTTCGGCCACAACAGCCTTCAGGGTGGCTTCGGGGAGCGCGCCGAGATCCTCCCTGCCGAAGATCGCGGCCGCGGCAGCTGCGGCGGCCTTCCGCTCCGCCGGCGAATGGACGATGTCGGTGATGTCGTCGGCCAACGCACGCTGGGCCGCTCGCAGATGTGGAGCCTCCCGCATCTGGCGGGCCAGATCCTCGATCTCCTCCGCGCTCCGTCGGGTGAAGATCTTCAGGTACTCGACGACCTTGGCGTCCTCGGCGTTCAGGAAGAACTGGTGGAAGGCGTAGGGGCTCGTCATCGCCGGGTCCAGCCACACCGTCCCGGACTCGGTCTTGCCGAACTTCGTCCCGTCCGCCTTGGTCAGCAGCGGCGTCGCGAGGGCGTGCACGCGTGCGCCCTCAGCCCGTCGGATCAGCTCGACCCCTGCCGTGATGTTGCCCCACTGGTCAGAACCTCCGGTCTGCAGAGTGACCCCGTGACGCCGGTACAACTCCAGGTAGTCGAGCGACTGGAGCAGGACGTAGGAGAACTCGGTGAACGAGATGCCGGATTCCAGCCTGGCCCGGACCACCTCGCGGTCGAGCATTCGGTTCACGCTGAAGTGCTTGCCGATCCCGCGCAGGAAGTCGAGGGTGGAGAGCTCCGAGGTCCAGTCGTAGTTGTTCACGACGACGGCGGCCGCCGGGCCTTCGAAGTCCACGAACCGGCTCACCTGGCCCCTGATCCGCTCCACCCACTCGTGAACGATGTCCTTCGGATTCAGGTTGCGCTCCGAGCTCTGCTTCGGATCTCCGATCAGCCCGGTCGAGCCGCCCACGAGCAGGAACGGCCGGTGCCCGCTGGACTGGAGGATCCGGGCCAGCATCAACTGGACCAGGTTGCCCATGTGGATACTGGGTGCGGTCGGGTCGAAGCCCACATAGGAGCTGACCTGCCCGGCATCCAGAGCGGACGCCAGTGCGTCCGGGTCGGTCGAGTGGGCGATGAAGCCCCGCCAGGTCAGTTCGTCGATCACCGCATTCACGGTGCGTAAGCATATGGGGCCGGCGTGGGTTCGGCGGACGGGACGCTGTCGGTGGCGGGCCCTAGCCTGCTCACCGGAGGTGGCGGGGATGGCTTCATTCCGGGCAAGTGCGGCGGTGATCGAGGCAAGGCAGGGAGTCGATCCACCGGCGGTGCTCGAGGCGGCGCGGATCGCGGTGGCCTCTGGCTGGGTCGTCGAGGACTCCTTCGTCGACGTCGAGCCGCTCGCTCGTGGTACCGGCCCGCCGCGCGTGGTGGTGCGGTTCGTGGTGCCCACCGGCAACGACGCGGAGGAGGACGCCGACGCATGGTCGGCCGCGAAGGTCATGGCCGCGGCACTCGGACGCCTGGCGCAGTGGAACGACCTCCGGGTGCTGCGTCGCACGGGCGGCTCCTGGAGTCCCGTGGAGCGTTAGCGGCGGAGTCACGTGGCCGGGACGGCCCAGGCGGGGCCGCACCGCCATCGGGCGGTCTCCCTCGCCGAGGTGTGGACGGATGCGCTGCCCGCCGACGGCAGCGGCTCGCGGCACGCCATCGCGTCCGAGTGGGAGACCCGCATGCAGGGAGCGGTGGGCGGGAGCCGGCGCACGCAGGCCCGCTGCGACCTCTCGGTCGAAGCACCGCGCACCACAGCGCCGGGCACCAGGATCCGGTGGGAGACTGCGTCCTGTCCCGCGAGAGACCACCCATTCACCCGCGCCGGACCCTTGTCGCCGCGAGGGACCGGCCTGGCGGGCTGGCGGGGTGGCGGGGCGCCACTCTGGCCAGTGGCGCCCCGCGGAGGGGTGGGTAGTCGGATCAGGATCGGCAGCCAGGCCAGAACGGCAGGACGGTGCACCAGTCCTGCGCGACGAGATTGGACGCCGGCCACGCCACCACGACGATGCCGGCCACGGCAGCCAGGCTGCCGATGAGTGCGACTGCGATCCGGCGGCGGAGCCAGATGGCGGTGGGTGTCATGAGACGAGAGTTGCACCGTCTCCCGCTCCAGCCGTCCCCCCGCGACCCAGTTCCACCCGACCGGGCGACGCGATCGAGCGTCAATTGCCCGATCGGGCAATGCTTCGCGGTGTTCCGCCAATCCGGCCGCGGTTGGCCCGACCTGCCTGCGCACGCTTTGATTGGCGCATGCGGCGCGTCCCCAACCTCCTGACCGACGGAACTGTCGACGTCACGCTCGCGCTGCTCATCGCTGCGCTGGGCGTCGCACTCGGCTGGCACGTGGGATCGCCGCTCTCGATCGCCCTCGACGTCGCCGCATGCGCCGCCGCCGCCCTCACCGTGCGGTACCCGCGGGCGGCGGGCATCGCGCTCGCAGCAATCCTCCTGTGCTACGTGCCGGCACCCAAGGAATGGGCGTTGATGGGCGAGTACGCCCCGCTGATCCCGATCCTGGGCATGGGCATGCGCGGTCGACGCCACGAGCGCCTGGTGATGACCATCGTCTACTGGTCGATCCTGATGGCGATCCAGGTCGCCCAGTCGGCGAGGGTGAATCCCGACGCCCCCGGGATCGTGCTCGTCCTTGCCGGATTCATGTGGGCCGCACTGATGGCCGTGTTGTGGGTGATCGGGAGCGTGTTCACGGCCTACCGCAAAGCCCAGGACGAGGCCCGCGCCGCAGCCCTCGCCCAGCAACGGCTCAGCCTGGCCCGCGATCTCCACGACAGCCTCGCCCGCACCCTTGCCCACCTGATCCTGCGCGCACGCAAGGCCGCTGCCGCCGGGGACGCCGACGCGCTCGAGCCGCTCGCGGACGGGATCAGCCAGGCGGCGAGCGAGCTCCGCTGGCTGCTGGGTGCGCTGCGCGAGCCCGGGCCCCTGCCCGACCTCGACACGGGCGGGTCCCTTGCGGCCACCCTCACGGAGGTCATTGATGAACTTGCCGAGCACGGGTTCCCGACCGCCGTCACGATCGACGGAGACCTCGATCGGGTGCCTCCGCGCACCGGCGAGGTGCTCGCCGGAGTCGCCCGCGAGGCCGCGGCCAACATCGAACGGCACGGCGCGGAGGGTCGTCCGTGCACACTGGTGGCGAGCATCGACGAGAACGCGGTCGACCTGGCGTTCATCAACGAGGTCGGGTCGACCGGGCGCGACTCCGGCTCCGGCAGCGGGTCGATGGGCCTGCTCGGCGCCACCGAGCGGCTCGCGACGGTGGGCGGAACGATGGAGACGCGCAGGGAGGGACGACAGTGGATCACCAGGGTGACCATCCCGTTGGCGGGCCGGTCCTGACCCGGGTCGTGATCGTGGATGACGACCTGTTCGTCCGCAGCACCCTGGCCGGGCTGCTGTCCGCAGCACCCGGGATCGAGGTTGTGGCCACCTACGACAGCGGCATCGAGGCGTCCGCGCACGCCGCCGGGGATCGCGCCCACGTCACGCTGGTCGACATCTCGATGCCCGCGCTGGGTGGCCCGGAGACGACAGCGCGTCTTCGCGCCGAATGCCCCTCGACCAGGGTGCTCGCCCTCACCTCGCTCACCGACCCGTCCGCCGCGGCCGCGATGATCGCTGCCGGCGCGCTCGGGTTCCTTCCCAAGGACCTGTCGGTACCGGCGATGGTGCATGCGATCGAGGCGGCCCGGCGGGGAGTCTCGGTGCTCGCCGGCGCCGGCGCCGAACTCCTCGGGCAGCAGGCGCCGCCGGTCGAGCGGCCGAAGCTGAGCGACACCGAGGTCGCCATCCTGCGGCTCGTCAGGGGCGGGCAGACCAACGAGCAGATCGCGGGCGCGGTCTACCTCTCGCCGTCGACCGTGAAGTACCACGTGTCCGCCCTGATCACGAAGCTCGGTGCGACGAACCGGGTGACGCTCGCCATCAAGGCCCACGAGTTGCGACTGGACGACTGACGCCGCTCACCCGCTGACCGGCGGCACCTCCTCGGCGAGGATCCGGCGCAGCTCTCCCGCCTGTTCGAAGGCGACGGAGTGGCCGGCGTCGGGCAACGCGTACCACTTCTTCCCCGGGGCACGGAGGCGGTCGTACCAGTCCCGCGCCGGAGCCACCCGGGCAGCGAGCTCGTGGTCACCGGAGAGGACGATCACGGCGACGTCGAGGCTCGTGACCGACTGGCGGAGGTCGACCTGCTGGAGCTGGGGGTACATCACCGAGAACATGTCCATCAGGCCGCGCAGCACGTTCAGCTTCTCGATCGGGTCGTACTCCGCGCCGAGGATTCCGAACGGCCCCACCTTCCCGGCCGCGGCCCGCTCGCGGTACTCCCGCGGCGGGCTGTAGCTGCCCTCGAGGAGCGGGTAGAGGGTCATGATCCGGCCGTAGTCGAAGACGCTCGGGTAGGGCGGCGGGCCCAGCGTGGCGAGTTCCGCGACCAGAGCGCCGTTACCGTTCCGCATGGCCGCGGAGATCAGGTCGGTGTAGATCGCGGTGTCGGTCTCGAGGACGTCGACCATCTGGCCGCTGGCGATGTAGGCGGCGAAGAGCTCCGGCGCACGCTGGGCGGCCAGGACGCCCAGGATGCTTCCCCAGGACTCCCCGAGCAGGTAGACCCGGGGCTGGCCGAACCTGCGGGTCAGGTGTCGGGCGAGCTCGACGACGTCGCCGACCGCCCGATCGAGCGTGAGGCTGCCCTCGTCGAGCGCGGGGTACGACTTCCCGGTACCCCGCTGGTCCCAGCCTACGATCGTCACATCGTCCAGGAGTGGCTCGAGAATCACGCGGGAGAAGGCAAGGTCGCTCTGACCCGGTCCGCCGCTGAGATAGAGCAGGACGGGGTTGCGCCGGTCTGTGCCCCGGATCTCGATCCACTGCCGGTGGCCGCCCAGCTCCACCGGTGCGAGCTCGGCGAAGCCTCCGGCCGTGTGCACGGGGTTCGGCACCGGAGGGACCACCAGCCAACCCGCCAGCAGGGCCAGCGCGGCGGACCCGGCCACCAGGGCGACCGGTCGGCGTGGCTGCACCCGCCGGCTCCCCCACCCTGCGCCGACGACGAGCGGAACCCCCGCCAGCAGCCACGGGACGACACGGCCCAACGCGATCGCGAGCAGACCGAACTCCGAGCCGGGATCGAACGGGGCGACGGTGGGCAGGCCGCTGGTGCGGCGGGCGAGCTCGAATCCGAGCAGGAAGGCCGGCGGGAGCAGGGCGGCCGCTGCCCTGCGGGCGGTCCAGCGGCCACCCAACCAGCCGAGGAGCGCGGTCGAGACCATGACGAGCACGGCCTGCGCGCCCGTGACCGGACCGCGAGGCTCCACCAGGCCCCAGGTGGCGCCGAGGGCGGCGGCCAGCGAGAGGCTGATCGCCCAGGCGAACCGGGGACGGGACGACGCGGAAGAAGGGGACGTGGGGATGGAGATCTTCACAGCTGAGGTCATGCCCGATGCTCCCGCCGGACACCGCCGGTCCGCGTCGGGCCCGGGACGCGATTCCCGCTCGTTCCCGGGGAGCGTGTGGGCGCCCGCCTCCGTCCCAGGATGTAGCCCTCATTCATTCCCGGGACGATTGTGGGGCGCCGGGTGCAGTTGGGAGGCTGGTGGCCGTGATCACCTGGCAGGACCTGCAGCGTCTCGACAACGCGCACCCGCGGCTCCTGGACTCGGTCCTGGCGCTCGGCGTCCTTGCAGGATCCCTGCTGGCCGCCGGCGCCGGGAGAACCCCGCCGCCGGAGCCCTGGCTGATCGCACTGCTCGCGGCCGCCGCGGCCCCCTACTGCCTGCGCAGGGCCGCGCCCCTGGCGGTGCTGATCGCGGCAGGGCTTCTGGTCACAACGCTGATCGTGCTCGGACAGGACACGGCCGTGATCGGTTCGGCGCTGTTCCTGGCCGCCTACACCGTCGCCGCCCAGCAGGGGACGCCGGCCACCGTGGCCGCGGCGGTCTTCTGCCTCGTGCTTCTGGTGGCCGTGGCGGCGTTCGCGCCGGAACGGATGACCGGGCCGGCCGCGGCGACCAACCTGGCCCTGTTCGTCGGCTCCTTCGCCCTGGGGCGGGCGATCAGGTCGCACCGCGACGCGGTGCGGGTCGAGGGCGAGCGGGCCGAGCTCGCCGAGCGGGCACAGGCCGAGGTGGCCCGTTCCGCGGCGAGCGAGGAGCGCCTCCGGATCGCGCGGGAACTGCACGATGTGGTGGGCCACTCGCTGGGCGTGATCGCCCTGCAGGCCGGCGTCGGCGCCCGGGTCGCGCTCTCCGATCCCGAGGAGGCGCGCTCGTCCCTGCTCGCCATCGCCGATCGCAGCCGGGCCTCACTGCACGAGGTGCGCCAGATCCTCGGCGCACTGCGCAATCCCGAGGAGAGTCTCGAGCCGACCCCCGGCCTGGCGGACCTCGATCGGCTCGTGGCCGAGGTCTCCGATACCACCCTCGCGGTCTCCATCGAGCGCTCGGGCGACCCGTGGCCGGTCAGCCGGGCGCTCGGCCTCACCGTCTACCGGATCGTCCAGGAGTCGCTCACGAACGTCGTCCGCCACGCTCGCGCACGAACCGCCCTCGTCCGCGTCCACTACGCCGCGGACCGCCTGGTGCTCAGCATCACCGACGACGGCCGCGGCGCGGCACCGGGGACGGCGCCGGGCGCCGGACAGGTCGGCATGCGGGAGAGGGTGTCGATCTGGGACGGCGCGCTGCACGCGGGCGACCGTGCCGGGGGCGGCTACGAGGTCGTCGTCTCGATCCCGCGGCCGGAGGAGGTCCGCTGATGATCACGGTGGTGATCGCCGACGACGAGGCGCTGATCCGCAGCGGGCTGGCTGTGCTGCTTCGGCACGAGCCCGACTTCGAGGTGGTGGGCGAGGCATCGGACGGCCTCGCCGCGGTCAGGCTGGTCCGCGATCTCCGCCCCGACGTGATCATGATGGACATCAGGATGCCGGGAATCGACGGCCTCGAGGCGACCCGTCGCCTGGCCGCCGACCCCGCCACCGCCGGGTCGAGGATCCTGATCCTCACCACCTTCGACCACGACGAGAACGTGTTCGCCGCGATCCGTGCCGGAGCGAGCGGGTTCCTCCCCAAGGACACCGAGCCCCAGCGCCTGGTGGACGCGCTCCGCACGGTCGCGGCCGGCGAGGGCCTGCTCGCCCCGCACGCCACCCGCCGCCTGATCGAGGAGTTCCGCCGGACCGCTCCGTCGCCGGGCATGGACCGGAACCTGCCCGACCTCACCGATCGGGAGCTCGAGGTGCTCCGCGCGGTCGCGAGCGGGCGCAGCAACGCGGAGATCGCGGCGCAACTGGCGATCAGCTACGCCACCGTGAAGACCCACGTGAGCCGCTTGCTCACCAAGCTCGACGCGCGGGACCGCGCGCAGCTCGTCGTGATCGCCTACGACCACGGCGTGGTCGGGCCGGGCAGGGACGGCTAGGCCTGCGGGGCGAGGCCGTCCACGGCCGTCCTCAGCTCCTCGAGCTGGGCACGCACCTGGTCGGGCGCGGTGCCGCCGCGGCCGCTGCGGGATGCGACCGAGCCCTCGATCGTGAGCACGCCGAGCACCTCGGGAGCCAACTCGGGCGAGATCTCCGCGAGCTGGGCCGGGGTCAGCTCGGAGAGCTCCTGTCCCCTCGCCTCGCAGTACTTCACGCAGGCACCCGCGATCTCGTGGGCCCGTGCGAAGGGAACGCGCTGCCGCACCAGCCAGTCGGCCACGTCGGTGGCCAGCGAGAAGCCGCGGGGCGCCAGCGCTGCCATGCGGTCCGGATGGAATGTGAGAGTGGCCACCATGCCGGTCACGGCCGGCAGCAGCACCCGTAGCTGGTCGAGACTGTCGAAGACCGGTTCCTTGTCCTCCTGCAGGTCGCGGTTGTAGGCCAGCGGCAGCCCCTTGCAGGTGGCGAGCAGTCCGGCGAGGTTGCCGATCAGGCGGCCGGCCTTGCCGCGGGCGAGCTCGGCGACGTCGGGGTTCTTCTTCTGCGGCATGATGCTCGACCCGGTGGACCACGCGTCGTCGAGGGTGGCGAAGCCGAACTCGTGGGTGCACCACAGGATCACGTCCTCGCTGAGCCGGGACAGGTCCACCCCGATCTGGGCGAGCACGTAGGTCTCCTCCGCGACCAGGTCGCGCGCGGCTGTCCCGTCGATGCTGTTCGGCACCGACGAGGCGAAGCCGAGCTCGCGCGCCACCAGTTCGGGATCGAGGCCCAGTGAAGTGCCTGCGAGTGCACCGGAGCCGTACGGGCTCACCGCGAGCCGCGCGTCCAGGTCGCGCAACCGCTGCAGGTCGCGCACCAGCGGCCAGGCGTGGGCGAGCAGGTGGTGGCTGAGCAGCACCGGCTGCGCCGACTGCAGGTGCGTACGGCCCGGCATGATCGCACCGACCTGGGCCTCCGCCTGGTCCGCGAGCGCACCGACCAGCGCGCGGAGGTCGCTGGCGAGACCGGTGTTCGCGTCCCGAAGGTAGGCCCGGATCAGGGTGGCGATCTGGTCGTTGCGCGAGCGCCCGGCCCGCAGGCGCCCGCCGAGCTCCGGACCGACCCGCTCGATCAGGCCGCGCTCGAGAGCGCCATGGACGTCCTCGTCGGTCTCCGCGGGGGTGAAGGCTCCGGATGCGACGTCCGCGTCGAGCGCCTCCAGCCCTGCGACCATCGCGGCGTACTCGCCGCCAGTGAGCAGGCCCGCAGCATGCAGCGCCGTCGCGTGCGCCCTGGAGCCGGCGAGATCGTGCCGGGCCAGCCGCCAGTCGAACTGGGTCGACTTGCTGAGGGCGAACATCGCCTCCGCCGGGCCGCCGGCGAACCGGCCGCCCCACAGCCGTCCGCTGTCCGTGCCAGTCATTTCTGTCCTTTCGGGGATTCCCGGCCGGGCCGGGACGACGGGATTCAGCTCGTGTGCAACCCGAGGAACGCCTCGGCCATCGCTGCACCCCCGTCGGCGGCGCGGGTGACGATCACCACCGTGTCGTCGCCGGCGATCGTACCGAGCACAGAGCTCCAGCCCACCTTGTCGATCGCGGAAGCGAAGAACTGTGCTGCACCCGGCGGTGTCCGGAGCACGGCGAGGTTCGCCGAGCCCTCCGCCGACAGCAGCAACTCACCGCACAGCCGGGCGAGCCTCGCCTCCGCTGCGGGGCTGCCTGGGTCGTGCTCGCCAGCCAGCAGGGCGTAGGCGAGCTCGCCGCTGGACGTGCGCACCCGCACCGCGCCCAGTTCCAGGAGATCCTTGCTGAGCGTGCCCTGGGAAACCACGATCCCGTCGTCCGCCAGACGGGCCGCGAGCTCGCTCTGGCTGCGAACCGGCTCGCGCGCGATCAACTCACCGATCCGGGACTGCCGGGCCGACTTCGTCACGGGCGTGCGCTGCTCGGTCATGACGAGACGCTGTCGAGGAGCCCGGGCAGGGCGGCGACGAAGCGGTCCAGGTCGGCGTCGGTGATCACCAGCGGCGGGGCGAGCCGCAGCACGTTCGGCCGCGGCGCGTTGATCACGAAGCCGGCGTCCAGCGCAGCGTCCGCGACCGCAGGCGCGATCGGGTCGGCGAGCACCACACCGCGCAACAGGCCGCGGCCGCGCACGGCACTGATCTGCGCATGGCCGAGGCCCATGATCCGGGATGCCAGCCGCTCCCCCGCCGTGGAGACCCGCTCGAGCAGGCCGTCCCGCTCGATGATGGTCAGCACGGCGAGCCCTGCGGCCGCCGCCACCGGGTTCCCCCCGAACGTGGTCCCGTGCGAGCCGGGCCCGAGCAGGGACGCCGCCGCACCCGTGGCCGCGCAGGCGCCGACAGGGAAGCCGTTGCCGAGCCCCTTGGCGAAGGTGACGATGTCGGCGGTGACACCGGAGTCGCTGCTGGCCAGCCAGGCCCCGCACCGGCCGATCCCGGTCTGCACCTCGTCGATCCAGAGCAGGGCACCCACGGACGCGGTGAGCTCGCGCGCCTGTGACAGGAAGCCCGACGGCGGCTCTACAACCCCGTTCTCACCCTGGATCGGCTCCAGGATCACCGCGGCGACGGTCTCGTCCAGCGCGGCGGCCAGAGCGTCAGCGTCCCCGTAGGGCACGAACTCGACGACACCGGGCAGCGGCTCGAACGGCTCGCGGTACTTCGGGTTCGACGTGAGCGCCAACGCGCCCAGGCTGCGGCCGTGGAAGGAACCCTCCATCGCGATCAGCTTCGTGCGTCCGGTCATCCGGGTGATCTTGAACCCGGCCTCGTTGGCCTCCGTGCCCGAGTTGGTGAAGAACACCCGCGCCGGCCGTCCGGGGTCGTTCGCGGTTGCGAAACCCGCGAGCCGCTCGGCCAGCGCGATCTGCGTGGGCGTGGCGAAGAGGTTCGACACGTGGCCGAGTGTGGAAAGCTGCGCGGAGATCGCGCCGAGCACCTGGGGATGGGCGTGGCCGAGCGCGTTCACGGCCAGCCCGGCAAGCAGGTCGAGGTAGCGGTTGCCGTCCGCGTCCCACAGGTGCACGCCCTCGCCCCTCACGAACACCCGCTTCGGCGCACCGAAGGTGTTCATCAGCGCGTGGGCGTAGCGGACGCCGAGTTCGGCCTGGCTCCCACCACCGGCCAGGACGCTCACGAGAGGGTCCCGTAGGAGGGCCCGAGCACCATCGTGCCCACCCCCTCGTCGGTGAAGATCTCCAGCAGCAGGGAGTGCGGCACCCGGCCGTCGATCACGGTGGCCTTCGGGACGCCCGCACGCACGGCCTCGAGACAGGCCTCCATCTTCGGGATCATCCCGGACGCGAGGCTCGGCAGCATGGCGGCCAGGTCATCCACGGCGATCTGGCGGATCACCTCCGTCGAGTTCGGCCAGTCGCGGTAGAGCCCTTCCACGTCGGTCAGCACCACGAGCCGCTCCGCGCCAAGCGCCGCGGCCAGCGCCCCCGCTGCGGTGTCGGCATTCACGTTGTGCACCTGGCCGATCTCGTCGGGCGCGACCGTGGCCACCACGGGGATCCGGCCCGCGTTGATCAGGTCGAGCACCGCGCCGGGGTTGACCTCTGCAACCTCTCCGACCAGGCCGAGGTCGACCTCCTCGCCATCGAGCTCGATGCCCTTCCGTTCTGCGGTGAGCAGCCCCGCGTCCTCTCCCGACAGACCGACCGCGAGCGGCCCGTGAGCGTTCAGCAGGCCGACCAGTTCCCGGTTCACCTGCCCCATCAGCACCATTCGGACCACGTCCATCGCCTCGGGGGTGGTCACTCGCAGCCCGCCCCGGAACTCGCTGGCAATGCCCAGCCGGGTCAGCATCGACGAGATCTGCGGCCCTCCGCCGTGCACGACCACCGGCTTCACCCCGACCGTCCGCAGGAAGACGATGTCCTGGGCGAACGCGGCCTTCAGCGCATCGTCGACCATGGCGTTTCCGCCGTACTTCACCACGATGGTCTTCCCGACGTAGCGCTCCAGCCACGGCAGGGCCTCGATCAGGATGGCCGCCTTGCTCGCCGCATCGCTCATGTGGAGTACTCCGCGTTCTCTTTGACGTAGTCGTAGGTCAGGTCGTTGGTCCAGATCGCGGCCGACGCCTCGCCCGCGTGCAGGTGCAGCTCGACCAGCACGTCCCTTCCGGTGAGATCGACCCCGGAACGGTCCGCACCGAGCTGGCCGTCCACGAAGACGCGGACGCCGTTGAAGGCCACGTCCACGTGCTCCGGGTCGTAGTCGGCGTCCACCGTGCCGGCCGAGGCGAGCACCCTGCCCCAGTTCGGGTCGTTGCCGAAGATGGCGCACTTGAACAGGTTGCTGCGGGCGATCGCGCGGGCGACGGCGAGCGCGTCGGCCTCGGTGGCCGCACCCTCCACCCGCACCTCGATGTCGTGGGCGGAGCCCTCGGCGTCGGCGAGGAGCTGCCGCGCGAGGTCCGCGCACACCCCGGTGAGCGCTTCGGAGAACTCCGCGTCCTGAGGGCACACGCCCGACGCGCCGGAGGAAAGGATGATCACGGTGTCGTTGGTCGACATGCACCCGTCCGAATCGGTGCGGTCGAAGGTGAAGCCGGTCGCGGTGCGCAGGGCCGCGTCCAGGGCGGCCGGCTCGACCACGGCGTCGGTCGTGATCACCACCAGCATCGTTGCCAGTGCGGGCGCGAGCATGCCCGCTCCCTTGGCCATGCCGCCGATCACCCAGCCGTCGGGAGAGGCGTGCACCGCCTGCTTCGAGACCGTGTCGGTCGTGCAGATGGCCTCGGCCGCGGAGGGCCCGCCGCTGGTGGAGAGGTCCTGCGCGGCGAGCTGGATGCCGTTCAGGACGGCGTCCATCGGCAGCCGCTCCCCGATCAGGCCGGTCGAGCAGACCGCGACGTCCCCACTCGCACAGCCGACCTCGGCACCGGTCCACTCGGCCATCTGCCTGGCGTCGGCGAGCCCGGCCGATCCGGTGCAGGCGTTGGCGCCGCCGGAGTTCAGCACGACGGCGGCGAGGCGGCCGTCCGCCACCGCCTGCTTCGACCACACCACGGGTGCGGCGGTGAACCGGTTGGACGTGAAGACGGCCGCTGCGTGCGCGTCCGGGCCCTGGTTGACGACGAGAGCAAGGTCTGGCTTGCCGGAGGCCTTGATCCCCCCGGTGACGCCGGCAGCGGTGAAGCCCCGCGGTGTGGTGACGCTCATTCGGGATCTCCGTGGAGTTGTCCGGGGGAGCACAGCGGAGGAGAAGAAGTCCATGGGGTGTTCACGGCGCGACTCCGATCGTGGTCAGGCCCATGGTCTCGGGCAGGCCGAGGGCGAGGTTCATGGACTGGACGGCACCGCCCGCGGTGCCCTTGGTCAGGTTGTCCAGGGCGGCAACGGCGACCAGGCGTCCAGCGCCCTCGTCAACCGTGACCTGCACGTGCACCGCGTTCGAGCCGATGACCGACTGTGTCTGCGGCCACATGCCCGCTGGCAGCAGGGTGACGAACGGCTCGTCGCCGTAGGCGGCCTCGTAGGTCGAGCGGACCACGTCGACGTGCACCCCGGACGCCAGCGGCGCGGTCACCGTGGCGAGGATGCCGCGCGCCATTGGCGCGAGCACCGGGGTGAAAGAGATCGTCGGGTCGCTCGCCCCGAGCAGGGTGAAGTTCTGCAGCATCTCGGGCACGTGCCGGTGCACGCCGCCGACGGCGTAGGCGCTGGCCGACCCCATCA
Organism: uncultured Propionibacteriaceae bacterium; assembly: GCA_964397985.1. GTDB lineage: Bacteria > Actinomycetota > Actinomycetes > Propionibacteriales > Propionibacteriaceae > Propionicimonas. The sequence continues at coordinate 646,324 of CAYNLD010000001.1, read as the reverse complement.
CTTCAGAGCCGAGCAGGTTCGGCTTCAGCGACTTGCCCGCGCCGGACGTCCCGCTGGCTGCGATGGCGACCACGTCGCGGCCGGTCACCAGGCCGCCGGTGAGTGCGGGCAGCAGGGCCAGCGTCACCGAGGTCGGGTAGCAGCCGGGGACCGCGATCCGGCGCGTCGCCGCAAGCACCTGGCGCTGGCCGGGCAGTTCGGGCAGGCCGTACGGCCAGGTGCCCGCGTGCTCGCTGCCGTAGAACTTCTGCCACTGCCCCGGATCGACCAATCGATGGTCCGCACCGGCGTCCACCACGAGCACCTCTGGCCCCAGTTGGGCCGCGACGGCCGCCGAGTGCCCGTGCGGCAGCGCGAGGAAGACGACGTCATGGCCGGAGAGGTTGGTCGCGGTGGTCTCGACCACCGTGCGGTCCGCCAATGGGGTCAGGTGCTGGTGGTGGGCCAGCAGCGGCGTCCCGGCATTCGAACCGGCGGTGAGCGCGCCGATCTCCACCTCGGGGTGCCCGAGCAGGAGCCGGAGCGCCTCGCCCCCTGCATAGCCGGTGGCACCGGCCACCGCGACCTTGATCGTCATGGGAATGACTATGCCGCATCTCGAATGAATATTCCACCCAAGTCCCCGTCAAGTCGGGATCAAGGTTCCCTCAAGCGGGGACCGGCAGCTCGCGATGAGGGTTACCATTCACGGCGTGCCCGTCACCGCCATCGGACTGAGTCACCACCTCGTGCCACTCGAAGACCTGGCGCGCCTCAGTGAGGCGTCCACGCCCGTCGTCGAGGCGCTGGACGCCGCCGGGCTGACCGGCTTCGTGCTGCTGAACACGTGCAACCGGTTCGAGCTCTACTTCGAGTCCGAGGCCTTCCATGCGGGCCTCGAGACCGTGCTGGCCTCCGTCCGCGACGCCCTTCCCGAGCCCCACCGCGACCTCGTGAACGAGTTCGAGGTGTACGCCGGCCAGGCCGCGGTGCAGCACCTGCTCGAGGTCGCGAGCGGACTGGACTCCATGGTGGTCGGAGAGGCAGAGATCATCGGGCAGGTACGCGAGGCGCTGCGTGCCTCGGACGCCCACGCGAGCGCGGCCCTGCACCGGCTCTTCCACGCCGCGCTCACCACGGCGAAGGCGGTCAGCAGCGAGACCGACCTCGGCGCGGCCGGGCGCTCGATCGCCCGGGTCGGCCTGGCGCTGGTCGAGCGGCGGCACTTCCCTGTGGCCGGACGCCGCGCACTGGTGATCGGCACCGGCAGCTACGCCCGTGTGGTCACGGCGACGCTGGAACGTCTGGGCTGTTCGGATATCCGGGTGTACTCCCCCAGCGGCCGCGCCGAGCGGTTCGCCGCGACGCACCCCGTCCAGGCGGTGCCGGTCGACGGCCTGACCGCCGCCGTCGGGTCCGCTGACCTGCTGGTCACCTGCAGCGGCGGAGAACGGACAACGGGCCCGGTGGTGACCGCCGGGCTGCTGGCCACCGCGCGCCAGCCCGACGCGGCCCTGCTGCCCGTTCTCGATCTCTCGCTGTCGGGCGACGTCGAACCGGTCGCCCACGTCCTGGTGAACGTCGACCTGATCGATCTCGAGGAGGTCGGCGCCCACGCGCCCGCAGAGCAGACGGCCGCGGTGCTCGCCGCCCGCGACCTCGTCGCACGCGGCGTCGAGACCTATCTGCACCTCGAACGGGGACGCCAGGCCACCCCTGCAGTGACCGCCATCCGCGCCCACGTCAGCCAGTTCATCGAGCGCGAGATCGAGGCGGCCAATCGCCGCTACGACACCGAGACCGCCGCCGCGGTCGCCCACTCGTTGCGCCGGGTGTCCAACGCGCTGCTGCACACGCCCTCACTACGCGCAGCAGAGCTGGCCCGCACCGGCGAACTCGCCGACTACTCGCACGCACTGCACACCCTCTTCGGGATCGACGTCGAGGCCGGGGTCGAGGCGCAGGCGTGAGCGTGACCACCGCTGCGGCACCGCTGCTGGAGGCGTACCGCGGCCGGCCCGTGGCGCGCCGTCCGGTCTGGTTCATGCGACAAGCAGGACGCTCGTTGCCCGAGTACCGGAGGTTGCGCGAGGGAACATCGATGCTCCAGGCCTGCCTGGATCCCGAACTGGCCGCGGAGATCACCTGCCAGCCGGTCCGCCGGCACGACGTGGACGCCGGCATCTTCTTCTCCGACATCGTCGTGCCGCTGCGGCTCGCCGGGGTCGGCGTGGAGATCGTGGCCGGGGTGGGGCCGGTCCTGGACAGCCCGGTCCGAACGGCCGCCGACGTTGCGGCCCTGCCCGAGCTCGACCCGGCGGCGCTCGCCCCGGTGCGGGACGGCGTCGCACTGTCCGTGGCCGAACTCGGAGCCGTGCCGCTGATCGGGTTCGCCGGAGCCCCGTTCACGCTGGCGTCCTACCTGGTCGAGGGCCGGCCGAACCGCGAGCTGCCCGCGACCCGCGCGTTGCTCGCGTCCGACCCCGACACCTGGCACCGGCTGCTGGCCTGGGTGGCAGGACTCACCACCGCCTTCCTGCGTGCCCAGGTCGAGGCGGGCGCGTCCGCCATCCAGCTGTTCGACTCGTGGGTGGGTCGGCTCTCCCCCGCCGAGTACCGGACTGCCGTCCAGCCGCACTCGGCGGCGGTCTTCTCCGCCGTCGCCGACCTCGGCGTGCCGCGGGTCCACTTCGGGACGGCAACGCGCAGCCTGCTCGGTGACCTGCTCGCCGCCGGCGCAGACGTGGTCGGCGTGGCCGCCGACATCGGGCTGGACGAGGCGAACCTCCTGCTGGGCGGATCCGTCCCGCTGCAGGGCAACCTCGATCCCGCGCTGCTGGCCGCCGACTGGCCCACTCTGGAAGCTGCCGCCCGCGACGTCGTCCGGCGCGGCTCGGCCGCCCCGGGCCACGTGTTCAATCTCGGTCACGGCGTGCCCCCCGACACCGATCCGGACACCCTCACCAGGCTCGTCGAGCTGGTGCACTCCATCCCTCCACAGGAGTCCTGACATGCCGCATCCCACCGCCACCGCCCGACCCGCACACGGCATCGGTTCGGTGAAGCCGGACGGATGGGCGTACAACCGCGCCCCGATGATCGTCTACTGGGAACTCACCAACGCCTGTGGGCTCGCCTGTCGGCACTGCCGCGCGACCGCGATGCCCGACCCGATGCCGGGCGAGCTGAACACGGCGGAGGCGATCAGGTTGCTGGACGACATCCTCGGCTTCGCCGGCCCGGGGGAGGCCCTGCCCCACGTGGTGATGACCGGCGGCGACCCCCTGCGCCGTCCCGACCTGCCCGAACTCGTCGCGGCGGCGAGCGAGCGCGGCATCGGCGTCTCGCTCGCCCCGGCCGTCACGCCGCTGCTCACCCGCGAGCGGATCTTCTGGATGAAGGAGGTCGGCATCCAGGCGATCTCGCTGTCGCTGGACGGCTCGACCGCGGCCTACCACGACGGCGTCCGGATGGTGCCGGGCACCTTCGACGCCACCATCGAGGCCCTGAACATCGCCGCGGAGGCCGGACTGCCCGTCCAGGTGAACACGCTGGTCACGGCCTCGACCGCGGCCGATCTGCCCGCCGTCTACGAGCTGCTCAGCGGGCACACGCTCATGCAGTGGAGCCTGTTCTTCCTGATCTCGATCGGACGCGGCTCCGAACTCGTTGAGCTCTCCCCCGGCGACGCCGAGCGGTGGCTGCTGTGGGCGGCGAAGACGAACCGGGAGGCGCCGTTCCGGGTGAAGACCACCGAGGCCATGCACTTCCGTCGCCTGATGGCTGCGCCCCTGCTGCGCGCAGGAAAGACCGCCGACGAGGTCGAGGCGCTGCCGATGTCGCGCTCCTTCGGCATCCGCGACGGCAACGGCATCGTGTTCATCTCGAACCTGGGCGACGTGACCCCGTCCGGCTTCCTTCCGGTGAACGTCGGGAACGTGAAGGAACGCTCACTGGTCGAGCTGTACCGCGACGAGCCCCTGATGCGTGCGCTGCGCGACCCCGACCAGTTCAAGGGACGCTGTGGCGCCTGTGAGTACCACGACTGGTGCGGCGGCTCGCGCGCCCGGGCCTACGCGTGGACGGGCGACCCGCTGGAGTCCGACCCGTTGTGCCCGTACGTGCCGAAGCCCGACGCGGCGCTCCCCCGGTGAGGCTGCTGGTCGTCGGCGGCGGGATCACCGGTCTCGCCGCGGCATGGGAAGCGGTCCTCGGCAGCGACGGCCGTCGGCCGGCCGAGGTGCTGCTCGTCGAAGCGTCCGACCGCCTGGGCGGCAAGCTGCACACCGAGGTGGTCGACGACCTGCTGATCGAGCACGGACCCGACTCGTTCGTCAGCTACCGACCGGCCGCGATCCGGCTGGCCGAGGAGGTTGGGCTCGGCGACGATGTGATCGGTACCTCCGGCGCTCGGGTGGTGTGCCTCCGCTCCCGCGGCAGGCTGCGTCCGCTGCCGTCGGGGATGGGCATGGTGCTGCCAACCCGGCTCGGCCCGTTCGTCACCACCGGCATTCTCTCGCCGCTCGACAAGCTGCGCGCAGGGCTCGACCTGGTGCTGCCGCGGCAACTTCGCGACGGCGAGGACGTCGCCATCGGCGCCTTCCTGCGCACGCGGCTCGGCGGCGGGATCGTGCGCCGGTTCGCCGATCCGATGGTGGGCGGCATCTACGGCGCGAGCGTCGACGAGCTGAGCCTGGACGCGGTGCTGCCGTCCCTTCGCCTGGACGAGGCGACGCACCGCAGCCTGATGCTGGCGGCAATGGCCGCCGGCCGAAAGGCCCGCGCGGCGGGGCGAGGACCCGGCTCGCCGTTCCGGACCCTGCGGGGAGGCCTGGGCAGCCTCGTGGACGCGGTCGGGTCACGACTCCGCGAGCGGGGGGCGGACCTGCGCCTGGGCGTCGGGGTGGACGAGTTGCGTCCGACCGGGGCCGGTGGTGCGCAGGTCGTGCTCAGTGATGGCTCGGTCGAGCCTGTGGACGCGGTGGTGCTGGCCGGCGGGGTGGCCAGTTCGGCAGCGCTCCTGGCGGGGCCGGCACCGGAGTCCGCGGCAGCGGTCTCCCGGGTGCCACTGGCCACCTCCACCGTCGTGACCCTCGCGTACCCCGCTTCGGCCTTCACCACACCGGTGGTGTCGCACGGCTGGCTGGAGGCGGGTCCCGCTCCGATCAGCGGGGTCACGGTGAGTTCCGCGAAATGGGCGGGCCGGGCCGCGGACGGCAACGTTCTGATCCGCGCCTTCGTGCCCGAGCGGCTGGGGGCGATCGCCCACGCGAAGGATGAGGTTCTGCTCGACGCGGTGGTGCGGCACGTCGGCGAGGTGCTCGGCGCCTCCCACGGACCGGAACTGACCCGGGTGGCCCGATGGCAGGGCGTGATGCCGAAGTACACCGTAGGACACCTCGCCCGGGTCGCCGAGACGGAGGCCGGTCTGGCGCACCTGCCGGCGTGGCGGGTGGCCGGCTCGGCCCTGCGTGGAGTCGGCGTCCCGGACTGCGTCGCCGACGGCCGGCGACAGGCCGGCCTGGCACTGGATCTGGTTTCCGTCGGGCGGACTAAGGTCGGCTCATGAACGAGACCCCAGCGGCCGAAGAGGTCTTCTACACCGCCTACGCCGTGTTCGCGCGGCGCGAGCCGGCACCCGGCAACATCGCCCCCGCGACCCAGTCCCTGCTCGACGCCCTGGCCGATACCGGCATCACCACCCGTGGCCTCTACGACGTACACGGGATGCCCGCGGACGCCGACGTGCTGGTCTGGCTGCACGGCACCTCCCCGTCCGACCTGCAGGAGGCGGAACGGGCGCTGCAGCGCGACGCCTTCGGCGGGACCGTCGAGCTGGTCTGGTCGGCGCTGGGCGTGCATCGGCAGGCTGAATTCAGCCGCGAGCACGCCCCGGCGTTCCTGCGCGGGATCGCGCCGAAGAACTGGCTGACGGTCTACCCGTTCGTCCGCTCCTACGAGTGGTACGTGCTGCCCGAGGACGAACGCAGGGAGATGCTGGCCGACCACGGCCTGAAGGGTCGCGACTACCCGCAGGTGCTGAGCAACACCGTCGCCGCGTTCGCGCTCGGCGACTACGAGTGGCTGCTCGCACTCGAGGCGGACGAGCTCGTCGACCTGACCGACCTGATGCGGCATCTTCGCGCAACCGAGGCCAGGCGGCACGTCCGGGTGGAGATTCCGTTCTACACCGGCCACCAGATTGACGTCGCCAGCCTGCCGAGGGTGTTGCGGTGACCACGACCCTCGCCTACGACGCGGTGGTGCTGCTGGGTTTCGGCGGCCCGGAGGGCGTCGAGGAGGTCGTTCCGTTCCTTGAGCGCGTGACCGCGGGTCGGGGAATTCCGAGCGAACGGCTGGTCGAGGTCGGCCAGCACTACTTCACGCTGGGCGGGGTGAGCCCGATCAACGGCCAGAACCGGGCCCTGCTGGCCTCACTGGACCAGGCACTCGCTGCGGAGGGTGTCGAGATCGAGACCGTGCTGGCGAATCGCAACTCGCCGCCGTTCGTGCCTGACGTCCTGACCGACCTGGCCGAACGCGGGCACCGTCGGGTGCTGGCGGTCGCGACCTCTGCCTACTCCGGCTACTCGAGCTGCCGGCAGTACCGCGAGGACCTGGGCATGGCGCTGGAGGCGACCGGGCTCGAACTCGACGTCCGCAAGCTGGGGCCGTTCTTCGACCTGCCGTCGTTCGCCGCCACCATCACCGAACTGCTGCTGGACTGCCTGCCAGCCGACCTCGACCTGGCCGCGGACAGCACGCGGCTGGTCTTCACCACGCACTCGATCCCCACGCCGATGGCTCGCACGGCGGGCCCCTCCGGAGACGCCTACGTGGCCCAGCACCGGTGGGTGGCCGCTCAGGTGGCGGACGGGATCGCCGCCGCCACCGGTGCGGCGAAGCCGTGGGACCTGGTCTTCCAGTCCCGCAGCGGCCCGCCGTCGATGCCGTGGCTGGAACCGGACGTCAACGACGCCCTGCGCGACTTCGCGGCGGCAGGGGCCACGGACGTGGTGCTGGTGCCGATCGGGTTCATCTCCGATCACATGGAGGTGATCTGGGATCTGGACACCCAGGCACAGGAGACCGCCGCCGAGTTGGGCGTCCGACTGGTTCGCACCCCCACGGTCGGCACGCACCCCGCGTTCGTGGCCGCACTGGCCGCCCGGATCGCGACCGAGCTGCGGACGGGATCGCCGGAGCCGGGACCGGGACAGTTCTGCTTCGCCGGCTGCTGCGCGAACCCGCGCCGCGAGGCACCGGTGGCGGCGGGTGTCGCCCAGGACCCACCACGGTGAGGATCCGCCTGGCCACGCGAGGGTCGGCGCTCGCATGGACCCAGTCGGGCACCGTGGCGGACGCGCTGCGCGCGCTGGGCCACGAGGTCGACCTGGTGAAGGTGACCACCCACGGCGATGTCTCGACCGCCCCGCTGGCCAGCCTCGGTGGTACCGGGGTGTTCGTCGGAGCGGTGCGCGCGGCGGTGCTGGCCGGGGAGGCCGATCTCGCCGTCCACTCGTTCAAGGACCTGCCGACCGCGCCGGCAGAGGGGCTGGTGTTGGCGGCGGTGCCGCCACGCGAGGACCCGGCCGACGCGTTGTGCGCCCGCGACGGACTGGACCTCGCCGGACTGCCCTCCGGTGCCCGGGTGGGCACCGGGTCGCCGCGCCGGGCGGCGCAGGTACTGGCCCTGCGTCCCGACCTGGAAGTGGTGGCGATTCGGGGCAACGTCGAGACGCGGTTACGCAGGGCGTCCGATGACCTCGACGCCGTGCTGCTGGCCGCGGCAGGACTGCGGCGGCTCGGGCTGGAGGCGGCCATCACCGAGCGACTCGACCCGGAGGAGTTCCTGCCTGCCCCGGCCCAGGGCGCACTGGCCCTGGAGTGCCGCGCGGATGCCCCGGAGGAACTCCTCCAGGCGTTGGCGCAACTGGACGACCCGCCGACCCGGTGGGCGGCACTCGCGGAACGTGCGGTGCTGGCCCGGCTGGAGGCGGGGTGCGCGGCCCCCGTGGCCGCCCACGCGACGGTGACCGGCGGCGAGCTCCGGCTCGTCGCAAGGGTCGTGGCCGTGGACGGATTGCGTCAGGTGCAGATGGGCGATGCCGCCGCACCGGCCGAATCCGGCGCTACCGCCCTCGGCCTCAGGGTCGCCGAGCAACTCCTCGCCCTCGGTGCCGCGGATCTCGTGGATCTCACGGCGGGCAGACCCAGGCCGCTGGACGAAAGGACGATCCTGGTGCCAAAGCGTGCTCCCACGGGCACGGTGGAGACGCTTGAGGTGGCCGGTGCGCGGGTCGTGCAGGCGGAGTTCACGCGGCGACAGCCCCTGCCGGTCACCGCGTTCGCGGCTGCCTTCGCCGAGCACTGGGACTGGCTCGTCGTGACCTCCGCGCGCACGGTGGACGCCCTGCAGGCGGTCGGCCTGGATCATTGTGGTCCGCACGCGCACGTCCGGATCGCAGCAGTCGGGCCCGCCACGGCGTCGACGTTGAGCACCGCCGGCATCACTCCCGACCTGGTGGCCGATCCCGGAGGCGGCGCCGCACTGGTGGCCGCCTTTCCGGACGGCCCCGGCCGCATCCTGATCCCGGGCGCAGAGGACCACTCACCCGAACCCACGGCCGGCCTGGTCGCGAAGGGCTGGGAGGTGCGCAACGTCGCCGTCTACCGCACGGTAGGCCTGCCGCTTCCCCCCGAGGTCGTGGAGCGCTGGCAGTCCGGTGCGCTCGACGCCTTCCTGGTCACCGCCGGCTCGGTCGCCCGTTCCGCGGTCGCGTCCGCCGGACTCCCTGGCCCCAGGGTCGTCGCGCTGGGCAGCTCCGCGGCCGAGGTCTCGCGCGATCTCGGCCTGGACGTCGCCGCCGTCGCCGAGCGCCCTGACGCGGACGCGATCACCCAGGCCGCGGTCTCGGCGCTCGCGGTTCGCTGAGGGGCGCGAGACCGCCTCAGACCAGGAGTTGTGAGACCCGCCCGCGCGAGACGTGGGTGAGGTAGGCGATGTCGGTCACCGACAGGCCCAGTTCGCGGAGTTCCTTCACGACCCGCCGAATCTGCGCAGCCGCTTCAGCTTCCGCCTCCTTGGCCTGCTTCATGGCCTTCCAGGCGCCGATCACGCGCGCCATCAGGTCGTTGTCGATGTCGGGGGCCGCCAGCACGTGGACATCGGCGGAGTCGTCCAGGGCATGGACGAACTCCCAGGTCTTCTCCTCGATCCGCTCCAGATTCGCGCACTCTGCGAGGCCGACGAGACGCGGCGCCGCGGGCGATTGCGGGTCGAGGGCGTAGATCCTGATCTGCCATCCGTTGCCCGCCCGCGGCGTCGCCTTGCCGACGTAGCCGTGCTCAAGAGGCCAGTCCGCCATCGACATCGCCGCGCCACCTGCGGCGAGATCGCTCATCACGCCTACCCCTTTCGGCTGCCTGACATGCTCACACTAGTGCCGCTATGCATATCTATCAAGTACCCCTAGATAGTAATTGCCCCCGTAGGGGCACGACTCAACCCGGCCGACACCCGATCTCACCTCAAGCCAGCGGCGCGCGCGACATCAGCAGTCGGACTGCCATCGCCCCGCGGCGTTCCGGGCAGCCTGGACTCAATCGCATCGCCCAGCGCCTTTACCGTGCCGCAGGATCGGGGCCTCAGGCAGGGCTGGCGTAATCAGCCGCGCAACCCACCCCCACAGCGCCGCAACCCCGGCGTCGGGCACGACCGGGATCATCTCGGCCGCGCAACAGTTCCGGCGCAGCTCACCCCGAAACGTTGGCGCGTCCCTCGCAGACCAGCCCGACCACGCCCACCCCCCAGCCCTGCCGCCGCTACCCGCCCGGTTCGGGTGGGCCTGCCCGTCCGGGCGACAGCTCCTCGTCCCGGGTGTGCCTTCGGTGCCGGATGGGCTTGCGCTGCGGATCCTGCCGGGCGGGCGGGGTGAACTCGGGCAGACCGTCCCCGGCGATCCGGACCTGCCACTGATCCCGAATCGAGAATCGTGCAGGCTCGACCAGCCCGTGATGGTGGTGACACAGAAGGGTGAGATTCGACAGCGCGGTAGCGCCGCCGGCCCACCACGGCACCACGTGATGCGCCTCACACCGCGAGACCGGGCCATCACACCCGGGGAACGTGCAGCCACCATCCCGCGCGATCAGTGCGTCGCGCAGGCCCGGGGTGACCAGGCGCGCGGCCCGGCCCACGTCCAGCACCTGCGAGGCAGAGCCGAGCACCACCGGGATCAGCTCGGCGTCACAGCAGACACGGCGCAGCTCTCCGGCAGAGAGGGCCTGGCCGTCGCCGATCAGGCCGGCCTCGGCCGCACCCGCGGCGAGTGTGTCGTAGCTCAGACCGACCAGCACCCGCGCCGGCGCAGGAGCCTCGGGCTCGCTCCGACCGGTCGAGCTGGTGCGAATGAGGGCGATCAGCGCATCGGCACGCCGCTGCTCCGGCGTGATCGTCACCGCCAGCGGATCGCAGCGCTCCAGCGCGGTGCGACGGGTGTGCCCTGCGTGCGCATCCAGCCGGGCGATCCACTCCTCGGCCGCCAGCCGCGGCAGCGAGCCGTCAAAGCGCACCGAGGCACCCTCGAAGAAGAACCGCAACGACCGCTGCCGCTGCGCGGCCTCGGTCTCGCGCTGCAACTGCCGCTCACGGGTGTTGTTCGCCTGCTCGGGCACGACCTGCTGCAACACCCGCCCCGCGGACCTGGCGAGCTGCTCGGCATCGAGGTGACCAGCCAGCGCGATCAGCACCCGCTCGGCCCGCTCCTGCTGCGACTCGTCGAGTTCGGGCGCGAGCCCGTCCAGCACGCCGGTGATCGCCCGTGCCTGGCTCGTGCCGAGCCGCCCGGCCACTGCGGCCTCGCCCACCAGCGGGTGCTGATCGAGCGTTCTCGCCTGCCGCAACGCCCCTGCCGCCTCGCGCCGGGACACCGTCTCACCCATACCCAGCCACGACGCGAGCGGAGTGCCTGCGGCCTGTTCGGAGGCGCGGGCGCGATCGGCCTCGGCGGTCACCACGCCGGCCAGCGCATCGATTCGGCCCCGCACCCGTCGGGCCAGCCGCACCAGCTCGAGCCGCTCGCCAGGGTTCAGCCGTCCACGTAGGGGATCCACGCGATCGAGCAGTGCGTCAACCTCGGCCAGCACCTCGCCGGCCGGAAGGAGCGCACCCTCTGTCATGAACCCATCCAAGCACCCGCCCCCGACACTTTTCGAACAGGTGTTCGACTGGTTCTAGAGCATCTGCACCAGGTCAGCGACCGAGTCGAGCACCATGTTGGGCCGGTACGGGAACGTGTCGATCTCCTCGCGCGAGGTGACGCCCGAGAGCACCAGCACGGTGAGCAGGCCGGCCTCCATACCCGCCACGATGTCGGTGTCCATCCGGTCCCCGATCATCGCCGTGGTCTCCGAGTGCGCCTCGATCCGGTTCATCGCCGAGCGGAACATCATCGGGTTGGGCTTGCCCACCACGTACGGCTGGCGGTTGGTCGCCGCCGTGATCATCGCCGCCACCGAGCCCGTCGCCGGCAACACCCCGGTCGGGGACGGCCCGGTCGTGTCCGGGTTGGTCACGATGAACCGCGCCCCGGCGTTGATCAGCCGGATCGCGGTGGTGATCGCTTCGAACGAGTAGTTGCGGGTCTCGCCGAGCACCACGTACGCGGGGTTGGTGTCGGTGAGCACGAAGCCCGCACCGTGCAGCGCCGTGGTGATCCCGGCCTCTCCGATCACGTACGCGGTCCGCTCCCCCGACTGCGACTTCAGGAAGGTCGCGGTCGCCATCGCCGAGGTCCAGAGGTTCTCCTCTGGCACCTCCAGACCCGAACGTGCCAGCCGCGCGGCCAGGTCACGCGGGGTGTAGGTGGAGTTGTTGGTCAGGATCAGGAACCGGCGTGAGGTATCCACCCACCGCTGCAGCAATTCGGCTGCTCCGGGAACCGGCTGCTCATCATGCACGAGCACTCCGTCCATGTCGGTGAGGAAACACTCGATGTCGCGCACGCTCCGCTTGGGCATGGCACCAGTCTTCCACCCCGGGACGCGCTCCCCCACCACCCGTTCCGGGAAGATCGCCGGCTGCCGGATGAGCAAGAATGGGGGCGATCCGAAGGAGCAGAGCATGATTCCACCCGTCCGGCGTCCCCGACGACTGCGTACCACCCCGGCAATCCGGCGGCTCGTCGCCGAGACCCGGGTGCATCCCGCCCAGCTCCTCCTGCCCGCGTTCGTCGCGGACGGTCTGGATGAACCCCGTCCGATCTCCTCGATGCCCGGCGTCGTGCAGCACACCCTCGACTCGGTGCGCGCCGAGGCCAGCCGTGCCGTCGAGGCCGGGATCGGTGGCCTCGTCCTGTTCGGCGTCCCCGAGCCCGACGACAAGGACGCGGCAGGCTCGGCCGGCTACGCCGACGACGGCATCCTGAACCGTGCCCTGGCTGCAGTCCGCGCCGAGGTCGGCGACGACCTCGTGATCGTCGCCGACACCTGCCTGGACGAGTTCACCGACCACGGCCACTGCGGCGTCCTCGCCGACGACGGCTCGGTCGCGAACGACCCGACCGTCGAGCTGTGCGTGCGTCAGGCCGTCACCCAGGCCGAGGCCGGCGCCCACTTCGTCTCCCCCTCGGGAATGATGGACGGCCAGGTCGCAGCCATCCGTTCGGGTCTCGACCTCGCCGGCCACAACGACACCGGCATCCTGGCCTACTCCGCCAAGTACGCCTCCGCCTTCTTCGGGCCGTTCCGCGAAGCTGTCGGCTCTTCGCTGGTCGGCGACCGTCGCGCCTACCAACAGGATCCGGCGAACCGGCGCGAGGGACGCCTCGAGGCCTCGCTCGACGAGCTCGAGGGTGCCGACATCCTGATGGTGAAGCCCGCCGGCCCCTACCTCGACGTGCTCGCCGACGTGGCCGCCTGGTCACGCATCCCCGTCGCCGCCTACCAGGTCTCCGGCGAGTACGCGATGATCGCCGCAGCCGCCGAACGCGGCTGGATCGACCGACAGGCAGCGCTGCTCGAGTCCACCACCGCCATTGTCCGCGCCGGTGCCGACATCGTGCTCACCTATGCCGCCCTCGAACTGGCGGGGTGGCTGCGGTGACCAGCAACGCCGAAGCGTTCCAGCGCGCCCTGGCCGTCATCCCTGGCGGGGTCTCCTCGCCCGTGCGGGCGTACGGCTCCGTCGGAGGGACACCCGTCTTCGTCGCCCGCGCCGAGGGCGCCCTGGTGTGGGACGTGGCCGGGCGCGAGTACGTCGACCTCGTCGGATCGTGGGGTCCCGCAATCCTCGGGCACGCCCATCCGGAGGTCGTCGGAGTTGTCCAGGCCGCCGCAGCGCGTGGGCTCTCCTTCGGCGCGCCGACCCTGGCCGAGGCCGAGCTCGCCGAGTTGGTCCGGGCCCGGGTCCCGCTCGCAGGGAAAGTGCGCTTCGTCTCCACCGGCACCGAGGCCTGCATGACCGCGATCCGGCTGGCCCGCGGCGCGATCGGGCGCGACCTGGTCGTGAAGTTCGCCGGCTGTTACCACGGCCACTCCGATGCCCTGCTCGCCGCGGCCGGCTCAGGGGTGCTGACTGCAGGGCTCCCCGGCTCGGCAGGCGTGCCGTCCGCAGCCACCGCGCAGACCCTCGTTGTCCCCTACAACGACCCGGATGCGATCCGGGACGTGTTCGACGCCCGAGGTGGGGAGATCGCCGCAGTGATCACCGAGCCGGCCGCGGCGAACATGGGAGTCGTCCCTCCGGAGCCCGGCTTCAACGCGCTGCTCCGCGAGCTCACCGCCGCCCACGGCGCCCTGCTGATCTACGACGAGGTGCTCACCGGTTTCCGGGTCTCGGACGCCGGCTGGTGGGGGTTGGAGGGACGCGCGATCTCCCCCGACCTGTTCACCTTCGGCAAGGTCGTCGGCGGCGGGATGCCGCTGGCCGCGCTCGGCGGACGCCCCGAGCTGCTCGACCTGCTCTCCCCTCTCGGTCCGGTCTACCAGGCAGGCACCCTGTCGGGGAACCCGCTGGCGACAGCGGCCGGAATCGCCACCTTGCGGCTCGCCGACGCCGAGGTGTACGCCCGGGTCAACGCCGCGTCCGAAGCGCTCGCCACTGCCGTCACCGCCGCTCTGGACGCCGCTGGCGTGCCGCACCGGCTCCAGCGCGCAGGCTCGCTGTTCTCTGTGTTCTGGGGCGTCACCGGCCCGGTCACCGACTACGCGTCCGCCCAGGGCCAGGACGCCCGCGGCTACCGCGCGTTCTTCCACGCCATGCTGGACGCGGGGATCGCCCTGCCGCCGTCCGCCTACGAGGCGTGGTTCCTGTCGGCCGCGCACGACGACGCGACGATCGAGCGGATCGTCGCAGCCCTCCCCGGTGCGGCGCGGGCGGCGGCCGCCTCGCTCTAGCTCGTCTTGATGCCCGTCCAGTCGCCGGTCGTCTTCGTCGTGCCGTCGAGGGTGTAGCTGATTCGGTAGTAGTAGGTGGTGCCGCTCTTCAGCGAGCAGGTGCCGTCGCCCATCGGTGTGGACGCGCCGCAGAGCGCGTCGGTCGTGGCCAGCACCGGGTAGTTGTAGCTGGTGGTGGCGCGATTGCCCAGGCGTCCGCTGTCGCCGCTGCCCCAGCAGTACGCGAGTCCGTCCGACACCGCGCAGCCGTGCGACGTACCCGAGGCGATCGAGGTGACGGTACCGGCCTTCATCGCGCCGTTCTCCGCGACGGCCACCGGGGCCGAACGGTTGGTCGACGCCGCGTTGCCCAGCTGCCCGGCAGTGCCCGCTCCCCAACAGTAGGCAGCGCCGCCGGCGATCGCGCAGGCGGAGTTCGCTCCGGCGGAGACGGCACTCACCGTGGCCGACATGGTGCTCGTGGTCACGGCGCGCGAGAGGTAGGTCGACCCCGTCGAACTGTTGCCGAGCTGGCCCGACGTCCCCAGGCCCCAGCAGTAGGCGGCACCGCCGGCGACAGCGCAGGTGTGGGACGAACCGGCGCTGATCGAGGCGACGTTCCTGGTGCCCATAGCGCCGCTGGTGTCCACCGCGGCCGGGGTGGTGCGGTCGCGCATGTCGGTTGCCGTGCAGGTGAAGAAGAGCCAGCACCGATAGGTGTAGGTGTACTGGCTGCCGAGCTGCCCGTCCGCGTCGTAGCCCCAGCAGTAGGCCCGGTGGTCGGCGCCGACAGCGCAACTGTGCGATCCACCTGCCGCGATCGAGGTCACCGCCTGGCTCCCCAGGTCGCTGGAGGTGCTCACCGCGACAGGGGCGTTGGCGTTCGTGGTGGAGTCGTTGCCGAGCTGACCGTGGGAGTTGGCACCCCAGCAGAAGACCGCGCCGTCGGAGATCGCGCAGGTGTGGCCGCCTCCCGCCGAGATGGCCGTGGCCGTCGAACCGCTCTGGTTGCTCACCAGCACCGGGCTGTAGGCGGTGTTGTTCGTTCCGTTGCCGAGCTGGCCCGAGGTGCCCTGGCCCCAGCAGTAGACCTTGCCGTCCGCGATCGCGCAGGTGTGATTGGTGCCCGCGGAGACCGCCGTGACCGTCTTGCCGTCCAGTGCGGTGACCTTGGTGGGGACGGTCCGCGGGTTCGAGTCGCCCACGCCGAGCTGGCCGCTGCCGTTCTGACCCCAGCAGTAGACGTCGGTGCCGATGATCCCGCAGGTGTGACTCTCGCCTGCGGTGACCGCGCTGAACGACCGGGTCGGGGCAATTCCGCCGGCATCGGTGAAGCTGGTCGCGCCCGTGACGGTCAGCGTGGAAGCGTTGCTGCCGTCGCTGGCGGTCGAGCGCTGCAGGGTGTACTCCGGGTACGCCTGGCCCGGCTCGGGCGCGGTGTTCCAGCCCACCGTGATCGACGAGCTGGTCTTGCTCGCCGCCGACGGGGTGAGCGCCGCGCGGGTCTTCGTGGTCTGCTTCACCCAGGCGCTCTCCGGCGCAACCCAGGTGCCGATCGAGTAGCCGAGCCGGTAGTAGTAGTCGGTGCCCTGGAGCAGCGAGCACGTGGTGTCGGACCGGCGCACCGAGCCGTCGGGGCACGCAGGGCCGGTGAGGGTCACGTCGAAGGGAACCTTGTTGTTCGACGGGCTGTCGTCACCCATCACGTAGTCCGAACCCCAGCCCCAGCACGCAGCCGGGGCATCCTTCGCCACCGCGCATCCGGTGTCGTTGCCGGCGCTGATCGCGGTGACCTTCCGCCCGTCCAGCGAACCGATCGCGGTCACCGGGACGTTGGAGGAGGTCACCACGGCGTCGCCGAGACCGTGGTTCTGACCGGTGCCCCAGCAGTACGCGTTGCCACTGGCCACCGCGCAGCTCTGCAGGGCACCGCCAGAGATCGCTGTCACCGTGCCCGACATCACCGCGGTGGCGACCGCGACCGGTGAGGTGCGGCTGGTGCTGGCAGAGTTGCCGAGCTGGCCGGAGGTTCCCAGGCCCCAGCAGTACGCCTTGCCGTCGGCGATCGCGCAGGTGTGGGAGGCGCCGGCCGAGACCGCAGAGACGGAGCGGCCCATCAGCACGCTGCTCACGTCCACAGCCACCGGGGTGGTCCGCTGGGTGTTCGTGGCGTCGCCCAGTTGTCCGTTGGTGTTGAGGCCCCAGCAGTACACCTCCGCGTCGGCCACCACGCAGGAATGGGCGCCGCCGGCGGTGATCCGGCTGACGGTCCGACCCGAGAGAGCGCCGTCGGTCCTGACCGCGGTCGGGCTCTCCTTCTGGTTGGTACCCCCGTCGCCGATCTGCCCGTTCGCGCCCTGGCCCCAGCAGTACGCCACCCCCTGCGCCACCGCACAGGCGTGCGCGGCACCGGCAGAGATGCTGGTGATGCCGGTCAGGTTGGAGACGGCCTTCGGAGTGGTCGAAGAGGACTGGCTGCCGTTGCCGAGCTGGCCGTTGGTGCCGAGCCCCCAGCAGTACGCCTTGCCGGAGGCCACGGCGCAGCTGAAGTCGGTGCCCGCGGTCACGACGGTGACCGTCTTGCTGCCGAGGTCGCCCCCGGTGACGGCCGTCGGCACGTGAGCGACAGTGGTGCTGCCCAGGCCCAGGGCGCCCGCGGTACTCGTCCCCCAGCAGTACACGGTGCCGTTCGCGACGCCGCAGGCGTGGGTGGCCCCGACCGCGACCGCGGTGAACGTGAGCCCGTAGTCACTCGGCGTGCCCGAGCCGATGCTGTGCGTCGCGCTGGTCGCCGTGCCGGCATAGAGGTCGGCCGGGCTCGTCCCGGACGCGCTCGCCGACCAGTCCAGGGCGTACTGCGGCGTCGCCCAGCCGCCCGTGGCCGCCGGCCACGAGATGTCGATGCTGCTGGCCTTCGCTGTCGTGGTCGGCGTGATGGCCTCCAGCGTGGCGGCGGTGAAGGAGGCCTTGCCGAACTCCACATCGGTGTAGCTCGCCAGCGTCGCCTGCTGCTGCCAGACCAGGGTGAGCGCGGCCAGCAGGCCCAGGCCGAGCATGCCCAGACGTCGACTGCCCCTCCGCGTAACCGGGAGGTGGCGCAGACCCCTCCTCACCGCGCCACCTCCCGACCGGTGTCCCGCCGGCGCCTGCCGGCGAGCCGGGCCACCACCAGCCCGGTACCGATTGCGACTCCCGCCAGAGCCAGGTTCTCGCCGATGCCACTCGCACCGGTGTAGGCGAGGCTGCCCTTCGAGCCACCGTCAGTCTCCGCACTGACCACCTCTCCGCCGCCCCACGCATCGAGCTTCAGCTGAGCGGAAACGACCGGGTCCTCGCGCGTGAGCGTCGCCCGCACCTGCACCCACACGGGGACGCCAGCAGTGATGCTCGCGAACTCGTGGGTGTCGCCGTGCGTGGACGGCAGGAACGCCTCGTCCAGCGGTGCGTCGACAACCCAGGCTTCCGCACTGCCGGGGCAGGTGGTGCCCTCCCAGCGCTCGGTGCAGGCCAGCACGTCGGTGCTCAGTGCACCCGCGTCCACCGAGGCGGCGCCGAGGCCGAGCCCGATGTGGACCGCCCCCTCCTCCTCACCTCGCGTGTTGACGCCCACCTGCCACAGCACGGGCGTGCCGGGAGTCATGGACGCCATGGCCGCGTCATCGGAGACGACCGTGAGCACCAGGTGCTCCCCCACCACCTGGTGCTCGGTCTCGGCGGCCTCGGCGTCGGGCGCGACCATCAGGGTCGAACCGACCATGACCGCCGCCGCGGCCGCCGCGGTCGCCCTGCGCGCCGTCCGCGGCCAGAACGCCCAGGTCACCAGCCCCCCCGCGAGAACAGCGAGCAGGCCGAGCAGGCGGGGGTCGCGCAGGCCGACGAAGAACTGCGCGACACCGGGCATCGACGCCACCACGAGGCGGGCGTCGGTGATCACGTAGGGCTCCGGGTCGTCCACCGGGTTGGCGTCGCCGCGCATGGTGACGACGCGGGTGGACGGGCTGCCCGCCAGCGGCTCGATCGAGGTGATCCGGTGCGTGATCGGCAGCTGTCCGGGGCGCTCGATGGTAGTCACATCGCCGACCGCGAGGTCGCTGGCCGGCACCAGTCGGACCAGGGCGGCCGAACCGGCCGGGATGGTCGGCGTCATCGAGCCGGTGGAGAACAGGATCACCGAGAAGCCCCACACGTGCGCGGCGACCGCACCGACGAGGCTGACCAGGCCGAGCGCACCCAGCGTCCACAGCAGGAGGTCGGTGACCTTCCGCTGGAATGCGCGCCACAGGTCACCGCGGGCGCGCGTCGGCGCGCCCTCGAGAGCCCTGCGCGGCTGGGTGCTGGCCATGGTGGTGGGGCCTTCCCTGGTGTGCCCGATCCCGGTCGGCTGCACTGGTCGTGCCAGCCCACCGGGGTCGGGAGTGAGAGTGCTGGTTCTGGTCCGCGCTACTGCGAGACGGCCTGGAATTGCCAGGTCACGGTGCCGGTCTGGCTCTGCTGGAGCCCTGACCCTGCGGTCACCTTGAAGCACAGGTAGGCCGGCGCCCCTGCGGTCGACGACGTCGCTCCCTTCGTCAGGCTGACGGCGCTGGCGCCGCTGACCGAGGTGACGGCGGTACCGGATGCGACGACTGTCGTGCCGGTGGTGCTCGCCGTGCAGCCGGCGGCCGACGTCTTCAGGAGCTCGTAGGTCAGGTTCGACACGTCGCCCGTGCTGGTCGCTGCGGCCAGGGTCACGGTCGCGTTGTTGGTGGTGCCGGCGCCCAGATGCAGCGCGAACGGGGCCACGACCACATCACCGGGAGTGAGGTTGCTCACTGGAGTGCTGAAGCTCAGCGCGCCGGCAGAACCGGGCGACGCGTGCTCGCTGAAGGAGGACTGGGCCGAGTCGACCGCACCCTCGAGATTGAAGTAGCCCGCGGTGAACGTTGCGGTCGCGTACTCGGAGTCGTTCCATGATGCGAGCGTGGCCATGGTGCCCACGCCGAGGACGAGGCCTCCGGCCAGGACGGCTGCGACCTTCCGGCCCCTCTGCCGGTCAGTCTGGTTGGTGGTGCTGTTCACTTGTGTCGCCTTTCTTGGTCCCCTAATGGCGGATGAGTAGTTCGAGAGTATGCCGTCGAGCATTCACTGGCCAACTCTTGCCTAAACTCTGATAGCGCTCACGACATGCGGACTTGATCACGGTTAACGCTTCCCCTTCAGGCCATGTCGTGACGCGAAATACCTTGTCACCCGGAGGAGTGGCGCCCGGTTGGGTACGTCTGGAGCCGCCGGCCGACGACCCGATAAACTCAATTGTCACTCTCACGGGTGACCCACATTATTGCCTTTGTCACCCTTTGGGGGACGTCATCGAATGCACATTTGTCACCCTTTTGGGGACACTCATTACCTAGCACGCGCGAAAAAGGAGCGGGGCCCCGAAGGGCGCCCGCTCCTTTCGCTGAGCCGGTCAGAAGGCCCGCAGCACCGCCCCGCAACGCTGCTCGGCCACCGCCACAGCGGCAGTGCGCGCCGCAGCCGTCTCGGCATCGGTCAGGGTGCGGTCCGGCGCCCGGAACCGCAGTGCGAAGGCAAGCGACCGATGCCCCGCGGGAACCTGCCCGCCGGTGTACACGTCGAACAGGCTGATCGACTCCAGAAGATCGCCGGCACCGTCGATGAGGGCACGCTGCACCTGGGCGGCGCTCACGTCGCCGGGAACGACCAGCGCGACGTCCTCTTTCGCCACAGGGTGCCCCGAGACCGGGGAGATCGAGCCGATCGCCGGGGCGAGCTGGATCAGCGCGTCCAGGTCGAGCTCGACAGCGGCTGTCCGTTCCGGCAGGCCGAAGGCGTGCACCACCTCGGGATGGAGTTCGCCGGCATGGCCGACCACCACGTCACCGAGCCTCAGTTCCGCGCACCGACCGGGGTGCCAGGGCGCCCGCTCTGCGGTCCTTCGCTCCAGATCGGCTCCGAGGGCCGCGGCGGCCTCGTCCGCGAACGCGAACGCCTGCCGCCAACCCGCGGGCTCGCCCGCACCAGTCCAGCCCGGCCGGCGCCACTGCCCGCACAGCACCGCGGCCAGGTGCCGAGGTTGCCGCGGCAGCGCCGACTCGATCGCGGCCAGCTCCGCGGCGGACGGACGGTGCTCGACCGACGGGATCGGGGCGGCGTCGCCGGAACCGGCGAAGAACACACTCCCCGCCTCGTACAGCGCCAGGTCGTCGTTGCCGCGCGAGGTGTTGCGTCCGACCGCGGCGAACAGCCCGGGCAGGATCGACGTGCGCAGGAAGGGCGCCGTCTCGGCCAGCGGGTTCGCCAGCCGCACCAGGGCACGCCGCTCGTCGTCAGCGTCCACGCCCATCCGGTCGAGATCCTCTGCGCTCGCGAACGGGAACGTGAGCACCTCGACGAAGCCGGTCGCTGCCAACCGCGAGCCGATCGCGCGCCGCGCACGCTGGCCCTGGGTGAGGCCACGGCCTACCGGCGCGGTCGGCACGATCGAGGGCAGGGTGTCGAAGCCGACCTTGCGACCCACCTCCTCGACGTAGTCGTACGGGTCGCGCAGGTCGGGACGCCAGGTCGGCGGAACCAGGCTCAACCGCTCCTGGCCCGGGACCGTCGAAGGATCCACCTCGACGTCACAGCCACTCTCGCGCAGGATCTCCACCACCCGCTCGGTCGGCACGGGCACCCCGAGGATCGCCGACGGCAGCGAGGCGTCGATCGCCTGCAATGGCATGTCGGGCACAGCACCCGCCACCGTCTCGTCCGCGGACAGCGTGCCTCCGGCCAGCTCTACCAGCAGGCGCGCGGCCAGGTGGGCCGCGCTGTAGGCAGCGTTCGGGTCCACCCCGCGGTGGAACCGCTTGGAAGCCTCCGAGGGCAGGTTGTGCCGCCGCAGCGTGCGCGAGATGGTGTTGGGCTCGAACTGGGCGGCCTCGATCACCACGTCCACCGTGGTTCCCCGAAGTTCGGTGGACGCGCCACCCATCACGCCGGCCAGCCCGATCGGCCCGGAGTCGTCCACGATCAGCAGGTCATCGGGATCCAGGGTCCGGGTCTGGTCGTCGAGCGTCACCAGGGTCTCGCCGGGGTTCGCCTTCCGCACCACGATCGGTCCGCGCAGCAGCGCCGCGTCGTAGGCGTGCAGCGGCTGCCCCGTCTCGAGCATCACGTAGTTGGTGATGTCGACGGCGAGCGAGATCGACCGCATCCCCGACATGACCAGCCGGCGCGCCATCCAGCGGGGCGTGCGGACGCTCTGGTCGATACCGCTGACGCTCAGGGCCACGAACAGCGGGCAGGCCGGATCGGCGAGCCGGACCGGGTAACCGTCCGCCTTCGAGGCCGGCGTTGCCCGATCGACAACGTCAACGAACGCCCGGCCGAGGTTCTGGCCGGCTTCCCTGGCCAGCCCACGAATGCTCAGGCAGTAGCCGATGTCGGGGCTGACGTCGATCTCCAGAACGTCGTCGCGCAGTACGAGGTACTCCGCCGGGTCGTCGCCGGGCACGAGGCCCGAGTCGGATGGCAGCACGATGATGCCGGTGTGGTCCGTCCCGATCCCGAGTTCGTCCTCTGCACAGATCATGCCGTCGGACGTGTGGCCGTAGGTCTTGCGGGCGGAGATCGCGAAACCGCCGGCCAGCACCGCCCCGGGCAGCGAGACCACGACCAGGTCGCCAACGACGAAGTTGTGCGCCCCGCAGACGACGCTGCGACACCCCTGGGGGAAGTCCGGGTGCGGCTGGTTGTGCGCCGGCCCGACGTCCACCTGCACCCAACGGATCGTCTTGCCGTTGGACTGCGGCTCGTCCAGCGACGCCAGCACACGGCCGACGACGATCGGCCCGCTCACCTCCGCGCCGACCTCGTCGACCCTCTCGACCTCGAGACCGGCGCGGATCAGCACCTCACCCAGCTCGCGACCGGTCATACCATCGGGCAGGTCGACGTGCTCGGCCAGCCAGCTCAACGGCGCCCTCATCGTGCCATCCCCTTCAGTGAGCGGCTGAACCGCACGTCGCCCTCCACCATGTCGCGCATGTCCGCGGCGTTGTTGCGGAACATCAGTGTTCGTTCGATGCCCATGCCGAAGGCGAAGCCGGAGTACACGTCAGTGTCGATGCCGCACGCGGTGAGCACCCGCGGATTCACCACGCCGCAGCCACCCCACTCGATCCAGCCCTGTGACTTGCAGGTACGACACGGGGCGTCCGGGTTGCCGACGGAGGTGCCGTGGCAGACGAAGCACTTCAGATCGACCTCTGCCGATGGCTCGGTGAACGGGAAGTAGTGCGGGCGCATCCGGGTCTCGATGCCGTCGCCGAACATCGAGCGCGCGAGGTGATCCAGCGTCCCCTTCAGGTGCGCGAGCGTGATCCCCTTGTCCACGCACAAGCCCTCGATCTGGTGGAAGACCGGCACGTGGGTGGCGTCGAACTCGTCGGCGCGGTACACCTTGCCCGGGCAGACGATGTAGATCGGCAGTTCGCGCTCGAGCAGCGAGCGGATCTGCACCGGCGAGGTGTGCGGACGCATGGTCACCCCGCCCCCGACCGGATCCACGAAGAGCGTGTCGGTGGTTGCCCGCGCGGGATGGTCGGGGCCGATGTTGAGCGCATCGAAGCTCAACCACTCACCCTCGGCCTCCGGACCCTCGGCGATCTCCCAGCCCATGTCGATGAACACGTCACCCATCAGGTCCATCAGGGCCGTGATCGGGTGCTGGGCACCCTCAGGGCCGAGCTCGACGGGCAGGGTGACGTCGATCCGCTCCTCGACCAGCCGCTGCTCCAGCTCGGCTGCGTTGACCTCGGTCTCGCGGGCCGAAAGGGCGGTGTTGATGGCTGCGCGGGCCGCACCGAGCCGCTGGCCGGCGTCCTTGCGCTCCGGACCGGGCAGGGTCCCGATCGCCCGATTGGCGAGCGCGAGCGGCGAGCGCTCACCGGCGTGGGCCGCACGGGCCGCCTTGAGTTCGGCGCCGGAAGCGGCAGCGGCAAAGGCAGCGAGCGCCTCTGCGACCATCCGGTCGATCGCGGCGGGGCTGAGGTCGGCCGGTTGCTCTGAGGGCATCGCTGTGGTTTCTCCTCGAATCAGTTGGACGCTCGCTGCGCGCTCGCGCTCGCGTACAGGCAGACGGCGGCGGCAGTGGCCAGATTAAGGCTCTCTGCCTGCCCGTAGATCGGTACGGCCACGGTATGGTCGGCGAGCGCGAGGTGTTCCACCGGTAGACCCCAGGACTCGTTGCCCATCACCCAGGCGGTCGGCGCCTCGAGCGCTGCGTCCAGGTCGGTCAGATCGGTGCCGGCCGCGCCGTCGGTGGCGAAGATCTGCATGCCGGCCTTCCGGCAGGCTGCGATCGCCTCCGCGAGGTCGACGCCGACGACGATCGGCAGGTGGAAGATGCTGCCCACACTGGCCCGGACGGTCTTCGGGTTGTACACCTCGACCGAGTCGGAGCTCAGGATGACGGCATCAGCCCCGAAGGCGTCCGCACACCGGATCACGGTGCCGGCGTTGCCCGGGTCGCGCACCTGCGCACAGATCACGACCAGCGAGACGTCCTTGCGACGGTGCTTCTTGCGGGGCTTCTCCTCGCGCTTCGGCTTCTTCTTGCCCAGCACGGACTTCAGCGGCACGTCGACCGCGCGCGCGACCGCCACCACGCCCTGCGGCGTGACGGTGTCGGTCATGGTGGCCAGGTTCTGCTCGCTCACCCCGTAGTAGGTGACGCCGGCCTCCTTGGCGAGGTCGAGCAGGTCGACGTTGTCCATCGCGGCGGCCCACCGGAAGAAGACCGCCTCCACCACCCCGGGAACGCGTAGTGCCTCCCGGACTGCCTGCCGGCCCTCGACCAGGAACTTGCCGGTCTCCTTGCGCTCCTGGCGGCGTTGCAGTGCCCGTGCCGCCCGCAGGACAGCCTGCGGCGGCTCTGGGAGTTCGATCGAAGCGACGCTCATCGTCGGACCTCTTCTCGGATGTGGTGAACGGCCGGGCCCTCCGCGGGCCCGGCCGTCGGTGACCTCTCTGGTCAGGCGGCCTGGGCCGGCTGGTTGGCCCTGGCGACCTCCACCAGGGCCGCAAAGGCCCCGCTGTCGTTCACGGCAAGCTCGGCCAGCATCTTGCGGTCGACCTCGACGCCGGCGGTCTTCAGGCCATTGATGAACCGGTTGTAGGTCATGCCCTCCGCCCGGCAGGCCGCGTTGATCCGCTGGATCCACAGCGAACGGAAGTCGCCCTTGCGGGCGCGACGATCACGGTAGGCGTAGGCGTAGGAATGCAGCAGCTGCTCCTTGGCCTTGCGGTACAGCCGGGACCGCTGACCGCGGTAGCCGGACGCTGCGTCCAGGACCTCGCGACGCTTCTTCTGGGCGTTGACGGAACGCTTCACTCGAGCCATGTCTGTTACTCCTCAGTCTTCCCGGGTGGACGTCACTTGGCCTTGTACTTGCCCAGCAGGCGACGGGCCTTCTTGGCGTCGCCGGGAGCCACGACCTTGTCGCCGTCGAGACGACGGGTCTGGCTGGTCGGCTTGTGCTCGTTCAGGTGCATCTTGCCGGCCTGGCGGTGCATGACCTTGCCCGAGCCGGTCACCCGGAAGCGCTTCTTGGCGCCCGAGTGCGTCTTCATCTTCGGCATAGCTATTGTCCTTCTCTTCTTCTCTTACAGGTCGATGTCGGGGTCCATGTTGTCCGCGGGACCCCGCTTCTTCTTCGGCTGGGCGGACGCCTGCGCTGCGGCGCGCAGCTCGGCTTCCTGGCGGCGCTCCTCCTCGGCGCTCGCCGCCCGGTCGGCAGCCCTGGCGGCCTTCGCTGCCTCCACCTCGACGCGGGCCTCGCTCTTCTTCCTGGTCGGCGAGAGCACCATCAGCATGTTTCGGCCGTCCTGCTTCGGCGCCGATTCGATGAAGCCGTCCTCGGCCACGTCGTCGGCAAGCTTCTTCAGCAGGTTGAAGCCCAGCTCGGGTCGGCTCTGCTCACGCCCGCGGAACATGATGGTGATCTTGACCTTGTCGCCGGCCTTCAGGAACCGGACCACGTGACCCTTCTTGGTCTCGTAGTCGTGGCTGTCGATCTTCGGCCGGAGCTTCATCTCCTTGATCACCGTGTTGGTCTGGTTGCGCCGCGACTCGCGCGCCTTCTGCGCCGCCTCGTACTTGAACTTGCCGTAGTCCATCAACTTCGCCACCGGCGGCCGCGCCATCGGAGCCACCTCGACCAGGTCGAGGTCTGCCTCCCGGGCCAGCCGCAGGGCGTCCTCGATGCGCACGATGCCCACCTGCTCGCCCGCAGGGCCGACCAGGCGTACCTC
Organism: uncultured Propionibacteriaceae bacterium; assembly: GCA_964397985.1. GTDB lineage: Bacteria > Actinomycetota > Actinomycetes > Propionibacteriales > Propionibacteriaceae > Propionicimonas. The sequence continues at coordinate 620,671 of CAYNLD010000001.1, read as the reverse complement.
GTTCACGTGGATGCGTTCGTTGATCCGCGGTTCAGTGCTGATGTGTTCCTCCAAGGATCGGACTGTTCACCGATCGACCCGGAACGGAAGAGGGCCTCCGCGCGTGCGGAGACCCTGAGGAACGAACGACGTAGCACGCCGCCTCGTGTACCGACCCATCGCCCCGCGGGGCGATCAGGTGGGAGTTCAGGACTCCACTTCGCGGACAGCCACCTCACCGGCGGCAGTCGATCAGGGCAAGACTACCCTGTCGGGTCGTCCGACGCCGAATCGGCCTCGTCCGCGGCTGCGTAGAGCCAGCCCCAGCCGCCGTCGTCCAGGCGGACCAGGCGCCGGCCGCGAGCCAGCTCGGCGAGCAGTTCCCGCTCGATCACCAGCGGGTGCGGGCCGGCCAGGTCGACCAGGATCGCCTCGGCCTCCTGTTCGACCGCAGCGACGGCGAGTTCGTCCAGTCGGCACGGCACAGGTCGGGCGTCCGGACGCCACGCCGACAGTGCGTCCACACCGGTGAAGGCGGGCAGGGCACGCCGGCCATCGGTCCGTTCGAGCAGCGCGGCCTGGAGCTCGGCGTGCCGGTTCGGGTCGGGCCCGTCCCCCCCGTCGTCACCCAGGGCGATCACCGGCAGCAGGAACCGCGCGGTACACAGGGCTGCGACCGCGGACAGGTAGCCATCGTGGTCGGACGCGGCGGCCAGCAGCTCGCGGACCTGCGGGTCGGGCTCGCCCCGGTCGCCGGCCCAGGCGGCACTTGAGGTGCCCAGCGTCGCCATGAGGACTACAGCCGGCAGGAGTGGATGCTGGTCACGAGGATCGCGTCCGCGCCGGTGTCCCACAGCGCGTCCATGATCCGCTGGGCGTCCCGCGCCGGGATCATCGCCCGCACGGCCACCCAGCCCTCCTTGGCCAGCGGCGAGACGGTGGGCGCGTCCAGTCCCGGGGTCACGCGACAGGCTGCGTCCAGCAGCTCGCGCGGAACGTTGTAGTCGACCATCAGGTAGTCGCGGGCGGTGATCACGCCGTTCAGGCGCCGCTGCAGCAGGTCGAGACCCGCTGGCGCCGCCGCCCCTCGCCGCTGGATCAGGATCGCCTCGGACTCCAGGATCGCCTCACCGAACAGTTCCAGGCCGGCCCGCTTGAGCGTTGTTCCGGTCTCGACGACGTCGGCCACCACGTCGGCCACGCCGAGGCGTACCGAACTCTCCACCGCGCCGTCCAGGTGGATCAGCCGGGCGGTGACACCGTGGCTGTCCAGGTAGGCCGCCACCAGGCCGGGGTAAGAGGTTGCGATCCGGCGTCCGTCCAGGTCGGCGACGCTCATCGACCGTCCGCCGGGAGCGGCGAACCGGAACCGGGTGCCGCCGAAGCCGAGCGACATCACCTCGTCGGCCTCGGCTCCGGAATCGAGCAGCATGTCCCGTCCGGTGATCCCCAGGGCGAGCGTGCCCTCCCCCACGTACACCGCGATGTCGCGCGGGCGCAGATAGTAGAACTCGACGCCGTTGGCGTCGTCGACGAGCACGAGCTCCTTCGCGTCGCTGCGCTGGCGGTAGCCGGCTTCGCGCAGCATGGACGCGGCGGCCTCGGCCAGCGAGCCCTTGTTGGGCACCGCGATCTTCAGCAGGTCACCGTTCACGTCCGCTCCGCTCACAGGTACTCGTAGACGTCTTCGAGCTCGAGGCCCAGCGCGATCATCAGGACCTGCGTGTGGTACAGCAACTGGCTGATCTCCTCAGCAGTCTCTGCCCTGCTCTGGTACTCGGCGGCCATCCACACCTCCGCTGCCTCCTCGACGACCTTCTTGCCGATGGCATGGACGCCAGCGTCCAGCGCCCGGACGGTGCCGGAGCCCTCGGGGCGGGTCGCCGCGCGGTGGCGCAGTTCGGCGAACAGGTCTTCGAAGGATTTGCTCACGAGGGGTCAGCCTACCGGCCCTCCCGCGCACCCATGCGTCCGCCCATCTCGGAGAGAGGCGTGGACGATAAGGGGACTGGACGATAAGGGGACGGTTCTCCTTGCGGTCCACAACCGCCTCGACCACAACCGGTGGGGAGTGGACGAAAAGGAGAACCGTCCCCTTATCGGCCAGCTATCGGCCAGATGCCTCAGAGCGCCACGCCGAGCAGCGCGTCCGCAAGATCGCGGACGACGCCAGGGGCGGCCGGGTCGTCTCCGTCGGCCGCAGCCCACGCGTCGATCGCCGCCAGCGCGGCCGGAGCGTCCAGGTCCGTGCGCAGTGCCGTCCGGACCGCGTCAAGCGTGGCCCTCGGGTCCGGGCCGGACGGACGCGATGCCGCGGTTCGCCACGCGTCCAGCCGGGCCTTGGCCTGCGCGAGCGCAGCCGGGGTGTACGCCCAGTCGCCGCGGTAGTGGTGCGCCAGCAGCACGAGCCGGATCGCCATCGGGTCCACGCCGTCGGCAAGCAGCCGGCTGACGAAGACCAGGTTGCCCAGCGACTTGCTCATCTTCTGCCCGTCGAGCCCGACCATGCCGGAGTGCAGGAACAGCTTCGCCATCGGCCGTCCCGTGGCGATCCTGGCCTCGGCAGCGCACATCGGGTGGTGCGGGAAGGCGAGGTCGCGTCCGCCAGCCTGCACGTCGAACTCCTCGCCCAGTTCGGCCAGCGAGATCGCGGTGCACTCGATGTGCCAGCCCGGGCGACCCCGACCCAGCCAGGAGTCCCAGGCCGGCTCGCCCGGGCGGGCCTGCCGCCAGACCAGGCAGTCGAGGCGGTGCCGCTTGCCCGGGCGGTCCGGGTCGCCGCCCCGCTCGGCGAAGACGTGCTCTGCCTCGAGCAGGGAGATGCCGGTGCCGACCATCAGGTTGCTGGCCTTGGTCACGGCGAAGTACCAGTCCGGGTAGGCCGGGTCGGGCACCTGGTAGACGGCCTGTTCGTCGCGGAGCACCCCGATCAGGTCGGTGACGATCTCCAGGCTCTCCACCACGCCGGCCAGCCGGTGCGGCGGGAGCACCCGCAGCGCGGTCATGTCGGAGCGGTACAACTCCACCTGCTCCGCGGCCAGTTCAGCCCAGTCCACGCCGGTGGCCTCCGCACGTTCCAGCAGCGGGTCGTCCACGTCGGTGACGTTCTGGGCGTAGCGGACGCCGAGCCCCGCGTCCAGCCAGGCCCGCAGCAGCAGGTCGACCGCAACGTAGGTGGCAGCATGGCCGAGGTGCGTCGCGTCGTAGGGGGTGATCCCACAGGCGTAGAGACGAGCCTCGCCGGTCTCGGGTCCGGCAGGCTGGAGCCGACCGGTCAGGGTGTCGTGAACCAGCACCCGTCCACTCCCCGAGCCGGGCAGCCGTGGCACGTCAGGGGTCATCCAGGCACGCATGAGCGGCATGCTACCGGGCAGCGGCTAGGGTATGCCCGAGCCGAGAGGGGAACCTGATGGGTTGGTTGGAAGCGATCGTGCTGGGCATCGTCCAGGGTCTCACCGAGTTCCTGCCGGTCTCCTCCAGCGCGCACCAATCGATCGTCGGCCAGCTCTTCTTCGGCGGCCACGACCCGGGTGCGGCGTTCACCGCAGTGACCCAGCTGGGCACCGAATCGGCCGTGGTGCTGTATTTCGCGAAGGACATCGGACGGATCATCAGCCACTGGGCACGCTCGCTCGTCGGCCGGGTGCCCCGCGATGACCCGGACGCCCGGATGGGCTGGCTGGTGATCATCGGCTCCATCCCGATCGGCGTGCTCGGCCTGCTCTTCCAGGACGCCATCGACACCAGCCTGCGCAACCTGTGGATCACCGTGGCGATGCTCGCCGGCTTCGGCATCGTGCTCTGGGTGGCCGACCGGGTCGCGCGGAACACCTACGACCTCTCCCAGCTCACCTGGGTGGACGGCATCGCGTTCGGCTTCGCGCAGGCGCTGGCGCTGATTCCCGGCGTGTCCCGCTCCGGCGCCACGATCGCCGGCGGCCTGTTCCTCGGCTACAAGCGTGAGGCAGCCACCCGCTACGCGTTCCTGCTGGCGATCCCGGCCGTGTTCATCTCCGGCCTGTTCAAGCTCAAGGACATCCCGGGCACAGAGGTCAGTTGGGGCCCGGTGATCGTGGCGACGGTGATCGCCTTCGCCATCGGCCTTGCCGTGATCCACTGGCTGCTGAGGTACGTCAGCAAGCACACCTTCTCGATCTTCGTCTGGTACCGGCTGGCGCTGGCCGCGCTCGTGGCCGGGCTGCTGGTGAGCGGCGTCCTCCAGCCGTAGGCTGCGTCGATATGCAGCGCAGGGCGGTCGGCAGCAGCGGGCTGGCGGTGTCGCGGCTCGGGCTGGGCACGCTCACCTGGGGCCGGGAGACCCGGCTCGAGGACGCGCGTCCCCTGCTACGTGCGTTCGTCGCGGCGGGCGGTTCCCTTGTCGACACGGCTGCCGCCTACGCCGCGGGCGACGCCGAGCGGATGCTCGGACGGATGCTGCGCGCCGGCGACGTCGGCCGTGAGGACCTCATCCTGGCCACCAAGGCCGGCTTCGGTATCCGGGACGGCCAGCGCGTGGTCGACACCTCGCGGACGAGCCTGCTGTCCGACCTGCGCAGCTCGTTGCGCCGGCTCGGCACCGAGTACGTGGACCTGTGGCAGCTGCACGCCTGGGGCCAGGCGCCGCTGGAGGAGTCGTTGGCCGCGATCGACACCGCCGTCGCCGCCGGCGACGTGCGCTACGCCGGCGTGTGCAACTTCGTCGGCTGGCAGACCGCGCAGGCCGCCACGTGGCAGGCCGCGTTCCCGGGCCGCACGCCGATCACGTCCGCACAGGTGGAGTACTCGCTGCTGGCCCGTCGCGCGGAGGTGGAAGTGATCCCCGCGATCCGGGCGTTCGGGATGGGTCTGTTCCCCTGGTCGCCCCTGGGCCGCGGCGTGCTGACCGGCAAGTACCGGACCGGGCGTCCACGGGGGTCGCGCGGCGCGTCCACGCATTTCGCGTGGTTCGTCGAGCCGTATCTCGAGGCCCGGTCCCGCGCTGTCGTGGACGCCGTGGCGACCGCGGCGGACGGCCTGGACCTCACCCCCGGCCAGATCGCGCTGATGTGGGTGCGGGACGCGCCCGGGGTGACCGCTCCCCTGCTCGGTGCCCGGACGGTGGCCCAGCTGGAGCCCTACCTCGCAACCGAGGACCTGGAGCTGCCCGCGGAGATCACCGCGGCCCTCGACGACGTCTCCGGTGGCCCGAACGTGATGCGGGAGGGTTACGAGCCGACGTTGACCCCGAGCTGACCATGGGCATGGCCGACGCCGAGCGGTTCCAGCCGGACAGCATCGCCGACTGGCACGACTGGCTGGACGTGAACCACCGGCGCCGGGAGGGAGTCTGGGTCGTGCTCCGGCGGCCGGGGGCGGGTGGCGTGCAGTTGAGCTACGGCGAGCTGATCCGCGAGGCACTGTGCTGGGGTTGGATCGATGGGCAGTCCAGGCCGCTGGACGAGCGGCGATCGATGCTGTGGATGACCCACCGCCGCCCGGGCAGCCCGTGGTCGGCGAGCAACAAGGCCCGGGTGGCCGACCTCGAACGCGAGGGACGCCTGCAGCCCGCCGGAATCGCCGAGATCGAGCGCGCCAGGGCCAACGGCATGTGGACGATCTACGACTCCGTGGACGCGCTCCAGGAGCCCGCCGCGCTCACCGTGGCGCTGGACGCAGACCCGCGTGCCCGAGCCACCTGGGACGCCTACCCGCCGTCGCTGAGGAAGCAGGTGCTCGCCTCGATCGCGCTGGCAAGACGGGAGGAGACGAGAGCGTCCCGGATCGCGAGGTTCGCTGCGATCGCCGCCCGCGGCGAGCGTCCGTCCTGATGCCGGACCCGGGCAGCCAGTCGACGTGCTCGTCCAACCACTCGGGGCCGACCCCGCACGGAGGCAGCCACGTCGACCCCGAAAGACGTGGCCCGGTCATCACCCGTCAGGTCAGGCCCGGTCGAGGAAGTCGTCCAGCACCCGGCAGCCGAACGTCAGCGACTCGATCGGTACCCGCTCGTCCACACCATGGAACAGGGCGACGAAGTCCAGTTCGGGGGGCAGCCGCAGCGGTGCGAACCCGAAGCAGCGGATGCCGAGCTTCGACCACGCCTTGGCGTCGGTGCCTGCGCTCATCATGAATGGCACGGCGAGCGATCCGGGGTCGGCGGCCTGCAGGCTTGCGGTCATGGCGCCCACCAGGTCGCCGTCGAAGCTGGTTTCGACGGCCACGTCGCCATTGACCACCTCGTAGCGCACGTGCTCGCCGACCAGTTCGGTGATCGTGTCGTAGAACTCCTGCTCGAAGCCGGGGATGAACCGCCCGTCGATGCCGGCACTCGCCTGGCCGGGGATCACGTTCACCTTGTAGCCACCGGCCAGCATTGAGGGATTAGCCGTGTTCGACATGGTCGCACCGACCATCCGCGCGATCGTCCCGAGCCGGGCCAGGGTCTGCTCGGCGTCGTCCGCGGTGACCCGGACGCCCAGCGCATCCTCCACCGCGTCGAGGAACTGCTGCTGCGCCGGGCGGATCCGGGCCGGCCAGGAGTAGGACCCGACCCGGCTCACTGCCTGCGCGAGCTGGGTGATCGCGTTGTCGTCGTTGCGCATCGATCCGTGCCCTGCGGTGCCGTCCGCAATCAGCTTCAGCCAGGCGATTCCCTTCTCCGCTGTCTGCACGAGGTACAGCCGCCGGTTGTTCACGGTGAGCGAGAAGCCCCCCACCTCCCCGATCGCCTCGGTGCAGTCGGCAAGCAGATCGGGGTGGTGCTCCGTGAGCCAGGCGGAACCCTTCGGACCCCCGGCCTCCTCGTCGGCGGTGAAGACCAGCCGGACGGGGCGGCGCGGCGGGCGCCCGGTGCGCATCCGCTCCCGGACCACCGCGAGAATGATGGCGTCGAAGTCCTTCATGTCGACCGCACCGCGGCCCCAGACGTAGCCGTCGACGACCTCGCCGGCGAACGGGTCCACCTGCCAGTCGGACGCGACCGCGGGCACGACGTCGGTGTGGCCGTGGATGAGCAGCGGGGGCAGCGAGGAGTCGCACCCGACCGGCGCCCACTCGGCGACCAGCGAGGTGCGCCGAGGCTCGGACTCCAGCACCGTGCTGCTGATCCCCACCTCGTCCAGCCTCGCGGCCACGTACTCTGTGGCCTCCCGTTCCCCCTTCGAGCCGTCAGGCCCGAAGTTGGACGTGTCGAACCGGATCAGTTCGCTGCACAGGCCGGCGACCTCGTCGGCCGCGGTGGGGACGGCGCTCATGGGGCCATCCTGCCACTGGCACGGACGCTGGCCCGTCCGTCGTTTCGCCAACCGGCGCGCCGATTGGGTATAGTGCTCTGGCTGTCCGGGCGATCCTCGGGCACACCCTGTCCGGGTGGCGGAATAGGTAGACGCGCTAGCTTGAGGTGCTAGTGCCCTTTATCGGGCGTGGAGGTTCAAGTCCTCTCTCGGACACCCAGCGATTGTGGCTCTGACCAGGTGAGACGGTCAGGGCCACGGTCATGTCCGGAGCCGACCAGAATCGCCCAGGCCGGCCTCGCAAGGTCTGCAGGGTCTCGCCCGGTACGCACCGCGAACCGCCACTCCCCCGACATCGAGATACCCGATGTCCCATCGAAGGCAACCTGCCACACAGCGGGCGGGTCAGCTCGGCGGTGCGTGGTGCACCAGGCTGTCGCCCCTGGACAGCAGGGGGGTCAGGTAGGTGGTCTGCCGCTCTTCGGACTCGTCGTGGGACTCCATCACCCAGGCACCCGCAAGGAACCCCATCCGACGGGGATCCTGATTCACCGAGGTGATTTCGACCGGGTAGGTCATCGGGGTGCTGCCCAGATCGCAGCCGATCATTCCGACGTCCTGGGGCACCGAAAGGCCTGCGGCATGAAGTGCGCGCAGGGCGCCGACGGTCATCTGGTTGTTCGAGACGAAGACCGCGTCGAAGTCGTCCCGCTGAGCCAGCAGCTGCTCCATCGCCTCAACGCCGCCGTCGATGCGGTTGTTCATGTACTTGACCTCGACGACCTCTCCACCCCGGGCAGCGAGTCGTTCCCGCAGGCCGATCAGGCGGTTGCTCCAGCCCTGGGCCGTGGTTTGGCCGACGATGGCGGCGATCCGCCGATAGCCGTGCGCCAGGAACTCCTCGGCGGCGAGTTCGCCACCCGTGGTGTTGTCCGATGTAATCGTCTCCACGGTGGCGTGCGCGAGTGGCTGGTTGACCACGACCACGGGCACCTTCGCCTGTTGCAGGACGCTGATGTCGACTCGCGGCGAACTCGGTGCCAGCACCACACCGCCAACCCGCTCGGTGACGGCGATTTCGAAGTAGCGCTTCTCGCGCTCGGGATCCAGATCGGAGTTGCACAGGATCACGACGGCGCCGGATTCGTGAGCGGCGTCTTCCACGCCCCGGGCGAGGCTGGTGAAGAACGGGTTCTCAATGTCGGAGACCACCAGTGCCCAGAGTTGACGTCCAGGGGCGCGCAGCCGGCGGGCGACCCGATCCGGCTGATAGTTCAGCTGCTGCACGGCCTCGTAGACCCGCTGGGAGCGTTCTGGGGAAACCCGTTCCGTTCCACCCAGGACTCGCGAGACCGTGGCAGTGGATACACCGGCGAGTCGAGCGACATCGAGGATCGTCACGCCGCGAGCGGTGTAGTTGCTTCGCCGCCTGCGGGGACGAAGGGAGTCTGATGAAGGGGGCTCGGTTTTCATCGGCATGAACCGTACCATCGGCGACCAGTCGGGCCACTATCGGCAATCCGGTCGACCCCGCGCGTACCGGAGGAGCCAGAGGGGGCGGGCCCGTTGGCCGGCCCGCCCCCCGTCTCCTGGTCAGGGTGCCGGACGGGGAACCGGGTCTCCCATGATCTCGGCGTACCGAACTGCCAGCTCATGCCAGGGGAACTCCAGGTCGATCCAGGTCCGGACCTGGTTGAGGTAGTGCTCCAGTGCCTGGAGGAGTTCACGCACCTCGTCGCGGGTGCTGGCCCGCTTGATCGCGGCGCTGGCCCTCGAGACGAGATCAGCGAGGTTGTCCAGCCGGTAATGGATGGACGCGCGGTGCCCGATGATGGCATGCGTCTGGCTGTCATCGGCGGGCGGCGCGAGCGTGGAGAGCCAGTCGACGGCGAACTTCACGACCGTGTCGAAGTCGTACTCGTCCTTGGCAACGGCCTCCTGCAGGAGGTACATCGCGTCGACAGAACTGCTCAGGGCGCTGAACGCGTAGATCTGCACGGTCATGTTCTGGCCGCGAGTGCCCATGCGGGAACGCATGGCGACGATGTCGTCGGGCCGCTCAACCAGATAGCGATCGCCGGTCTCGAAGAGCTCTTGAGCAATCGGGTTCATGCGTCAACCTCCACGATGTCGACCGTCATCTTCGCTCCGGGGTGCTCCCAGGTCCGCCCCATCTTCTTGCGGTACTCCTCCAGGTCCTCGGGTGCGACGCTGGCGAAGATGTCCGTAGTGCCGATCGGGGAGATCCGCTCGTACCAGCCGCAGAAATGCGGGCCGGCGCGGTGCAGGCTGATGTCACCGGGATCGGGGTAGGAGAAGTTCTCGTCCTCGACCGCGAAATAGGGCGTGGACAGCATCCACTCGCTCTCACAGATGCGGGCGTGGCGGACGGGGTTGGAGAAGGGGACGACCTTCTCGATGGCGGCGATCAGGTTGGGGGCCCGATCGTAGTGGAGCTTCGCGAAGACGACGTAGTCGCCGTCCTCGAAGGCCACCGTGAGTTTCAGTTTCTTCATCTGGTGATCTCTCTAGGAATTGTTCGGTTGTGGGGACCCGGACGAGCCGGGTCCCCAGCAGAGTTGCCGGCTAGATCGCCCCTGCCGCCCACTTGCACATGCGCTCCCACCACAGGCCGTAGTCGGGCCAGTCGGGCAGGTTTCCGCACAGGTGGTAGGTCGGGTCGGTGGTGTAGGCGATCGAGCGGCCCTTCCCGGCCTCGCCCACGACCATCAGAGGGTCGTTGCGGCTGGTTGCGATGACCTGCGCCTCGGGCCTGGGCTGAACCAGGTTGTAGCCAAGGATCAGCCGGTCCTCAGGCATCTCGATCCCCTTCAGGATCGGGTGCTCCGGATGAGTGAGCTGGACGGTGGCACCATCAGGGTGGTCAATGAGATCGTCCACGCCCTGCCGCATGGTCACAGGGAGCACATCCTCGATCGGCGAGCCGCCCCACATGCCCTTCCCGTAGATGCCGGAGAAGGTCAGCCAGCCGCCGGCCATGATCAGGCCACCGCCATCGAGAACCCACTGCTTGAACGGCGTCACCAGATTCGGCCCCATCGGAGTCATCCGCTCCCGGTTCCCGAAGGGCATCTTGAAGTTCAGGTAGCCGACGTCGGACAGGATGATGACGTCGTACTGCGACAGAGCCTCAGCCGAACTCGGGAACTTGGTGCGTATGTCCGCCGCCGGCATGTGGGTGAGCTCGATACCTGGGCGGGGCCCCAGCGCATCTCGCAGAACCGATGCCGAATCCCGGTAATAGGTATGGGTGAATGTGTCTATCCCCTTGGCGGCAATAAGGGTTTCCACCTGAGTGTCGCCAACGTACAGTACGCGTACCATTTCCTGAAAGGTTCCTTTCGTATTGTTTACGACGGCTGGTTGTACTTGAGGCCGTCGTTGACTGTGATCTCGTCGACCGTGTTCGCGCCGAGACCCCAGGCATCATGGATCGCGGCGTAGATGCCGTCCGACTGAAGTTCGACGAGCGCCTTCTGGATCAGATCACGCAACTGTGAGTTGTCCTTCGACACGGCAATCGCGTTGTATCCCTTGCCGAATTCGGTGTTGCCGATGATTTCGAGGTTCGAGGACTCGTCGGTCTTGATCAGGTAAGCCGTGATCCCGGTCTGGTACATGGTGGCGTCCGCTCGGCCGACGAACGTCCATCACGTGCCGGTGATCGGCGTCGTCGTGTTCGCGATCATCTCCATGGTCGTGGTACTCGCTGCCGGTGCGCGAGACCAGGAACTCGTGCTGTTCTACGCGGTCGCGGTGTTCGTCAGCTTCCTGACCGGCCTGCTCGCCATGGCACGGTTCTCGCTTCACGACCGCAAGCCCTGGTGGGTTGTCCTCAACGTGGCCGCGGCCCTCGTGGTGGCCTTCACCCTGGTCGCCAACCTGGCGCGTCCCGCGGCGATCGGCTCGCTCGCGGCGACCGCTCTCGCTGCGGCCGGGTTGTACTGGTCATGGGTGCGCGCCGGGCGTCCGCGCGGCGCAGGGCACGCCGTCGCCGAGGCCGAGGTGCTGGAGGACGAGGTCGACCTGCTGGTCGACGACGACTGATCCGCCGGACGGAGACGCCAGGCTGTCTGCGCTCCCGCTCCCGCGCTCGGGCCGCGCGTGGCCGCGCGCTCTCCGTCGTGGGCCGGGACAGGACGGGGCCCGATCCCCGGCCAGCACAGGGCTGTCAGGCCCGGAACGGTCCTCGGGCGTGAATCAGAGCTCGGCGTACTCCGCGGCGATCGCGGCACCCAGCCGTGCGTTGTTCTTCACCAGGGCGATGTTGGCCCGCAGCGACTCGCCTCCGGAGAGCTCGACGATCCGGCCCAGCAGGTACGGCGTGATCGCCGCACCTGTGATGCCCTTCGTGTCCGCCTCCGCGACGGCCGTGGCGATCAGGGCGCCGATCTCGGCCTCGGGGATCTCCTCGTCCGCCGGGATCGGGTTCGCGATCACCAGCCCGCCGGCCAGGCCGAGATCCCACTTCGCCTTCATCGCGCGCGCCACCTCGGCCGTGCCGTCCATCCGTAGCGGCGAACCGAAGCCGCTGGAGCGCGAGTAGAAGGAGGGGAAGTCGTCCGATCCCACGGTGATCACCGGCACCCCGAGGGTCTCCAGCACCTCGAGCGTCCGTCCGATGTCCAGCAACGACTTCACCCCCGCGCTGACCACGGCGACGTTGGTGAGGCTCAGCTCGGTGAGGTCGGCGGAGATATCCATCGAATGCTCGGCGCCCCGGTGCACGCCGCCGAGACCGCCGGTGACGAACACCCGGATCCCTGCCAGCGCAGCCAGCCGCATCGTGGAGGCGACCGTGGTCGCACCATGCTCGCCGCGGGCGACGACGTAGGGCAGGTCGCGGATACTCACCTTCCGCACGTGCTCGTCCGAGCCCAACAGGTCGAGCTCCGCGTCGTCCAGACCGATCCGCGGGACTCCGTGCAGCACGGCGATCGTTGCCGGCACTGCGCCGCCGTCCCGAATGATCTGCTCGACCTCGCGGGCGGTCTGCACGTTCTTCGGGTAGGGCATGCCGTGGCTGATGATCGTCGACTCCAGCGCCACCACCGGCTTCCCGGACGCGAGCGCCTCGCGCACCTCCTCGGTGACGGCGAGCATCGGGTGCGGTGCGGTCATGGTCTGGCTCCTTCGGATTGGGCAGGGTGATCGGCGAGCGCCGCGGCAAAGGCGACACCCAGGTCTGGGGGGACGGTGTGTCCGCTGGCCACGGTGAGCGCTGCGGCGAGGTGTCCGTCCCGCGCGGCCGCCGCCGGCTCCTCGCCGGCGAGCAGCCCGTGCACGAACCCTGCGGTCATGGCGTCACCGGCCCCGGTGACATCGGTGACCCGGGCCGGCACTGCGGCGATCGGAAGGCACTCTCCCCCGCCGGCCAGCAGGCTGCCGGCGGCCCCGCGGCTCACCCAGACATGCGCGACTCCCCGCTGGTGCAGTTCATCGGCGGCGGCCACGATGTCGTCGGTGGAGTCGGCCACCGGGTGGCCAACGAGGGCGCCCAGCTCGTCAACGTTCGGAGTCACGGCGAAGACCGGGCGCTCAGGAACGAGCAGCGGCGCGATCCGTCCGGCCTTGGCGACGCTGACCGGCTCGAGCACGACCCGGACGCCGCTCGCCGCCGCCACACCGAGTACCCACCCCGCCACGGGGACGGGGATATTGCCGTCCACCACCACGACGTCCGCGCGGGCGAGCAACTCCCGGGCCCGGGCGAGTTCCTCGACGTCCATCGCGTCGGTGGCGGCGAAGTCGGCCAGGCCGATGACCAGCTCGCCATCGGCGTCGAGCGCCGCAAGGTAGCTGCCGGTGGGGTGTGGACTCAGCACAACCTGGTCGACGTAGACGCCCGCCTCCGCGGTTCGGGCCAGCAGCTCCCTGCCGGCCGCGTCCGCGCCCACGGCCGCGACCAGGTGCACCCGCCCGCCCAAGCGGGCGATGCCCTCGGCGATGTTGCGGCCCACACCGCCCGGCGTCCGGCTGACGACGCTCGGATTGGAGGTGTGCAGGCGGGCGGCTGCGTGACTCCGGGCCTTGATATCCCAGGCGGCTCCCCCGACCACCACAGCCCACGGTTCGCCGCGCAGCACGTAGCCGCGTCCGACGATCTCCCCCTTCTGGCTCAGCGAGGAGAGCGTGACCGCGATCGCCCCCTTGCTGGTGCCGAGGCTGCGGGCCAGGCCCGCCGCGTCCAGCATGGGTTGCGCACGCAGCAGCGCGAGCACCTCGCGTTCACGCGGGCTGAGGGTCACACTCAGCATTCTTAGTGCAACTTGATTCTCTTAGCAAGCCAGCGCGAGTCAGGAGGCGTGGTTAGTCTCGCCACGTGACCGCCAACACCGCCGACCCTGCCCCACCGGGCACGATCGCCGCCTGGTGCGAGCGTCACCTCGGATCTCTTCCCGTGCACAGCTTCATCACCGAGGCGCCCTCGTCGCAGTTGTGGGGCTTCGAACTCGCCGACGGCCGGGTGATCGCGGTCAAGGTGCGACCCGCCTCCGATCGCCTGAACGCCTGCACCACAGCGCACCGCACCGCGTATGCGAAGGGCATCGACTGCCCGGCACCGCTGGCCGGCCCCGCACTGTTGTCCGACGACGCCGACCTCGCCGTCCTCGCCGAGACGTGGCGCAGCGACGGGGCGATCTGGCCGTCCGACGATCCACCCGGCAACTACGGACGCCTGCAAGCCGCGTTGATCGCCGCGCTCGCGGACGCCGACCCGGCCGGCTTCGCCCCTCCGCCCACGTGGCTGCGCTACGACCATCGGGCGGCCAGGCGGCTGTGGCCACCGGTCGACCCCCTCCGGGACCCGGAGGCTGTGCGGCGTGACCTGCCGGCCGGACTGACCAGGTACGCCGAGGCCTCCCGGGAGCGTCTGCTCGCCGCTCGCCTCCCTGCCGTGGTCGGACACGGCGGACTGAGTGGGGTTCACGTCCGCTGGCTCGACGGCCCGGAGGGCACCCCCCGCCCCGTGGTTCACGGCTGGGAGGAACTCGCGGCCCGTCCCGCGGCGGTGCTGGTGGGTTGCGTCGCCACGGGCTTCAACGGACTCCCGGACCAGGCCCGGATCGCGCCGGTCGTGGAGGGTGAGCACGTGCTCGCGTCCTACCAGGCAGCGAGCGGGCGCGAGTTCGCCGACGAAGAACTGCAGGTCGCGTGGGCGACGAGCGTCTGGGTCGCCTGCCACACCGCAGCGATGGAGCATCTCGACGGCGCTCCCGGGCAGGTCACTCACCAGGTGATGACGGACGCTCCGCTGCGGCTGCACCTGGCCGGCTGCTGAGCCCGCGAGCGGCCCGGGACCGATCGGCCCACGCACGGTAGCCGACGGCCCCTGCGGCCACCCCGAGGCCGAGCAGCGCCGGCCAGCCGGTGAGCCAGAGGAGGACGGCCACGCTGGCCAGTGCGACTCCGGCGACGGCCTTCGCGCCCCGGCCCGGCAGTAGCCGCACCGCCGCGGCGGTGCCCAGCACGTAGACCAGTGTGAGGCCGCCGGTGACGAGCAGCATCAGGGTGTGCAGCTCGATGGGCAGGAACTCGGCCACCACGGACGCGAGGACCACGAACACCAGCGACCTGCGCACGGTCCCGAAGAAGCGGTACGGCAGGGCGCCCTCCCTGGCGAGGGCCGCGCCCAGCCGGCATGCTCCGGCGATGTAGGCGTTCACCGTGCCGACCGTGAGCAGCACCGCGACCACCGCGATCACCGGACGGGACGCCTCGCCGAAGCCCATGGCGAGCAGGTCCGCCAGCGGCGCCTGGCTGGAGGACAGCGACGGACCGAGCACCACAACGCTGGCCCAGGCGATCGAGAGGTAGAGCACCCCGACCACCACCACAGCCAGCATCGTCGCGCGGGGCACATCGCGGCGCGGATCCCCGTAGTCCGGGGAGAGCGAGGAGACCGCCTCCCACCCTGCGAATGCCCAGACCAGGAGCGCGGCTGCCGACCCGACGGCCCCCCAGCCAGAGGGCGCGAACGGCGTCAGGTTCGCCAGATCGGCGTGCGGCAGCGCGGCAGCAACCGTCACAAGGAGCAGCCCGGCCAGCGACGCGGAGAGCAACAGTTGCACCCGCCCGGACACGTGCAGGCCCAGCCAGTTCATCACGAACACCACGGCAACGATGCCGACGAAGGTGACCAGCCGGGTCACCTGTCCACCTCCGACCGCGTCGGCGACGTAGCCTCCTGCGAACGCGCATGCGGCCGGCGCGCCGAGCGGAACCGCGAAGTAGAAGATCCAGCCGACCGCGTCCGCCGCCCGGGTGCCGAAGGCGCGGCGGACGTATCCGGACACGCCGCCGCCGTCGGGGAACCGGGCGCCGAGCTCTCCGAAGACCCAGGCCAGGGGCGCCGAGAGCAGCACCAGCGTCAGCCACGCCACCAGCGAGGCCGGGCCGGCCACGGCGTCCGCGACCGCCGGCAGCGCGATCACACCCGCGCCGAGGACTGCCCCGGCGCTCAGCGCTGTGCCCTGCGCAACGGTGAGCTTGTGCACCGCGTCACCATAACGGCTCGCGCCGACACTCGGTGCACGCTGGGGCAACGGCGCCCCCTTCCCGATGTCGGACCGGGCGGTTAGTCTGCCGGAATCACCCCCGCAGCGGCCGCCACCGCTTCGATCGCGAAGGAGCCTTCGAATGCGTCGTTCCCTCCTCAGCCTCCTGCTCGCCGCAGTCCTCGCGTCCGGCTTCCTCGTCGTCGGCGCCACGTCTGCCCGGGCCGAGACCACCTCCGTCACCGTCGCCGGCTCGCTGCAGAGCGAGCTCGGCTGCACCGCCGACTGGCAGCCCGACTGCGCCGCCACCCACCTCAGCCGAGTAGATGGCACCGCCACCTGGCAGGCCACCTTCCACGTGCCGGCGGGCAGCTGGGAGTTCAAGATCGCCGTCAACGACAGCTGGAACGTCAACTACGGCGCCGGCGGCACTGCCGGCGGCGCGAACATCCCGCTCAGCCTGGTCGGAACCGCCGACCTGGTCTTCAGCTTCGACGCCGACAACCACCGGATCGGCGTGCAGCCGGTGACCCTGAGCGGAGCCACCACCCCTGCTGACCGCAAGCTCGCCCTGAACTCGCTGCGGCCGCCGCTGACCGACGAGCGCTACTACTTCCTGATGGCCGACCGTTTCGCCAACGGTGACCCCTCCAACGACACCGGCGGCCTCGTCGGTGGGCGTCTGGCCACCGGCTTCGACCCCACCGACAAGGGCTTCTACCACGGTGGCGACCTGAAAGGCGTGATCAGCAAGCTCGACTACATCAAGGGCCTGGGCACCACGGCGATCTGGCTGACGCCCTCGTTCACCAACAAGCCCGTGCAGGGCACGACCGGTAACGAGAGCGCCGGCTACCACGGCTACTGGATCACCGACTTCACCACGATCGACCCGCACCTGGGCACGAACACCGACATGAAGAAGCTGATCAGAGCAGCGCACGCGAAGGGCATGAAGGTGTTCTTCGACATCATCACCAACCACACCGCGGACGTGATCGACTACGCCGAGAAGACCTACACCTACATCCCGACCAGCGACCGGCCCTACACCGACGCCAACGGCAAGGTCTTCGACGCGGCCGTGGTGGCCAACTCTCCCGACTTCCCGGCGCTGGACGTGAACACCTCCTTCCCCTACCACCCTGTGTTCGACAGCCCCGCGGACGCCACGGCGAAGACCCCGGCGTGGCTGAACGACCGCACGCTGTACCACAACCGTGGCGACTCCACCTTCGCCGGGGAATCCAGCGAGTACGGCGACTTCGTCGGCCTCGACGACCTGTTCACCGAGAACCCTGAGGTCGTCGACGGCATGATCGACGTCTACAGGGCCTGGGTCGACTTCGGCATCGACGGGTTCCGGATCGACACCGTCAAGCACGTCGACATCCCGTTCTGGCAGGAGTTCGCCCCGGCGATGCAGGCCGAGGCGAAGCGGATCGGCAACCGTGACTTCTTCATGTTCGGCGAGGTGTACGACGCCCGTCCCTCGTTCATGAGCACGTACTCGACCACGGCCGGGCTGCCCGCGACGCTCGACTTCGGCTTCCAGGCTCAGGCGCAGGCGTTCGCGCTCGGGAAGGCGACCACGGGCCTGCGCGACCTGTACGCCGACGACGACTACTACACCGACGCCGACTCGAACGCCTACCAGCTGCCCACGTTCCTGGGTAACCACGACATGGGGCGGCTCAGCTACCTGTTGAAGGCCGGCGGCGTCAGCGACGATGCGGATCTGATGAAGCGGGTGGAGCTGGCGGACGCCTTGATGTACCTCACCCGCGGCCAGCCGATCACCTACTACGGTGACGAGCAGGGCTTCATCGGTGCGGGCGGCGACAAGGACGCCCGCCAGGACATGTTCGCCACGCAAACCGCGCAGTACGCCTCCGAGGACGTGCTGGGCGGCAGTCCGGGGTCGAAGGACCGCTTCGATCCGTCGGCACCGCTGTACCGGTTCATCCGCGACCTGGCGAAGCTCCGGGCGGCCAACCCGGCGCTGGCGGACGGTGCCCAGGTGCACCGCTACGCGTCGGCGAAGGCCGGCATCTACGCGTTCTCCCGGATCGACGCGAGGACCGGCGCCGAGTACGTGGTGGCCCTGAACAACGCCACCACGGCGAAGACCGCGACGTTCGACACCTTCAACGCGAATGCCCGGTTCTCCGCGCTCTACGGCGCCCGCGGGTCGCTGCGCACCGGCCGCGACGCACGGATCACCGTCACGGTCCCCGCGCTCTCCGCGGTCGTCTACAAGACCAACAGCCACGTGGACGTTGGCCGACGACCGCTCGCGGTCACCGTTACCGCCCCGGAGCCGGGCGGAGTGGTGGGCGGCCGGGCGGAGATCTCGGCCGAGCCGAACACGAACCAGTTCGTGCAGGCGAGCTTCTGGTTCCGGCCGGTCGGCACGACCGCCTGGCAGTCGCTGGGCACCGACGACAATGCCCCGTACCGGGTGTTCCATGACGTGTCCGGCTACCCGTTGGGCACCCTGCTGGAGTACCGGGTGGTCGTGAAGGACGCGGTCGGGCACGTCTCCGCGTCCGCCTCGTACGGCATCGTGGGCACGCCCGAGGCGTCGGGTGGCGACACGGGGACCGTCGGTCCGGTCACGCAACCGTCCGCGGTCAGCGTGCCAGGCGACCTGAACAGCTCGATGGGTTGTGGCGGCGACTGGAACCCGGCCTGTGAGCAGGCCCAACTGACCCTCGACACCAAGGACCAGATCTGGAAGGGCAGCTACACCCTCCCCCCGGCCACCTACGCCTACAAGGTCGCGATCAACAAGACCTGGGACGAGAACTACGGGGCCAACGCCGTGAAGAACGGGTCGAACATCTCGCTCAAGCTGACCGGGGATCCGGTCACGTTCTACTACGACCACCGCACGCACTGGGTGACCTCTGACGCCGAGGGGCCGATCATCACCGCACCGGGTAGCTGGAACTCCGAACTCGGTTGCGGCACGGACTGGGCTCCGGACTGCATGCGTCCCTGGCTCGAGGACCCGGACGGGGACGGCACCTACACCTGGGCGACCAGCGAGCTGCCGGCCGGCACCTACGAGTTCAAGGTCGCCCACAACCTGGGATGGGACGAGTCCTATCCCAACGCCAACGTCACGGTCACGGTGCCGTCGAGCGGGCTGATCGTGCGGGTGAGCTACGACCTGGCCACGCATGCGGTGTCGACCGCGGTGACGCGTCCCACCACCGAACCCAGCCTCGCTTCGGTGCGCGGCACCTGGGTCTCGCCCGACCTCGTCGCCTGGCCGGTCGATGCCCTCCCGGTGGATCCGTCGCGGCTGGAGTTCCGGCTGGCCTGGGGTGCGACCGGCTCGCTGGCCGTGGATGCCGAGGACATCACCGGAGGCGATTCGGCCGTCCTGTTCTACGACCCGCGGGGGCTACCCGCATCCGAGGTGCAGGCCCATCCCGAGTTGGCCGGCCAGCTCGCCCTTCGAGTGGACCGGAGCACCTCCCGGAGACTGCCCGGCATCGCGTCTGGTGATGTCGCCGTCGGCGCCTATTGGGGAGGCCGGCTCGTGGATGCAGGACTCGTGGACACCACCGCGGTGCGGTGATCCCGCCGACAAACACTTCGGGGCGGAGGGACCGATCGGTCCCTCCGCCCCCAAGACGTGTGCTGCGACGTGGTCATCCTCAGGTCAGTCGCTCCCGGCCAACGGCCTCGCAACAGCGAGCGACTGCTCCCCCCCTGCAAGGGCCATGCTACGGAACGGCGTCCGTCGGCGTCTGTCCCCCCGAAGGGGGACACACCCTCTAGCTGGTGGCGTCGCCGGCGTCGGGAGTGCCGCCACCGGATGCGGCGGTCTGGCCGGGGCCCTTCCCGTCCGGCCGGGGCAGCCTGGCCCTGCGCCGTCGCCAGACCAGCAGGGGGATCGCGATGATCGCGACGGCTGCGGCGAACGGCAGCACCGCGCCGACCACGGTCATCAGCATGCGGCTGCTCGAGACCAGCGCATTCCAGCCCGCGAGCAGTCCACCCATGAAGCCAGTGGTTTCGAGCTCGCTGGCCTGCTCCGGCAGGGTGAGGCTGATCGTGACCGGTGAGTTCGCGACCCGTCCCGCCAACGCGCGCTGCTGGGCAACCAACGAGTCGCGCTCGGAGATGCGGTCGGTGATCTGGCTCTCGAGTTCAGAGAGCTCACGGACGCTTCCGGCCTTGCTCCACAGCTCGCGCAGCCGTGCGATGGAATCGTTGAGCGTGCGCACCCTCGAGTCCACGTCGGCGACCTGGGTGGTGACATCCTCGGAAGAGATCACCCGGTTGGTCACGGTCCCGATCGACTTCAGCTGTTCGAGGGTGGAGTCCAGTGCTTCGGCCGGGACCGAGATCACCACCACCGAAGTCAGACGCTGCTTCGCCTCCGCGTCGGTCTCGGTGACCAGGTTCTCGGCGGTGACCTGGCCGTTCACCGATGCGGCCAGGGACCGTAGCTTCACGGCCGCGCCCTCGACGTCAGGCACGGTCAGGCTCACCTGGGCGGTCCGGGCCAGCTTCGGGGTGAGCGTGGTGTCGGGCTGGTCGGCAGGGGCCGGGACCGGGGCCGCCTCGGGGTTGCCGTCCGCCTTGGAGTAGGAGCTGTCCTCGGCTGCACCGCCGGCAGCCACCGGGTCGGCGCGGGATGCGGAGGACGCGCCGGAACAGCCGGCGAGCAGGGCGAGGGCGGCCACCGTGGCCGCAGCGGCGAGTGCGCGGAGTGTGCTCATACGATCTGCACGACTCCCGCTGGCGGCTTCGTTGCGCGAAACGTACGCAGGAGCCGAACTGTTGCCGAATCGTGACCTGCACCAGACTGGGCGGATGACACAGACCTATGACGTGTTGGTGATCGGAGCCGGACCGGCCGGGGAGAACGTGGCCGACTACGCGACCCGCGGCTCGGCCCGCACGGCGCTCCTGGTGGAACGTGAGCTGGTCGGGGGCGAGTGCTCCTATTACGCGTGCATGCCGAGCAAGGCGTTGCTACGCCCCCTCGAGGTGAAGGCGTCCGCCGAGCACCTGGGCGGGCTTCCGGCGGAGGTGCCGCTCGACGTGCCCGCGTTGCTGGCCCGCCGGGACGCCTGGGTCTCCGGCTACGACGACTCCGGGCAGTTCGGCTGGGCCCGTGGCGCCGGCATCGAGGTGGCACGCGGGACGGGACGGCTGGACGGTGCCCGCCGCGTCATCGTGAGCGGCGAGGACGGCGACCGGCAGGTGGAGGCTCGCCTGGCCGTCGTGGTCGCCACTGGCAGCGTGCCGGTGATCCCGGACGCGTTCGCCAGCCTGCACCCGTGGACCTCGAGGGACGCCACCGGTGTTGTGGAGGTGCCGGACTCGATCGCGGTCATCGGCGGCGGGGTGGTCGCTGTCGAGGCGTGCCAGTGGCTCGCCGCGCTGGGTGCCCGGGTGACGCTGGTCGTGCGCGGTGACCGCCTGCTCCGCCGGTTCGAGCCGTTCGCCTCCGACCTGGTCACCGAGGGGTTGCGGGGTTCCGGCGTGGAGGTCCGGCTGGGCGCGCGCGTGGGCTCGGTTGCCCGGCTCGACGCGGCTGATCGCGGCCTGGGCCGCATCCATGGCGGACCGGTGCGTCTGGAGGTCGACGGACAGGCGTGTGAGTTCGACGAAGTACTCCTCGCCACCGGCCGGCGCCCTGCCACCGATGGGCTGGGCCTGGAATCGATCGGGCTCAGCCCCGAGCAGTTCGGCCGGGCCGACGCGCGTCCGGACTGGCTCCACGCCGTGGGGGATGCCAGCGGCGCGGCTCCTCTGACCCACTGGGGCAAGTACGCCGCTCGACTGGTCGGCGACAGGATCGCCGCTCGCGCCGAGGCACGGCCCGACCCGCAGGTGCCCGCCGCCGTGCCCGTGCCGCAGGTGGTGTTCACCGACCCGCAGGTGGCGACGTCCGGCTTCACCGAGGCCGACGCCCGCGCAGCCGACCTCGCGGTCGAGTGTGTGCAGGTACCCCTTACCAGTGCCGCGGGGTTCGGCCTGCTCCGCGACGACGCCAGCGGCGCTGCGAAGCTCGTGTTCGAGGCCGGCACCGGCCGGCTGGTCGGCGCCACCTTCGCCGGCCCGGAAGTTGCCGAGCTGGTGCACGCTGCTACTGTTGCGATCCTCGGCCGCCTGACCGCCGACCAGCTGTGGCACGCCGTGCCGTCCTATCCGACGGCGAGCGAGGTCTGGCTCCGGCTGCTGGAGGCCTACCGGGGGCACTGAGCCACCCTCGCCGGCAACTGCCACTCCCCCTGCGGGTTCTGCGCGAGGAAACCGCGCTCAGCGAGCAGATCGAGCAATGCCAGACAGCGCGGCACGGAGAGGCCCGCCCGCAGCGCAAGGTCGCCGGCGGGCGCGCTCCCCCGTCCCGGCACGGCCTCGAACAGCCGCAGTTCATCGGCGTCCAGCTCGTCGGTGGCCCGGCGTTCCCCCGGCGTTCGAGGGTTGGCCCGACCCAGGGGCGACAGCAGCTCCAGCACGTCTTGCGCACCGGTGACCAGAACGGCCTCAGCCTCGCGCACGAGCCGGTGCGGCGTGACCGAGGTCGCGCTCGTCACCGGACCCGGGACGGCCATCACCACCCGGCCCAACACGTTCGCCCAGGTGACCGTGTTCCGGGCCCCCGATCGCGCCGCGGCTTCGACGAGCACTGTGCCGGGTGCCAGCGCGGCGATCAGCCGGTTCCTCGCCAGGAAGCGGACCCGCGTGGGATGCTCCCCCGGTGCCAGTTCGCTGACCAGGACGCCGCGCTCGGCGATCCGTTCGAACAGTGGACGGTGGCCCGCGGGGTAGGGCTGATCCAGGCCACTGGCGAGCACACCGATGCTCGGCGTCCGGCCGGCGAGGCAGCCCCGGTGCGCCGCCGCATCGATGCCGTAGGCGCCTCCGGAGATGACGCACCGTCCGGCGTCGGACAGCTCTGCGCCGAGGTCTGCGGACACGGTGTCGCCGTAGGCGGTGGACGCCCGGGAGCCCACGACCGCCACGGAAACGTCCGCGAGGGGAGCCAGATCGCCTCCGCCGGTGATCCACAGGCCCAGGGGCACGCCGGAGAGCTCGTTCACCGGCTCACAGCCGGCGAGGTCGGCCAGACCGGATGGCCAGTCAGCGTCGCCGGGAATCACGAATCGCAGCCGCAGCGCCCTTGTACGTTCCACGAGGTCACCCGGCCGGAGCCGACGTGCCCGCTCCGCGATCGGCAGGTCGCCCTCTGCACCCAGCAACCCTGCCCACACCTGCGCCGCCCCGAAGCTCGCCACCGCGTCCGCCAGCACAGGATGTCCTGGCTCGACCACAGCGGTCAGGCACATCCGGGCGGTCCGTTCGTCCATCACGCCGTCTCCGTCCTGTTCTCTCCCCTTCGCATCGCGAGGGCCGTGTGCAGATGCTCCCGGGTGGGCCGGGCGACCCCTTCGAGGTCGGCCACCGTCCAGGCCAACCGCAGCACCTTGTCCACCCCGCGGGCAGACAGCCGCCCGCGAGCCACGGCGACATCCAGCAGATCCGAGCCCTCGGGCAATGGCATCCGCTTACGCAGGGCAGGACCCGGCACCTCCCCGTTCGTGCGCCAGCCGCTCGGCGCGAGTCGGTGCCGCTGCCGCTCCCGCGCGCCGAGCACCCGTTCCGCCACCGCTACCGAGCTCTCCCCCGGCTCGTAGCGGCGCTCAAGGAAGGCTGCCCGCACCGGCCGGAGCTCCTGGTGAATGTCGATTCGGTCCAGGATCGGCCCCGACACCCTGGACGCATACCGGCGCACCGCCATCGGAGGGCAGCGACAGTTCGCCCCCGGCGTGCCGGCCATACCGCACGGGCAGGGGTTGGCCGCCAGGACCAATTGGAAGCTCGCAGGGTAGGTAGCCGTCGCCAGTGCACGGCCCAGCACGATCCGGCCGGACTCGAGCGGCACGCGCAACGCCTCCATCACCCGCGGGCTGAACTCTGGCGCCTCGTCCAGGAAGAGGACGCCGCGATGGGCGCGTGAAACGGCACCGGGCACCGCGATCCGGGCGCCGCCGCCGACCAGGCTCGCCAGGGACGCCGAATGGTGCGGATCGGCGTAGGGCGGACGCCGGACCAGCCCGCCGTCCAGATTGATGCCCGCCAGCGAATGCACGGCGGAAACCTCCAGCGCTTCGCTCAGCTCGAGGTCGGGCAGAAGCCCGGGCAACCTCTCGGCCAGCAGTGTCTTGCCGACCCCCGGAGGCCCGTGCAGGTAGAGGTGGTGCCGGCCCGCGGCAGCCACTTCCAGCGCCCATTTCGCCTCCACCTGCCCGGCGACGTCGGCGAGGTCGAGCGGCGGACGTTGCGAGGCCGGCTGGTCGACGGGCGGAGGTTCGGTGGCACCCGCCCCGCCGGTGAGCACGTCGAACAGGTCGGACAGATCGCCCGCGCCCGCGATCGACAGGCCTGCCACCAAAGACGCCTCGCGCAATTGCGTGACCGGCACGACCACCCGCCCGAACCCCCGCTCGACCGCCGTGAGCAGTGCGGGCAACAGCCCCCGCACCGCCCGGACCCGGCCGTCCAGGCCGAGCTCACCGAACAGGGCGAGCCCCTCCAGTGCCTCCGGGTCGAACTTCCGCCCTGCAGCCGCCACAGCTGCCGCGATCGCCAGGTCGTAGTGTGAGCCGGCCTTCGGCAGCGTCGCGGGTGAAAGGTTGATCGTCACCGGGTCGGACGGCCAGCCGAAGCCGGTCGAAGCCATCGCTGCCCGGCACCGGTCACGCGCCTCGTACAGCGCCGCATCGGGAAGACCCACCATCGTGGTGCGCGGAAGCCCGCTGCTGATCGCTGCTTCGACCTCCACCATGGTCCCGTCGATGCCGACCAGGGCGACCGACCAGGCCCGCGCCTGGCTCATCTGCCGATCCCCGGCACGTGGGTGATCACCGGCAGCGTGTCCCTGGCCAGCAGCACGCCCACTCCGTCGAACCGCACGTGCGGCACCGGCCCCGGTTGGGCGCGCAACCAGTGCAACGCGACCTCGCGGAGCTTGGCCACCTTCCGCGAGGTGATCGCCTCCAGCGGTGGACCGAAGCCCAGACCGCTGCGGCATTTCACCTCGCAGAACACCACCACCGGCTCCGGACCCGGCTCGAGCGCCACGATGTCGAGCTCGCCTGCCGGACACCGCCAGTTGCGATCCAGGATCCGCCAGCCGAGCCTCTCCAGGTGCGCCGCAGCAAGTTGCTCCCCGACGCGCCAGACCTCCGCCCTGCCCATTGCCACCACCTCCCACCAGGCACTATCGGCAGCAGGCGGATGCAGCGTTCAGGAGGGGTCAGCGTGTGTGGACAACTCCGGGCCTGTGGACGACGGAAAGCCCCGAGCCCGCCGCGAACCGATCGGCCGGGTTCAGAGGTTGTCGGGGACCTTCAGTTCGCTGTGCGCGATCTCCTCGATGGAGACGTCACGGAAGGTGAGCACCTTCGCGCTCTTCACGAAGCGCGCCGGACGGTACATGTCCCAGACCCACGCATCGCCCATCGACACCTCGTAGTAGACGTCGCCGCCCTCGGTACGGACCTTCAGGTCGACCGCGTTGCACAGGTAGAAGCGGCGCTCGGTCTCCACCGCGTAGGTGAAGATGCCGACGACATCCTTGTACTCCTTGTACAGCTGCAGTTCGAGTTCGGATTCGTACTGCTCAAGGTCCTCGGCGCTCATAACGAGTTCACCTTAATCGCTCTCCGGACGTTGTCGAAGCACATCCGGTGAATGCCGCTCGGCCCGTTCCGGTCCAGCCGCTCCTGGTGCAGCGCGGTGCAATACCCCTTGTGGATGTCGAAGGCGTAGTCGGGCAGCTGGTCGTGCCATTCGGCCATGATCCGGTCCCTGGTCACCTTCGCGACCACGGACGCTGCAGCGACGCAGGCGGCGACCCGGTCGCCCTTCCAGATCGCCAGGCTGGGCATGCCCAGCCCGTCCACGCTGAATCCGTCGGTGAGCGCGAACTCGGCCTGGGGTCGCAGCCGCAGCAGCGCCCGACGCAGCCCTGCGAGGTCCGCCTGGTGCATGCCCAGCGCGTCGCACTCGCCGGCCTCCACGCTGACCACAGCCCAGGCCAGCGCCCGATCGAGGATCTCCGCGTAGACCCGTTCCCTCGCGGCAGGGGTGAGCAGCTTGGAGTCGGCGAGCCCGGGGATCTCCCCCGCCTTCCCCGGACGCAGAATCACCGCACCGGCCACCAGTGGGCCGGCGCACGCGCCGCGACCGGCCTCGTCCGCTCCCGCGATCAGCTCGAAGCCGCCCCGCCGCAACGAGGCCTCGTAGGCGTAGATGCCGGCATCCCGGCGCACCACGACCGCCACGGGGTCAACACACGACCTTCGGCCCCGACAGCACCGGGGCAGCGGGTGGAGTGCCGCCCGCGGGGATGTTCTCGAAAGTGCGGGGTCGGCTGATCCCGTGGAAGCGATCGAACGGATAGACCACAGCGATCGCGGTACCCACGATGTTGCCGACCGGGATGAACGCCTTCGATCCGGCGGGAGCCCCACCGGTGTCGTCGCTGAGGTGGCAGCGGGAGTCCGCGGAGTCGTTGCGGTGGTCGCCCATCACGAACACCGTGCCCACGGGCACGACCACGTCGAAGGACACCGAGGACGGCTCCACCCGTCGTCCGGTCGTCGGGTCGGTGTAGAGGTAGTCACCCTCGTTCAGAGCGGTGCCGTTCACGGTCACCCTGCCCCGGGCGTCGCAGCAGGTGACGTGGTCGCCTGCAACCCCGATCACGCGCTTGATCAGGTGGTTGGAGCTCTCATCCGGAGCGAGGCCCACGAAGATCAGCACCTTCTTCAGCGGGTCGTCCTCGACCTTTGCCGGCGCGAGCCAGTTCTCGGTGTCCCGGAACACGACGATGTCCCCCCGCTGGAAGCCGACGATCTTCTGGACGGCAACCCGGTCACGAATCAGAAGGGTGTTCTCCATCGACCCGGACGGGATCACGAACATCTGCGCCACGAACAGCCGCAGCAAGGTGGACGCGATCAGCGCGCCGACGACCACGATCGCGATCTCACGCAACCAACTTGCGGCAGCCAGCCACCCTTCGTGACGACCGCCGTTCTCACTGGGTGCGCTCACCGCAACCTCTCCCTCGACGTCCCCGACCACACTACGGCCACCACAGGACGCCCAGCGCCTCAGCGGTCGCGCTTCTCCTTGATCTTCGCAGCCTTGCCGCGCAGACCACGGAGGTAGTACAGCTTGGCGCGTCGCACGTCGCCGAGCCGCTCCACCTCGATCTTCTCGATGATCGGGCTGTGCAGCGGGAACGTCCGCTCCACGCCGGTGCCGAAGCTCACCTTGCGAACGGTGAATGCCTCGGCGATGCCCGAGCCGGTGCGCGCGATCACGGCGCCGGCGAAGACCTGGATCCGGGAGCGGTTGCCCTCGATGACCCGCACGTGTACCTTCACCTGGTCGCCGGGCCGGAACTCCGGCACGTCGTCACGCAGTGCGGCCTTGCCGATCTGCTCAACCAGCTGGTTCATCTGATGTCCTCGCCAGTGCCACAGGTCACTTCGTCTCGTCTGTCATTCGCCTCCGCCGGCGCCTTCCCCCTGTGGCAGGAGCGCTCGCGGCACAACGGTCAACAAGTCTGCCACACCGGCGACGAGTGTGGTTAATCCGCCCCCGAGGCCGCACCGGGCACATCCGGGTCCGGAGGCAGGCGTCCCGCGGCGATGGTCCTGCCGCCGACGCCGAACGGCTGCTCCCGAAGTCCGATCGCGCCGTCGGCGCCCGGGCGGTCGGACCTCGAACGCCGGTCCGGTGACGGACGCGGCGCGGGCCCCGGAGCGACAAACTCCGGGGCCCGCGCCGATCGTGCTGGTGCTACTTGCCGTCCCGCTTGAACAGCGAGGCGATCAGGTCGCGGTTGAGCTGGCTGATCGTGTCGAACGGGATCTGCTTGGGGCAGACCTCGGCGCACTCACCGATGTTCGTGCAACCGCCGAAGCCCTCGGCGTCGTGCTGCGCGAGCATCTTCTTCACCCGCAGATGCCGTTCCGGCTGGCCCTGCGGCAGCATCGCGAGATGGGTGATCTTCGCAGAAGTGAACAGCATGGCCGAGGAGTTCGGGCAGGCCGCCACACACGCGCCGCAGCCGATGCAGGTGGCGGCGTCGAAGGCCCGGTCGGCCTTCTGCTTGCCGACTGCGTTGGCATGGGCATCCGGAGCCGAACCGGTGCTGACCGAGACATAGCCGCCGGCCTGGATGATCCGGTCGAACGCGGACCGGTCGACGACCAGGTCCTTGATCACAGGGAACGGTCCCGCCCGCCACGGCTCGACGTCGATCACCGCGCCATCGGAGAACGACCGCATGTGCAGCTGGCAGGTGGTGGTCGGCACGGGCGAACTCCCACGACCGTGGGCAGTCCCGTTGATCACCACGCCACACATACCGCAGATGCCTTCGCGGCAGTCGTGGTCGAAGGCCACCGGCTCCTCACCCTTGACGGTGAGATCCTCGTTCAGCAGGTCGAGCATCTCCAGGAAGGACATGTCCGGGGAGACGTCCTGCACCTGGTAGGTGACCATGCGCCCCTCGGAGTGGGCGTTTGCTTGGCGCCAGACGCGCAGGGTGAGGTTCACTTGTAACTCCGTTGCTTCAGCTCGATGGCCTCGTAGACCAGTTGTTCCTTGTGCAGGACGGGCTTCTGGCCGGTACCGGTGAACTCCCAGGCCCCGACATAGAGGAACTCGTCGTCGTGGCGCAGCGCCTCGCCGTCCTCGGTCTGGCTCTCAGCCCGGAAGTGGCCGCCACAGGACTCACGACGGTGCAGCGCGTCCACGCACATCAGCCGGCCCAGCTCGAAGAAGTCGGCCACGCGGCCGGCCCGCTCCAGGGTCTGGTTGAAGTCCCCGTTCACGCCGGTGACCTTGACGTTCGCCCAGAAGTCCTTCTGCAACTCGTCGATCTTCGCGATCGCCGTCTTCAGGCCCTCCTCGGTGCGCTCCATGCCGCAGTACTCCCACATGATGTGGCCGAGTTCCTTGTGGAAGGAGTCCACCGTGCGGTTGCCCTGCACCGCGAGCAGCTTCTCGACCCGATCCTTCACCTCATCGACCGCTTCCTTCACGGCCGGGTGCGTCGCGTCGAGCTTCTCGTACGGCGCGCCGGCCAGGTAGTCGTTGATGGTGTTCGGCAGGACGAAGTAGCCGTCGGCCAGGCCCTGCATCAGGGCCGAGGCACCCAGGCGGTTCGCGCCGTGGTCGGAGAAGTTCGCCTCACCGGTCACGTACAGGCCCGGAATGTTGCTGGACAGGTCGTAGTCGACCCACAGCCCACCCATCGTGTAGTGCACGGCCGGGTAGATCCGCATCGGTGTCTCGTACGGGTTCTCTCCGGTGATCTGGGCGTACATGTCGAAGAGGTTGCCGTAGCGGGCAGCCACCCCGTCCGCACCCAGCCGACCGATGGCCTCGGCGAAGTCGAGGTAGACCCCGCGCCGCACCATCCGCTCGTTGCCTTCGTGGTCGAACTCCTTGACCGCCGGGCCGACGCCGCGTCCCTCGTCGCACATGTTCTTCGCCTGGCGGGACGCGATGTCACGCGGCACCAGGTTGCCGAACGCCGGGTAGATCCGCTCCAGGTAGTAGTCGCGGTCCTCCTCGGGGATCTGGCGGGGATCCTTGTCGCAGTCCTCGGCCCTCTTCGGCACCCAGATCCGCCCGTCGTTGCGCAGCGACTCCGACATCAGGGTCAGCTTCGACTGCGTCTCGCCGTGCACAGGGATGCAGGTGGGGTGGATCTGCGTGTAGCAGGGGTTGCCGAAGTAGGCACCCTTGCGGTGGGCCCGCCAGGTAGCGGTCACGTTGCAGCCCATGGCGTTGGTGGACAGGAAGAACACGTTGCCGTAGCCACCGGTGGCGAGCACGACCGCGTCGGCCGTCCAGCTCTCGATCTCGCCGGTGACCATGTCGCGGGTGACGATGCCGCGGGCGCGGCCGTCCGCGATGATCAGTTCCAGCATCTCGTGGCGGGTGTACATCTTCACCGTTCCGGCCGCCACCTGCCGCTCCAGCGCCTGGTAGGCGCCGATCAGCAGCTGCTGCCCGGTCTGGCCGCGGGCGTAGAAGGTGCGCTGCACCTGGACGCCGCCGAAGGAGCGGTTGTCGAGCAGGCCGCCATACTCGCGCGCGAACGGAACGCCCTGCGCCACGCACTGGTCGATGATGTTCGCGCTGACCTCGGCGAGCCGGTAGACGTTGGTCTCACGAGCGCGGTAGTCGCCGCCCTTGACCGTGTCGTAGAACAGCCGGTACGTCGAGTCGTTGTCGTTGCGGTAGTTCTTGGCCGCGTTGATGCCGCCCTGGGCTGCGATCGAGTGCGCCCGGCGCGGGCTGTCCTGGTAGCAGAAGTTGAGGACGTTGTAGCCGGCTTCACCCAGCGAGGCGGCTGCTGCGCCGCCGGCCAGGCCGGTGCCGACGATGATCACGGTCAGCTTGCGACGGTTGGCCGGGTTGACCAGCTTCGCCTCGAACTGGCGCGTGCTCCACTTCGCCTCGATCGGGCCGCCTGGTGCCTTGGTGTCGGCGATGTCCTCGCCGAGGGTGAAGTAGTCGGCGCCGGGAAGCGGCTTCGCCGCCTTGGCCGCGGGTTTCGTCGTCGTCGTCATCATGCACCAATCCATCCGAAGAGCACCGAGACCGGCATGATCATGAAGCCGATGTAGAGGATGAGCGCGACCGCCCAGGCGCAGCCGTTCAGGATCGCGCGGGCCTTTGCGCTGGTGTTGGCGCCCAGCGTCGCGAACGCGCTCCAGAAGCCGTGCCGGATGTGCATGCAGACCGCGACCATCCAGATCGCGTAGACGAGCACCATCCACCAGATGCTGAACTCACCGAGCACCATCTTGTACGGGTTGTCCTCGAAGGGACCCGCGATCAGGGTGGCGTGGACGGTGAACTGCAGCAGGTGGAACAGAAGGATGCCGGCCAGGATGATCCCACCCCAGCGCATGGTCCGCGCGGAGTAGGTCTGCGCGAGCTTGCGCTTGGCCTCGTACGTCGTCGGGTTCGCAGCCAGTGCCCGCGACCACAGCGTCACCGCCGAGTAGATGTGCAGCACGACGGCTGCGAGCAGGACCGCTCGGAAGATCCAGATGAACCAGCCCGCGGGCAGGATCGGGTAGAGGATGCCACCGTCTGCCGTCTGCCCCTTGAGCCACTCTGCGTAGTGGTTGAAGGAGTCGGCCCCGATGAACATCTTGAGGTTGCCGAACATGTGCATCAGAAGGAATGCGATCAGGATCAACCCGGTGACGGCCATCAGGGCCTTCATCGCGACGGTTGATCGGACAGCTCTCTGATGTGGGGTAAGAGTCGTTGTCGCCACAGGCACACCCTAGTGAGAATCCGCCCGTTCATCCGCCACCCGGCTCCTTTCCGGGAGAGTGGGTCTCAGATTCCGGACAGGGACTGGACGAGACGGCCATTCCGCAGATTTGGGCAATAGCGACGTTGCCTAATTGCGCCCCTCGATGAGGTCCGGACGACGTTGCGCCGTGCGGGCCCTGGCCTGCTCCATTCGCCACGCGGCGACCTGGCCGTGGTGACCCGACAGCAGTACCGGCGGCACCTCCAGCCCTCTCCAGGTCGCGGGCTTGGTGTACACCGGGTACTCCAGCAGGCCCTCCAGGTCGGCGCCGTGAGACTCCTCCACGAGCGACTCCGGGTTGCCGAGAACGCCGGGCAGCAGCCGCACCACCGCTTCGGTGATGGCGAGCGCAGCAACCTCTCCGCCGTTCAGCACGTAGTCACCCAGGCTCACCTCGAGCACGTCCATTCGCGTGGCAGCGTGCTCGACCACCCGGGCATCGATGCCTTCGTAGCGCCCGCAGGCGAACAGCAACCACTCGCGCCCGGCAAGCTCCTGGGCGAGCGGCTGGCTGAACGGCACGCCGGCCGGGGTCGGTACCACCAGCAGCGGCGTGGCGCCACCTCCTGGCACGAGTGCGTCCAGCGCCTCACCCCACGGCTCGGGCTTCATCACCATGCCAGCGCCGCCGCCGTAGGGGGTGTCGTCGACCGTGCGGTGGCGGTCGTGGGTCCAGTCCCGCAGGTCGTGGACGTCGATCTCCACGATGCCCGACTCTGCCGCCTTGCCGACCAGGGAGAGCTGCAGCGGCGCGAAGTAGTCGGGGAAGATGCTGACCAGGTCAATCCGCATCGGGGACCTCGTCCAGCAGACCCGGGATGGGATCGATCACGAGGCGCCCTGCGCCCGGGTCGACCTCGGGGACCAGCGCCTCAACGAACGGCACCAGCCGCTCCCCGGACGGCGTCCGGACGACCAGCAGGTCCTGGGCCGGGTGGTGCTGGACGGCGACGACCTCGCCCAGCCGCTCCCCGGACGGGTCGACCGCGGCGAGACCGATCAGTTGGGTGTCGTGGAACTCGTCGTCCCCGACCGCCTCGCCCGCGCCGTCTGCCCACAGGTCGAGCCCGCGCAGGGCCTCGGCCGCCGTGCGGTCGCCGACGCCGGCGAAGGCCACCACCAGCCTCCCCTGCTGCCAGGAGTGCCCGGTGACGGTGAGCGAGCGCCCGTTCGCGGTCAGTGACGCACCGAGGGCGAACCGGTCCTCGACACTGTCCGTGCGCGGGCGCACGGTGACCTGCCCGCGCAGCCCGTGGGCGCGACCCACCGTGCCCACGATCACCTGGTCGGCCACGCGTCCTCCTTGGAATGCGCTTCCGCCCCGACCGCGACTGCGGACGGGGCGGAAGAACGGGTGTTGCTCAGCGTCGGCGCGGCCGGCGGTCGACGTCGACGAAGTCGACCCGCACCTGCTCGCGTCCGGCCAGAGCGGCGATCACCGTGCGCAGGGCACTGGCCGTGCGTCCC
Source organism: uncultured Propionibacteriaceae bacterium (assembly GCA_964397985.1). Taxonomy (GTDB): domain Bacteria; phylum Actinomycetota; class Actinomycetes; order Propionibacteriales; family Propionibacteriaceae; genus Propionicimonas. Next base: position 588,098 of record CAYNLD010000001.1, on the reverse strand, counting down.
TGCCGCCCGATGACCTTGCCGATGTCCTCGGGGTGGACCCGCACCTCGAGGGTGCGGACCCGGCCGCGATCGGACTCGCGCACCCGGACGTCGTCCGGGTTGGGCACCAGGCCACGGACCAGGTGTTCCAGCGCGTCGGCAAGCATGATCAGGCCTCTTCAGCCTCGGCCGGGGCGTCCGCCTCGGACTCGGCCCCGGCTTCGGCCTTCTTCTTCGACGACCTCGAGATCGCGGAGGTGGCCGGCTCGCTGTCGGCCTCGGCCAGCGCGGCGTTGAACAGCGCGACCTTGTCCTTGGGCTCCGGCTGCGGGTCGACCCCGGCCGGAGTGGTGTCGCCGCTGAACTTCTGCCAGTCACCGGTGCGCTTGAGCAGGGCGATGACAGCCTCCGTCGGCTGGGCTCCGACGCCGAGCCAGTACTGGGCGCGCTCGGAGTCGACCCTGATCAGTGACGGCTCGTTCTTCGGGTGGTAGAGCCCGATCTCCTCGATGGCCCGGCCATCCCGCTTGGTGCGGGCGTCCATGACGACGATGCGGTAGTGCGGGGAGCGGATCTTGCCGAGCCGCTTGAGACGAATCTTGACAGCCACGTGTGTGGTTTCTCCTGTGGAACTAGGGACGGTGACGTCACCATCCCGGACGGGTGAACACCGGCGCTCGCTGTGGGGCAACGCCCACCGGGTTCGGGTGGATCGGCGTCCGCCGGCGATGAGAGGGCACCGACGGGCACAGATGCGCCGCTCATTGTGCCAGAGCATGCGGTGGCGGCGCCAATGCGCACGGGTGAGCCCACGGCGAACACCGGAACAACACCGTGGCAGCCCGGCATTGGTCCGGCATGCCCGATGAGGAGATCCTGGACGCGTATTCGGCAGCAGTCGTGCGGGTCGCCCGGAAGGTGCTGCCCGGTGTGGCGAGCCTGCGCGTGCACAGTCGACGAGGCGATGGTGGCGGCAGCGCGAGCGTGCTGAGTGCCGACGGCTACCTGCTCACCAGCGCCCACGTCGTCGACGGCGCCACTGCGTCACCGCGGCGTTCACCGACGGCACCGAGACCGCCGTCGACGTCGCCGGCAGCGACCCCCTGTCCGACCTGGCCGTCCTGAGGGCCCGCGGTGAGGTTCCCGCACCCGTCGAGCACGGCGACGCCGCCACCTTGCAGGTCGGCCAGCTCGTGGTCGCACTGGGCAACCCACTGGGACTGTCCGGCTCGGTCACTGCGGGGATCGTCTCCGCCCTCGGCCGGTCGCTGCCAACCCGGCGCGGCCGGGTCGTGGACGAGGTGATCCAGACCGACGCAGCGCTGAACCCCGGCAACAGTGGCGGCGTCCTCGCCGACAGCCACGGTCGCATGGTGGGGGTGAACACCGCGGTCGCCGGCGTGGGGGTCGGCCTGGCCGTGCCGATCAACACCAACACCCAGCGGATCATCTCCTCGCTGATCAACACCGGCCGGGTGCGCCGGGCGTGGCTCGGGATCGCCGCCGGCCAGTCACCGCTGCCGCCGGCGCTGGTCGACCGGTTGGGCCGCCGCAGCGGCCTGCGGGTGGCCCAGGTGGTGCCCGACAGCCCTGCAGCGGTCGCCTCGCTGAAGGTCGGGGACGTGGTGGTCGCCGTGGCGGGCGAGCCGATCGGTTCGGCGACCAACCTGCAGCGCTGGATGCTGGAGGATGCCATCGGCACGGCGGTCGAGATCACGGTGTGGCGCAGCGGCGCCCTCGTCGACGTCATCGCGGTGCCGACCGAGCTGGAATGAATCGTCCCCACGAGGATCCCGCCGGCTGGTCACGCGTCACGAAAGTGCCCCGGCTGTCTACCGGCTGAGCACCACCCGACCGCGCAGGATGACCAGCAGCGGGTGCAGGGTCGCGACGACATCACGCCGCGGGTCCACGTCGTAGACCACGAGGTCGGCCCAGCAGCCGTCCGCCAGCGGCGGCGCGCCCAGCCACTGCCTCGCCCGCCAGGACGCCGCGCCGAGCGCGAACTCCGACCCGCCGATCCGGGCGAGCAGCCCGATCTCCGTTCCGATCATGCCGTGGTCGATCGTGCCGCCCGCGTCCGTGCCGGCGAAGACACCGACGCCGGCATCGACCGCTGCGGCGATGGTCGCGAACCGGCGGGCGTGGAGCGCCCGCATGTGGGCAGCGTAGCCGGGGAACTTCGCCTCCCCCGCGTCCGCGAAGGCCGGGAAGTTCTCCAGATTGACCAGGGTCGGCACCAGGGCCACCCGCCGTTCGGCCATCAGCGCGATCGTGCTGTCGTCCAGCCCGGTGCCGTGCTCGATGCCGTCGATCCCTGCTCTGACCAGGCCGTGCACCGACTCCTCCCCGAAGCAGTGGGCCGTGACGCGGGCACCGAGTTCGTGCGCGCGGGTGATCGCGGCCGCGGCGATGTCTTCCGACCAGAGCGGGGCGAGGTCGCCGCGGTCGCGGTCGATCCAGTCGCCGACGAGCTTCACCCAGCCGTCACCACGGATGGCCTGCCGGGCCACCTCCTCGACCAGGGCCTCCGGCTCGACCTCCTCGGCGTAGTTGCGGATGTAGCGCTTCGGTCGGGCGATGTGCCGGCCAGCGCGGATGATCCGGGGCAGGTCGGCACGATCATCGATCCAGTGGGTGTCGACCGGGCTGCCCGCGTCGCGGATCAGCAGCGTGCCCGCGTCCCGGTCGGCGGCGGCCTGCGCCAGGGCGACCTCGGACGACACCGCGCCCTGCGCGCCGAGTCCGACATGGCAGTGGGCATCCACCAGTCCGGGCATGATCCAGGCGTCCGAGCAGAGGGTCACGGCGTCGGCGACCGGCTCGGTGCGAACCAGCCCGTCCACCACCCACAGGTCTGCCCGCTCGCCATCGGGCAACACGACGCCGGAGAGGTGCAGCCGCTGGGCCTCCGGCGGGCCCACCGGCGCCCCGGAGCTGTGGTGGTGGGCGAAGAACTCAGGCTCCCCCAACCCGGGCGGTGCGTGGTGGTGGCCCATGGTCGAGACCCTAGCGAGGACCGGTGTTCTTCGGATTGAACAGCTGCTGCAGCTCCGGCGGCAACTGGAAGTCGCCCACCGCCTTGGCCAGGTCGGCCTCGGACGGCATCTGCCCGAACGCGGACGCCGGCGCAGCGGACGGCTCCGGTGCTGTCGCAGGGCCACCGGACCGCTTCGCCGGGTTGCCGGACACCTTGTGGTTGCCCTTCTTCTTCTTCGCCTGCTGCTTCGCCGCGGGACGGCGCACACCCGGCATCCCCGGCATGCCGCCGGCGAGGCTCTGCATCATCTTGCGGGCCTCGAAGAAGCGGTTGACCAGGGAGTTCACATCCGAGACCTTGGTGCCGGAGCCGGCAGCGATGCGGGCGCGGCGGGAGCCGTCCAGGATCTTCGGGTTGGTGCGCTCTGCCGGGGTCATCGAGTAGATGATCGCCTCGATCCGGTCGATCTCGCGCTCGTCGATGTTGTTGATCTGGTCCTTCATCTGGCCCATCCCTGGCATCATGCCCAGGATCTTCGACAGCGGTCCCATCCGGCGCACCGCCTGCATCTGCTGCAGGAAGTCGTCCAGGCCGAACTCGCCCTTGCCCGCGATCAGCTTCTTGGCTGCCTTGGCCGATTGCTCGGCGTCGAAGGTCTTCTCCGCCTGCTCGATCAGGGTGAGGATGTCGCCCATGCCGAGGATCCGGCTGGCCATGCGGTCGGGGTGGAAGGCGTCGAAGTCTCCCAGACCCTCGCCGTTGGAGGCGAACATGATCGGCTTGCCGGTCACCCGGGCGATCGAGAGGGCCGCGCCGCCGCGAGCGTCACCGTCCAGCTTGGACAGCACGACGCCGTCGAAACCGACACCGTCGGCGAAGGCCTGCGCGGTGTTCACGGCGTCCTGGCCGATCATGGCGTCGACGACGAACAGGATCTCGGTCGGGCTGATCGCGTCGCGGATGTCGGCGGCCTGCTGCATCAGTTCCGCGTCCACGCCGAGGCGGCCGGCGGTATCGACGATCACCACGTCGTACAGCTTGCTCATCGCCTGCAGGATCGAGTTGCGGGCGACGGCCACCGGGTCGCCGACGCCGTTGCCGGGCTCCGGCGCGTACACGTGGACGCCGGCCCGATCGCCCACCACCTGGAGCTGAGTGACGGCGTTGGGACGCTGCAGGTCGGCCGCGACCAGCAGGGGCGAATGGCCCTGGTCCTTCAGCCACTTGCCGAGCTTGCCCGCCAGGGTCGTCTTGCCGGAGCCCTGGAGGCCGGCGAGCATGATCACGGTCGGGGGACGTTTGGCGAACCGCAGCGGGCGGGCCTCGCCGCCGAGGATGCTGACCAGTTCCTCGTCGACGATCTTGACGATCTGCTGTGCCGGGTTCAGCGCGGCGTGGATCTCTGCGCCCTTCGCCCGCTCGCGGACGTTGCCGATGAACTCCTTGACGACGTTGAGATTGACGTCCGCCTCGAGCAGCGCGAGCCGGATCTCGCGGGCGGTGGCGTCGATGTCGGCGTCGGTCAGCCGGGTCTTGCCCCGCAGGTTGCGGAACGCGGCGGACAGCCGGTCGGAAAGGGTGTCGAACAAGGGTGATACCTCACGGTCGCGGAACTCCGGCACATCCTACCGGGCGCTCGCCCGTCCCCGACCCGCGTCAGGACAGGGAGAGCGCGGTCCAGGAGACCGGCGGCAGGCTCACCTCCACAGCGCCGTCGGCGAGTCGCGCCGAGTCGTTGGGGCGCAGGCCCACCCGCTCCGGGTCGGCGAGGGTGTTCTTCGCGTACACATCCTCGTCGTACAGGCTGACCGCTTCCTCCAGCCCGGCCAGCCCGAGGTCACCGAGCCCGATCGTCACCGCGACCGCCTCCCGGGAGCGGTTCACCAGGAAGACCGCAGCCCTCCCGGACGCCGCGTCATGGGTGGCCACGGCGTCCACCAGCGGTGCCTCGCCGTGGCGCACGGTCGGGTACGTGCCCACCTCGACCCGCGGACGCAGCACGTCACCGGCGGCGAGCCGTGCGGTGGCTGCGAACGGGAAGAAGGTCGTCTGGCGCCAGGCCGGGCCGCCCGGCTCGGTCATGATCGGGGCGATCACGTTCACCAGCTGCGCCTGGGATGCGGCGTGCACGCGGTCGCCGTGCTTCAGCAGTGTGATCAGCAGGCTGCCGACCACCACCGCATCCGCCACAGAGTAGGCATCCTCGAGCAGGCGGGGCGCCTCCGGCCAGCCGTCGGTGATCTTCCCGGACTCCTCGTGCTCTGCGACGTACCAGACGTTCCACTCGTCGAACGAGATCGCGATGCTGCGCTCCGTGTGCCGGGTCGCCTTCACGTGGTCGGCCGTCGCCGCGACGGTCTCGATGACGTGCTGCATGTCGAGGCTCGAGGCGAGAAAGCTGTCCAGATCGCCGTCCTGCTCCTGGTAGTAGGCGTGGCAGGACAGGTAGTCGACCTGGTCGTAGGCCCGCTCAAGGACGATCCGCTCCCACTCGCCGAAGGTGGGCATGCCCGAACCGGACGAGCCGCAGGCCACGAGTTCGAGCGTCGGGTCGACCATCTTCATCGCCGCGCCGGTGCGGGCAGCGAGCGCACCGTACTCCGCCGCGGTCAGGTGGCCGATCTGCCAGGGCCCGTCCATCTCGTTGCCGAGGCACCACATCCGTACGTCGTGGGGCTGCGGCGTGCCGTTCGCCACCCGGGCGTCCGACAGCGCCGTGCCCCCGGGGTGGTTGGCGTACTCGAGCAGGTCGAGCGCCTCCTGGACGCCACGGGTGCCGAGGTTCGCGGCCAGCATCAGCTCGCAGCCGGCCAGCCGGCACCAGCGCGCGAATTCGTCCAGCCCCACCTGGTTGGTCTCCAGGGAGTGCCAGGCCAGGTCGCGCCGCCGCGGGCGGTCGGCCCTCGGCCCCACGCCGTCCTCCCAGCGGTAGCCGGAGACGAAGTTGCCGCCGGGGTAGCGGACGGTGGTCACACCGAGTTCTCGGACCAGACCGAGCACATCGCCGCGGAAACCGTCCGCGTCCGCTGTGGGGTGTCCGGGCTCGTACAGCCCGTCGTAGACACAGCGCCCGAGGTGTTCCACGAACGAGCCGAAGGTACGGCGGCGGACGGGGGCGACGAACTGGCTGCGATCAAGACTGATCCGGGCCGTGCGCATGGTTGTTCCTCTCGGGAAGTCGGGTTGGTCGTGGAGCGCCGCAGCCAGCCACGCTGGAATCGGGCGGGTCACAGGAACAGTTGCAGGAGCACCAGGTCGAGCCAGCGATCGAACTTGCGTCCCACCTCGGGCAGCCGGCCCACCTCGACGAAGCCGAGCGAGCGGTGCAGGGCCAGCGACACCTCGTTGTCGGCGCTCAGGCCACCGATCAGGGCATGTACCCCGTCGGCGCGAGCGGCCTCGATCACGGCAACCAACAGCGCCCTGCCGATGCCGCGACCCTGGTGACCCGGCGAAACGTAGACGCTGTGCTCCATCGTGCGCGAGTATCCGGCCTTGGGTCGGAACGGCCCGTAGGCGGCATAGCCGACCACCTGGCCTTCGTCATCCGCGACCAGCACGGGATGGCCGTGCTCTGCCTTCGTTGCGTACCACTCGGCGTGCTCCACCGGCGTCCAGGGCAGCAGGTCCCAACTGGCCGTCGTGTGCACCACGGCGTCGTTGTAGATCTCCAGCAGCGCAGGAAGATCAGCCGGACGAGCGGCGCGGATCCGCATCAGGACTCCGCCAGCAACGCGTCCACGAATCCCTCTGCCTCGAACGGCGCGAGGTCGTCGGGCCCCTCTCCGAGGCCGATCAGCTTCACCGGGACGCCGAGCTCACGCTGCACCGGCACCACGATGCCGCCCTTCGCCGAGCCGTCGAGCTTGGACAGCACGATCCCGGTCACGTCCACGACCTCAGCGAACACCCGGGCCTGGGCCAGCCCGTTCTGCCCTGTGGTCGCGTCGATCACCAGCAGCACTTCGGTGACCGGCGCCTTGCGCTCGATCACGCGCTTGATCTTGCCCAGCTCGTCCATCAGGCCGGTCTTGGTGTGCAGCCGGCCGGCAGTGTCGACCACCACCACGTCCGCACCCTCTGCGATCCCCGTCTCCACGGCGTCGAAGGCGACCGACGCCGGGTCGCCGCCCTCGGGGCCGCGCACCACCGGAACGCCCACCCGCGAACCCCAGGTCTGCAGCTGGTCCGCCGCAGCCGCGCGGAACGTGTCGGCGGCGGCGAGCACCACCGAGTGCCCCTCGGCCACCAGCACACGGGCGAGCTTGCCGATCGTGGTGGTCTTCCCGGTGCCGTTCACGCCCACGACCAGGACCACGCCCGGCAGGCCGTCCGCACCGGTGACCCGCAGGCTCCGGTCCGCCCCCGTACCGACGAGCGTGAGCAGTTCGGTGCGCAGGACCCTGCGTGCCCGGTCCGGGTCGGACGCGCCGTCGACGGCCAGCTCGCGGCGAAGCGCCGTGATCAGCTCGTCGGTCGGGCCCACGCCCAGGTCGGACGTGATCAGCGTCGCCTCCAGATCTTCCCACGCCTCCGCGTCCAGCCGGTCCGCGGAGAGCAGGCCCAGCAGGCCGCGAGCGAACGGGTTGTTGCTGGCGCTGAGCCGGCGGCGCAGCCGGGTCAGCCGGGACGCGGGTGGCTCGGGAGTCTCCAGCGCCTCGCCGGCCACGGCCGGGGGCTCCACGGGCTCGGCCGGTGTCCCGGCGGGTTCCTCGGAGGGGGCCAGCTCCGGGGTGACCGGGGCGGGGGGGACGGCGCTGCGGCGTCCTACCACGATGGTCACCGCTGCGACCAGGAGGACGACCGCCACCGCGGCCATCACGTACCAGAAGATCATGTCCACGCAGGTCATGGTAGGCAACGCTGGCCCAGCCCGCGCGCACGCCTCAGCGCTTGGGCGGCTCCGTGGCGGAGGCGGCGCTGCGCGCGGAGATCGCGCTGCGGGCGGATGCCGCGCTCCGGGCGGTCTCCTCGAAGAAGTCCACGAGCCCCTGCGGCGGGTCGGCGTCCCCGTTGAGGTGGCGTGCCGTGTTCGCCAGCACGTTGGCCACCTCGGGCGCCCGGTCGGACAGGCTCCCCCTCATCCCGACGGCGACGACCGCGATGATGCACAACGCAATCGCGACGATCGCCACGGTGATGATCCAGTAATCCACGAACAGCCCTTCCGCCGGGGGTTGCTTTCAGTATGCCTGACGATTTCGGGCTCTCAGGACTTCCTTCCGGCGGTCTCAGCCTTCCCTCAGTCGCTGGCTGATCACCGCTGAGACCCCGTCCGAGCGCATCGTCACGCCGTACAGGGCGTCCGCGATCTCCATCGTTCGCTTCTGGTGGGTGATCACGAGCAACTGGCTGTTCTCGCGGAGTTCTTCGTAGATCTCCAGCAGGCGGCCAAGGTTGGTGTCGTCCAGCGCCGCCTCGACCTCGTCGAGAATGTAGAAGGGGCTCGGCCGGGCCTTGAACAGGGCCACCAGGAACGCCACCGCGACCAGCGAGCGTTCGCCACCCGACAGCAGCGAGAGCCGCTTCACCTTCTTTCCCGGCGGGCGGGCCTCGACCTCCACGCCTGTGGTGAGCCACTCCCCCGGCTCGGTGAGCACCAGGCGGCCCTCACCACCGGGGAACAGTCGCGCGAACGACTCCTCGAAGGCCTTCTCCACATCGGCGTAGGCGGCAGCGAACACCTCCTGCACGCGTGCGTCCACGTCGGCGATGATGTCGGTGAGGTCGTCGCGGGTCTTGCGCAGGTCCGCCAGCTGCTCTGCCAGGAATGTGTGCCGCTCGCTGAGCGCGTCGAACTCCTCCAGCGCGAGCGGGTTCACCTTGCCGAGCACGGCGAGGTCGCGCTCGGCAGCCCGCAGCCGCTTCTCCTGTTCAGCGCGGACGTAGGGCACCGGGTCGGGGCGGGGATCGTCCTCCGCGAGCGGCTTGCCTTCGGCGTCCACGAGCACCGGGACCGGCACCTCGGGCCCATACTCTGCGACCAGCGTCTCAGGCTCCAGGCCCAGCTCGGTGAGCGCCTTCTCCGCGAGCGAGTCGATCTTCATCTGCTGCTGGGCTCGAGCCAACTCGTCGGCGTGGACGGTGTCGACCAGGCTCTCGAACGAGCGGGCCAGCTCGCGACCGCGCTGCCGCGCCGCAGCCAGGGCTGCCTCGGCCTCGTTGCGGCGTTCCTGCGCCCGGGCGCGCTCCGCGTCCGCCACCTCCCGGGACGCGCTGATCCGGTCGGCCAGCCAGACCGCCGCTACCTGCACCGCGCCAGCGACCTCTGCCTCGCGGCGCAGCTGCTCACGCCGGGCCGCAGCCTTGGCCCGGGCCGCGCGTTCGGCCTCTGCCGCACGGGTCAGGCTCTCGGCCCGCCCGGCCAGGGCCCGGGCGCGTTCCTCCACCGTGCGCAGCGCCAGCCGGGCGTCCATCTCTGCCGAACGGGCCGCGCGGGCCAGGTCAGCGCAGTGGTCGCGCTCGGTCGGATCCGCCTCGCTCACCTCGGTCTGTGCGGAAGCCAGCTCCAGCCGGCTCTCCAGCTCGCCGAGGTTCGCCAGGGCCTGGTCGCGGGCCGTGGCGGCGTTCTGCGCGGCGGCGGCGAGCCGTCCGGCCTCCGCCTGCGCCGAGCGCACCACCTGGTTCGCCTCGCCGGCCTCCTCCGCCAGCGCAGCGTGCTCGGCGTCCGACTCGTGCAGCCGGGCCAGCGCGGCGTCCGAGGACTGCCGCGCTGCGGCCAGGACGTGCTCGGCCTCGGCGATCGCGAACCGGAGCCGCTCCGTGTCCGCCTGTGCCGCGCCCAGCCGCTGGTTCGCCTCGTCGAGGGCGACCTGCACCTCCAGCAGCGACGGCTTCGCCGACGAGCCGCCGGCCGCGTACCAGGCGCTGAGCAGGTCGCCGTCGCGGGTCACCGCCGTCACCTCGGGCAGCTTCGCGACCAGCGCACGGCCCTGGTTGAGGTCGTCCACCACCGCGACCTTGAACAGCAGCCTCTCGATGGCCGGACGCAGCGTTGCCGCGCACTCCACCATGCGGGCCGCGTAGGTCGCCCCGCCCGGGAGGGGCGGCCAGCTCGCCGTGTCCGGGGCGGCCTCGCCACCCAGCAGGAGTCCGGCCCGTCCGAGGTCCTCGGCCTTCAGGTGGTCGAAGGCTGCCACGGCAGCGTCCACGTCGGTCACCGCGACGGCGTCCGCCGCAGCCCCGAGCGCGGTCGCGACGGCCACCTCGGCGCCGGCCGGCACGCTGATCAGCGCCGCCACCGAGCCCAGTAGGCCATCCAGTCGGTCGCCGGCGGCGAGTAGCGCGGCCGATCCGTCCCTGCGCTCCAGGCCCAGGGCCAGCGCTTCCGCCCGCGCGGCAGCGGCGCCGCGTTCGGCGGCGGCCGACCGCTCGGCGGACCGCAACTGCTCGAGGGTGGCCGTCGCGGTCTCGACCTCCGCCTCGGCCACCTCGTAGGCCGCGTCGAGACCCGACTCCCCCGCGCTCAGGCCGGCCAGCCTGGTCTCCAGGTTCGCGAACTGGTGCCGGGCGGCCTCCGCGCGGGCTTCCGCCTCGGCCCTGGCTGCGGCCAGCCGCTCGATCTCCGCCCCGGCAGCCTCCGCACGACTGCGCAGGGTGTTCACTTCGCCGGCGAGCCTCGCCAGGCCCTCCCTGCGGTCGGCGATCGCGCGCTGCTGCGCCGCGTGCTGCTTCTCTGCCTCGGCGTGGGCGGCCTCCGCCGCAGCACGGGCCGCGGTTGCCGCGGCGAGAACTTCCGCCTTCTCGGTCACCTCGGCCTGCAGTGCCGTCTCCGCCCTGCGGACTTCCGCCGCCTCGCGCTCGATCGCCTCGGGGTCGCGTCCGGGCCGATCCTCGGTGCCGATGTTGCCCGCGTTGCGCAGCCGTTCACCCGCGATGGACGCCGTGCTGGCGACCCGTTCGGCGAGGCCGGCCAGCGCGTACCAGGTCTCCTGCGCCGCGGTCAGCTCCGGCAGCGCGTCCCGGGCCGCCACCTCGGCCGCCTGCTCGGCCTCGCGGGCCTGGACCAGGTCCGACTCCAGCCGCAGCCTGCGCTGCTTGAGCTCGGCTTCCGCCGCCAGGTCGGAGGCAAGGGACGCCGAGGCTGCGACGAGGTCGTCCGCGAGCAGCCGCGCCCTGGCGTCCCGCAGGTCGGCCTGGACGACCGCGGCCTTGCGGGCCACCTCGGCCTGGCGGCTCAACGGTTTCAGCTGGCGACGGATCTCGCCCAGCAGGTCGCTGAGCCGGTTCAGGTTGGTGGCGGTGGCCTCCAGCTTGCGCTGGGCCTTCTCCTTGCGCTTGCGGTGCTTCAGGACACCGGCAGCCTCCTCGATGAAGCCGCGCCGGATCTCTGGGGTGGCCTGCAGGATCGAGTCCAGCTGGCCCTGCCCGACGATCACGTGCATCTCCCTGCCGATGCCGGAGTCGCTGAGCAGGTCCTGCACGTCCAGCAGCCGGGCCGGGGAGCCGTTGATGGCGTACTCCGAACCGCCGGCTCGGAACATCGTGCGACTGATCGTCACCTCGGTGAAGTCGATCGGCAGCGCACCGTCGGAGTTGTCGATGGTGAGCACGACCTCGGCCCGGCCGAGCGGGGCCCGTCCGGACGTGCCGGCGAAAATGACGTCCTCCATCTTCCCGCCGCGCAGGGTCTTCGCCCCCTGTTCACCCATCACCCACGCCAGAGCGTCCACAACGTTCGACTTGCCGGAGCCGTTCGGGCCCACCACACAGGTGATCCCGGGTTCGAAGACGAGGTTCGTGGTGGAGGCGAACGACTTGAAGCCGCGCAGCGTGAGGCTCTTCAGGTGCATGGCTCAGGCGTCGATGGTGACGGAGTGCTTGGAACGGACGTGGGTGAAGGTCCACAGCTTGTTCACGATGAAGTTGATCGGCATCGTGATCAGGATGGTGAGCAACTGCGCCCAGTACTCCCGGGAGTGCAGGCCGACCTCTTCGTGGAACCACGGCTCCGGCAGGTAGACCGGTGAGTGCGGGTTCGTGAACGCGATCTTGATGAACAGGCCGAGGAACGCGGCGGCGCTGCCCACTGCGAGGAACGGCCAGAACTCGCGCAGCCAGGGTGCCTTCTGGCCGTACCGGAACGTCCAGGAACGGTTCAGCTGGAAGTTGAAGAGGTTCGCGACCAGGAAGCCGACGATCCACACCAGCGAGGTGAACCGGAAGTTGTACGCGGTGCCCGGAATCGGGAAGAGCACGTTCTGGGCGTTCGCCGTGCCGCCGTTGAGCTTGTTCATGACGATCGCGACCACCATGTTCACCACGACGCCCGCGCCGCCGACCAGCCCGAACTTCACGAACTGCCGCACGACCTGGGGGTAGCGATCGAAGGGGCTGGCTGCTGTCACAAGTGCGAAGAATATCGGACGCCGGCCCGTGGACGCCGCTGACAGGACGGGCAACGGTAGCTGGAGCGGTTCATGAAGGGCTCGCGCACGATCGGACGCCCGCACCGTAGGCACGGCAGGTCCTCGCGTCCATAGGCTGCCAGCGACCTCTCGAAGTAGCCGGAACTGCCGTTCACGTTCACGTACAGGGTGTCGAAAGAGGTGCCGCCGGCGGCCAGCGCGTCGGTCATCACCTCGCGGGCCGCGTCGAGCAGGCCGATCACCCGGGCCCGGCTCAGCCGCTCGGCCGGGGTGTCGTAGTGCAGCCTGGCCCGCCACAGTGCCTCGTCGGCGTAGATGTTGCCGATCCCGGAGACGACCTCCTGGTTGAGCAGCACCCGCTTGATCCCCGAGCGGCGTCGCCGGATGTCGGCGACGGCTGCGTCGAGGTCGAACCCGGGGTCGAACAGGTCCCGGGCGATGTGGGCCACCTCCACCGGAAGGTCGGCGCCGCCGGGGCTCACCCACAGCCCGCCGAACATGCGCTGGTCGGCGAAACGCAACTCGGGTCCGTCGTCAGCGAAGGCGAGAACGACCCGGCACTGGGGTGGTCGGGGCTGGGCGGCCGGATCGAGCCGGAACTGGCCGCTCATGCCGAGGTGGGCGATCAGGGCGTCCCCGTCGACGAACGGCAGCCAGAGGAACTTGCCGCGCCGCCTCGGCTCGCCGAACGTGCGTCCGACCAGGCCCGAAGCGAAGTCGTCCGGCCCGCCCACGTGCCTGCGCACGGGCCGGGGGTGCAGCACGGTCACCGCCCGAATGCGCCGTCCGGAGACGGCGGCGACGAGGCCGCGGCGAACCACCTCGACCTCGGGCAGCTCAGGCATCACCCTCGCTGGCGGCGTCGGCGAGAGCGGTGAAGGCGTTCTTGGCCGCGCCCTGCTCGGCTTGCTTCTTCGAGGTACCCGCCCCGGGCGGGTAGACCCGGTTGCCGACGATGGCAACGGCCTCGAACCGCTTGTCGTGGTCGGGCCCCGACTCGGTGACCCGGTAGCTCGGCGCGCCCAGATCGGCATCGGCCGCGAGCTCCTGCAGGCTGGTCTTCCAGTCCAAGCCGGCGCCGAGGGAGGCCGCCTGAACCACCAGAGGGTCGAACAGGTGGTGGACGAGGGTGTCCGCGTCGTCGCGTCCGCACGAGATCAGGACCGCTCCGAGCAGGGCCTCGAACGCGTCGGCGAGGATCGAGGACTTGTCGTCGCCGCCGGTGGTCAGCTCTCCCTTGCCGAGCAGGATCTGGCTACCCAGGTCGAGGGAGCGGGCGACGTCGGCGAGGCTGTGGGAGTTCACGACGGCGGCGCGGAGCTTCGCCAGCCGGCCCTCCGGGAGATCGGGGTAGCTGCGATAGAGGAACTCGGTGACCACCACGCCGAGCACGGCGTCACCGAGGAACTCGAGCCGCTCGTTGTGCGGCAGGCCACCGTTCTCGTACGCGTACGAGCGGTGAGTCAGGGCAAGCTGGAAGAGCTGGGGATCGAGGTCGATCCCCAGCTGGTCGAGCAGCGCCAGGGTGCGGCTTTCTGCCGCGTCGGTACCGGACGTGGCCGGACTCCCCTACCGGGTCAGGGCTCGAGGATCTGGCGGCGCGCGGTGCGCGGACCGTACTGGCCACACTCGGGGCAGGCGGTGTGCGGCAGGTGCTTCGCACCGCAGGCCGCGTTGGCGCAGGTCACCAGGGTCGGCGCGGAGGTCTTCCACTGGGAACGGCGGGCCCGCGTGTTGGCGCGGGACATTCTCCGCTTGGGAACGGCCACGGCGTTACTCCTTGTCCTTCGTTTCGTTCGTCGGTTCGTTCCAGCCCTTCAGGTCGGCCCACCGGGGATCGATGGGCTCGTCATGGCTGTGCGCCGGGTCTTCGTTCAGATTGGCTCCACAGGTGGGGCACAATCCGGCGCAGTCCGGACGGCACAGGGGCGTGAACGGCAGGTCGAGCACCACCGCGTCCCGCAGGACGGGTTCGAGGTCGATCAACTCGCCCTCGACATGCATGGCCTCGGCGTCGTCGAGTTCCTTGCCCGGGTAACAGAACAACTCCTGGAGATCGACTTCCTCGGTCGAGGAGATCTCCCCCAGGCAGCGTGCGCAGTTACCCCGGAGCCGGACCACGGCGGTACCGGTGACCAGGATCCCTTCCACCACCGACTCCAACCTGAGGTCGAGGTCGACGGGTGAGCCGGGTGGCACCCCGATTACTTCGATGCCGAGTTCCGCAGGAGCCTCCGCAACCCGCGTGACCTCCACCTGCTCGCCGGCCCTGCGACTCAGATCATGAGTGTCCAGGACGAGCCCGGATCGAGGGTCAGGCAGACGGGGAGGCACGACGGATCCCTTCAGCACACGGTTCGACAGCGTCATAACCAACGCAGAACTCTACCGTGAGCGCACCGGCTCACCAAAACGGGCGATCCGGGCCCGTTCAGCCCTGCAGCCGCGGCAGCGCCTGGGTGGAGGTGTCGTCGAGCGAGGAGCGGGTCGCGAGCCGGTCCCGCATGGTGCGCACCTGGGACATGGTCTTCTGCAGGCTCGCCTCGAACGAGGCGATCCGGGCGTCCACGTAGGCGTCGGCCTCGCGGCGCAACGCCTCGGCATCGGCCAGCGCCTTGGCCTCCAGCTGGATGGCCTTCTTCCGGGCGAGTTCCATCACGGGAGCCTGGCTGGCCAGGTACTCTGCCCGCTCCTCCGCGGACGCGATGATGTGGGCGGCCTCCTCCTGGGCCCGTTCGAGCGTCTCCAGGGACGTGGCCGTGACCCGCTGGGCCTCTCCGACGTCGGTGTGCAGCGCCTCGGTCGCCTCGTCGAGGAGGGCCAGCACCTCGCCGCGGTTCACCATGCAGGACGCCGACATCGGCACAGCCTTGGCGTTGGCGACGATCTGGCGCAGGCGTGCGAGCACGTCATTCGTCCGCTCAACCATTGGCCTGCTCCGTTCCCTGGGACTTGTGGCGGATCCTTCGGGCGACCACCTCCGGCACGAAGGGCGACACGTCTCCCCCGAAGGAGGCGACTTCACGCACCATCGTGGAGGACAGCGTGGACCAAACCGGCGATGTGGGCAACATCACGGTCTCCACCGAGCCCACCACAGCGTTGATGTGGGCCATCTGCAGTTCGAAGTCGACGTCGCCGGCGTTGCGGATCCCCTTCACCAGCACCCCGGCGCCGCGAGCCTTGGCGAACGCGACCAGCAGGCCCTCGAGTGGCTCGACGGAGACGTTCGGCAGGTGCGCTGTGGTCTCGCGGACGAGTTCAAGCCGCTCGGCTGCGGTGAACAGGTACTGCTTCGCGGAGTTCTGCCCGACCGCGACGATCACGTGGTCGAACAGCGCAGCGGCACGGGAGATCACATCGAGGTGCCCGTGGGTGACGGGGTCGAACGATCCCGGGCAGATCGCGATCATGCAGGCGGCCTCCTGGCGAAGTGCAACGTCGTCTCACCGTAACGCCGTTGCCAGCTGTGGGACAGCTGAGCGGGAAAGTCGGGCGGCAGGTCTCGACTTGACCGTTCGACTACGAGCAGGCCGTCCTGCGCCAGCCAGTCGGCCGCGTCACGAAGGACGGGGGCGAGCCGGTCCCCCGGCAGGTCGTAGGGCGGGTCCGCCCAGATCACGTCGAACAGCGTCGCCGCGCCTGCGGCGAGGAACTTTTCCACCGTTCCGGCCCGGACGGTGAGCCGCAGGCCGAGCGACGCGGCGTTCTCGCGCACGAGCCGGGCCGTCGCCCGATCGCTCTCCACCGCCCAGACGGACGCGGCGCCGCGACTGGCAGCCTCGAGCCCGACCGCGCCGGAGCCGGCGTAGAGGTCGAGGAACGCGATCCCGGCCAGTTGCTCCTCCGCGGGGTCACCGAGCGTGCCCGCCCAGTCGGCGAGCAGCGAGAACGCGGCTTCGCGCACCCGGTCGGTGGTGGGCCGGGTCGCGGAACCGGCGGGTGTCCGCACGGGGTGCCCCTTCGCCCGTCCCGCGATGATCCTGGTCACCGGGTCAGGCTAGTCGACCCGCACTGCCTGGAATGCTCAGCCGACCAGCCCACCGACAACCGCTGTGACCATCACCAGCAGCACGATCCCCTCGATCCCGTGCAGCACCACAGAGAACCAGAGCGTGCGGTAGCGGGCGGCAGCCCAGCTGAACGGCAGGCTGGTCAGGAACACCGAGGGCAGCACCCAGAACTTGTGCACGTGGTACAGGGTGAAGAGCAGGTTGTTGACGACCCAGTCCGCCCGGCCGAAGGCTCCACGCATCCGGGGCAGGAGCACGCCACGGAAGAGGAGTTCTTCCCCGAGCAGATAGTTGAACACGCTCGACACCACTGCCACGGCGATGATCCACCACTGACCGGCGAACTGTGGATCGGCGAGCTGACGCACGTCGGTTCCCTGCGGAGCGCTCAGCCCACCGATGTCGAGGAACGGGCTCAGCCAGTCCGCGAGCAGGGTGATCACGCCGAAGACGGCAACCAGGGGAACCAGCACCCACCACAGGCGCACACTGGGCTGGCCCGTTCGCGGGTCGCGCGGGTGCTGAGCCCAGATCCGCGGGCCGAGCGCCGACCAGCGAAGCGTCCCGAGCTCCTTGCCCAGCACGACCAGGGACAGGACGCACTGCCAGACCATGCCGAGGATCATCAGCAGCCAGAAGAGCATCCCGGGGTGCATCGGCACCTGCCCGCGCAGGGCCGGCCAGACGACCCAGGCGAGCAGGCCCATCGGAGCTGCGGCCGCGAGCCAGATCGACAGGATCTGCCGGAGCGAGTATTGCGCGGTTTCCTGTCGGACAACGGGTATCGCGGAGTTCACCATACAGACAGCGTAACTAACGGTTAGTGTCACTGTCCATGAAAGTGGTGTGTCACCATGGGCTCATGGAGCGACCGGCGGAGGGCCTCACGATCAGCCAGCTGAGCAAGGCCTCCGGGGTGCACCCGTCAACCATCAAGTTCTACATCTCCGAAGGCCTGCTGCACCGGGGCACCCTGGTCGCCTCCAACCGAGCGCTGTACGGCGCCGACCACCTGGACCGGCTACGGATGCTGCGCACGCTCGTCGTCGTCGGCGGAATCGGGATTGCCCAACTGCGCCGCATCGTGGCAGCGATCGACGCCGGCCGCACCGTCGACATGCTCGCCGCAGCCCAGGACGCGGTCAGCGAGGAAGCGACCGGACCCAGCCGGGCAGAGGAGGCCACGCTCGCCCTTGTCCGAGAGCGATTCGGGGTGACCGAGGGCAGCCCGCTGTTCCACCACCCCTCGATCTACCGCGTGGCCGCCACGATCGACGCCGCCGCTCCCCTGCTCGGTCCCGGCGCGACGACCTGGGTGCTCGCCCTGCTCGATTCGGCCGCACTCGCCGCACGGGCCGACCTCGACCTCCTCGAACAGGTCGAGGATCCCGATCACGCCGTCCAGCTGGCCTCGGTCGGCACCGCTCTGGGGGACGTAGTGCTCGCCCACGCGCGTCGGATCGCGCAGTCCGTCACGGCCAGCGCCCGCTACGGGCCCGGCGCCGTCCGCCAGGCACCCCCGGATCGGGCGCCCGACTGAGCCGGCTCAGTTGCGTTCGAGCCAGTCCGGGGACGCCACCAATTCGGTGGCCCGGATGGCATCCGCGAAACCCGGCGTCGTGAGGTCGGGGTCGCGGGCAACGCACTCGGTGGCCAGTTCGCGCGCACGGGCGATCAACCCCGCGTGTTCCAGCACCCGGAGCAGGCGCAGGCTGGAGCGACCACCCGCCTGCACCGCACCGAGGACGTCGCCCTCACGGCGCTGTTCGAGGTCGAGCTCTGCCAGCTCGAAGCCGTCGCGGGTCGCGGCCACCGCATCCAGCCGGACGCGAGCCGCCTCCCCCGCCGGAGCCCTGGTCACCAGCAGGCACACCCCCTGGTGGCTGCCCCGGCCGATTCGGCCACGCAGCTGGTGCAACTGGGAGATGCCGAACCGGTCCGCGTCCCAGACGACCATCATCGAGGCGTTGGGCACGTCGACGCCGACCTCGATCACGGTGGTGGCCACGAGCACGTCGAGCTGGCCGGCAGCGAAGGCACCCATCACCTCGTCCTTGACCTCTCCGGGCAGCTGTCCGTGCAGCACGCCGACGCGCAGCGCGGCCAGTGGCCCGGATCGCAGCTGGTCGGCCAACTCGACCACGCCGGTGCCCTCGGCGGAACTGGCGATCCGGGGAACCACGACGAAGACCTGACGGCCCGCGGCCACCTCCTCCGCGACCCGCTCCCAGGCCCGTTCCACCCACTGCGGCCGGCTCGATGCGTCCACGACGACCGTGCTGACGTCTGCCCGGCCGGCCGGCAGTTCGATGAGCGTGGACACGTCGAGATCGCCGAAGATCGTCATGGCGACCGAGCGCGGGATCGGAGTGGCCGTCAGCACCAGCACGTGGGGCCGGCCCGCGGCCTTGTCGGCGAGGACGGCACGCTGCTCGACACCGAAGCGGTGCTGCTCGTCCACCACGATCAGGCCGAGGTCGGCGAACTGCACGCGATCGGCGAGCAGGGCGTGGGTGCCGACCACGATGCCCGCCTCGCCGCTCGCCGCCCGCAGCAGCGCCGACTTCTTCGCGGCGGCCGGCAGCGAGCCGCTCAGCAGGACGACGTCGGTCGCCACGTCCGGCGTGCCGAGCATGCGTCCGCCGCCAAGGTCTCCGAGCAGCGTGCGGATGGTCTGGTAATGCTGGGCAGCCAGCACTTCGGTGGGCGCGAGCAGCACGGCCTGGCCACCGGCGTCGACCACAGCCAGCATGGCCCGCAGCGCCACCACCGTCTTGCCCGAGCCGACCTCCCCCTGCAGGAGCCGCTGCATCGGCCGTGGCCGGGCCAGGTCGTCGAGGATCGCGCTGCTCACCTCCGCCTGGCCTCTGGTCAGCCGGAACGGCAGCTGGGCGTCGAAGGCGTCCAGCAGGCCACCGGAGACGCGGACGCGGGGCTGCGCGGGCCGGTTCGCCGCGTCAGCCCTGCGGTACGCCATCGTGAGCTGGGTGGCCATGGCCTCGTCGAACCGTAGTCGTTCGGCGCCCTTCTCGGCCTGCGTGAGGCTGGTCGGGGCGTGCACTGCAGCGAAGGCCTCGGCGAGCCCGAGCACGTCCGCCTTCTCGCGCAGCCAGGCGGGCCACGGGTCTTCTGCGCCCGAGAGGGAGGCAAGGGCGAGCCGGGCGCACTCCGCCACCTTCCAGGTGGGCAGCTTGGCCGTGGCCGGGTACATGCCGACCAGACCCCCGCTGGAGAGCGCAGCGATCCGCTCCTTCTCCTCAGAGGTCGAGACGATCCGGCCGCGTGCGTCCATCATGGCGAAGGTCGGGTGGCTCATCTGCAGCTGGCCGCGGAAGCTGCCCACCTTGCCGACGAACAGCCCGGCCACACCCTCCCGCAGCTGGCGCTCCCACCACGAGAGCAGGTGGGTCTTGCCGAAGAACGTGGCGGTGAGGCGGCCCTGACCATCGCTGAGCAGCACCTCGAGCCGGCCGGGCCGGGCCTTGCGGCCGGGCTGGGTGTGCCCCTCGTGGCGGCGGATGTCCGCCACGCGGGCCACCACGGCGACGAGCTCGCCCTCGGTGAGCGTGGCCAGGTCGGTGAGCTCGGTTCCGGACAGGTAGTGGCGGGGGATGTGCCGGAGCAGGTCGCCGACGGTCGCGATCCGAAGGGCCGTGAACTCCTTCGCTGTCCGCTCGCCCAGAACGGTGCCCAACGGCGCAGAGAGCTCGGCGTAGGTCGCCGTCCGCCAGCCGCCCAACCCGATGTCCACGGTGCTTCAGCCTAGGCTGTGCCGGTGACACCGCGCCGGGTCGACACCCTCAGCTGCGATGGTCAGCTCCCGCCGCGGACCGCCCGGAGCAGCAACGCCGCCACGATCGCCACCGCGACGACGACGAAGAGGAACGGCCACCACTGCCCACCCTCCCCGCCGAACAACCCGGAGCCGAAGACGAGCAGCGCCACAGCCAGGAAGCCGCCGCGCACCAGTGCGCCGCCGGACCGTCCTGATCCGATCCGGCGCAGTGTCGCCCGCGTCGACGGCGCCGGCTCGGGGACGCTCGGCCCCAGCGCTGTCACGGACGGGCGCGAGGTCGCCGGCGGACGCGGCGCCGGTGCAGTGGTCCGCGCGGGACGCGAGGGCGGTGCGGGCGGCTCGGTGAGTGGCGCGGCTGCGGCAGGTGCCGTAGGGGTCGGGTCCGTGAGCGGCGGTTGCGCCCACAGGTTGGTGGTGTCCCAGGCCGACGGCGGGTAGTCGTCCGGAGCCCAGCCGAGGAAGTCGTGGTCCGGGGTGGTCACGCTGCCATGGTCGCACAACCGTGCACGGGTGCGGATCCAGACCGCGCCGCGGGAGGCGGGGAGGACACCCGGCACGCTGCCCGTCGCCCGCTTCAGGGCGAATCACCGCTGCGTCGCCCTCGCCCTGTCGCGACCGGACATGCGAAGAGACCCGCACGCGGCGGGTCTCCACGGTGTGATTCAGCGGGTGACGCGACCAGCCTTGATGCAGGACGTGCACACGTAGAGCCGCTTCGGGGTGCCGTCGACGACCGCGCGCACCCGCTGGATGTTCGGGTTCCAGCGCCGGTTGGTCTTCTTCTTCGACCAGGGCACGTTGTGCCCGAAGCCGGGACCCTTGGCGCAGATGTCACAGACGGCAGCCACCGGAGTACTCCTTGTTTTCTAGCGAAACCGCGCGAACGGGCGCGCATACGTATCGGCCCCCTCGACGGGGACCTGTCTACGATACCCGACGCCGGCGACCGGGGGCCAATCGGCCTTCGGTCGCGCCGCACCCCGGCCCGGCCAGGCCGCGGGGACACGTACCCCGTCCGGGCGATCGGGGCGGACGGGGGCCGGGCGGCGTCCTGAGATCCCGGCCCGAACGATCCGGATCAGCTCGCGACGACGATCGGCAGGATCATGGGCCGGCGCCGGAAGTTGCTGCTCACCCAGCGCCCGATCGTGCGCCGGACGAGCTGCTGCAGCTGGAAGGTATCCTCGACGCCCTCCACGAGGGCCTGCCTGATCACCTGGGCGAGCTCGGTGCGGATCTCGTCGAAGACGGCGTCGTCGTCGGCGAAACCGCGGGCGTGGATGTCCGGGCCGCTGACCAGGGTGTTCGCGTGGAAGTTCACCACCGCGACCACCGAGATGAAGCCCTCCTCGCCGAGGATCTTCCGGTCGGTCAGCTCGGCGTCGCCCACCTCGCCCTCGGTCAGTCCGTCCACGAAGATGTAGCCGCAGTCGAGCTGGCCGACCACCCTCGCGACCCCCTTGGCGAGATCGATCACCGCGCCGTCCTCCACCGCCAGTGCCCGTTCGGCCGGGACACCGGTGGCGACGGCGAGCTGGGTGTTCGCGATCAGGTGCCGGACCTCGCCGTGCACGGGCAGCACGTTGCGCGGTTTGAGCAGGTTGTAGCAGTAGAGCAACTCGCCGGCGCTGGCATGCCCGGAGACGTGGACGAGCGCGTTGCCCTTGTGCACCACGGTGACGCCGTTGCGGGACAGCCCGTTGATCACCCGGTAGACCGAGTTCTCGTTGCCCGGGATCAGTGAGGACGCCAGCAGCACCACGTCCCCGGGCCCTGCCGAGACCACCGGGTGCTCATGGTTTGAGATCCGCGACAGGGCGCTCAGCGGCTCGCCCTGGGAGCCGGTGGAGATGATCACCACCTCGTCGTCGCGGAAGTTCTCGAGCTGCTTCATGTCGATCAGGGTGTCGGCGGGCACGTGCAGGTAGCCCAGTTCCCTCGCCACCGTCATGTTCCGCAGCATCGAACGGCCCACGTAGGCCACCTTCCGGCCGTGCCGGACCGCGGCGTCCATCACCTGCTGCACCCGGTGCACGTGCGAAGCGAAGCACGCCACGATCAGCTTCTGCTTCGCATTCGCGAACACCCGCTCCATGGCCGGTTCGATATCCCGCTCGTGGGTCGTGAACCCCGGCGTCTCCGCGTTCGTGGAGTCGGGCATGAACAGGTCGAGGCCCTCCTCCCCCAGCCGGGCGAAGCCCCGCAGGTCGGTCAGCCGGCCGTCGAGCGGAAGCTGGTCCATCTTGAAATCGCCGGTGTGCAGGACGGTGCCGGCCTTCGTCCGGAGGACGACGGCGAGCGCGTCGGGGATCGAGTGGTTGACCGCCATGAACTCCAGATCGAACTCGCCGACAGTGAGCCGGTCGCCCTCCGCGACCTCGCGCAGGTCGACGTTGCGGATCCGGTGCTCGCGCAGCTTCTCCCGGACCAGCGCGAGCGTGAGCCGCGACCCGAGCACGGGGATGTCGTTGCGGCGGCGCAGCAGGTAGGGCACCGCGCCGATGTGATCCTCGTGGCCGTGGGTGAGCACGAGCGCACGCACCTCGTCCAGCCGGTCCTCGACCAGGTTCAGGCCGGGCAGGATGAGGTCGACGCCGGGGTGGTCGTCGGAGGGGAACAGCACGCCGCAGTCGATGAACATCAACTCGCCATTGATCTCGTAGGAGCTCATGTTCCGACCGATGTCACCGTGGCCGCCCAGAGGTGTCACACGCAGCGTGTCACGGGCCAGCGGGGGTGGGGTCTTCAGGCTTTCTCGCACAGCCCCCAACCCTAGCCCGACCGGCCAACCCGCTCGGGAGCCCCGCCAGCGGATGGGTACAGTGACCACCGTGCTGGCCGATTCCGTACGCCTGGCCCTGCCCTCAGAGGCAGGGGCCATCGCCACGCTGCAGCGCAGGGCGTGGCAGCAGACCCTGCCCGCCGAGCTGCTCGGTGCGGTGCTCGCCTCCGTCGACCTGGCAACGATGACCGAGAGCTGGGAGTCCGCGATCCTGCGGCCGCCGCTGGCGCAATTCCGCGTCCTGGTCGCCCTCGGCGACGAGCGGGTTGTCGGGTTCGCCGCGCTCGGCCCGTCCGACGACCCGGACGCCGAGGCGGGTCAGGACGCCCTCGTCGCCGAGTTCGTGGTGGACCCGCTGGCCCAGCGCGGCGGCCACGGGTCGCGCCTGCTGAACGCCTGTGTGGACACTCTCCGGGCGGATGGCTTCGGCCGGGCGACCTGGTGGGTGCAATCGAATGACGATGTACTACGCCGCTTCCTCACCGAAGCCGGTTGGGACGCCGACGGCGCGCACACAGAGGTCGCGCTGGCCGAGGCCGGGCCGCGGCTGAAGCTGGTCCGGCTGCACACCGCGATCGGCTGAGGCCCACCGGATCAGGACAGTGTGAACGACAGCCCGGAGGCCATCGCTGCCACCGCCACGCCGCCCTCGGAAGGCGTCAACGCGGTCAGGCGGACGCCCGCGGGGAGCTTCAGCGGGATCGGCCTGGCAAGGCGGTCAAGCTGTGCCTGGCTGAGCGTCGCCGAGGTGCCCTCCCGCTCCAGCCTGACCGCGGTCAACTCGATCGACGACCCGTCCTCCGAAAGCCGGGGGGCTGCGGTCACCCAGAGCGTGAACTGCTGGCTCCCGATCCGGGCGGTGTAGTTCAGCCTCAGCCGTCCGTCTCCTCCGGAGCTCGTCGGGACGCCAGAGATCAGGGCGAGGTCGCCATAGGAGAGCACGCCCGTGCCGGTGACCCTGGCGAGCCGCACCTGGTCGCCCTCGAGACTGATCCGCTCGGCATCCACGATGACACCGGTGAGGTGCACGCCCTTGCCCGACACGGTCAGCGGCACGCTGGCCGCGCTGATCCGCGCGCTCGGCACCGCCCGGGTGAGGAAGGACAGACTGAACGGGAACCCTCCGATCGTCACCTCCGGCTTCTGTCCGACCCCCAGCCGGGTCTGGAGGACGGCCGCGACCCGATCCTCTGCCCGGCTCCGCGCCCAGTTGTCAGCCGCCCACCCACCCAGGCCGAACACGGCCAGGACGATGGCGAGGGTGGCCAGGCGACGCACCTCAGAGCCCGAGCAGGCTGTCGATACCAGTGGTCAGGCCGGGAAGCCCGGGGACGGCCCGGATCGCGGCCAGGACGCCGGGCATGAACCCGGCCCGGTCGAGTGAATCGTGGCGGATGGTCAGCGTCTCGCCCTCGGCGCCGAACAGCACTTCCTGGTGGGCGACCAGCCCCCGCAGCCGGACGCCGTGCACATGGATACCGCCTACCTCAGCGCCGCGGGCACCGGGCAGGCCTGTCGACGTGGCATCGGGAACCGGCCCGAGGCCCGCCTCGGCTCGCGCGGAGGCGATCCGCGAGGCCGTCGCCTGTGCGGTGCCGGAGGGCGCGTCCACCTTGTTCGGGTGGTGCAGCTCGATGATCTCTGCCGACTCGAAGAACCGCGCGGCCTGCTCGGCGAAGTGCATCATCAGCACCGCGCCGATCGAGAAGTTGGGCGCGATCAGCACCCCGACACCGGGGTTCGCGTCCGCCAACTCGCGAACGCGGGCAAGCCGCTCCTGCGTGAACCCGGTGGTACCGACCACGGCATGGATGCCGCGTCCGGTGCACCAGGCGATGTTGTCCATCACGACGTCCGGGACGGTGAAGTCGACCACGACCTGCGCGGACTCGACCGCACTGCGGTCATCGCCCGCGTCCACTGCCGCGACCAGCTCGAGATCATCGGCCGCATCCACTGCGCGACAGACCTCCGCGCCCATCCGGCCCCTGGCCCCGAACACCGCCACCCGCATGCTGCCCCCTTCCCTCGTCCGCCATCCTAGGTGGCTCCGCCCACCGCGGTCGCCGCGCGGAACGTGGAACCGGCGCCCCGCGGATGCGGGGCGCCGGTTGCGAAGCGGACGATCAGGCCTCGGCGGGAGCCGCCTCCTTGGCCGCGGCGGCCTCCTCGACGACAGGGATCAGCGACAGCTTGCCCTTCTCGTCGATGTCGGAGATCTCCACCTGGATCTTCTGGCCGACGCTGACGACGTCTTCCACGTTCTCGACGCGGGCACCGCCGGCGAGCGGACGCAGCTTGGAGATGTGCAGCAGGCCGTCCTTGCCGGGCAGCAGCGAGATGAACGCGCCGAACGGCATGATCTTGACCACGGTGCCCAGGTACCGCTCGCCCTTCTCCGGCATCGTCGGGTTGGCGATGGCGTTGATCAGGGTGCGCGCTGCCTCCGCGGCCTCGCCGTTGTCGGCACCGATGTAGATGGTGCCGTCGTCCTCGATCGAGATGTTCGCGCCGGTGTCGTCCTGGATCTGGTTGATCATCTTGCCCTTGGGCCCGATCACCTCGCCGATCTTGTCGACCGGGATCCGGATCGTGATGATCCGCGGAGCGTAGGGGCTCATCTCGTCCGGGGTGTCGATCGCCTCGGCCATGACGTCCAGCAGCGTGTTGCGGGCTTCCTTGGCCTGCGCCAGCGCACCGGCGAGCACCTCGGACGGGATCCCGTCGAGCTTCGTGTCCAACTGCAGAGCGGTCACGAAGTCCCTCGTTCCGGCCACCTTGAAGTCCATGTCACCAAGGGCGTCTTCCGCACCGAGGATGTCGGTCAGCGCGACATACCGGGTCTCGCCATCGATCTGCTCGCTCATCAGGCCCATGGCGATGCCCGCCACCGGAGCCTTCAGCGGCACGCCGGCGTTCAGCAGCGCCAGCGTGGACGCGCAGACCGAACCCATCGAGGTCGAACCGTTGGAGCCCAGCGCCTCGGACACCTCGCGGATCGCGTAGGGGAACTCGTCACGCTTGGGCAGCACCGGCACCAGCGCACGCTCGGCAAGGGCACCGTGACCGATCTCGCGCCGCTTCGGCGAACCGACCCGGCCGGTCTCACCGGTGGAGTACGGCGGGAAGTTGTAGTTGTGCATGTACCGCTTCGTCGTCTCCGGCGACAGCGTGTCCAGCTTCTGCTCCATGTCGAGCATGTTCAGCGTGCTGACTCCCAGGATCTGGGTCTCGCCGCGCTGGAACAGTGCGGATCCGTGCACCCGCGGAAGCACGCCCACCTCGGCCGACAGGGTCCGGATGTCGCGGACGCCACGACCGTCGATGCGGACCTGCTCGGTGAGGGTCTTGTGCCGCACGATCTTCTTGGTCAGCGCGTAGAACGCCCCGCTGATCTCCTTCTCCCGCTCGGGGAACTGACCGTCGAGTTCTGCGTGCAGGGCGGCCTTCAACTCCTCGGTCGAGGTCTCGCGCTCGGCCTTGCCTGCGATGCTCATGACAGCCTTGAGCCGGTCGGTGCCGGCGGCCTCGACCGCAGCGAACACGTCCGGCTGGTAGTCAAGGAACACCGGGAACTGGGAGACCGGCTTGGGCAGCATCGCGGCCAGCTCGGCCTGCGCGTCACACAGGGCCTTGATGAACGGCTTGGCCGCCTCCATGCCCTGCGCCACGACCTCTTCGGTCGGAGCGGTACGGCCGGAGCGGACCAGGTCCCAGGTGGCTTCGGTCGACTCGGCCTCGACCATCATGATCGCGACGTCGCCGTCCGGCAGGACCCGCCCGGCGATGGCCATCTCGAAGGTGGCGTCCGCCGACTGCTCAACGGTCGGGAAGCCGACCCACTTGTCACCGATCAGTGCGATCCGGAGACCGCCGACCGGGCCGGAGAACGGCAGGCCCGCCAGGGTGGTCGACGCCGAGCCGGCGTTGATCGCCAGCACGTCGTAGCGCACGTTCGGGTTCAGCGCCATCACGGTGATGACGACCTGGACCTCGTTGCGCAGACCCTTCACGAAGCAGGGACGCAGCGGACGGTCGGTCAGGCGAGCAGCGAGGATCGCGCCTTCGGAGGGGCGCCCCTCGCGACGGAAGAAGGAGCCGGGGATGCGGCCGGCGGCGTACATCCGCTCCTCCACGTCCACGGTCAGCGGGAAGAAGTCGACGGCGTCGCGCGGGTTCTTGGCCGCGGTGGTCGCAGAGAGCAGCATGGTGTCGCCATCCAGGTAGACGGCAGCAGAGCCGTTGGCCTGCTTGGCCAGCAGCCCCGACTCGAACCGGACGACGTGCGTGCCCAGCGGGCCGTTGTCGATCACGGCCTCGGTGTAGCGAAGGTCAGGACCTTCCATTTGGGGTTCCTTTCGGGTTTTCGCCCCGCCCCGACCCCGTCCGGTCTTCGATTGAGGCTCGCGGGAGGCCGCCTCAAGCGGCTGCCCGAAAGTCACTACCGAGGACCAAACCAGGTGGTGTGGGGCTCTCTTGTGGAGTTGTATGCACGACCAGCCGGTGACGGGGTCCCCGTCACCGGCTGGTCGTCAGGCTGAAGTCACCGACGCAGGCCGAGGCGTGCGATCAGCGAACGGTAGTGCTCGATGTCCTGCTTGGCAACGTAGTTGAGCAGGCGGCGGCGCTGGCCGACCAGGAGCATCAGGCCACGACGGCTGTGGTGGTCGCCCTTGTGCTCCTTGAGGTGTTCGGTGAGGTGTGCGATCCGCTTGGTGAGCAGTGCGATCTGGACGTCCGGCGAACCGGTGTCTCCCGGGGCGATCGCGTACTCTTCGATGATCTTCTTCTTCGTGTCAGCGTCCATCTACCGCTGCTCTCCTCTCGGTTTCCCGTTGCGCGGCGCTCCCCTGCCCGGTGGGCACGATGTCGAGATCGAGGATCGTCGGGAGCTCTTGGGCGTCCGCGGCCGTCGTGACGGCGTTCTGAGTCTACCGGAGCCGACGACTCGCGGCGAATCCGTCGCGACTAGGCGTGCAGGCCGCCCGGGACGGGCGTCCAGTCCGTACTTCTTGCCAC
Organism: uncultured Propionibacteriaceae bacterium; assembly: GCA_964397985.1. GTDB lineage: Bacteria > Actinomycetota > Actinomycetes > Propionibacteriales > Propionibacteriaceae > Propionicimonas. The sequence goes on along the minus strand of CAYNLD010000001.1, from coordinate 560,161 downwards.
TACGCTACCGACCGTTCGGTTTCCACAGATCTGGAAGGACAGTCAACGAAGATGCAGATCGGGATCCCCAGGGAGACTCTCGCGGGAGAGACCCGGGTGGCGGCGACACCCAAGACCGTGACCCAACTGATGAAGCTCGGCCACAGCGTGGTCGTCGAGGCCGGAGCGGGCGCGAAGTCCTCCTACCCGGACGCGGAGTACGCCGCCGCCGGCGCTGCGATCGTCGACGCTGCCGGAGCGTGGAGTTCCCCTGTGGTGGCGAAGATCAACGCCCCGACCCCGGCCGAGATCGCCCTGCTTGCTGACGGCGCGACGCTGATCTCGCAGATCGCCCCCGGCCGAAGCCCCGAACTGCTCGCCGAGCTCGGCAAGCGGAAGATCACGGTCCTGGCCATGGACGCGGTGCCGCGCATCTCGCGGGCCCAGGCGCTCGACGTGCTCTCCTCGATGGCGAACATCGCCGGCTACCGAGCCGTGATCGAGGCAGCCAACGAGTTTGGCTCGCTGTTCACCGGCCAGGTGACCGCTGCCGGCAAGGTGCCGCCTGCGACGGTCTTCGTCTCCGGTGCGGGCGTGGCCGGACTGGCCGCCATCGGGACGGCGAAGTCCCTCGGAGCGATCGTGCGCGCCACCGACCTGCGGGCCGAGGTCGCCGAGCAGGTCGAGTCGATGGGCGGGCAGTTCGTCGCCGTCCAGGCCGAGCAGCAGAAGTCTTCCGACGGCTACGCCAAGGAGGCGTCGGCCGACTACGCGGACGCCGCGGCCAGGATGTACGCCGAGCAGTGCAGGGAGGTGGACATCATCATCACCACCGCGCTGATCCCCGGACGGCCGGCCCCTCGGCTGATCACCGCGGACATGGTGGCCACCATGAAGCCCGGCTCGGTGATCGTGGACATGGCGGCCTCCAACGGCGGCAACGTCGAAGGATCGGTGGCCGACCAGCTGGTCATCACCGACAACGGCGTGAAGATCATCGGCTACACCGACCTCGCCGGACGGTTGCCCACCCAGGCGTCCCAGCTGTACGGCACGAACGTGGTGAACCTGTTCAAGCTGCTCACGCCCGGCAAGGACGGCGCGGTCAGCCTCGACCTCGACGATGTCGTGCTGCGCGGCATGACCGTGCAGAAGGACGGCGAGTCGATGTGGCCACCGCCACCGGTGCAGGTCTCGGCCGCGCCGTCCACGGCCGTAGCGACCGTCCCCGCGGAGGATCCGGCTGTCGTCGCGGCCCGCGAGGTGGCCCTCGCCAAGACCCGGACACAGCGTCGGATCACCTCCTCCGTGATCGCCGCGGCGCTGGTCGTCCTCGCCGTCACGTTCTCGCCGGCCAGCTTCGTCGGGGCGTTCACGGTGTTCGCCCTTGCCGTCGTGGTCGGGTTCTACGTGATCAGCGGCGTCTCGCATTCGCTGCACACGCCGCTGATGGCCCAGACCAACGCCATCTCGGGGATCATCCTTGTCGGCGCCCTGCTGCAGCTGGGTTCGACCAACGTCGCCGTGCTCGTGATGTCGTTCATCGCCGCGACGATCGCGTCGATCAACATCTTCGGCGGCTTCCTGGTCTCCTACCGAATGCTCGGCATGTTCAGGAAGGAGTCCTGACATGTTGCTGCACTTCATCGACGGGCTTTACATCATCGCCGGCGTCCTGTTCATCCTGTCGCTGGCAGGACTGTCCAAGCAGACCACCGCACGCCTGGGAAACATCGCCGGCATGATCGGCATGGTGCTCGCGCTGCTCGCAACAATCACCCACTCCGTGGCGATGTCCGCGGGCATGAGCAGCGACGGCAGCTGGCTGCCGGTTTCCGAGGTGCATCGGCAGTCGCCGCTGATCACTCTCGGGCTGATCGTCGCGGTGCTGGCCATCGGAGCGGCGATCGGCACCCCGGTCGCCCGCAAGGTCGAGATGACCCAGATGCCCGAACTGATCGCGGCCTTCCACTCCTTCGTTGGCATGGCGGCCGTGCTGGTCGGCTTCAACTCCTTCGCAGCCCCGGAGGATGCTGTCGATTCCGTCCACATGGTCGAGGTGGCCCTCGGCGTCCTGATCGGCGCCTACACCTTCACCGGGTCGGTCATCGCCTACCTGAAGCTCTCCGCGAAGATGAGCTCGAAGCCGCTCGTGCTGCCCGGTCGCAACCTGCTCAACCTGTTCGGGTTCGTCCTCTTCTTCGCCCTGATGATCTGGTTCGTCGTGGCCGGGGAGACCAACCCCGTCCTCGGCTGGACGCTGATCATCGCCATCGCCGTGATCGGCTTCGCCCTGGGTCTGCACATGGTTGCGGCCATCGGCGGCGGCGACATGCCGGTCGTGGTCTCGATGCTCAACTCGTACTCGGGCTGGGCAGCGGCGGCCGCCGGCTTCATGCTCGACAACAGCCTGCTGATCATCACCGGCTCGCTGGTCGGCTCCTCCGGTGCGATCCTGAGCTACATCATGTGCCGGGCGATGAACCGCTCGTTCATCTCCGTCATCCTCGGCGGCTTCGGCAGCGACGGCACTCCGGTGGCAGCGGGTGAAACCGACTACGGCGAGCACCGCGAGATCGACGCCGCCGGGGCGGCCGACATGCTCTGGAACGCCAAGAGCGTGATCATCACTCCGGGCTACGGCATGGCCGTGGCCAAGGCCCAGTACCCGGTGGCCGACCTGACCACGAAGCTGCGGGCACACGGTGTGAACGTGCGCTTCGGCGTGCACCCGGTCGCCGGTCGCCTGCCCGGGCACATGAACGTGCTCCTGGCCGAGGCGAACGTCCCTTACGACATCGTGCTGGAGATGGACGAGATCAACGACGACTTCGACGACACCGACGTCGTACTCGTGATCGGCGCCAACGACACCGTGAACCCGTCCGCGCTGGACGACCCGAACTCCCCCATCGCCGGCATGCCGGTGCTGGAGGTCTGGAAGGCCGCCGACGTGATCGTGTTCAAGCGCTCGATGGCGACCGGCTACGCCGGCGTCCAGAACCCGCTGTTCTTCAAGGAGAACACGCAGATGCTGTTCGGCGACGCGAAGCAGCGCGTCGAGGACATCATCCACGCCCTCGGCTAGGCCCACGAGCGACGGGGCCGGGCAGCAGTGCTGCCCGGCCCCGTTGCCGTCCGCCGTCCGGCGCGGGACTACCCGCCCATCTCGACGACGTCCTTGTCGGCAGGGGCCTTGATCCTCACCGGCTCGTTGTAGTGGCCCATCACGCCACTCATCTTCATCGGCACGTCATCGCCGCCCGCCTTCGCCGGCACATCCATCGCGACCTTGTGCACCAGACCGGCGTCGTCGATCCAGACGTCGTAGTCGAAGTCCGCGTCCGCGACGCTCGTCGAGGATCCCGAGATCTTCGACAACCCCGCGGCGTCCACCGTGATCCGGTAGTGGTGGGTGGGGATCCCGTCGACGGTCTCGTCACCGACCGCCTCGATCTTCTTCATGGCACTGCGGGCCTTCTCCATTCCCGCGGTGATGTCGGCGGAGTCGGTGGTGCCCTCGTACTGCGCCATCTTGTCCTTCGGCACCTTCATCCATTTGGTGCCCGCACCGCCCAGCTGCAGGTACATGGCGCCATCGACCTTGAGGGTCTTCATGGTGCCGGTGCCGCCCATGTTGATGTCCATGGACATGTCGATGTTGGACCGGTCGCTCTGGTCGACGACCCCCTTGAACGTCATCGTGGTGGGGGTGCCTGCCACTGCCGTCTCCAGGCTCATCTCGATGGTGTAGGTCTTCACCTCCTTGTGCGCGGCCATCACCTTGTCCATGAAGGCGCCGACGTCGTCACCGGCAGGGGCGGCCTGGGTGGCCGGCGCTGCCGTACTCGAGGAGGCCGGCTCCGACGCCGCCGGAGCGGTCGCCGACGGGGCGCCCTGGCTGCAGCCCGCAAGCAGGCCGAGACCCGCGGCCAGACCGGCCAGGATCAGTCTTGTGGTCATACTCCCTCCTGTGATCTATCTGTGACTCAGGGATAGCACCTCGGCGCGTCGCCCGCTGCCAGAGCCCCGGATCGTCACCAGGTTGTGAGCTCCGTTCCCGGATCCGGCAGGCAAGACACCTCGACGCCGGTTTGCCCCACCGGTCACACTGGGGGCCAGGGAGCGCCCGACCATGACGGAGGATGCATGCTCGAAGACCCGATCACCGTGCGCCTGTGCCGCGCCGAGGACCTGCCCGCGCTGCATGCCCGGGAACTGCATCCCTCGGCACGGGTCGCCCAGAAGCACTTCGATCGGCAGGCGGGAGGCAACTACTTCTTCGCTGTGGCCTGGCGAGGGGAGGAGCCTCTGGGCTCGAGCGTGCTCGATTGTGACCCCGGCCGCGATCTGTGCCCCGAGCTGAAGAATCTGTGGGTCTACCCCGAGAGCCGACGCCAGGGCGCAGCCAGGGCGCTGACCACCTTCCTCGAGCAGCAGGCGGCAGACCTGGGTTTCGTCGAGGTGTTCCTCAAGGTCAACCCCGAGAACGAGGCAGCGATCCCGATGTACATCGGCCTCGACTACTCCCCCACCGGCGACCACGCGGTGACCACCTACGAGTGGGTGGACGCCGACGGTGTGATCCACGACACTGCGCAACGGGACGCGATCTACCGCAAGTCGCTGCTCACCCGCTGAGCACGCCGACACCGGCGACCGGCCGCATGCGATCGCGGTCCTACACCGGCTGGGTGATACCCAACGCCGCCAGTTGGTCGCGGTGCCCGCCGTAGGTGAGTTCCAGGGTCACCCCGCCGCGATCAGCATGGAAGTCGGCCAGGTGCACGGAGCCGAAGTGGATGCCGGCCGCGACCCGGCCCAGGTCACCGGCGTGCCGGCCACGGACCAGCACCACCGTGCCGTCCGCGAACTGCAGCCCGCCGATACTGCGGATCTCCGCCGAATGCAGGCCACGCACGGGCACCTGGCGGCGGATCAGCCGGGTCAGCGCAGCAGAGAGAACCGCGGGGGAACTCACGCCGTATTCTGCGGCGACCTGCGCGCCGATCGCCGTCAGGTCGTCGACGTCGGACACGGCGAGGTTGAGACCGACCGCTGCTGCGACCGGCTCGGGGTCATGGGCTAGCCAGCGCCGGATCGGACCGAGCCCGAACATGACCCAATTGTGCCGCCCGAAGGGGCTGGGTGGAAGAGCGACCCTAGTGCCCGACCGCGAGCAGCTCTCGGCACCGGATCACGTCATCGGTCATCTGGACGATCAGCTGGTCGATGTCATCGAACCGCACCTGACCCCGGATCCGGGACACGAACTCCACCGAGATCGGGGCGTCGTACAGCTCCAGGTCGTCGCGGTCGAGGACGTAGGACTCCACCCGCCGGGTCAGGCCGTCGAAGGTGGGGTTGGTGCCCACCGAAACGGCAGACGGCCAACGCGGCAGCGGCGCGCCCTGCGGCAGCGCCTCGCCGTGGGCGTCGAGGCCGTCGCGCCGGGTGACCCAGCCCGCGTAAACGCCGTCCGATGGACAGGCGAGGTCGGCCGGCACCGGCAGGTTCGCCGTCGGGAAGCCGAGCGCGCGGCCGCGGCGATCGCCGTGCGTCACCACCCCGCGGAAGCAGAACAGGCGCCCGAGGTGCTGCGCCGCGTGCGCGACGTCCCCTTCGGCCAGCGCCTCGCGGATCCGGGTCGAGCAGGTCTCCTCGTCGCCGAAGCGCACCAGCGGGAGCCCGTCCACGTCGAAACGGCCCGCGGCGAGCTCACGCAGGGTGGCGAGGTTCCCCGCCGCACCGTGGCCGAACCGGAAGTTCTCACCCACCACGATCACGGCGGGATCCAGCGGCAGCAGCACCTTCTCCACGAACTCCGCCGGCGACCAGGTCGCGAACTCCGGGGTGAAGTCGATCACCTCGACCCGGTCCGCCCCTGCCGCGGTGAGCAACTCGATCCGACCCTCCAGCGAGGTGAGCAGCAGTGGTCCGGTCCCTGGCCGCAGCACCGACACCGGATGCGGCCAGAACGTGACCACGACGAGGGGCAGCTCGGGATGGCGACGCCGGGCCTCTGAGAGCACCTCACGGTGTCCGGGGTGGACCCCGTCGAAGTTGCCGATCACAACCGTTGCTGAACTCACGTCTGCCTTCCCGGATCTTGCCTCGTACACCGGATCGAACCCTAGCAAGACGCGGGCGCGAGGACCGCCACCGGGTGCGCCAGACCGTCCGGATCCGGTCGGTACAGGGCCAGCAACTCGCCGTCTCGAAGCAGCGCGGTGGGATCGGCTGGCAGCGCCAGGTCGAGCGTCCGACCGTAGCCGACGTCGCGGGCCTGCGCCTCGGTCACCTCGACCACGGCGAAGGACCGGCGCGCCACCTCGGCGAGGCCGAGCAGCGGCGGAGCTGCGTCGCCGGCCAGGCCGCCGGCGTCCAGGCCCACCAGCGAGAGGTCGAAGCCGCCCACCCTCGTTCGCCGCAGCGCGGTCAGGTGCCCACCGGTGCCCAGGCGGCGACCGAGATCGCGGGCGAGCGCGCGGATGTAGGTGCCAGAGGAGCAGTCGACCTGGACGTCGACCTCCAGCAGCGGGCCGTCGGTTGCCACGCCGCCGATCCAGCCGAAGGCGGCCGAAGCACGCACCGCGGTCACCTCGAAGCGGCTCACCGTGACCTCGCGGGCCTTCAGTTCCACCTGCTCACCGGCCCGGACGCGCGCGTAGGCGCGCTTGCCGTCGACCTTGATCGCCGACACCGCGGAGGGCACCTGGCTGATCACGCCGGTGAACTCGCCGAGCACGGCCCGTACCTCGGCCTCGCCCACGCCTGCGGCACCCCGCCACTCGACCAGCTCGCCTTCAGCGTCGTCGCTCACCGTCGAGGCTCCCAGAGCGATGGTGGCCTCGTAGGTCTTGTCGTGCCCGGCGAGATGCCCGAGCAACCGGGTGGCCCGGTTGACGCCGACCAGCAGGACGCCGGTGGCCATCGGGTCGAGCGTGCCGGCGTGACCCACCTTGCGGGTACCGAGCAGCCGTCGGACGCGCGCGACGACCTGGTGCGACGTCCAGCCGGCGGGCTTGTCGACGACGACCAGGCCGGAGCCGTCAGTCACCGGCGTCGCGGTCGTCGTCGTCCTCCGGCCTGCGGTAGGGGTCGGCCTCGCCGGCGTAGCTGGCGCCCTGCGCCTGCGCCGCGACGGCGGCGTCCAGCTCGCGGGCCCGGGCGAGGGCCTCTTCGATGTGCGCGGCCTCCTCCTCCACCGCGTCCAGGACGAAGGTGAGCGTCGGGGTGAACTTCAGGCCCAGCTGCTTGCCCACCGTGGAGCGCAGCAGACCGGTCGCAGAGTGCAGGGCGATCGCCGACGCGGCGCGGGCGTCCGCGTCGCCGAGCACGGTGTAGAAGACCGTGGCCTCACGGCCGTCGCCGGTGATCCGGACGTCGGTCACGGTCACGAACCCCAGCCGGGGATCCTTGATCCGTCGCTCCAGCATCTGGGCGATGATCACCTTGATCTGCTCGGCCACCTTGGCGAAACGCGGGCTACTCATGGTTCATCCTCTCGGGAATTGAGCCGGACGCGGACCCGGGCCGGGTCCGCGTCCGCACACATGCGGATCAGTCGCGCGGCTTCTCCACCATCTCGAAGGTCTCGATGATGTCGCCGATCCGGATGTCGGAGAAATTGGCCAGCGTCATGCCGCACTCGAAGCCCTCGCGGACCTCGGTGGCGTCGTCCTTCTCGCGACGCAGGGACGCGATGCTGGTCTCCGCGACCACGACCCCGTCCCGCAGCAGGCGCGCCTTGGCGTTGCGCCGGATGCTGCCGTCGATCACCATGCAGCCCGCGATCACACCGAACTTGGAGGACCGGAAGATCTCCCGGATCTCCGCCTGGCCGCGGACCTTCTCCTCGAAGATCGGCTTCAGCATGCCCTTCAGGGCCGCCTCGACCTCGTCGATCGCCGCGTAGATCACCGAGTAGTACCGGATGTCGACACCCTCGGCGTCGGCCAGTTGCGTGGCCTTGCCCTGCGGACGGACGTTGAAGCCGATGATCACCGCGTCGGAGGCCGCAGCCAGCGACACGTTGGTCTCGGTGATCGCGCCCACGCCGCGGTCGAGAATCCGCAGGTCCACCTCGTCGCCCACGTCGATCTGCAGCAGCGCGTCCTCCAGGGCCTCCACGGCACCGGCCGAGTCGCCCTTGAGGATGAGCCGCAACTCCTGGGTCTCGCCCTTCGCGAGCTGCTCGAACAGCTGGTCGAGCGTCTTGCGCCGGGTGGACTTGGCGAGCAGGGCCGCCCGCTGCCGGGCCTCCCGCTTCTCGGCGATCTGGCGGGCCATCCGGTCGTCCTCGACGACCAGGAAGTTGTCACCCGCTCCGGGCAGCGACGTGAGCCCGAGCACCTGCACCGGCATGGACGGCGGTGCCGCGTCCACGGTCTCGCCCTGGTCGTTGATCAGGGCGCGGACGCGGCCGTAGGCCGGGCCGGCCACGATCGAGTCACCGGTGTGCAGCGTGCCGCGGTGCACCAGGACGGTGGCCACCGGACCACGACCGCGGTCGAGGTGAGCCTCGATCGCGACGCCCTGGGCCGGCATGTCCGGGTTCGCCCGCAGGTCGAGCGACGCGTCGGCGGTCAGGACGATCGCCTCGAGCAACTCGTCCAGACCCAGCCGGGCGGTGGCCGACACGTCGACGAACATGGTGTCGCCGCCGTACTCCTCCGGCACCAGGCCGTACTCGGTGAGTTGGCCACGGACCTTGACCGGGTCGGCCGCCTCCTTGTCGATCTTGTTCACCGCGACCACGATCGGCACGTCGGCCGCCCTGGCGTGGTTCAGTGCCTCGATCGTCTGCGGCATCACACCGTCGTCGGCAGCCACCACCAACACGGCGATGTCGGTCGACTTCGCACCACGGGCACGCATGGCGGTGAACGCCTCGTGACCCGGCGTGTCGATGAAGGTGATCTTCCGCTCCTGGCCGTCCACCTCGGTGGTGACCTGGTAGGCACCGATCGCCTGGGTGATGCCGCCGGCCTCGCCGGCCACCACATTGGTGTGGCGCAGCGCGTCCAGCAGCTTCGTCTTGCCGTGGTCGACGTGGCCCATCACGGTGACCGCCGGCGGACGCGGGGCGAGGTCCTCCTCGCCGCCCTCGTTCTCGCCGAACTCGATGTCGAAGCTCTCCAGCAGCTCGCGGTCCTCGTCCTCGGGCGAGACGACCTCGATGTTGTAGTTGAGCTCCGCACCCAGCACCTGCAGGGTGTCGTCCGCCACAGACTGGGTGGCGTTGACCATCTCGCCCAGGTTGAACAGCACCTGCACCAGCGTCGCCGGCTCGACGCCGATCTTCTCTGCGAGATCGGTCAGGGACGCGCCGCGACGCAACCGGACGGTCTGCCCGTCGCCCTGGCGGACGCGCACGCCGCCAATGCTCGGGGCCTCCATCTGATCGAATTCCTGGCGCCGCTGCTTCTTGGACTTCCGGCCCCGCTTGGTCGGACCTCCGGGGCGCCCGAACGCACCCTGGGTGCCGGAGCCGCCGCGGCCACCACGGCCACCACGACCGCCACCACCGGGGGGGCCACCGGCCCCGGGCGGGCCACCGATGCCGCCGCGACCAGGCGCGCCGCCGGGACGACCGCCCCGCGCGCCTGCACCCGTGCCGGGACGTCCGGCGCCGCGGGGACCGCCACCGAGTCCGCTCGGTGCGGTCTTCGGCATCATGGCCGGGTTCGGTCGCGGCATGCCCGCGACCCCACCACCGGGACGGGGCATCCGGTCACCGCCCGGACGCGGGGCGCCCTGGCGGTCGGAATACGGACGATCGCCCGGGCGACCCTGGCCCGCGCCCTCCGGGCGCGGCCGCTGCACACCCATTCCCTGGCGGGAGGCGAAGGGGTTGTTGCCCGGGCGCGGCGCGCCGGGCTTGCGGACACCCTGGCCGGGCAGGCCGCCGGTACCGCCGGGACGGGGCACCGGGCGCGGACGCGCGGCGTCCGCAGGAGATCCCTGCGGACGGGCCTGCGGCGTCGGGGCCGCGGGTCGCGGGGTGGGAGCCGGTCGTGGGGTCGACGCCGCCGGAGTCACCGAAGCAGCCGCCGGGGGCTCTGGCGCCGCCGGGGCCGGGGCCGGGCGTGCCGCCGGCGCGGGTGCAACCGGGGCCGGTGCCGCCGGGGCAGGCGCGACCGGAGCTTCGGCCGAAGCTGCGGGCGACTCCGCGACGACGGGCCGGGCCGGGGTGCTCGCCGCCGGGGCCGGACGTGCCGGCGGGGGCGCGGGCGTTGCCGCAGGCTTCGCGGGCGCAGGCTGGGCCGGCGCGGAGGTGGACGCAGCCGCCTTCTCCTTCAGGCGACGGACGACCGGCGCCTCGATCGTCGACGAGGCGGACCGGACGAATTCCCCCATGTCGTTGAGGGTCTGCAGAAGTTCCTTGCTTTCGAGTCCGAGCTCCTTGGCGAGCTCGTAGACGCGGACCTTGGCCACTACTCTCCTTCAGGTCCGCGCGGGCGCGTGGACCAGCTAGTTCTGTTCAGTGCTCATTGCGAGGTACTCATCGAGTGGTCATGAGCGTTAGCCCACTTTCTGGTTGTGCTCGCCACTGTGGCGAACGCGCGGGGACAAGCTTATCCCTGTGCGGTGGATTCACCTAAGTGAGACCCTCCGCGGCGAGCAGCGTGGCGACCTGCTCTCCGTCCACCGCCCTGCGCAGCGCGCGACCGACCGCCCGCCGCTTCACCGCCGCCGCGCCGCACCCGGGGTGGAGGTAGCAGCCGCGTCCGGGAAGCACCTGTCGCCGGTCGGCTCTGACCGCGCCCGCGGCGGCGTCCCAGACCAGCCGGACGAGTTCCGGCTTGGCCGCGGAACGCCGGCAGCCGATGCAGGTACGCACGGGGATCACGGCCAGGGAGTTTATTCGCGCCGGTCCATCCACAGCGAATGCAGAGCCGCCCATGGCCGTTCGCACATCCGGCCAGGGTTCGCTGGCCACGGAAACAGACGAGGAGACTCCATGAAGAAGATGACACGAATCGGGACGGGGATCGCCACGGTGGTGCTCGCGGTCGGAGGAGCCGTCGGCCTCGCCGGGTGCGCGACCAGCACCGACACGTCCGCCGCGGTGGCGCCGGCCGGCGACCAGCCCAGCGGCGCGCCCGGAGGCCAGCAGGTCGACACCAGCCAACTCGCCGCCACCCTTGCCACCAAGCTCGGCCTCGACGAGAACACCGTTGCCGCCGCGCTCACGGAGGTGATGTCGGCGAGCCAGCCGAGCGGACAGCCCAGCGGGCAACCGTCCGGTCAGCCCACCGGTCAGGCGTCCGGGGCGCCGGGTGGCGGTGGCGGCACCGGGATGATCGAAGCCCTGGCGAAGGGCCTGGCCGAGAAGCTGAACGTGAAGGAGGCGACCGTCCTTGCCGCCCTGCAGGAGGCAATGCCGTCCGGCGGTGGCGCCCAGCCGCCGACAGCGGGCGCCACCGGATAACGGGCGGAAACTCACAGCCGACCCATAGACCGGGCCGACCGACAGCACAGCCGAGTCCGCTTTCGTAGCCTGCGCAGGACTACGGACAGGAGCGGAATGAGCACCAGGACCACCATCGCGATCGGCGTCGGCGCGGGCATCCTCGCGGTCGGCGCCGCGGTCGGCGTGGGCGCGCTCGCGGCGAACCTCGCGGGCGGAGGGGACACCCAGCAGCAGGCCGGCTACGGCCAGGGTGGCCCTGGCGGCGACAGCGACGGCACCAGACAGGGCCGAGGCGGCATGGACACCACCCAGCTCGCCAGCGATCTGGCCAGCAGGCTCGGGGTCGACCAGGCGAAGGTGGAGACGGCGCTGAAGGAGGTCATGTCGGCCAGCCGTCCCGCCGGCCAGGGTTCGGGCCAGCCCAGTGGTGCACCCACGGGCCAACCGAGCGGAGCACCTTCGGGCGACCAGAACGGCCGCGGCGGCCAATTCCTGCAGACCCTCGCGCAAGGCCTGGCCGACAAGCTCGGGCTCGACGAGGCGAAGGTGCTCGCCGCGCTCCAGGAGGTGTGGCAGGACCAGGGCGGCCCCGGCGGCGGGCGGGCGTCCGGCCAGCCGACCCAGAAGTAGGATTCCCGGCCAGGCCGGGGACGGCGTCGGGCTACTGCTCGGCGGTGTCGGAGCGGATGTCGATCCGCCAGCCGGTGAGCCGGGCGGCGAGCCGGGCGTTCTGGCCCTCGCGGCCGATCGCCAGCGAGAGCTGGTAGTCCGGAACGATCACCCTGGCCGCACGGGCCGCGGCGTCGGTCACGGTCACCGACGCCACCTTGGCCGGGCTCAGCGCCTGCGCGACGAACACCTTCGGGTCGTCGAAGTAGTCGATGATGTCGATCTTCTCCTCGTTCAGTTCGTGCATCACCGCACGCACCCGCTGGCCCATCGGACCGATGCAGGCGCCCTTCGCCGAGACGTCCGGGTTGTGGCTGACCACGGCGATCTTCGAGCGGTGACCAGCCTCGCGGGCGATCGCCTTGATCTCGACGATGCCGTGCTCGATCTCCGGCACCTCCATCCGGAACAGCTTCGTGACGAGGTTCGGGTGGGTCCGCGAGACCACGACCTGGGGCCCGTGCAGCTCACGGCGGACGCTGACCACGTACACCCGGAGCCGCTTGCCGTGGCTGTACTCCTCGCCAGGCACCTGCTCGGCCTGCGGCATGATCGCCTCGATGCTGCCCAGGTCGACCCGCACCGTGCGGGAGTCACGGTCCTGCTGCACCACTCCCAGCACGATGTCACCCTCGACGCCGGCGAAGTGGCCGTACTTCTGCTCGTCCTCCGCTTCGCGGAGACGCTGGAAGATCACCTGGCGGGCGGTCGCAGCCGCCACGCGTCCGAATCCCTCCGGCGTGTGGTCGTACTCGCCGATCTTCTCTCCGGCCTCGTTCAGCTCCGGTGCGTAGACACTCACCTTCCCGGTCCGCCGGTCGACATCGACGCGGGCTCCGGGAACCGCTCCGGGGGTCTTCTCGTAGGCGTTGAGCAGCGCCTCGGACAGTGCGTCGAGCAGCACGTCCATGCTGATTTCCTTGTCACGCTCCAGCTGCTTGAGCGCGCTCATGTCGACGTCCACGTCACTCCTCCGCTTCTTCTTCGTCCTCGCCACCGACCGGACGGTTCAACTCCACCTGCACCAACGCCCGCTTCACCCCATCCAGCGGGATCCGCCGCGCGGTGCCGTCGACGTCCACATCGACCTGATCATCGATCACGCCCAGCACCCGGCCGGCGAAAGTGCTCTCTGCGAGCGTGAACTCGACCAAGCGCCCGGTGTTGCGCCGGAAGTGCTTCGCCTCGGTGAGCGGGCGACTCACGCCGCGGGAAGACACCTCCAGCGTGTACGGCCGGCCCTTCGTGATGTCCGCCCCGTCCAGCACGCCGGAGAGGTCTCGGGTCGCCTCCGCGATCTGGTCCAGCGACGGGCCGTGCCCGTCGGGGCCGTCGCCGTCGAGGAAGATCCGCACCACCGACCGCTTGCCCGCCGCCATCACCTCGAGCCGGTCGACCTCGAGACGATGGGCCGCGGCCACCGGAGCGACCAAGGCCTCCAGGTCATTGGTGTTCATGGCCAGTCCTCGATCCGGTTGTGGGAATGCTCTTGTGCGCTGCGGGGGCGTTTGCCCAAGTCTACCCGGAATGCTCCGAAGAGCCCCGGGACGGCGGCGCGCGCCGTGCCGACCGCTTCCTAGCGGCCGGCCACCGCGACGAGGTAGTCGACGGCGTTCGCCAGCGGCACCTCGGTGCGCTCACCGCTCGCCCGGTCGCGCACCTCGACCAGCCCTTCGGCGAGGCCGCGGCCGACCACGACCGCCGTGGGCATGCCCATGATCTCTGCATCGGTGAACTTCACCCCGGGGCTGGCCTTGCGGTCGTCGAGCAGGACGCGGACGCCGCGGGCGTCCAGTTCCTCGGCGAGCTTCGTGGCCGCACCGAGGATCTCCTCGCCCTTGCCGGTGGCCAGCACCTGCACGTCGAACGGCGCCAGGGCCCGCGGCCAGGCCAGACCGCGGTCGTCGCAGGTGGCCTCGGCCACGGCCGCCACCGCGCGGGACACGCCGACGCCGTAGGAGCCCATGGTCACGGTGACCAGCTTGCCGTTCTCGTCCAGCACCTTCAGGCCGAGCGCCTCGGCGTACTTGCGACCAAGCTGGAAGATGTGGCCCATCTCGATCCCGCGGGCCAGGCTGAGCGGCCCGGAGCCGTCGGGGGCGGGGTCGCCGTCGCGAACCTCGGCCACGTCGAGCACGCCGTCGCTGGTGAAGTCGCGCCCGCAGACCACGTCGACGGCGTGGGTGTCCACGACGTTGGCGCCAGTGATCCACGCCGTTCCCTGCACCACCCTCGGATCGGTCAGGTACCGCACCTTCAGCGGCCCCTCGACCCCCAGGTAGGACCTGGCCGGCCCGCCGTCGAGTGCCGCGGGGCCGATGTAGCCCTTGACCAGTCCGGGACTGGCAGCAAAGTCCTCCTCGGTGACCGGGGTGGCCTCGGCGGGCGCGAGCGCCGCCTCGAGCCGCTTCGGGTCGACCTCGCGGTCGCCGGGCAGGCCGACGACCAGCAGTTCGGACTTCCCGTCCGGCTGGACCACCTTGAAGACCACATTCTTCAGCGTGTCGGCCGCCGTCCAGGCACGGTCGGCACGCGGGAACTGCGCGTTCGCGATCTCGACGAGCTCGACGATCGTTCCCGTGTTCGGGGTGTCCACGGGCCGGGCGGGGCCGATCGCGGACGCGTCCTGCGCGGGGGGCGCGGTGATCTGGACGGCCTCGACGTTGGCCGCGTACCCGGCGGGAGAGCGGACGAAGGTGTCTTCACCGGTCGGCGAGACCGCCAGGAATTCCTCCGAGGCCGAGCCCCCCATCGCTCCGGACATCGCCTTCACGATCACGTACTCCAGGCCGAGCCGGTCGAAGATCCTGATGTAGGCCTGTCGGTGTGCCTGATAGGACGCCTCCAGCCCCGCATCATCCACGTCGAAGGAGTAGGAGTCCTTCATCACGAACTCGCGGCCGCGGAGCAGGCCGGCGCGGGGCCGCGCCTCGTCGCGGTACTTGGTCTGGATCTGGTACAGCGACAGCGGCAGGTCCTTGTACGAGGAGTACAAGTCCTTCACCAGCAGGGTGAACATCTCCTCGTGGGTGGGCCCCAGCAGGTAGTCGGCACCCTTCCGGTCGGAGAGCCGGAACAGGGTGGCGCCGTATTCGGTCCAGCGGTTCGTCGCCTCGTAGGGCTCACGCGGGAGCAACGCGGGAAACCGCACCTCCTGGGCGCCGATCGCGTCCATCTCCTCGCGCACGATCTGCTCCACCTGCTGCAGCACGCGCAGGCCCAGCGGTAGCCACGAGTAGATGCCGGGGGCGGCGCGGCGGATGTAGCCGGCGCGGACCAGCCAGCGGTGGCTGGGGACCTCTGCGTCGGCGGGGTCCTCGCGCAGGGTGCGGACGAACAGCTGGGAAAGGCGGGTGATCACCGGGCGATATTACCGACTCGGGTAGCCGTGCTCATCCCGGGCTCACGCGTGGCGCCAGTAGCCCTTCGTGATCACGGCCTCCGGCGGCAGCGCCCAGTGCTCGAGCAGCAGCGTCCGCGCGATCGGGACCACGGCGGACTCCGCAGCGACGAAACCGAGCACGGAGCCCTCCGGACGGTCGCCCTCGCCCAGCGCGGCCAGGGTGTCGGCGAGGCTGTCGGCACCCCGAACCAGGACGGTGACCTGGGTGTCTGCGTCGGAGGGAAGCGGAACGAGTTCGTTCTCCGGGGCGACCTCGAGGATCACCCGGGCGGGAGTGCCGGGGCGCCGGGTACGCAGAAACCGGGTGATCGCGGGGATGGCGGTCTCGTCGCCGGCCAGGAACCAGGCGTCCGGGTCGCCGGTGATCGCGTTGCTGCGCCGGGGCCCGGCCACGGCGACGCGGGAACCGTGCGGAGCCGTCGCCGCCCATGCGGAACCCGGTCCGTCGCCGTGCACGACGAGGTCGAACTCGACCCAGCCGGCCACCGGGTCGGCGTTCAGGGGCGTGTACTCGCGGCTCGGCAACTCCCGCCACTCCTCCGGCGTCGCCGGCAACGGGACGTCCGGGGGGACGAAGAAGAGCCGGACGTGGTCGTCGGCGCCCGGTGCGTGGAAGCCCCTCAGCTGCTCACCTTCGAGGCGCACCCGCACGTACCCTGGGGTGAGCCACTGCCTGGAGACGAGCTCTGCGGGTCGCAGGGCTGTGTCCAGGGGCACGGTCTCGAATGCCGCGGGAGTGGTCAGGGTCATGGGGGTCCTCACTGGCGGAATCAGATGCTATTTAGGTTAGCCTTGCCTTACCAAAACCCACCACTCCGTCTCGCGGTGCCGGGCGGCCCCGTTCGGCGACGCAGGGGCTGGCAGGATGGCAGCGTGACCGAGACCCCGATCCCTGACGGCACCCGGAGGGTCGCCACAAGGCTGGCCGAACTGGGCCATCCGCACGACGTCGTGATGCTGCCGGTGACCGGCCGCACCGCAGCGGACGCCGCTACCGCACTCGGCGTGGAGCTCGGCCAGATCGCGAAGAGCATCGTGTTCCGTCGCAGGTCCGACGACAAGGCCGTCCTCGTGGTCACCTCCGGTGACCTGCGGGTGGACGAGAAGAAGGTGTCCGCGCTCGTCGGCGCACTCGGACGGGCGGACGCCGACTTCGTCAAGGCGTCCACGGGGTTCTCGATCGGCGGCGTCTCGCCCGTCGCGCACACCACCCCGCCGGTGATCGTCGTCGACAGGGAACTGTTCCGCTTCAGGCAGGTCTGGGCCGCGGCCGGCCACCCGCACGCGGTCTTCCCACTCTCCCCCGAAGAGCTCGTCGCGCTCACCGGCGCCCCGGTCGAGGACGTCACCTGAGCCGTCCGGCAGGGCTGGGCACAACGGTCTAGAACAGGACCGTGGCGAACTCCCCCACCTGGTCGAATCCGACGCGCTCGTAGCAGCGGATCGCCCTGGTGTTGAAGTCATTCACGTAGAGGCACGCGGTCGGGTATTCGGCCAGCACGTACTCTGTGACGCCGGCGACCGCAGCCTCGGACAACCCCCGGCCGCGCAGGGACGGGTCGAGCCAGACCCCCTGGATCTGCGCCACCGGCCCGCTGCACGCGCCGATGTCGCTCTTGAACACCACCCTGCCGTCCTGGACGATGCCGAAGGCGCGCCCCGCGTCGACCAGCCAGCGACAGTAGGCACGGTAGCTGCCGTCCCCGCCCACCAGCGGATCGGCGCCCACCTCCTCGGTGTACATCGCGACGGAAGCCGCGAAGTAGGACTCGAAGTCGGCCGGGGTGATCGGACGCACCCGCGTGTCCGCCGCAATCCTTGGCCCCTCTGTGATCGCCATCACGGGCTGGCGCGGACGCACCTCCCGCGTGCGGCTGTACGCCTTGCCCCACCGCTCGCCCAGCGCCCGCCAGAACGGCAGCGTGAACCAGGACGGCCCCACGATCGACTGGAAGGTGCGGTACCGACCGGCCGCCTCGACGAAGGCAGGCAACGGCTCGGCGTCCGTCACGACCGGGACCAGGTTGGCCCCGACGTGCAGCAGTGCGGTGACATCGTCCCCCGGCCAGCCCCAGATCAGGCCCGGCGAGCCGGGATTGAGCACACCCGCATCCAGCCGGGAGCCGACGAAGACGTTCGCGACCGGGTCCACAGCGACCAGCCGCCGGGCCGTGGCGGCGTCCCAGCTGGTCAGGATCCGGGCGGACACGGCTAGCCCACGGAGACTTCGACAGGTCCGGACTCGCCCGCCGGCAGCTCTGCGGCGAGCCGGTTGGCCTCCTCGATCAGGGTCGCAACGATCTCCGACTCCGGGACCGTCTTGATCACCTCGCCCCTCACGAAGATCTGGCCCTTCCCGTTGCCGGAAGCCACCCCGAGGTCGGCCTCCCGGGCCTCGCCGGGTCCGTTCACCACGCACCCCATCACGGCGACCCGCAGCGGCACCTCCATGCCCTGCAGACCCTCGGTGACCTCGTCGGCGAGCTTGTACACGTCCACCTGAGCGCGCCCGCACGACGGGCAGGACACGATCTCCAGGTGCCGCGGACGCAGGTTCAGCGACTCCAGGATCTTGATCCCGACCTTCACCTCCTCGGCGGGCGGGGCGGACAGCGAGACTCGGATCGTGTCGCCGATGCCCTGCGCCAGCAGTGCCCCGAAGGCGACCGAGGACTTGATCGTGCCCTGGAAAGCGGGCCCGGCCTCGGTGACGCCGAGGTGCAGCGGGTAGTCGCAGGCCTCACTGAGCTGCTCGTAGGCCCGCACCATCACCACCGGGTCGTGGTGCTTGACCGAGATCTTGAAGTCGTGGAAGTCGTGCTCCTCGAACAGGCTCGCCTCCCACAGCGCTGACTCGACCAGGGCCTCCGCCGTGGGCGCGCCGTACTTGGTGAGCAGCCGCTTGTCCAGCGACCCGGCGTTCACGCCGATCCGGATCGACACCCCGGCATCGGTGGCGGCCTGGGCGATCTGCTTCACCTGGTCGTCGAAGGCGCGGATGTTGCCCGGGTTCACCCGGACGGCCGCGCAGCCTGCCTCGATCGCCGCGAACACGTATTTCGGCTGGAAGTGGATGTCGGCGATCACCGGGATCTGGCTCTTCTTCGCGATGATGTGCAGCACGTCCGCGTCGTCCTGGCTGGGTACGGCCACGCGCACGATGTCACAACCGGTCGCGGTGAGCTCTGCGATCTGCTGCAGCGTCCCGTTGATATCGGTGGTCTTGGTGGTGGTCATCGATTGCACCGAGATCGGCGCACCACCGCCCACCAGCACCTTGCCGACCCGGATCTGCCGGGTGGGTCGGCGCGGGGCGAGCACGGGCGGAGGGGTTGCGGGCATCCCGAGATTGACGGTCATCCATTCCTCGATCTGTCGGTGTCGGTGCCGTGGGCACCATGCGCAGACAGCCTACCCAGCGGGCAGCCGCGGGAGCGGATGCGGTGCGGATCATGCGCAGAACTCCGGCCTCCGGGCAGGATGGACGCACAGCAGAGCCCAGGGGGGACCGATGTCGCAGCGCACCGACCGGGACGCGGAGTTCTCCGCCTTCCTGGCCGCCGACTCCGCGAGTCTGGCCCGCGCGGCCTTGCGCATCACCCGTGACCCGGACGCCGCGGCCGACCTGCTGCAGTCCGCGCTGGTGAAGACCTACCTCGCCTGGCCACGGGTGGGCCCGGACGGAGCGCTCGCGCACACCCGCGCACGTATGGGCGCCCCCGGCGTCGGCGAGGAGCCCGACACCGGGGACGTGGAGGTTCCGCTGGACCTCGACCACGTCCTCGCCGAGGCCCGCAACGCGCTGCGGGGCCGCCGGATGGGCTGGACGGTTGCGGGCCTGGCCACGCTCGCCGTCGTCGCGTCCATCCTCACCCCGATGCTGATCGCCGCGACGGTGCCGCCGGCCCCCGCGGCGTCCCCGGTCACGTCACCGACGGCCCGGGCCACCCCTTCAGTACGGCCGAGTCCGGCGCCGGACCTGCTCGGAACGGTGTGGCAGGTGGCCGGCTTCGATGGCGTCGCGTTCGGCCCGTCCCGGACCATGACCGCGCGGTTCGACGGCGGCGTCGTCTCCGGGTTCTCCGGGTGCAACACCTTCCGCGGCAGCTACTCCCTCGAGGGGAGCACGCTCGTGGTCGAGTCGGTCACATCGACGGCGAAGGGGTGCCCCGGCGCGGCAGGGCAGGAGGAGAGGGCGTTCCTGAAGGCCTTGGCGCGGATCCGCGGCTACGAGGCCGGCCTGAACGGCCCGGTCCTGGTCGGGGAGGACGGAACGCCGCTGGTGGCGCTGGTCCCGCTCACGCCGGACGCGACGACCTGGCGGCTGGCTGACCTGGCCGGGACCGATCAGGTCGGCGCAGGCATCACCCTGACGGTCGCCGGCGACGAGCTGAGGGGCGACTCCGGCTGCGGAGAGTACGCCGCCGACCTCACCCGCGAAGGCAGCGCCTGGACGGTGTCGAACCTCGCCATCACCACGACCGTCCGCTGCCCGGAGGCGGCGAACCGGCGCGCCACCCGCTACCTCACCGCGCTCGGGCAGGTGACGAAGGCAGAACTCGACCCGTTCCGACTCACCCTGACCGGCCCCGAGGCCAGGCTGTCGTTCGCCCCCGCCGCTGGCTGAGCTCGCGGCACCGAACCTGCCGCACGGGCCGAACCCGGACGGAACCCGCCGAACCAGGGGCCACGGCAGCGGAAGCCCGGGGCACTGCGGGAACGGCGTCAGAAGATCTGCACCGGGCTGATGATGTCGGCAAGGATCAGCGCGACCCCGCTGAGCAGCAGCAGCCCGCCGACCGCATAGGCCACCGGCAACAGCCGGGCGGTGTCGAAGAAGCCGGGGTCGCGGCGTCCGAACAGCTTCGCCAGCCTCCGCTTGGCGCCTTCGTAAAGGGCCCCGGCGATGTGGCCGCCGTCGAGCGGGGGCAGCGGGATGAAGTTGAACAGCGCAAGGAAGAGGTTGACCGATGCCAGCAGCGACACAAAGGTCGCGATCTTGTCCGGCCAGCTCACCTCACCGGAGGCGACGACCTGACCTGCAACCGTGCTGGCACCCACGATGCTGATCGGGTCGTAGGGGCTGCGCGGCTGGCCGGTGACCATGTCGGCGACCACATTCCAGACCTTCACCGGGAACTGCACGAGCGCGACGGCGCTCTGCTCGGTCATCGTCCACATGTCGGAGAGCACGTCGAGGGGCCCGCCCCTGACCAGGGCGCGGTCGGGGCTGACGCCCAGCCAGCCCGCCTGCACCCGGGCGCCCGGGTCCAGGGTGCCGGGCACCGAGCTCACCACGGTGTGCACCGGGGTGAGGTCGACCGACTTCCCGTCCCGTTCGACCGTGATCCGCGCCTCGCCGCCAAGGTTCGCCCGGATCAAGCCGCTGAGCTGACTGTAGGAACTGATCGGGGTGCCGTTGAAGCTCACGATCCGGTCCCCGACCTGCAGCCCTGCCTGGGCCGCAGGGGACTTCGGGTCCGAAGCGGAGCACTCGGTACGCGACGCGTCGGTGATGATGCACTGCTGGACGTAGGCGATGGTGGTCTGCGGACGCACCACGCCGTAGCCGGCGGTCACACCGAGGAGCAGGAAGAAGGCGATCAGCAGGTTCATCGCCGGGCCGCCGGCCATCACGATCAGCTTCTGCCAGGTCTTCTTCTGGTAGAACAACCGCTCGTTCTCGACGTCATCGGGAGTGATGTCCTCCCACTCCGCGTCGCGCGCGGCGTCGGCGAAGTCGGCCAGCCGGGTGCGCCGCCGCCTACCGTCCGGGCGCGGCGGGTACATTCCGAGCAGCTGGACGAACCCGCCGAGGGGGAAGCCCTTGACGCCGTACTCCGTGTCGCCGCGCCGGGTCGACCACAGCGTGGGCCCGAACCCCACGAAGTACCGGGGCACACGCACTCCGAACAGCTTGGCCGGCACCATGTGGCCGATCTCGTGCAGCGCCACCGAGACCATGATCAGCGTGAAGAACGCGATCCCGAAGGCGATCACGGTGAGGGTTTCCATTCAGTGCTCCTGGTCGATCCGGCTCGTCGCCGCAGCGCGGGCCCAGGCATCCGCTGCCAGCACCGTCGCCACGCTGAGCGATCCGGTGACCGGCCGGGCGAGATGGGCGTCCACCACGTCGGCTACCACCTCAACGATGCCAGCAAAGTCCAACTTCCCGGCACAGAAGGCGTCCACGCAGGCCTCGTTGGCCGCGTTGTACACCGCGGGGGCGAGGTCGTCGGCCTTCCCGCAGCGCCGGGCGAGCTCTACGGCGGGGAACGCATCGTCGTCGAGCGGCTCGAAAGTCCAGGCGGCAGGGCTCCCCCAGTCGCAGGGCAGGGCCGCGTCCTGCACCCGTTCCGGCCAGGCCAGGGCGAGCGCGATCGGCAGCCGCATGTCCGGCGGCGAGCACTGAGCGATGGTGGAGCCGTCCCAGAACTCCACCATCGAGTGCACCACCGACTGCGGGTGCACAACCACCTGGATCGCATCCAGGTCGACGTCATAGAGCAGACCGGCCTCGAGCAGTTCGAGCCCCTTGTTCACCAGCGTGGCCGAGTTGATCGTGATCACCCTGCCCATCTGCCAGGTCGGGTGGGCCATCGCCTGCTGGGGCGTGACCCCCCGCAACTGCTCGCGAGTGTGGCCGCGGAACGGACCCCCGGACGCGGTGAGGATCAGCCGGCGCACTTCCTCGGCCCGGCCGGCGCGCAGCGCCTGAGCGAAGGCGGAGTGCTCGGAGTCGACGGCGATGATCTGGCCCGGCGCTGCCGCCTCGGTGACCAGGCGGCCGCCGATCACCAGCGACTCCTTGTTGGCGAGGGCGAGGCTGGTGCCCACCCCGAGGGCCGCGAGCGTCGGCTCCAGCCCTGCGGCGCCGGTGATGCCGTTCAGCACCACGTCGCACTCCAGCGCGGCCAGGCGCGTCGCCGCGTCCGGGCCGGCCCACACCTCGACATCCGGCAACTGGTCCGCGACCCGGTCTGCCGCCGCAGCATCGCCCACCGCGACCACAGCGGGACGCAGCGCACGGGCCTGGTCGACGAGCCGCTCCACCGAGGAGCCTCCCGCTGCCAACCCGACGACATCGAAGCGCTCCGGTCGGGCCGACACCACGTCGATCGCCTGGGACCCGATCGATCCGGTGCTGCCGAGGATCACGACTTCGCGCATGGGGCCCTTTCCGCCGTCCTGCCTACCATCGCAGCTTATCCACGGCGGATAGTGTGCTGTCGTCAGCCGCCACGCGCAGGAGCAGCCCGATGCACGACGACCGTGTCCTCCTCGAACGACGCCTCGACCGTTTCGTGCGGGAGCGTCTGCAACCCGCGCTGTACGCACCCGGACACCCGGTCACGGTCGAGCGCTGGGACGCTCCCGGCGAGCCCGTGTCGATCTACCGCGCGGTCGTCCAGGAGTTCGAACCCGCGCACCCCGGCGACGCGTGGGGGGCGCCGTGGTCCACCACCTGGTTCAGGCTCACCGGCGACGTCCCGGACGGACTCGGCCAGGCCCCCGGCGCCGAACCCGAGCTGCTCGTCGACCTGGGCTTCACCGCCGACCAGCCGGGGTTCCAGGCGGAGGGTCTGGCCTGGCGGGCGGACGCGACGCAGGTGAAGGCGATCTCGCCACGCAACCACTACGTGAAGCTGTCCCAGCTCGGTACGGCGCTGGCCGGGGGGCGGTTCACCCTCTA
Source organism: uncultured Propionibacteriaceae bacterium (assembly GCA_964397985.1). Lineage (GTDB taxonomy): Bacteria > Actinomycetota > Actinomycetes > Propionibacteriales > Propionibacteriaceae > Propionicimonas. The sequence continues at coordinate 536,998 of CAYNLD010000001.1, read as the reverse complement.
TGTCGAGGCCGCGGGCAATCCGAACATCCTGCAGCTGCAGGACCTGCGTCCCGACCTCAACGGAGACCCGGCCACGGCGAGCCGGGAGCCCCTCTACCGGCTGGGTCCGGTGGTGCTGGCAGAGCGCCGCACCGAGGTGGCCGAGCTGCTCGCCGACGTCGCCGCGCTGGCCGGGCTGATGCACGAGCTGCCTCTCGACGCGCCCCGGCGCCACCGGCTGCTGCGCGTGCTGGACGCCATGGTCGAGACCGTGGATCCCGACGACGTGCCCGGCACCGCCGCGGCGGGACGGGCGGTGCTCGCGCCTGCGCTGGCTGCACCCGCCGTCGCGTCCGCGCACACGCTGGTGGCGACCGGGCACGCGCACATCGACTCGGCCTGGCTGTGGCCGGTACGCGAGACGATCCGCAAGTGCGCGCGCACGTTCAGTTCCGTCGCGGCACTGGCCGAGGACGACCCGGCGTTCGTTTTCGCCTGCTCGCAGGCGCAGCAGCTGGCCTGGATCAAGGACGGCTATCCCGACCTTTTCGCCCGGCTCCAGGCGCTCGCTGCGCGCGGCCAGTTCGTGCCGGTCGGCGGCATGTGGGTGGAGGCCGACACGAACATGCCCGGCTCGGAGGCGATGGCCCGCCAGTTCCTGGAAGGCACCCGATTCTTCGCCGAGGAGTTCGGGATCGACTGCGAGGAGGTCTGGCTGCCGGACACGTTCGGCTACTCCGCCGGGCTGCCCGGGGTGTGCGTCGCCGCCGGCATGAAGTGGTTCCTCACCCAGAAGATCTCCTGGAACCAGACCAACAGGATGCCGCACCACACGTTCTGGTGGGAGGGCATCGACGGTTCGCGGATCTTCACCCACTTCCCTCCGGTGGACACCTACAACGCGGAGGTCTCCCCCGCAGAGCTCGCCCACGCGGTCCGGACCTTCTCCGACCACGGCCGGGCGTCGGTCTCGCTGCTGCCGTTCGGCTACGGGGACGGAGGCGGCGGGCCGACCCGCGAGATGCTGGCGTCCGCCCATCGCGCAGCCGACCTGGAGGGCTCACCGAAGGTGGTCGTGGGCAGTCCGCGGGACTTCTTCGCCCGAGCGCAGGCCGAGTACCCGGACGCACCCGTGTGGCTGGGCGAGATGTACCTCGAACTACATCGTGGGACGCTCACCACCCAGGCCCACACCAAGCGAGGTAACCGCCGCAGCGAGCACCTGCTGCGTGAGGCGGAGCTGTGGGCGACCACGGCAGCGGTGCGGGTCGGGTTCCCGTATCCGGCCGAGCGCCTGCGGCAGTGCTGGCGCACCGTACTGCTGCAGCAGTTCCACGACATCCTGCCCGGCAGTTCCATCGCCTGGGTCTACGCCGACGCCGAGCGGAACTACGCCGACCTCGCAGAGGAGCTCGAGGAGGTGATCGCCGACGCGCTCAGCGCGCTCACCGACACCGGTGAGACCCTCCTGGTCGCCAACGCGACCCCACACGCCCGCGACGGCGTCCCCGCACTCGGCGTGAGCTCCTCGACCACCACTCCGCAGGCCGCGGTCGAAGAGCACCGCGACGGCACCTTCACCCTCGCCAACGAGCACCTCAGGGCCGTGGTCGACGCCACCGGCGAGCTGGTCTCCCTGGTCGACACCGGCACCGGGCGGGAGGCGATCGCCCCGGATCGCCCGGGCAACCGGCTGGAACTGTTCCGCGACGTCCCCAACCAGTGGGACGCCTGGGACGTCGACGAGTTCTACCGCAGAGCGGCGGTTCCGACAGCAGCCGGAACCGCCGGCCTCGACGAACGCGACGGCGAGCCGGTGGTCGCGGTCCGCAAGCAGATCGGCGCCTCAACGGTCACCCAGTGGATCAGCCTTCCCCCGGGCTCACCTGCGCTGCTGATCCGCACCGAGGTCGACTGGCAGGAGCGGCAGAAGCTGCTCAAGCTCGGCTTCGGTCTCGATGTCCGCGCCGACACCTCCGCGGCGGAGACCCACTTCGGGCACTTCCGGCGTCCGACCCACACCAACACCAGCTGGGAAGCAGCCCGGTTCGAGTTCTGCGCGCACCGCTGGCTGCTCGTCGACGAACCCGGCTACGGGGTCGCCATCGCCAACGACGCCACCTACGGCCACGAGGTCACCCGCGACGTCCGCGCCGACGGCGGCACCACCACGACCGTCCGGCTCTCCCTGCTCCGCTCACCGATCTATCCCGACCCAGAGGCCGACCGCGGCCGCCACGAGTTCACCGTCGCCGTCCGACCGAACGCAGGCATCGCAGAGGCCGTAGAGCTGGGCTACCGGACGAACCTCCCGCAGCGGGTCGTCCGGGGGCAGTCCCCGGTCGAGCCACTGATCACCGTCGACGCCCCCGGCATCGTCGTCGAGGCGGTCAAGCTCGCGGAGGACGGCTCCGGAGACGTGCTGGTGCGGCTCTACGAGGCACACGGACGCCGCACCTCCGGTCTGGTCGCCCCGGGCTTCGACGCCGCCTCGGTGGTCGCCACGGACCTGAGGGAACGCACCGTCGACGCACCGGGCGTGACGCTAGACCCGACCGGCGTCCAGCTGGCGCTGCGCCCGTTCCAGATCGTCACGCTGCGCTTCACCCGTCCACCCACCGTGCTCCCGGCGAGCGCCGGGGCCCGCGAGATCGGTGAACCATGAGCGTGGAGCTCAACGTCTTCGGCGAACCCATCGAACCGTGCGGTGACGACCCGGTTACGGGCTTCTACCGGGACGGCAACTGCGCGTGCGGCCCTGCCGCAGCTGGTCACCTGGTCTGCGTGCTGGTGACCCGGGAGTTCCTGGCGCACCAGCGCTCGGTCGGCAACGACCTGACCAGCCCTGCGCCCGGCTTCCCCGGCCTGACACCGGGCGACCGCTGGTGCGTGATCGCGCAACGCTGGGCGCAGTCCTACGCGGCCGGGGTGGCACCACCCGTGGTGCTCGCGTCCACGAACCTGCGCGCACTCGACGTGGTGCCGTTCGAGATCCTCGCAGAGTTCGCTGCCGACGTCCCCGACGACCCGGGTTCGCTGGCATGACCGCGCCGACGCCGGACGGCGGGATCGAGATCGAATCGCTCGACCAGCTCGACGAACGGCTCGCCTCCGGGAAGGGCCTGGCCGAGTGCTCCCTGCAGTCGCTGGACCTGACCGGGCACGGCGAGGCCCTGCTGGCCACGGACGTGACCCGCGCCGTGTTCCTCGGCTGCGACTTCGGACCCGGTGTGGAGCACGCGCTGGAACGGCGGGGCGCCCTGGTCTTCCCGACGCTGCCCGATCTGCCTTTCAACCCCTACCGGTCGGGGCTCTACACGGCGGACGAGTTGTACGCGGGCCTGGAGGCCGGCTACCGCTACACACTGGACGCGCGGAACTACCGGTGGTGGAAGTACGTCGGACGGCATCGCAGCCTGACCAGCGAGCTCGCCATGACCCTGCACGACCATGCGATCTCCGAGGCGCTGGACGACGTCGGCCTGCAGGGCGCGGTGGGGGTGATGGGGGGCCACCAGCTCGTGCGCGGTGCGGAAGGGTACGCGGAGGCGGCCCAGCTGGGACGCGCGCTGGCAGCAGCGGGGCGCACGGTGATCACCGGCGGCGGTCCCGGCGCAATGGAGGCGGTGAACCTCGGTGCAGCCCTGCTCGGTCCGGCCAGCGACCTGGACGCCGCGCTGGCGCTGCTCGCAGGGCGTCCGCGGTTCGCCGAGGACATTGCTTCCTGGGTGGGCGCCGGCATGGCCGTCCGGGACCGCTGGGAGCTCGGTGGGCGCAGCTACGGCATCCCGACCTGGCTGTACGGGCACGAACCGCCGAATGTGTTCAGCGCCGGGATCGCGAAGCTGTTCTCGAACGCGATTCGCGAGGACGTCCTGCTGCGGCACGCCTCCGGTGGCCTGGTCTGCCTGCCGGGCGCGGCAGGCACGGTGCAGGAGATCTTCCAGGCGGTTACGCCGCGGTTCTACGCTGCGCCCGACGAGCCGGTCCCGCCGCTGGTACTGGTCGGCATCGACTACTGGACGCGGGTGCAGCCGGCCTGGCCGCTGCTCACAGCCCTCGCAGACGCCCGTCCGATGGCCACGGCGATCCACCTGGTCGAGACCGCGGCCGAGGTGCCCGCGCTGCTCGGCTGAACGAGCCGCGCGCAACCCTCACCGCCTCCGCTGAGGAGCGGGCGAGGAGCCGGCCGGCGTCACGAACGCCCTTCAGCCCGCCGCGCGCCTGATCAGCTCGATCAGCGTCTTCTCCTCCGCCGGCCCGATGGTCGTCAGTGCATAGGAGGTCGGCCACATCGCGCCGTCGTCGAGCTTTGCGCCGTCGTTGAAGCCGAGCGTGGAGTAGCGCGCCTTGAACTTCGAGGCCGGCTGGAAGAAGACGATCGCCCTGCCGTCCCGGTTGTAGGCGGGCATCCCGTACCAGGTCTTGGGCGCCAGCTCGGGGGCGTGCTCGCGCACCAACGCGTGCACCTTCTCGGCGAGGATCCTGTCGTCGCCGGTCAGCTCGGCGATCTTGGCGACCAGGTCGGCCTCGTCCTGGGCGGCCTTGTCCGCGGTGCCCTTCCGCTTCTTCTCCGCCTTCAACTCAGCGGCGTACTCCTTCATTCGCCGCCCGCTCCTCTGCGCTGAAGCTGACCTTCTCGTCCGTGGCCATGGTGTTCCTCTCGTCCGTTGTCCGGCACCCAGTCTGCTCTGACAACCTCGGGCTCCGCTTCTCCATTCCTGCCCGATGAGAGTGTCAGTGGCGGGTGCTTGGATGGACACATGTTCGAATATGTCGAGGTGGCCGGGCTAGACGCCGGCGCTGCCCTGGCTGTACTCGAGCAGGCGCAGGCGGCCAAGCGTCGAGCCGAGGTGCAGGAGGCGCTGGCGATGCTCCAGGTCGTGCGGACGTACCGGCACCAGATCCCCACCGACAAGGTGCGGCTGGCCGGCGAGGGCACCGGGCTGGTCGACGACTTCGCATGCCTGGAGCTGGCCGCAGCGCTGGGCCGGAGCGCCGAATCGATCACCCCCGTGGTGGTCGAGCTGCTCGACCTGGAGACCCGGCTCCCCCGCCTGTGGGAGACGACGGTGGCGTGCGGGGTGCCGGTGTGGCTGGCCCGCCGCATCGCCCGCGCCACGGCCGGGTTGTCCCTGGCCAGGGCGCTGTGGGTGGACGCGACGATCGCCCCGTTCACGACCCGCCTTGCCCCGGCGAGGCTGCTGCGGTTCGTCGAGGCGCTGGTGGTGCAGGCCGACCCGGCCGCAGCAGAGGCCCGCTGGGCTGCCGCCGCCCGGCCGAAGGTCGAGATCGGGCGCCTCCAGCGCGACGGCCTGCGTGATCTGTACGGCTGGCTCACCGCCGCCGACGCGGTGTACCTCGACGCCGCGCTCGAGCAGCTCTCCGGGATCCTCGCCAGCCAGGGTTCCACCGAGGCCGCCCAGGAGCGCCGCGCGACCGCCCTCGGCATCCTTGCCACCCCCGCCCGCGCGCTGGCGATGATCCAGCACTCCCTCGCCCAGCCCGTGCTCCCGGTCCCCGGGGAGCCCCACGCCGGGCACCCCCACCTCGGACCTGAGGACCCGAGCAACGAGGACGCGTCCCGAGGGGCCCTCGAACCCGTCGCGCCCGGCCTGCGGTCTCCCTTCGGCTGCGCCGGCCACCACTGCGGCACGATCACCGTCGACCCGGACCGGCTGCTGCCCAAGGCAACCCTGGTCATCCACCTGTCCGACGACACCCTCACCACCGGCGTCGGTATCGCCCGCAGCGAGCAACTCGGCCCCCTCGCCGTCGGTCAGCTTCGCGGACTGCTGGCGAACACCCGGGTCGTGGTGCAGCCGGTGTTCAATCCCAACGGCATCACCCCGGTCGACGCCTACGAGATCCCCGCCCGGATCCGCCGCGCCGTCCTGCAGCGCCACCCCTTCGACGTGTTCCCCTACGGCACCCGCACCACGGGCGGGCTCGACCTCGACCACACCGACCCGTACCGCTGGGACGGCACCCCCGCTCAAACCCGTGCGGACAACCTCGGCCCATTGAAGCGCAAGGCGCATCGGGCCAAGACCCACGCCGGCTGGCGGGTGAGCCAGCCCGAACCCGGCCGGTTCAGCTGGATCAGTCCGCTCGGCCGCCGCTACACGGTCACCCCGGCCGGCCTCACCACCGACGGACGCCATGCACCCGGCAACAACCCCTGGGACAACCCCCTTGGCGGCCCACTCCTGCCGGAACCACCCACCGGCGTGCGCAGCCCTCAGAAACGACGCCGCACGCGCAAACCCATTCCGGCCACACCCCGCAGGCCGCGGCCCACCCTGCGGCCCTAGACGTCTGCTCCACCGCCGTTCCCCGTCCAACGCCCACCGGCTCCCCGAGCCGGCTCCTGGCCTGCCCGACCCCAAGAAGGCACGAGCCCGAACACAGCCGACTCGGGCCGAGACTCCTGCATGTCGGCCCGACTGCCCCGATCAGGCGCGGTCCGGCTCACTGAGCCGACCACCGAAGCCCGCGCCCAACTGGCCACGCCCGCTACGGTGTCGTCCATGCCCGCCGAACCCACCCTCAGCGACCAGGACCTGCCCACGACGCCCGAGTTGCGCCAGCTCTACGACTCTGTGGGCTGGGCCGCGTACACCCGGGATCCCGACACTCTTGCTCGCGGACTCGCCGGCTCACTGCGCGCGGTCACCGCCCGGATCGACGGCGCGCTCGTCGGCCTCGCTCGTGTGGTCGGCGACGGCGCGACGATCTGCTACCTGCAGGACGTGCTCGTCGACCCCGCCCACCAACACGCGGGCATCGGACGACTGCTGGTCGAGGCCGTGTACGCCCCGTTCATGGGTGTCCGCCAACACGTCCTGCTCACCGACTCCGAGCCGGGCCAGCGGGCGTTCTACGAGTCCCTCGGCTTCACCGAGGTGCACGACTTCCCCACCGGCCTGCGCGCCTTCGCCCGCATCCAGGGCTGACCGCCTACGCGCCCTGCGCGGCCAGCTGGCCGCAGGCGCCGTCGATCTCACGGCCACGGGTGTCCCGGACGGTGACCGGCACGCCCCGCGCCTCCAGCCGGTGCACGAACGCTGCCTCGTCCTTGCGACGCGACGCCGTCCACTTCGAGCCGGGCGTGGGGTTGAGCGGGATCAGGTTCACGTGCACCCACCCGTAGCCGTCGGTGCGGGAGTCAGCGGACGCCCCGGCTGTGGCCAGCACGTCCGCCAGCGCGTCAGCTCGCCACGCCTGGTCGTTCACGTCGCGGATCAGGGCGTACTCGATCGACACCCGACGTCCGGTCGCCTCGAAATAGCCACGCGCCGCTGCGACCACCTGGGTCACATTCAGGCGGGTGTTGATCGGGCACAGCTCGTCGCGCAACTCGTCGTCGGGCGCATGCAGGCTCACCGCGAGCGTCACCGGCAGGCCCTCCGCGGCCAGTCGCCGGATCTGAGGCACGAGACCCACCGTTGACACGGTCACCCCACGCGCGGAGATACCGAGTCCGTCGGGAGCGGGCGCGACCATCGTTCGCACTGCTCGCAGCACCGCGGGGTAGTTGGCCATCGGCTCACCCATGCCCATGAACACGACGTTGTTGACCCGGCCCGGCCCACCGGGAAGCTCGCCGTCACGCAGGCGGCGCGCCGCGTCCATCACCTGGGCGAGGATCTCTGCCGTGCTGAGGTTGCGCCGCAGCCCACCCTGTCCGGTCGCGCAGAACGGACAAGCCATGCCACACCCGGCCTGGGAGGAGATGCAGACGGTGGCCCGCTCCCTCCCCGAGCCACTCGCGGCCACCCCCGGCACGCCGTAGCGCATCAGGACGCTCTCCACCAGCGACCCGTCGTGCAGCCGCCAGAGGGTCTTCACCGTCGTGCCCGCGTCCGCGCGCTGGTCGCGTACCCGCTCCAGCAGGGATGGTACGAACCGATCCGCGAGCACCGCCCGCTCTGCCTTCGGGATATCCGTCCAGGCCTCCGGATCGGGCTCCAGCCGGTCGAAGAGGTGCCGGGTGAGCTGTCCGGCCCGGAATCGGGGCAGCCCCAGCTCCGCGATCGCCTCCGCACGCTGCGCCGCGTCCAGGTCAGCCCAGTGCTTCGGGGGTCGGCCCCGTCGGGGTGCGCCCAGCCGAAGCGGCACCATCCGACCCGCCTCCGCGTGCGCGATCGACTCGGCGTACGCCGACTCCTCCTCCGGAGTGAGCCCGCTCACCAGTTGATCCCTGCCAGGACGAACACGAGCCAGGCGGCGGGGGCGGCCACCAGTGTCGAATCGAGCCGGTCCATCACGCCGCCATGCCCGGGCAGGATCGAACTCATGTCCTTGATCCCCACATCACGCTTGATCAGCGACTCGATCAGGTCGCCCGCCGTCCCGGCGAACACCACGACCACCGCCAGGATCAGGCCGAACCACCACGCCTGGTGCAGCACCCACACGCTCAGTCCGATCCCGAAGGCGCTGGCCAGCACGACGGACCCGGCCATGCCCTCCCAGGTCTTCTTCGGGCTGATGTTGGGCGCCATCGGGTGCTTGCCGACACTCGCCCCCGCGGCGTAGCCACCGACGTCGCTCGCGACGATGCACACGAACACCGCGACCGTCTTCGCGACGCCGTGCTGCTCGGCGAGGATCAGTCCGACGAAGGACGCCAGCAGCGGGATGTAGCCGATGATGAACACGCTGGCAGCGCTGTCCCGCACGTAGTTCTCGGCGCCGCCGAACATCCGCCAGACCAACACGAGCAGCACGGTGCCGCCAATCGTCCCGAGCAGCACGATGTGCCAGGGCAGCCTGGTCACCGGTTGCAGCACGGCGGCAGCGTACGAGCCGCCGATGATGAAGATGTTGCCGAGCACGACCGGGACGACGGCGGACGTCATCCCGACCCGCTTCAGTGCGCCGTGCACCTCGTAGGCGCCGAGGCTGGTCAGCAGCACCAGGAGCACGATGAACCCGACCGGCCACCACGTCAGGGTGATCACGACGTAGATGAACAGGGTCAGGCCCACCCCGATGGCCGCAGGCAGGTCTCTTCCGGCCCGCGACGGGCGCGGGGACGGCTGCTGGTCGCTGTCGGCCAACTCAGACCTCCAGGAGTTCGGCTTCCTTGGCCTTCAACAGTTCATCGACGAGCTCGACGTACTTCTTGGTGACGGCGTCCAGCTGCTTGTCGGCGGAGCGGGCGTCGTCCTCGCTGACCTCCTTGTCCTTGACCAGCTTGTTCACCGCCTCGATCGCGTGCCGGCGGACGTTGCGGACGGCGACCCTCGCCTCCTCCGCCTTGTGCCGGGTGACCTTGATGTACTCCTTGCGCCGCTCCTCGGTGAGCTGCGGCATGACCAGGCGGATCACGTTGCCGTCGTTGGCAGGGTTCACGCCCAGATCGGAGTCGCGGATTGCCTTCTCGATCCCGTGCATCGCCCCGCGGTCGAACGGGCTGATCAGCACCGTACGGGCCTCCGGCACCTGGAAGGTCGCCAATTGCTGCAGCGGCGTCGGCGCGCCGTAGTAGTCAACCATCAGCTTGCTGAACATCGCCGGGTGGGCGCGTCCGGTGCGGATGGCGGCGAACTCCTCGCGAGCGTGGTCGACGGCAGCCGTCATCTTGTGCTCGGCGTCCTTGATGATCTCCGGGATCACGACGTCCCTCCCCTTCTCGTTCCCCTGCACCCCGGTCTAGGCGTGCAGCGTGGTTCCGATCTTCTCACCTGCGACCACCCGGGCGATGTTTCCCCGCACACCGAGGTCGAAGAACACCATCGGCAGCTGGTAGTCGCGGGCCAGGCTCACCGCGGTCGCATCGGCGACCTTGAGGTCGCGGGCGAGGAAGTCATCGTAGGTGAGGTCGTCGAACCTCTTCGCGTCCGGGTTGGTCCGCGGGTCGGAGTCGTAGACCCCGTCCGTACCCTGCTTCGCCATCAGCAGGACCTCAGCGTGGGTCTCCAGGGCGCGCTGGGCGGAGACGGTGTCTGTGGAGAAGAACGGCATCCCGGATCCGGCGCCGAAGATCACCACCCTGCCCTTCTCCATGTGCCGGATCGCCCGCAGCGGGACGTACGGCTCGGCCACCTGGCCCATCGCGATGGCGGTCTGGACGCGGCTCGCTGCGCCGGCCTTCTCCAGGAAGTCCTGCAGGGCCAGGCTGTTCATCACCGTGCCGAGCATGCCCATGTAGTCCGCCCTGGCACGGTCCATGCCACGCGTCTGCAGCTCCGCGCCGCGGAAGAAGTTCCCGCCACCGGTCACGATCGCGATCTGGACACCCGTCGCCACCACCTCGGCGATCTCCCCGGCGATGCCGGCGATCACGTCCGGGTCGACGCCCAGCTTGCCGCCGCCGAAGGCTTCACCGGAGAGCTTGAGCAGAACACGGCGGTACGGGCTGATCATGGCTTCTCCTCATGGCAGGCGGATTCAGCTGTCGTCGGCGGGGGTGTGTGCCCCACCTTAGTGGCAAAAGCCGAAGCGGCCGCCCAGCAGTGCTGGACGGCCGCTCCCGGGCTCTGCTCAGGCGCCGGCGGCGAACCGGACGAAGCGCTTGACCTCTACGCCGTTGTTCTTCAGCAGCTGGCCGACGGTGAGCTTGTCGTCGGAAACGCTGGGCTGCTCGACCAGGCAGACCTCCTTGAAGAAGCCACCCAGACGACCTTCCACGATCCGCGGAATGATCTGCTCGGGCTTGCCCTCCTCGCGGGCGGTCAGCTCGGCGATCTTGCGCTCGTTGGCCAGGACATTCTCGGGCACCTCGTCGCGGGTCACGTAGGCCGGGGACATCGCTGCGATCTGCATCGCGATACCGCGGACGAACGCCTCCTCGCCACCGTCGTACTCGACCATCACGCCGACCTGCGGAGGCAGGTCCTGGGACCGCTTGTGCAGGTAGACCGTGACCGGGCCGTCGAAGGTGGCCGCAGCGGCCAGCTCGAGCTTCTCGCCGATCTTCGCGCTGAGCTCGGCGATCGCCTCCGCGACGGTCTTGCCGGACGGCAGCGCAACCGCGCTGGCCGCCTCGACCCCGTGCGCACCGGCCGCGTCCACGGCCTTGGCGATGTCGTCGGCCAGAGTCATGAACTCGGCGTTCTTGGCCACGAAGTCGGTCTCGGCACCCAGCTGGATGACGGTCTTGCCGGCCGAGGCGACCAGGCCATTGCTGGCGTCGCGGTCGGAGCGGTTGGCCATCTTCGCCTGTCCGGTCACCCGGAGGATCTCGATGGCGGCGTCGAAGTCGCCGTCCGCCTCGGTGAGGGCCTTCTTGGCGTCCATCATCCCGGCGCCGGTGGCGTCCCGGAGCTTCTTGACGTCCGCGGCAGTGATCGTTGCCATGTTCTCGCTGGTTCCTTACTTGGTCTTCTTGGCGGGCTTCTCGGGAATGGCGGACGTCGCCTCTGCTGCGACCTCGGCGTCCACTGCTGCGGCCTCGGTGGCGGCGGCTGCCTCCATCTCGGGGTCCGCCGGGGCGGGCTCCGTCGCAGCGGCGTCCTCGGCGACCGGGACCTCGTCGACGACCTGGGCCTCATCGGCTTCGGCAGCGACCTCCGCCACAGCGGCGTCGACCGCGTCGGCCTGCTGGTCGGCCTGCAGGTCACTACCCTCCAGCGCCTCGGCCTCGGACACCGGGGCTTCTACCCCACCGCCGAGAAGGTCGCGTTCCCAGGCCGGCATCGGTTCGGCCTCTTCACCCGACGCGGCGCCGGCTGAACGGGCCAGCAGGCCCTCGGCCACGGCGTCCGCGAGCACCCGGGTGAGCAGCGCGACCGAACGGATCGCGTCGTCGTTGCCCGGGATCGGGAAGTCGACCTGGTCAGGGTCGCAGTTGGTGTCGAGGATTCCGACGATCGGGATCCGCAGCTTGCGGGCCTCGTCGATCGCCAGGTGCTCCTTGTTGGTGTCGACCACCCAGATGGCCTGCGGAAGCTTGTGCATGTCGCGGATGCCGCCCAGGGTCTTGGCGAGCTTGTCCTTCTTGCGCTTCTGCTGCAGCAGCTCCTTCTTGGTCAGCCCGGACGCGGCGACGTCGTCGAAGTTGATGCCCTCGAGCTCCTTCATCTTCGCGATCCGCTTGCTGATCGTGCCGAAGTTGGTCAGCATGCCACCGAGCCAGCGCTGGTTGACGAACGGCATGCCCACGCGGGTGGCCTGCTCGGCGATGGCCTCCTGGGCCTGCTTCTTGGTGCCGATGAACAGGATCTGCCCGCCCTTGGCGACGGTTTCCTTCACGAAGGAGTACGCGGAGTCGATGTAGGACAGCGACTGCTGCAGGTCGATGATGTAGATGCCGTTGCGCTCGGTGAAGATGAACTTCTTCATCTTCGGGTTCCACCGGCGGGTCTGGTGCCCGAAGTGGACGCCGCTGTCGAGCAGCTGGCGCGTGGTGACGACGGCCATGGCCGTTCCTTTCTGCGCGAGCCCGGGCACGCCCGAACCCACTTGGGTTCTCCGGACCGAGCTCTTCGGTCCGCCTGATGCCGTCGCCGGTGACCCGCCCATCGCTGGGACCACGGGCCCGGCCCGCCTCACGGCGGTGGGACTGCATGCGAAGTCGCCCCGGATCTGCCGGAACGCTGGGCACATTCTACGCAGCGTGAAGGCGCCACCGCCAAACCGGGCCCACCGGTTGTCCACAGCCCCCGACTTGTCCACAGTGGGTACCGCGCCGTGACCACCCGGCCGTCCGGTTGCCGAAGCTGTCGGCATGGCGAGGATGAGGGCGTTGGCCGCGTTACTGCTGGTGGGTTGCCTGTGGGCGGGTGCAGCGGCGCCGGTGGCCACGGCCGCCGGACGGGCGGTGCTGCCCCTGGCCGGTCCGGTCGTGCGCGGTTTCGACCCACCCGACCAGCCCTGGCTGTCCGGTCACAGAGGGGTTGACCTCCTCGGCGCTGTCGGCACCGAGGTCGTGGCGGCGATGGCCGGCCGGATCGTCTTCGCCGGGACGGTGGCCGGGCGCGGGGTGGTGGTGGTTTCGCACGGGGCGTTGCGCACCACCTACCTCCCGGTCCGGCCACTCGTCCGGGTCGGTGCGGCGGTTCAGGCCGGGCAGGCGATCGGACGGCTGGGTGCCGGCCACTCCTGCGCCGGCGGCAGCTGCCTGCACTGGGGGCTGAAGCGTGGCGAAGAGTACCTCGATCCGCTCAGCCTCATCGACGACGCCGAGGTGCGACTGCTGCCCGCCGACGCGTCCGTGCGGGTCGCGGCGCTGATCGACTTCCGTGACGCGGCGCTCAGCGGCGGGCAATCGGTGCCGGGCGTGCTCAGCCGGCCGGTGCCGGGGGCAGTCGGCTCCCCGTTCGGCCCGCGCCTGCACCCGATTCTCCACATCTGGAGGTTGCACAACGGGCTCGACCTGCACGCGGCGTGCGGCGACGCCATCCGCGCCGCGGCCCCCGGTCGGGTGGCCCGAGTCAGTTCCGACCCGGAGTCCGGGCATCGGCTGGAGCTCGATCACGGCAGCCTCGGCGGCCACCGCGTGGTCACGATCTACCTGCACGCCACTGGCTACTCTGTGCGCGCCGGCCAGCCCGTTCGCCGGGGCGAGGTGGTGGGGAGAGTGGGTTCGACAGGCCTCTCCACCGGGTGCCACCTGCACTTCGCAGTGAAGGTCGACGGGCACTACGTCGATCCGGAGCGGTTCCTCTCGTAGGGTGTCCGCATGCAGCTCAGAGTCGGCATGGTCACCACGGACTCCCCCGACCCGCTCCCGCTCGCCCAGTGGTGGGCGGATCTCCTCGGCGGCACAGTCAACGACGACAGCAACGGCTGGTTCGTGGTGGTGAAGAGTCCCACGACCACGCTGGCCTTCCAGAGGGTGGACGATCCCACTGCGGGCAAGAACCGGGTTCACCTCGATCTGTTCACCGACGACCTCGCCGCGGCTGTGGTCACTGCGCGGTCTGCCGGGGCACGGCAGGTGGCCGAACTGGAGGAGGGCGGCGTGCACTGGTTCACGTTCGCCGACCCGGAGGGCAACCTGTTCGACGTGGCGCAGGCCTGAACCTGCGCAACGCCATCGCTCAGGCCCTGGGGTGCGCCTGCTGGTAGGCACGGCGCAGGCGCTCGCCCGACACGTGGGTGTACAGCTGCGTCGTCGCCAGTGAGGAGTGCCCCAGCATCTCCTGCACCGAGCGCAGGTCAGCGCCTCCCTCGAGCAGGTGCGTGGCCATCGCGTGCCGCAGCCCGTGCGGGCCGAGTTCCGGAGCACCCGGGACCGCAGCGAGCGCACGGTGCACGATCCGGCGCACGACGCGCGGGTCGATCCGTCCGCCCCGGTCACCGACGAATACCGCGCGCCCCGCGGCCGGGCGGGCCAGCCGCGGACGTACCTCCAGCCACGCGGCCAGCGACCGCAGCGCCGGAGCGCCCAGCGGCACCGTCCGCTGCTTCCCACCCTTGCCCAGCACCCGCAACAGGCCGCGCTGGGCGTCGAGGTCGCCGGTATCCAGCCCGGCGAGCTCGGAGACCCGGATCCCGGAGGCGTACAGCACCTCCACGATCGCCAGGTCGCGGCAGCGAGCCGCCCACTCGTCGGGAGTCTCCGCCTCGTCGACCCGGGCGGCCAGCGCGTCCAGAGCCTTCCGCGCCTGGTCGGCCTCGACCGTCGCAGGCAGCCGGCGATCGACCTTCGGTGATCGCAATGCCTGCGCAGGATCGGCCGGCAGCCGTCCCGTCCGCGCCGCCCAGGCGAAGAACGTCCTGGCCCCCGCCGCCCGCCGCTGCAGCGTCGCACGGTCGGCCCCTGCGGCGTACTGGTTCGCCAGCCAGGTGCGCAGGTCCCCCAGCGACACGTCCGCGGGATCGCCGTCCCCCACCCGCGCCAGGTGGCCGAACAGGTTCACCAGGTCACCGGTGTACGCGCGCACAGTGTGCTCGGAGAGGCCGCGTTCGAGCCGCAGGTGAGCAGCGAACGCGTCCACCAGTGCCGCGGCCCGCGGCGAGAGTTCCGTGGCCTCCACGGGGCCAGCGTCCCCGCGCAGGGCGAGCGGCGCAAGCGCACCCGCCGCACGCCCTAAGATGTCGCACCGGAGAACAGGAGCGCTCAGGTATGGGGATCGAGGAGTTGACCAGCGGCGGAACGCTGCTTCGGATCACGCGCTGGGGAGAGCCGGTGATGCACGCGAAGACGCGCCCGGTGACCGACTTCGACGACGACCTCCGCACCCTGGTCCGGAACATGTTCGCCACCATGGAGGTCGCCCGCGGGGTAGGGCTCGCCGCCACCCAGGTGGGCTCCGACCTTTCGCTGTTCATCTACGACTGCCCGGACGCCGACGAGATCAACCGCGTGGGGGCGATCTGCAACCCAGTCGTCACCCTTCCCGAGGGCAGCTCCCGCAATCTGGAGTCGGCTGAGGAGGGCTGCCTGTCGCTGCCCGGCGCGTTCCAGCCGCTGGCCCGGCCGGACAAGGCCACCTGCACCGGCGTCGACCCGTGGGGCCAGCCGGTGACCGTCCACGGCACCGGCCTGCTGGCGCGCTGCCTTCAGCACGAGACCGACCACCTCAACGGCACAGTGTTCGGCGACCGGCTCTCGAACCGGCTGCGGCGAAAGCTGTACGCCCAGCACGAGGAACTCGCGCACCTCTACCCTGCCGAGTGGCCCGTGGCACCGAGGAAGACCTCCGCGGGCGAGTAGCCCTCAGGCCAGCACGTAGCCTGCGATCGCGCTGGCTGCGGCCACATTGAGCGAGTCGACCCCGGCCCGCATCGGGATCCGTACCACGGCGTCCGCCGCCGCCACCCAGCTCCGGCTCAGCCCATGGCCCTCGGTGCCGAGCAGAACCGCCAGCCGGTCGTCCGGACGCAGCGAACCCGCGAACGTGGCCAGATCCACCGCGTCCTCCCGCAGGGCGAGCGCCGCCACCCGGAACCCCGCGTCCTGCAGCAACGGGCCGATCGGGACGCCAGCGTCGAGGCGCGCCCACGGGAGGGAGAAGACGGTGCCCATCGACACCTTGATCGAGCGTCGGTACAGCGGGTCGGCGCAGTGGGCGCTGACCAGCATCCCGTCCCAGCCGAGGCCCGCAGCGTTCCGGGTGATCGCCCCCACGTTGGTGTGATCGACCAGGTCCTCCAGCACCATCACCCGTCGGCCGGCGAGCACGTCCGCGACGCTGTGCCGGGCCAGCCGGTACAGCGAGCCCAGGGCGCCGCGGTGCACGTGGAAGCCCGTGACCTGCTCGGCCAGCGCCTCGCTGACCAGGTACACAGGGACCTCCAGCGGGTCGAGCACGTCGGCGAGCCCGGCCAGCCAGCGCTCGGCGAGCAGGAAGGATCGCGCGGGGAACCCGGCCTCGAGCGCGCGCCGGATCACCGTGCTGCCCTCGGCGATGAAAATGCCCTGCTCGGTCTCGAGCAACCGGCGCAGGCTGGCCTCCCGAAGCCCCACGTAGTCGGCCAGCCGCGGGTCGTCGGCGGTCTCGATCGGGATCACAGTGGCCACGCCGAGATTCTAGGGATGCCGGCCGGGTCACCCCGGGCCGGGCCGGGGCCTAGGATGAGCCGCAATGTCCTGGCTCTCCCGTCTCCCGATCGACAAGTTCCTGCTCGCCATCATCACGGCGGCGGTGCTGGCTTCGGTCTTCCCCGCGACCGGGGTCTGGGTGGACGTGCTCGACGTGGCCACCACGATCGCGATCGGCCTGCTGTTCTTCCTCTACGGCGCCCGCCTCAGCCCCTCGGAGACCCTCGCAGGCCTGCGGCACTGGCGCCTGCACGTGACGATCCTCTCGTTCACCTACCTGCTGTTCCCTGTGCTCGGCCTGGCGATCGTGGCGATCGTCGGCCCCGCCGTCGGGCCCAGCCTCAGCGCGGGACTGCTCTACCTGACCCTGGTGCCGTCCACCGTGCAGTCATCGATCGCGTTCACCTCGATCGCGAAGGGCAACGTCGCCGGTGCCGTGGTCAGTGCCTCGGCGTCCAACATCCTCGGCGTGTTCCTCACTCCGGCCCTGGCCTGGCTGTTGATGAGCAACACCGGACGGGTCGAGTTCACCACCTCCACGATCGTCGACATCATGCTGCAGCTGTTCCTTCCGTTCGTGGCCGGCCAACTCTCCCGGCGCTGGACGGCCCGCTTCGTGAATGCGCACCCGCAGCTGAAGCTCGTCGACCGCGGTTCGATCGTCCTGGTCGTCTACTCTGCGTTCTCCGCGGGCATGCGCGAGGGCATGTGGACGCAGACCTCGTGGACCTCGCTCCTGGTCGTCCTGGGAGTCTGTGTCGTGATCCTCGCCATCATGCTCGGCCTCACCTGGTGGACGGCGCGCCGACTCGGCTTCAACCGCCCGGACACGATCGCGATCCAGTTCTGCGGCACGAAGAAGTCCCTTGCCAGCGGGCTGCCAATGGCGGGCGTCCTGTTCGCGGGCCAACCTCTGGGGCTGCTGATGCTGCCGCTGGTGCTGTTCCACCAGGCTCAACTGATGGCCTGCTCAGCCCTCGCCGGACGGTACGCCCGGCACTCAGCGGAAGCGGAGGTCGGCGACCACGGGTGAGTGATCGGACGGGACGATCCCCGTCCACGTCGGCACCCGGATTCCACGAACCCGCTGCCAACGCACCCCGGGACCGGACAACACCGCCCAGGCGCGCACCGTCGTCCCCTTCGGCACCCAGATGTAGTCGATCCGCCGGTCGGTCCGCCGCACGACCTTCGCGACCTCCACGCCTGCGACGCGTGCCGTCATCTGCTGCAGCGAGCTCGCCCGCGGCACGTCTGAGGTGTCCTTCTTCGCGACCCGGCGCGCGTCCACGAGCCCGGCCGCAACGAGCTTGTCGAGGTGGTCTCGAAACACCGGCCGGGTCTCGTCGTCCCGGGCGTTGAAGTCGCCCAGCAGCACGAGCGGCTCGTGCAGCCCCGGGTCGAGCCTTCCGACCAGGTCCACGAGCCGGTCGATCGCCAGCGAACGCGTCCTCGCGAGTTGCGGTGACTGCCAGGCGTGGGCGTGCAGATTCAGCGCCAGCGCGGTGCGTCCGGACGCGCGATCCCACACCCGGACCCAGTCGACGTAGCGGTCGAGGATCGCGCCCTGCTCGCCGGCGGTGTTCACCCGTTCGCTCCCGGACGCGGCAACCCCGAACCGGCTGGTCCGGACCGCGATCGCGTGGTTGTCCGGCCCGGGCAACCAGGTGTAGCCGGGAAGGTGCTGCTCGATCCAGGTCGCGGACTCCGAGCCGTTGACGAACTCCTGCAGGCCGACGACGTCGGGATCGGCGAGCTCCACCTTCGCGACCACGCCGGGAGCACGCGTCATCGGGGTCAACTCGTCCCGCGCGATCAGTGGGAACCAGTCGTCGGGGACCGGACCACCCAGCACGTTGTAGGTCATCGCCCGCAGCGACATCGGTGGCCCGCCGAGGCGGGCGCCCGTGGGCGCGGGCGAAGAGGACGGGGAGAGCGCCCCGGCCGGCGTGCAGGCGACGAGGAGGGCGCACGCCAGCAGAATCGGCCACAGCCGACCCCTGCGCTGCCCCTCCACGCTCGCAGGCTACCTCGCGCCCGAAGCCGGATCGCACCGTACGATGAGCGCGTGAGCCGCCCCGCCAGGTACGCCAAAGGACTCGCCAAACGCGAGGAGATCCTCAGCACCGCCCTCGATGTGATCGCCCGCACCGGCTACGGCCGCACCTCGGTCCGCGAGCTGGCCTCGGCGGTCGGGCTGAGCCAGGCCGGGCTCCTGCACTACTTCGCGTCCAAGGAGGAACTGTTCGCGGAGATCCTGCTCAAGCGGGACCGGGTCGACCATGACCGCAGCGAGCCGGAAGCGGGCTCCGAGATCGCGGCGCTGGCCAGCATCGTGCGGCACAACACCGAGGTTCCCGGGCTGGTGCAGCTGTACGCGCGTTTCTCTGTGGAGGCCACCGAACCCGGACACGCGGCCCACGAGGCGTTCGTGCGCCGCTACGCGGAGATCAGGGCGCTGCTCTCCGACGAGATCGCCACCCGCCAGCAGGCGGGGACGCTGGCACCCGACCTGGACGCGCGCAGGGTCGCCAACCTGCTGATCGCCGTGTCGGACGGACTGCAGACCCAGTGGCTGCTCGACCCCGACTTCGACATGGCCGACCACCTGGACTACCTGATCGACCTGCTCGGGCTCGGCCGTCCGGACGAGGGCTGAGCGCTACTGCTGCGGCTCCGGTTCCGGTTCGATCGCCGGCGCCGGGTCCTGCGCCGCCGGCTCGGGACCGGCCGTGATGGCGTTGCCGAGTTCGGTGGCCAGCCGCGCCGCGCGCCGTCCTTCCAGGGCCTCAGCTTCCGCGATCGCCTTTTTCACCGATTCCGCAGAGTTGGCCTCGTCGACCTTCTTCTGGGCCTCGATCTCGGCGAACACGTCGACCGGGTCGGGCGCAGAGAACTCGGTCTGCTCGTCCTCCTCCGCACCCTTGATGCCGGCCGCCATGGCGTTTCCTGCCACCTGGCCGAGACCCTTCATGGCGTCGTTCAACTCGCTGGGGATGATCCACACCTTGTTCGACTCCCCGCGGGCGAGGTTCGGCAGCATCCTCATGTACTGGTAGGCGAGCAGCGACTGGGTGGGCTTGCCCGCGTGGATGGCGTTGAACGTTGTGGTGATCGCCTGAGCCTCGCCCTCGGCACGCAGCATGGCGGCCTGCCGGTCGGCCTGGGCTCGGAGCACGGCGGACTCGCGTTCGCCCTGGGCCCGCAGGATCGAGGCCTCGCGGTCGCCGGAGGCGGACAGGATCATGGACTGCCGCTGGCCCTCGGCGGTCAGGATCGCGGCCCGCTTGTCCCGCTCGGCCCTGGCGCCCTTCTCCATCGCGTCCCGGATCGTCGCGGGCGGCTCGATCGAGCGCAGCTCCACCCGGTTCACCTTGATCCCCCACTTGCCGGTGGCCTCGTCCAGCACGGCACGAAGCTTCTGGTTGATCTCCTCGCGGCTGGTCAGCGTCTGCTCCAGGTCCAGCCCGCCGATGATGTTGCGCAGCGTGGTCATGGTCAGCTGTTCGATGGCCTGGATGTAGTTCTGGGCCTCGTAGGCTGCCCGCACCGGGTCGACCACCTGGTAGTAGATCACCGAGTCGATGTTCACCATCAGGTTGTCCTCGGTGATCACGCCCTGCGGTGGGAACGGCACGACGGCCTCACGCATGTCCATCGTGTAGCGCACGGCATCGATCACCGGCACCAGCAGGTGCGGGCCCGGCTCCAGCGTCCGGCGGAACTTGCCGAGCCGCTCCACCACCCCCACCTGCTGCTGGCGAATGACCCGCACCGCACGCAGCAGCACGGTCACAACGACCAGCGCGATCAGGATCCAGAGGATCGCGAAGAAGTACTCCATGGTCTTTCCTTCCGGGTGGGTTCAGGGCAGGGCAAGGTTGCGCGGGTACACGATCGCGATCGCGCCGTCGATCCGGTACACCTCGACCTCGGTACCGGCCGGGATGGTCCCCTCCACGCTGTGGGCTGTCCACACCTCGCCCGCGACCTTCACCTCGCCGGTGGCGGAAGTGATCTCGGTGAGCGCAATGCCGGGGCTCCCGACCATCTTGTCGACGCTGGAGCGGTAGCCGGGCAGCGCGCGCACCTTCCGCAACAGGGTGGGACGGGCCAGCGCGAGCATCGCCACAGCGACGACCACTGCGGCGGCGATCTGCACCCACAGCACGCCCGGGAACGCGAGGGCGACCAGGCCCCCGGCGAGTGCGCCGGAGGCCAGCATCAGCAGGGTGAAGTCCAGGGTCAGCAACTCGGCGACGCCGAGCAGGGCGGCCAGGGACACCCACAACACCCACAGGTGTTCAGCGAGCCACTCCATTGCGCATCACCTTCCTGCCCCCATCATGCCAAGGACCCGAAGAGTTCCCGGCTTTCCCGCAGATCCGATCGGCCGTTCAGGCCAGGCGCGCCGGCGGTGGCCGGTGCGCGGCCCGGGCTGCGGCCCGCGCCGACCAGCGCCCGTCGGTATGGCTGATGTCGAGCAGGATGTCGAAGGTCGCGCTCAGCCGCGGGCTGGTCAACACCTCGCCGATCGGCCCGGCCGCGACGATCCGGCCGTGCTTGAGCAGCAGGGCGTGAGTGATCCCGACCGGGATCTCCTCGACGTGATGGGTGACCAGGACGGTCGCGGGAGCGAACGGATCGGAGCAGATCTCCGACAGTGTTCCGACCAGCGCCTCGCGTCCGGTGAGATCGAGTCCCGCCGCGGGCTCGTCCAGCAGCAGCAGTTCGGGATCGGTCATCAGCGCGCGGGCGATCTGGACCCGCTTGCGCTCCCCCTCACTGAGGGTGCCGAACGTGCGGTCAGAGAGGTGGTCGACCTGCAGCTGCTGCATCAGCAGCTGGGCACGGTCATGGTCGAGCTCGTCGTAGGCCTCGCGCCAGCGTCCCATCACGGCATAAGCCGCCGAGACCACGACGTCGGAGACGCGTTCCGTGCGCGGGATCCGGTCGGCGAGCGCTGCGGAGGTCACCCCGATCCGGGGGCGCAACTCGAAGACGTCCACCGCTCCGAGCGTCTCGCCGAGGATCGACGCCCTGCCCCGCGACGGGTGCCACTGCGCGCTCAGCACCTGCAGCATGGTGGTCTTGCCGGCACCGTTGGGGCCGATCACCACCCAGCGCTCGCCCTCCTCCACCGTCCAGCTGACGTCGTTGAGCAGGGTCGCCCCGGAACGGACGATCGATACACCCTGCAACTCGACGACGCTCATGCGGCCCAACTTACCGATTCCCGCGCGCCGAACCGTCGTGTACGCGCGGGGATACCTCCGAAGTCAGGCGCCGGTCGAGTGCAGGCCGCCGTCGACGTGGATCATCTCACCGGTTGTGGCAGGGAACCAGTCGCTGAGCAGGGCGACCACCGCCTTCGCCGTCGGGTCCAGATCCCGGGGGTCCCAGCCGAGTGGCGCCCGGGTTCCCCAGATCGCGTTGAATTCCTCCGAGCCGGGGATGGCCTTCTTCGCGATGGTCTCCAGAGGACCGGCGGCCACCAGGTTGCAGCGGACGCCGTCGGGCCCGAGGTAGCGGGCAAGGTACCGCGACGTGCTCTCCAGTGCGGCCTTCGATACGCCCATCCAGTCGTAGGTGGGCCAGGAGACGGTCGCATCGAACGTCATTCCCACGATCGAGGCCTTGTCCGCGAACAGCGGCTTGCATGCCATGGCCAGGCTGACCAGCGAGTACGCAGAGACCTGCACGGAGAAGCCGACGTCGCTGAACGGCGTGGAGAGGAACTTGCCGCCCAGGGCGGTCTCCGGGTTCGCGAAGGCGATCGAGTGCACGACCCCGTCGAGGTGGTCGAAGTGCTCGCCGAGGCGGTCGGCGAGCGTGGCCAGGTGCTCTTCGTCGCTCACGTCCAGTTCCAGCAGCGGCGGCATCGGATCGAGCCGCTTCAGCACCCGAGCGGTCAGGCTCATCGCCCGGCCGAAGTTCGACACCACGACGTTGGCGCCCTCAGCCTGCGCGATCTCCACCACGCGGTAGCCGATCGAGGTGTTCATCGTCACCCCTGCGACCAGGATGTTCTTGCCCTCCAGGATTCCCATGCTGATCGTCCTCTCAGTGACCCATGCCGAGGCCGCCGTCGACCGGAATCACCGCACCGGAGATGAACCCGGCCTGCTCCGAGGCCAGGAACGCCACCGCGGAGGCCACCTCCGCGGGCTGGCCGAGCCGCGCCGCCGGGATGGACGCCAGGTACTTCGCGATCACGTCCTCGGGCAGGACGGCGGTCATGTCGGTCTCGATGAAGCCGGGCGCGACGACGTTGGCGGTGACGCCGCGGCTGCCCACCTCGCGGGTCAACGAGCGGGCCATGCCGACCATCGCCGCCTTGGACGCCGAGTAGTTCACCTGGCCGGCCGAGCCGTACAGGCCGACCACAGAGCCGGTGAACACGATCCGGCCCCACTTGCCCCTGATCATGCTCTTCACTGCGCGCTTCGCGACCCGGAAGGCGCCGGTGAGGTTCACGTTGATCACCGCGTCCCAGTCCGCGTCCGTCATCCGCAGGATCAGCGTGTCCTTGGTGATGCCGGCGTTCGCAACCAGGATCTCGACTGGGCCGTTCGCCTCCTCCGCGGCCTTGAACGCGGCTTCTACCTGGTCGGGGTCGGTCACGTTGCAGGTGACGCCGAGGGCGCCCTGCGGAGGCTCGCCGCCCATGTCGAAGCTGGCCACCCTGTGGCCGGCGGCCAGGAACCGTTCGACGATCGCCGCTCCGATGCCCCGGTTGCCACCGGTCACGACCACGCTGCGGGCAACTTCTTTCGTTGAGGTTTCAGTCACGGCCGCAACGGTAGCGACAACCCTCCCGGCGCGACAGCGCCGACACGGCGGAAGTCCCAATGCCGACATTTGTAGGATCCCGACAAACTCGACCCGCTGCGAGTCCCGACGGCACCGGGTGCGGCGGACGCGGGACCTCGGCCTAGTCTTGTGGGGTGAGTCCGGCCAAACCGCGCAAGCCGGCGCTGATCACCAGCGCCCGGTTCGGCAGGACGCTGGACACCGACGCCCGCCGCGTGCGCTACCTGTGGACGATGGGCGTTCGGGTGGCCTGCTTCATCGCCGCCACCCTCACCCCGCTGCCGTGGAACCTGCTGCTGCTGCTCGCCGCCGCCGTCCTGCCTGCCTTCGCCGTGATGCTCGCGAACGCGATCGACCAGCGCAGCCTGCCCGAGCCCGAGCCGGCCGATACCCGGCGGCCGGCCCTGCCCGGAGCCGAGACCGTGGGCGGCACCGTGGAGGACGAATGAGGCTCCTCTCCGCGCCGATGGGCGCCCGTCCCGCTGGACGCCGACTGTGGCTGCGCTGGCTCGCGCTCGCTGTCTTCGTTGTCGCGCTGGCGATCGCATTCGTGAACCTCGGCTTCTGGCAGCTCGCCCGGCTGGACCAGCGACGGGCCATGAACAACTCGGTGGTCGCCCACGAGAGCTCGACCCCGGTCAGCTTCGAATCGGTGTTCAACCGCACCATCGTCGAGGCCGACCAGTGGCAGCGGGTGAGCGTGCAGGGCACCTTCGACGCCGGACACCAGTACCTGGTCCGGTACCGCTCGAATGGCGAGCAGTCGGGCTACGAGGTGATCACTCCCCTGCACACGACCACGGGTGCGTGGGTGCTCGTCGATCGCGGCTTCGGGGTGAAGCCCAACGACGCCGACTACCCGACCACCCTCCCTGCTCCCCCTTCCGGCCTGGTCAGCATCACCGGCTACGTCCGCCGCGACGAGCAGGGCAGCCAGGACGCGATGACACCGGCGCAGCCGTCCAACACGATCCGGCTGGTGAACTCGGCAGCCCTGGCGGCCACCCTGCCGTACCCCCTGGTCAACGGCTTCATCTCCGTGATCGAGATCACGCCGGCGCAGCAGGGCGAACTGGTTCCCGTGCAGCCTCCGGCGCTGACTGAGGGAAATCACTTCTCCTATGCGATTCAATGGTTCACGTTCGCCGGAATGGCCGGCGTCGGACTGGTGGTGCTGATCCGCTCGGACCTCCGCGCTGCCCGCCGTCCAGCAGCGCCGCAGTCCGGCGGGGAAGAGGAGACCTGATGAGCAGGATCTGGGTCGTTTCGGTGGGGCTGCTTGCCCTGCTGGCTGCCTGTGGTTCGACGACACCGGCCGGCCCGGCCGCAACCCCCGCGCCGACGCTGGCGGGGACGTCGTGGACTGTCACGGCGATCAACGGGACCGCGCCGATCAGCGGGAACGAGCCCACCATGGAGTTCAGCGACACCACCGTCACCGGGTCAGCCAGCTGCAACCGCTACAACGCCGCCTTCACCCAGGACGGGTCGAAGGTGACGATCACCCCGGGCGTCACGACCGCGATGGCGTGCGGCGCGGACGTGATGACCCAGGAGCACGCCTTCACCGTCGCGCTCACCCAGGTGAGCGGCGCCCGCACCACGGGCGAGGGCGCCGAGCTCACCGACGGCGCAGGAGCGGCCGTGCTCAGCCTGGCCAGGATCACCGACAAGCCGCTCGAGGGCACCACCTGGACACTGACCGGGATCATCAGCGGCGAGACGGTGGCCTCCCCGGTCGCGGAGAGCACGGTGACCCTGAAGATCGCCGACGGGCAGCTCTCCGGCAAGGCGTGCAACACCTTCCGCGGCTCCGTGACCGCCGCCGACGGCAGCTTCAAGGCCGGCCCGCTGGCGAGCACCAAGATGGCCTGCGCCTCGACGGAGCTGAGCAAGCAGGAGACCACCGTGCTGGCCACGCTCCAGGCCGCCACCGGCTACACGATCAAGGGCAACGAGCTGACCATCACCGCCGACGACGGCACCGGCCTGGTCTTCACCGCGAAGTAACCGGTGGGCATCGAGGCCGGGCTCGATCTGCTGGCCTGCCCCCGTTGCGGGAGCGGGCTGGATCTGGTCGCCGCAGGCGCCGGACGCGCGCTGGCCTGCGCGTCCGGTCACTCCTTCGACGTGGCGAGGCAGGGCTACGTGAACCTGCTCGGCGGCCCCGAGCCGGGTAATGCCGACACCCCGGCGATGCTGGCCGCGCGGGAGCGCGTGCACGCGTCCGGGTTGTTCGAACCTGTGGCAGCGGAGGTCGTCGCCCAACTGGTGGGCCGGCCCCGCGTCCTCGAGGTGGGGGCAGGCACCGCGTACTACCTGGCCCGGGCCATCGGCGACGACGACGCGGGGGTGGGGATCGCACTGGACGTGTCGAAGGCCGCTGCCAGGGTCGCCGCCCGCGCCGACCGCAGGATCACCGCCGTGGTGGCGGACGTCTGGTCCCCCCTGCCGGTCGCCTCCCACTGCCTGGACGCCGTGCTCTGCGTCTTCGCGCCCCGCAACCTCGCCGAGTTCGCCCGGGTGCTGCGCCCGGACGGACGGCTGGTGGTCGTGACGCCGAGGCCCGAGCACCTCGCCGGCCTGCGCGACCGGCACGGGTTGCTCGAGGTACCGGCAGGCAAGGCCGACCAGCTCGCCGCCGCGGCGGCGGAGTTCTTCGAGCCGACGGCCAATTCCGGCCTCGTTCGGGCCGTCGACGTGGACGCTGAGCTTGCCGCGGACGTGATCGCGATGGGCCCGAACGCCTTCCACCGCGTTCCCGACGACGTCGCTGCGGGCAGCGTTGTCGTCGCCGTCACCATCCAGGTCTTCCGACCGCTCGCCCCCACCGTTGCCTGAGCGGGCCCACCCGCCCTGGCCCGCGTCGCGGACGGCACCGGGCGCGATCGCCGGATTTCCTGCAAGATGGCCCCTGTGACCACCTGGCCGAACGCAGAAGCGGAGCGACTGCTGGCCGACCTGGTCACCCATCTGGGCCCGCAGTTCCCGCACGCCCAGGCGCTGCGCCGCGAACTGCACCGCCACCCCGACCTGAGCGGGGCCGAACGACCGACGGCCGAACGCCTCCGCCACGCCCTGCCGACCCTGAAGCCCCACCGCGTCGCCGACACCGGATTCCTGGTCCGGGTGGGCCCGCCGGGGCCCTCCATCGCCCTGCGGGCCGAGCTCGACGGCCTGCCGGTCGCCGAGCGGACCGGGGTCGAGTGGGCCTCGGCGAACGACGCCATGCATGCCTGTGGTCACGATGTCCACATGGCGGCGCTGTGGGCGCTGCTGCAGGCCGCGCGGCACGTGGACCTGCCGGTGGGCCTGGTCGGGGTGTTCCAGCCCCGCGAGGAGATCCAGCCATGCGGCGCGGAGGACGTGGTGACCTCCGGCCTGCTGGCCGAGCAGGAGGTGCGGGCCGTGATCGGCGGCCACGTCCAGCCCCGGGTGCCCGCCGGGGTGGTCAGCACGGGCGTCGGGGCGGTCAACGCCGCGGCGGACCAGTTCGACATCACCGTGCACGGCCAGCCGGGACACAGCGCCTACCCGCACGTAGCCCTCGACCCCATCCCCGCCCTGGCCGCGATCGTGCTCGGACTCCAGGAACTGGTGGGACGCACGATCGACCCGATCCACCCCGCGGTGATCACCGTCGGGCGCATCCACGCCGGGACCGCGCACAACATCATTCCCGAGAGCGGATCGGTGCACGGCGTGATCCGAACCATGCACGAGGCCGACCGCACCCACCTGCACGCGGCGATCCGGAGGCTGGCAGAGCACACCGCCGCCGCGCGCGGGGCCCACGCAGAGGTCGACATCATCGTCGGCGACCCGATGCTGACCAACGATCGGCGCCTGGTCCAGTTCGTCGACCCGCTGCTCACCCACCTCGGCCTGCCGGTCGCGCACGAGCCGTTCCGCTCCTGCGGTGCCGACGACTTCTCCCACTACTCCCGGATCGCGCCGATCCTGATGATGTTCGTCGGCACGGGGGGCCCCGCCGGTAGCGGCCGGCACCGGGTCGGACTCCACCACCCCACGTTCCTGCCGCCGGAGGAGTCGATCCGGCAGCTCGCGCTGGCGCTCGCCGCCGCCTACGTGGGCGCAGCCCAGCTCGCCCGCTGACGGCCCCGTTCCGGGGCGCCGGCTCAGACGGCCTCGGCGAATGCCTCCCCAAGGATGTCCATGGCCTCCTCGAGCAGGTCGTCGGAGATCACCAGCGGTGGCAGCATCCGGATCACATTGCCGTAGGTACCGCAGCCCAGCATCAGCAGGCCGCGGCGGGCGCAACCAGCGAGGACGGCCTTGGTCAGCGCGGCGTCCGGGGTCTTCGAGCCGTCCGGACGCACGATCTCGACGGCCATCATCGCGCCGCGCCCCCGCACCTCCCCGATCTCGGGGTGGACGGTCGCGAGCTGGCCCAGCCGCGCCGACAGCGTTGCGCCGATCTGCCGGGCCCGTCCCGCGAGGTCCTTCTCACGCATCATCCCGATCGCGGCCAACGCTGCCGCGCACGAGATCGGGTTGCCCCCGAACGTGCCACCCAGACCGCCGACCACCGGGGCGTCCATGATCTCGGCCCTGCCGGTGACCGCAGCCAGCGGCAGCCCGCCACCGAGTGCCTTCGCTGTGGTGACCAGGTCGGGCACGATCCCTTCGTGCTCGCTGGCGAACCAATCGCCGGTACGGCAGAACCCGGTCTGCACCTCGTCGGCGATCAGCACAACGCCGTGCCTGGTGCACCAGTCCGACAGCAACGTCAGGAAGCCAGGTGCCGGCACGATGAACCCGCCCTCGCCCTGGATCGGCTCGATCAGGACCGCGGCGACGTGCTCCTCCCCCACCTGCACGTGCACCTGGGCTGCGAACTCGGCGAACGCCTCCTCCGCGCAGTGTTCGGGCCCGGTCGGCCAGCGGTAGGGGTAGGCCATGCCCATCCGGTAGATCTCGGGGGCGAACGGCCCGAATCCGTCCTTGTACGGCTGCACCTTGGCGGTCAGCGCCATGGTCAGGTTGGTCCGGCCGTGGTAGGCGTGGTCGAAGGCGATCACCGCCTGGCGTCCGGTGTAGGCCCTGGCTACTTTGACCGCGTTCTCGACCGCCTCCGCACCGGAGTTGAACAGCGCGGAGCGCTTCTCGTGGTCGCCCGGGGTGAGCTCGGCGAGCTGCTCGCACACCTCGACGTAGCCGGGGTACGGGGTCACCATGAAGCAGGTGTGCGCGACCCGGGATGCCTGCTCCTTGACCGCGGCTACCACGGCCGGTGCCGCATGACCGACGGACGCCACGGCGATGCCGGAGCCGAAGTCGATCAGCTGGTTGCCGTCCACGTCGACGAGGATGGCCCCGTCCCCACGGTCGATGTAGAGGTCGTTGCCGACGCTCACCGCCGACGACACGGACGCCTTGCGGCGTTCCGCCAGCGCCCGGGATGCGGGCCCGGGCAGCTCAGTGAGCAGGAGCCGCTCCTGGGTGAGGGATTGCTCGTTCACCGGTCCTCCATTCCCCACGCCGAGCTGTAGCCCTCCGGTGCCGGCCCGGAGAGCAGGTCCAGGAACGGCACCGCGTCGAACGATTCCGGGCCACGCACGCCCGTTCCCGACCAGGCGCCGGTGGCCAGCAGCTCCAGCGCCACCACCGGGTTGATCGCGGTCTGCCAGACCACGCACTGGGCACCGTAGTTCGCCATCGACCACTCGTTGTCGACCACGTGGTACAGGTAGGTCCGGCGCGGCCGCCCGTCGGTGCCGGTGCCGGTGACGTAGAGGCCGGCGCAGGTCTTTCCGGTCATCCGCGGCCCGATCGTGGCCGGGTCGGGCAGCACGGCGGCGACCACGTCACGCGGTGACACCTCGACGCCCTTCACCCGCACCGGCGCGGTCCGGTCCAGCCCGAGGGCGTGCAGCGTCTTCAGGACGCCGATGAACTCGTCACCCAGGCCGTACTTGAAGGTGACCCGCTTCGCATCCACCCACCGCGGCATCAGGAGCACCTCCTCGTGTTCGACGTTCACGCACTCCACGGGCCCGATCCCCTCGGGGAACTCGAACACCTCGGGTTCGCTGAACGGCGTGGTGGTGTACCACTCGCGGCCCTTCTCCCAGATCACCGGCGGGTTCAGGCACTCCTCGATGGTGGTCCAGATCGAGAAGCTGGGTGCGAAGATCTCCTCGCCGTTCTCGTCACGTACGACCAGGTTCGCCCCGTCCCTCGTGCCGAGTTCGTCGATCTCCGCGAACAGGTGGTCGGCGGCGTAGCGCGCGAACACGTCGGAGAGCCCGGGCTCCACACCGATCCCGACCAGGGCCAGCCGGCCAGCTTCCTCCCAGCGGGACGCCTGGGCGAACTGCTCGTCGCCGAGCTTCACCCCGACGTCGCCGTACGGGTTCTCCGGGTGCGGGTGGGAAAGGCTCATCGCCATGTCGAGATAGTCCGCTCCGGCGGCGAACGCCCCCTCGAACACGCCCATCACGAACCTCGGGTCGACCGCGTTGAGCACGTGGGTGATCCCGTGCTCGCGGGCCAGGGCCGCAACGGAGGCCGGATCGGAGGCATCCACGCGAGCGGCGACGAAGCGCTCCCCGCCTCCCGCGGCTGCGACACTGGCCTCTGCCCTGGTGAGGTCATAGTCGGCCATGACCATCACCTCGAAGAAGCTCCTCCGGGCGGCGATCCGCGCCACCGCGTCGCCCACCCCTCCGGAGCCCACCACCAGAATGCGCATCTAGGGCGCCACCTTTCTCCTCCGAGCGCCGATCGCCTGCGCGATCCCGACGATCGCCAGGGCGCCGACGAACATGACGGTGCCGATCACGTTGATCTGCACCGGGGTGCCTCGCTGGGACGCACCCCACACGTACATGGGGAACGTCACGGTCGTGGCACCGGCATTGAAGTTGGTCACGATGTAGTCGTCGAAGCTCAGGGCGAAGGCGAGCAGTGCGCCCGCGGCAATCCCCGGCGCGACCAGCGGGAACGTGACCCGCCAGAACACCTGCGACGGTCTCGCGTACAGGTCGGCCGCGGCCTGTTCCAGCGCCGGGTCGAGGGAGGCCACCCTGGCCTTCACCGTCGTGATCACGAACGAGAGGGTGAACAGGATGTGCGCGATCAGGATCGTGCCCTGGCCGGACGGCACACCCATGGCCACGAACAGGGTGAGCAGCGAGGAGCCCATCACGACCTCTGGGGTGGCCATCGGGAAGAACACCAGCAGGTTGGTCGCCCCGCGGCCACGGAACCGGTAGCGGCCCAGCGCGAACGCCGCGGCCGTCCCGATCACGGTGGCCACCAGCGAGGACACCACGGCCACCCACAGGCTGAGCCCGAGCGCTTCGCACATGCCCGCGCTGGCACAGGGGTGCAGCCACGCGTCCAGGGAGAACTCGTTCCACTGGTAGTTGTACCGGCCGCTGGGCTTGTTGAACGAGAACACCGTGACCACGACGTTCGGCATCAGGATGTAGGCCATCACCAGCAGGCCGACGATGATCACGAGGTTGCGCCGGAGCCAGGCCATCAGACCAGCTCCTCGGTACCGGCGACGCGCACGTACACGCCGACCAGGATGATGATCGTGATCATCAGGATGAAGGACAGCGCCGCGGCGGTCGGGTAGTCCAGCACCCGCAGGAACTGGGCGTCGATGACCTGACCGATCATCACGGTCTGGGTGTTGCCGAGCAGCTTGGAGTTGATGTAGTCGCCGGCGGCAGGGATGAAGGTGAGCAGTGTGCCCGAGACCACACCGGGCAACGACAGCGGCCAGATCACCCGCCAGAAGGTGTGCCAGCCGTTCGCGTACAGGTCGCCGGCCGCGTCCAGCAACCGGGTGTCGAGGCGTTCCAGCGAGGCGTACAGCGGCAGCACCATGAACGGCAGGAAGTTGTAGACGAGGCCGGAGACGACGGCGAACGGCGAGAACAGCAGGGTGTCGTTGTTGGTCAGGCCGACCGCCTGCAGGACGTTGGTCAGTCCGGTCGCCCGGAAGAACCCGGTCACCGGGCCGGTGTCGGTCAGGATGATCTGCCAGGCAAGGGTGCGGATCAGGAAGTTCGTGAAGAACGGCGCGACCACCAGCACGAGCAGCGCGTTCTTGTACCTCCCCGAGCGGTGCGCGATGAACCAGGCCAGCGGATAGCCCAGCAGCAGCGTCCCCACGGTCGCCGTCGCCGCGTAGCCGAACGAGCGCAGGAAGTGCGGCCAGTACCGCGCCAGCGCATCGGCGTAGGTCTGGAAGTTCCAGGTGAGGGTGTAGCCGTTGTCGATGTCGCCGGTCTGCAGCGACTGGGAGGCCAGCGAGATGGTCGGCACCACGAAGAACACGGTCAGCCAGAGCATCGCGGGGGTGAGCAGCAGGATCGGAACGAAGTAGCCGCGACGCCGACCGGACCGGACCGGACGCGCGCCGCCGATCGGATGGGCGAACGCCATCAGAGCGCCTCCGACACCACGAACGACTGGTGCGGATCCCAGCCGAGCACCACCGCATCCCCGGGCCGGGCACGCAACGAGCCGTCGTTGGGCCGGGTGACCGTGAGCTCCTGCCCCCAGGGCATGGCCACGAGGTAGGTGGTGGCCACGCCGGTGAAGGAGGCATCGGTGACCGTACCGCCGAGTCGGTTGGCGCTGGGGGCGTCTTCCGGAGAGAGGATCCGCAGCTTCTCCGGGCGGATGCCCAGGTGCACGGAAGGGGCGCCCTCGGCGAACCCTCCGTCCAGGGGCATCCCCTCGGGCAGCTGGGCGCGTTCCACCACGAGGCCGTTGCCGTGGGCGTGCGCGGTGACGAACTCGCCGCCGGGATCGCTGAAGCCCTCCAGCGGCAGCAGGTTCGACTGGCCAAGGAAGCTCGCGACGTAGGCGGTCGCGGGTCGGTCGTAGAGCGCGGCCGGCTCGCCCACCTGCTCAAGGTGGCCGGCATTCATCACCGCGACCGTGTCGGCCATCGTCATGGCCTCTTCCTGGTCGTGGGTGACGTGGATGAAGGTGATCCCGACCTCCTGCTGGATCCGCTTCAGCTCGATCTGCATCTCGCGGCGCAGCTTCAGGTCGAGCGCTCCCAGCGGCTCGTCCAGCAGCAGCACCTCGGGACGGTTCACGATCGCCCGGGCCAGGGCGACCCGCTGCTGCATGCCGCCGGAGAGCTGCCGCGGACGCTGCCGGGCCCGGTCGGCCAGCTGGACCAGCTCGAGCGCCTCCATGGAGCGCTGCTTCCAGTCGGCCACCCTCAGCTGGCGCAGTCCGAAGCCGACGTTGTCGAGCACGCTCAGGTGCGGGAACAGCGCATAGCTCTGGAAGACGGTGTTCACCCGACGCTGGTAGGCCCTGGTCGCGGTGATGTCGTCGTCGCCGAGGTAGATCCGGCCCGCGGTGGGCTCCTCCAGCCCCGCGACCATCCGCAGGGTCGTGGTCTTGCCGCAGCCGGATGGTCCCAGCAGGGCGAAGAATGACCCTGCGGGCACCTCGAGGTCGATCCCCGCCACCGCGACGAAGTCGTCGAAGTGGCGGGTCAGACCGACCAGGCGGAGCGGCCCGGAGGACGTCGTGGGCTTCGTCATCGTCTAGCCCGTTACCACGGCCTGGAACTGGCGGTTGAACTCGGTCTCCTCGTCCGCGGTGAGCGCCCGGAAGACCTGCGCCTTCGCCAGGATCGCCTCGCTGGGGAAGATCAGCTCGTTGTTGGCGACCTCCGGATCCTTCTTCACCAGGATCGGCTTCACCCCTGCGACCGGAGGGATGTAGTTGACGTAATCGGCCACCTTCGCCATGACCGCCGGATCGTAGTAGTAGTTGATCAGGAGTTCGGCGTTCTTCTTGTGCTGGGCAAGGTTCGGGATCACGAAGTTGTCGGAGAACATCGGGATGCCCTGGGCGCCCAGGGTGTAGCCGAGGCTCGGGTTGTCCGCCCGAAGCTGCACCACGTCGCCGGTCCAGGCCAGGCAGGCCGCCGTGTCGCCGGACGCGAGCGGCTTGGTGTACTCGTTACCGGTGAAGCCCTTGATCTGGCCGGCGTCCTTGGCGTCCTGGATCACCTGCAGCGCCGCGGCGAACTGTTCCGCGGTGACGTTGGCCAGGTTCACGCCCTGCTCGATCAGCACCACGCCCACGGTGTCGCGCATCTCGGTGAGCATCGTCACCTTGCCCTTCAGTGCGGTGTCGTGGAGCAACTGGTCGACGCTGGTCACCTTGCGTCCACCGGTGGCCTTCGGGTTGTAGGCGATCCCGACGAACCCGCTCTGCCAGGGCAGCGAGTACACCCGGCCGTCGTCGAACGGGACGTTCTTCAGCGACGGCTCGAGGTTGGACAGGTTGGGGATGTTGTCGTAGTTGAGCGGCTGGAGGTAGCCGAGCCGGGCGAGCCGGGCGACCATCCAGTCGGTGCTCACCCAGGTGTCGCGCCCGGTGTCCTGGCCGGCCTCGAGCAGCGGGCGCACCTTGGCGAAGAACTCGTCGTTGTCGTTGTAGTCCTCGTTGTAGTTGACCTTGATGCCGGTCTGCTTGGTGAAACCCTCGATGCTGGGGTGCTTGCCCGCATCGTCGACGTCGATGTACTCGGGCCAGTTCGA
The DNA here is from genome assembly GCA_964397985.1 of uncultured Propionibacteriaceae bacterium. GTDB lineage: Bacteria > Actinomycetota > Actinomycetes > Propionibacteriales > Propionibacteriaceae > Propionicimonas. The sequence continues at coordinate 503,212 of CAYNLD010000001.1, read as the reverse complement.
CCAGTTCACGACCTTGTCGGTGTCGGAGAGGTCCGCGGCGGCCTTCGGCGTGGCCGAGGACGCAGCACCGGAGGCCGTGGCCTTGCGTCCGGCCGAGCCGCAGGCGGTCAGCAGCCCGGCGGCCGCGACGGCGGCGAAGCCGGTCAGGGCACTGCGGCGGGAAATCGTCGCGCGGGCGAAGGACGTCAGCAGCGGGTCAGGTCGGTCGGGCATGTCGCCTCTCTTTCTCGGTTCTTCTCAGGAGTCGATGTTCGCCATCACGTGCTTGATCCGGGTGTAGTCCTCGAACCCGTACATGGACAGGTCCTTGCCATAGCCGCTGCGCTTGAAGCCGCCGTGCGGCATCTCTGCGACCAGCGGGATGTGGGTGTTGATCCAGACGCAGCCGAAGTCGAGCTCCTTGCTCGCCCGCATGGCGCGACCGAAGTCCTTCGTCCAGACGCTGGACGCGAGCCCGTACTCCACGTCGTTCGCCCAGCGGATGGCCTGGCCCTCGTCGCTGAACGACTGGACGGTGATCACCGGACCGAAGATCTCGGACTGGATCGCCTCGTCGTCCTGACGGAGCCCGGACACCACCGTCGGGGCGTAGAAGTACCCATCCCCGAGGGCTCCGAGGCGCTCTCCCCCGGTCACAAGGCTCGCGTGATCGGGCAGCCGGTCGATGAATCCGGAGATCCGGCCGAGCTGAGCGGCATTGTTCACCGGGCCGAACAGCGCGTCCGGATCGTCGGGCGGGCCCACCACGGTGCCTGCGGCGAACTCGGCCAGCGCTGCGGCGAAGTCATCGTGGATTCGTTCGTGCACGAGAACGCGGGTCGCGGCCGTGCAGTCCTGACCGGCGTTGAAGAAGCCCGCGACGCCGAGGCCCTCTACGGCCGCTTCGATATCCGCGTCGTCGAAGACGATGCAGGGCGCCTTGCCTCCGAGTTCGAGATGGACGCGCTTGAGCGACCTCGCGGCACTACCCGCGACTTCCGCCCCGGCCCGCACCGATCCCGTGATGGCCACCAGGGCGGGAGTCGGGTGCTCGACGACGAGCCGGCCGGTGTCCCGGTCGCCCGTGACCACGTTCAGCGCGCCGGGCGGCAGGAACTCGGCGGCCAGTTCGGCCAGCAGCAGCGTGGTCAGCGGGGTCGTCTCTGCCGGCTTCAGCACGACGGTGTTCCCGGCGGCAAGGGCGGGGGCGATCTTCCACACCGCCATCATCACCGGGTAGTTCCAGGGCGTGACCTGGCCCACGACACCGATCGGTTCGCGCCGGATCCAGGAGGTGTGCCCGGTCATGTACTCCGCGGCGGCGCGTCCTTCGAGCACCCGCGCCGCTCCGGCGAAGAACCGGAGCTGGTCGACCATCGGCGGGATCTCCTCCGAAGCGGTCAGGCTGAGCGGCTTTCCGGTCTGGCTGGCCTCCAGGGCGACGATCTCGTCAGCCCTTGCCTCGATCGCGTCCGCGAGCTTCAGCAGCGCGGCTTGCCGCTCGCCGGGAGTCGTGCGTCCCCAGCTGGTCCGGAACGCCGCATCCGCGGCGGCGTACGCGGCGTCCACGTCGGATGCCGCCGACACCGGCGCCCGGGCGATCACCGCCGCCGTCGCGGGATCGATCACGTCGGTGAAGGAGCCGGTGGCGGCGTCGACGTAGCCGCCGCCAATGAAGTTCTGCAACCGCCTGGCGTCTGTCATCCGTCCCTCCGATCCGCGGTACTGGTTGAGCATCTTCGACGATCCGCAGCCTAATCCGCAATTGTTTCGACCCGATTACCACGAATATCGTGGTGTCAGAGTTTGCCAACTCCGACTATCGCAGGGCAAGATCTGGGGCCATGGCGAGAACACGTACGTCGACTGCCACGCTCGAGCGGCCCGCGCCGGTTCTGGACGACGTCGGGAAGCGGATCATCGAGCTGCTGCAGACCGATGGTCGCAGGCCGTTCGTGAGCATCGCCGGCGAGGTCGGACTGTCGGAGGGGGCAGTCCGTCAACGCGTGCAGCGCCTGATCGAGTCGGGCGTGATGCAGATCGTCGCGGTGACCGACCCACTCGTGGTGGGCTTCACCCGCCAGGCCATGATCGGCATCCGTTCCCACGGCGACGTCAGCCCGATCGCCGCCCAGCTCTGCGAGATCCCGGAGATCGACTACGTGGTGACCACGGCCGGGAGTTTCGACCTGCTGGTCGAGGTGGTCTGCGAGGGCGATGCGGAGCTGCTCGACCTGCTGATGACCCGGATCCGCACCATCCCCGGTGTGACCGACACCGAGACCTTCGTTTACCTGAAACTCAACAAGCAGCACTACGACTGGGGCACCCGATGAGCCAGCAGACCACCCGAACCGGCACTCCGCTCACCGAAGCGGCGCGCGACCACCTGTGGGGGCACTTCACCCGACACTCCGTGTACGAGCCGACCGCGGACGGTGGGCTCGGCGCGAAGGTACCGGTGATCGTGCGCGGCAAGGGTCACCGGATCTGGGACGACCATGGACGGGAGTACTTCGACGGGCTCGCCGGGCTGTTCACCGTCCAGGTCGGGCACGGACGCACCGAGTTGGCCGAGGCGGCAGCCGAGCAGGCCGCGAAGCTGGCGTTCTTCCCGCTGTGGAGCTACGCCCACCCGACGGGCATCGAACTCGCCGAGCGGCTGGCCGGTTACGCCCCCGCCGACCTGAACCGGGTGTTCTTCACCACCGGCGGCGGCGAGGCCGTGGAGTCGGCATGGAAGCTCGCCAAGCAGTACTTCAAGCTCACCGGCAAGCCGGGCAAGACCAAGGTGATCTCGCGGTCGATCGCGTACCACGGCACGCCGCACGGCGCGCTGTCGATCACCGGCATCCCTTCGGCGAAGGCGCCGTTCGAGCCGCTGGTTCCCGGGGCGCTGAAGGTTCCGAACACCGGGTTCTACCGCGCACCGGAACACCTGCGCGACGACGAGTACGCCTTCGGCCAGTGGGCGGCGGACCGGATCGCGGAGGTGATCGAGTTCGAGGGACCCGACACCGTCGCCGCGGTGTTCCTCGAGCCCGTCCAGAACTCGGGCGGCTGCTTCCCGCCGCCGCCGGGGTATTTCGAGCGGGTCCGGCAGATCTGTGACGAGTACGACGTGCTGCTGGTCTCGGACGAGACGATCTGCGCCTTCGGCCGGATCGGCTCGATGTTCGCCTGCGACGACTTCGACTACGTGCCCGACATCATCACCTGCGCGAAGGGGATGAGCAGCGGCTACTCCCCGATCGGCGCCATGATCGCCTCCGACCGGCTCTTCGAGCCGTTCCGGCACGGCACCACCTCCTTCGCCCACGGCTACACCTTCGGTGGCCACCCGGTCTCGGCCGCGGTGGCGATGGCGAATCTCGACCTGATGGAGGCCGAGGGTCTGAACGACCGGGTGAAGAACCTCGCGCCCGCGTTCCGGGCGCAGCTGGACACCCTGCGAGACCTGCCGATCGTCGGCGACGTCCGCGGCGCCGGCTACTTCTACGGCATCGAGCTGGTCAAGGACAAGGAGACCAGGGAGACCTTCGACGAGGCCGAGTCGGAGCGGCTGCTGCGCGGCTTCCTCTCAAAGGCGCTGTTCGACGCCGGCCTGTACTGCCGCGCCGACGATCGCGGCGACCCGGTGGTCCAGCTCGCTCCCCCGTTGACGATCGGCGAGCCCGAGTTCGCCGAAGTCACCGGGATGCTGCGCGACGTCCTGACCAGGGCATCCGAGCTGCTGTAGTTCACGGACGCCGGCGACGCCGGTGGTCCACACTGGAGCAGTGGAGATCGCGATCGGTGGGGACGTCATCCGGCTCGGCCAGCTGCTGAAGTTCGCCAGCGTGGTCAGCGACGGCGGCGAGGCCAAGGCCCTGCTGGCCGCCGGTGCCGTGCGGGTCGACGGTGACGTCGAGACCCGCCGCGGGCGGCAGGTGCCGGTCGGTGCGACGGTCGAGATCGACGGCGGGCAGCAGCGCACCACGCTGCACGTCGTTGCCTGAGGGCTGCGGTCAGTCGCGCCCTTCGTCCTTGAGTCGCTGCTTCTCCGCGACCACGTCGCGGTAGGTCTCGCGCTCGCGGACCAGCCATGCCGGCGGATCGGCGATCAGCTCGCCGACCTGGTCTGCGGTCAGCGCTTCGGTGACACCGCCGCGCACGAGCCCCGATCGGGAGACGCCGAGCTTCTGCGCCACCACGTCGCGCGGGAAGGGGCCGTTGCGTCGCAGCTCCACCAACCACGCCGGCGGATCGCTGCGCAGGGCTTCGAGCTCATCGCGCGTGATCGGTGAGGTACGGAACTCCTCAGGAGCCGCGGGCAGGTAGATGCCGAGCTTGGCGGCGGCGGTCTGGGGCTTCATCGTCTGGCTCACCGGTGAAGCGTAGCTGGCCGACAGCGGCTAGCCTGCGGGGATGACCAGTGAGCAGCCGGCCAGGCCCGTCCTTCGGGTGGCTTTCGTGCCCGGCGTGACCCTCACCAAGTGGCGGACCATCTGGCAGGAGCGCTTCCCCCGGGTGCCGCTGGAAGTACAGGAGGTCAGCCAGGCCGGGCAGCGCAGCGTGCTGGACTCGGGCGAGGCGGATCTGTGCTTCGCCCGGCTGCCGCTCGAGACCGACGAGCTGCACCTGATCCGGCTCTATGACGAGGTACCGGTCGCCTGGGTCGCCAAGGATCACGCTGTCGCGGCCGTTGAGGACGTGGGCCTCGACGAGTTGGCCGACGAGAACTGCCTCACCGAAGTGAACCCGCACGCGATCGACCTGGTCGCCGCCGGCGAAGCCGTGCTGCTGGTGCCGCTGTCGGTTGCGCGCTCGCAGAGCCGCCGCGATCTGACCTACCGTCCGATCCGCGACGCCGAGCCGACGACCGTCGGACTGGCCTGGCGGGTCGACAACCCCAACGACCTGATCGCGGAGTTCATCGGCATCGTCCGCGGACGGACGGCGAACAGTTCCCGCACCGCCCGCGAGCGCGCCGACGCGGCGCCGAAGAAGCAGGCCAGGACTCCGAGGCCGGCCCCGTCGCAGCGCGGACGCTCACGCGGGCGCCGCTCGCGATAGGCCTCCTCACCGGGGCACTCCGAGAGCTCTGGCTGCGGTCACGGCAGCGGCAGCCGCCCAGGCTTGCGGGCGGCAGGCCGCAGGGTAGGGCGTCGGACGCGGCACCTGGTCGTCGGCATCACCCCCGTGCAGCTCGGGGACGCGCCATCCGAAAGCCTCCGCCGCCGCCAGCAGTTGCCCGGCCACCCGACGAGCCGGCTGGTGCAGCCCGGCCCGGGAGAGCCCGAAGATCGCGATGGCGTTGTCGTGGGTCCACACGCTGCCGCCGTGGTAGGACAGCGGCCAGTAACCGTTCGCCCCCGTCGACAGCGTGCGGATGCCGTAGCCGGAGCTCAGCACGGAGCCCAGCAGCAGCGAGGCGAGGCCGGTCTCTTCATCGGGGTCGAGCAGACCGGTCCCGATCAGGTGGCCGATGTTGCTGGTCAGCGAATCCACCGGAAGCTTGTGCCGGTCCAGCGCGATCGCCGGATAGCGGCCCTCGACCGTCTCCACCCAGTAGGTCCTGCGGAACCGCGTGCGCAAATCAGCTGCCCACTGCCGCAACTCCTCCGGCCTGATCCCGGCCTCGCCGGCACCAAGGGCGTCCAGCAGGTCGGCTGCCCCGGTGGCCGCCTCGTAGGCGTAGGCCTGCACCTCGCACAGCGCGATCGGGCCCTCGGCGATCCGTCCGTCGCGCCACTGGATCGAGTCGCCGGAGTCCTTCCAGCCCTGGTTGGCCAGGCCATGGCCGGTCTGGTCCTGGTAGTCGAGAAAGCCGTCGCCATCGGCGTCCCCGAACTCGATGATCCAGCGCAGCGCCGCGTCCAGGTGGGGCAGGAGCGCGCGCACCTGGTCCTCGTCGAGCCCGGCCCGCCAGGCGTCCACCAGCAGGCAGACCCACAGCGGGGTCGCGTCCACGGTGCCGTAGTACAGCGGCGGCAGTTCGACGCCCTCACCGGGCAGGGTCAGCGCTGCCGATCGCAGCTCGTGCAGGATCTTGCCTGGTTGCTGGGCTGCCGCAGGGTCGTCGAGCCTGCCCTGCAGGCGGGCCAGCACCCGCAGCGTCGATGCCGCGATCGAGAGGTCCACCGGCAGCAGCAGACGGGCGGCCCACAGCGAGTCGCGGCCGAACAAGGTAAGGAACCACGGCGCGCCGGCTGCGTAGAACTGGTCGTCGGGGTGCTCGGGCAGGCAGAGCCGGAGGGCGTCGAGATCGCCCAACGCCGTGCGCAGCCAGCGGCCACCGCGGGGGTCGAACGCGGCGGCGTCGGCAACCAGGGCATCGAGCCGACCGCCGATCGTCCACGGCGCCGGGACCGTCGGCGCCTGGACGACCAGTCCGTCGTCGACAAGGTCGAGGCTCCAGCGCAGCCGCACTTCCCCACCCGCCGCCACCACGACCGGCCAGCGGAGAACGACCCGGTCACTCTCGACGTTCAGCTCGGCTCCCGGCGCCCGGACGACGGTGCGGGCCGTCCCGCGGGAGGCAACCACCGCATCCTCGACGACCGCCAGGTCGAGCGGGACGGCAGGGCTGAGGCCCGCCTTGACGTCCTGCATCGAGCCGAACTCCGGATGCAGCCGCACCTCCAGGCTGGTGGCGACGGTTTCCGCAGTCCGGTTGGCCACCAGCAGGCTCTCGGTCAGCCGCCCTGCCGCGACGACCCGTTCACGGATCAACCGCACCCGCGGATCAGAACCGGCGTCATCGATCCCGCGCAGCAGCCCGATGAAGGTGACCGCATCGGCACTCCTTTCGCCGGTCGAGATCCACTCGATCGGCGAGTCCGGGCAGCTCAGTCGCAGCCGGCCGACATGCCGCACGTCGCCGTGGTAGACACCCTCGATGGCATGCTCGCCCATGTCCCCGCCGGCATCGCTCCACACCTGGGTGGGCGCACGCAACGCGATCACTGCGCGATCGAGCAGGGGCTGCAGATGGCTGCCGCCGACAGACGTCATTCCTTGACTGCTCCTTCGGTGGGTTTCACGATGCCAGCGCGGCCACCCACCAGTGAGGGTAGTCAGCTCGGCCGGCCGGGTCGAGACCGGGAACGCAGCTCGTGCGGCGCCCGGCTCACCGGACGATGCACTCAGGCCAGACTGACCAGATCGGCGTAGTCCGGGTTCCACAGGTCCTCCACGCCGTCGGGCAGCAACAGGACGCGGTCCGGCTGCAACGCTTCCACCGCGCCCTCGTCATGCGTGACCAGAATGACCGCGCCGGCATAGGTGCGGATCGCGCCCAGCACCTCGGCGCGGGAGGCCGGGTCGAGGTTGTTCGTCGGCTCGTCCAGCAGCAGCACGTTGGCCGCGGACACCACCAGCATCGCCAGCGCAAGCCTGGTCTTCTCCCCACCGGACAGCACGCGAGCAGGCTTGTCCACGTCGTCCCCGGTGAACAGGAACGAGCCGAGGATCTTGCGCACGTCCGTCTCGGTCATGTCCGGTGAAGCGGTCATCATGTTCTCGAGTACGGTCGCGGAGACGTCGAGTGTCTCGTGCTCCTGTGCGTAGTACCCCAGCCGAAGGCCGTGCCCGGCGACGACCTCGCCGGTGTCCGGCTGCTCGATGCCCGCCAGGATGCGCAGCAGCGTGGTCTTTCCTGCGCCGTTCAGGCCCAGCACCACCACGTTCGCACCCCGGTCGATCGCCAGGTCCACGTCGGTGAACACCTCCAGCGACCCGTACGACTTGCTCAGCTCGGACGCCGTCAGCGGCACCTTGCCACAGGAGGCGGGCTTCGGGAACCGGATCTTGGCGACCTTGTCCTGCGCCCGCTGCTCCTCCAGCCCGCTGAGCAGCTTCTCCGCCCGCCGGGCCATGTTCTGGGCCGCGACGGCCTTGGTCGCCTTCGCACGCATCTTGTCCGCCTGCGCCATCAGCGCATCGGCCTTGCGTTCGGCGTTGGCGCGCTCACGCTTGCGGCGCTTCTCGTCGGTCTCGCGCTGCAGCAGGTAGCGCTTCCAGTCCATCGCGTAGATGTCCAGCTCGGCGCGGTTGGCGTCGAGGTGGAAGACCTTGGTGACCGTCGCATCGAGCAGCCCCACGTCGTGGGAGATGACCATCAGCCCACCCGGGTAGGACTGCAGGAAGCCCCGCAGCCAGACGATCGAGTCGGCGTCGAGGTGGTTGGTCGGCTCGTCCAGGAGCAGGTTGTCCGCGCCGGAGAACAGGATCCGGGCGAGCTCCACCCGACGCCGCTGGCCGCCGGAGAGCGTCCGCAACTCCTGGCCGAGGACGCGGTCGGGCAGTCCGAGGTTCGCCGCGATCCGGGCCGCCTCCGACTCCGCGGCGTAGCCACCCGCGGCGGCGAGCTCTGCCTCCGCGCGCGCATAGGACGACATCGCCTTCTCCTGCGCCTCGCCCGCCTCGCTCGCCATCGCCAGCGAATAGGTGTTCAGCCGGCGCAGGATCTGGTCGAGCCCACGGGCGGACAGGATCCGGTCCCTGGCGAGCTGGTCGAGGTCACCCGTGCGGGGATCCTGCGGCAGGTAGCCGATCTGACCGGACCGGCTCACCGTTCCCGCGGCAGGCAACGACTCCCCGGCGAGGATGCGGGTGAGGGTGGTCTTGCCGGCGCCGTTGCGCCCGACCAGGCCGATCTTGTCACCCGCAGCCACCTGGAACGACGCCGGGGACAGCAGAAGGCGGGCTCCCGCCCGCACCTCGAGATCTCGCACCACCAACATCGCCCGGCAAGGTTACCCGAGTCGCGGCGTCCCACCGGACACCCGGCCCGGGGAGGTCAGCGCAGCTGGGTCAGTGTGGACTGGTCATCGACGGCGAAGTCCTCTGCGACCGCGGACACCTCGATCGCTGTGAGCTCGACGGAGGCGCCGAAACTGGTCAGGAACGCCGTGTCGGCGGCGTCCCTGCCGGTGGCGACGCGCAGCAGGCTCTGGCGCGGCGCGCGGCCGGTGGCGTCCACCACCCACCACGCCCCGTCGACCAGCGCCTCGCAGACGGCGTGGAACTCCATCGGGCTGAGCCCCGGAGCGTAGACCGCGGCCAGCCGCGCCGGGACGCCGAGCGCACGCAGCAGGGCGATCGACAGGTGGGCGAAGTCCCGACAGACGCCCTGACGCGCCAGCAACGTGTCCAGTGCGCTGTCGGTGCCACTACTGGACCCGCTCACGTAGGCGATCCGCTGATTCACCCACTCCCCCACGGCGACCAGCAGCGACGGCCCCTCCAGTCCCGCGAACTCGGCAGCGGCGGTCGGCGCCAGGCTGTCCGCCTCGCAGTAGCGGCTCTGCCGCAGGTAGTGCAGTCTGTCGAGCTCGGCGACCGGTGCGGGGTCAGCCTGCCCTCGGGTGACCGCGGCGTATTCGAGGACCACCGTGCCTGCGTCGGCGTGTACCTGGTGCAGCCGGGTGCCGTGCTCGTCCCGCAGCTCGGTCGGTGGCTCCGGACGGCCGTTCACCTCGATGCTGATCGACTCGCTGCGCAGCGGCACGTTCGCGGCGACGGCCACGCAGAAGACGAGCTCGGCCGGCCCGGACAGGCTCAGCTCGAGGCGGCAGGAGACGTTTCGGTTCACCCAGCCATGCTGCCCCAATTCGTCGGTTCCGAAACCCTATGCTGAACGGCGAGGAGGAACCCGGGTGAACTATCGCAACGTCCAGGCTCCCACGGCCGTCGTGATGGTGCGTCCCCACCGCTTCTCGGTGAATGCCGAGACGGGGCTCGACAACGCGTTCCAGGCAAGTCCGCTGGAGCACTCGGTGGACCTGATCGCGAGCGCCGCGAGGGAGGAATTCGACGGTTGCGTCGACGCCCTCGTCGCGACCGGCGTCCGCGTGCACGTGTTCGACGACTTCGGGCAGTTCGACACCCCCGACTCCGTGTTCCCGAACAACTGGTTCTCGACGCATGCCGGCGGCCGGATCGCGATCTACCCGATGTACGCGCCGAGCCGCCGCCGCGAGCGTCGCAGCGACGTGATCGAGCTGCTGAAGAGCACCTACCGGGTGCAGGAGGTGATCGACTACTCGGGGCTCGAGTACGACAACCTGTTCCTCGAGGGCACCGGTGCAATGGTGTTCGACCACCTCGAACGGGTCGCGTACGTGGCCAGCTCGCACCGGGCCGACCCGGTCATCCTGGAACGCTTCTGCACGGCCTTCGGCTACGAGCCAATGGCCTTCCCGACGGCGGACGCGCACGGAAGGCCGATCTACCACACCAACGTGCTGATGGCGATCGCCACAGAGTACGCCCTGGTCTGCCTGGCCGCGATCAGCGATGACGCCCGCAGGGCCGAGGTGGCCGAGCGGCTGGCCGACAGCGGCCGCACCGTCCTCGACCTCGACTTCGGGCAGGTCGGAGACTTCGCCGGCAACGCCATCGAGTTGACCGGACGGGACGGACGCGTCCTGGCCCTGTCCGCGCGAGCCGCCGCAGCACTCACCCCGGAGCAGCGCGCCGTGATCGAGGCTTCCGCGCAACTGCTGCCCCTGTCGATCCCGACGATCGAACTCGCGGGAGGCTCGGTGCGCTGCATGCTCGCCGGTGTCCACCTGACGCCCCGCTGAGCCGGCGGCGCCCCGGCTGGATTGTCCCTACGCTTCGGGGTGTGAACTCCTGGCCGCGACAGGCGGGCTGATGCCTCGCTCACCACTGCCGCAACGGCACGGGCTGGACGCTGCCTGGGTGCGCACCCCGGACAACCTGCCGGACGCCCCCCGCTGGGCAACGATGCGGGACTTCCTGCGCGACCGGCTGGCGGACGGTGCCCCGGTGGAGGAGATGCTGGTCGCGGGCGCGTTCGTCGATCAGGCCGGACGTCCGTGGACCGGCGCGGAGGCCTACCGTCCGCACACGATGGTCTGGTTCCACCGCGAGCTGGCCCCTGAGCCCCCGGTGCCGTTCGAGGCCACGGTGCTGCACGCCGATGCCCGGCTGGTGGTGGTCGACAAGCCGCACTTCCTCGCCACCACGCCGCGCGGGGTGCACGTGCGCCAGACCGCGCTGGTGCGGCTGCGGGAAACCCTCGGCCTGCCGGAACTGGCGCCGGTCCATCGCCTCGACCGACTGACCGCCGGGGTGGTGGTCTTCACCACCCAACGGGTCTGGCGCGGCCCGTACGCCGAACTGTTCCGCACCCGAGGAGTGCACAAGACCTACGAGGCGCTGGCGCCGCACGACCCGAGCCTGTCCTTCCCGCGCACTGCGGTCAGTCGCATCGAGAAGCCGCGGGGCAGCCTGCAGGCGCTGCTCGTCGAGGGCGAGCCGAACGCCGAAACCCTGATCGAGCTCGTCGAGGTTCGTGGCCGCCACGCCCGCTACCGGCTCATCCCGCGCACCGGGAAGACCCACCAGCTACGGGTGCAGCTGGCCGGGTTGGGCCTGCCGATCCTGGGCGATCCGCTCTACCCGGACGTCCTGGACGTCGCCGGCGAAGACTTCTCCAACCCCCTTCAGCTGGTGGCTCGGGAGTTGTCCTTCACCGATCCGATCGACGACATCCCCCGGGCGTTCACCAGTCAGCTGGCTCTGGCGTGGCCCTGAGTTACCTCAGCGCGGCGGACGCTCGCCGGCCGAGATCGCCTTCCAGTTGGCTGTGAAGTAGTCCAGCCCGGCCAGGGCAGCGCTTACCGTCCGGGCGAGCACCTCTGCGTCAACCGAGTCCGGGGTCGTGAAGTCCAGCATCCGCAGGAACGTGCTGGACCCCTCCCGAAAAGCCGCCGGCGGATCGGGCAACAACCCGCCGAAATGGAAGGTGAGGCTGACCAGCCTCTTGCTCACCGACGTGGCGCAGATCCAGTGGTGGAAATCACCGTTTGCCGCATAGGTGAGCTTGCCCCACTTGATCGCGGTGTCGAGTTGCGCGACCCGCTGAACAGCCTGGTCCACAGCGATCACGGTCGCCGCCGCATCCGGACGCACCGCCGCCAGGAAGGTCGACAGGGCTGATTCCGTCATGGTTCGCCCCCTCCTCGCCGGCGATGCTGCTCAGGCTAGCCGCGGCCTCTGACAACCGGCTCTCCGGGGCGGTGAAAGGATGGCCGGCGTGACCCGCCCGCTGCGCATCCTGTTCTGCACCCCGCAGATCCCCAACAACACCGGCTCCACCATGCGCCTGGCCGCGATCACCGGCGCCGAGCTGCACCTGGCTCGTCCCCTCGGCTTCGACATGGACGACACCAAGCTGCGCCGGGCGGGTCTGGACTATCGCGACGACGCAGCCACGTTCGTCCACGACTCCCTTGACGCCGCCTACGCCGCCCTGCTGCCGGCCAGGGTGTTCGCCTTCACCGCCCATGCCGAGACCGCCTACACCGACATCGACTACCAGCCCGGAGATGTGTTGCTGTTCGGCCCGGAGGACCACGGGCTCGCGCCCGAGGTGCTGGATGATCCCCGCGTCACCGAGCGGGTCCGGATCCCGATGCGCGCAGGAATGCGTTCCCTCAATCTCGCCAGCGCCACCGCCGTCGCGGTGTACGAAGCGTGGCGACAGTGGGGGCATCCCGGCGCCCGGTAGCGGGCCTGCGCTCGCTCTCCGCGCGCTGGCGCCGCTCATCCCGGCTGACGCCCGGGGTGGCGAATCAGAACTGGCGCCTGGCGTACAGCCGCAGCGAGACGCCAGCGGAGGCGATCCACAAGGCGATGATCACCGCGGCCAGGCAGGCACAGACCGCGAGCACCCATTCAGGGGTGAGGGCCCCCGGCCACAGACCGGTGAGCCGGGCGCCCATTCCCGGAAGCTGGGCCAGGACCACCGGCGCACCGCAGATGATCAGCGGAATCACGACGATCCACCGCGACCTGGCGAAGCCGAGCCCGAACAGCACCGGCAGCTGAACGGTGAGCAGGAGGCTGGCCACGGCCGCGGCGGCCAGCGCAACCACGACGATGATGCCGAGATCCACGGACCTGCCGGTGACCAGGGTGATCGCGACCGTCAGCGCCACCGCGGCGACCAGCGCGACAAACGTCATCACCAGGAAGTAGAGATGACGCCCCCACACCACGGTGCCGCGCGGGATGGGCAGGGTCGCATACAGCAGGTCATGGCGTCCCCGTTCGTCGGCCAGGAAGGGATAGCTCACGAAGAAGATCGGCAACATGGGCACCACCGCGGCGAAGGCGATCGGTTCCTGGCTGCCGGAGATCCACGACATCATCGCGATCATCACCGCCAGGATGATCATCTGTCGAGCACTGACCTGCGCCGAGGCGAGTTCGAGTCGCGCGAACCGTGCGACGCTGCTCATGCCGGAACCTCCTGCCCCGTGGCGCTCAGGTGAACGACGATGTCGTCAAGGGTGGCCGGATCGATGATCACGTCCGGCCCGAACGCGGAGGTGGCGCTGGCCGCGATCAGGCCGTCGAAGACATCGGCGCGTTCGTGGATCCCGCGAATGAGCGCCCGGTTCTCAGCGGTGAGGACGCGTCGCGGGCCGCGCGCGACCGCGTACCGCTCGAGCACCTCCTCGACAGTGCCCGCCTCGACCAGGCGTCCGTGGGACAGGACGCGAACGTGGTCAGCGATCCGCTCCAGGTCGGAAGTGATGTGGGTGGAGAACAGGATCGTGTGGGACTCGTCCGCCGCCATGAACTCGGCGAACAGATCGAGCAGGTCGCGACGCGTGGCGGGGTCGAGGCCGCTGGTCGGTTCGTCCAGCAGCAGCAGGCGTGGCTGATGGGCCAGCGCGAGAGCGAGCATCAGCTTGGTTCCTTCGCCGCGCGACAGCGACTTCACCGTGGCCTTCGCCGCGAGATGGAAGCGCTCGATCAGGGCGTTGAACAGGTCGGCGTCCCAGCGGGAGTAGAACGGTGCGATGGCGCGCCCGGCCTTGCGGACGGTCCAGTCGGGCAGGACGAAGGGCGCGTCGAAGACCACGCCGGTGTCCTCGCGGGCTGCGGTGTCGAGTTCGTCGACCCGAGCTCCGAGCAGGTCCATGCTGCCCGAGTGCGGAGTCTGTAACCCCAGCAGCAGCTTGAGCAGGGTCGTCTTGCCCGCGCCGTTGGCGCCGACCAGTCCGGTGACGTAACCGACGGGGACGCTCAGGTCGAGCGGCCCGAGCTGGAACCGTCCGAAGTCGCGGACCAGACCGGTGGTGTGGATCGCCGTAGTGGGTTCGACTGCGAGCGCACGGCTATCCGCGCTGGTGTTCATTCCAGACCTCTTCCAGGAGAGCATGGACCTCGCCGAGGGCGAGTCCGGCGGCGTGAGCAGTGGTCGCGGTCCGGCTGAGCTGATCACGGACCCTGGCGCGCGCCGCAGCCTGCGTGGCCGCCCGGTCGATGGGCAGCACGTAGCTGCCCTTGCCGGGCACATTGGCGATGAGGCCTTCCGCGGCCAGATCGTTGTAGGCGCGCGTGGTGGTGATCAGGCTGACCTGGAGGTCGCGGGCCAGTTGACGCAGCGAGACCAGCGGGGCGCCTTCAGGCAGTTGGCCGGTCAGGATCGCCGTGCGCAGTTGGCCGGCGATCTGCTCGTAGAGCGGAATCCCCGACGAGGTCGACAGGACGATCTCCACCACGCCTCCGTTCCTGCTGTATATAGTCAGTATATACAGACGGCGTAACGGTTGGCGCGCCTCACCGGGAATCTCGTCGGACGGCGTAGCGGCAGGCACATCGCCGCCGCCGGAACACCGCCGGTGCCGACGCCCGGCGTGAGGCGGCCGGCCGGGACTTCCGGCTCCAGCGAGGGATGGCCGGCAGGGGCACTCACTCCCCCTTCGTCGGCCGCCCCCGCTTCGGCAGCGGTCCGGCATCCTTCGGGCTACGTCCGGCCGTCGCAAGAGCCTGACGCAGCAGCAGTTCGATGTGCGCGTTCAGTGACCTGAGGTCGTCGGCCGCCCAGCGCGCCAGGGCCTCGTGCACCGCCGGATCGAGCCGGAGCAGGACGGGCTTGCGCTCACGTCCGCCCCGACCCGGCTCCGGCGGTGGAACTCCCGTGCTCGCCATCGGCTCAGGTGTACAGCGACCCGGTGTTCACCACGGGCGTCGCCTGCGACGAGCCACACAGCACGACCAGCAGGTTCGACACCATCGCCGCCTTGCGCTCCTCGTCCAGGGCGACCACGTCATCGGCCTCGAGCTGCCGCAGCGCACCCTCGACCATGCTCACCGCGCCCTCAACGATCTTCTCGCGCGCCGCGATCACGGCCGCAGCCTGCTGCCGCTGCAGCATCGCGTGGGCGATCTCGGGGGCGTAGGCGAGACTCGAGATCCGCGTCTCGACCACCTCGAGGCCGGCGATCGCGATCCGCGCAGCCACCTCGGCGGCCAGTTCGGCAGCAACCACGTCGGTCGAACCTCGCAGCGACTCCTCTCCGGGGCCCGCGTTGTCGTAGGGGTGGCTGGACGCGACGTGCCTCAGGGCGGCCTCGGACTGCACCCGGACGAACTCCTGGTACTCCTCGACGGCGAAGACGGCCCTTGCGGTGTCCGCCACCTGCCAGACGACGATCGCCGCGATATTCACCGGGTTGCCGTCGGCGTCGTTCACTTTGAGTTCGTTGGTCTCGAAGTTGCGGACCTTGACCGATACCTTGCGACCCACCACGAGCGGCATGTTCAACTGCAGGCCGGCCCGGCGCAGCGTGCCGACATAGCGGCCGAAGAACTGCAGTACCCGGGTGTCGCCGGGGCTGACCACGGAGATCCCCGTCGCCAGCAGTACGGCCAACACGATGAGCAGCGCGCCCGAGAGCCCGAATCCGGTGCCGTCACGCCCGGCGTCGTCAGCGCTCGCGGCGAGGACCACCAGCCACGTGGCCAGCCCGGCCAGAGCGAGGAAGCCGATCACCGCAGGCCCACCGGGCACCGACCAGGCACGGCGCTCGGCCACCTCCACCCGCACTCCGTCGTGGCCCACCGGCACCCCGGCGGGTTCGCCGCCCACGGTCCGGGCGTCGCGCGGCAGGTCTTGTTCGGTCATCATCGAGGCTCACTCCCCCAACACTAGAAAACTGATAGCTTAATGATATCAGATTTCCAGGGAAGAGGACGGGCAGCCCCGACCCCACCAACGCAAAGTGTCCCCTAGAGGCCGACTACGGCCTCTACGGGACACTTTGCGACAGTCGGGACGACGGGACGCGCCCGCGAGTGGCTACAGGTTGTAGCCGATCGAGCGCAGTTGCTCCCTGCCGTCCTCACTGATCAGTTCCAGCGTCCACGGCGGCAGCCACACCCAGTTGATCGTGACCGAGTTGACCAGGCCCTCCAGGGCCAGCTGCGTGTCGTACTCGAGCCGGTCGGTCAGCGGGCACGTGGGCGAGGTGAGGGTCATGTCGATCGTGGCGTTGTTGCCGTCATCGATCGTGACGCCGTAGACCAGCCCGAGGTCGACGACGTTCACCATCAACTCCGGGTCGACGACGTCCTTCATCGCCTCCAGCACATCCTCCTCCGACGGACGCGCGCTCTGCACGGCATCGGGGAAGGTGTCCTGGACCAGATCCGAGGGACGGGGGTTCTGGGTCATTCGGCTTCCTTCCCTTCCGCAGCCATCGCCTGGGCTGCCGCGTCCGCGAAGGCCAGCCAGCCGAGCATCGCGCACTTCACCCGGGCCGGGAATTGCGACACTCCGACGAAGGCTACCGCGTCCTCCAGGCGGTCCTCATCGGGCTCGGCCCGACCCTGGGAGTGCATCATCTCGGTGAACTCCTCCAGCAGCGACAGCGATTCCTCGACGGTCTTCCCGATCACCAGATCGGTCATCACCGACGTGGACGCCTGCGAGATCGAGCATCCGACGCCCTCATAGGAGACATCCACGACCCGGTTGCCGTCGAGGGCCACCCGGAGCATCACCTCGTCGCCACACGTCGGGTTCACGTGCGAGACCTGGGCCTGGTAGGGCTCACGCAGCCCGCTGTGGTGCTTGGCCTTGTAGTGGTCGAGGATGATCTCCTGGTACATGGCTTCGACGCTCATCGCGACCCTCCGAAGAAGCTGCGGACGTATTCGAGGCCGTCGGCGAGCGCGTCGAACTCGGCCTCGGTGGTGTACAGGTACGCGGAAGCCCGGCTGGACGCGGTCAGCCCGAGCCGCTCGTGCAGCGGGCGCGCGCAGTGGTGCCCGCCCCGCACCGCGATGCCGCGGGAATCCAGCAGCTGCATCACGTCGTGCGGGTGCACCTCGGTGCCGTCGGCGGTGTTCACAGTGAAGGAGATCGCCCCGCCCCGGTCCACAGCCTCGGCAGGACCGAGCACCGCCACGCCCTCGATCGCACGCAGCCGCTCCAGCGCATAGGCGGTGACCTGCTGCTCGTGGGCGGCGACCCTCTCCATGCCGATCCGCTGCAGGTAGTCGACCGCCGCGCCCAGGCCCACGGCCTGCGCGATCGGCGGGGTACCGGCCTCGAACCGGGCCGGCGGTTTGGCGAAGGTGGAGCCGGTCAGCCGGACCACCTCGATCATCTCCCCGCCCCCGAGGAACGGTGGCAGCGTCTCCAGCAGGTCGTAGCGACCCCACAGCACGCCGATCCCGGTCGGGCCCAACATCTTGTGCCCGGTGAACGCCATCAGGTCGGCCCCGAGCGCGCCCACGTTCGTGGGCAGCTGAGGCACGCCCTGGGAGCCGTCGACCACAACGTGGGCGCCCACCCGGTGCGCCATCGCCGCGATCTCCCTGACCGGGTTGACCGTGCCGAGCACATTCGACACCCAGGCGATCGAGACGATCTTCGTGCGCTCGTTGATCAGGCCCTCGGCCGCTGCGCGCTCCAGGTCGAGCCGCCCTTCCGGGGTGATGTCGAACCAGCGCAGGATCGCCCCGGTGCGTTGGGCGAGCAACTGCCACGGGACGATGTTGGAGTGGTGTTCGAGCACGGAGATGACGATCTCGTCGCCCGGCTCGAGGCGTCCGCCAAGGGTGTGCGCTGCGAGGTTGAGCGCCTCGGACGCGTTCTTGGTGAACACCACCTCGCGACTGTCCGTCGTTCCGATGAACGCCGCGATCTTCTCCCTGGCACCCTCGAAGGCGGCAGTGGCCTCACCGCCGAGGGTGTGCATGGCTCGCGCCACGTTCGCGTTGTGCTCCAGGTAGTGGCGCGCCACTGCCTCCACGACCGCCTTCGGCTTCTGCGAGGTGTTCGCCGAATCGAGGTAGACCAGCGGCCGGCCCGCCACCGTGCGATCGAGGATCGGGAAGTCCCTGCGCAGCCGCCCGACGTCGTAGCCCGACGCCGGGACGAAGGCTATCCCGGCGATGGTGGCGCTGGACTCAGGCATCGACCCTGGCTGCGCGGACGAACCGGTCGTAGCCCTCGATCTCGAGCTGGTCGGCGAGCTCCGCCCCGCCTTCCTCGACGACGTGACCGTCCACGAACACGTGCACGAAGTCGGGCTTGATGTAGTTCAGGATCCGCGTGTAGTGCGTGATCAGCAGCAGACCGCGGTCGCCCTGCGCGGTGTACCGGTTCACTCCCTCGGAGACGATCCGCAACGCGTCGATGTCCAGGCCGGAGTCGGTCTCGTCCAGGATCGCGAACTTCGGGTTGAGCAGCTCCAGTTGGGCGATCTCGTTGCGCTTCTTCTCCCCACCGGAGAAGCCCTCGTTGAGCGAGCGCCCTGCGAACGTCCCGTCCAGGCCGACCCGCTCGAGAGCGACATTGACATCCTTCACCCAGGTGCGGACCCTGGGCGCCTCGCCGCTCAGTGCGGTCTTGGCCGTGCGCAGGAAGTTGGCGACCGACACGCCGGGCACCTCGATCGGGTACTGCATGGCAAGGAACAGGCCGGCCCGCGCGCGCTCGTCCACGGTGAGCCCGGTGAGCTCTGTACCGTCCAGCGTCACCGAGCCGCTGGTGATGGTGTACTTCGGGTGGCCGGCGATGGAGTAGGCCAGGGTGGACTTCCCGGAGCCGTTGGGTCCCATGATGGCGTGCACCTCGCCGCTGCGGATGGTGAGGTTCACGCCTTTCAGGATCTCCTTCGGGCCGCTCTCGGTCTCGACCTCGACCCGCAGGTCG
Organism: uncultured Propionibacteriaceae bacterium; assembly: GCA_964397985.1. Lineage (GTDB taxonomy): Bacteria > Actinomycetota > Actinomycetes > Propionibacteriales > Propionibacteriaceae > Propionicimonas. The sequence continues at coordinate 484,260 of CAYNLD010000001.1, read as the reverse complement.
CTGATGCGGAGTTCGGACAACTTAGTGCTCCTGGATTCTGATCGGATTGTCTGGGTCAATGAACACGTTCCCCTCGTCCACCCGGACCGGGTAGACGGGCACCGGCGCTACCGCCGGCAATTCGAGCGGCAACCCCGTGCGAAGGTCGAACCGCGAGCCATGCATGTAGCACTCGAGGGTGCAGCCGTCCACGTCGCCGTCGGACAGCGGCACCTCGGCGTGGCTGCACACATCGCGGATGGCGAAGAAGCCGTCGGCGGTGTTCACCACGGCGATGTCGGCGTCGCCGCCGAGGTCGACCCCGATCGCGGAACCGACCGGCACCTCGGCAACGGCGCAGGCGCGGACGAAGCTCACCGGCCCGCCCCCGCGTGGCCGACGATGATCTCGAGCTCGGACTCGACCGCGGCCATCAGCCGGGTCTCCACCTCGGCCACGCCGATCCGGCGGATGATGTCGGCGAAGAAGCCGTGCACGACCAGCCGGCGGGCCTCGTCCTCGCCGATGCCGCGAGAGCGCAGGTAGAACAGCTGCTCGTCGTCGAAGCGGCCCGTGGTCGAGGAGTGGCCCGCGCCCTCGATCTCGCCGGTCTCGATCTCGAGGTTCGGCACCGAGTCGGCCCGGCAGCCGTCGGTCAGCACGAGGTTCTTGTTGGTCTCGTAGGTGTTGATGCCCTCTGCGACCTTGCGGATCAACACGTCGCCCACCCAGACCGAGTGTGCGCCCGCGCCCTGCAGGGCGCCGCGATAGTCGACCCGGCTGCGGGTGTGCGGGGCATTGTGGTCGACGAACAGGCGGTGCTCGATGTGCTGGCCGGCGTCGACGAAGTAGACGCCGAACTGCTCCAGTTCGCCGCCAGGGCCGGCGAAGCGGGCGGTCTCGGCCAGCCGGACGACGTCGCCGCCCAGGCTTGCGGTGACGACCCGGACGCGCGCATCGCGCCCGACCAGCACGGCGTGGTGGCCACCGTGCACGGCCCCGGCGTCCCAGTCCGCAATGGTGACGAAGGTGACCGAGGCGCCGTCACCGACCACGAGGTCGGTCTTGTCCGCGAAGGTGGCGACGCCGGTGTAGCGCAGGACGATCGTGGCCCTCGCCCCCGCGCCGACGGTGATCACCATGTGCTCGGCGACCGTGGCGTCCTGGCCGGCGCCGGTGAGCACGATCGGCCCCTCCGCTTCGGTGCCTGCCGGCACGTCGAGTCGGACAGCGTGGGCAGGATTCGCGGCTGCCAGCGCCGAGATCCGGTCGATCGGGGCCTCGGCCGCGAGTTCGCGGGCGCGCTCGAGACTGATCTGCTCCAGGCTCACCCCCGCGGGCAGTTCCACCGACCAATCCAGTCCGTGGCCGCTGGACCCTTCGCCGGAGAACAAGCCGGCGAGCCGGCGCAGCGGGGTGAACCGCCACACCTCCTCGCGCCCAGTGGGCACCGGGTGGTCGGCCACGTCCCAGGACGGGGTCGGGTGCAGGTGGGAGGCAACCTTCGTCTCGATCGCCTCGGCCACGTTCGGCAACGCGGTCATCAGCCCACGGCCCCTTCCATCTGCAGTTCGATCAAGCGGTTCAACTCCAGCGCGTACTCCATCGGCAGCTCGCGTGCGATCGGCTCCACGAAGCCGCGCACGATCATCGCCATCGCCTCGTCCTCGCCCATACCCCGGCTCATCAGGTAGAACAGCTGGTCCTCGCTCACCTTGGACACGGTGGCCTCGTGGGCCATCGACACGTCGTCCTCGCGGACGTCAACGTAGGGGTAGGTGTCCGAGCGCGAGATCGTGTCGACGAGCAGGGCGTCACACTTCACCGAACTCGCGGAGTGGTGCGCGCCCTCCTGCACCTGGACCAGACCGCGGTAGGACGAGCGTCCCCCGGAACGGGCCACCGACTTGGAGATGATCGAGCTGGACGTGTGCGGGGCTGCGTGCACCATCTTCGAGCCCGCGTCCTGGTGCTGGCCCTCGCCGGCGAACGCGATCGAGAGGGTCTCGCCGCGGGAGTGCTCCCCCAGCAGGTAGACCGCCGGGTACTTCATGGTCACCTTCGAGCCGATGTTGCCGTCGATCCACTCCATGGTGGCGCCCGCTTCGCAGGTGGCGCGCTTGGTGACCAGGTTGTACACGTTCGTCGACCAGTTCTGGATGGTCGTGTACCGCACCCGGGCGTTCTTCTTGACGATGATCTCCACCACTGCGGAGTGCAGCGAGTCCGAGGAGTAGATCGGCGCCGTGCAGCCTTCGACGTAGTGGACGTAGGAGCCCTCGTCGGCGATGATCAGCGTCCGCTCGAACTGGCCCATGTTCTCGGTGTTGATCCGGAAGTAGGCCTGCAACGGGATGGAGACGTGCACGCCCTTCGGCACGTAGATGAACGAGCCACCCGACCACACCGCGGTGTTCAGCGAGGCGAACTTGTTGTCGCCGGTGGGGATGACCGAGCCGAAGTACTCCTCGAAGATCTCCGGGTGTTCCTTCAGGCCGGTGTCGGTGTCGAGGAAGATCACACCCTGGCGCTCGAGCTCCTCGTTGATCTTGTGGTAGACGACCTCGGACTCGTACTGGGCGGCGACGCCGGCCACCAGCCGCATCTTCTCGGCCTCGGGGATGCCCAGCCGGTCGTAGGTGCGCTTGATGTCGTCGGGCAGGTCCTCCCAGGTCTGGGCCTGCTTCTCCGTGGAGCGCACGAAGTACTTGATGTTGTCGAAGTCGATCCCGGACAGGTCGGCTCCCCAGGCGGGCATCGGCTTGCGGTCGAACAGCTTGAGCGCCTTCAGCCGGGTGTTCAGCATCCACTCCGGCTCGTCCTTCAGCCCGGAGATGTTGCGCACGACGTCCTCGGTCAGGCCGCGCCGGGCGGACTCGCCGGCGGCGTCAGCGTCATGCCAGCCGTACTTGTAGTTCCCGAGCGCCTGCAGGTGCTCTTCCTGGGTTGCGCCCAGACCGGGGGCGGCAGGTGCGGTGGAGGTCATCAGGAGGTCCTTCCTGTCGGGGACGGATGCATCGCCGGGGCCACCGGTCGCGGCACGTGGGTGGTGCACACCCCGTCGCCGTGGGCGATGGTCGCCAGCCGCTGCACATGCGAGTCGAGGAGTGTGGCGAACACGCGGGTCTCCGCCTCGCACAGCTCGGGGAACTCGGCCGCCACGTGGGCGACCGGGCAGTGGTACTGGCACAACTGGACGCCGGAGGCTACGGGCTGCAGGGACGCGACGAAGCCCTCGGCGGTCAACGCCTCGACCAACGCCTCGGTGGGGGTGTCGTATTCCGGGGCGAGCCCGCGGAACCGCTCGGTGACCGCCGCGGCCACCTTGGCTGCGAAGGTCTCGACCGCACCCGACCCGGCCACCTCCCTGAGGTAACCGAGGGCGTCGATCGCCAAGCGGTCGTAGGCCTGGAAGAACTCGCACCGGCCGGAGTCGGTCAGCGCGAACACCTTCGCCGGGCGACCGCGTCCGCGGTGTCCGTAGACCCGCTGCTCATGGCTGGTGACGTGCCCGGTGGTGGCGAGCACGGTCAGGTGGCGGCGGACGGCGGCGGGGGTCAGGCCCAGCCGTCCGGCCAGGTCGTTGGCAGTGGACGGGCCGTGCTGCAGGATCGAGCGGGCCACCCGGCTTCGCGTGGAAGCGTCCGCGGCCTGCTGGTCGGCGTCAGCCGACAGCGCCTCCGCGTCCAACTCCGGTTCGCTTTTCACAACGCCATTCTTACCTTATTCGGGCCAGCACTCAACTCGCGAGGCAGGCACACTCCGGATTCCGAGACGCGACCTTCCAGCAGGTGGCGGATTGCCCTGACTACGACGATGCGTCGTAGAGTGCTAGCGGTGACTTTGTCTTGTCAAAGGTGACAGAGCATCAATAACAACAGACACCCTTGTAGAAGGAAGAATCGTGACGACTCCCTCGCTCGATACCCAACCGTCCACAGGACGATCGCACAGGTCAGTGCGTTCGCTCCTGCTCGCGGTCTTCGGGCTGCTCGCACTGACCTTGACCGCCTGCTCCGGTGGCGGTGGCGCCGCCGCCGAGGGAGGCGGAGGCGAGGCCAACCTCAAGCTGCCCGAGTTGCTGCGGGACCCCAACTTCACCATCGGCGGAATGAACGGCCTGGTGCCGCTCTACATCGGCCTGGTGATCACCATCCTCGGCCTGCTCTTCGGCGTGTGGACCTACTCGCGGCTCAAGGCGCTGCCGGTACACAGGTCGATGAAGGAGATCTCCGAGATCATCTACACCACCTGCAAGGCCTACCTGGTGAAGCAGGGCAAGTTCCTGCTCCTGCTGTGGGCCTTCATCGCGGTGGTCATCATCGTGTACTTCGCCGTCTCCGGCATCCCCGCCTGGCAGATCGCGGTGATCATCCTGTTCTCGCTGATCGGCATGGCGGGCTCGTTCGGCGTCGCCTGGTTCGGCATCCGGATCAACACGTTCGCGAACTCGCGCACGTCTCACGCGGCGCTCAAGGGCGAGAAGTGGGCCGTCCACGACATCCCGGCGCGGTCCGGCATGTCGGTCGGCATGGTGCTGATCTCGCTCGAGCTGTTCCTGATGCTGATCATCCTGGTCTTCCTTCCCGTCGACCTCGCCGGCAAGAGCTTCATCGGCTTCGCGATCGGCGAGTCGCTGGGCGCTTCGGCCCTCCGCATCGCCGGCGGCATCTTCACCAAGATCGCCGACGTCGGCTCCGACCTGATGAAGATCGTCTTCAAGATCGACGAGGACGACCCCCGCAACCCGGGCACCATCGCCGACTGCACCGGTGACAACGCCGGCGACTCGGTCGGTCCGTCCGCCGACGGCTTCGAGACCTACGGCGTCACCGGGGTCGCGCTGATCACCTTCATCCTGCTGGGCGTCGCCCAGGTCCAGGGCGCGAACCCGGCCCTGCAGGCCGTCCTGCTGGTCTGGATCTTCGCGATCCGCGCCATCATGCTGGTCGCCTCCGCCGCGTCCTACTTCGCCAGCGAGGCGATGGCCCGCAACTCCTACGGCAAGGAGGACTTCGACTTCGAGAAGCCCCTCACCTCGCTGGTGTGGGTCACCTCCATCGTGTCCATCGTGCTGACCTTCGCGTGCTCCGCGTTCCTGCTCAGCGGCAACGGGGTGAGCCCCAACCTGTGGTGGCAGCTGTCGATCATCGTGTCCTGCGGTACCCTCGCCGGCGCGCTGATCCCTGAGCTCGTGAAGGCCTTCACCTCCACCAACTCCGCCCACGTCAAGGAGGTCGTGAAGTCCTCCGAGCAGGGCGGCCCCTCGCTGAACATCCTGTCCGGCTTCGTTGCGGGCAACTTCGCCGCCTACTGGCTGGGCATCGTCATCGTCGGCCTGATGGGCATCGCCTTCCTGGTCGCGCAGGCGAGCGATCTCGACACCGCGCTCGGCACCCTGCCGCACGCGTCGGCCGTGTTCGCCTTCGGCCTGGTCGCCTTCGGCTTCCTCGGCATGGGCCCGGTCACCATCGCGGTCGACTCCTACGGCCCGGTCACCGACAACGCCCAGTCCGTCTACGAGCTGAGCCGGATCGAGGCCATCCCCGGCATCGACGAGGAGATCAGGACCGACTTCGGCTTCGCCCCGGTCTGGGACAAGGCCAAGGCCATGCTCGAGGAGAACGACGGCGCCGGCAACACGTTCAAGGCGACCGCGAAGCCCGTGCTGATCGGTACCGCGGTGGTGGGCGCGACCACGATGATCTTCTCGATCATCCTGTTCCTCGCCCAGAACCTTGCCGGAGGCAAGGAGCTCACCGACCTGAACCAGGTCGCCGCGCTGCTCAGCCCGATCCACGCGCCGTTCCTGCTCGGCCTGATCACCGGTGGCGCCATGATCTTCTGGTTCACCGGCGCGGCCACACAGGCCGTGACCACCGGTGCCTACCGGGCGGTCGAGTACATCAAGGCCCACATCCACCTCGATCCGAACGCGGACGCGAAGGCGTCGACGAAGGATTCCACCGAGGTCGTCGAGATCTGCACCGACTACGCCCAGAAGGGCATGCTCGTGATCTTCCTCGCGATCTTCTTCGGAACCCTGGCCTTCGCCTTCGTTGAGCCGTACTTCTTCATCGGCTACCTGATCGCGATCGCCGTGGTCGGGCTGTTCCAGGCCATCTTCATGGCGAACGCCGGCGGCGCCTGGGACAACGCCAAGAAGATCGTCGAGACCGACATGGGCATGAAGGGCACCGAGCTGCACGACGCGACCGTCGTCGGCGACACGGTCGGCGACCCGTTCAAGGACACCTCGTCCGTGGCCCTCAACCCGGTGATCAAGTTCACGACCCTGTTCGGCCTGCTGGCCGTGGAGCTCGCCGTGAGCCTGACGAACCAGGGTGGCGGCGTCATCGTGCAGGTGCTGGCCGCGGTGTTCTTCCTGGTGTCGGCGTACTTCGTGTGGCGCTCGTTCTACCGCATGCGGATCACGGACGCGTCCACCGGGGGCAGTGAGCCCACCGATGGGGTCACCGCGCCCGCGGCCGAGGTGAAGGCCGAGGCCTGAGCAACCCCGCTCCGCACCGCTGCCCGGTTCCCGCAGAGGGAGCCGGGCAGCGGCGTTCCGGCGGAAGGAGCCGCCCTACACTGAGCACGTGCCCGCAGCCCTCACCGTCGCCGACGTGCGCTTGAGCCTCGGCGGGAAGGTCGTGCTGGACGGGCTGAGCCTGACCGCCGCACCGGGCGAAGTGACCGCGGTGCTCGGCCCCAACGGCGCGGGCAAGACGACCATGATCCGGTGCTGCACCGGCCTGTTCAGCCCCGACCACGGACACATCGAGGTCCTCGGCGAGCCGGCCGGCAGCCCGTCGGCGAACGCACAGATCGGGCTGATGCCGCAGGCCGCGGGAGCCTGGTCGGGGGTGAAGCCCGTGGAGTTGCTCGGCTACCTCGCCTCGCTGTACGCCTCCCCGCTGCGTCCGGCCGACCTGATCGCCGCCCTCGGCATCGGCAGTTTCGCCAGCACCCCCTATCGCCGCCTCTCCGGCGGCCAGCAGCAGCTGGTGAACCTCGCCGGCGCGATCGTCGGACGCCCCGAGCTGGTCTTCCTCGATGAGCCGACGGCTGGCCTCGATCCGCACGCCCGCCGGCAGGTGTGGACGCTGGTCCGTGAGCTGCGCGCCGCCGGCGTCGCGGTCCTGCTGACCACCCACGCCATGGACGAGGCCGAACAACTCGCCGACCGCGTCGCGCTACTCAACGCCGGACGCCGGGTGGCCGCCGGAACGGTCGCAGAACTCACCGCGGAGAAGGGCCTGGAGGAGCTGTTCCTCGAGTTGACCACGCCGGGAGATCCGCGGTGAACGCGCTCGACCTCGCTCCTGCCGCCGCCCCGGCACCGCTGGTGCGGCGGATCGTCCACCACGCCCTGATGGAGACCCGGCTGGTCCTGCGGAACTCCGAGCAGCTCCTGCTGGCCCTGGTCATCCCGCTCGGCCTGATCGTGGCCGGCGTGCTGGTCGGCAACCGCTTCGGCGTCGCCCGGGAGCCGTTCGTGGCCTCGGTGATCGCGCTGGGCCTGTGGTCGAGCGGATTCACCTCTCCCGCCATCACGACAGCGTTCGAACGCCGCTACGGCGTCCTGGAGCGACTGGTGGCCACGCCGCTGCGGCGCGCCGACCTGCTCGCCGGAAAGGCGACGATGATCGCCCTGCTGGCGCTCGGACAGGCCGCCGTACTGGTGCTGGCCGGTTTGCTGCTCGGCTGGGCGCCGGCTCCCCTGGTCCCACAGGTGCTGGTGACCGTCGCGGTCGTGCCGCTCGCCCTGGTCAGCTTCGCAGGCCTGGCACTCTCCCTCGCCGGGCGCGCGTCGGCAGAGCTCACCCTCGGCCTGGCGAATCTGGTCTACCTGCTGGGCGCCGCCGGCGGTCTGCTGGTGCCGGTGTCCACCTTCCCGGCGTGGGCGCAGCCGCTGGTCGGCCTGCTGCCGACCGCGGCGCTGGGCGAGACGCTGCGCGACCTCGCCACCGGCGCGTTCGATCCCCTGCCGCTGCTGGTCGTGCTCGCCTGGGCCGTCGCAGCGGTAGCCCTGGCCAGAAAGGTGTTCCGATGGATCTCGTAGGCAGTCCCGTAGCGCTGCGACGCTGGGCGGTGGCCTCGCTGCTCGCCAATATGGGCATCGTGGTCACCGGGGGGCTCGTCCGCGTGACCGGCTCCGGTCTCGGCTGCCCGACCTGGCCGCAGTGCACGCCCGGCTCCTACGTCCCCCACGCCGCCGCCGACGTCCACGCGTTCATCGAGTTCGGCAACCGCATGCTCACCTTCGTGCTCGTCGTGATCGCGATCGGTACCTTCCTCGCCGCCTGGCGTGCCCGCGACGAGGCGGGGCGGCCTCGCCGCCTCGTGCGTGGGCTCGCCCTCGGCGCAGCCCTCGGCATCCCCGCCCAGGCCGTGATCGGTGGCGTCTCCGTGCTCACCGGCCTCAACCCGTGGATCGTCGGGCTCCACCTGGTGCCGTCGGTGGCCCTGATCGTGCTCTGCGTCGTGCTTGTGCACGAGACCTGGCCCGTGCCGCCGGTGGCGGTGCGACCGCTCGCCCGGCTGCTCGTCCTGGCCGCCTCCGCGGTCGGCCTGCTCGTGATGCTGCTCGGCGTTATCGTCACCGGCGCCGGACCCAACTCCGGCGACGGTGGCGCTGCCCGCAACGGCCTCGACCTGGAAGCCGTCGCGCGCACGCACTCCCTCAGCGTGTGGCTGACGGTCGGACTGACCGTCGCGCTGATTCTGACCACGTCGGGTGCGCCGAGGGCGCGACGGGCCGTGCTCGTCCTGTTCGGCGTCGAACTCGCCCAGGGCCTGATCGGCTACGCCCAGTACTTCCTCGCCCTGCCGGCCGCACTGGTCGCCCTGCACATGCTGGGCACCACGGTGTTCGCCGCAGCCCAGGCGAACCTGTGGTGGCTCACCCGAAGGGCCTCAGGCGACAGCAGCCGGAACGGTCGCGCCAGCGAGCAGGCAACCGAACGGCCCTGACCAGCGCGGCGGTCCCGCAGGGCGAGGGCTAGAAGATCAGCGGGTCGACAGCGGCGGCGATGAACACGACCGCGAGATAGCTGTTCGAGAGGTGGAACAGGCGCATCGGCTTGAGCGCGGCGTCCACGAGACCGCGACGGGCCCTCAGCAGAAGTGCCACCGCCTCGGCCAGCATGGCGGTGCCCGCGAGGGCCGCGACGGCCGGGTACAGCCAGCCGGTACCCGCCACCGGCCACAGCAGCAGGCTCACCGCGACGGTCAGCGCACTGTAGGCGAGGATCCGCCAGGCCACCCGCACCGGAGGTGCGACCACCGGCAGCATCGGCACGTGGGCGTTGAGGTAGTCCTCGCGGTAGCGCAGCGCGAGCGCCCAGGTGTGCGGCGGGGTCCAGGCGAAGACGATCGCGAACAGCACCAGCGGCGTCCAGGCCACCGAGCCGGTCACCGCGGTCCAGCCGATCAGCGGGGGGAAGCACCCGGCGATGCCGCCCCAGACGATGTTCTGGGCCGTGCGTCGCTTCAGCGCCATCGTGTACACGAACACGTAGTAGAGGTTCGCGACCAGCGCGAGCGCGGCGGAGAGCCAGTTCGCCGCCAGCCCGAGGATGAGCGTTGCAGCGATGCCGAGGGCGATGCCGAACGCCAGGGCACGACCGGGTTGCACCAGGTCGCGGACCATCGGACGCCGGCGCGTCCGGCGCATCCTTGCGTCGATGTCCGCGTCCAGCACCGAGTTGAACACGTTCGCGCTGCCGGCCGCGGCCGTGCCGCCGAGCAGCGTCCAGACCACCAGCTGCCAGTCCGGGAACCCGCCGGCGGCGAGAAACATCGCCGGGATCGTTGTGACCAGGAGGAGTTCGATGATCCGCGGCTTGGCCAGCGCGACGTACGCCAGCACCACCGACCGCCAGTCGCCGGGCGCCAGGGCGGCCAGCGGCGCGCCCTCCTCGGCAGGTTTCATGCGCTCCCCGATCTGGTGTGGCAAGGTCCTCGGCAGTCTAGCCACGATCCCGTGCCGACGGCGATGCCCCTCCAGCCGCGCTCGGAGTGCTTGTACGCTCGCAGTCGTGAACCCGCTTCGTGACTCGCGTGACCCGCGCCTGCCCCGGATGGCCGGCCCGTCGGCCCTGGTGCTGTTCGGCGTCACCGGAGACCTCGCGCGCAAGAAGCTGTTGCCCGCGATCTACGACCTCGCCAACCGCGGCCTGCTGCCGCCCGGCTTCGGCATCGTCGGCTTCGCCCGCCGCGACTGGGCGGCCGAGCACTTCGCCCAGCTCGTCTCGGACGCCGTCCACGAGCACGCCCGCACCGAGTTCCGCGAAGACGTCTGGAAGCAGCTGCAGGAAGGCATCCGGTTCGTCCCCGGTGAGCTCAGCGACAACGACGCGTTCGCCCAGCTCAAGGCGACCCTGACCGACCTCGACGAACGACAGGGCACCGGCGGCAACCACGCGTTCTACCTCTCGGTTCCACCGAAGGCCTTCGATGTCGCCGTCGCCCAGCTGCGCCGGCACGGGCTGGCGGACCGGCCGAAGGGTTCCTGGCGGAGGGTCGTGATCGAGAAGCCGTTCGGACACGACCTGGCCAGCGCGCGCCAGCTGGAGAAGAAGCTCTCCCGGGCGTTCGAGCCGTCCAGCATCTTCCGGATCGACCACTACCTGGGCAAGGAGACGGTCCAGAACCTCCTGGCCTTCCGGTTCGCGAACACCATGTTCGAGCCGATCTGGAACCGCAACTACATCGACCACGTCCAGATCACCATGGCCGAGGACATCGGCATCGCGGGTCGCGCCGGCTACTACGACGGCATCGGCGCCGCACGGGACGTGATCCAGAACCACCTGCTGCAGCTGCTCGCCCTGACCGCGATGGAGGAGCCGGCATCCTTCGACGCGAACCAGCTCAGCATGGAGAAGCGCAAGGTGCTCGCCGCAGCCCGGGTGCCCGCCGACCTGGACGCCCACAGCGCCCGTGGCCAGTACTCGGGCGGCTGGGCCGGCGGCATCGAGGTGCCGGGCTACCTGGAGGAACAGGGCATCCCCGGCGACTCGCGCACCGACACCTACGCAGCGATCCGGGTGGACATCGACAACCGCCGCTGGGCCGGAGTGCCGTTCTACCTGCGCGCCGGCAAGCGGCTGCCCCGCCGGGTCACCGAAGTGGCGCTGAACCTGCGCCCGGCGCCGCACCTGCCGTTCGACGGCACGGATGTCCGCTCGCTCGGCACGAACGCGCTCGTGCTGCGGATCCAGCCGGATGAGGGCATCACCCTGCGTTTCGGGGCCAAGGTACCGGCCACGCCGATGGAACTGCGCGATGTGAACATGGACTTCGGCTACGGAACCTCGTTCGCGGAGACCAGCCCCGAGGCGTACGAGCGGCTGCTGCTCGACGTCCTGCTCGGCTCGGAACCGCTGTTCCCGCAGCCGGCAGAGGTCGAGCTGGCCTGGGAGATCCTCGACCCGGTGCTCGACCGGTGGGCAGAGAAGGAGGCCCCACCCGAGTCCTACCCGTCCGGTAGCTGGGGGCCGCAGTCCGCGTTCGACATGCTCGCGCGCGACGGCTTCAGCTGGCGTCGTCCCTGAGAGGAGCAGTCGATGATCGTCAAACTCAGCACGACCAATGCCGCCGAGGTGCAGCAGGCCATCGCCAACGCGCGACACCACGTCGGGGCCTCCTCCGGCCTGGTCTTCACCCTGGTGGTGGTGGCCGAACTGGCCGAGTACGACCGTGCCATGGAGGCCTGCGTGGAGGCGGGACGCGAGCACCCGTCCCGGATCCTGCTCCTGACCAACGGCCGCGCCCGCGCCGACCGCATGGACGCAGAGGTGCAGGCCGGCGAGGGCGCGCCGGGCGAGATCATCGCGCTGAAGTTCCACGGCGTGCTGCAGAAGCATCGCGAGTCGGTTGTGCTGCCGCTGCTGCTGCCGGACCTCCCGGTGATCGTGTGGTGGCCCGGACGCTCGCCCAAGGCCCCCGGCCTCGACCCGATCGGACGGCTGGGAACGCGTCGGATCACCGATGCGATGGGCGACCCGAACCCGATCGGTGCGCTCGAAGTGCGCGCCCGCAACTACTGCCCCGGCGACACCGACCTGACCTGGACGCGGATCACCCGCTGGCGCGGCCTGCTCGCCGCCGCACTGGACGCCTACCCGATGGAGGTGAGTCGGGTCGCTGTGTCCGCCGCCCCGGAGAACGCGGCCGGCACTCTGCTGGCGGCGTGGCTCGCGGATCGCCTCGACGTGCCGGTGAGCGTGGACCGAGACATACCCGGAGTGGGCATCACCGGAGTGGTGCTCGGTTCGGTCGATGACGAGATCCGGGTCACCAGGACCGATGGCAACCTGGCCACGTTCTCCGCACCGGGCCTGCCCCAGCGGCTCGTCGCACTCCCCCGCCGCGACCTGAACACGCTGCTCGCCGAGGAACTGCGCCGTATGGACGATGATCCGATCTACGCTGAAGCCATGGCAGCTCTCGTCCGGCGACTCGACAAGGCCGCAGACCGCGGGAGAGGGCGCCCGGCATGAGCGCAGCGCAGCCCCAGGTCGTCCGGTACGCCGACGCGGCCGAGCTCGCCGACCACGCCGCGGCGAGGCTGCTCTCCACGCTGATCGAGCTGCAGGATGACGGGCACGTCGTCCAGGTCTGCCTCACCGGCGGGCGGATCGCACACGCGGTCTATGCCCTGCTGGGGGAGCAGGTGGGCGACTCGACCCTCGACCCGGCCCGGCTGGAGTTGTGGTGGGGCGACGAACGCTTCGTTCCCACCGGCGACCCGGAGCGCAACGCCGGCCCCACTCTTGCCCTGCTGGCCGGGCACTTTCCGCTCGACCCGTCCCGAACCCACCCGATGCCGAGCGCGGACGGAGTGATCGACGCGGCGGCGTCGGCTGCCACCTATGCCAAGGAGTTGGGCGACACGCGTTTCGACCTGTGCCTGCTGGGCTTGGGACCGGACGGCCACGTCGCCTCGATCTTCCCGAACCATCCCTCCAGCGAGCCCACGACCCAGCCGGTGATTGGGGTGAGCGACGCCCCCAAGCCGCCGCCGGAGCGGATCAGCCTGACCATCCCGACCCTGAACGAGTCGAGTCAGGTGTGGTTCCTGGTCAGCGGCGCGGAGAAGTCGAACGCGCTGTCCCGCTCGCTCGCCGGTGACACCAGCCTCCCCGCCGGACGGGTTGCCGGACGCGAGCGCACCCTGTGGCTGGTGGACCAGGCCGCCGCGTCAGAACTGCCCTACTTCGACTGCGCTCAGTAAATGACCTCGCCGGCCGCCCGGCGGGCCCGCAGCGCGTCCAGCGCCTCAGCGAGGATCGCAACGGCCTCCGCGTCCGTGCGACGCTCCTTCACGTAAGCCAGGTGGGTCTTGTACGGCTGGGTCTTCGGCGGGGGTGGCGGGTTCTCGGAGTCGAGGTTCGCAGGGAGGCCGCACCGCGGGCAGTCCCAGGTCTCGGGGACCGCCGCGTCCGCGGCGAAGGCCGGACGGGTCTCGTGCCCGTTCGCGCAGAAGTAGGAGACGTAGAGCCTGGGCGCGGCGTCGCCGCGCTCCGCCTCTCCCATCGGACCGGCGCCGACCCGGCTGCCTCGAATCGCACTTCCACCAACCACGTGCCTTGACTCCTTGCTGCGAGAGCGATCAGACGGGCCTCAGCCCAGGGCCCCGACTTCGGGGAAGTACCGGTAAAGGACGAGCAGGCCGACAATGCTGGCCAGCCAGACCAGGCCGACGGTGATGGTCAGCCGATCGAGGTTGCGCTCTGCCACCGACGTGCCACCCATGCCCGTGGTCATGCCGCCGCCGAACAGGTCGGACATGCCGCCACCGCGGCTCTTGTGCAGCAGGATGAACAGGGCCAGGACGGCGCTGGTCAGGATCAGGACGATGGACAGCGTCACGATCGGCCAGGTCATCAGGGGGAGCAGGGTCACCGGAGAATCCTAACTCACGCGGTGCCGCAGCACCGAAACGGCGAGGGATCCCAGACCCGCACAGAGACCGCCGGACGGTCCGGTCACACCGAGGGCCAGCCTCTGCGCCTGAGCCCCACCACAGGGTGGGGCGCTCGGCGCGGAGGCTGGCCCTCGACGGACTCGTCCGTTGTCAGAGCTCCACGGCGTAGAACATAACGATCTTGGCGAACTCCTCAGCGTTCAGGCTCGCCCCGCCGACCAGGGCGCCGTCCACGTCGGGCTGCGCCATGATCTCGGCGACGTTGTTCGCCTTGACCGAGCCGCCGTACTGGATCCGCACGGACTCGCCCTCCGCCGCGCCGAAGGTCTCGGTGACGTAGCCACGGATCGCTCCGCACACCTCCTGGGCGTCCTCGGGAGTGGCCACTTCACCGGTGCCGATCGCCCAGACCGGCTCGTAGGCGATCACGGACGCACCGACCTGCTCCGCGGTCAGCGGTGCGAGGCAGTCCTCGAGCTGGCTGAGTACATGCTCGACGTGGGTCCCCTGCTTGCGGATCTCCAGCAACTCGCCGCAGCAGATGATCGGGGTCATTCCGGCCTCGAAGACCGCCTTGGCCTTGGCGCCGATCAGTGCGTCGGTCTCGTCGTGGTACTGGCGGCGCTCGGAGTGCCCGACCACCACGTAGCTGCAATTCAGCTTCGCCAGCATGTCCGCCGAGATCTCGCCGGTGTACGCGCCGGAGGCGTGCTCGGAGACGTCCTGCGCCCCGAACTTCAGCGGCAGCTTGTCACCCTCGACCAGGGTCTGCACGGTCCGGATGTCCGTGAACGGCACGATCACCGCCGCCTCCGACTTCTCGGCGACGTACTTCGCGTCGGCCAGCGTCCAGGCCAGCTTCTGCACCAGCCCGGTGGCCTCGACGTGGTTGAGGTTCATCTTCCAGTTGCCAGCCATCAATGGCGTACGCGCCATGTCACTCCCCTTCCAGGACTGCAAGCCCGGGTAGCACCTTGCCCTCCAGGTACTCCAGGGACGCGCCGCCGCCGGTCGAGATGTGACCGAAAGCGTCGTCGCTGAAGCCGAGGTTGCGGACGGCCGCGGCGGAGTCGCCACCACCGACCACGGTGAAGGCCGCTGTGTTTGCCAGCGCCTTCGCGATCGCCGCCGTACCCTGAGCCAGCTCCGAGATCTCGGAGACGCCCACGGGGCCGTTCCAGAACACCGTCCGGGCGCCAAGGATTGCCTCGGCGAACAGCACCTCTGTCTGTGGGCCGATGTCCAGCCCCATCTGGTCGGACGGGATGGCGTCCGCGGCGACCTCGGTGACCGGACCGTCCACGGTGCGGGCAGCGAAGTCCATCCCGGTGGCCACCCGGACGTCGACCGGAAGCAGGATCTGCTTGCCGGTGGCTGCGGCCTGCTCGAGGTACCCCGCGCAGGTGTCGACCTTCTCCGCGTCCAGCAGCGAGTTGCCGATCTCGTAGCCCTTCGCCTTCAGGAAGGTGTAGGCCATGCCGCCGCCGATGATCAGGGTGTCGGCGACCTTCAGCAGGTTGTCGATCACGGCCAGCTTGTCGGCGACCTTGGCGCCACCGAGCACGACCACGTAGGGGCTGGCGGGGTGCTCGGTGAGCTTCTTGAGCACCTCGACCTCCTTGGCCACAAGGAAGCCGGCCGCATTCGGCAGCAGCCTGGCCACGTCGTAGACCGAGGCCTGCTTGCGGTGCACGACGCCGAAGCCGTCGGAGACGAACACGTCGCCCAGAGCGGCGTACTTCGCCGCGAGTTCCTCGCGCTCGGCGTCGACCTTGGACTCCTCGGCCGGCTCGTAGCGCACGTTCTCCAGCAGGACGATCGCGCCCTCGGCCATGCCCGCGACGGCGGCGGTGGCGCTCTCGCCGACCACGTCCGCGGCCAGCGTGACCTCCGCGCCGATCAGCTCGCCGAGCCGCTTGGCGACCGGGGCGAGCGAGTACTTGGGATTGACCTGTCCCTTCGGCCGGCCCAGGTGCGCCATCACGACCACCTTCGCGCCGGCGTCCTTGAGCAGGGTCAGGGTCGGCAGCGCCGCCCGGATCCGGCCATCGTCGGTGATGGTCTCCCCGTCCAGCGGGACGTTGAAGTCGCAGCGGATCAGGACGCGCTTGCCCTTCAGGTCACCGAGGTCCTTGACTGATTTCACCTCTTGCCTTTCTTGCCGTTGTCGCATGAAGAGACGGGCCGGCCCGCAACGCGGACCGACCCGTCATGGTTCATCAGAGCTTGGAGCCCACCAGCACGGTCAGGTCGACCAGCCGGTTGGAGTAACCCCACTCGTTGTCGTACCAGGAGACGACCTTCACCTGGTTGCCGATCACCTTGGTCAGCGGAGCGTCGAAGATGCTGGACAGCGGGTAGGTCTCGATGTCCTTGCTGACGATCGGATCCTCGCTGTACTCCAGGATGCCCTTCAGCGGGCCCTCGGCAGCGGCCTTGACGATCGCGTTGATCTCCTCGACGGTGGTCTCGCGGGAGGCCTCGAAGGTGAGGTCGGTCACGGAACCGGTCGGCGTCGGAACGCGCAGCGCGTACCCGTCCAGCTTGCCCTTCAGCTCCGGCAGCACCAGGGCAACGGCCTTGGCCGCACCGGTGGTGGTCGGGACGATGTTCAGGGCGGCGGCGCGGGCGCGACGCAGGTCCTTGTGCGGGGCGTCCTGCAGGTTCTGGTCCTGGGTGTAGGCGTGGATGGTGGTCATCAGGCCCTTGACGATGCCGATGCCGTCATTCAGCGCCTTGGCCAGCGGAGCCAGGCAGTTCGTAGTGCAGGACGCGTTGGAGATGATGTTGTGCGCGGCCGGGTCGTACAGGCTGTCGTTGACGCCCATGACGATGGTGATGTCCTCGTTCTTCGCAGGCGCGGAGATGAGCACCTTCTTTGCACCGGCGTCGATGTGCGCCTTGGCCTTGGTCGCGTCGGTGAAGAAACCGGTCGACTCGATGACGATGTCGACACCCAGCTCGCCCCAGGGCAGGTTTGCCGGATCGCGCTCCTCGAACGCCTTGATCTCCTTGCCGTCCACGTAGAGGGCCTTCTCGTCGTACGTGACCTCGCCCGGGAAGCGGCCCAGGATCGAGTCGTACTTGAGCAGCTGCGCGAGGGTCTTGTTGTCGGTGAGGTCGTTGACGGCCACCACGTCGAGATCGGCGCCGGAGGCGACGAGGGCACGGAAGTAGTTGCGGCCGATCCGGCCGAAGCCGTTGATACCAACCTTGACGGTCATGTTGTGAGGGTCTCCTTTGCGAACCGGTGTCCAGCGGCGGGCAGTGCGGCCCAGCCGTGTTCAGGTTCCACCCTAGCGGTTCACGATGCGCCCGGTTGCCGGAGCCTCCGATCCGGAATTGTGCTCCGTGACCGTCGCGATCCCTCTGTCCAGGAGCCCCGCTGGCGCGGTGCCCTTCAAGACTCCTCCGCCGGACCGGCTGACGCCGCTCAGGCGTCGTCGTCTAGCAGGTCGGGGGTCAGCCCCGCCTCCGTGTTCGGGATTCCGAGCTCGTCCGCGCGCTTGTCCGCAGTCGCCAGCAGCCGTCGGATCCGGCCGGCGACCGCGTCCTTGGTCAGCGGGGGGACGTGCAGCTGGCCGAGCTCCTCCAGGCTCGCCTGCTTGTGCTCCAGACGGAGCTGACCGGCCACGAGCAGGTGCTCGGGAATGTCGTCGCCGAGGATCTCCAGCGCCCGCTTGACCCGGGCGCCTGCGGCGACGGCGGCGCGGGCCGACCGACGCAGGTTGGCGTCGTCGAAGTTCGCCAGCCGGTTGGCCGAGGCCCGCACCTCGCGGCGCATCCGCCGATCCTCCCAGGCGAGCACCGTCTCGTGCGCGCCGAGTCGGGTCAGCATCGCCGAGATCGCATCGCCGTCGCGGATCACCACCCGATCGATCCCGCGCACCTCCCGCGCCTTCGCACTGATCCCCAGCCGCCGGGCCGCGCCGACGAGCGCCAGGGCGGCCTCCGAGCCGGGGCAGGTGACCTCCAGCGCCATCGACCGGCCCGGCTCGGTGAGCGAGCCGTGGGCGAGGAACGCACCCCGCCAGGCCGCGACCGAGACATCCAGGCCACCGTTGACGACCTGTACCGGCAGACCGCGGACGGGGCGGCCACGCGGATCGATCAGACCGGTCTGGCGGGCCAGTGACTCACCGTCCCGGATCAGCCGGACGACGTAGCGGGTGCCGCGGCGCAGGCCGCTGCCGGTGATCACGACGAACTCGCAGGTGAACCCGAACAGCTCGGCGATCGCCGTGCGCAGCCGACGGGCGGCCGCACCCGTGTCCAGCTCTGCCTCCACCACGATCCGCCCGCCTGCGATGTGCAGGCCGTTGGCGAACCTCAGCAGGGCGGCCACCTCGGCCTTGCGCAGTTCGGGCTTCGCCACCTCCAGGGTGGCGAGCTCCGACTTCACCTGCTGCGTCATTGCCATGTGGTCCTGGGCTGCCTTTCGCTGGAGGGGATGACGGGTGCGCTTAGCCTACAGACCCATGATCCCGGCATAAACCGCGGCGAGCAGGTAGGGATCATGCCGGGGCGATCCGTCCCGCATCCGGACGGGCGCAACCACCAACTGCGCGCCCAGGGACTCGACGAAGGTCGACAGGTGCGGATCATCCCTGCTGAAGGACGGGTCGGCGACGACCACATCGAACCGTAGCTGCGGAGCGTGCTCTGCGAGCACCTCGATGTGCCGCGACGCCGTGTACGCCGGTGTCTCGTCGTCGGTCGGTACCAGGTTCAGCGCGAGGATGCGCCGGGCCCGGGAGGTTCCGATGGCCTCGAGAAGTTCGGGCACCAGCAGGTGCGGGATCACCGAGGAGTACCAGGAGCCGGGGCCGAGCACGAGGTAGTCCGCAGCGTGGATCGCCCGCAGGGCTTCGGGGACCGCCGGCGGATCGCTCGGGGTGAGCCGAACGACGCCGATCTGGCCGGTGGCGAGCGCGACCGCCTCCTGTCCGACCACTACCGTGACCTCGTCGGGGCGGGCCGGGTCGGCACCGATCATGTCCGCCTCGATCACCAGCGGGACCGCAGCCATCGGCAGCACGCGTCCCTCGACGTGCAACATCGATGCGACCATGTCGAGCCCTGCGACCGGATCGGCCAGGGTCTGCCACAGCCCGGCGATGAGCAGGTTGCCGATGCTGTGCCCGCCCAGTGGCCCGTCCCCGGGGAACCGCGACTGCAGCACCTCGGCCCAGGCCCGGCCCACCTCGTCATCACCGCAGAGCGCCGCGAGGGCCATCCGCAGGTCGCCGGGCGGCAGGATCGGGAACTCCTCCCGCAGCCGACCCGACGACCCCCCGTCGTCGGCCACGGTGACCACCGCGGTGAGCCGATGGGTGAGCTGGCGCAGCGCGGTCAGGCTTGCGGCGAGGCCGTGGCCGCCACCGAAGGCGACCACCGCGGGCGGTTGGCGGAATGCACTCATGCGGAATTCCCGCGGAGTTTCCCTGGGAGACGCGATGGAGCGGAAGAACCCCGTGAGGTAGTCCGGGAAGTCATTCGGCGGAACCCTGCCCGGCAGGAGTCACTCCGCGGGAGTCTCACTCCAGCCCCAGATCCCGGTGCACGACCTCGGTGCGGACGCCCTGCTCCGACAGCCGCCTGGCGAGCTCCTCGACCAGGGCGGTCGAGCGGTGCTTGCCCCCGGTGCAGCCGATGGCGACGGTGGCGTGACGCTTGCCCTCGCGAACGTAGCCCGGCCGGATCAGTCCGATCAGGCCCAGCGCGTGCTCGAGGAAGGGCCCGGCGTCCGGCTGGCCGAGGACGTAGGCGGAAACGGGCTGGGCGAGCCCGGTCTGCGGCCGCAACGCCGGCACCCAGTGGGGATTGGGCAGGAACCGAGCGTCGAGGACGAGGTCCGCGTCGATCGGGATGCCGTTCTTGAAGCCGAACGACATCAGGGTCAACTGCAGTTCGGTCTCGTCGGGGTCCGCGAACGCCTTGGCCACCCGTGCGGTCAGCTCATGGATGTTGATCGAGGTCGTGTCGATGACCAGATCCGCGCTGGCCCGCAAGCCGGCGAGCATCTTGCGCTCCTTCTGGATGCCGTCGAGCAACCGCCCGGAACCTTGCAGCGGAAGGGGCCTGCGAACCGACTCCTGGCGGCGAACGATCGTCTCGTCACTGGCGTCCAGGAAGAGGATCTGCGGCACCACGCCGCTCTCCCCCAGGGTCGTGAACGCCGCCGGAATCCGCCGGAAGTCGGAGCGGCTGCGCACGTCCAGCAACACCGCCACGCGGCTGAACTGGCGTTCCCTGCTGACGTCGATCAGTTCGGGCAACATGCTCGGCGGCAGGTTGTCGACCACGAACCAGCCAAGGTCCTCCAGTGCGTGCCCGGCGGTGCGTCGCCCTGCCCCGGACATGCCCGTGATGACGAGCAGCTCGACAGGGGGTGCGAGGTCGTTCATGAGGTCATTATCGCGTCGGGGACGCCTACTCCTGCAGGACCTCGCCGGTGGTGACATTGATCGCCACCGGAGCCTCCTGCCCGGCGAGAGCCTCCTTGATCGCCGCGGCAGTGCGCGGACCGATGCCCGGCACTTCCGCGATCTGCTCCGCGGTCGCCGCGCGCAGCTTGCGTAGCGACCCGAAGGAGCTGATCAGGGCCTTGCGGCGGATCTCGCCGAGCCCGGGCACCTCGTCCAGCAGCGACTCGACCATGGACGCGCTGCGCCGGCTACGGTGGTGGGTGATCGCGAACCGGTGGGCCTCGTCACGGACGCGCTGCAGCAGGTACAGGCCCTCGCTGGCTCGGGGCAGGATCAGGGGGTACTCCTCGCCGGGCAGCCACACTTCCTCCAGTCGCTTCGCCAGCCCGCACAGCGCCACGTCGACGATCCCCAGCTCGGCCAAGGCCCGCCCGGCCGCCGCTACCTGGGGTGCGCCCCCGTCCACCACGACCAGGGACGGGGCGTAGGCGAACTTCCGCGGCGCGCCGGTGGTCGGGTCGACCAGCAGCGGGCCGGACTCCGGATCGGAGTCGGCCTCGGCCCGCTTCCGCTCCTCGATCAACCGGGTGAATCGTCGGGTGATCACCTCGTGCATGGCGCCCACGTCGTTGCTGCCCTCCACGGTGCGGATCACGAAGCGGCGGTACTCGCTCTTCCGGGCGAGGCCGTCCTCGAAGACGACCATCGAGGCGACCACCTCCGTGCCCATGGTGTGGGAGATGTCGTAGCACTCGATCCGCAGCGGCACCTGGGGGAGGTCGAGCGCCTCCTGCAACTCCTCCAGCGCACGGTTGCGGGTGGAGAGGTCGCTGGCCCGGCGGATCTTGTGCAGAGCAAGAGCGTCCGCTGCGTTGCGCGCGGCGGTCTGCAGCAGTGCGGCCTTGTCACCCCGCTGGGGCACCTTCAGTCGCACCCGGCCTTCGCGCTGCTCGCCGAGCAACTGGGCGAGCACGTCGGCCGAGGCCGGCAGGGTGGGCAGCAGCACCTGAGGAGGGATCGCGTCGGCGTCGACGTCGGCATAGAGCTGCAGCAGGAACTGCTCCAGCAGCGCTCCGGTGTCGGCATCGTCGCTGCGCTCGGCCACCCAGCCGCGCTCCCCCCGCACCCGACCGTCACGGACGTGGAACACCTGAACGGACACCTCGAGCGGATCCTCGGCCAGGGCAACCACATCGGCGTCGGTGCCGTCGCCGAGCACGATCGCGTTCCGCTCCGTGGCCTGACGGAGTGCGGCCAGTTGGTCGCGCAGCACCGCAGCGCGTTCGAACTCGAGGTTGGAGGACGCGACGAACATCTCCGACTCGAGGCGCCGGACCAGTGCCGCGGTGCGCCCGGCGAGGAAGTCGCACACGTCCTCGACGAGATCGCGATGGGCTTCGGCGTCGATCCGACCCACGCACGGCGCGGAGCACTTGCCGATGTAGCCCATCAGGCACGGACGCCCGGAGGCGTGCGCGCTGTTGAACACACCCTTCGTGCAGGAGCGCATCGGGAACACCCGCAGCAGCGAGTCGATCGTGTCCCGGATCGCCCACGCCTGTGCGTAGGGCCCGAAGTAGCGGGTGCCCTTGCGCTTGCTGCCGCGGCCGACGAAGACCCGCGGGAACTCCTCCGACCAGGTGACCGCCACCCAGGGGTAGGACTTGTCGTCGCGATACTTGATGTTGAACCGGGGCTCGTACTGCTTGATCCAGGTGTATTCGAGTTGCAGCGCCTCAAGCTCGTTGCGGACCAGCGTCCATTCGACCCGGGCGGCCGTACGCACCATGGTCTGGGTCCGGAAGTGCAGCGCCGCGGGGTCGGCGAAGTAGGAGTTCAACCGCTGGCGGAGGTTGATCGCCTTTCCGACGTAGATCACCCGGCCGTCCGGGTCGCTGAAGCGGTACACGCCGGGACCGGTAGGGATGGTGCCGGACGCCGGACGGTAACTCGCCGGATCAGCCATGCCGTTCAGCATAGGCACCGGCGCTGACTGCCCGGCGAGGAGCGCGGCGGCGATCGCCCCCTCGGCCAACTCGCGCTGACCGCCCGGCCGGGTGGTGACCCGTCAGCTCGGTTCAGCGGCAGTCCCGGGAGGGCCCGATTCACAGGCTGCCCACAGCCGTGTGGGTGTGGGCAGCTCTACTGTGTGGAGTGCCACAGAGGAGGCCCGATGACCGCCCAGCCGCATCCCACCCGCCGCGCCGTCCTGAGCTCGGCGGGCATCGCCGCGATCACACTGTGCCTGGGCGGGTGCGGATCCGCCGGTTCGGAGGCCGGGTCCGCCGGCCCGGCGACGGTGCCAGCCTCCGAGATCCCGATCGGCGGAGGGAAGATCGTCGGCCGGTTCGTCGTGACCCAGCCGACCAAGGGCACGTTCGAGGCGTTCAGTTACCTGTGCACGCACCAGAACCTGCCCGTGCAGCAGGTCACCGACGCGGCGATCGTCTGCGGCCGCCACGGCAGCAGCTTCTCGCTGGCGGACGGGTCCGTGCTCACCGGTCCGGCCACGAAGCCCCTGACCAAGGCAACCGTCACCGCGAACGGTGACACGCTCACGATCGGCTGAGGGTCACTCAGCCCGCCTCGCCGAGCAGGTCGGGCTCGTCGCCGACGCTCACCCGGTGACCGGCGAGGATGGGCTTCAGGAACTGCCCGGTGAACGACGCGGGGTTGTCGGCGACCTGCTCCGGGGTGCCCTCCGCGACCACCATTCCGCCACGGGAGCCGCCCTCGGGTCCGAGGTCGATCACCCAGTCGGCCGCCTTGATCACGTCAAGGTTGTGCTCGATCACCACGACCGTGTTGCCCTTGTCGACCAGCGACTGCAGCACCTCCAGCAGCTTGCGGATGTCCTCGAAATGCAGGCCCGTGGTGGGTTCGTCCAGCACGTACAGCGTGCGGCCGGTCGACCGCTTCTGCAGCTCGGAGGCGAGCTTCACCCGCTGCGCCTCACCGCCGGACAGCGTCGTGGCCGGCTGCCCGAGCCGCACGTAGCCCAGGCCCACATCGACCAGGGTGCGCAGGTGCCGTGCGATGCCAGGGATCGCGGCGAAGAACTCCACCGCCTCCTCGATCGGCATGTCGAGCACCTCGGCGATCGTGCGGCCCTTGTAGTGCACCTCCAGCGTCTCCCGGTTGTACCGCGCACCGTGGCACACCTCGCAGGGCACGTACACGTCGGGCAGGAAGTTCATCTCGATCTTGATCGTGCCGTCGCCCGCGCAGTTCTCGCACCGACCACCCTTCACGTTGAACGAGAACCGGCCCTGCTGGTAGCCGCGCACCTTCGCCTCGGGCGTCTCTGAGAACAGCTTGCGGATGCGGTCGAAGACGCCGGTGTAGGTGGCAGGGTTCGAACGCGGCGTGCGTCCGATCGGCGACTGGTCGACGTGGATGCTCTTGTCGATGTGTTCCGTACCGATGATCGAGCGGTGCCGCCCCGGCACGGCGTGGGCGTTGTACAGCTTCTTGGCCAGCGCCGTGTAGAGGATGCTGTTCACCAGCGACGACTTGCCGGAGCCGGACACACCGGTCACGGCGATCAGCGTGCCCAACGGGAACGCCACGTCGATGCTGCGCAGGTTGTGTTCGGCGGCTCCGAGGACCGTGAGCGCGTTGCCGTCCCCTGCCCGGCGTCGAGCCGGCATCGGGATCGAGCGGCGCCCGGACAGATAGGCGCCGGTCAACGACGCCGGATTGCGGAGCAGTTCGTCCACCGGGCCGGAGACGATCACCTCGCCACCGTGCTCCCCTGCCCCCGGACCGATGTCGACCGCCCAGTCGGCGGTCCGGATCGTGTCCTCGTCGTGTTCGACCACGATCAGGGTGTTGCCGAGTTCGCGGAGCCGCAGCAGCGTGTCGATCAACCGGCGGTTGTCCCGCTGGTGCAGGCCGATGGACGGCTCGTCCAGCACGTAGAGCACTCCGACCAGGCCCGACCCGATCTGGGTGGCCAGCCGGATGCGCTGCGCCTCGCCCCCGGAGAGACTGCCCGCAGGACGTGACAGCGTGAGGTAGTCGAGGCCGACGTCCAGCAGGAACCGCAGCCGCTCGTTGATCTCCTTGACCACGCGCTCCGCGATCTGTGCCTCGCGCTCGGTCAACTCGAGGTTACGCATGAACGCCGACACCTCGTCGATCGCCATCGCCGACACCTCAGCGATGTTCCGACCACTCACCGTCACCGCGAGCGAACTCGGCTTCAGCCGGGCACCTTTGCAGGTGAGGCAGGGCACCTCGCGCATGTAGCCGGCGTAGCGTTCCCTGGCGTTGTCGGACTCGGCCTCGGCGTGCCTGCGCCGGATGTAGGGCACGGCCCCCTCGTACTTCGCGCGGTAGGTGTGCTCCCGTCCGTGCCGGGTACGGCTGTGCACGGTGAGGGCGTGTGGCACGCCCATCAGCAGCAGCCCCTGCACGCGACTGGGCAGGCGCTCCCAGGGCTCGTGGACGGAGAAGCCCTCCTGCTCGGCCAGCGCGACGAACAGGTTCTGGAAGTAGCCCGCGAGGTAGGGCGTCTGCCACATCGCGATGGCGCCGTCGGCGAGGCTCCGGGTCGGGTCGGGCACGACCAGGTCGACGTCCACCTCCATCCTGGTGCCCAGACCGGAGCAGGCCGGACAGGCACCCCACGGCCCGTTGAACGAGAACTGCCGTGGCTCGAGCTCCTCCACAGAGATGTCGTGCTCGTTCGGACAGGCCAGCCGTTCGGAATAGCGCCGTTCCCGCCTCGGGTCGTCGTCGGGCAGGTCGACGAAATCGACCGCCACCACTCCCCCGGCCAGACCGAGCGCCGTCTCCACCGAGTCGGTGAGCCGCTGCTTGATACTGGGCTTGACCGCGAGCCGGTCGACGATCACGTCGATGGAGTGCTTCTTCTGCTTCTCGAGCGTGGGCGGCGAGAGCAGCTGGTGCACCTCACCGTCCACCCGGACCCGGGAAAGGCCCTGTCCGGCCAGCTGGCGGAAGAGGTCCACGTACTCTCCCTTGCGACCGCGCACGACCGGAGCGAGCACCTGGAACCGGGTGCCCTCGGGCAGCGCGAGGAGCCGGTCAACGATCTGTTGCGGAGACTGGCGGCTGATCGGCTCGCCGCACTCGGGACAGTGCGGACGCCCTGCCCGCGCGTAGAGCAGTCGCAGGTAGTCGTAGATCTCTGTGATCGTGCCCACGGTCGAGCGCGGATTCCGGCTGGTCGACTTCTGGTCGATCGAGACCGCGGGTGAGAGCCCCTCGATGAAGTCCACGTCGGGCTTGTCCATCTGGCCGAGGAACTGCCGGGCGTACGCGGACAGGCTCTCCACGTAGCGACGCTGCCCTTCGGCGAAGATCGTGTCGAAGGCCAGGCTCGACTTGCCCGACCCGGACAGGCCCGTGAAGACGATCAGGGCGTCTCGCGGGAGGTCGAGGTTGATGTTGCGCAAATTGTGCTCGCGCGCCCCTCGCACGATCAGCCGATCAGTCACGCCGAACATGGTAGATGGTGCCCCCGACACTCCATGGCGGCCCCCTCCCGGGGTGGTCCGGGGCGCCCGCGGGTCGTAGGTTTGTCCCATGAGCCAGTACACCGGGTCGATTCCGGTGGAGGACGTGCATCGCTGGAAGGCGGACGCCACCCAACGACTGCTCGGCTACACGATCGGCATCTCCGACGACGCGTGGCACGAGCCGTCCCCACTGCCGGGATGGTCCCGCGCGCACGTCGCGACCCACCTCGCCCGGGGCGCTGACTACCTGACCGACGTCGTGAACGCCATCGCCGCCGGCCAGCCACAGCCCCGCCAGTCCACGCCCGCCGAGCGCAGGGCCGCCCTCGAGGCGGGCGCCGACCGGACCGGACTGGAACTCCAGATCGACCTGGACACCAGCGCGGGGGCGCTCCAGTCGGCCATCGAGAGGGTCACCTACTGGACCTCGCCCGTGGTCCTGCACGGACGGAAGCTGATCCTTGCGGCGGTACCACTGTCCCGGTTGCACGAGCTGTGCGTGCACCACCTCGACCTCGACCGCGACTACAGCCCGGACGCGATCGACCCCGACGCCGCCGCATGGCTGTTGCGCTGGGTGGTGGACCGGCTCCAGGACGCCGACCTGCCCGCGCTGCGGGTCGAGGGCGAGTCGCTCACTGCGGAACTCGGCCGCGGCGACGACCGGCGTCGGGTCACCGGCAGCGACGCGCGCCTGTGGGCCTGGCTGAGCGGGCGCCTTCCGGCAGCCGGGGTGTCCGGCGCGGACGGCCTGCAGCCGGCGCTACTGGCCTGATCGCTGGTCGCGACGCGACTTCACCAGGCTGGCCACCGTCGTGACCGCGAGCGTCCCGATGATCACCAGCAGGGACAGCCAGATCGGCACGTCAAGGTCAAGCCCGAGTACTTCGTCCCAGCCGTACTCGTGCAGGGCGTGCAGGACGAGCTTCACCCCGATGAACGCCAGGATCACCGCCAGCCCGACCGAGAGGTAGACCAGCCGCTGCAGCAGCCCGCCGATCAGGAAGTACAGCTGCCGCAGCCCCATCAGCGCGAACACGTTCGCCGTGAACACCAGGTACGGCTCCTGGGTGAGCCCGTAGATCGCGGGGATCGAGTCGAGCGCGAACAGCAGGTCGGTGGTGCCCAGCGCAACCACAACCAGCAACATCGGCGTGACCAGCCGGCGCCCGTCCTCGACCACGACGAGCTTCGTGCCACGGAAGTCCGGCGTAGCCGGGAAGCGTGTCCGCACCCACCGCATCACGGCGTTCTCTGTCGCCTCGTCGGAGTCGTCGTCAGCGCGGTAGTCGACGTAGAGCTTCGCCGCGGTGTAGATCAGGAAGGCGCCGAACACGAAGAACACCCAGCTGAAGCGCTCGATCACGGCAGCGCCGGCCGCGATGAAGATGCCGCGGAAGATCAGCGCCAGCACGATCCCGAACATCAGCGCGAACTGCTGCAGCTTCCGGGGCACCCGCAGGTTCGCCATGATCAGGACGAAGATGAACAAGTTGTCCACGCTCAGGCTGTACTCGGTGAGCCAGCCCGCGAAGAACTCGCCCGCGAAGCGTGCCCCGTGGGCGTACCAGACCCACACCCCGAAGAGCACGGCCAGGCCCGAATAGGCGCCGATGGCGATCCCGGCCTCCCGCATCGACGGCTCGTGCGGACGGCGTCCGATCACGACCAGATCGACCACGAACACGACCACCAGAACCGCGATCGTGCCCAGCCAGACCTCGGCGGTCACGTCCATGCAAGCGGCTTTCTGCTCGTCGGTCAGGAAGGGGATTCTCGCTGTTCCCAGCGGTACCTGTCGATTCTCTCAGGCGCGCCGCTCCCGTCCAAAGCGGACCCGGTCATCCACGCTCAGCGAGTGGCCTCCAGCATCTGCCGCAGCGTCTTCTTCAGGTCGGCGATCTCGTCGCGCAACCGGGCGGCCAGCTCGAACTGGAGTTCGGCCGCCGCCGCGTGCATCTGCTCGGTGAGCTCGCTGATCAGCCCCGCGAGTTCGCCGGACGGCATCGCGCCGAGGTCGCGCGACTTCTCCGCCGACAGCGGCACCGGGCTGGTCGGACGCCGTCCCCCTGCTCTGGTGACCAGCTTCTCTGTGTCCGCGTCCTCCCGGGCGAGCAGGTCGGTGAGGTCGGCGATCTTCTTGCGCAGCGGCTGCGGGTCGATCCCACGTTCAGCGTTGTAGGCCACCTGCTTCTCGCGGCGCCGGTTGGTCTCGTCGATCGCGGCGGCCATCGATGGCGTGATCGTGTCGGCGTACATGTGCACCTGGCCGGCGACGTTCCGGGCAGCGCGTCCGATCGTCTGGATCAGCGACCGCTCCGAACGGAGGAACCCCTCCTTGTCCGCATCCAGGATCGCTACCAGGCTCACCTCGGGAAGGTCGAGTCCCTCCCGGAGCAGGTTGATTCCGACCAGCACGTCGTAGGTGCCCAGTCGCAGCTCGCGGAGCAGTTCGATCCGGCGCAACGTGTCGACCTCGGAGTGCAGATACCGGGTGCGGACGCCGTTCTCCATCAGGTAGTCGGTGAGGTCCTCGGCCATCTTCTTGGTGAGCGTAGTGACCAGAACCCGCTGGTTCAGCTCGGTGCGCGTGCGGATCTCGGCCATCAGGTCGTCGATCTGGCCCTTCGTCGGCTTCACGACGATTTCGGGGTCGACCAGCCCCGTGGGCCGGATCAACTGCTCGACGAAGCCGTCCGACTTCGCCAGTTCGTAGGGGCCCGGCGTGGCGGAGAGGTAGACCGTCTGCCCGATCCGTTCGACGAACTCCTCCCACCGCAGTGGACGGTTGTCCGTCGCCGAGGGTAGCCGGAAGCCGTGCTCTACCAGCGTGCGCTTGCGGGACATGTCGCCCTCATACATGCCGCCGATCTGCGGAACGGTGACGTGCGACTCGTCGATCACCAGCAGGAAGTCCTCGGGGAAGTAGTCGAGCAGGCAGTTCGGCGCGCTACCGGCCTCTCGTCCGTCGATGTGGCGGGAGTAGTTCTCGATGCCGGAACAGGTGCCGATCTGGCGCATCATCTCGATGTCGTAGCTGGTGCGCATGCGCAGCCGCTGCGCCTCCAGCAGCTTGCCCTCAGCCTCCAGGCCGGCCAGCCGCTCCTCGAGTTCAGCCTCGATCCCGGCGATCGCCCGCTCCATCCGTTCCGCTCCCGCGACGTAGTGCGAGGCAGGGAAGACATAGATCTCCCGATCGGTGCTGAGCACCTCGCCGGTCAGCGGGTGCAGCGTGGAGAGTGCCTCGATCTCGTCGCCGAAGAACTCCACCCGCACGGCGTGCTCCTCGTACATCGGGAAGACCTCGACGGTGTCCCCGTGCACCCGGAAGGTGCCGCGGGTGGCGGCCAGGTCGTTGCGGACATACTGGATGTCGACGAGCCGGCGCAGCAGCGTGTCCCGGTCGGTCTCCTCCCCCACCCGCAGGCGGACCATGCGGTCGACGTACTCCTGGGGCGTGCCCAGGCCGTAGATGGCAGAGACCGTGGCGACCACGATCACGTCGCGCCTGGTCAGCAGGGAGTTTGTGGCCGAGTGCCGCAGTCGCTCAACCTCCTCGTTCAGCGAGGAGTCCTTCTCGATGTAGGTGTCGGTCTGCGGGACGTAGGCCTCGGGCTGGTAGTAGTCGTAGTACGAGACGAAATACTCGACAGCGTTGTCAGGGAAGAACTGGCGCAACTCGTTGGCGAACTGGGCCGCGAGGGTCTTGTTCGGCTGCATCACCAGCATCGGCCGCTGTAGCCGCTCGGCGAGCCAGGCGACGGTGGCCGTCTTGCCGGTGCCGGTGGCGCCGAGCAGGACAACGTCGTTCTCACCGCCCTCGAGCCGTCGCTGCAGTTCCTCGATCGCGGCCGGCTGGTCGCCCGCCGGCTCGAAGTCGGCCACCACGTGGAAGGGCGCCACCCGGCGCTGGACATCGGTCACTGGTCGCACGGGGACGAGCATAGGCGTCCCCTCCGACAATCCCCCGGGTCGCGGGTTCCGGCCCCACCCGGCGGCCGGAACCCGGCTCAGGTCACCCGACCGACTGGGTCGTGAGCACCACCCCGAGCATCTTGTCGATGTCGGAGAAGCTCGGATCCGGGGTGTCCTTCGTGAACAGCATGGTGGACAGCGTCGCCACGCCGTCGGTCGTCCGGACGGCAGCGAAAGTGACCACGAGCATCTGCGTGCTCTTGCCGCTCGTCGTGGAGATGAACGCCGCAGGGCACTGCGCAACCCCGAGGTTCTTCAGCTTGACCCCGACGTCCTTCGGGTCGCCGAACTTCGCCCCGGCGCTGTCGGCGAGCACCTGCCGGTTGAAGGCGTCGCAGAGCTGACCCGGATTGGTGTTCTTCTGCTGCTGCACCACGCGCGTGACCAGCACGGCGTTTCCGTCCCCCACCGAGATCGCGTTCGCGGCCTGCTCCTGGACCTCCCACCCCGGCGCCACGAAGAACTTCACACCGTTGCCGAGGTCGACCAGGCCACCCGCGGTCGGCTCGTCGGTGGGTTGGGTGGTCGGAGCCTCGCTGGCGGTCGGCTCCTCGGTCGGTTCGGTCGTGGGTTCGCTGCTCGCGGTCGCCGTCGGTGCCGGCGACACCTGCGGGTTGACCGGGTCGCTCGGCGGCTGCCGGTTCGACATCATCAACAACACGGCGCCCGCGAGCACCAGGAGCGCGACGGCGCCGATCACGATCAGCAGCACCTTCGAGGACGATGCCCGTCCCGGAGGCTGGCCGCCGCCGGTGGGATAGCCACCCTGTGGGTAGGGCTGGCCTGGATAGCCACCCTGCGGCTGCTG
>CAYNLD010000001.1:0-453548 GCA_964397985.1 uncultured Propionibacteriaceae bacterium | reverse complement strand
CGGATAGGGCTGCCCCGGGTAGCCACCCTGCGGCTGCTGCGGATAGGGCTGCCCCGGGTAGCCACCCTGCGGCTGCTGCGGATAGGGCTGCCCCTGGGACGGGCCGCCCTGCTGGCCGGGGACCTGCGGGGTGCCGGGCTGCTGGCTCATTCGTCAGCCCCCCGATCCTGCGGGTCGGCGACGACCTCGGTGTTGTCCTCCACCGGCGGGGCGGACCCGGCCGCGTCCGGCGGCGGTGCAGCCATGGCCTCGGCGACCACAGCGACGGCGGACGCCGGCTGCCTTGCCCAGGTCCTGGTCGCGACCCCACAGGCGCTGCAGAACGCCGAGCCGGGCAGCAGCGGCAGCTCGCATCGGACGCAGAACCCCATGTCGGCGTCCGTCGCGTGATCGGCCTTCGCCGCAGCCTCCAGTGCTCCCTCCAGCAGGCCGGTCTGAAGCACGACCCGCAGGCGCAGGATCAGCACGGCGAGCACCAGCAGGCCCCAGAGCACCTGCAGCACCAGTGCGAGGCTCTCGGTTCCGACGTAGCCGAGCAGATAGGTGCCGGTGCTGAACAGGATGTTCGCGCCCATCGCCAGGCCGACCGCCCCGAAGTATCGCGCCGTGAAGCCGTCGTAGCCACGCCCGAGGCCGGAGAACTCGGCCACGGCAAGGCCTGTCGCGGTGCCCATCACGAGCGGCTTCACGAAGCCCTCCAGAAACACCAGCGAGGCGAACTGGGCGGGCTGCGGCACGGCCATCCCGCCGGTCAGCAGCGCCCAGTGCCGTACCAGCGTGTCAAAGCAGGCGTATGCCACGCCGCTGATCACGCCGAAGGTCACCCCGTCCATCAGGTCGTCGAACGCCGGCCGGCTCGCGAGCACCACCGGACCGAGCTGACGAATCACCTCGCCGACGACGGGGACCAGTACGGCCACGATCAGGAACGGGACCCACTGCGGACCGGCGAGCAGGCCGCCGTCCGGCGAACGCAGCGTGGAGGTCAGCGGCAGCAGCGGCGTCCACAGCGCGGTGAACAGTGCGGCCAGCAGGCCGGTCAGCGCAAACGCGAAGCCGGTCACCGCAAGGGGTTCGTCCTCCCACAGGTTCACGTCGTAGAGATAAGTGATGTAGACGATCGGGATCGCGAACGCCGCGACCAGCACCGCGATCGGCAGGGCGCCGAAGATCGCGGCGACCAGTGCCACCACCAGGGTGATCGTGAACGCCGTGCGGTAGGTCTGGGGGTGCCGCCCTGCCTCGCGCGGCATGATCGAGGAAATCAGGGCGAAGGACGCCACCGGTTCGTCCGGGGCGAGAGCGAAGCGCCGCTGGCCGCGAGTGTCCCCGGGGACGAGATCGAGACCGCAACGATGACAGAAGTGGGCGACATCCGGAACCGGTGAGAGACAGCGCGAACAATCCATGAAGGGCCTCCAGGGTCGGCGTTGCGGGACAGCTTAGGGGGCGCGTATTCGACCCCGACAGCCTCCCCTGCGGGAATTACTCCACCCGCAGGCCCAGCCGCTCACGGCAGAGTCGCTCCACCTGCGCCTCGAGGCGAGCCAGGGAGCCGTCGTTGGTGATCACGACGTCCGCGACGGCCAGGCGTGCGTCCCGACCGGCCTGCGCCGCAAGCCGGGCGCGCGCCTCCGGCTCTCCGAGCCCGTCGCGGGCGCGGACGCGGGCGAGTTGCACCTCCGGCGGCACGTCCACCACGACGACCACGTCGAAATCACCCTGCTGCCCTGTCTCGACCAGCAGCGGGATCACCTGCACGACGACCGCCCCGTCGGGCGCCGCAGCGGTGAGCGCCGCGGCCCTCGCCCGCACGGCCGGGTGGATGATCGCCTCCAGGTCGCGCCGCGCGGAGGGGTCGGCGAACACCAGCCGGCCCAGCGCCGGCCGATCCAGGTTGCCGTCGGCGGTGAGCACGCCGGGCCCGAACCGCTCCACGACAGCGACCAGCCCCGCTGTCCCTGGCGCGACGACCTCGCGGGCCAACAGGTCGGCGTCGATCACGACGGCGCCACGGGCGGCCAGCAGGTCCGCGACAGTCGACTTCCCGGACGCGATGCCCCCGGTCAGACCGATCACGAGTCGCCCGGGTGCGGCGCTCATCCGAACTGCCCCTCAAGATCGTCAACCATCGACTGGGCGTCGTCAGCGACGGGAGTGCCGTTCTTCGCCGTGAGCACGCGGACGAGAAGCAGCGCGTCCGCGACATCGTCGATCCAGAGCTGCCCGACGAGCGTCGCCTTCTTCTTGCCGACCTTCCCCACCGCCTTCACCAGAGCACGATCCACGCCGTCCGTCTGATCGAGCGGACGGCCCAGCGTGCCGGTGAACTTCGACGCCTTCAGCCGCCGCTTCACCAGCCCGTCGACGAGGTCGGTCGCCGCTTCGCCCTCGTTCGCTGTGAAGCTGAGAACCTGCAACCGGTTCGACCCGTTGGTCAGCGCGACCTCCCCGGAATCCAGCCACTGCTCGGACCAGCCGTCGGGGAGGTTCAGCGTGTACGCCCCGATCTCGATCGAGGATCCGGTGTCGGACTGGTCTGCATCGTCAGTCGGGTCATCGGCGCCTGTGCCCTCCACCCACGGGTCGCCCGCGTCGCGTCCGGCGGCCCTGGACCACTGGGCAAGGATGAATCCGGCCAGCGGGACCCCCAGGACCAGTCCGATCACGCTGCGGCGGTTCGGACCCTCGCCGCCGGAGGGCGGCGGCACCTGCGGCGCGCGGTACGCGGTGACGGGGTAGGCGGCCGGGGTCGTGGACGCGGCTCCGGGCTGCTCCCAGGTCGGCGTGGCCGCGCGGGGGGTCGTCGTCTCCGTCGGAGCCGGCCCGGCCTCCGCAGCCGGCGGGTACACCTCGAACTGCTGCTGGTCGCTCAACAGCGTCCTCCCCTCGGCAAGGCCATCCGTGCGGCTCCATGATGCCAGCGCCCCCGGAAATGCGACGTGCCCCCCACCGAAGTGGGGGGCACGTCGTACAGACTCGGTCAGCGGCCGCCGGTGAGCTTCTCCCGCAGCGCCTGCAGCGCCTCGTCGGAAGCCAGCGAACCCTCGGGAGCGGTCTCGTCGCTCGCGCCGGAGGAGTACGCCGCGGCACTGGCCGAAGCCACCGCCGCCTGCACGTCCGCAGCCTCGGCCTCCTCGACCTGCTTCTTGTGGGCCAGCCACCGGGCCTGGGCCTCGGCGTACTGCTGCTCCCACGCCCGCTGCTGCTCCTCGTAGCCGGGCTTCCACTCCTGGGTCTCCGGATCGAAGCCCTCGGGGTAGATGTAGTTGCCCTGCTCGTCGTAGGACGCGGTCATGCCGTACAGCGCCGGGTCGAAGTCGTCCGCAGCGACGTCGACACCCTCGTTGGCCTGCTTGAGGCTCAGCGAGATGCGGCGACGCTCCAGGTCGATGTCGATGATCTTGACCATGACCTCGTCGTTGACGCTGACGACCTGCTCGGGAATCTCCACGTGGCGCTCGGCCAGCTCGGAGACGTGCACCAGGCCCTCGATGCCTTCTTCGACGCGGACGAAGCCACCGAAGGGCACCAGCTTGGTGACCTTGCCGGGCACGATCTGACCGATCTGGTGGGTCCGGGCGAAGGTCTGCCACGGATCTTCCTGGGTCGCCTTCAGCGACAGTGAGACGCGCTCGCGGTCCATGTCGACGTCCAGCACCTCGACCGTGACCTCGTCGCCGACCTCGACAACCTCGGACGGGTGGTCGATGTGCTTCCAGGACAGCTCGGAGACGTGCACCAGGCCGTCCACGCCGCCCAGGTCGACGAACGCGCCGAAGTTGACGATGGAGGACACCACGCCCTTGCGGATCTGGCCCTTGGTGAGCTGGTTGAGGAAGGTGTGCCGCACCTCGGACTGGGTCTGCTCCAGCCACGCCCGACGGGAGAGGACCACGTTGTTGCGGTTCTTGTCCAGCTCGATGATCTTGGCCTCGAGCTCCATCCCGACGTAGGGCTGAAGGTCGCGGACGCGGCGCATCTCCACCAGCGACGCCGGCAGGAAGCCGCGCAGGCCGATGTCGATGATCAGGCCGCCCTTGACCACCTCGATGACGCGGCCGGTGACCACACCGTCCTCTTCCTTGACCTTCTCGATCGTGCCCCAGGCGCGCTCGTACTGAGCCCGCTTCTTGGACAGGATCAGGCGGCCTTCCTTGTCCTCCTTGGTCTGGACCAGTGCCTCGATCACATCACCCACGGAGACCACGTCGAACGGGTCCACGTCGTGCTTGATGGAGAGTTCCTTGGAGGGGATGACGCCTTCGGTCTTGTAACCGATGTCGAGCAGGACCTCGTCCCGATCGACCTTGACGACCGTGCCGGTCACGATGTCGCCGTCATTGAAGTACTTGATGGTCGCGTCGACCGCTGCCATGAACGCCTCGGGGGATCCGAAGTCGTCGACCGCGACGGTAGCTGCCTCGTTGGTAGAGGTCATGTAGTAGGGCTCCGATGGGTTTGTATGGAATTGGCGGGTGCACGCCGACCACGTGCTCCACTGCGAGGACCAGGCTGACGTCTGGGAAACCGCGCTGAAAGCGAGCCGACCCGCTAGGTCTGAGGTCATGCCGGTCGAAGTGCGACCGACAGCCTATCGATTGCTGTGAGTGAGGGCAATCCGGACGCGAACCTGGGATTAGGCTGATTAGGCTAGTGAACCGACCCAAGAGGAGGACCTGTGAGCGGCACAGCTGAGATCCACGACGCGACACTGAACCCCACCAAGCTCGAGTTGCTCGCCGGCTGGCTGCCGTCGCAGGAGTGGTTCGTCGGCGATCCTGACGATCTGGCCAGGGTGGCGTCCTACCGGTTCGTCGACCCAGACGGCGAAGTCGGCATCGACACGATCCTGGTGAGTTCCCGCGGGGTGACCTACCAGGTTCCGCTCACCTACCGGGGTGAGCCGCTGGAGGAGGCGAAGGATTCCTTCATCGGCACCATCGAGCACTCCGTGCTGGGTACCCGCTACGTCTACGACGCCGTGGGCGACCCGGTCTACCTGGTGGAGCTCATGCGGGTGATCCACGAGGGCGACAACGAGGCCGACCTGTCCCGCGGCGAGAAGACGATGACCGTGCAGGGCTCGGGCATCGTGCCGGTCTCCAATGCCGCCGGAGAGATGATGCGGGTGGTGCGGGTGCTGGACGGGCAGCACGTGCCCGGCAGCCGGGTACCTCTGGGCACCCTCACCGGCGCCTGGACCGACGCCGAAGGGCAGCAGCAGGAGCAGGTGCTCGCGGTCCTGCGCTGAGGATCAGACCTCGACCAGCCGGAAGCCCTGCACGGGTTCTGCCTCCCACTCGTCGAACGGGTCCCCAGCCACGGCCTGGCGGGCCCGTTCCACCGAGGCCAGAAAGGCTTCCTCGGAATCCCACAGCGCGAGCCCGACGAGCACGCCGTCCGCGGCGTCCTCCAGCGTGTGCACGGAGATCAGTCCGGGCGCGTTCTCGATTGCCGCCCCGTAGCGGTGCATGGACGCGACCAGCGCGTCCCTCGCGCCCGGCACCGGGTGGTGGACCGACAGGTGGCAGTACATCGCGACTCCTTCCCGCCGGTGCGCCCGGCGTCGGGTTCTCATCGTCGCCGGAACCCTGCCCGCGGAGAAAGTCGCGGTTCTGCTCAACGGGCCTCCAACGCGCGGGAGGGCGCGCGAAGTTCAGTGGGCCGCCTCGTGCCAGGACCGGCCGGCGCCCACGGAGACCTCCAGCGGCACCCGCATCTCGACGGCGTGGCCCATCTTGTCGCGCACCAGCGCCTCGAGCTGCTCCCGCTCCCCCGCCGCCACCTCGAACACGAGCTCGTCGTGCACCTGCAGCAGCATGCGGCTGCGCAGGCCATGGCGGGAAAGCGCCGATTCCACGTCGAGCATGGCCACCTTGATCACGTCCGCCGCCGAGCCCTGGATGGGGGCGTTCAGCGCGGCACGCTCGGCCATCTCGCGCCGCTGACGGTTCGACGAGGTGAGGTCGGGCAGATAGCGACGACGACCAAGGATCGTCTCGGTGTAGCCGGTGCGACGGGCGGTCGCGACGATCTCGTGCAGGTAGTCACGCACGTGCCCGAACCGCTCGAAGTACTCCTCCATCAGGCCGGCGGCCTCGGACCGCTCGATCTTCAGCTGCTGGCTCAGCCCGAACGCGCTCAGCCCGTAGGCGAGCCCGTAGTTCATCGCCTTGATCTTCGCGCGCATCGCGCCGCTCACCGCGTCAGCGGGGACACCGAACACCCGGGACGCCGTAATCGAATGGAAGTCCTGCCCGGATGCGAACGCCTCGATCAGGCCCTCGTCCTCGGACCGGTCGGCCATGATCCGCATCTCGATCTGGCTGTAGTCGGCCGTGAGCAGCGTCTCGTAGCCCTGCCCCACCACGAACGCCTCGCGGATCCGCCGCCCCTCCTCGGTGCGGATCGGGATGTTCTGGAGATTGGGATCGGTGGAGGACAGCCGACCGGTGGCGGCGATGGTCTGCACGTAGGTGGTGTGGATGCGCCCGTCGTCGGCGACGGACTTCAGCAGGCCCTCGACGGTCTGGCGCAGCCGGATCTGGTCGCGGTGCCGCAGCAGGTGAGCGAGGAACGGGTGCTCGGTCTTCGCGAACAGGGTCTCCAGAGACTCGGCGTCCGTCGTCCAGCCGGTCTTGGTGCGGCGGGTCTTCGGCATACCCAGCTCGTCGAACAGGACCGCCTGCAGCTGCATCGGCGAGCCCAGGTTGATTGGTCGGCCGAGCACGGCGAAGGCATCGGCCTCCGCGGCCACCACGGCGGAGTCGAAGTCGGCGTGCAGCCGGTGCAGGTAGTCGAGGTCGACCGCGATCCCTGCGCGCTCCATGGTGGCAAGGGTGCGGGTGAGCGGCAGTTCGACCTCGCGCAGCAACTGGGCTCCCCCGCGCTCCTCCAGCTCGGTCTCGAGCGCCGTGGCCAGGTCGATCACGGCCCGTGCCCGCACCATCGCGTCGTTGCTCTCGGTGTCGTCGAAGCTGAACGCGGCCTGGTCGCCGTCGTCCGCCCCGCCCGCAGCCACGGAGAGGTCACGGCGCAGGTGCCGGGCGGTCAGGTCGGCGAGGTCGTACACCCGCTGGTCGGGACGCAGCAGGTACGCGGCCAGCTGGGTGTCGCTGGCCAGCCCGCCGAGCTCCCAGCCGCGCGACCAGATCGCCAGCAGCGGTCCCTTCGCGTCGTGCATCGCCTTGGCCGCGGACTCGTCGGCCAGCCACTCGGCGAACGCCGCGTCATCCTCGGGCGACAGCGTGGTGACGTCGAACCAGGCGGCCGCACCGTCGGCCGCGGCGAGGGCGACACCGGTGAGATCACCGGTGCCGGCCCGCCACCTGCCCTGGCAGTCCAGCCCCACGACCCCGGTGCGGGCGTGGGCATCGAGCCAGGCACGGACGCTGCCGGCGGGCAGCACCTCGCCCACTACCTCGAAACCGCCCTCGGAGGTGAGATCCTCCGCCGGCAGCGTCTCCAGCAGGCGATCACGGAGGACCCGGAACTCGAGGCCGTCGAAGAGATCGTGTACTGCCTCGCGGTTCCAGTCGCGACGAGTGAGATCCTCGACGCTCACCGGCAGCTCGAGGTCTCCGACCAGTGCGTTCAGCCGCCGGTTGCGGACCACGTCGTCGAGGTGAGCGCGGAACGACTCCCCCGCCTTGCCTGTGACCTCGTCCGCGTGCCGGACCAGGTTCTCCAGGCCGTCGTAGGCGTCCAGCCACTTCGCCGCGGTCTTCGGCCCCACCCCGGGGACGCCGGGCAGGTTGTCGCTGCTCTCGCCGACCAGCGCGGCCAGTTCCGGGTAGCGGGACGGTTCCACCAGGTACTTCTCGAGTACCGTCGGCGGGTCGAGCCGGGCGAGGTCCGAAACCCCCTTGCGCGGGTAGAGCACCGTCACCTTGTCGTTGACCAACTGCAGGGTGTCACGGTCGCCGGTGCAGATCAGCACGTCGAGCCCGGCGGAAGCCCCCTGCCGGGCGAGGGTGGCGATGATGTCGTCGGCCTCGAAGCCGTCGCGCTCGAGGTGGACGACGTTCAGCGCGTCCAGCACCTCCTTGATCAGTGCGACCTGCCCACTGAACTCTGGCGGCGACGCCGACCGATTGGCCTTGTACTCGGCGTACTGATCGCTACGGAAGGTCTGTCGGGACACGTCGAACGCCACCGCCAGGTGCGTGGGCTGCTCGTCCCGCAGCACATTGATGAGCATCGAGGTGAACCCGTACACCGCGTTGGTGTGCTGGCCGGTGGTTGTGGAGAAGTTCTCCACCGGCAGCGCGAAGAACGCGCGGTAGGCCACCGAGTGGCCGTCGATCAGCAGCAGGGTCGGGGCCTTCTCGCCACTCGCGCTCACCGGGGTCGTCACATTCCGGAACCTTACCGGCCGCTACTGACGGTGCGCCGGGGTCGGTGTGCCAAGGTATGCCCCATGAACATTCCCGACTGGTTCAGCGGCCTGCGCAGCGCCCTCGACGAGAAGCTGGGCGTCGAGCTGCTCGAGGTCACCCCGACCCGCGCGTCCTGTCGTGTCCCGGTCGAAGGGAACACCCAGCCGTTCGGGTTGTGGCACGGCGGGGCATCGTGCGTGATCGCGGAGAGCCTCGCCTCGCTCGCCGCCGCAGCAGAGGTCGGGCCGGACGGATCGGTCACCGGCGTGGACATCAACGCCACGCACCTGCGCCCGGCCACCAAGGGCTGGCTGCACGGCGTGGCCACCGCCATCCGGATCGGCGGCACGCTGGCCACCTACGACGTCTCGCTCACCGACGAAGCCGGCGGGCAGGTCTGCGCGGCCCGGATCACTGTGTTCCTGAAACGGGCCACCCGCTGAGCGCTACTTCTTGCGCTTCTCGCCCTTCGACTGCTCGATCACTGCCTCGGCCACCTCGCGCATCGACTTGCGCAGGTCCATCGCGGTCTTCTGGATCCAGCGGAACGCCTCCGGCTCGCTGAGCCCAAGGCCCTCCTGCAGCAGCCCCTTGGCCTGG
This sequence comes from uncultured Propionibacteriaceae bacterium, assembly GCA_964397985.1. GTDB lineage: Bacteria > Actinomycetota > Actinomycetes > Propionibacteriales > Propionibacteriaceae > Propionicimonas. Next base: position 444,567 of record CAYNLD010000001.1, on the reverse strand, counting down.
TCGACGGCCTTGCGGGAAGCGAAGCGCTCCTCCAGGTCGGCGACCTCGGCCTCCACCGCCCGGATCTCTGCGAACCGGGACACCGCGATCTCGATCGCGGGGATCACGTCGGAGGAGTCGAACGGCTTCACCACGTAGGCCATCGCGCCGGCGTCGCGGGCGCGTTCGACGAGCTCGCGCTGGCTGAACGCGGTCAGCATCACCACGGGGGCGATCCGCTCCTCGGCGATGATCGCCGCTGCAGAGATGCCGTCCATCTTCGGCATCTTCACATCCATCACGACCAGGTCGGGGGTGAGCTTGCGGGCCAGTTCGAGTGCCTCCTCGCCGTCACCGGCCTCGGCGACCACCTGGTACCCCTCGTCGGTGAGCAGTTCGACCAGGTCGAGGCGGATCAGCGCCTCGTCCTCAGCCACCAGCACACGGAGCTGTTCGTCGTCTTTGCGGTCGTGGTCGGCAGTCATCTCTGTTCAGCTTCCTGGCTGGGATCGTCATCGGGCCCCGGGTGCGGTGCAGGGACGAGGTTACCCTGCGGCCCGGAGGGACCGCCAAGTGTGGCAGACTTCTCGGGCAGCCTGCCGGGGTGGCGGAATGGTATACGCGGACGGCTCAAACCCGTCTGCCCGCAAGGGCGTAGGGGTTCGAATCCCCTTCCCGGTACTCTTCCTCGCGCGGACCGATCAGTCCCGCGACCTGGTGGTCCCCGGGACCGGAACGTCCCTCCGCCGCGCGATCTGGTCGGCGAGCAGCACCGCCACCCGCAACTGCTCCGCACGTGGATGCTCCCGGTTCGTCGGCGCCACCAGGAAGTGCCCGACGACCCGCTCCTGCTGGACCACCAGCACAGCAGTGTGCCGATCGGCGGGAAGCCCGTCGCGGGTGACATCGAGCGGATCGCCCTCGAGCGTCACCGTGCCGTCCCGCTGGATGATCGCGCAGTCGCGGTGCGGCGCGCCCTGCTCGTAGGTGACCCGCTCCGCGCCCAGGGTGCGCCAGATGTGTCCGGCGACGGTGGGAATGGCGTCGCTGATCGGGATGCCGCGCGCGGCCAGCTCCGCCGATTCCAGCACTCCGCTCAGGTAGCCGGACCGCTCACTCGCTGCAGCCTGCTGGCGGCGTCCCCGCAACGCCAGCTCGCTGACCGCGATCCCGACGAGGAGGAGCAGGACCGCCATCTCGACATCCGCCGCGTCGTCGATGTCGAAGTCGAGCCTCGGGGACGCGACGAAGAAGTCGAAGCCGATGGCGCTGGACAAGGCCGCCAGTGCGCCGCTCGCGCGGTCTCCCGATGCGGCCATCACCACCACGACCAGGACAAGGATCAAGGCGGCGGAGGCCCCGCTGACCAGGGACCGCAGCAGGTAGAGCAGGCCTGCCGCCGCCAGGGGCAGGACCACCGCAGCGACCCTGAGCAGGGCCGGGCTGTCTCGGACTCGATCGATCAGCACATCGTCCAGCGAACCACCCGGCCGCCCCTTTCCCAAGGCCGGGGCACCTCAAGTTCTCCTCAAGAAAACGACTCCGTGGACGCCGGCCACGACCCGGCCACCGCGGACGCGGCTGGGGGGCGCCGAGCAGGGGCGGAGCGCGAACGCCGAGGACTCGCACCGTTGCGAGCCCTCGGCGTTGCGGTGATCGCCGCCGAGCCGGCGTTCGGCTACCCGACCGGCTGGGAGTCCTTCTGCCGGGCCAGCCCGTAGAAGAACAGCGAGACCGGCCGGTACATGGCGTGGGCGAACTTCGTGAACGGCAGGAACAGCACCAGCTCCATGGCGATCGCCACGTGCACGAGGAAGACCCAGTAGCCCCACGCCGGCACTGGCGCTGCGTACAGGGCGGCCTCGATCATGAACCCGGTCAGGCCGGTCACCCACAGCAGCACGAGGAACAGCCAGTCAGAGGGCTTGCTGTCGTCATTGCACTCCCGGTTGGCCTGCCAGCGCCGCACCATGAACCAGGTCACGCCGTACATCAGGGCCAGGCCGGCCACCGTGCCCAGCAACCGGACCGGATACCAGATCGGCACCGGCGTGCCGGTCGCCTTGATCCCGAGCACATCCATCCCGTAGTCGAGCGTGGTCGCCAGCAGCAGCCCGAGGAAGCCCCAGATGGTCAGCGCGTGGATCAGCCAGCGCCGCCGGTACAGCGGCTCCACCGGCTCGTCGTCGTGGCAGTCGTCGCGGTACCGCTTCTGGCCCAGCGACTCGATGCCCAGCGCGTACCAGAGCGCCCGCCCGGTACGTGCCCAGGCCTGCTTGCTGCCGAACAGCGACTCCCGCGTGACCCCGTCCCTGCGCGCGATGTTGCGGGCGAGCAGGCCCACGCCGAGCAGGCTGAACAGCGCCACGACGACCATCAGCACGATGCCTGTGGTGTGGATCACGGAGTAGGGGATGAAGTCGAACAACGCCAGCGATTCCCGGCTCTGCTCACCGCGGATCGCCGCGAAGAACAGGGCGAAGAACGCCGCAGCCCCGATCACGATCGCGCTGCTGATCACCGGACGCGTGTACATCGCCCGGGCGATACCGCTCTTGTCGTAGTGGGCGATCGCGTAGCGACGCGCCGTCCCCATGAACTCGCCAGGATCGGCCGACTGGGGGCACCGGGTGGTGCACACGCCGCACCCGTAGCAGGTCCACAGCTCCTTGCTGCCGACCAGGTCATCGGTGAGGCCCACCTGCGCGAGACGGATCAGCTTGCGCGGGAACAGCGCGTCATCATCGGTCAGCGGGCAGATCGCCGTGCAGTTGCCGCAGCTGAAGCAGGCGTTGATGTCCGTCGCCCCGAACTTCTGCAGGTCGGTGATCAGGTTCGGATTCACCACGGTGGTCATTCGTACTCACACTCCTCGAGGGTGGCCTCCGCCTCGCCCTGGCCGACGATCTTGTAGCTGAAGAAGCCGTCGTCGTCGGCCTCGGCACTCTCGATCAGGTGTCCGTAGCGGCGCATCCCCATCACCCAGTACACGGTCTCGTGGACGGGATGTCCGATCCGGTCGGCGATCTCGACGATGGTGGCCGGGCCCGAGGCGAGCGCCTCGAAGATCGGCCTGTGCATGAGGGGCTCCTCGCGGATCACCTCGCGCGGGTCCCGCAGTGTCTGGGTCATGCCACCGGCTCCTTGACTGGTACGTCGGTCCCGATCAACTCTTCGATCGCGGCCCTCATCTGTGCATCGGTGTAGCCGAGCAGGTCGATCGCGTCAGAACCGCAGACCGGGACACAGCCGCCGCAGCCCTTGCAGGTGGCGGGATCGACCGTGGCGACCTGGCGGCCGTCCCACTCGATACTGGTGATCGCGTCATAGGGGCACGAGGTGAGGCACTCACCGCTACCGACGCACTTGTCCGGGTCCACCCGGGCGACCAGCGGCTCGAGCTCGGCGAAGCCCTTCTTCAGCAGCGCTGCGCTCTGCGCAACCGCGGCCAGCCCGGCAGCGACGCTCTCCCCCACCGTGCGCGGGCTCTGGCAGCAGCCGGCGATCATCACGCCGTCGACCACCGTCTCCACCGGACGCAGCTTGGGATGGATCTCGTTGAAGAACCCGTCGCTTCCGACCGGGAGCTTGAGCACCTGGACCAGACCGGCGTTCTCCCTGGGCACCATGCCGGTGACCAGCACCACCAGGTCGACCGGGAGCGTCAGCTCACGGCTCTCCGTGAGCAGGTCGGTCACGGTGACACTCAAACCGCCGGACGCCTCCTTCTGTACCGACGGCGGGGTGTCGTCGGGGAACTTCAGGTAGATCGACCCGCGGTCGCGCGACTCGTTGTAGAGCAACTCGTTGCGCCCGTACGCACGGATGTCGCGGTGCAGGTGGTACTGCCGGATCCCCGGATCCAGCTTCGAGACCAGCATCGACGCGTGAATGGTTGCCGTGCAGCAGTACTTCGAGCAGTACTCGTTGCCGGGGGCTTCCTGCCGCGAGCCCACGCAGTAGACGTAGGCGATCGAGCGCACCGGGCGTCCGCCGTAGCTGAGCGTGCCGGCCGGAGCCGAGTCCACCAGCTCCTTGAACTCCGGCAGCGTGACCACGCCGTCGATGCCGTAGCCGAACTCGCCCTCTTCGGGGGCGTAGGAGTCGAAGCCGGTGGCCACGATGATCGAGCCCACGTCCACGGTGAGCTGCTTGTCGGAGCCGTCCCGGTGCAGGGTGAGTTGCGCGGCGTAGTTGCCGAACGTGCCCGATTTCCCGGTCAGCTCGGCGTTCGTGTACACCGTGATGTCGCGGCGGGCCTTGATCTGCTCGACCAACCCGGCCACCTCGTCGGCACCGGACGCCTCGTCGGGGAAGGTGGGGCCGAACCGTCCCACCCAGCCGCCGAGCCGGGACTCCCGCTCCACCACGACCGCCTGGATCCCCACGTCGGCCAGCCCGATCGCTGCACGCAGTCCAGCGATCCCGCCGCCGACCACCAGTGCCCTGGGCACGGTCTCGATCCGCAGCGGCTCGAGCGGATCGGACAGCCGCGTCTTCGCCACCCCGGCCCGGACCAGGCCGATCGCCTTCTCGGTCGCGCCGGCCCGGTCATGGGGGTGCGCCCAGGAGTCCTGCTCGCGGACGTTCACCTGGGTGTAGGCGTACTGGTTGAGGTCGGCGCGCTTGGCGACGTTGCGGAACGTCACCTGGTGCAGCTTCGGCGAGCAGGACGCGACGACCAGTCCGTCGAGGTTCTGCCCACGGATGTCGTCGATCATGTCGTGCTGCGTGCCGTCGGAGCACGCGAACACCGGCGAGGACGACACCACGACGCCGGGCTCGTCCTTCAGTGCCTCACGCACGGCCTCCACGTCCACGTAGTCGGAGATGTTGCCTCCGCAGTGGCAGATGTAGACGCCGATCCGGCGCTGCTCCGGCTGGCCCGCGCCGGGTTCGGCAGCTTCGGTGCTCATGCCATGACCTCCTCGGTGAAGTGCTGGTGCTCCAGGTGCGCGGCAACCTGGGCCACCGCCGCGCCGGAGTGCAGGATCGTGTCCACGATGTCCTTGGCACCCGAGGCAGTGCCGGCGACGAAGACGCCGGGGATGGTGGTCTGGCCGGGGCTGAGCTCCGCGCTCGGTTCGGCGACGTAGTAGTACTCGTCGAGCCCGAGCGGCGCCTCGTCGAACAGTCGCTCCACGTCCCGGTTGGGCTGGATGCCCACCGCCAGCACCACCAGGTCGTAGGACGTCTCGACGATGCCTCCGCCGTTCTCGATGTCCTCGTAGCGGACCAGCAGGTCACCGTTCTCCTCCTCGGTGATCTTCGAGACCCGCCCCTTGATGTACTGCGCGCCCATGTCCTTGGCCTGGGTGTAGAACTCCTCGTACCGCTTCCCCGACGCCCGCATGTCCATGTAGTGCATGCTCACGTCGGCCAGCGGAAGGGCGCCCATGATCAGCTGGTTCTGCTTGATCGAGTACATGCAGCAGAACTTCGAGCACAGCGGATTGCCGACGGTCTTGTCGCGGGAGCCCGTGCACGAGATGTACGCGATCCGGTCCGGGACCTTGCCGTCGCCGGGACGCAGCACCGTGTTGAACGGACGGGTCGGGGCCAGCAGGCGGTCCATCTGCATGCCGGTGATCACGTTCGGGAACTTCCCGAATCCGTACTCCGGTTTCAGGTCGGCTGCGAACAACTTGTGGCCGGTGGCGACCACCACGGCTCCGACGGTCACGTCGCGGAGCTCGTCGCGGGCATCCATCCGGATCGCGAAGGCAGGGCAGGCCTTCACGCACTCCTGGCACTCCGAGCACACGCCGCAGTCGAGGCACGACCCTGCGCCCGCCCGGGCCTGGTCCTCGGTGAGGGGAGCCTCGATCTCGGAGAAGTCGCGCGGGTTGTGCACCAGCGAGACGTCGCCGCTGATCGGGTGACGGTGGCCGAAGGCGGTCTGCCGGGAGAGGACGGTGTCGGTGGAGATCGTCTCCAGGCGGTCGTCCAGGGCGGTGAACCCGTCCAGCGGCTGCCCGGTGATCCACCGGTCCACCATGTGCGCCGCGCGGCGTCCGGAGCCGATCGCCCGGGTGATGTCGGTGGCCCCTGCGGTCACGTCGCCGGCCGCGAACAGGAACGGCACCTGGGTCTGCAGGGTCTTCGGATCGACGCCGATCCGGCCGCGCTTGTCTGCGAGAGGTGCGAACGGGGCGGAGTCCGGGCTCATCCCGATGGTCGAGATGACCAGGTCGCAGTCCAGCACGTATTCGCTGCCCGGGATCGGCTCCGGGCTGCGACGCCCGGAGGCGTCCGGCTCGCCCAGCCGCATCTTCTGCAGCTTCAGCCCGGTCACGCGGCCGCCGGCGGTGACCACCTCGGTCGGCGCGACCAGCAACTCGAACACTGCGCCCTCGGCCTCGGCGTCCTTGCTCTCGACGTGGTGGGCTGGCATCTCTGCGCGGGTGCGCCGGTAGGCCACCCGTGCCTCGGTCGCGCCGAGGCGTAGCGACACCCGGGCGGCGTCCATGGCGACATTGCCCCCGCCCACCACGACGACCCGCTTGCCGCGGAGATCGGGAGCGGCGCCGTTGGCGACGTCGGCCAGGAAGTCCAGGCCGTTGACCGAGCCCTCTGCGTCCTCGCCGGGCACGTCCATGCGGGTGGCGACCTGGGTGCCTGTGGCCAGGATCACCGCGTCGTACCCGTCGTCCTTGAGCGCCTGGGGATCAGTGACGGACACGCCGCACTCGATCTCCACCCCGAGCGAGGTGAGGTTCGCGATGTCTGCGTCGACGACCTCGTGGGGCAGGCGGTAGGTCGGGATCGCGTGGCGAAGGTAGCCGCCCGGCTTCGACCGCTTCTCCAGGATCTTCACCTGGTAGCCCTTGCGGGCCAGCTGCCAGGCGGCGGTCAGCCCCGCAGGGCCCGAGCCGATGATGGCGATCTTGTGGCCGTTGGGCTCCTCGACCTCGACCGCCCGGCCGTCGGACTGCCCGGACGCCTCGTAGTGCTTGTCGGCGGCGAAACGCTTGATCAGGCGGATCGGCACGGGGCCCTCGAGCTTGGCCCGCGTGCAGTCCGACTCACACGGCGCGTAGCACGCGCGGCCGAGCGTACCGACCAGCGGGGTGGCGTCGAGGACGAGCTGGAAGGCCTCCTCGTACTTGCCCGAGCGCACCAGCGACACGTAGCCGTGGGCCTTGATCCCTGCCGGGCAGGCGCCCACGCAGGGCGAGGTGCCCTCGCGCTGCAGCACAGCCTTCTTCGGCACTGCCTGCGGGAACGCGATGTACGCGGCCCTGCGGGCCGCGAGATCCGCGTTGAACTGGTCCGGAACGGCCACGGTGCAGGCCTTCTGGCACGCGTCACAGCCGGTGCAGGCGGCCCAGTCGACGAACTTCGACTTCTGTCGAATGGAGGCCTGGAACCCGCCATCCGCATTTCTGCTTATGCCCTCCACCTGGCTGTAGGCCATCGTGGTGATGTTCGGGTGGTTGATCGTCGACGACATCTTCGGTCCCGAGATACAGGACGCGCAGTCCAGGGTCGGAAAGACCTTGCTGAGCAGGATCATCCGGCCACCGACGCTGGCCTCCTTCTCGACCAGCAGGACGTGATAGCCCATGTCGGCCAACTTGATCGACGACTCCATTCCGCCGATACCACTGCCAATTACGAGGACGTCGTAGTCCATCGCACACGCTCCTTGTCGCCGCCGACGCGGCGGTGATCAGATGAACAGGTTGACGTTGGCCTCGTCGGCCTCGCCCAGGTAGGTGGCGACGCCGGCGTACTCGATGCCGTCGATCAGCTCTTCCTTGCTGATGCCGAGGACGTCCATCGACATCGTGCAGGCGATCAGCTTGATGTCCTGCTCCCGCGCAGTGTCCAGCAATTCCGCAACGGTCATCACATTCTCGGCCTTCATGACCTTCTTCATCATGAAGCGACCGGCACCGCCGAAATTGAACTTGGAAAGCGTGAGTTTCTCGGCGTGTTTCGGCAGCATTGTTGAGAACGCCGTCTGCAAGCCACTCTTCTTCTTGCTGGGTGTCGCGGTCGGGTTCACCTTCCGCAGTGCCGACAGGCCCCAGAAGGTGAAGAACATGGTGACCTCGTCATCCATGGCCGCAGCACCGTTCGCGATGATGAACGCGGCCATCAGCCGGTCATAGTCGCCACTGAACACAATGATGGTCTTCTTTGCCATCGCCTTTCCTGACTTCCTTGTCTTGGGGGGACGCTCAGGCCACGGAGGCCGTGTCCCGCAGTTGGGTGAGCGTCGCTGAGAACTCGCGCATGTAGTTCGCGAACGGCTCGGCGCAGACCGAGCACAGGGCAGCCATCTTCAGCCGCTGGGCCGCGATGCCCCGTTCGCTCATCATCGCCTGGGCCCTGGAGATGATCTCCGCCGTACGTTCGGCGCAGTCAGGCAGGTAGGCGCACTCCTCACCATCAGAGGCAACGAAGACCCCTTCGAAACCGCTCTCCAGCGCGTGGACGAGCCAGGACGGCTTGAGTCCACTGCTGCACGGCACGGCCATCGTCTGCACCGTGGCCGGGTACTCGAGGTGCCTGCTCCCGGCCAGGTCGATGCCCGGATCCGAGATGTTGATGGTGGAGAAGACGAGAACCCGCGGAGTGTCGGCCGCGGATCCGGTCGCTCCGGACACGGCCTACTTGGCCTTGCGGAGGAAGAGGTGGATCGAGCCGGCCTCTTCGAAGGAGCCGAGGAAGTCGTGGCCCATCTTCTTGCACCACGCCGGGATGTCCTTCAGCGTTCCGGAGTCGGTCGCGAGGACCTCCATGACATTGCCCAGACCGACGCCGCCGATCTGCTTCTTGGCGGCCAGGATCGGGCCCGGGCAGGAGACGCCGCGGGCGTCGACGACGACGGGGGTGGCGATGGCCTTCAGTTCTTCTATGGTTGCGGACATTGTCCTCAGCACTCCTCTTTGTGAGCCGGACAACCCCGTCCGGACATGCAGAAGCGTACACCCCCGGGGGTACTTGTACGTACGTTGCGGCAAGCTGGCCAGAATTTGTGTCGCCAGGTTTGATGTCGGCTGCGGGAACCATTTCGGAAACGATTTACGAAACGCCCCGCTTGCAGATTCGCCCGCGCCTCCACGGACGCTCAGCGGTCGTTGAGCGCCATCTCCACGACCGCGCGGCCCGACACCGCCCCCCGCTCGAGGCGCCGGTAGGTCTCCTCTGCGCGGTACAGCGGGACCCGCTCGGACACCACTCCGCGATAGTCCAGCACGCCCCGGGCGGCCAGGTCGACGACGATCGGGAGGTCGGTCCGCGTGCGGGCACCGTAGGAACCGCAGACCTGCTGACCCCTACGGACCAGCCGATTGATCTCCACTGCCGCGGTCTGCGACCCGGCGGCCAGGCCGACCGGCACCATCCGGCCGCCGTCCGCCAGCAGGGTGAGTGCCTGCTCGAAGGTCGCAGGGAATCCCAGTGCCTCGATGGCCACATCGACGCCCCGCCCCCCGGTGAGGGCGAGGACGCGATCCCGCGCGTTCACGTGCCGGGAGTTGATCACATCGGAGGCGCCGTAGTGGATCGCGTGCTCGAGCTTGTCGTCATCGACGTCGATGGCGATCACCTTGCGGGCACCGAGCTCGCGGGCGACCTGCACGATGTTGGAGCCAACGCCGCCGATGCCGATCACGGCGACCGTCTCGCCGTAGCGCAGGTCCGCGCCGCGCCGCACCGCGCCGTAGGCGGTCATTGCCGCGCAGCCGAGGATCGCCGCAGCCACGGCGTCCATGCCCTCGGGCATCGGCGTGACCGCGGTGACCGGAATCACGCAGTACTCGGCGAGCCCGCCCATCGAGTACTGGGCGATCACCGAGCCGTCGAGGTCGGCCAGCCGGCTGGTGCCGTCGAAGAGCTGGCCCTGCAGGCGATTGAACCGGAAGAACGGGGCGCAGAGGTCGTCGCGGCCGCGGGCGCAGTCCGGGCACTGACCGCAGGGCATCAGGAAGGCGCCGCAGACCGCGTCCCCGACCGCGAGACCGCTGTGCAGGGTGTTCTCACCGAGTTCGACCAGAACACCCGAGACCTCATGGCCGAGCACGGCCGGAGTCGGGAACGGGATCTTCCCCGACATCACGTGCAGGTCGGAGTGACACAGCCCGCACGCGGTCACCCTGACCAGCACCTCGCCGGAGCGCGGCCGCGGAGTGCGGATCCGCTTCACGGCCAGCGGCTCACCGGGGGCGACCAGCACGGCCGCCCGCATGGTCTCGGGAACGGTCGGAGTCTGGTCCACCTGGGTCGCCTGTCGCTCGGTCCGGCCGTCGGCTCCACCGCCGACGACCCAAAGCTAACGACAATGCTTTGTCCTGTCAATAACCCAAAGCGTTAGTCCATCTCGTAGACGCGCAGCGAGTTGGTCTGGCGCGAGTGCCGGCCGGGGTTTCCGGCCACGATCACGACATGGTCGCCGTGCTGGACGAACCCGGTCTCGGTCAGCGCCGTCTGCACCGACTCGACCATCGCGTCGGTATCGGTGTACTCCGGCGTGACGTAGGACTGCACGCCCCAGCACAGGGTGAGCGCCTGTGCGGTCTTGGGCAGCGGCGTGAAGGCCATGATCGGCACCTCGGAACGCAGCCGGGCCAGCCGGTGCGGAGTGTCCCCCGAGATCGTGAACGCCGCCAGGTACTTCGCACCGACCCGTTCGGCCACCTCGACGGCAGCCTTCGAGATCACACCCGAGGTGGTGTGCGGGTTCCAGTTCAGCGGACGGATCTTGTCCAGGCCCTCCGCCTCGGTCCGCGTGATGATCCGGGCCATCACGGTGACCGCGTCGATCGCGTACTCCCCGACCGCGGTCTCACCGGACAGCATCACGGCGTCCGCGCCGTCGAGGATCGCGTTGGCGACGTCGGAGGCCTCGGCGCGGGTGGGCCGGTGGGCGGTGATCATCGACTCCAGCATCTGCGTCGCCACGATCACCGGCTTGGCCCAGGCGCGGGCCGCGTCGATGATTCGCTTCTGGACGCCGGGCACCTCCTCCAGAGGCAGTTCGACGCCGAGGTCGCCGCGAGCGACCATGAAGGCGTCGAAGGAGTCGATCACCTCGTACAGGTTCTCGATGGCCTGGGGCTTCTCCAGCTTCGCGATCACCGGGACGTGTCGGTCCTCCTCGTCCATGACCTTGCGGACCGGCTCGATGTCGGAGGCGTTCCGGACGAACGAGAGGGCGACCATGTCCACGCCGTGGCGCAGGGCCCAGCGCAGGTCACGCTCGTCCTTCTCGCTCAGCGCGGGCACGCTCACCGGAACCCCCGGCAGGTTGATCCCCTTGTGATCGGAGACCCGGCCGCCGACGACCACCTCTGTGACCACGTCGGTGTCGGTGACCTCGACCGCCAACAGCTCGATGGCGCCGTCGTTGATCAGGATCTGGTCACCGGGCTTCACATCGGCTGTCAGCGTCTTCAGGGTTGTGGACGCGCGATCCGCGTCGCCCTGCACGTCATCGGTGGTGATCACGAACCGGGCTCCGGCCTCGATGAAGGCCTCCCCGTCGACGAACTCTCCCAGGCGGATCTTGGGACCCTGCAGGTCGGCCAGGATGCCCACCGGCCTGCCTGCCACGCGGGCCGCGTCGCGGATCCACTCCACGCGCTTGGCGTGGATCAGGTGGTCGCCGTGGCTCATGTTCAGCCGCGCGACGTTCATGCCGGCATTGACGAGGTTGACGATCGCTTCCGCAGAATCCGTTGCGGGCCCGATCGTGCACACTATTTTCGCTCTACGCACGTACAGAACCCTAGCCGAACCGGCCCAACGCGTCAGCGCAGGGGTCAGCCGCGGACGAGCTCCAGCGCTGCCCTGAGATCGTCAGGGTACCCCGAATGGAACCTCACCAGCTCCCCCGTCCGAGGATGGACGAAGCCGAGCTCGACCGCATGCAGCCACTGCCGCTCCAGGCCGAGCCGAGCGGCCAGCACCGGGTCGCCGCCGTAGGTCGGATCACCAACGCAGGGGTGCCGGATCGCCTGCATGTGCACCCGGATCTGGTGGGTACGCCCGGTCTCAAGGTGCACCTCCAGGAGGGTCACCGCGGGAAATGCCTCCAGCATCCGGTAGTGGGTGACGCTGTGCCGGCCGCCGGCGATGACCGCCATCTTGTAGTCGGCGCCGGGGTGGCGTCCGATCGGCGCGTCGATCGTGCCCTCGAAGGGGTCCGGGTGGCCCTGAACGAGCGTGTGGTACACCTTGCTCACCTCACGGGAGCGGAACGCCCGCTTCAGTGCCGTGTAGGCCGACTCACTCTTGGCGACCACCATCAGGCCCGAGGTGCCGACGTCCAGCCGCTGCACGATCCCCTGCCGTTCCGCGGCACCCGAGGTGGAGATCCGGAAGCCGGCCGCGGCCAGGTGCTCGACGACCGACGGGCCGTCCCAGCCGAGGCTGGGATGGGCGGCGACCCCTGCCGGCTTGTCCACCACGACCAGGTCGGCGTCGTCGTGGACGATGGTGATCCCTGCCACCTCCTTGGGCACGACCTCGACGGTCGGAGCGGTGGTCACCTCGACCTCCAGCAGGTCGCCGGCGCGGACGCGGTGCGACTTGGTCACGGGGCTGGAATTCACCTGCACGCCACCCGCCTCGGCAAGGTCACCGATCCGGCTGCGCGACAACCCGGTCATCCGGGCGGCAGCCGCGTCGACCCGCTCCCCGTCCAGTCCGTCCGGCACCAGCCAGACGCTACTCATCGCCTGTGTCGTCCCGGTCCTCGAGCCGGACGCCGGCAGGTGAGACCTTCGTGATCACGGTCAGCCAGACGATCATCACGGCCGCGGCGGTGATGCAGATGTCCGCGACGTTGAAGATCGCGAAGTACGGCAGCTGGACGTAGTCGATCACGTGTCCGCGCAGCGGCCCGGGCTCGCGGAACAGCCGGTCGAAGAGATTTCCCATGATCCCGGCCAGCAGCAGGCCGACCGCGACCGCCCAGCCCGTGTGCCGGATCCGCGGCACGAACCAGACCAGCACGCCGACCAGCGCAGCGATCCCCACCAGCGCGATCACCACGGTGAAGCTCTCTCCCATGCTGAACGCAGCGCCGGGATTGCGGATCAGTTGCAGCGTGACCAGACCACCCAACAGGGGGATCGGCCGGGTCGGATCGAGGTAGGCCAACGCCAGGTTCTTCGCCCACAGGTCGAGCCCGAGACCCGCAGCGGCGATGGCGAGGCAGAGCGCGCGCAGGCGCCAGACTCTCTTGCCGGTATCGGATCCCGTCGCGGCCACCTCGTCGGTTATCGCCGTTCCTCCCGCTGCTTGCAGGCGACGCACATGGTCGCGCGCGGAAACACCTGGAGCCGATCCTTGCCGATCGGCTGGCCGCAGGACTCACAGGATCCGTAGTTGCCCGCCTCGAACATCCGGTAGGCCAGTTGGGCCTGATCCAGCATGTCGCGGGCGTTCTGGGCCAACGACATCTCCTGGTCGCGCTCGAAGTTGGATGAGCCCACGTCGGCGGGGTCGCGGCCCGCCCCATCGGAACCTTCCTCGAAGAGATCGGCCAGTCCCGCCTCAGCCACCTCGATCGCCCGCTCCATCCTCGCGATGTCGGCGAGCAGCTCCTGGCGGACCTCCTCGACCTCCTCCTCCGTCCAGGGGTCCTCGCCCTCGGCAACGGGGAACGACACGCTCACCGCGGGTTCCGCCGCGGCCTGCCGGGTGTGCGTCGACGCCATCGAAGACTCCTCTGAGGTGATGCTTGAGCAGGGAGAGTACCACCTGCCCGGCAGGTGGCCGGACAAAACGCCGGACGCCGCCCGAGGGCGGCGTCCGGTCGAGATCTTGCGGTCCAGCGCTTGCGCCGGAGGAGGATCAGTTCCCTTCGTTGAGCAGGGCGTCCAGCCGTGGCGTGGCCGACTGCGGCGCGGGCTCGCTGAGGATCGCAGGGGTGTCGCCGGGCTCGATGGTGGCCTCCGACAGCGCCTTGATCTGGCTCTGCAGATGGCTCGACATGTTCGAGCGGAACGTCGCCTCGAAGCTGCGCAGGTGGTCGACCTTGGTGCGCAGCACGTCGCGCTCCTGCTCGAGGCTGGTGAACAGCTCGGCCCGACGGGCGTCGGCCTCGCCGTTGACCGCGTCCGCACGCTGCTGCGCCTCGGTGGTGACCTTCTCCGCGTTGACCCGGGCCTCGGACTCGATCCGGTCGGCGCGGGTACGTGCGTCGGTGAGGGTCTCGTGGGACTTCTTGTTGGCGTTGTCGATCACGCTCTCCGCCTCTGCCCTGGCCGAGGACACGATCCGCTGCGCCTCGACCTGCGCCTCGCCGACGAGCCGCTCGGACTGCTCCGTGGCCATCTGCAGCAGCCGGGTGACCGCGGGAGACGCCTCAGCGGAGGTCGTGACCACGATGTTCTCGACCTTGCCGCTCGGCGCCGCGGGCTGCTCGGCCACAGGCTGGGACGCGGCGGCGGCGCGAAGCTGTCCGACCTCGCTGCGCAGCGACTCCAGCTCGGCCTGCGCCGCGGCGAGATCATTCCTCGCCTGGTCGAGTTCGTGCGCCCGCTGGGCTGCCTCGTCCGCCTTCGCCTGGAGCTCGCCCTTGACGCCGTCCAGTTCCGCCTGACGGCCCTGGAGGTCGGCCTTGAGCTTGTCGGCCTCGCCCGAGTCACCCGGCACGAAGATGCTGGACGGCTCGCTGGAACCCAACGCCTCGATCTGCTGCTTGAGGGTGGCGTTCTCCTCCGTGAGCGCGGAGAGCGTTGCCTCGACCTTGTCTACGAAATTGTCGACGTCTACGGGCTCGTAGCCGTTCCGCCGGGCCAGGTGGAAGCGGGTCTGGCGGACCTGCTCGAGGGTCAGGGTCATTGCTCACCTCACGGATTCGGTTGCAGGGCCCGGTCCACCGGGCCCCGACAGGGCGCTCTCAGGCTAGTGCGTCGGGTTTCGCTAGTCCAAGCACGCCCAATCAGCCGCGCCGCAGGAGTAAACCCGAGGTCAAGACATTTCAGATCCAGCGCAGCAGCACCAGAATCACGACGAACAGCACGGTGAACGCGGTGTCGACGGTCACTCCGCCGAGGCGCAGCGGAGGCAGGAACCGTCGCAGGAAACGGAGCGGTGGATCGGTGAGGGTGCCGACGAGTTCCGCGACCACCCTCAGGCCGCCGCGGGGCTCCCAGTCACGCACGAACAGCGGCACCCAGCCGAGCACCGCCCGGATCGTCAGCAGAGCAAGGAAGATCAGCAGGACCCCGTGCAGAACGATGCCGATCAGGGCCATCTGCTTCGCCTTTCAGGACTGGTTGTAGAAACCTCCGGCGAGGCGCTCCTTGTCCTCCGCCGCCACGGTGACGTTGTGTGGCGAGAGCAGGAAGACCTTGCTGGTGATGCGTTCAATGCTGCCACGCATGCCAAAGATCAGCCCGGCGGAGAAGTCGACCAGCCGCTTCGCGTCCGCCTCCTCCATGTCGCCGAGGTTCATGATCACCGGGATGCCGTCACGGAAGTTCTCCCCGATCGTGCGGGCCTCGTTGTAGGTACGTGGATGCACGGTGATGATCCGGTTGATGTCGGCGACCCTGGGGTGCTCGCGCGGCGGACGACGGGTTTCCAGCTCGGTGACCGTGGCCGGAACGGCGGCCTCGTCCTGACGCTCCTCGCGAACCTGTTCGGTGACCTCGTCCGAGGCCGGCTCCACCTCGGCGTAGTCGTTGTCGGACACCAGGCCCAGCCACACGGCCGCCCTCTTGAAGCGATCAGCCATCGTTTGCCCCTTTTGTCTCACCGATCCCACACGATGCTAACCGGACCGGCCCCCGGCGCCGGGGAGGGCACGCCCTGACACGCCCCACTCTCAGGGCAACCAGACCAGTCCGGCCTGGCGTCCCGACCGCGCACCGTCCCGCCGATAGGAGTGCAGGCTCGGGGTCCCGCGGGTACACGCGCCGACCCGCAGGACCGTGCAACCGAGGGCGGTGAGCTGCTCCTGCGCCGCGGCGCCCAGGTCGAGCGACGGCGTGCCCCAGCTGGTCGTGGCCACCGCGGCGGGGTGGTCGGCTCCGAAGGCGTCCCGCATCGCCTCGGGGACCTCGTAGCAGGCCCCGCAGATGTGCGGCCCGATCCAGACCGTCACCCTTCGCGCCCCCAGTTCGACCAGCCGGGCGAGGGTGGCCGGGAGCACCCCCGCGGCGAGACCCGCCCGTCCGGCGTGCGCGGCACCGACCACGCCGGCGTCCGGATCGGCGAACAGCACAGGAAGACAGTCGGCGGCACGGACGGCGAGCGCGACTCCCCGCGCCGTGGTGACCAGGGCGTCGGCGTGCTCCGCGGCGAGCGCACGAGGGTCGGTGTCCGCGTCGACCCTCACCACCCGGTCGCCGTGCACCTGGTGGACGTTCAGCGCGGGAAGCCCCAGCGTGGCCTCCAGCACGTCCCAGTCGGGTGAGCGCCAGGCGCCCGGCACCACCAGGCTCAGATCGAAGCGGCTGCCGCCGGGACCGACCGCATCACAGCAGACGACCCCGGCGCCGTCTGCGCCGGGGTCGTTGCGGTAGCTGAAGACCACCGTGCGTGCCCTACTTCAGGAAGTCCGGCACGTCGAGCTCGTCATCTCCCGGCTCGGGCGCGACCGGCTTCGGCACCGACCTGACCACCGGTTCGACCGGCTCCGGCTTCGGCTCCGAGCCGAACGGTGAGGCCGCCGGCGTGGCCGGGGCCGGACGCGCAGCGACCGGCTCGGGCTTGCGCGCTTCCGGACGGGGCACCACCTTGCGCGGCGGCAACCCGCCGTCGAAACCGGCGGCGATCACGGTCACCCGCACCTCGTCGCCGAGCGCGTCGTCGATGACCGTGCCGAAGATGATGTTCGCGTCCTCGTGGGCGGCGGCCTCGATCAGGTTGGCTGCGGCCGAGACCTCGAAAAGGCCCAGGTCGGAGCCGCCGGCGATGGAGAGAAGGACGCCGTGCGCCCCGTCGATGCTCGCCTCGAGCAGCGGAGAGGAGACCGCCATCTCCGCTGCGGCCCGGGCGCGGTCCTCACCGCGCGCCGAACCGATCCCCATCAGGGCAGAGCCGGCGTTCTGCATGACCGCCTTCACGTCGGCGAAGTCCAGGTTGATCAGGCCGGGCGTTGTGATCAGGTCGGTGATGCCGGACACGCCCTGCATCAGCACCTGGTCGGCCTGGCGGAACGCGTCGAGGATCGCGACGTGGTGATCGGTCATCTCCAGCAGCTTGTCGTTGGGGATGACGATCAGGGTGTCGACCTCTTCGCGGAGGGTGCCGATACCGTCCTCAGCCTGGGTCGCGCGGCGGCGTCCCTCGAAACTGAACGGACGGGTCACCACACCGATGGTCAGCGCACCGAGCGAACGCGCGATCCGCGCCACCACGGGCGCGCCGCCCGTGCCGGTGCCGCCGCCCTCGCCAGCGGTGACGAAGACCATGTCGGCGCCCTTGAGCACCTCCTCGATCTCGTCGGCGTGATCCTCTGCGGCTTGACGGCCCTTCGCGGGATCGGCGCCAGCGCCCAGCCCGCGGGTGAGGTCACGACCGATGTCGAGCTTGACGTCGGCATCGCTCATCAGCAACGCCTGGGCGTCGGTGTTCACCGCAATGAACTCGACACCACGCAGCCCTGACTCGATCATCCGGTTCACGGCGTTCACGCCACCGCCGCCGACCCCTACCACCTTGATGATGGCGAGGTAGTTCTGGGACGCAGTTCCCACAGAAACCCACCCTTACTTGTCGTACTAATCCCGCGTTGACAGCATGGCTCGACGAAGCGGGCGAACCGGGGAAGGACAACTGCTTCGGCGTGGGCTCAAGGCTAGGGAACCCGTTCTGCGCCTGTCCAAGAATGCGCAGCGGCTCGGCGTGTCCCTCAAGTAGGGGTTCAGGGTTGCCCCGGCACCCTCAACGACGGGTCGGGAAAGCCGGCGCAGAGACGTTGAACTCTGTGCCCCCGAGTGGCAGCAGCGCGTCCAGCACCTCAGCTTTCAGCGCTGAGTCCTCCGCGCTCCCCCAGATCACGCGGCTGCCGTCCTTCAGGCGCAACTCGATGCCGTCGCGGCTCGGCGCGGCCAGCCGGGACACCTTCGCCTGGGTCTGCGCGCTGAGCGCGGAGAAGACGGTGCCGACATCGACCAGCACCTGCTGGTCGGAGGGGTCGGCGTTCACCACGACCAGCCCGGACGGGGCGTCCTTCACCGCCTCGAACACGACCCCCGTGCCGTCGGCGAGCAGGTAGCCCCCGCCCGCAGGGATGGCGAGCCGCGCGGTGCGCTCCGCCACGGCGATCCGGATCGTGCCGGGCCAGCTGCGCGTCACGGTGACCCCGGCGACCGGTGGCAGGCCCGCCACCCGGTCCGCCACGGCCCGGGTGTCGATCTGCACCATCGGCGTGCCCACCGGCACCCCTGCAGCGGTGAGCACCTCGTTCCTGGTGAGCAGGTCCGTCCCGGACACGCTCACGGCCTGGGCCGCGAGCACAGGGGAGAAGCCCACCACCCAGCCTGCGGCGGCGAACACCGCCACGACCAGCCCTGCCACCAGCCAGCGCGCCCAGCGTCTCCTGCGGTCACCGCGCCGACGCACGGCGATCCGTGCCGTGGCGTCCCTCACCTGGCTCATGCGGGGTCCCCACGGTGTTGTTCGCGGGAGCGCAGGAGTCTGGCGAGTTCCGGGCCGGCGCGGGTCACGTCCCCGGCGCCGAGCGTGACCACCAGGTCGGCGGGACGCACGATCGCAGCCAGCGCAGGAGCGGCCTCAGCCAGGGTCTCGACGTAGTGGACGTGGCCGGTGGCCAGGGCTTGCGCCGCGTCGGCCACGAGCCGCCCGGTGACGCCGGGAAGCGGGTCCTCCCTCGCAGGGTAGATCCCCAGCACGACGATCTCGTCGGCCAGCGCCAGGGCCCGCCCGAACTCACCGGCGAAGTCCCGGGTCCGGGTGAACAGGTGGGGCTGGAAGCAGGCGACGAGGCGCCCGCCGCCGACCATGCCACGGGCCGCGGTCAGCGTGGCGGCCACCTCGGTCGGGTGGTGGGCGTAGTCGTCGAAGACCCGCACCCCCGCGACCTCGGCGACCGGCTCGAACCGGCGCGAGGTGCCCGAGAAGCCGGACGCGGCCGCGCGCAGCGCGCCGCCCGGCAGGCCGAGGGCGCGGCCCACAGCGTAGGCCGCCGCGGCATTGTGCAGGTTGTAGCGGCCCGGCACCGCAAGGACGAGGTCGCCCCGGTCGCCGTCGGCGGTCAGGACGGCACGCGACCCGCCCGCGGCGGACTCGACCGCGGTCAGTCGCACGTCCGCCCCGGCCGATTCGCCGACCGTGACGACGTGCTTGCCCGCCCGTCTGATCGCGGGGGTCAGCGCGACCGCTCCGGGATCGTCCGCGCTGATCACGACCGTGGCCACACCGGGCGCGGTGGCGAAGTCGACGAAGCCGTCGGCGTACGCGGCCGGTGTGCCCCAGTTGTCCAGGTGGTCGGCCTCGACGTTGGTGACGACCGCGATGGCCGCCGGATACTGCCGGAACGAGCCGTCGCTCTCGTCCGCCTCCACCACGAACGCTGCACCTCCGCCCAGGTGCCAGGCCCGCCCGGTTGCGGTGAGCGGCGAGCCCACGACGTAGCCGGGATCGGCGCCGACCCCGCCGAGCAGCACGGCCGTCATCGCAGAGGTGGTGGTCTTGCCGTGGGTGCCGGTCACCGCGACGCCGGTCCGGCCCAGCATCAGCGCGGCGAGCGCGGTGCTGCGGTGCCAGATCCGCAGGCCGCGCCGGCGGGCCTCGACGAGCTCGGGGTTGGACGGTCTGATCGCAGAGGAGACCACCACCGTCGCGGCGTCCCCGAGCTGGGCGGCGTCGTGGCCGACGTAGGTGCGGATCCCCAGCGCGGCCAGTCCGGCCAGCGTCGCGGAGTCGGCCTGGTCGCTGCCGCTCACCGGCACGCCGAGCTCGGCGTACATCGCGGCGATCGGGCTCATTCCCGCACCGCCGATGGCGATGAAGTGCACCGCGCCCAGCTCGGCGACTCCCACCAGCTCGACGGGTTCGATCAGCATGGGCTCATCCTCGCTGCCGGGCGACCTGGAGCACCAGCCGGGCCAGTGCGGCGGACGCGTCCGCGGGCACCAGCTCGCGGCAGATGGCCGACATCCGCGCCAGCCGGGCCGCGTCGTCCAGCAGATCGGTGGCCTCGGCGACCACGCGGTCTGCGTCCAGTTCGGCGTCCGGGACCAGCACCCCCGCGCCCGCCTCGATCAGGAAGGTCGCGTTGCGCGCCTGCTCGCCGTTGCCGTGCGGCAGCGGGACGAAGATCACCGGCAGGCCGGTCATCGCCGTCTCCATCACGGTTCCGGCGCCGGACCGGCCGAGCATCAGGTCCGCAGCGGCGTAGGCGTCCCCCATCTCGTCGACGTAGCCGACCGGCCGATAGACGGCTCCGGTGCCGGGGTCAGTGCGCGGAACGGTCGCCTCGGTGAGGTTCGCAGGGCCCAGCACGTGCAGCACCGAGATGCCGGACGCGAGCAGCCGGTCCGTGGCGCCGACGGTGGCCTGGTTCAGGCTGCGGGCACCCTGGGAACCGCCGCTGACCAGCAGGACCCGACCCTGCGCGGGCAGCCCGAACGCCGCACGGCCCGCCGGGCGCCGGGCGAGCCGGTCGAGCGTGGCGATGCCGGCCCGCACGGGCAACCCGAGGTGGACGGCGTGCGGCAGCTTCGTGTCCGGGAAGGTGGTGGCAACGTGCGGGGTGAACCGGGCAGCGATCCGGTTGGCGAGGCCGGGCACCGCATTGCCCTCGTGCAGCACCAGCGGCACCTTCGCCAGTCGCGCGGCGAGATACACCGGGAGCGAGACGTAGCCGCCGAAGCCGACCGCGACCTGGGCGGAGTGGTTGCGCAGGATCGCACCCGCTTCGCGCACGGCCCCGACCAGCCGGCCGGGCACGGCGAGCAGTTCTGGCGTGAGCCGCCGGGGCAAGGGGACCGGCGGGATCAGCTCCAGCGACAGACCGGCCTCAGGGATCACCCGCGACTCCAGCCCTTTCGGCGTGCCGACGCAGGTGATCTCCACGTCGGCCTGGGCCTGCAGCTGCTGCGCTGTGGCGATCAGGGGGGAGGTGTGCCCAGCGGTGCCCCCGCCGGCCAGCACCACATGGAGCGGGCTCACCCGCGGCCCCCCGCTGTCGTGACCAGAGCGCGTCCGGCCCTGCGTCGGCGCCGGCGCAGGTAGGCCCGTGACGCCGGCTCCTGCCGGGCGCAGGCGAGCAGGACGCCGAGCCCCATCAGATTGGCCACCAGCGCGGACACGCCGTAGGACAGCAGCGGCAGCGGCACACCCATCACCGGCATCATCCGCAGCACCACCGCGATGTTGACCAGTGCCTGGATCATGAACCAGCTGGTGATTCCTGCGGCGGCATACCGGCAGAACCGGATGTCGGAGCGCATCGCGATCCGGAAGCCCGCGTAGCCGAGGACGAGGAACAGGCACAGCACGACCAGCGTCCCGACCAGCCCCAGTTCCTCTCCGATCACGGCCAGCATGTAGTCGGTGTGCGACTCGACCAGCCCGCCCCACTTCTGCCGGCTGGCGCCCAGTCCCAGGCCCCACCAGCCTCCCGAGGCGAGCGCGAAGATCGCCTTGATCGGCTGGTGGTTGACTCCGAGCGGGTCGAGATCCTGGTTGAAGAAGCCGAGGATCCGGGTCATCCGGTAGGGGGTCGTGATCACCAGCGCGGCCACCGCGAGCCCCACCGCGCCGAGGATGGAGCCGATCACCTTCCAGCTCGCCCCGACGTACCACAGGGCTGCGAGCACCAGGGCGCCCATGATCATGGCTGTGCCGAGGTCGGACTGCAGCGCGACCAGGCCGATCAGGATCAGTGAGACCGGAAGGAACGGGATCAGCAGGTGCCGCGGATCGGCCAGGCTCTTGTGCTTGCGGGCGAAGATGTCCGCACCCCACAGCACGATTCCCAGCTTGGCCAGCTCGGAGGGCTGGCCGATGGAGATCGACCCGACCCGCAGCCAGTTGGTGTTGCCGTTGTTGGAGAAGCCGAGCGGGGTGAAGGTGAGCAACTGCAGCACCAGTGCCGCGAGCACCACCACCCACGCGACCACCTTCAGCTGCTTGGGCGAGCGCCGCGAGAGCACGAAGGCGAGGACGCCGCCCACGACCAGGAACAGCGCCTGCCGCTTCACGAAGTAGTACGCGTCGTCGTAGCGAACGAACGCGTACACGCTGGACGCGGAGAGCACCATCATCACGCCGAGTGCCAGCAGCAGGACCGCCGGCACCAGGACCAGGTAGAAGCTGGCCTGCGGATGCGCCAGCCATTCGACCACGAGACTGCGCCGGCGGCCCTCCTCAGGGGTCTTCGGCCCAGTTCCGCGACGATCCACAATGGGGGAAGCCAGGATCGCCACTCTCGTTCGCCTCCTATCCGGTCAGCCGTGCGACCGCGGCGGCGAAGGCGTCGCCGCGGGCCGCGTAGTCGGTGTACATGTCCTTGCTCGCGCAACCGGGGGCGAGCAGGACGACATCCCCGGGCTCCGCCCGGGACGCCGCCCACTCCACCGCCTGCTCCATCGCTCCATGATCGCCGGTGTCCAGCACCTTCACCGGTACCTCCGGTGCGTGTCGGGCCAGCGCGTCCGCGATCACCTGCCGATCCACGCCCAGGACGAGCGCCGCGCGCAGCTTCGGCGCGACCTGCGCAACCAGGTCGTCGAAGCTGGTCCCCTTGGCCTGGCCACCGGCGATCCACACCACGTGGTCGAACGCGGCCAGCGACGCGGCAGCGGCGTGCGGGTTCGTCGCCTTGGAGTCGTCCACGTAGCGCACGCCGCCGACCTCTGCGACGGTCTGGATCCGGTGGTCGCCGATCCGCAGCCGCTGCAGGCCCCGCGCGACCGCGGTGGGTGGAACGCCGAACGACCGCGCCAGCGCGGCTGCGGCGAGGGCGTTCTCCACGTTGTGCGGCGCGTACGGAACGACGTCGGCCAGCTTGGCCAGCTCGACGGCCGAGTCGCGCCGCTGCGGGATGAAGGCCCGGTCGACCAGCAGGTCGTCGACCACCCCGAGCATGGACGGGCCGGGAATGCCGAGGGTGAACCCGATCGCCCGGGCGCCCTCGGCCACGTCGGCGTCCTCCACCATCTGCTCGGTGGCGGGGTCGGCCACGTTGTAGACGCAGGAGTTCCGGACCCGGGAGTAGATCCGGGCCTTGTCGGCGGCGTAGGCGCCCATCGGGTCGGTGACTCCGCGCGGCCAGCCCGCCGCGTCGGCGTACCACTCCAGGTGGTCGGGCGCGAGGTTCAGCACGGCGGCGGAGTGCAGGGAGAGGCTGTTCGTCCAGTGCAGCTGGAAGCTCGACAGCTCCACGGCGAGGACGTCGTAGCTGACCTCGTCGAGCACAGCCTCGACGATCGGGCGGCCGACGTTTCCGACCGCAGACGTACGCAGCCCGGCCGCGGTGAGCATCGACTCGAGCATTCCGACAGTGGTGGTCTTGCCGTTCGTTCCAGTCACCGCCAGCCACGGCACCTGCCGGTCGGGCAGGCTCATCCGCCAGGCCAGTTCCACTTCGCCCCACACCGGAATCCCGCGCAGCGCTGCCTGGGCGAGCAACGGAGCGGACGGGCGCCAGCCGGGCGAGGTGACCACCAGGTCGGCCTCGGCCGGCAGCGACGCGGTCGCCCCTGGCCCGAGCCGGACGGTCGCATCCAGCATCTCCAGCACGGTCGCCTTCTCTGTGTTGGCCGGGCTGTCCGACTCGTCCAGCACCACAACCTGCGCGCCGAGGTCGAGCAACCCGTCCGCCGCGGCGAACCCTGACGTGCCCAGCCCTGCGACCACGACGGTGGCCTGCGGCCACGGCGAGAGGCGGTCGGCTTCGGCGATCCAGTCCTTCACTAGCCCACGACCCACTCGGCGTAGAACAGGCCCAGGCCCGCGGCCGCGCAGAGGCCGCAGATGATCCAGAACCGGATCGTGATCGTGACCTCAGCCCAGCCGAGCAGCTCGAAGTGGTGCTGCAGGGGGGCCATCTTGAACAGGCGTTTACCGCCGGAGAGCTTGAACCAGCCGACCTGCAGCACCACCGACATCGTGATGATCACGAACAGGCCCGCGATCACGACCATCAGCAGCTCGGTGCGGGTGAACACGCTCAGGGCGGCCAGCGCGCCGCCGATCGCCAGCGAGCCGGTGTCGCCCATGAAGATCTTCGCCGGGCTGGCGTTCCACCACAGGAAGCCGAAGCAGGCACCCGCGAGCGCGATCGAGACCGCAGCCAGGTCGTGCGGGTCGCGCACCTCGTAACACAGCGGACCGGCGTCAGCCCAGGCACAGGACTGGTTGTACTGCCACACGTTCACGAAGCCGTAGGTGGCGAACACCAGGGTGCTCGCCCCGGTGGCCAGGCCGTCGAGACCGTCGGTCAGGTTGGCCGCGTTCGACCAGGCTGCGATCAGGAACACGATCCACACCACGGCCGCCCAGATCGGCAGTTGCAGCCACGGGAAGTTGCGCAGGAACGAGATCGCCTCGCTGGCCGGTGTGATGCCGCGGGCGTCCGGGAACTGGAAGGAGAGCAGGGCGAACGCCACCGCCACCGCGGTCTGCAGGGCGAACTTGGCCCAGGCGTGCAGGCCGAGCGATCGGGCCTTGCTGATCTTGATCCAGTCGTCGGCCAGCCCGACCAGGCCGAGCCCGGTGAACAGGCCGAGCGCGAGCAGGGCGGACGCGGTCGGAGGGGTGCCGGTGAGCAGGTGCGCGGCCGTGTAGGCGAACAGCACGCTGATGATGATCACGATGCCGCCCATTGTCGGCGTGCCGCGCTTGGTGTGGTGGCTGGTCGGCCCGTCGTCGCGGATGAACTGCCCGTAGCCGCGGCTGACCAGGAACTTGATGGCGTACCGCGTGCCCAACAGGGTGCCCAGCATGGCGATCCCGCCGGCGAGCAGGATGCTCCTCATCGTTCGTCCTCCACCGCTGAGAGCTGTTCGGCCACGGTCTCCAACGCTAATCCCCGGGAGGCCTTCACCAACACCACGTCCGCGGGCCGTAGCCACGCCGATGCCGCCTCGACGGCGATCTCGCGGCTGGGCGCGAGCATCGTCGCAGGCCCGTAACCGGCGGCGAAGTCCTGCGCGTGGGTACCGGTCACGATCAGCGCGTCGACGCCGAGCTCCGCGGCCAGCGCCCCGGTCGCGCGGTGTTCGGCGGGGGCGCCCGGACCGAGTTCGAGCATGTCGCCCAGCACCGCCAGCAGCCGGCCGCCCGGCCGGCGCAGGGACGCGAGCGTGCGCAGCGCTGCGGCCATCGAGTCGGGGTTGGCGTTGTAGGCGTCGTTCACGACCAGCACGCCGTCCGCCCGTTCGGTCAGCTCCATCCGCCAGTGCGACCGCGCGGTCGCCGTGGAGAGCGCCGCGGCGACGTCGCTCACGGGGATGCCCTGACTCAGCCCTACTGCCGCCGCAGCGAGGGCGTTGCCGACCTGGTGGGCGCCGGAGACGAGCATCTGGACGGGCGCACTGCCACCACCGGCGTGCAGGGTGAAGCCGGGGCGCTGCAGCGCGTCCGAAGCGACCCCGGACGCCCAGACGCGCTCGTCGCCCCACGACGGTTCTCCGGACGTGCTGAACGCTGCGGTGCGGGCGGTGGTGCGGGACCGCATCGCGGTGACCAGCGGGTCGTCGGCGTTCAGCACGGCCCAGCCGTCCGCGGGCACGGCCTCCACCAGTTCGCCCTTCGCCCGCGCGATCGCCTCGACCGAGCCGAACTCGCCGAGGTGGGCGTGGCCGACGTTGATCACCACGCCGACCTGCGGCGGCACGATGCCACACAGCCAGGTGATGTGGCCCTGCCCGCGGGCGCCCATCTCGCTGACCAGGAATCGGGTGTCGGGCGTGACCCGGGTGGCAGTCAGCGGCACCCCGATCTCGTTGTTGAACGAGCCGACAGGGGCCACGGTCTCCCCTGCCACGCCGAGCACCTGCGCGACCAGATCCTTGGTACTGGTCTTGCCAGAGGAGCCGGTGATGCCGATCGTGACCATGCCCGCGGCCGTCCCCTCCGCTGCGATCGCGGAGCCGAGATCTGCCAGCGCCGCCCCGACGTCGGGAACAACGAGTTGCGGGACGGGAAGCTCCAGTTCCCTGGCCACCAGCACGGCTGCCGCGCCTGCCGCGACCGCCCGTTCGGCGAAGTCGTGCCCATCGGCGTGCTCGCCCGGCAGGGCGACGAACAGGCAGCCGGGGGTCACGGCGCGGGAGTCGATCACCACGTCCGGGCCCACGCTCGCCCCGGCGTCCCCGACCAGCCGGGCGCCGGTGAGGGCGGCCAGCCGGCCGCTGTCATGCGCGCGCATCGCCGTCTCCGTTCAGGTCGGCCCAGGTTTGGCTCACCACAGCTACATCGTCGAACGGGATCCGGCGATCGGCCAACTCCTGCCCGGTTTCGTGCCCCTTGCCGAGCACAGCGACCCAGTCGCCCGGTTCGGACAGCCGCAGCGCCAGCCGGATGGCATCGGCGCGCGCGCCGCCGTCCACGACCCGCGCGCCGCTGGTGGTGGCGGCTTCGCGCGCACCGGACAGGACGGCCGCGCGGATCGCCTCCGGCGCCTCGCTGCGTGGATTGTCGTCGGTCACCACCACGACGGACGCGCCGTTCGCTGCGGCCGCCCCCATCGGTCCGCGTTTGGCCTGGTCCCGATCGCCACCGCAGCCGAGCACAGCGATCCGCCGGCCCGGCGGCAAGGCTTCGAGGGCGGCCGCCACTGCCTCGGGCGTGTGCGCGAAGTCCACCACGACCCCCGGAGCGCCTGCGCCCAGGTCCACCCGCTGCATCCGGCCCGGCACGAACGCTTCGGCGAAGCCGGGCACGGCGCGGTCGAGGTCGACACCACCCACATCGAGCATCGCGACCGCCGTGGCAGCGTTGCGCAGGTTGAACTCGCCCAGCAGGCCGAGGGCGAACGACCGCTCCCCCGCCGGCGTGCCCAGACGGACGCTGCTGCTGCCGTCGCCGGCGAGGTCGATGGCCAGCGGCCGATAGTCGCCGGCCGATCCCGTCGTGACCAGTGGCACGTGGCTGGCGCGCAGTTCGTCGGCCAGCCGCATCCCGTAGGGGTCGTCGATGTTCACCACTGCCGTGCGGCAGCGACCGTCCCGGAACAGGCTGGCCTTGGCCTGGAAGTAGTCCTCCTGGTCGGCGTGGAAGTCGAGGTGGTCACGGCCCAGGTTGGTGAAGCCCGCCACGTCGAAGACCAGCCCGTCCACCCGGTTCAGCGCCAGCGCGTGCGAGGACACCTCCATCGCGACCGCGTCCGCACCGTGTTCGACGAGGAAGGCCAGCAGCGCCTGCAGGTCGGGCGACTCCGGCGTGGTCACCGTCGTGCGTCCGGACACCAGTTGCTCCCCGGCCAGGGCGAACCCGATGGTGCCGATCGTGCCGACCCGCTGCCCCGCGGCGGTGAGCCCGGCAGCGAGCAGGAAGGTGGTGCTGGTCTTGCCCGCCGTCCCGGTCACCCCGTACAACGCCAGCCGCTCCCCCGGGCGTCCGTACACCTCCGCGGCAAGGCCGGCCATCCGGCTGCGCGGGTCGTCGACGACCACGACCGGAACCCCGAGCCCTGCCAGCAGGCCCACGCCGGCGGCGTCGGTGAGCACTGCCGCGGCGCCGGCCGCCACGGCCTGGGCCGCGAACCGGGCACCGTGCGTGGCCTGGCCGGGTAGCGCAACGTAGAGGTCACCGGGCCGGATGGCGCGCGAGTCCAGGCTGACGCCCGTGACGGGTACGTCCACGGCCCCGGGCAGGATCGCGGAAAGCAGCGTCCCCCGGGTGCCTGAGGGACGCAACACCGCGGGCGAGGTGGTCATGGCCGGTTACTTTAACTTCTTCTGCTTCGGCCCGATCGGCAGGTGCGGCACCTTGCCGGTCGACTGCGGGACGCCGTAGCGGGTGAGCGCGATCGACATCACGTCCTGCACGGCCGGGCCGGCCACGGAGACGCCGGCCGAGCCCCGGGTTGCGCTGTCCACGACAACGTAGACCAGGACCTGCGGGTTCTCCACCGGCGCCACGCTGATCGCGGAGGTGACCAGGCCACGGAAGCAGTGGCAGCTCTGGACGTACTTGCGGGAGGTGCCTGTCTTGGCCCCGACCCGGTAGCCCTGAACGTCGAAAGTGTGCCCGACGCTCTGCTGTGCCATGGTCTCCATCATCGACATCAGGTCGGCAGAGGTCTCGGAGGAGACCACCCGGCGCGGGGCGGGCGTGGCCGGTTCGGTCGAACTGCCGTCCGGCTGGGTGATCGACTGGATCAGCCGGGGCGCGTTGTAGACCCCGCCGTTGGCGATTCCCGCGATCGCTGCGGCCTCCTGAAGCAGCGTCACCGACACCGCGCTGCCGCCGAAGGCCGTGCCGTCGCGGGTGTAGCCCGGCATGTTCTCGCCGGCGAGCGTTCCGGTGACCTCGCCGGGGAGCCCGACCCCGGTCCTGGCGCCGAGGCCGAAGCTCACGTAGTACTGCCGCAGGGCGTTGGCATCGGCCTTCCGGGCGAGCAGGATCGTGCCGGTGTTGGACGACTTCGCCAGAACCCCGCGGGCGTAGAGCCTGGTCCCGTCCGGCACCCCCGAGCCGCCGATCATCTGGTCGCCGGACTTGAGCTGGGCGGGCACCTTCACCACAGTGGTCGGCGTGATCAGGCCCATGTCGATCAGCGCGGAGAGGGTGAGCACCTTCTGTACGCTGCCCGGGGTGTACGGGGTGGTCACCGCCCGCACCCACAGGTCATCGGGGTTGGACTTGCCGTAGTCGTTGGGATCGAAGCTCGGGTACTGCGAGAGTGCGAGCACCTCGCCGGTCTTGATGTTCATCACGACCGCCATGCCGTACTTCCCGTTGGACTGGCGCACCCGGTCGCCGAGGATCTGGTCGACCTGCCACTGCAGGCCGGAGTCGAGGGTGGTCTGGATACTCCGTCCGTTCACCGGTTCGACCAGGGCACTGTCGCCGAGCGGGATCCGGCCGTTCGGCGAGACCTCGTAGGCCTCCTTCCCGTCCTTGCCGGTGAGGACGGAGTTCTGCGCATATTCCAGGCCGGCACCGCCGGTGCCGTCAGCCTTGACGAAGCCGATCACATTCGCCGCCACGGACCGGTTGGGGTAGACGCGGGTCGGCTGGCTCTCGTCCGAGAGCCCCACGAGCTTCTGCGCGCTCATCGCGGTCTGGATCTGCCGGTAGGTCGCGGCGGACACCTTGGTCGCCACTTCCTGGTACGACTCGCCCTTGCCTGTCTTGGTCAGCTTCGGCAGGTAGTCGTCCGCCGTTCCGCCGAGATACTGCACAAGGATGGCGGCGATCTGGCCCGGGGCCGCCGCGGCGGCGACCCTGTCGGAGTCGGTCATGGGCGCGTTGCCGCGTCCGTTCGTCCGGATCAGCTTCGCGTCCGCGAGGATCCGCACGGTGTCCTGGGTCTCGGCGAGCACCTCGCCGTTGCGGTCGGTGATCGTGCCGCGCAGGGCCGGTAGCACGTGGCTCACCGTCATCTGGTCCGCAGCCTGCTCCGCCACGCTTCCGGCGTCGATCGCCTGCACCTGCACTGCCCGTCCCGCGGCGAGGGAGAAGACCACCGCCACCGTGATCAGCAGGGCACGGAGGCGGGAGGACGAGCGCGCCAGCGGCAGCCTCGGCCTGCGCTTTCGGGCAGGCTTCGGAGCGAAGAACCGATCCAGCGGCCTGCTCACCGGCCCTGCCCCTTCTTCGCTGCCTCCTCGGCCTTCTTCTTCGCCGCTTCCTCCGCCTTCTTCTTCGCTTCCTCCTCTGCCTTCTTCTTCTCGGCCTTGAGCTTCGCCTTGCGCTCTGCCTCCGCCTTGGCCAGCGCCTTGATCTGGGCATCGGCCTGTTCGGGCGTGAGGTAGCGGACGCTGGGGATCTCGACACCGGTGACGGAGATCGCCTTGCCGACCACGGTCCCGTCCGGCAGCACGATCTGCGCGCCGTACGGGTTCGGCCGCATTCCGAGCTTCTGCGCCGCGACGGCCAGGTTCTGCACCGAGCGGGCGTCCGCGACCTGGGACTGGAGGGCGGCCAGCTGGTCGGCGAGCTGGTCGGCCTCCGCCTGCTTCTTCTGCACGACGAACGTCTGGTTCTGTAGCGCGGTGGTGAGCACCAGCAGGCCGACCATGCCGGCGGCAAGGACGAGGGCTACGACCATCGCGAACGGGATCGTCGCCATCCGGCTGCGGCGCGGCGGCACCGGCTGCAGCCGCGGCCGAGGGGTGGTCGTCGGAGCCGGAGTGGAGCGACGCTCCGGGCGGGGTGCCGGCATGGCCGTCATCGGGGGTCCTCCTGGTTGCGGGTGATGCCACGCAGTCGTGCCGACGCGGCTCTGGGGTTGACGGTGACCTCTGCGGCGTCCGGCCGTTCGGCGCCGCGGGTGAGCAGGGTGAACCGCGCCCGGTACTCGGCAGGGACGTCGGGGACGCCCGGCGGCACATGGTCCCTCGCCGCCTCGGCGAAGGTGCGCTTGACCAGCCGGTCCTCTCCGGAGTGGTAGGCGAGCACGGCCAGGCGCCCGCCCGGCGCCAGCACGTCGAGGGCCGCGGGCAGCACGGCCGAAAGGGAGTCCAGTTCGCCGTTGACCACGATCCGCAGCGCCTGGAAGGTGCGCTTGGCTGGATGCCCGCCGCTGTTGCGCTGCGCGATCGGGACGGCGTCCGCGATCAGCCGGACCAGCCGGGCAGAGGACGAGAACGGCTCGACCTCGCGTGCCGCGACGATCGCCGCGGCAATCCGGCGCGCGTTGCGCTCCTCGCCGTAGACGCGCAGGATCCGGGCGAGCTCTGTGGCTGGCCAGGTGTTCACGATGGTGGCAGCGGTGGGCTCGGAGTCCGGGTCCATCCGCATGTCCAGGGGTGCGTCCACTGCGTAGGCGAAGCCGCGCTCGGCCCGGTCGATCTGCAGCGACGACAGGCCGAGGTCGAGCAGGATCCCCTCGACCCTGGTCAGCCCGGCCGCGGCCAGGACGTCGGGGAGCTCGTGGTAGACCGCCCGGAACAGCCGCACCCGGTCGCCGAACCGGGCCAGGCGGTCGCCCGCGATGGCGAGCGCTGCGGGGTCGCGGTCGATGCCGACCAGCCGCGCCTGCGGACACGCCTCCAGCACCAGAGCGGCGTGGCCGCCCAGACCAAGGGTGCCGTCGACGTAGGTGGAGCCGGGTGCGTCGAGGGCTGGTGCGAGGAGCTCGACGATCCGGGCGGCGAGTACCGGCACGTGGGTGGCCGGTGTGCGACCGTCCGCAGAATCCATGCCCGACCCTCGTCTGCGCTCGTCCGAACCAACAGGGCTCGTGCGTCGTGGTTCCAGTCCGCGTTGCTCGGCGCCTGGCACCGGGGAAGGTGCGCCAGGAACCGGCGACGCGGGCTGGAGCCGCACCGCACGAGCCGGTGCGTGCTGTGGTCAGCCCACAGCGGGTGTTCCGTCATCCATGGCCGCGAAGGCCTCTTCCTGTGCTGCCGCGTATTCCGCCCAGGTCGCCGCGTCCCACACCTCAAGGCGGTTGAACGCCCCGATCACGACGATCTCTTTCGACAGGCCCGCATAGGCCCGCAGCGGTAGCGGGACGGTGACCCGACCCTGACTGTCCGGCAACTCGTCCGAGGCGCCCGAGGCCACCATGCGCTGGTAGTCCCGCACTCCCCGGTTCGTGGAGGGACCGTTCGCGCTGTTCGCAACCTCGGCCATGAAGGCCTCGGTCGGCCAGACCGCAAGGCAGCGGTCCTGGGCGCGGGTGATCACGAGTCCGTCGGCCAACTGATCGCGAAACTTCGCGGGCAGGAAGAACCGGCCTTTCTCGTCGAGCTTGGGGGTGTAGGTGCCCAGGAACATGGGTCCACTCCCCTTTCACCTTCCTCCACTTGGCGCCACCATACTCCACTTTCCACCACTGGACACTCCTTTTGGCGGCAAATCGCTCCCCTGCGGACTTCCCGTCCGCTGCCAGGGACTGGCGTGGACGCATAAGGTGGGCGCGCGGGAGGGAGACAGCGTGGACGCCAGCAGGGAGCGTGGGATCGCCGAGGTGCTCACGTTGGCGCAGGCCGTGCGCGGCGCCGTCAGCCAGGTGATCGAGGGCAAGCCCGAAGCTGTGGACCTGGCGATCACGGCGCTGCTCGCCGAGGGGCACCTGCTGATCGAGGACGTGCCCGGGGTCGGCAAGACCATGCTCGCCAAGTCCCTGGCCCGTGCGATCGACTGCACGGTGCGCCGGATCCAGTTCACCCCGGACCTGCTGCCCAGCGACATCACCGGCGTCTCGGTGTACAACCAGGCCTCCGGACGATTCGAGTTCAAGCCCGGAGGGATCTTCGCCAACCTGGTGATCGGAGATGAGATCAATCGGGCCTCGCCGAAGACACAGTCCGCCCTGCTCGAGGCGATGGAGGAACGCCGCGTCAGCACGGACGGGATCTCGCACGCCCTGCCCCGACCGTTCCTGGTGATCGCCACCCAGAACCCGATCGAGATGGAGGGCACCTACCCGCTGCCCGAGGCCCAGCGCGACCGATTCCTGCTGCGGATCTCGATGGGCTACCCCCGGGCAGACGCCGAGGTGGCGATGCTCGACCACCACGGCGACGCCGACCCGCTCGAACCCCTCCGTCCAGTGACCGACGCCGCGGCGGTGATGGCCGCGATCGAGTCCGTCCGCAAGGTCTTCGTGCACCCGGCGGTGAAGGAGTACCTGGTCGCCGTCCTCAACCAGACCCGGGCGCTCCCACAGACCCGGCTCGGCGCCTCCCCGCGCGCCGGGCTGCAGCTGCTCCGCGCCGCGCGGGCCCGCGCCGCGATGGACGGACGGACCTACGTGATCCCCGACGACATCGCCGACCTCGCCGCGCCGGCGCTGGCCCACCGCGTCCTGCTCAACACCCAGGCGCAATTGGCCGGACAGAGCGCAGCAGACCTCGTGAACGCCGCGGTGAAGGCGGTCCCCGTGCCCACGGGACGCCACTGAAATGAGCCTCACCGCCCGCGGCTGGGCCGTCCTGGGCGGCGGGATCGCGTGGTGCGCGGTCGCGCTGGTGATCGGTCAGCGCGACCTGTGGTGGCCCGGCCTGTTCCTGTTCCTGCTGCCGGTGGCGAGTCGGCTGCTCCTGACCCCGGGCTCCGGCCGGATGAGCGTGGTCCGTCGGCTCGAGCCGTCCCGGGTGAGCGTGGGCGAGAAGGTCAGGGTGCAGCTCGAGCTGGACCCGCGCAGCATCAGCCTCGGCGGCGTCGCCCGGGTCCGTGACCGGCTGCCGTCCGCGCTGGGCGAGGCCCGCTGGTTCGGGTTCGCCGCCGGCCTGGGGTTGTGGCGCCAGGTGATCAGCTACGAGTTGCGGCCGGCCTGGCGCGGACGACACCGGATCGGGCCGCTCGACCGGAGCATTGCCGACGGCCTCGGCCTGGCCCGGTCGACGTCCACGATCGCCGGCCAGTCCGAACTGCTCGTGACCCCCACCGTGGAACCCCTGTCGAACCTGAGGGACGCCTCCGGTGTCGGCCTCGCGACCGACACCACCCTGCTCCGCACGGGCCTCGGCGGCACCGATGACGTGCTGATCCGCGAGTACCACCAGGGCGATGACGTCCGGCGGATCCACTGGCGTTCCACCGCCCACGCCGGACAGCTGATGGTGCGACGCGAGGAGCGCGCCTGGGACCCCAGCGCGACCATCGTGATCGACAACCGCGCCCGGGGCTACTCGACCCGCACCCACGACGACCGACTGGAATGGGCCGTCTCCGCCGCGGCGTCGATCGCGCTTCACCTGCTCGGCGACGGATTTGACCTCAGCATCGTGACCGCCGACGCCCACGTGGTCAGCCCGCACCGGGTCGGCAGCGGCCGTGAGGCGATGGTGCTGGACCACCTGGCCGACCTGACCCCGGATCGCGCGCACACCCTTCGCGAGGCCCTCGCCGCCTGCAACCGGGGGGCGGACGGCCAGCTGCAGGTCGCCATCCTCAGCCGGGTCGACCAGACCGACGCCGCAGCGCTGGCCGAGGCCAGCCGCCACGGCCGCTCCTGCTGGGCGTTGTTGCTGGCCAGCTCTCCGCAGCTGGACGCGACCCAGGCGGCCACCATCCGGGCGGCCGGCTGGCGCTGCGTCGTCGCGGGTCCCGGGACGCCGGTGGCTGCGGCGTGGCGCGAATTCGGGCAGGAGTCCCGGTGACCGGGGCGGACCGGCGCAGCCTGGCGGCCGTGGTCGCGGCGCTGCTGGCCGGCGTCCCGCTCGTCCCGCTCACCGAGGATCGGTCGTATCTGCTGCTCGCGCTGATCCTGATGCTCGCCAGCGCCGTGATCGGCGCCGGACTGCGCCGGTTGCGCCTGGCCGAGCCCCTGGTCCGGATCGTGCAATTGGCACCGGTGGCCTCCGTCCCCCTGCTGATCCCGGAGGCCCGGAATCCCGCGCTGATGTACGAGCAGACCTCCTCCTTCGTTCAGGCGGCGTTCGCCCCGATGCCCTACCAGGCGGGCTTCGCGGTGTTCTGTGCCCTGATCGTCTGGGTGGTCTACCTGCTCACCGAGAGCCTCTCGATCGGCCTGGAGACGCCGGCCTGGACCTTCCCGGTTCTCGTGATGCCCTACGTCGTCCCCTCGCTGGCCATCTACACCGAGACCAGTCCGTTCCTGTTCTGCTTCACCGCGGCCGCGTACGCGCTGGTCCTGGCCACAGCCACAGCCACCTCGCTCGCCCGGGTCGAGACCGACGAGTCGACCTCGACGGGCTGGCGGCGCGGAGTCGCAGCAACGGCGACGCTGGCCACGATTCTTGCGCTGACTGTCGCGCTCCTGCTCTCCCTGTCCATCCCGGAGCGCTCGGGCACAGGTGCAGGGCCAAGCGGGTCGGGCGCGGTCCAGCTCGGCGACCCGAGCCTGGACCTGATCCGGAACGTGAACTCGAACAGTGCGCAGGTGCTGCTCACCTACCGCACCTCCGACGGGGGCGGGGAGTACCTCCGGCTGGCGGCGCTACCGGTGTTCGACGAGCGCGGCTTCCACCTCACCGCCACCGACCTGGTGCCCCTGCAGTTCCAGGAGAACCCGCCCGCCGAGGCCACCCGGAGCGTGAGCACGACGATCACCGTCGGCAATCTCGCCAGCGAGTACCTGCCGATGCCCTGGTTCCCGGTCTCGGCGAACGTGCCGACGACGAACTGGCGCTACGACCCGAAGACCCTCGCCGTCGTCGCCGTCGGCGTGAGCCGGACCAGCGCGACCCGGAATCTCTCCTACTCGACCACCTCACGGTGGCTCACCGACGCCGACGAGCTGCTGCCCCGGCTCGCGAGCGCCGGCGACCCGCAGGACGGTGGTACCACCCTGGCCCTTCCGCCCGCGCTCTCCGCGCAGATCAGGTCCCTCGCCGAGGAGATCACCCAGGGTCGGCCGACGGCGGGGACGAAGGCACAGGCACTACTCGACTACCTGCACTCGGACCGGTTCAGCTACAGCACCGCGGTCACGCCCGGCACCACACTGAGCACCCTGGACGACTTCCTGCTCGGCTCCCGGATCGGCTACTGCGAGCAGTTCGCCGGCTCGATGGCGGTCCTGGCCCGACTGGTGGGTATCCCGTCCCGGGTTGTGGTGGGCTTCCTGCCCGGCAAACGGGTCGATGAGCAGTGGGAGGTGAGCGCCCGCAATATGCACGCGTGGACCGAGCTCTACTTCGAGGGGATCGGCTGGGTCCCGGTGGACGCGACACCCTCCGGCGCCGTGAACAACCCGAACCCTTCAGCAAGCCCTGGTCCCACGCGTTCGG
The DNA here is from genome assembly GCA_964397985.1 of uncultured Propionibacteriaceae bacterium. Lineage (GTDB taxonomy): Bacteria > Actinomycetota > Actinomycetes > Propionibacteriales > Propionibacteriaceae > Propionicimonas. Next base: position 408,832 of record CAYNLD010000001.1, on the reverse strand, counting down.
CGACAGCGAGCAGTGAGCCGACCATCCGGCCCTCGTCGGCGACGCCCACCGTGGTGCCGGTCCCGCAGGCGGGCGGGAGCGGCCCGGTCGACCCTGCGCCCTGGCTGGCAGCGACGGCCACGCTGCTCGTCGTGGGCAGCCTCGGGCCGCGCGCCACGCGCGCCGCGCTGCGCCGGTTCCGCCTCGCCGGAAGCCCCGACCCGCGGCGAGCGGCCGAGCGCGCCTGGGCCGAGCTGGAGGCCGTCGTGCGGGATCGCGGCAGGGACTGGCCGGAGGGGACGAGCAGGCAGGTGGCGGACACACTGGGTCCCGACCTCGATCCCGCCGGACGCGAGGCGCTGGCTGGCCTGGCGCATGCGGTGGAGCGGGCGAGGTACGACCGCGAGCCGCAGCCGGCGAACGACCTCGCCGCGCAAGTGGATCAGGTCACCGAGGCGATCGAACGGCGGTGGGGCAGGCCCGCCCGCACCTGGTGGCCGCGCTCGCTGCGGTGGTCCTGACCAGAGTCAGGCGCCGGGCGCCCCGGCAACAGGGGGATCGGGGAACTCCCGTCCCGGCCGGTCAGAAGCTGTCGTCCTGGCCTCGGTGCCAGCGATCCTCGCTGTGGCCCATGGTCTCCGACGGCCCGCCCGAGCGTCCACCACTGCCGGAGGAGTCTCCCGCGGTTCCCGACTGCTGCCAGGCGATCACGGCCAGAACGGCGGATGCGAGCATGACCACGAAACCGACCACGCTCAACGCCGGATGCACCTGCATGCCGCCGACCAGGCAGCCCAGGCCCACAAGGAAGCCGAACCCCGCGTAGACCGCGCGCCGACGCTGCCAGTGGTGGGACGTTCCGCGCAGGGTGTTGGCGAGCTTCGGATCCTCTGCCGCGAGCGCAGCTTCCATCTGGTCGAGAAGCCGCTGCTCCTCTTCCGAGAGCGCCATGGCTGCCTCCCTGCTCGAGCCGTCCGTTGCGGACAAGGCCAGTTTAGGCTGGCTCCGGCCTTTTCGGAACTGGCCGGGTCAGCGCGGCCCTGCGCACCGCTTGCGGCCCGAATCGCCGGATCACGTTGTCGGCGGCTCGTTCGGCATCCCGCCAGCCGTAGTCGGGCGCGTCGAGCGTCGGTTGCAGGCAGGCCAGTGCCCGGTCAACCAGTCCGGTCACCCGGACACCCACCCGCCGTACCGGCGCACGCGGCGTCCGCAGTTGTGCGTACAGGCGTCGCGCGGCCGCGTAGAACTCATCGGTGACGTCGGTCGGCGCGGCCAGGGTGAGCGCCCGGGACGCGGTGGAGAAGTCCGAGTAGCGCAGGTTGAGGGTGAGTGTGCGGCCGAGCACGCCCGCAGCGCGCATCCGCGACGCCACCTTGACCACCACCCGCAGCAGTTCGGCGAGGACACCGGCGTCGTCGGCCAGGTCATGCCCGAAGGTCTCCTGGCAGCCCACCCCGCGCTCCCCCGGCTTCGCGACCACCCGGCTGCTGTCACGTCCCCACGCGAGGTCATGCAGGAGGGCCCCGGCGCGCGGCCCGAACTCGCGCTGCAGCGCGCTCCTGGGCAACGCGGCCAGATCGGCTACGGTGCCCACGCCGAGCGGTCGCAGCTTCGCCGCCGTGCTGTCCCCGATCCCGACGAGGTGTTCGACCGGTTGTGGGTGCAGGAAGGCCAGCACCTCCTCCGGGCGCACCTCGAGCAGTCCGTCAGGTTTGGCGGAATTGGTCGCCATTTTCGCGATCAGCCGGTTCGGCCCGATCCCCACCGAGCAGGCGATGCCCTGCTCGTCGTACACGATCGCACGCAGGCGCTCGCCCACCAGTGCGGGTGTCCCGACCGTGCGCCCGGCGCCGGTGAGGTCGAGGTAGGCCTCGTCGATCGACGCGCTCTCGACCCGGGCGGTGAACGTCTCCAGGATCGCCACGATGCCTGCGCTGACTTCCGAGTACGCGTCGAAGTCCGGCGGAGCGCAGACCGCGTGCGGACACAGCCGACGGGCCTGCGCAGAGGACATCCCGCCACGCACGCCGTAGGCGCGGGCCGGGTAGTTCGCCGAGAGCACCACGCCCCGCGCGGCGCCGCCGACCCACATCGGCACATCCCGCCATTCCGGGTGGCGTCGCAGCTCGACCGACGCGTAGAAGGCATCCATGTCGACGCACATCACCACCCGTGGAGTCTCGGGTTCACCGCGCACGGTCATCCCGCCTCCGACGGGCGCGACGATCGCCACCGCGCGCCGGCCAGTCGTCGCGCCACCTCGTCGTGGAACGCCCGGGCATCGCGGACGAGGTCGTCCGCCTCGCGGAGCGAGACGATCGCTGTGACCCCGGCGGCGACCGCCTGCCGCTTCGCCTGGGTGGCGGCGAAGAAGCCGGCCCACTCCGCGAACTCCGGCGCCACCTCCCCGACAAGCTGCCAGACGTTCCGCAACCGCCCCGTGGACGTGGCCTGCGCCCTCGCCTCCAGCACCGCCGCCGCCACCCGCAGCGCGGCCAGGTGGGCGAGCAGGTAACGCTCAGCCGCCGCTTCGGCGACCTCCGCACCGGCCAGGGCTGCCCGTGCCCGGCCGAGCCCGTCGTCGCCCATCGGTGTTCTCCTCCTGCTGGCTGCCCGGCCCCGGCACGAACGCCCCGCGACCTGCCGGGAGCGGGGGTCGAGTCCACTCCCGGCGGGCGCTGGGACATCGGCACCGGGGCCGTTCCGGACGGGGTTGGGCCGCCGGCTCGCGAGCTTCCCCTGCTCGCATAATCGAACTTCTATTCGATTACTTGCCATCATACGACCCCCCCCTGACAGCCCGTCAAGTGTCGGCGAGGATTCGATGTGGGCCGCCCGGCTACGATTTCGGCATGGACGTGGCGGCGCTGACCTTCGCCGGTGGCTGGGCGAGCGGCATCAACGCGTACGCCACCGTCTTCCTGATCGGCATGATCGGCCGCTTCGGCCACGTGGCCGGCGTCCCTGAAGGCTTCCAGCGCACCGACGTGCTCGTGATCATGGGCATCCTCGCGCTGGTGGAGTTCTTCGCCGACAAGATCCCCTACCTCGACTCGGCCTGGGACGCGGTCTCCACCTTCATCCGGCCGGTCGCGGGCGCACTGATCGGCGCGCTGCTCGCCGGCGCGAGCGGCGACCTGCTCCCGATGGCGATGGGGGCCCTCGGCGGTGTCACGGCACTGGTGAGCCATGCGGCGAAGTCCGGTATCCGACTGGCGGTGAACACCTCGCCCGAGCCGCTCAGCAATATCGGCGCCTCACTGGCAGGGGATGCCGCCCTGCTCACCGTGATCTCCCTGGCGATCGCCTACCCCGTGCAGGCCGCGATCCTCGCTGCCGTCCTTCTGATCGGCACCATCGCACTGGCGATCCTGCTGCTGGCCCAGATCCGCAAGGGCCTGGGTGTATTCCGCAGCTGGTTGGCCAGCCGTTGATCGCGATCGTCGGCAGCGGCCTGGCCGGACTCGCCGCCGCCGCCCGGCTCGCCCGGGTCGGCCACGAGGTCATCGTGCTGGAGCGTGAGCCCGTGGCGGGGGCTGGCGTCGCGGTCTCCTCCGAGCCCGGCGGGACCGTGATCTGCCTGCCGGCCGCCTGGCGCGACCTGTTCCGCAAGTCCGGGCGCAGCCTGGACGCCGAGCTCTCCCGTGCGGGCTTCGACCTGGTGCCGGCACCGCCGCGCGAGTACCGCCTCGCCGATGGGGCCGTCCTCGCCCTGCCGACCGATCGGGGCGAGCAGTGGGCGATGCTGGGCGCCACCTTCGACGAGGCGACCGCTGCCGCGTGGCGCGACCTCCTCGATCAGCTCGACGACACCTGGCTGGTGCTGCGCCGCCTCGGCCTGGAGGCAGAGTTCACCGGCCGGCTGGACGCCACCGACCGCGCGGCGTTGCGCCCCCGACGGAGCCTGGCCGCGGTGGCCGCGCTCGTTCCAGAGCTCAGCGAGGTCGTCCTGGACATCGCGGCACGCCTGGGCCAGGAGCCGCGCCGGCTGCCCGGCTGGCACGCGGCCAGGCTCGCCGTGGAGCGGACCTTCGGACGCTGGCAGCTGGTCGGAGCGGACGGTGCGGCACGGCCGGCGGACGTCCTGGTACCGCTGCTGGTCGATCGGCTGGACGCTCGCGGCGTCCAGATCCGCACGGGCACGGAGGTGTACTCGGTCCGACCGGCCGAGGGAGGAGGCCACGAGCTCCACACCGCTGCGGGTACCGTCCGCGCCGAGGCGGTGATCAGCACGATCGACCCGTTCAGCCATGCCGACCTGACCCGGGAACGGGTGGACGGCCGGGTCGCGCGGCGTCTGCGCCGTTCGCCGGCCGGCGGTCCGCGGTGGACGTCCTGGCGCACCCTGTACGACCTGCCGTTGCTGCAGCCGGCACGGCCGGGAGTGCTCGTGGCGTCGGCCTGGTCGCCGGGTGGGCCGGACGCATGGGCGCAGCTGCTCACCGGCGCGCTGGCGGCCTACCGGGTGCACGAGGAGCTCACCGGAGAGGACATGCGTCCGACCAACAAGGAGTACCGGCCCGGGCCGCTGCCGCGACGCTGAACGCCCTCTGGCCGGGAAGGGGACGGTTCTCCTTTTCAGCCACCCCCTCCCTGGCCGAAAAGGAGAACCGTCCCCTTTTCGGCCAATCCCGCTCGGCCAGGCCTCCTGCCCGGTCAGGCCAGGACGGTGATCTCCACCTCGACGAACAGTTCGGAGGACTGCGAACCCGAGTAGACCCCCTTCAAGGGCGTCACATCGAAGTAGTCGCGACCCACACCGACCTCGACGTGGAAGTCGCCGGGCGCGCTGTCATTCGTCGGGTCGAGGCCCACCCAGGCGCCGTCCCAGTACTGCAGCCACGCGTGCGACTCCCCCGTCCTCGCCTCCCCGACCTGGGGGGTGGCGTTGGGCATCACGTAGCCGGACACGTAGCGGGCCGGGATGCCGACGCTGCGCAGCGCGCCGAGGCCCAGGTGCACGAGATCCTGGCAGACGCCGGCCCGCGCCTCCCACACGCTCACCGCACGGGTGTGCACCTCGGTCGATCCCGGCTCGTAGGCAACCCGGTCACGGATCCTGCCGATGATCGCGTGCACTGCCTCGGAAGGACGGCCCGCCTCCTTCGCTGCCTCCGCGGCGAACCGACGCAGCTCCGCCGGCGGCTCGACGTGGTCCGACCCGGTCAGGAACTCGACCTGCTGGTCGCACAACAGCGGGTCGGCCAGACCCTCCCAGCTGATCCCCGGCCCGACGGCGAGCCGGTCGCCCACGTCGACGGTGGAGGTGGCGACCACGTCCATCTCGCTGTGCGGCTCAGCGATCTCGAAGGCGGTCACCGGGGTACCCCAGTAGTCGACGAACGAGTGCGACCAGGCCATCGGCGTGATGTCGATCCGGGTGGCGAGGACGAATTGCTCGCGCGTGGCCCGCGGAGTCATCCGTGCTTCATTGTGGGACGCGCTGACCAGGCCCGTGTACTTGTAGCCGGTGTGGTGGACGACGCGTAGCTGCCGGCCCATCAGTTGCCTCCGCTCCAGGTCGCCGCGGTCGCACCGCTGAAGTACCGCTGTGTGATCGCCTCGCTGACGTGGTTGCAGATCTGCTGCAGGTCGGTCATCCGCTGCGGCAGGTCCTCCAGCAGCATGCCGGGGTCGCGGTACTCCAGTGCCGCCCTGGCGGTACCGAGCAGCCGCTGCGCCTCGTCCGATCCGGCCCGCCGCGCCTTCTGGTCGAGTTCCACCAGGGCCGCCTGGGCAGCGCGCAGGTTGTGCACGACCGAGCGCGGGAACAGCCGGTCCAGCAGCAGGAACTCTGCCGCGTCGGTGTCGGTCGTCACCCCGCCGTAGGTGCGCACGAACGCGTGGTGGGCGCCACAGCCGCGCAGGACGTTGCTCCAGGTGGCCTGGCTGCCCGAGATCAGGTGCGCGGTCGAGATCAGTCGGGCGGTCATGTCGATCCGCTCGATGTTCCGGCCGAGCGTGAGGAACAGCCATCCGTCGTCATGGCTCATGGTCTGGTCGGCCGTGCCGGAGATGACCGCGCAGCGCTCCCGGACGTGCCGGAACGCCGAGGCCGGGCGCATCCGCTGCAGCCGTCCGCCCTTGACCGAGTTCCAGGTGGTGTTGATCGCCTCCCACATCTCGATCGAGACGGTCTCCCGGGCCCGCCGGGCAGCTTCGCGGGCGCCGCCGAGCGCAGCGGCCACCGAACTCGGCGAGGTCGGGTCGTAGCACAGCGCACGCAGCACCTCGTTGGTGTCGGCGGACTCGCCCACCGGCACTCCCATCACCTCGAGCAGGTTCACCGCCGCGTCGTCCTGGTCGACCGTCGGGTCGTCGAGCAGCAGCTGGAGGTGCACCTCGACGATCCGCGTGGTGTCCTCGGCCCGCTCCAGGTACCGGCCGATCCAGAACAGCGACTCCGCGATCCGGCTCAGCACGGCGCACCGCCGATCCGGGTCTGCTGCTGTTGCTGCGCCTGCTGCTGCACCAACTCTGCGCCGAGGTCGCCCTGCGGCACACCCGTCAGTGCCTCACGCGGACGCCGCCGCCTGCGGTGACCCCTGACGCCGTCCTGGGCGAGCACCCAGGTGTCCTTGGAACCACCGCCCTGGCTGGAGTTCACGATCAGCTCGCCCTCGGGCAGCGCCACCCGGGTCAGCCCGCCCGGCAGCACGTACACACCATCGCCGGAGTTCACCGCGAACGGTCGCAGGTCCACATGCCGTGGCGCCATCTTCCCGTCGATCATCGTCGGCACGGTGGACAACTGCACGACGGGCTGGGCGATCCAGCCGCGCGGATCCTTCAGGATCCGCGCGCGCAGCGCGTCCAGCTGTCTGGCGTTCGCCCGCGGCCCGATCACGATGCCCTTGCCGCCGGACCCGTCCACCGGCTTCAGCACGAGCTCGTCGAGCCGGTCGAGTACCTCCTCGCGGTGGTGCTCGTCCTCCAGCCGCCAGGTGTCGACGCTGGCCAGCTTCGGCTCCTCGCCCAGGTAGTAGCGGATCAGGTCCGGAATGTAGGTGTAGACGAGCTTGTCGTCGGCCACCCCGTTGCCGACGGCGTTGGCGATGGTCACGTTTCCTGCGCGCGCGGCGGTGATCAGACCCGCGCAGCCCAGCATCGAGTCGGACCGGAACTGGGCCGGGTCGAGGAACTCGTCGTCCACCCGCCGGTAGATCACGTGGACGGGCCGCAGCCCCTGCGTGGTGCGCACGGACACGCGTCCGTTGTGGCAGACCAGGTCGCGGCCCTCGACCAACTCCACACCCATCATCCGGGCCAGCAACGCATGCTCGAAGTAGGCCGAGTTGTACACGCCGGGGGTGAGCACGACCACGGTCGGGTCACTCACCCCGCTCGGCGCGGCAGCCCGCAGGGCGGCAAGCAGCTGCAGCGGGTAGCCCTCGACTGGACGGATCCGGTGCCGGGCGGTCACCTCCGGCAGCGCGGAGAACATCGCCCGCCGGTTCGTCATCACGTAGGAGACGCCGGAAGGGACCCGGACGTTGTCCTCCAGCACCCGGAACCGTCCCACCTCGTCCCGGACGAGATCGATGCCCGCCACGTGGCAGCGCACCCGGTTCGGCATCCGGATCCCCGCGACCACCCGGTGGTAGTGCGGCGAGGTGACGACCACGCGGCGCGGGATGACACGGTCCCGGAACGCCCGGCCCTCACCGTAGATGTCGGAGAGGAACGCCTCCAGCGCCCGGACCCGCTGGGCCACGCCCTCCTCGACTTCCGCCCACTCCTCCGCCAGCAGCACGCGCGGCACGATGTCGAGCGGGAACGGCCGCTCCTCCCCACCGATGTCGAAGGTGACGCCCTGATCCAGATAGGTCGACTTCAGGTACTCTGCGCGGGCGCGGACCTCGTCGGCGTCCAGCTTGGCGAGCTGTCTCAGCACCGAGCCGTAGGCCACCCGCACGCCCTGGGCACCCACCACCTCGTCGAAGGCCTTGGGGGTGCCGGCGTAATCGCGAAACAGCAGGCTCACATGGCCAGACTAGGCCGGGAGTGTTTCACGAAGGTATCCCCGGCTGTTTCAGCGAGATGTCGAAACGCGCCCGTTACGGGGTCGGCCGACATTGCGGAGCCGGCCGAAGGTGAACGCCGGGACGATCGGGCCGGACAGCGGCCGCAGCGTTCGGGCGGAGCAGCGGCCGGCCGCGGCGCAGCAGGACGGCGCTCAGCCCTTGTGCGGCTTGTGGCGCTCCTTCTTCCGGGGTCCGCGCTCCTCCAGGCGGCGCAGCTCGATCAGCTTGCCGGAGATGCGGGTGTCGGCGAGCCGGGCCCATGCACCGGGCGGGAGCTGGGCCGGCAGTTCGACCAGCGAGTGGTCCACGCGGATGTCGATGTGGCCGAAGTCGTCCCTGCCGAGACCGCCCTCGTTGGCCAGCGCCCCCACGATCTGACGCGGCTGGATCCGGTGCCTGCGTCCGACGCTGATCCGGTAGGTGGCCAGTTCCTGCGCCGGCCGCCGGCGCCCGGTGTCCCCACGCCGGTCCTTCTCGCCCGGGTGCCCGGACGGGGTGATCTCCGGCTCGGCCTCGAGCAACAACGGAGTGTCGCCCTGCAGCACAATGGCCAGCGCTGCGGCCACGTCCACCTCGGCAACCTCGTGCTCGCGTACGTAGTGGGAGACCACGTCGCGGAAGAAGTCGACCGACTCCGAGCCCAGCGCGGCGGTGATCGCGTCGTCGAACTTGCTCAGCCGGGTGCTGTTCACGTCGTCCACGGTGGGCAAGGCCATCGGGGTGACCTCCTGGCGGGTGGCCTTCTCGATCGCCCTCAGCAACCGGAACTCCTTCGGCGTGACGAACGAGATCGCCTCACCGGCCCGGCCGGCCCTGCCCGTGCGTCCGATCCGGTGCACGTAGGACTCGGTGTCGGTCGGGATGTCGTAGTTCACGACGTGGCTGATCCGCTCGACGTCGAGGCCGCGGGCAGCGACGTCGGTCGCGACCAGGATGTCGAGGCGGCCCGACTTCAGCTGGTTGATGATCCGCTCGCGCTGCGCCTGCGCGACGTCGCCGTTGAGGGCGGTCGCGGCGAATCCCCGGGCCCGGAGTCGCTCGGCGAGCTGCTCGGTCTCCTGCTTGGTACGCGCGAAGATGATCATCGCCTCGAAGTTCTCCACCTCGAGGATCCGGGTCAGCGCGTCCAGCTTCTGTGTGTGGGGGACCTTAAGGTACCGCTGGCCGGTGGTGCCGACGGTTGCGGTCCTGGCCTTGATGTGCACCTCGACCGGGTCGGTGAGGTAGCGCTGCGCGATCTTTCGGATCGGGCCGGGCATGGTGGCGGAGAACAGCGCCACCTGCTTGTCGGACGGGGTGTCGGCGAGGATCGTCTCCACGTCCTCTGCGAAGCCCATCTTCAACATCTCGTCAGCCTCGTCCAGGACCAGGAACCGTAGCTGGGTGAGATCGAGCGTGCCCTTCTCCAGATGGTCGATCACCCGACCCGGAGTGCCGACGACCACCTGGACGCCCCGACGCAGGGCGCTGAGCTGGACGCCGTAGCCCTGCCCGCCGTACACCGGCAGCACATGGACGCCGGGCAGGTGGGCGCTGTAGCTGGTGAACGCCTCGCAGACCTGCAGCGCGAGCTCACGGGTCGGGCACAGGACCAGCGCCTCGGGCGCCTTCTGGGCGTGGCTGAGCAGGCTCAGCACCGGCAGCGCGAACGCGGCCGTCTTCCCCGTGCCGGTCTGCGCACGGCCGACGACGTCGTGGCCGCCCAGCAGCGGCGGGATGGTGGCGGCCTGGATCGCGGTGGGGGTCTCATAGCCCAACTCGCGCACCGCCTTCAGCAGGCGGGGGTCGAGACCGAGGTCATCGAAGCGGGTCTGGGCGGCCTCTGGCTGGTTCACCTGTGGATTCTAGGCCGGTCGTCAGTCTGCGGCGAACCGGCGGCCCGGCTCCGTGCTGATCACCATCGTGCCGGCGAGGTGGTCGTAGATCGTACGACCGTCGCCACGCAACAGCGACACCACGTAGGCCACCGGCACTGCCAGGGCCAGCAGGAGGCCGGACCAGGCGGCCAGGCTCCCTCCGCCGATCGTGATCGCGATCACCGCCAGGTGCAGCAGCAGCCACGGCAGGCCGAGCTTGAGCAGGTTGCGAAGGAAGGACCGGGCCCAGGAGATTCGCTCACCACCGGGGTCACGCCGCACCCGCAGGCCGAGCTTCAGCTTGCCGGGGGTGGCCTCGTAACGTCCGGCCTCCAGCACGGTGAGCCCGATGGTCACCGGCAGCACCACCGCAGCGATCCCGGTCAGGTTGAGCCCCAGCGGGCCCACCCCAGCCAACGCCTTGAACGTCAGCAGGCCGAGGGCGACGACGCCCACCAGGAGGGCCCAGACCAGCATCAGGGCGAGGTCGATCAGGCCCGCGCGGAGCCGGCGCTGCGCTGTGCTGATCACGCAGGAAGAGTAGCCCGGAGAAGTTCTCCGGCTACGCGCGGCACCCCGGCTACGGGCTATCCTGCGGCGATGTCCGCCTTCCACATCCGCGAGATCGCGGCTGGCACCGACTGGGCCTTCGGCGCCCTGCACGACCTCGAGGTCGAGATCACCACCGAGCTCTACGGTGAGGACCTGTCGCTGTCGGCCGACTGGATGCGAAACAGCTACGCCAACGAGAAGGCCGCGATCAAGGCCGCCCTGGTCGCCGTCCCGGGGCCGGCGCCCGCGGCGGGGCCGCGGGGTCGGTTCGGACTGCCGCTCGCGCCGGCGGAACCGGTGGAACTGCTCGGCTCGATCCAGTTCTCACTGCCCACCGCGGACAACCGTCACCTTGTCGAGGACTGTTTCTGCGACGTCCGCGCCGGCCTGCGCCGTGGCGGGATCGGCACGGCCCTGTGGCGCGAGGTCGTTCGGATCGCCGGCGAGTACGGACGGGACACGATCCTCGCCTGGAGCGAGCACCACCTCGCCAGCGCCGACCCGGAGGCGGAACGGCTGGTCCCGCCCACCGGCGAAGGCTGGATCCCCCTGGACGCGGGCAGTCGCTTCGCCCGGTCGCTCGGGCTGTCCCTGGCCCAGGTCGAGCGCCAGTCGCGGCTCGAACTCCCGGTACCGCCAGGACTGCTCGCCGAGTTGCGCGCGCAGGCCGAAGCACACGCACTGCCTGCCTACCGGGTGGAGTCCTGGACCGGGCCAACGCCCGCCCGGCACCACGACCGGGTCGCCGCGATGCAACGCGCCGTGTCCACGGATGCGCCCACCGGAGATGTCGACTGGCAGCCCGAGAACTGGGACGCGGAGCGGGTTCGGCAGATGGATGAGCAGATCCACCGGTCCGGGCATTCGGTGACGACCCTTGCGATCGCCCCGGACGGTTCGGCCGCGGGCTACACCACGGTCCAGGTCCACGACTCCCACCCGCACCGGCCCGATCAGTGGACGACCGTCGTCGCCGGGGAACACCGCGGGCACCGGCTCGGGCTTCTGGTGAAGGTCGCCAACCTGCAACTGCTCGCCGAGGACCAGCCGGACGCGCAGCACCTCGACACCTGGAACGCAGGAGAGAACGCCCACATGCTCGCGATCAACACCCAGCTCGGCTTCCGGCCGCACTCGGTCCACGGCGCCTGGCAGACGAGGAGCGTTCCGGTAGCGTCAGCGCCCTGAGCACGACGAGTCCGGCCGCAGCCGGGTGAGGAAAGATCCGGCTCCAGGGATCCGCACCCGCACGCTAGGCCAGAACCGCCTCCGCACCCTTCAGCAGCCCGTACAACACGGTGTTGACGGGCACGTCCACGCCGAGTTCGGCGCCGAGCCGCACCACCGTGCCGGCGAAGCTGTCCACCTCTGTCGACCTTCCGGCCAACGCGTCCTGGGCCATCGAGGTGTAGTTGTCCGGGCCGAGGCCGTCCAGCACACCCAGCCAGCGGTTGAGATCGGACTCGTCCAGGCTCACGCCGCGGGCGTTCGCCACGGCCATCACCTCGCGCTGCGCGGCGATCATCACCGCGCGCGCAGGGTTCGCCCGGTCCTGCAGCACCCGGTAGGGCGCCCGGATCAGGGCGGAGACCTGGTTCACCCCGACGTTGATCAGCCACTTCCACCACAGCTCGTGCACCATGTCCTGCGGCACGACGGCCTCGATCCCCGCCCGGGCGAGCAGGTCGGAGGTCTCGGCCACCGCTTCGGCGTGCGGTCCTGGGTTGGCCGGCTCGCCGAACACGATCCGGCCGAGCGAGGAGAAGCGCACCTCGCGGTTCTCCCGGACGGCGTCGATCCCTACGCTCACCGCCAGCAGGACGGTCGCCTGCGGGAACGCTGCGGCGAGCACTTCTTCGCTGTCGATGCCGTTGAGCAGGCTGAGCACGACCGTCCGGCCCGTCACGCATGGACGCAGCAGCTCGATCGCCTCGTCCAGTGCGGCCCGCTTCACCGCGACCACGGCCAGGTCGGCGGGCCCTTCGGAGCCGTCGGAGAACTCGAAGTCGTACCGACGCCCGTTCACGACCGTCGGCTGTCCCGCATACCTGGCGCGGCGACCGGCGTCCGCGAGCACGCGCAGGTCGATGCCCGCCTCGACGAACCGGCTGGCGTAGCCGGCGCCGATGGCCCCGAGACCGACGAGCGCTACCCGCTCCATCACTCCCCCAGGGGTCCGAACTTCACGCCTCTGGCGGTGAGCTCCGCCTCGCCGCCGTCCTCTGCGGTGAGTACCCAGACGCCGGTGCCGGTCAGGGCGATCGTGTGCTCCCAGTGAGCGGCCAGCGAGTGGTCGCGGGTGACGACCGTCCACTCGTCGTCCAGCGTGGCGTTCGCCGCCGATCCGAGGGTGACCATCGGCTCGATCGCGATACAGGTGCCCTTCACGAGCAGTTCCCCGCGTCCGCGACGCCCCAGGTTGGGGACGTCGGGCGACTCGTGCATCTGCGTTCCGATGCCGTGCCCGGTGTACTCGGAGACGATCCCGTAGCGCGTCGGGTTCGACCGGATCGAGGTCTCGACCGCGTGGCCGATATCGCCGATCCGGCCGCCGACCCGGGCGGCGGCGATGCCCGCCCACATCGCCTGCCGGGTTACCTCACTGAGCGTCTCGGCCGGCGCCGAGCCGGTGCCGACGACGAACGTGATCGCCGAGTCACCGTGCCAGGAGTCCAGGGACACGCCGAAGTCCACACTCACCAGGTCGCCATCGGCGAGCACGCGATCACCGGGGATGCCGTGCACGATCTCGGAGTTCACCGAGATGCAGGTCACCGCGGGGAACGGGGGCAGCCCGAAGCCCGCCCCGTAGCCGAGGAACGACGAGACCGCGCCGGCTTCGGCGATGCGCTCACGGGCGAGCTGATCCAGCTCCGCAGTGGTCACACCGGGTCGGGCGGCCTCACGAAGCGCCTGCAGCGTGCGTCCGACCACGAGGCCGGCCGCACGCATCTTGAGGATCTGCCCGGCCGACTTCGCCCCGATGGACGTCCGGCGTGGCACGGGTCAGGCGAGCCGCGCGTCGAGCGCCGTCGTGATCCGTCCGGCGACCTCTTCGATCGTCCCGATGCCATCCACCTCGACCAGCAGGCCGCGGTCGCGGTAGGTGGCGAGCAGCGGATCGGTCGCCTCGGTGTAGATCACCATGCGGTTGCGGATGGTCTCGGCGTTGTCGTCGGCACGACCCTCGAGCTCTGCCCGCTTCAGCAGCCGATCCACCAGCACGTCGGTGTCGGCGACCAGCGAGATCACCGCGTCGATCGCCTGGCCGGTCTTCGCGAGCTCGACGTCGAGCGCGTCCACCTGACCCGCGGTCCGCGGGTAGCCGTCCAGCAGCCAGCCGGAGGCAGCGTCCGCCTCGGTGAGCCGGTCGGCGACGATCGCGTTGGTGATCTCGTCGGGCACGTAGCCGCCCTCGGCCATGATCCGCGAGACCTCCTGGCCCAGCGCGGTCTGGTTCTTGACGTTCGCCCGGAAGATGTCACCGGTGGAGATCGCAGGAATGCCGTAGTGGGCGGCGATGCCCGTGGCCTGGGTACCCTTCCCGACACCGGGAGGGCCCATGATGAGCAGTCTCATCTGAGGAATCCTTCGTAGTTTCGTTGCTGCAACTGGCTCTGGATCTGCTTCACAGTATCCAGACCGACTCCGACGATGATCAGGATCGAGGTACCGCCGAAGGGGAACTTGTTGTGCGTGCCGATCACGATGAACGCGATCGCAGGGATCAGCGCGATCAGGGCCAGGTACAGCGAGCCGGGAGCGGTCAGCCGCGACAGCACGTGCGCCAGGTAGCGCTCGGTCGGCCCTCCCGCCCGCACGCCCGGGATGAAGCCGCCGTACTTCTTCATGTTGTCGCTCACCTCGACCGGGTCGAAGGTGATCGAGACGTAGAAGTAGGCGAAGAAGATGATCAGGACGAAGAAGACGGACTCGTAGATCCAGCTGCCGGTCGTGAGGTTCCCCGCGATCCAGCTCGACACCGGGTTGTTCGGCTGGAACTGGGCGTAGAGCACGGGCAGGTAGAGCATCGACGAGGCGAAGATGACCGGGATCACGCCGGCCTGGTTCACCTTCATCGGGATGTAGGTGGTGGAGCCGCCCAGCAGCCTGCGTCCGACCATGCGCTTGGCGTACTGGACGGGGATGCGCCGCTGCGCCTGCTCCATGAAGATCACGCCCGCCATCACGCCGAGGCCGATGATCAGCACCACGATGAAGTAGAACCAGCCCTGCGCGCCCTCGCGGCTCTCCTTGATCGCCCACAGGGACGCCGGGAACTGCGCAGCGATCTGGGTGAAGATCATCACCGACATGCCGTTGCCGACACCGCGGTCGGTGATCAGCTCGCCGAGCCACATGATCACGCCGGTACCGGCGGTCATGGTGAGGATCATCGTGATGATCGGGAAGATGCTCTTGTCGTAGACGAGGTCGAGCGAGCAGCCCTGGAACAGCTGGCCGTTCACGGCGAGGGTGACGAAGGCGGTCGAGTTGAGCACGGCCAGTACCAGGGTCAGGTACCGCGTGTACTGGGTGATCTTCTGGGTGCCAGAGGCACCCTCCTTCTTCAGCGCCTCGAGCCGCGGGATCACGACGGTGAGCAACTGCAGGATGATGCTGGCGGTGATGTAGGGCATGATCCCCAGCGCGAAGATCGCCAACTGGAGCAGGGCGCCGCCGGAGAACAGCTGGATCATCGAGTACAGGCCGGCCGCGTCACCGGCGGTTGCCTGGGTGCGGCACTGGTCCACGTTGACGATGTTCACGTTGGGTGTGGGGATCGTCGAGCCGAGCCGGAAGACCGCCAGGATCATCAGCGTGAACAGGATCTTCCTGCGCAGGTCAGGCGTCCGTAGCGCGTTCGCGAATGCGGAGAGCATGTAGTGGACCTACTCCTTACCTCGAGGCACTGCGAACACAGCGCCGTCCCGTCGCCGCGACACTGCGCAGACAACCCGAGGAACTCTATCAAGCGGAGCGGGAGATTCCCGCATCGGGACGCCGACCCGCCCCTTGCTCGGGGCTGCGCCCGTCCGCGCCACCCGCTCCCCCGCGAGCCTCCCCCCAGGCCCCGGTCGGACGACGGGTTGTGCAGGCGCCGGCTCCGGACGCGCGAGGGCCCCCGGCTCGATGCCGGGGGCCCTCAGCGCTGTGATCGATCAGAGCTCGGTAGCGGTGCCGCCGGCCTTCTCGATCTTCGCCTTCGCAGACGCGGAGAACGCGTGTGCGCTGACCTGCACGGCCACGGAGATCTCTCCGTTGCCGAGCACCTTGACCAGCTCGCCGTCGCGGACCGCACCCTTGGCCACGAGGTCGGCCGGCGTCACCGCGCCGCCCTCGGGGAACAGGTCGGCGATCCGGGCCACGTTGACCACCTGGTACTCCACCCGGAACGGGTTGGCGAACCCACGCAGCTTCGGCAGCCTCATGTGCAGCGGCATCTGGCCACCCTCGAAGTTCTCCGGGGTGTTCTTCCGTGCACCGGTGCCCTTCGTGCCACGGCCAGCGGTCTTGCCCTTGGAACCCTCACCGCGGCCCACGCGGGTCTTCTCGGTCTTCGCGCCCGGGGCCGGACGCAGGTGATGAACCTTCAATGCCATGTCACTCGACCTCCTCGACGGCGACGAGGTGCGGGATCGCCTTGACCATGCCCACGAGTTCGGGCCGGTCCTCGATCACCACGACGTCGCCGATGCGCTTCAGCCCCAGGGAACGCAGGGTGTCGCGCTGGTTCTGCTTGCCACCAATCCCAGACTTGATCTGGGTCACCTTGAACCGGCTCATGCGTGCGCGCCCTCCTCACGGGCCCGCAGGATGGCGGCCGGGGTCACCTCGGCCACCGAGAGTCCGCGGCGCTTGGCCACCGACTCCGGCTCCTCCAGGCTCTGCAGCGCCGCCACCGTGGCGTGCACCACGTTGATCGCGTTGTCCGAGCCGAGCGACTTGGCGAGCACGTCGTGCACGCCCGCGCACTCGAGCACGGCGCGGGCCGAGCCGCCGGCGATCACACCGGTACCCGGGGAGGCCGGACGCAGCATCACGACACCGGCAGCCTTCTCGCCCTGCACGGGGTGGGGAATCGTCCCCTGCACCCGCGGCACGCGGAAGAAGTGCTTCTTGGCCTCCTCGACGCCCTTGGCGATCGCCGCGGGCACCTCCTTGGCCTTGCCGTAGCCGACGCCGACGGTGCCGTCGCCGTCGCCCACCACGACCAGCGCGGTGAAGCTGAACCGGCGACCGCCCTGGACGACCTTGGCGACGCGATTGATGGCGACCACCCGCTCCAGGTAGTTGCTCTTCTCCTTCTCGGCGGCGGCGTCCCGGTTCCGACGGTCCTCGCGACCCCCGCGACGCTGCTCACCACCGGCACCGCCACCGCGGCGCTGGGTTCCATTCATCGTGAGTATTACCTTTCCGAGTCCGTCAGAATCCGAGACCGGCCTCGCGGGCACTGTCCGCCAGCGCCGCAACCCGTCCGTGGTACTTGTTGCCCGCGCGGTCGAACACGACGGTCTCCACGCCGGCGTTCTTCGCCCGCTCGGCAACCAGCTTGCCGACCGCCTTCGCCTTCTCCGACTTGTCGCCGGCCTTGGCGCGCAGCTCCAGCGACGACGCGGACGCCAGGGTGACCCCGGCGGTGTCGTCGATAACCTGCGCGGCAATGTGCCGGCTGGACCGGAACACCACCAGGCGCGGACGGTCGGGCGTACCGGCGATCTTCTTGCGACCGCGGGCCTGCCGGCGCAGCCGCGATGCGGCCTTGTCTGCCGTGCCCTTGTTCGTCGACAGTGAGATAGCCATCACTTACCCGCCTTTCCAACCTTGCGGCGAACCCTCTCGCCGGCGTAGCGCACGCCCTTGCCCTTGTACGGCTCGGGCTTGCGAATCTTGCGGATGTTGGCCGCGACCTCGCCCACCGCCTGCTTGTCAATCCCGTAGACGGTGAACCGCGTGTTGCTCTCCACCGAGAACGTGATGCCCTCCGGCGCGTTCACGATCACCGGGTGCGAGAAGCCGAGGTTGAACTCCAGCTGCTCGGGGCTCTTGAAGATCACCCGGTAGCCGACGCCCACGATCTCGAGCTTCTTCTCATAGCCCGCGGTGACTCCGGTGACCATGTTGGCCACGAGCGTCCGGGTGAGGCCGTGCAGCGAGCGGCTGACCCGCTCGTCGTCCGGGCGCGACACCTCCAGCTCGCCGACCTCGTTGCGCGCGACCTTGATCGGCTCCTTGACGGTGTGCTGCAGCGAGCCCTTCGGGCCCTTCACCGACACCGTCTGGCCGTCGAGGGTGACATCCACCCCGGCCGGGATGGCGATCGGAAGCCTGCCAATGCGTGACATCTGTTCAGCTCCTTTCGCTCACCACACGTAGGCGAGGACTTCCCCGCCGACGCTCCGAGAATTGGCCTCCTTGTCGGTCAGAAGACCTTGGGAGGTGGAAATGATCGCGATGCCCATGCCGCCGAGAACCTTCGGGAGGGCGGTGGACTTCGCGTAGACCCGCAGGCCGGGCTTGGAGATCCGGCGCACCCCGGCGATGGACCGCTCGCGGTTCGTGCCGTACTTGAGGGTGAGCCGCAGGGTCTTGCCGACCTCGCCGGTGCCCGGCTCGAGCACCTCGTAGCCGGCGATGTAGCCCTGCTTGGTCAGGATCTCGGCGATGCCCACCTTGATCTTGCTGTGCGGCATGGACGTCGACTCGTGGTACGCCTGATTGGCGTTCCGCAGCCGGGTCAGCATGTCCGCGATCGGATCGGTCATGGTCATGACGTCTGGTGTCTCTTTCTCGCCACGGTTTCCGTCCTTGCCGGACGGACCTTCAGCGGGTTGTGGTTGGTCTGGTGGTGAGTGCTCACCAGGAGGACTTGATCACGCCGGGCAGTTCGCCCTTGTGGGCGAGCTCACGGACACAGATCCGGCACAGGCCGAACTTGCGGAATACAGCCTTCGGCCGGCCGCAGCGGTTGCAGCGGGTGTAGGCGCGGACGGCGAACTTCGGCTTGCGGGCCTGCTTCACCTTCAGAGCGGTCTTGGCCATGGTTCAGCTCACTTCTTCTTCTTGCCGGTGAACGCCGGACGCTTGCGGACGACCTTCGCGGCCTCGTCCGCCGGGGCCTTGAACGGGAAGCCGAGCGCCTTCAGCAGGGCGCGACCCTCGTCGTCGGTGGTGGCCGTGGTCACGAACGTGATGTCCATGCCGCGCAGCTTGTCGATCCGGTCCTGGTCGATCTCGTGGAACATGACCTGCTCGGTGAGACCGAAGGTGTAGTTGCCCTTGCCGTCGAACTGCCGGGCGGAGAGGCCGCGGAAGTCGCGGATCCGGGGCAGAGCCAGGGTGAGCAGCCGGTCGGCGAACTCCCACATCCGGTCGCCGCGCAGGGTCACGTGGCAGCCGATCGGCATGCCCTCGCGCAGCTTGAACTGCGCGATCGACTTGCGGGCCTTGGTCACCGTCGGCTTCTGCCCGGTGATCGCGGTGAGATCACGCACGGCGGCGTCGATCACCTTCGAGTCACGGGCCGCCTCACCGACACCCATGTTCACCACGATCTTCACCAGACCGGGGATCTGCATGACGTTGTCGTACCCGAACTCGGAGTGGAGCGCCGGCGCGATCTCGGAGCGGTACTTCTCCTTCAGTCGCGGCAGGCTCTTCGTGGCGGTCGCAGTAGCGGCCATCAGATTTCCTTCCCGGTCTTGCGGGCGATCCGCACGCTGCGCTCGGCGGTGTACTCGGTACCGTCAGCGCGACGCTTGGTCACCTCCTGGCGTTCGTAGCCGACGCGGGTCACCACGTCCTTGCCGTCCACCTTGACCACGAGCTGGACGTTGGACACGTCGATCGGGGCCTCGGTGGTGATGATCCCGGCGGCGTTGTTCTGCCGGGTCTGGTTGTTCTGGGTCTCCCGCTTGTGCTTCTTGACCAGGTTCACGCCCTGGACCAGCACACGGCCGGCCTGCGGGTCGACGGAGATGATCTCCCCGATTCGGCCCTTGTCCTTGCCCGCGATGACCTTGACGCGGTCACCCTTCTTCACGTGCAGCGAATTCGCCATGCCTCACAACACCTCCGGCGCGAGCGAGATGATCCGCATGTACTTCTTCTCGCGCAGCTCACGGCCGACCGGACCGAAGATGCGGGTGCCGCGAGGCTCCCCGTCACCCTTCAGGATCACGGCGGCGTTCTCGTCGAACTTGATGTAGGAGCCGTCCGGACGACGGGTCTCCTTCACCGTGCGGACGACGACCGCCTTCACGACCTCGCCCTTCTTCACGTTGCCACCGGGGATGGCGTCCTTGACCGTCGCGACGATCTTGTCGCCCAGGCCGGCGTAGCGACGCTTGGAGCCGCCCAGCACGCGGATGCAGAGGAGTTCCTTCGCACCGGTGTTGTCGGCGACCTTGAGTCGCGTCTCCTGCTGGATCATCTACATACTCCCCTGGTCACTTGGCCTTCTCGAGGACCTCGACCACACGCCACCGCTTGGTTGCGGAGGTGGGCCGGGTCTCCATCACCCGCACACGGTCACCGACGCCGGCCTCGTTGGCCTCGTCGTGCGCCTTGAGGCGCTCGGACTTCGTCATCACCTTGCCGTACAGCGGGTGCTTCACGCGCTGCTCGACGGACACGACGACGGTCTTGTCCATCTTGTCGGACACGACGATGCCCTCGCGGACCTTGCGCGCCGCGCGGCTGCTCTCGTTATCGCTCATTCTCAGTTGTCCTCATCCGGGTCGGGCACGATGCCGAGGTTGCGCTCCTGCAGCACGGTGTAGATGCGGGCGATGTCCTTGCGGGCCTCGCGCAGCCGTCCGTGCGACTCGAGCTGGCCGGTGGCAGCGGCGAAGCGGAGCCCGAACAGCTCCTCCTTCAGCTCGACCACCTTGGCGTTGAGCTCCTCGCGGGAAAGTCCACGCAGCTCGTTGGCCGTCACAGTGTTCGCCATCAGATGTCACCTACTTCCCGCTTGATGAAGCGAGCCTTGAACGGGAGCTTGTGGATCGCAAGGCGCATGGCCTCGCGGGCCACGGGCTCGTCCACACCGGAGAGTTCGAACAACACCCGGCCCGGCTTGATGTTGGCGATCCACCACTCGGGGGAACCCTTGCCGGAACCCATCCGGGACTCCGCGGGGTGCTTCGTCATCGGACGGTCGGGGTAGACGTTGATCCACACCTTGCCGCCACGCTTGATGTGACGGGTCATGGCGATACGGGCGCTCTCGATCTGACGGTTGGTCAGGTAGGAGGACTCCAGGGCCTGGATGCCGTAGTCGCCGAAGGCGAGCTTGGTGCCACCCTTGGCCATTCCGGACCGCTTCGGGTGGTGCTGCTTGCGGTGCTTGACGCGACGGGGAATGAGCATGGTCAGGCTCCTGCGTTGGTCTCGACAGCCTCCGGCGCCCCAGCGCCCTCGGCAACGGAATCGGCACGACGGCGTCCGCCGCGCTCGGGACGATCGCCACGGCCGGCCCCGCCATCGCGACGCGGGCCGCGGGCCGGACGGCCACGACCGCCCGAAGCCACCTGGCGGGCAGCCTTCTGTGCAGCCCGCTCGGCGCGGTTGCCGGAGACATCGCCCTTGTAGATCCACACCTTCACGCCGATCCGGCCGAAGGTGGTGCGGGCCTCGTAGAAGCCGTAGTCGATGTCGGCCCGGAGGGTGTGCAGCGGCACCCGACCCTCCCGGTAGAACTCCGAGCGGCTCATCTCGGCGCCGCCCAGACGACCGGAGCACTGGATCCGGATACCGAGGGCACCGGCGCGCATCGCGCTCTGCTGCGCCTTGCGCATCGCGCGGCGGAACGCCACGCGGGCACCCAGCTGCTCCGCGATGCCCTGCGCCACCAGCTGCGCATCGGTCTCGGGGTTCTTCACCTCGAGGATGTTCAGCTGCACCTGCTTGCCGGTGAGCTTCTCCAGCTCGGCGCGGACGCGCTCGGCCTCTGCGCCGTTACGGCCGATCACGATGCCCGGACGGGCGGCGTAGAGGAAGATCGTCACGCGCTCGCTGCGGCGCTCGATCTCGACGCTGGAGATGCCGGCCCGCTCGAGATTCTTGGCCAGGAAGCGGCGGATCTTCACGTCCTCGGCGACCAGGTCGGAGTAGCCCTTGTCGGCGTACCAGCGGGTCTTGTGGTCAGTGGTGATCCCGAGGCGGAAGCCATGGGGGTTGATCTTCTGGCCCATGCTCAGGCTCCCATCTCGGACTTGGGTTCGACGACGACGGTGATGTGGCTCGCCCGCTTCAGGATCCGGCTCGCCGAGCCCTTGGCGCGGGGACGGATGCGACGCAGGGTCATGCCCTCGTCAACGAACGCCTGGGAGACGTAGAGCTCCTCGGCCCGCAGGCCCTCGGTGCTCTCCGCGTTGGCCGTGGCGCTGGCCACCACCTTGTAGACGGGCTCGGAGGCCGCCTGCGGCGCGAACTTCAGCACGTTAAGCGCATCGGTGACGGGCAGACCACGGACCAGGTCGACCACACGGCGGACCTTCATCGGGCTCATCCGGACGTGACGCGCGATCGCGTACGAGCCAGGACGATCCCCGAGCAGGGCGGCGCGACGAGTGGGTCGCTCTTTGTTGCTCATCTGTTGATCAGTTCCTCTTCTCGCTGCCTCAGCGGCGGCGCGACTTCTTGTCTTCCTTGATGTGCCCGCGGTAGGTGCGGGTGGGGGCGAACTCGCCCAGCTTGTGGCCGATCATCGACTCGGTCACGAACACCGGCACGTGCTTGCGGCCGTCGTGCACCGCAATCGTGTGGCCGATCATGTCCGGGGTGATCATGGAGCGCCGCGACCAGGTCTTGATGACCTGCTTGGTGCCCTTCTCGTTCTGCAGGTCGACCTTCTTGACCAGATGGTCGTCGACGAAGGGGCCCTTCTTCAGGCTGCGTGGCATCTACCTCACCTGTCCAATCAGCGCTTCTTGCCGGACTTCCGGCGACGGATGATCAGGCGAGAACTCGCCTTGTTCTTGTCCCGGGTGCGGCCCTCGGGCTTGCCCCACGGGGAGACCGGGTGCCGGCCGCCCGAGGTCTTGCCCTCGCCACCGCCGTGCGGGTGATCGATCGGGTTCATCGCGACGCCGCGGACGGTCGGGCGAACGCCCTTCCAGCGACTGCGGCCCGCCTTGCCCCAGTTGATGTTCGACTGCTCGGCGTTGCCGACCTCGCCGATGGTGGCGCGGCAGCGCACGTCGACCAGGCGCATTTCGCCGGACGGCAGGCGCAGCGTGGCCATCTTGCCCTCGCGGGCGACCAGCTGGATCTTGGCTCCGGCCGAGCGGCCGAGCTTGGCCCCACCGCCGGGACGCATCTCGACCGCGTGCACCGTGGTGCCGACGGGGATGTTGCGCAGCGGCAGGTTGTTGCCGGGCTTGATGTCGGCGGCCTCGCCGGCCTCCACCGTCGCGCCCTGGACCAGGCCGTTGGGGGCGATGATGTAGCGCTTCTCGCCGTCGGCGTAGTGCAGCAGTGCGATCCGGGCGGTGCGGTTCGGGTCGTACTCGATGTGCGCGACCTTGGCCGGGACGCCGTCCTTGTCATAGCGACGGAAGTCGACGAGCCGGTACGCCTGCTTGTGCCCGCCGCCGATGTGGCGAGTGGTGATCCGGCCGGAGTTGTTGCGTCCACCGGTCTTCGGCTTGGAAGTGACCAGCGACTTCTCCGGCGTGGAGCGCGTCAGTTCGACGAAGTCGGCCACACTCGAGCCGCGGCGGCCCGGCGTGGTCGGCTTGTACTTTCGGATACCCATGAGTTCGTTTCCTGTCTCGGCTCAGGCCAGGGGCCCGGAGAAGATGTCGATGCGCTGGCCATCGGCGATGCTCACGATGGCGCGTTTGGTGTCGGGACGCTTGCCCCAGCCGGCCCGGGTGCGCTTGCGCTTGCCGTGCCGGTTGCTGGTGTTCACGCTCGTCACGTTCACGCCGAACACCTGCTCGACCGCGATCTTGATCTCGGTCTTGTTGGCGTCCGGGGAGACGATGAACGTGTACTTGTTCTCGTCCAGCAGCCCGTAGCTCTTCTCGCTGACCACCGGGGCCAGCAGGATGTCGCGGTGGTCGCGGATCTTCAGTTCGCTCACTTGGCGGCCTCCTCAGTCTCCTCGGCATCGGCCACCACGGCGACCTTGCCCTTGATCGGCCCGGCGACGAAGGCGGCCAGCGCGGCCGTGGTGAAGACCACGTCGTCGCTGACCAGCACGTCGTAGGCGTTCAGCTGGTCGACGGCCAGCGCGTGCACCGTCGGCACGTTGCGCAGGCTCAGCCAGGCCACGTCCTCGTCACGGTCGAGCACCACCAGCAGCTTGCTGCTGCCCACCTCGGCGAGCGCCTTCAGCGCGGCCCTGGTGGAAGGGGTCTCGCCGGTGACGATGCTCTCCACCACGTGGATGCGGCCCTCGCGCGCCCGGTCAGAGAGCGCCCCGCGCAGGGCGGCGGCGATCATCTTCTTGGGCGTGCGCTGGGCGTAGCTGCGCGGCTGCGGGCCGTGCACCACGCCACCGCCGGTCCACTGCGGGGCGCGGCGCGAACCCTGACGGGCGCGTCCGGTGCCCTTCTGGCGCCACGGCTTGGCGCCACCGCCGGCGACGTCGCCCCGGGTCTTGGTGGCGTGGGTGCCCTGGCGGGCTGCGGCCTGCTGGGCCACCACGACCTGGTGGATCAGCGGCACATTGGTCTGTACGTCGAACAGTTCGGCCGGCAGCTCGGCCTTGGCCGACTTCGTGCCGAGCACGTTCACGGTGCGGGTCTCGCTCATGCCTGGGCTCCCTTCTTGGCCGCGCTGCGCAGCACGACGAGGGCGCCCTTGGGGCCGGGCACCGAGCCCTTGACCAGGATGAGCCCGCGCTCCGCATCGACGGCGTGGACGGTCAGGTTCTGCACGGTCACCTTCTCGACACCCATCCGGCCGGCCATCCGGGTGCCCTTGAAGACGTGTCCCGGGGTGGCGCAGGCGCCGATGGAGCCCGGCGAGCGGTGCTTGCGGTGCACACCGTGGCTGGCGCGGAGACCGCCGAAGCCGTGCCGCTTCATCACGCCGGCCGTGCCCTTGCCCCGGGTCACGCCGGTGACGTCGACGACGTCGGCCTCGGCGAACACCTCTGCGGTCAGCTCCTGGCCGAGGGTGTAGGCGCTGGCGTCAGCGGTGCGCAGCTCGACGAGGTGCTTGCGCGGGGTGACGCCCGCCTTCTCGAAGTGCCCGGCGGCGGGCTTGGTGACGTTCTTGGCCTTCACCGCACCGAAGCCGAGCTGGACGGCGGAGTAGCCGTCGACGTCGGCGGTGCGAACCTGCGTGACCACGCAGGGGCCCGCCTGGATCACGGTGACCGGGACGATCCGGTTGTCGGCGTCCCACACCTGGGTCATGCCGAGCTTGGTGCCCAGCAGCCCCTTCACGTTCTTGTCGCTCATCTCGCCTGACCTCACGGGAGCTTGATCTCGATGTCGACACCGGCCGGAAGGTCGAGCCGCATCAGCGAGTCGACGGTCTTCGGCGTCGGGTCGAGGATGTCAATGAGCCGCTTGTGGGTGCGCATCTCGAAGTGCTCGCGGCTGTCCTTGTACTTGTGCGGAGAACGGATCACGCAGAACACGTTCTTCTCGGTGGGCAGCGGCACGGGGCCCGCCACCTTGGCGCCGGTACGGGTCACGGTGTCGACGATCTTCTTCGCCGAGGAGTCAATGACCTCGTGGTCGTAGGCCCGGAGTCGGATCCGGATCTTCTGTCCCGCCACTGGTTCGTCCTTCTTCTCGTCGTACTCCCCCGGTGCATCTTCCGGAGAAGCTTCGTCCCTCCGACCCCCGGGGTCGGGCGTGTCGGGCTGGTTCTGGGCCGCACATGACCGTTCTTTGAAGGGTCGTGGTAGGGCCCGGCGCGTCAGCACCAGACTTGCCGGGGGGCCGCCAAGGCAGGCGTCCCCGTCGGAGCAACCTGTCGATTCTTTCATGCTGGGCGCCGCGTTGCAAAATCCCCTGCCTGGGGCAGCATTGCCCCCGTGAGCATGACGTCCGCCGGGCCTGTCGAGACCGTCCAGGCCAGCCGAATCGGCCTCGGCGTGGTGCTCGGGCTGGTCGCTTCGCTGACCTTCGCCACGTCCGGAACCTTCGCCCGTCCACTGCTTTCGGCGGGGTGGACGCCGGGTGCCGCGGTGTTCTGGCGGGTCACCCTGGCCGCCGTCGTCCTGCTTCCGGTCGGGCTGTGGGTGATGCGCGGCCGACTGCGCGAGGTGCTCGCCGAGTGGCGCACCATCGTTGCGTTCGGCGCGCTGGCCGTCGCCACCGCCCAGCTGATGTACTTCGCCGCCGTCTCCCGGATGAGTGTGAGCGTCGCGCTGCTGATCGAGTACCTGGCGCCGGTCGCCCTGGTGCTGCTGGCCTGGCTGCGGACACGGCACGCCCCGTCCCGGCTCGTGATCGCCGGGACGCTGAGCAGCCTGGCCGGACTGGTCCTCGTGCTCGATCTGACCGGGGCCAGCGTCGACCCGCTGGGCGTGTTGTTCGGCCTGCTCGCCATGGTGGGCGCGGCCGCATACTTCCTGCTCGGCGCCCGGCCGACCCGGCTGCACGCACTGGCCCTGCCCGCGTTCGGCCTGCCGGTCGGCGCTGTGGTGCTCGGCCTGGCCGTGCTGGTCGGTGCGCTTCCCTACTCTGCACCCCTGGTGGACGTGGAACTGATGGGTGCCGCCGTGCCGTGGTGGGTGCCGCTCAGCGTGGTCGTGGTCGCAGCCACCGTGCTCGCCTACGCCTTCGGGGTCGCAGGGATCGGGCTGATGGGCGAACGGCTGTCGAGCTTCGTCAGCCTCTCCGAGGTGCTGTTCGCCGCGCTGCTCGCCGCGCTCGTGCTCGGTGAGGTGCCGGCGCCGATCCAGGTTCTCGGCGGCGTCCTGATCGTCGCGGGCGTGGTCCTGATCCGGATCTCCAGCGGACGCGCGCCGGCCGGACTGCCGACGTTCCCGGACGAACTGGAGGCGGCCGAGGCCGACTGACCCCGCGCCGAGCGCCTCCCTTCGGGTCGAGCGCCCCTGCCCAGGGACGGGCGCTGGGCGCGAAGGGAGGCGCTCGGCGTCAACGGGGCATTCGCCGCCACAACGACCGCGGCACGAAGCGGGCGATCCCGAACATGACCCGCAGCTGCCACGGGATCCACAGGTCCACTCCCCGCCCCGATCGAACGCGCGCCACCACCGCGTCGGCGACCTGGTCGGGGGTGGAGGAGAACGGCGCCGGCTCCATGCCGGCGGTCATCCGGCCGACCACGAAGCCGGGCCGGGCGATGATCAGGTGTACGCCACTGCCGTGCAGGGCGTCGGCCAGCCCGGAGGCGAACCCGTCCAGCCCCGCCTTGGCCGAGCCGTACACATAGTTGGCCCTCCGCACGCGCGCGCCCGCGACGGAGGAGAACGCGACCAGCGTGCCGGCGCCACGCGCCCGCATCCGGTCGGCGAGGACGGTGAGCAGCGCGGCCTGGGCAACGAAGTCGGTGTGCAGCAACGCCGCGGCAGCCGTGGAGTCCCGTTCGGCCAACGCCTGGTCACCCAGTACCCCGAAGGCGAGCACGGCAACGTCGATCGGCCCGGCCCGCTCCTCGATCTCCGCAACCACGCCCGGCTGGGCGGCGACATCGTCGGCGTCGAAGTCGAAGACCTCCACCCGGGTCGCGCCGGCCTGTCGGCAGGCGTCGACCGCCCCGTCCATCGGTCCGGGGCGAGCAGCGAGCACGACTGTGGCTCCGGGCGCGAGCCGGGTGGCCACCGCGAGTCCGATCTCGCTGCGACCGCCGAAGACGGCGACGACCTGGTTCACAGCAGGGCGGCGAGCTTCGCCAGCCGGGCCAGCGACGACTCGCGTCCCAGCAGTTCCATCGACTCGAACAGCGGCGGCGACACGTTCGATCCCGTCACCGCCAGCCGCACCGGGCCGAAGGCGAACTTCGGCTTGATGCCCATGCCCTCGACCAGTGCCTCGCGCAGCGCGGCCTGGATGGCCTCGTGGTCCCACTCCCCCAGCGCGGTCAGCGCTTCGGTCGCGGCCGCGACCACCGGGACGGCGTCCGGTCCAGCCTTGGCCAGAGCATCGGGGTCGATCGTGAGGTCGTCGTCGGAGCTGAACAGATAGGCCAGCTTCGGCACCGCCTCACTGAGCAGCACCAGCCGCTCCTGCACCAGCGGAACCGCGCGGCGCAGCAGCGCCACCTCCGCGGGAGAGGGCTGCGTCCACTGCCCCTCGCGGACGGCGAACTCGACCACCCGGTCGGCCAGCTCATCGGCCGGCAGCGCCCGGATGTAGTGCCCGTTGAGCGCGTTCAGCTTGGCCAGGTCGAAGATCGGGCCGGTGGTGTTCACCTTCGCCCAGTCGAAGGCGGCCACGAACTCCTCGAACGAAGCCACGTCCTCGCCCTCGACGACCGGGGGGTAGGCCAGCAACTGCAGGAAGTTCCGCAGCGCCTCGGGCAGGTAGCCCTGCTCGAGGAACCAGGTCAGTCGCGCCGCCGGGTTCTTGCGCTTGGAGATCTTCGACTTGTCGGTGTTGCGCAGCAGCGGCATGTGCGCGAACGCCGGCTCGGCCCAGCCCAGCCAGCGGTAGAGCAGCAGGTGTTTGGGGGTGGAGGAGATCCATTCCTCGCCGCGCACCACGTGGGTGATGCCCATCAGGTGGTCGTCCACCACCACCGCGAGGTGGTAGGTCGGGAACCCGTCCGCCTTGAGGATCACCTGGTCGTCGGGACGGGGCGCGCTCACCTCTCCGCGGATCACGTCGGTGAAGGTCAGCGCGACGTCGTCGGGGATCAGCATCCGCACCACCGGCGTCTCGCTGAACCCGGGCAACTGGGCCCGCTGCTCGCGGGTCTTTCCCAGGCACAGCCGGTCGTAGCCGGTGACCGCGGCCTTGCTCGCCTGTTGCTCGGCCCGCAGTTCGGCCAGCCGCTCGGTGGAGCACCAGCAGTAGTAGGCGTGCCCGGCCTCGATCAGCTGCTCCACGAACGGACGGTAGGTGTCCAGGCGCTCCGACTGCCGGTACGGCGCGTAGGGGCCGCCGATGTCGGGGCCCTCGCTCCAGTCCAGTCCCAACCAGTGCAGCGTGTCGTAGATCTGCTGCTCAGAGGACGCGACGTAGCGCGCGCGGTCGGTGTCCTCGATCCGCAGCACGAACGCGCCACCGGTGGCGCGGGCATAGGCGAGGTTGAACAAGGACATGTACGCCGTGCCGACGTGCGGGTCACCGGTCGGCGACGGCGCAACGCGGAGGCGGGCTGGGCTGGCAGTCATAGCCGGGTCAGCCTATCGAAACCGCTGGACGGCATCGGCCGGCGGTCGGAAGGGCGGCGCGGCACTTGTAGGCTTTCGGCCATGACCGAGCCTGTCGCCGCCAACGATTTCATCCGCGACATCATCCGCCGCGACAACGAGCAGGGCACCTACGGCGGCCGCGTCCAGACCCGGTTCCCGCCCGAGCCCAACGGTTACCTGCACATCGGCCACGCCAAGGCGATCACGGTCGATTTCGGCACCGCAGAGGAGTTCGGCGGCATCTGCAACCTGCGGCTGGACGACACGAACCCCGACACGGAGGAGACCGAGTTCGTCGACTCGATCCTCGCCGACATCACCTGGCTCGGTTTCCAGCCTGCGCAGCTGCTGCACGCTTCCGACTACTTCGAGCAGCTCTACGAGTGGGCCGAGTACCTCGTCGGGCAGGGGCTCGCCTATGTCGACGACCAGGACACCGAGACCATCTCGGCCCAGCGCGGCGGCTTCGGCAAGCCGGGGGTGGACAGTCCGTTCCGCAATCGCGGCGTGGAGGAGAACCTCGACCTGCTCCGCCGGATGAAGGCGGGCGAGTTCGCGGAGGGCTCGCGGGTGTTGCGGGCGAAGATCGACATGAACCACGAGAACATGGCGCTGCGTGACCCGGTGATGTACCGGATCCGGCACTCCCACCACTTCCGTACCGGCGGCGACTGGTGCATCTACCCCACCTACGACTGGGCGCACGGCCAGAGCGACGCCATCGAGGGAGTCACCCACTCCATCTGCACGCTGGAGTTCGACACCCACCGTCCGCTCTACGACTGGTACCTCTCGCACCTGCCGCTGCCCGGCGACCAGCCGAAGCAGATCGAGTTCGCCCGGCTGGAGTTCACCCACACGATCACCAGCAAGCGCCGGCTGGCCAAGCTCGTCGCCGACGGGACGGTGGACGGCTGGGACGACCCGCGCATGCCCACGCTGCGCGGCCTGCGTCGCCGCGGCTACCCGGCAAGGGCGATCCGCGCCTTCTGCGCCGAGATCGGCACCACCCGCACCAACAGCCGGCAGAACATCGAGGCTCTGGAGTCGTTCGTGCGGCGCGAGCTGAACGCGACCGCGCAGCGGCGGATGGCCGTGCTGCACCCGCTGCGGCTCGTGCTGGACAACTGGCCGAGCGACGCCTCCGGGAACCCCGCTGTGGAGCACTTCGACGTGGCGAACAACCCGGAGAACGCTGAGGACGGCATCCGCCAGGTCGCGTTCAGCGGCGAGCTGTGGATCGAGGCCGACGACTTCGCCGAGGTGCCACCGCCGAAGTTCTTCCGGCTCTCGGTCGGACGCGAGGTGCGACTGCGCGGCGCCTACCTGGTCACCGCGACCTCTGTGGACAAGGACGCGGACGGCAGGGTCGTGGCGGTACACGCCACCTACGACCCGGCGACCCGTGGCGGCGACGCCCCGGACGGACGCAAGGTGAAGTCGACCATGCACTGGGTGTCCGCGCCGCACGCCGTCGACATCACCGCGGCCCTCTACGAGCGGTTGTTCACCGCTGCCGTTCCCGGGGAGACCAGCGGCGAGGCGCTCGATGACCTGAACCCGAACTCGCGCGAGATCGTGCCCGCAAAGGCCGAGGCAGCCCTTGGCGGCGCCGCGCCGGGTGAGGTCGTGCAGTTCGAGCGGCTCGGCTACTTCGCCCACGACCCCGACCAGGAGTTGCTCTTCCACCGGACGGTGGGGCTGAGGGACGAATGGGCCGCGATCCAGAGGCGGCAGGGGTGAGCGGGGCCGGTCGCGTCGCCGACCGGTTGGCCCCACTCGTCCTTCCCGACCTGACCGGTCGGCGCGCCGTCGTCACCGGGGCGAGCAACGGGATCGGGTTCGCCACGGCCACCGCGCTGGCCGGAGCCGGAGCAGAGGTCGTGCTGGCGGTCCGGGATCCTGGACGCGGGGAGGCCGCGATGGAGCGGATCCGGGACACCCACCCGGACGCCAGCGTCCGGGTCGAAATCGTCGAGCTCGGCTCGCTGGTCAGCATCGCAGAGTTCACGTCCCGGATGGCCGAGGACCCCGTGGACCTCCTGATCAACAACGCCGGCACGAGCAGCAACGATCCCCAGGCCCGCACCGCTGACGGCTTCGAGCTCCAGGTCGGAGTGAACTACCTCGGGGCCTGGGCGGTCACCGCGGGCCTGTGGCCAGCGCTCCGTGCCGCGGACGCGGCACGGGTGGTGATGCTCGGCTCGATGGTGTCAGCGCGGGGCCGCATCGAAGCGGACTTCGGGCGTCCCACCGGGTCGACCTTCCGCTCGTACTCCGACTCCAAGCTCGCCACGGTGGTGCTGGCCGGCGAGTTGCGCCGCCGCTGCGCGCGAGCCGGCGTCGGGGTCACCGCGACCGCGGCCCACCCTGGCTGGTGCCAGACCGCGATCTTCGATGCGGACGGGCCGCCACGGGCGATCACCCTGATCGGGCGAGTGAGCCGCGCGATCCAGTCAGCCCGGGACGGTGCCCAGCCCGTCCTGCTCGCCGCGACCGACCGGCACCCGGGCGCCTACTACGGCCCCACCCGGCGCGGCGGTGCCTCGGGCCCGCCCGGCCCGGCGAGACTGCCGGCCCGCGCCCTCGTCCCGGGCCTTGGCGAGCGGCTCTGGGATCTTTCGATCGAACTCACCGGGGTGGCCTTCGAGCCCTAAGGTATGGGCCATGGAGGTCCCCGTCACCGTCGTGGGCGAAGCCCTGATCGACATCGTCATCCCCCCGGCCGGGGATGCCGTCGAGCATGTGGGAGGGAGCCCGGCGAATGTCGCGATCGGGCTCGCCCGGCTCGGCCACCCCACCCGGTTGGCCACCCACATCGGCCGCGATGCGCGCGGCGAACGGATCGCTGCGCTGATGGAGGCGGAGGGGGTGGACCTCGCCGCCGGCAGCACCAACGCCGAGCGCACGCCGACGGCCGCGGCCCGTCTCGATACTGCGGGGGTGGCGAGCTACGAGTTCGACCTGGACTGGCAACTCGACCCGGCCCAGGTGATCGTCCCGCCCGGCGGCCACCTGCACACCGGTTCGATCGCCGCCACGCTCGCGCCGGGTGGTGCGGCCGTGCTCGACATCGTTCGCGCAGCCCGGAGCCACGCGACCGTCTCCTACGACCCGAACGCGCGACCGACGCTGATGGGCAGCCCGGACGAGGCGCGAGCCGTGATCGAGCGTCTGATCGGGCTCTGCGACGTCGTGAAGGCCTCCGATGAGGATGTCCGCTGGCTCTACGGCACCACACCGGTCACCCAGGTGCTGGCGCACTGGGCCGCACTCGGCCCGACCGTCTGCGCGGTCACGCACGGGGGCGACGAGGTCGTCGTGCTGGCCGCGGGCGAGGTGCAGCGCTACCCGACCCTGCCCACGCATGTCGCCGACACCGTCGGCGCCGGCGACTCCTTCATGGCGGGTCTGGTCTCCGGCCTGCTGGACGCGGGGCTGCTCGGTGACGAGGACGCGCGCGAACGGCTGCGGTTCGCCGAGTGGCCCACGATCGAGTCGGCCGTCGAGCGCGCCCTGGCCTGCGCTGCGATCACGGTGTCCCGGCCAGGAGCCAACCCTCCGACGCGCGCAGACCTCGAGATCGACGCCTGAGCGGGGACCTCGGGTTCCCGCGCCCGGGTGCGAGAGGGTGCGTCCTGATCCAGGGCCTTCCCGGAGCAGACGCGGACGGCCGCGTTCCGGTGTTCAGCCCCTGCCCTCGACGCCCAGCCGTGGGTAACGGCCGCGATAGTGCACCAGCGGCTCCGCGTCCCCTTCGGCCCGTGCGTGCTCGAACACGCAGGTGACCAGCTGCGACCATCCCGCCTCCGCCGCCGACTCCAGCCGCACTCCCGCCCAGACGCGCGCTTCAGCGGGAACCGGCCCCCACTCGGTGTCGGTGAATCCGGCCTGCCGGAACGGCCCGCCCGGCGCGGGCTCCTCCCCGGCGAAGATCCTGGCGA
This sequence comes from uncultured Propionibacteriaceae bacterium, assembly GCA_964397985.1. Classification (GTDB taxonomy): domain Bacteria; phylum Actinomycetota; class Actinomycetes; order Propionibacteriales; family Propionibacteriaceae; genus Propionicimonas. The sequence continues at coordinate 376,185 of CAYNLD010000001.1, read as the reverse complement.
GCCGCTGCTGGTCGTGCGCCAGCACGGTGACCGCGGCCCGACCGGAGGCGAGCAGCGCCTCTGCGAGCTCGGAAAGCGGATCGAGCAGGGCCATCAGTCGCGGTGGCGTCCCGTTCGCGACCAGGACAGAGGACACCGTCAGCCCGGCAGGGCGCCGCTCCCCCACTGCCGTCCACAGCGTCACGCCGGCAGCCAGCCGGCCACGGAACGAGCGGACGGCGTCGCGCGCCGCCGGCGGATCCGCGAACGGATCGGTGTGGTGGATGGTCATCGACCCCTCCCGGAATTGCCGAACGGCGCCGGTCCCGAAGGAACCGGCGCCGTCTGGTAGCGCTGGATCAGATCACTTGATGATCTTGGTCACGCGGCCCGCGCCCACGGTCCGGCCACCCTCACGGATGGCGAACTTCAGGCCGTCCTCCATGGCGATCGGCTTGTTCAGGTGCACGGTCATGTCGGTGTTGTCACCAGGCATCACCATGTCGGTGCCCTCGGGCAGCTGAACGACGCCGGTCACGTCGGTGGTACGGAAGTAGAACTGCGGGCTGTAGTTGGAGAAGAACGGCTTGTGGCGGCCACCCTCCTCCTTGGTCAGCACGTAGACGTTGCCCTCGAAGTCGGTGTGCGGGGTGGTCGAACCCGGCTTGATCACGACCATGCCGCGCTCGACGTCGTCCTTCTTGGTGCCACGCAGCAGCAGGCCGACGTTCTCGCCCGCGCGACCCTCGTCGAGGATCTTGCGGAACATCTCCACACCGGTGATCGTGGTGGACTGCTTGGCGTCGTGGATGCCGATGATGTCGACGACCTCGCCGGTCTTGACGATGCCGCGCTCGATCCGGCCGGTCACCACGGTGCCACGACCGGTGATCGTGAACACGTCCTCGATCGGCATCAGGAACGGCTTGTCGGTCTCGCGCTCCGGCTGCGGGATGTACTCGTCCACCGCGTCCATCAGCTCGAGGATCGACTCGCTCCACTTCTCGTCGCCGTTCATGGCCGGGAAGGCGGCCACGCGAACGATCGGGCAGTTGTCGCCGTCGAACTCCTGCGCGCTGAGCAGCTCGCGGACCTCGAGCTCGACCAGCTCGATCAGCTCCTCGTCGTCGACCATGTCGCACTTGTTCAGCGCAACCACGATCGCCGGGACACCGACCTGGCGAGCCAGCAAGACGTGCTCACGCGTCTGCGGCATCGGGCCGTCGGTCGCGGCGACCACAAGGATCGCACCGTCCATCTGGGCGGCACCGGTGATCATGTTCTTCACGTAGTCGGCGTGACCCGGGCAGTCCACGTGGGCGTAGTGACGCTTCTCGGTCTGGTACTCGACGTGCGCGATCGAGATCGTGATACCGCGCTGGCGCTCCTCCGGCGCCTTGTCGATCTGATCGAACGCGGACACCGCATTGAGCTCGGGGTACTTGTCGTGGAGCACCTTCGTAATCGCCGCGGTGAGCGTGGTCTTGCCGTGGTCGATGTGCCCGATGGTGCCGATGTTGCAGTGCGGCTTGGTCCGCTCGAACTTGGCCTTTGCCACTTGGGCTCCTCTTTCGGAATAGTCGCCACGCGGGTCGCGGGGCGTTACTGGTTTGTTGACTGCCTGGTCACGGTCCGCGCCGGGCACGGACCACGCCAAGTTTTCTCTACCGTGGTGCCTGAGTCAAACTCAGGCGCCACCGCGTCCCTTCGCGATGATCTCGTCGGCAACCGACTTCGGGCATTCGCCGTAGGAGTCGAATTCCATCGAGTAGGACGCCTGCCCGGACGTCTTCGACCGGAGGTCGCCGACGTAGCCGAACATCTCGCTCAGCGGCACCAGCGCCTTCACGACCTGGTTGCCGTGCGCCTCCTCCATCGACTGGACGTGGCCGCGGCGGCTGTTGATGTCGCCGATCACCGTGCCCAGGTAGTCCTCCGGAGTGGTCACCTCGACCGCCATCAGCGGTTCCAGCAGGGCCGGGTCGGCCTTGCGCGCGGCCTCCTTGAAGACCATCGAGCCGGCGATCTTAAAGGCGAGTTCGGAGGAGTCGACGTCGTGGTAGGCACCGTCCAGCAGTGTCACCTTGATGTCCTCCACCGGGTAGCCGGCCAGCGGGCCGAAAGCCATCGCCTCCTGGATGCCCTGGTCCACCGCCGGGATGTACTCCCGCGGGATCCGGCCGCCCGTGACGGCGTTCACGAACTCGTAGCCCTTGCCGGCCTCCTGCGGCTCCAGCGCAATGATCACCTTGCCGTACTGACCCGAGCCACCCGACTGCTTCTTGTGGGTGTACTCGACCTTGTCCACCGCGCGGCGGAGGGTCTCGCGATAGGCCACCTGCGGCTTGCCGATGTTCGCCTCGACCCGGAACTCCCGCTTCATCCGGTCGATCATGACCTCAAGGTGCAACTCGCCCATGCCGGCGATGATCGTCTGGCCGGTCTCCTCGTCGGTGTGGACGCGGAAGGTCGGGTCCTCCTCGGCCAGCCGCTGGATCGCTGCGGACAGCTTCTCCTGGTCGGACTTGGTCTTCGGCTCGATCGCCTGCTCGATCACCGGTGCAGGGAAGTCCATCGACTCCAGCACGACGGGGTTGGCCGGATCGCACAGCGTCTCACCGGTGGTGGTGTCCTTCAGGCCCATCACTGCGACGATCATGCCGGCGCCGATCTGGTCGATCTCCTCACGCTTGTTGGCGTGCATCTGGTAGATCTTGCCGATCCGCTCCTTGCGGCCCTTGGTCGAGTTCAGCACCTGCTGGCCGGCCTTCAGCACGCCCGAGTACACCCGGATGTAGGTCAGCTTGCCCAGGTGCGGGTCGGCTGCGATCTTGAACGCGAGCATGGCCAGCGGCTCATCGTTCGAAGTGTGCCGCTCGATCACCTCGTCCGGATGGCCGGGCTTGAATCCCTCGATCGCCGGGATGTCCAGCGGCGAGGGCAGGTAGTCGATGACCGCGTCCAGCATCGGCTGGACGCCCTTGTTCTTGAACGAGGTGCCGCAGATCACCGCGGTGATCCGGTTCGAGATCACGGCGCGCCGGATGGCGGCCTTGATCTGGGCGACGGTGAGCTCAGCTCCGGTCTCCTCCGCCTCGAGCCAGGCCTCGGCGAAGTCGTCGTCGTGGTCGGCCAGCACGTGGATCAGTTCCTCGCGCGCGGTCGCCGCGGCGTCGGCCAGATCGGCCGGGATCTCCTCGACGGTGTAGTCCTCGCCGATCTTCGTCTCGCCGTGCCACATCAGGGCGCGCATGCCGACCAGGTCGACCACGCCGGTGAAGTTGGCCTCGGCGCCGATCGGCAGCTGCAGGACCGCAGCCACGGCGTTCAGCCGCTCGCGGATCGTCTTCACGCAGTAGTCGAAGGATGCACCGGTGCGGTCCAGCTTGTTCACGTAGCAGATCCGCGGCACGCCGTAGCGGGTGGCCTGGCGCCACACGGTCTGGCTCTGCGGCTCTACGCCCGCGACGCCGTCGAACACCGCGACCGCTCCGTCCAGCACCCGCAGCGAACGCTCCACCTCGATGGTGAAGTCGACGTGGCCGGGGGTGTCGATGATGTTGATCTGGACGTCTTTCCAGAAACAGGTGGTCGCGGCGGAGGTGATTGTGATGCCGCGCTCCTGCTCCTGCTCCATCCAGTCCATCGTCGCGGCGCCGTCGTGCACCTCGCCGATCTTGTAATTGATGCCGGTGTAGAACAGGACCCGCTCGGTGGTGGTGGTCTTGCCGGCATCGATGTGCGCCATGATGCCGATATTGCGAACCTTGGCCAGGTCCTGCTTGGTGTCGATCGCCACGGGGGCTCAACCTTCCGTTCTACTCAGTCTCGACGTCCCGTCCTGGACGCCCCGGTCAGGGTGCAGGGCACGGCGTGGGTCTGCCGTGCCCTGCGTTGGGTCAGTCGTTGGTGCTGGTCACCAGCGGTAGTGGGCGAACGCGCGGTTCGCCTCGGCCATCTTGTGGGTGTCCTCGCGCCGCTTCACGGAGGCGCCGAGGCCGTTGGAGGCGTCCAGCAGCTCGTTCATCAGCCGCTCGGTCATGGTCTTCTCGCGACGCTGCCGGGAGAAGCTGACCAGCCAGCGCAGCGCCAGGGTGTTGGCCCGCGCGGGCTTCACCTCGACCGGCACCTGGTAGGTCGCGCCACCGACCCGGCGGCTCTTCACCTCGAGAGCGGGACGGATGTTGTCCAGCGCCTTCTTGAGGGTCTGCACAGGATCGACGCCGGTCTTCGACCGGGTGCCCTCGAGGGCGTCGTAGACGATGCTCTGCGCGGTCGTCTTCTTGCCGTCCAGCAGGATCTTGCTGACCAGCTGGGAGACCAGCGGCGAGCCGTAGACCGGATCGACGACGACCGGACGCTTCGGGGCGGGACCCTTGCGAGGCATTACTTCTCCTTCTTCGCGCCGTAGCGGCTGCGCGCCTGCTTGCGGTTCTTCACTCCCTGGGTGTCCAGGGAGCCGCGGATGATCTTGTAGCGGACGCCCGGGAGGTCCTTCACACGACCACCGCGGACCAGCACCATCGAGTGCTCCTGCAGGTTGTGACCGACGCCCGGGATGTAGGCCGTGACCTCGACACCGGAGGACAGCCGGACGCGGGCGACCTTGCGCAGCGCAGAGTTCGGCTTCTTCGGGGTGGTGGTGTACACGCGGGTGCACACCCCGCGGCGCTGCGGGGAACCCTTCAGCGCAGGGGTCTTGTTCTTGCTGACCTTGTCCGTGCGGCCCTTGCGGACCAACTGCTGGATAGTGGGCACCGGCTGCTATCTCTTTCCGTTGATGATGGCGGGGCGCGCGCCGAGCGCCACCAACCCCCGCTCTTCGAGCAAACCTCGGAGACGGCGGCCGGACGCGGCGCACGCACGCATGGTTCGGTCGCCCGAACACAACGGTCAAGGCTACTTGATGGCTCCGCGAGCGTCAAAATGCCTCCGGATGAGCCAGAATAGGCGCAAGGGAACCAGGTACGCCGGTTGTCTATGAGAAAATGTACTTACAGCTGGTCGCCGGAGTCGCTCACCGTCGCCGGCCCGTCTCATCGGGGAGGCTGCCATGCAGGAGTTGTCCGAACGCACCAGCGTTGCCATCACCGTCGACGGACGCGAGGTCGAAGTCGATTCGGGGCTCACCATCCTGAGCGCCCTGCAGAAGGAGGGTTTCGACGTCCCCGCGCTCTGCAACGACGTCCGCCTCGAGCGCGCGAACGGCAACTGCGGGTTGTGCGTGGTCGAGGTGGGCGAGGCGCACCGCGAGGTGAAGTCGTGCATCACCCCGGTCGAGGCGGGCATGGTCATCCAGACCCGGTCGGCCACCATCGACGCCTACCGCAAGGTTCGCGTCGAGCAGTTGCTGTGCGACCACAACGCCGACTGCGAGCCTCCCTGCCAGCAGACCTGCCCGGCCCACATCGACATCCAGCGCTACCTCGCCCTGGTCGCCGACGGGAACTTCGAGGCGGCTGTCCGGGTGATCAAGGACCGCAACCCGTTCCCTTCCGCCTGTGGCCGGGTCTGCCCGCACGCCTGCGAGGCGCAGTGCCGGCGCAACCTGGTCGACAGCGCTGTGGCGATCAACAACGTGAAGCGGTTCGCCGCCGACTGGGACCTCGGCCGCGAGCAGCCCTGGCTTCCCACCGTCGCCCGCCCGACGGGCAAGCGGATGGCGATCATCGGCGCCGGCCCCTCCGGGCTGAGCGCCGCCTTCTACGCCGCAGCGGCCGGCCACGAGGTGACCGTGTTCGAGGCGATGCCGCACCCGGGCGGGATGATGCGCTACGGGATCCCGGAGTACCGGCTGCCCAAGGCCGTCCTCGACGCGGAGATCGCCACGATCACCGCGCTCGGCGTGCGGATCATCTGCAACAAGGCGCTCGGCACGCACCTCCACCTGGAGGACCTCCAGCACGACTTCGACGCGGTCTACCTGGCCATCGGGTCGTGGACTGCCACCCCGATGAACCTTCCCGGCGAGAACTCCGAGGGCGTGTGGACGGGAATCGGCTACCTGCGCGAAGTCACCAAGGGCACCGACCCGGCACCCGGGGACTCGGTGGTGGTGGTCGGCGGCGGCAACACGGCCATCGACTGCGCCCGCACTGCGGTGCGGCGCGGAGCGAAGAAGGTCGTGCTGCTCTACCGGCGCACCAGGGACGAGATGCCGGCGCAACCACACGAGGTCGTCGACGCGGAGGCAGAAGGCGTCGAACTGCGGTTCCTCGCCGCGCCGACCTCGATCGTGCGTGACGATGGCGGCCTGGTGTTGCGCTGCATGGAGATGGTGCTGGGCGAGCCCGACCGGTCCGGCCGTCGGCGCCCGGTGCCGGTGGAGGGCAGCGACTTCGCGATCAAGGCCTCCCTGATCATCGGGGCGATCGGACAGAGCACGAACACCCAGTTCCTCTACAACGACCTGCCGGTCCGGCTGAACAAGTGGGGCGACATCGAGATCGACGGCTCCACCATGGAGGCATCGGAATCCAAGGTCTTCGCCGGCGGCGACTGCGTCACCGGCCCCGCCACCGTGATCGAGGCCGTGGCCGCGGGTCGCAGGGCCGCGTGGGCGATGGACCAGTTCGTCACCAAGGGCTACGTCCGGGGCGAGCCGGCCTCCTACAACTGCAGCCGCGGATCGCTGGAGGACCTCCCCCGCGACGAGTTCGAGGCCCGTCCCACGCTGCTCCGCCACGAGATGCCGGCCGAGTCCGTCACCGAGCGGCTCACCGACTTCCGGGAGGTCGAACTCGGCTACACGGCGGCCGATGCCCGGGCCGAGGCGGCGCGCTGCATGAAGTGCGGCTGCAAGGAGCGGTTCGTCTGCGACCTTCGCCAGGTGGCGACCAAGGCATCGGTGACGTACGTCGAGCCGCTGCATGTGCGGCCCCACTCGCTGATCGTGCGGGACCACCCGTTCATCATTCGAGACCACAACAAGTGCATCTCGTGCGGACGCTGCGTCGCGGCCTGCGCCGAGATCGAGGGACCCGGCGTCCTTGCCTTCCAGTTCCGCGGCGGCCAGCTCAGGGTCGGCACCCACGACGGCCGGCCGCTGATCGAGACCGACTGCGTCTCCTGTGGCCAGTGCGTCACGGCCTGCCCCTGCGGTGCACTGGACTACGTCCGCGAGCGTCCCGAGGTGTTCCACGCCATCAACGACCCGACGAAGGTCGTGGTCGGCTTCGTCGCGCCCGCACCGCGCAGCGTGATCGCGGCCCAGTACGGCAAGACACCGGAGGAGGCGTCCCCGTTCGTCGCAGGGCTGATGCGCGCCATCGGGTTCGACAAGGTGTTCGACTTCAGCTTCGCCGCGGACCTGACCATCATGGAGGAGACCACCGAGTTCCTGAACCGGGTCAGCGCCGGCGGCGTGATGCCCCAGTTCACGTCCTGCTGCCCCGGCTGGGTGAACCTCGTCGAGAAGCGCTACCCCGAACTGATCCCGCACCTGTCCAGCTGCAAGTCACCGCAACAGATGATGGGCACCACGGTCAAGACGCACTTCGCGCAGACCTACGGGATCTCGCTGGACGACCTGTACGTGGTCTCGATCGTTCCGTGTCTGGCCAAGAAGTACGAAGCGGCCCGGCCGGAGTTCGCCACCGACGGGATCCGCGACGTGGACGCCGTTGTCACCACCAGCGAGTTCATCGAGATGATGAACATGGTGCGGCTCGACCCCAAGCAGATCCAGCCCGACCGGTTCGACGACCCCTACTCCCGGGTCACCGGAGCCGGCGTGATCTTCGGCGCGTCCGGCGGCGTGGCCGAGGCCGCCCTGCGGATGGCCGTCGAGAAGCTCACCGGCGAAGCGCACCCAGAGCACCTGGAGTTCCAGGCGGTGCGCGGGCTGCAGGGCATCAAGGACGCGACCATCACTGCCGGTGGGAAGACCGTCCGGGTGGCGGTGATCTCCGGGCTGGGCAATGCCGAGCCTCTGGTCGAGCGCGTGGTCGCCGGTGAGGACGTCGGCTACGACCTGATCGAGATCATGGCCTGCCCCGGCGGCTGCATCGACGGCGCCGGCAATCCTGCGCCGGCGAAGGTCGGCGAGCTCCGCCAGCGCACCGAAGTGCTCTTCGACATCGACCGGGCCAGCAAGTACCGCCGTTCCCAGGACAACCCCGACATCCAGCGGCTCTACGACGACTTCTACGGCGAGCCGAACTCCGAGAAGGCGCACCACCTGCTGCACACGACCTACCAGCCCTACAGCGAGAAGGCTGCCGTCCCGGTCACGATGCCGATCAACTGAGCCGGCGCAGCGGCGGGCCGTCCAGCCGAACGACGGCGGCGTCCAGCGCCGCAGCCTGCTCGGGCAGGTGGGTGACCAGTACGGTCAGCCGGTGTTCGTCGGTCGCGCCCGAGAGGAGGTCCGCGGCCCGGCGCCAGGCCGTCTCGTCCAGCCCTGTGAACGGTTCGTCGAGGAGGAGCAGTCCTGCACCGGACGCGAGCGCCCGGGCCATCGCCACCCGACGCTTCATTCCACCACTGAGTTCACCGGGACGCCGGTGCAGGCTCTCGCCGAGCCCGAGCCGGACCAGCCAGTCCCGGGCCCGTTCGCGCTGGCCCTGGTCAGGCCGGGTGACGGCGTTCTGCCAGGCCGTCTCCCACGGCAGCAGCCGGTCCTCCTGGAAGACGACCGCAACCGGGCGCCCGTCCAGCCCGACGATCCGGCCGGACTGCGGCAACGCCAGTCCCGCGAGCAGCCGGAGCAGCGTCGTCTTGCCACAGCCCGAAGGACCGAGCAGGCAGACCGTGCCCGCCTCCGGCAGGTCGAGGGAGAAGCCGGACAGCACCGGACGCGAGGGGTCGTAGCCGAACCCGACCTGCTCAAGCCTCGGCATTGACGCTCCCCTCCCCCGCGGGAGCGGTCCCGGCGGCGAGCCAGGTCGTCGCCCGGCCCGCAGCCCAGCGCAGGATCCCCTCCAGAACCAGGCTGAGCACCACCACCGTGATCGTCCAGGCGAACACCTGCGGCGTCTCCAGGTAGATCTTGGCGTCCTGCAGCCGCGACCCGACCGCGATCGCTGGCCGGCTGATCACCTCTGCGGCGACACCCGACTTCCAGGCCAGGCCCATCCCGGTGGCACAGGCGGTGGCGAAGAACGGCAGCAGCAGCGGAATCCGGATCCGGCGCACCGTCTGCCACCAGCCGAACCCGAAGACCTCGGCCACCTCGAGCAGGTCACGGTCCTGCCGGGCAATGCCCTGCACCATGCTCTCCCAGACGACCGGGACGACCATCAGGAAGGAGATGAACGCCGGCAGCCGGCCGGTGGGGATCCAGACCAGCGCGAGGATGATGAAGGATGCGACCGGCGCGGCGCGCACGACCCGGAGCAGCGGGGAGAGCAGCGCGTCCACGAGCCGGTAGCGGGTCGTCAGCACCGCGGCCACCACGCCGCCGAGCACTCCGGCCAGGAAGCCGAGCAGCACGCGGAGCAGGGACGTGGCCGTCGTCTGCCAGAACGCGGGTGTCACGGCGAGCTGCGCGAGCGTGACCAGCACCGTCGCGGGCGAGGGCACGAGGAGCTCCTGGCCCACCACCATGCTCACCAGCTGCCAGACCGCCAGCCAGAATGCCAGCGCGACAACACCGAGCAGTGGCTGGTGGCCCCGCTGGTCAGGTCGTGTAGTAGAACCCGGCATCAGGGAGTGATCCTCCCACGGCCTTGGGGTTCGCGTCGTAGAGCACCCGGAAGTAGCCCTCGAGTCCGGCCTTCAGCTCCGCTCCGGTCAGGAAGGTCAGGTTGAGTCGGGGCAGCGCCTGCCTCGCCACGGCGGCGCTCGGGATGATCCCGTACTGCGCGCACAGCGCCGAAGTGGTCCCTGCATCGCTCTTCGCCTCGTCGATCGACGCGGAGTACTCGGCGAGGAACGACGTCACCGCATCCGGGTGCTCCCGGGCGAAGTCCTTCCGGACGATCACGCCGCCCATCATCAGCTGGCTGCCGTCGGTGACGACCCTCGCCCATTCCTTCGTGAGATCGAGTGCGACGCTCAGCTTCGGATCTTTCACGGTCACCGCGGTCACGAAGGGCTCGGGCAGCAGCGCCACGCTGGCCGCCCCGCTCGCGACCAGCGTGGCGACCTCGTCGTGCTCGCTCTTCCAGACGATGCGGACGTCGGTGTCGGGGTCCAGGCCGTTCTTCTGCAGCAGGAAGCGCAGTACGTACTCGGGGTTGGAGCCCTGGCCGGAGGCGTAGATCGTCAGTCCCTTCAGGTCCGCCATGCTCGTCACCGGCGTGCCGTCCGTGACGATGTACATCACGCCGAGGGTGTTGACCGCAAGCATCTGGACGGCGCCGGAGGTCTTCGCGTACAGCGCCGCAGCGAGGTTGGTTGGGACCGCGGCGATGTCGACGTCACCGCTGGCGACCTTGGCCACCACGTCATCGGGGGCGTCTGTGATGGCGAAGGTGTAGTCGTTGGCGGTGGTGCCCGCGTCCTCGGCCTGCATCAGGTGCACCATCCCGACGCCGGTCGGACCCTTCAGCGTCGCGATCCGGACGGAGGTCCGTTGCGCCGGGCTCGCACTGCGCGCGCCCGGCGTCGGGGTACAGCCGGCGAGCACACAGGCCGCGGTGAACAGCGCAGCGAACAGCAGCGCACCGCCGCGCAGGGCAACGGTGACCGAGTTTGTCCTCACAAACGAAAGCTTAGGACACCGGGGCGTCGACCGCGGTCGTTTCCAGATCCGTGATCAGCCCCACCCTGCGGGCATGCCGACCACCCTCGAACTCGGCGGCGAGCCATTCGGCGACGATCATGCGGGCCAGCCCGGGCCCGACCACGCGGGCCCCCACGGCCAGCACGTTCGAGTCGTTGTGCTGCCGGGACAGCTTCGCCGAATACGGCTCAGAGCAGACCACGGCCCGGATCCCCGGCACCTTGTTCGCCGCGATCGAGATGCCGACGCCGGTGCCGCAGGCGAGCAGGCCGAGGTCGTACTCGCCGGAGGCGACCAGCCGCCCGACCTTCGCGCCGTTCACCGGGTAGTCGACGGCCTCGCCCGGCGCCGGGCCGAGGTCAGTGACCTCGTGTCCCAGCGACCGGGCCTCGTCGGCCATCTCCTGCCGCAGCTCGACCGCGGCGTGGTCGGAGGCGATGACGATCCGCACGTCGCCGCCTAGCGGAGTTCGCCGGTGTCGTACTCGTCCAGGCCGACCGCCGAACCACCGACGCTGAGGTCGTAGTCGTAGGGGTCGTAGGAGAGGTCGTACGCTGCGGCGCGAGCCTCCGCTGTCGGCTCCACCCTGATGTTCCGGTACCGGTCCAGGCCGGTGCCGGCCGGGATCAGCTTGCCCAGGATGACGTTCTCCTTCAGACCGACCAGGGAGTCCGACTTGGCGTGGATCGCCGCGTCGGTGAGAACCTTGGTGGTCTCCTGGAACGACGCGGCAGACAGCCACGACTCGGTTGCCAGAGACGCCTTGGTGATGCCCATCAGCACCGGACGACCCAGCGCGGGGGTGCGGCCCTCGGTGACCATCCGCCGGTTCTCCGCCTCGAACACCTTCCGGTCCACCAACTCGCCGGGCAGCATCGAGGTGTCGCCGGACTCGATCACCGTGATCCGGCGCAGCATCTGCCGGATGATGATCTCGATGTGCTTGTCGTGGATCGGCGCACCCTGCGTCCGGTACACGGCCTGCACCTCCTCCACCAGGTGCTCCTGCACCCTGCGAAGGCCGGACACGCGGAGCACGTCCTGCGGATCGGGGGTACCGGCGTAGAGCTGCTGACCGGCGGCCACGTGGTCGCCGTCGGCGACCGAGTGCCGCTGGCCCGCGGCGTCCTCCCACTCGAGCCGGACGCGGCGCGGCAGCGGGTACTCGACGTCGGGCTCGCCGTCATCGCGGACGATGACCAGCTTGCGCGTACGCTCGCCCTCCTCGATCCGCACCCGGCCGGCCGCCTCGGCGATCGGCGCCTTGCCCTTGGGCTGGCGGGCCTCGAAGAGCTCGACCACGCGGGGCAGGCCCTGGGTGATGTCGTCACCGGCCACACCACCGGTGTGGAAGGTCCGCATCGTCAGCTGCGTGCCGGGCTCGCCGATCGACTGGGCGGCGACGATACCGACGGCCTCGCCGACGTCCACGAGCTTGCCGGTCGCCAGCGAGCGGCCGTAGCACATCGCACAGGTGCCGGTGGCCGCCTCACAGGTGAGGACGGAGCGCACCTTCACCTCGGTGACGCCGTTCTTCAGCAGCGTGTGGATGTTCACGTCGCCCAGGTCGACCCCGGCCTTGACCAGCACCTCACCCTTCGGCGTGACCACGTCGGACGCGAGCGTCCGGGCGTACACCGCGGTCTCGATGTTGCGGGCCGGGACCAGCTTGCCGCCACGGCCCTCCGCCGCGATCACCTTGGTCAGGCCGCGCTCGGTCTGGCAGTCCTCCTCGCGGATGATCACGTCCTGGGAGACGTCAACCAGACGGCGAGTCAGGTACCCGGAGTCGGCGGTCCGCAGCGCGGTGTCCGCCTGGCCCTTCCGTCCACCGTGGGTGGAGATGAAGTACTCCAGAACCGACAGTCCCTCACGGAAGTTGGACTTGATCGGCCGGGCGATGATCTCGCCCTTCGGGTTGGCCACCAGGCCTCGCATGGCCGCGATCTGGCGCATCTGGGTCATGTTCCCTCGGGCGCCGGAGTGCACCATCATGAAGATCGGGTTCGACTTCGTGAAGTTGGCCTCCATGGCCGCGGTCAGCTCGGCCGTTGCGTCCGTCCAGAGCTGGATCAGCTCCTGGTGCCGTTCCTCCTCTGTGACCTTGCCACGCTCGTACTGCTTGGTGATCTTGTTCGCCCGGGCGTCGTACCCGGCCAGGATCTCCGGCTTGGACGGCGGGGTCTGCACGTCGGCGATCGAGACGGTGACGCCGGAACGCGTCGCCCACTTGAAGCCGAGGGCCTTCAGCCGGTCCAGGGTGACCGCCACGTCGACCTTCGGGTACCGCTCGGCGAGGTCGTTCACGATCTGGCCGAGCTTCTTCTTGCCGACCTCCTCGTTCACATACGGGTAGTCCGTCGGCAGCGCCTCGTTGAACAGGGCGCGACCGAGCGTGGTCTCGAGGATCACGCTGCCGTCGGGGCGCAGTTCGACGCCGGCCGGCGGGACGACCCCGGTGAGCCGGATCTTGCAGCGCGCGCCGATGGCCAGCTCGTGCCGGTCGAAGGCCATGTAGGCCTCGGCCACCGAGGAGAACGCCCTGCCCTCGCCGGGCTTGCCGGCCTGTTCGAGGGTGAGGAAGTAGTGACCGATGATCATGTCCTGGGTGGGCAGGGTCACCGGACGGCCGTCCGCGGGCTTGAGGATGTTGTTGGTGGACAGCATCAGGATCCGCGCCTCGGCCTGGGCCTCCGCGCTCAGCGGCAGGTGCACGGCCATCTGGTCGCCGTCGAAGTCGGCGTTGAAGGCGGTGCAGACCAGCGGGTGCAGCTGAATGGCCTTACCCTCGATCAGCTGCGGCTCGAACGCCTGGATGCCCAGCCGGTGCAGGGTTGGTGCGCGGTTCAGCAGCACCGGGTGCTCTGCGATGACCTCCTCCAGGACGTCCCACACGACCGGACGCTGGCGCTCGACCATCCGCTTGGCGCTCTTGATGTTCTGGGCAAGGTTCAGATCATCGAGTCGCTTCATCACGAACGGCTTGAACAGCTCCAGCGCCATGTTCTTGGGCAGGCCGCACTGGTGCAGCTTGAGCTGCGGGCCGACGACGATGACCGAACGGCCGGAGTAGTCGACGCGCTTGCCCAGCAGGTTCTGGCGGAACCGGCCCTGCTTGCCCTTCAGCATGTCCGAGATGGACTTCAGCGGGCGGTTGCCGGGCCCGGTGACCGGGCGACCACGACGGCCGTTGTCGAACAGCGAGTCGACGGCCTCCTGCAGCATCCGCTTCTCGTTGTTCACGATGATCTCGGGCGCACCGAGGTCGAGCAGACGCTTGAGCCGGTTGTTCCGGTTGATCACGCGGCGGTACAGGTCATTGAGGTCGGACGTCGCGAAGCGGCCACCGTCCAGCTGAACCATCGGACGCAGGTCCGGCGGAATCACGGGGACGGCGTCCAGCACCATGCCCAGCGGAGAATTGGTGGTGTTCAGGAACGCCGCCACCACCTTGAGCCGCTTCAGCGCGCGGGTCTTGCGCTGGCCCTTGCCGGTCTGGATGATCTCGCGCAGCGACTCGGCCTCCGCGGCAAGGTCGAAGGTGGCCAGGCGGTTCTTGATCGCCTCGGCCCCCATGAAGCCCTCGAAGTACTTGCCGAACCGGTTCTTCATCTCCCGGTAGAGGATCTCGTCGCCCTCGAGGTCCTGGACCTTGAGGCCCTTGAACCGGGTCCAGACGGCCTCCAGCCGGTCGAGATCGCGCTGCGCACGGTCGCGCAGCTGCTTGACCTCGCGCTCGCCGCTCTCCCGGACACGCTTCTTGATGTCGGCCTTCGCACCCTCGGCCTCCAGCTGGGCGAGGTCCTCCTCGATCTTGGCGAGCCGGGCGTTCACGTCGTTGTCCCGGCGGGCCTCGAGCTGCTTGCGCTCGACCTCCACCTTCGCCTCAAGGGACGGCAGGTCGCGGTGGCGCGCCTCCTCGTCCACTGCGGTGATCATGTAGGCGGCGAAGTAGATGACCTTCTCCAGGTCCTTCGGAGCCACGTCCAGCAGGTAGCCCAACCGGCTCGGCACACCCTTGAAGTACCAGATGTGCGTGACCGGGGCGGCCAGCTCGATGTGGCCCATCCGCTCACGACGCACGTTGGAGCGGGTCACCTCTACGCCACAGCGCTCGCAGATGATGCCCTTGAAGCGCACCCGCTTGTACTTGCCGCAGTAGCACTCCCAGTCCCGGGTCGGGCCGAAGATCTTCTCGCAGAACAGGCCGTCGCGCTCGGGCTTCAGGGTCCGGTAGTTGATGGTCTCCGGCTTCTTGACCTCGCCGTGAGACCACTCCCGGATCTGGTCGGCCGTGGCCAGCCCGATGCGGAGCTCGTCGTAGAAGTTCACGTCCAGCACGTTGCTTCTCTTTCTCCTGTTGCCAGGAATCCCTTAACGGATGTTGTTGGGGAGCCGGAGCTCTTGGGGACGGATCAGACCTCGTCGACCGAGTGGAAGGAGTCAGCGCCGGGGCGCCGGGACAGGTCGATGCCGAACTCCTCGCTGGCGCGGAAGTCATCCTCCGAGTCGCGCAGTTCGACCACCGTGCCGTCGCTGGAGAGGACCTCCACGTTCAGGCAGAGCGACTTCATCTCCTTGACCAGCACCTTGAACGACTCGGGGATGCCGGGCTCGGGGATGTTCTCGCCCTTCACGATCGCCTCGTAGACCTTCACGCGGCCGGGCACGTCGTCGGACTTGATGGTGAGCAGCTCCTGCAGGGCCCAGGCGGCGCCGTACGCCTCCAGTGCCCACACCTCCATCTCGCCGAAACGCTGGCCACCGAACTGCGCCTTGCCGCCCAGCGGCTGCTGGGTGATCATCGAGTACGGGCCGGTGGACCGGGCGTGGATCTTGTCGTCCACCAGGTGGTGCAGCTTCAGCATGTAGATGTAGCCGACGCCGACCCGCTCCGGGTACGGCTCGCCGGAGCGGCCGTCGAAGAGCTGGGCCTTGCCGCCGGCGTCCACCAACTGCAGGCCGTCGCGCTGCGGCAGCCCGTGCTCGAGCAGCCCCGCGATCTCCTCCTCGTTGGCGCCGTCGAAGACCGGGGTGGCGAGGCGGGCGTTGCCCTCCACGTGCTCCAGGCCGACGTCGCGCAGGCGGGCCGCCCAGGCCTCGTCCACGCCCTTGATGTCCCAGCCGGCCTTGGCGACCCACCCGAGGTGGGTCTCCAGGACCTGGCCGACGTTCATCCGGGACGGGACGCCGAGCGGGTTCAGCACGATGTCCACCGGGGTGCCGTCCTCAAGGAACGGCATGTCCTCGACCGGCAGGATCTTCGAGATGACGCCCTTGTTGCCGTGGCGTCCGGCGAGCTTGTCGCCGTCGGAGATCTTGCGCTTCTGGGCCACGTAGACGCGGACCAGCTGGTTCACGCCCGGAGGCAGCTCGTCGTCGTTCTCGCGGTCGAACACGCGGACGCCGATCACCGTGCCGGTCTCGCCGTGCGGCACCTTCATCGAGGTGTCGCGCACCTCGCGGGCCTTCTCGCCGAAGATCGCACGCAGCAGCCGCTCCTCCGGAGTGAGCTCGGTCTCGCCCTTCGGGGTGACCTTGCCGACCAGGATGTCGCCGGTGCCGACCTCTGCGCCGATCCGGATGATGCCCCGCTCGTCCAGGTTGGCGAGCATGTCCTCGCCGATGTTCGGGATGTCGCGGGTGATCTCCTCGGCACCGAGCTTGGTGTCGCGAGCGTCGATTTCGTGCTCCTCGATGTGGATCGAGGTGAGCACGTCGTCCTGCACCAGGCGCTGGGACAGGATGATCGCGTCCTCGTAGTTGTGGCCCTCCCACGGCATGAACGCCACCAGCAGGTTGCGGCCCAGGGCCATCTCGCCACCGTCGGTGCAGGCACCGTCGGCGAGCGGGCTGCCCACCTCGACCCGGTCGCCGGCGGCGACCAGCGGACGCTGGTTGATGCAGGTGGCCTGGTTGGAGCGGCGGAACTTGTCCAGCCGGTAGCTGGTGTAGGTGCCGTCGTCGTTGGTGACGTCGATGATGTCGGCGCTCACCGAGGTGACCACACCGGGCTTGTTGGCAACGCTCACGTCACCGGCGTCCACCGCACCGCGGTACTCCATGCCGGTACCGACGAACGGGGCCTCGTTGCGGATCAGCGGGACCGCCTGACGCTGCATGTTCGCGCCCATCAGGGCCCGGGACGCGTCGTCGTGCTCGAGGAACGGGATCAGCGCGGTCGCCACCGACACCATCTGGCGCGGCGAGACGTCCATGTACTGCACCTCGAGCTGCGGCACCTCGTCGGCGTCGCCGTCCTTCTTGCGGACCAGCACGCGATCCTCGGTGAACCGACCGTCATCAGCCAGCTTCGCGTTGGCCTGGGCGATGATGTAACGGTCCTCCTCATCCGCAGTGAGGTAGTCGATCTGCTCGGTCACCCGGCCCTCGACGACCTTGCGGTAGGGCGTCTCGATGAAGCCGAAGGCGTTCACCCTGGCGAAGGATGCCAGCGAACCGATCAGGCCGATGTTCGGGCCCTCAGGGGTCTCGATCGGGCACATCCGGCCGTAGTGGCTGTGGTGCACGTCGCGCACCTCCATGCCGGCCCGGTCGCGGGAAAGACCGCCGGGGCCGAGCGCGGAGAGCCTCCGCTTGTGGGTCAGACCGGCCACAGGGTTGGTCTGGTCCATGAACTGCGACAGCTGCGAGGTGCCGAAGAACTCCTTCAGCGCCGCCGAGACGGGCCGGATGTTGATCAGGGTCTGGGGCGTGATCGCCTCGATGTCCTGGGTGGTCATCCGGTCGCGGACGGTGCGCTCGAGCCGGCCGAGCCCGATCCGGAGCTGGTTCTGGATCAACTCGCCGACCGTGCGCAGGCGCCGGTTGCCGAAGTGGTCGATGTCGTCGGTCTCGACCGGACGGTCCTCGAACTCGGTGCGGCCCTCGTGCAGCATCACGATGTAGCGGATCGCAGAGACGATGTCGTCGATCGTGAGCACCTGGGTGTCGAACGGCAGCCCGACGCCGAGCTTCTTGTTGATCTTGTACCGGCCGACCTTGGCCAGGTCGTACCGCTTCGGGTTGAAGTAGTAGTTCTCCAGCATCTGCTGGGCGGCCTCGCGGGTCGGCGGCTCGCCCGGGCGCAGCTTGCGGTAGATGTCGAGCAGCGCCTCGTCGGTGTTGGCCGTGTGGTCCTTTTCGAGGGTCAGCCGGATGGACTCGAACTCGCCGAACTCCTCAAGGATCTGCTCGTTGGTCCAGCCCAGCGCCTTGAGCAGGACGGTGACGTTCTGCTTGCGCTTGCGGTCCACGCGCACGCCCACCATGTCGCGCTTGTCGATCTCGAACTCGAGCCAGGCACCGCGGGACGGGATGATCTTGCAGGTGAAGATGTCCTTGTCCGAGGTCTTGTCCGGGGTCTGCTCGAAGTAGACGCCGGGCGAACGCACCAGCTGGCTGACCACGACCCGCTCGGTGCCGTTGATGATGAAGGTGCCCTTGTCGGTCATCAGCGGGAAGTCACCCATGAACACGGTCTGGCTCTTGATCTCGCCGGTGTCGTTGTTCATGAACTCGGCGGTGACGAACAGGGGCGCAGCGTAGGTGAAGTCCTGGTCCTTGCACTCCTCGACGGTGTGCTTGGCCTCCTCGAACCGGTTGTCACGGAAGGACAGCGACATGGTCTGGGAGAGGTCCTCGATCGGCGAGATCTCCTCGAAGATCTCCTCGAGGCCCGACTTGGTGTTGACGTCGGTGCGCCCCTCGGCCTGTGCCGCGGCCACCCGCTTCTGCCAGGTCTCGTTCCCGATCAGCCAGTCGAAGGACTCGACCTGCAGATCCAGAAGATTGGGAACCTCGAGCGGTTCGTGGATCTTCGCGAAGGAGATCCGTCCGCTGGGTGAGACAACATTGGTGTTCTTCGACGCAGTGCGCGAGACGGCCAAGGTGGAGTCCTTCCGCAAAACCCGGCTGCTACCGGTGTCGTTGCACGCAGAACGGCCCGCGTCAAGTTCACGGGTCGTCGATGGCAATGGGCAAAGCGTTAGCTTACATCGACGTCCACCAGCTCGCAAATCGGCCGGCCGGACGTGCTGCCCGCCGGAGGGGGAGGCGGGAGCCGGGTCCGACCGGCCGATTAGCGGTGTCGAGATCGGGCGCCGGCTCAAGCCGGCGAACCGTCCCTGGACGCCACGGGGCCGGTGTCTGCGGCAGGCACGGGAGGGGTATCCATACGCTGCAGAACACCGGCCCAAGTGGTGTACTCATCCGACGCATTAGGGGGGCGCCGACAAGTAGATTCCATCAGACTTGACTGGAGCTTGTCAACCCACTGTCAAGAAATCTCCTGAAACTTCTTCTCCGACGCTCCTGCGCCAGGCGTTCACGGCGGCCCGAAGGCGCCCGTCCGACTCGAACTGGAGGGCAGCGCGTTGGTATCGCTCCCGGGCTGCGTCGGTCCGTCCGAGTTCGCGGAACGCGTGACCCAGCAGGAGTTCGGAGTTGCCGCGCCCCATGCCCGACAGTATCGGGTCCTCGAGCACGCCGGTCATGAGGCGGGCGGCCTCCTCAGGCTCGCCGCGCCGGAGTGCGAACATCGCCTCGACCTGCGTGACCTCGACGACATCGTAGGAGTTGCCGAGGATCTGAAGGCCGAGCGAGGCCGTCTTGAGCAGGTCGGCCACGCGATCCGTGATGCCGGCGTTCAGGCGCCAGTGGGCCGCAGAACTGTGGAAGCGGAGCCAGAGTCTCAGGTCGCGTCGGGCATCGAGGAGTTCTTCGGCGCGATTGTGGTGGCTGAGCCCCTCATCGATCTCCTCTCCGAAGAAGTAGGCCGTGCCCAAGGTCCACGCGATCATGCCCTTGGAGTGGTCCGACGTCAGCTGGTCGCTCAACTCCTCGAGCCGGGCCAAGTTCGGACGACTCTCATCCAGGGAGTGGCCAGCCTCGGTCATAGCGCTGACAAGGGCCATCAATGCCTCGGCGAGGATAATGGGCGGCACAGAGGACGCTGCTTCGACAGCACGCGCTCCGAAGGCGACAGCCCAACCGAGATGGTCGGAGGCGCGGTTCGCGATAGAGCAGAGGCTGAGCGCCTGCGAGCGCGCCACGGCATACTGCCGCGAGACCTCGTGGCTGGACAGCTCTTCCGCAAGCCTTGCCGCAACGTCGAACTCCCCGGAGGAAAACTTGCCCTGGGCCACGACGTAGAGAGCCTCCCAGTGCCGGCCAGCATCTCCGGCCGCCTTCGCCCTGGCTGCAGCCTCCGTCGCGTGGGTGATCGCCGATGTCCAGTCATGCTCGGCGCGCGCGCGCTCCGCGACGAGCAAGTCCTCGATGGTGTTGCCGAGCGGAGCAACCGTCGCAGGGGCTGGGGCGAGACCCCACTCCAGCAAGGAGACGCCCAGGCGGCGGGACAGGAACTCCACCACTTCCGGGGTAGCGCTCCGCCGGCCGCTCTCGAGATGGGAGATGTAGCTACCGGAGTACTTGTCGCCGCCGAGCTCTACCTGCGAAAGACCCTTCCGCCTCCGGGCCTCACGCAGCAGGGTGCCGAACTGCACCGCGCTGGACGTGTCCACACGACCTCCCATCATTTGGTTCTCAGAAAACTCTGTCAAAACTTGACAAGCTAGTCAAGTAGCAGCTACGTTCCTGCCATAGAGCCAGTCAAGAGAAAGGCCTCGGGGAAATGACCATCGTTCGTAGGATTATCGCCGCCGCCGCGGTTGCCGGAACCCTCGCCGTGCTGCCGATCAGCGTGATCGCTACCAACACCCAGGATGCCGGTGGTTTCGTGACCATCATGGGCGGACAGGGCACTTGGCCGCTCAAGTAGTAGCGGCACCAGCGACTGGCACAGAGAGCTTCATTCACACACACAACCACCCCCAGTAGAGTCAGAACGGCGGTAGCCTCGATGGCTACCGCCGTTCTGCTGTTCCCGCAGTGCGCCGCCCGCCACCGCGCTGCTGCACGGTCCCACGCCACTGCGCTGCGCGACCGCGGACATGCCACACGGCGGCGACCCCCGAGGGGATCGCCGCCGTGTGTGTTACGGGCTGGGTCAGCCGATCACTTGATGGTGACCGCGGCGCCGGCGGCCTCGAGGGCCTCCTTCGCCTTGGCAGCGGCCTCGCGGGCCACCTTCTCCAGGACGACCTTCGGAGCGGCCTCGACCAGGTCCTTGGCCTCCTTCAGGCCCAGGTTGGTCAGCGCGCGCACCTCCTTGATGACCTGGATCTTCTTGTCGCCGGCGGACTCGAGGATCACGTCGACCTCGCTGCTCTCCTCCTCGGCCTCTGCGGCCGCGCCACCGTCACCAGCGGCCGGCGCTGCAGCGGCGGCCACGGCGACCGGAGCGGCAGCGGTGACACCGAAGGTGTCCTCGAACAGCTTCACGAACTCGGAGAGCTCGATCAGGGTCATCTCCTTGAAGGCCTCAAGGAGCTCGTCAGTAGTGAGCTTCGCCATTTCGGGCGTCCTTTCTCTTCTTACTCGGATGCAGCGTCAGCCGCGTCGGTGGTGGCCTCAGCAGCGGTCGCTGCATCGGTTGCCGGGGCGTCCCCGGCGAGCTTCTGGGACTTCAGGGCGTCCAGGACGCGAGCGGCCTGGGACAGCGGCGCGGCGAACAGGCCCACGGCCTTGGCCAGGTTCCCGTTCATCGCACCGGCGAGCTTGGCGAGGAGCACCTCGCGGGACTCGAGATCGGCCAGCTTCTTGACCGAATCGGCGTCGAGGACACGACCGTCCATGACGCCACCCTTGATCACCAGCAGCGGGTTCGCCTTGGCGAAGTCGCGCAGGCCCTTGGCCACGGAGGCAATGTCCCCGCGGATGAAGGCGATCGCAGTAGGGCCGGCGAGCTGGTCGTCCAGGCCCTCGATGCCCGCTTCGCGGGCAGCGATCATGGTCAGCGTGTTCTTCGTCACGGCGTAGGTGGCGGCGTCACCAAGGGACCGGCGCAATGCCTTGAGGTCCTTGACGGTGAGTCCGCGGTACTCGGTCAGCACAGCGGCGTCGGAGTTGTTGAACTGCTCAGCAAGCTCCGCGACGGCGGCTGCCTTGTCCGGCCTCGCCATGGGTCTCCTTCCATCTGGTTCGTGCCGTCGACCACTGGAAAAAGGAAAACCCCGGTTGCAGCGCAGGCAACCAGGGCGAACAACTCGGAAGAGCATTCAGGTTTCACCTGCGCGGGATTTGCCTGCCTGGTGAACCAGGACGAGTACCAGCGGTCTACGGCGTCACGCAGTTTACCCGTACCGGGGCGGGCGGCAAAATCCAGACGGAGAGATACCAACGCCGGTCCGGGCATTCCCGGACCGGCGTTGGCGAATTCTCGTCACTCGGCCGACGGCTTGACCTTCGTCGGATCGACCGGGACGCCCGGGCCCATCGTGGAGGCGATCGTCGCCTTCTTCAGGTAGCGGCCCTTGGACGCGCTCGGCTTGAGCCGCATCACCTCGTCCAGCG
This sequence comes from uncultured Propionibacteriaceae bacterium, assembly GCA_964397985.1. Taxonomy (GTDB): domain Bacteria; phylum Actinomycetota; class Actinomycetes; order Propionibacteriales; family Propionibacteriaceae; genus Propionicimonas. The sequence continues at coordinate 354,125 of CAYNLD010000001.1, read as the reverse complement.
CAGCGAAGTAGTTCTCGACGAGCTGCGGCTCGCTGAACGACGCCTTGCCCACGATGAAGTGGAGGTTGGCGTGCCGGTCCACCCGGAACTCGATCTTGCCGCCCTTGATGTCGGACACAGCCTTCGCGACGTCCATGGTGACCGTTCCGGTCTTCGGGTTCGGCATCAGGCCGCGCGGACCCAGCACCCGGCCCAGCCGACCGACCTTGCCCATCAGGTCGGGCGTCGCGACGACGGCGTCGAAGTCGAGGTACCCGCCGGCGATCTTGTCGATCAACTCGTCCGCGCCCACCTCGTCGGCGCCCGCGGCGATGGCCTCCGCCGCCCGCTCACCGGTGGCGAAGACGAGGACCCTTGCCGTCTTGCCGGTGCCGTTGGGGAGGTTCACGGTGCCGCGGACCATCTGGTCCGCCTTGCGGGGGTCGACGCCCAGGCGGAGCGCAACCTCCACGGTCTCGTCGAACTTGGCCGACGCATTCTTCTTCACGATCGCCAGGGCAGCCTCGGGGCTGTACAGCTGGCTCTCGTCGATGTTCTCGGTTGCGGCCCGATAGGCCTTGCTGTGCTTCATGCTGGTCTCCTTGTCAGGGAAGTCCTCGTGTGGACTCCGGTGCCAGTCGTGGTCCGGGCGTGTGCCCTCCCACTCCTTCTCGGTCCGATGGCGCGGACCTCGCTGAGACTTCTTCCTCCGCGCCGCTGAGCCGGCGTGGCGGTTGTCGTCTGTGGTGTCGATCCCTAGCTCTCGACGGTGACGCCCATGGAACGGGCGGTACCGGCCACGATCTTCATGGCCGCGTCGACGTCATTGGCATTCAGGTCGGGCATCTTGGTGAGGGCGATCTCGCGCACCTGGTCGGCGGTGAGAGAGCCCACCTTGTCCTTGTGCGGACGCGCCGAGCCGCTCTTCAGGCCGGCAGCCTTCTTGATCAGTTCCGCGGCGGGCGGGGTCTTCGTGATGAAGGTGAAGGTGCGGTCCTCATAGATCGTGATCTCGACCGGGATGATCGTGCCGCGCATCGCCTCGGTCTCGGCGTTGTAGCGCTTGCAGAACTCCATGATGTTCACGCCGTGCGGGCCGAGGGCCGTACCGACGGGCGGCGCCGGGGTGGCTGCGCCCGCGTTCAGCGCCACCTTGACGATGGCCGCCACTTTCTTCTTGCCAGGCATTTGTGGTGGGTCCTTCTGTTGGTTCTTTCCCTGGTGCCGGACGACCGGGTTGGCCGCCGGCGATGCGACGCTGCTAGACCTTCTGGATCTGGCCGAGGGTCAGGTCGACCGGGGTCTCCCGGCCGAGGATCTCGACCAGCGCCTTGAGCCGCTGGCTGTTCGCATTGATCTCGGTGATGGTCGCGTGCACCCCGGCAAAGGGGCCCTGGACCACCATGACCGAGTCCCCGACGGTGAAATCGGCGATCTCGACCTTCTTGCTGCGCGGCCTGGAGCCGCTCGATGCCGCTGCCGCCCGGGCCAGCGCGGCCGGGGCGAGCATCTTCTCGACCTCCTCCAGGCTGAGCGGGACGGGGGCGTTGGCGTGCGCGACGAAACCGGTCACCGACGGCGTGTGCCGGACCGCGGCCCAGGACGCGTCTGTGAGGTCCATCCGGACCAGGACGTAGCCGGGCAGCACCGTCCTGGTGACCGACTTGCGGGCGCCGTTGCGGGTCTCGATGACCTCTTCAGTCGGGACCACGGCCTCGTAGATGTAGTCCTCCATGCCCAGGGTCTTCACCCGGTTGTCCAGGTTCTGCTTCACCCGGTTCTCCATGCCGGAGTAGGTATGGATGACGTACCAGTCGCCGACCTGACTGCGCAGCTGCTGGCGCAACTCCTCCAGGACGGCCTCCTCATCGGCGTCGGAGACGACCGGCACCGGTTCAGGCTCGGGCTCCTCCTCGACCCCGAGGTTGAGCACGATGTCGTCGGCCTCCTCGATCGGGCCACCGAAGTCGAGGTTGAGCTCGATGTCGTCCTCTGTCGTCGCCTCGGGCAGGCCGAGGTCGATCTCGAAGTCGTCCGACGCAGTGCCGAAGTCGTCCTCGGGCGCGTTGTTCTCAGTCAATGCCTACTCGCTTCCTTCGTGATCAGCCCAGGGCCTTCAGCAGCAACCAGCCGAACCCGAGGTCGAGCGCAGCCACGATGCCGATGATGATCAGGACGAACACCAGCACAACGACGAAGTACTGCTGCAGCTGGCTGCCGGTCGGCCAGACCACCTTCTTCAGTTCCGCCACCGACTCCCGGACGAACTCCACGGGCGTCGAACGCCGGTGCTCCTCGCCCGGCTTGCTCCGCCGCTGCTTCGGAGTCGCGTGGCCCTTGCCGAGCCCGTCCTCCGCGCCCGGCTCCGTCTTGCGGGCCGGGCGGGCCTTGGCGGCCGCCCGTGCGACCTGCTCCTCCTCGGTCAGCTCGACGTCCTCCAGCCCCATGGCCGCCAGGTCGAGGTCGGCGGTGGGGTCGCGAGGGACATCGGCGTCTGCCAACTCCGGTTCGTCCGCCACGGGGCCGTCCTTCACTTCTCGTTCGATGGGTGGTGCTGGCCGGTCGTCGAAACGGCTGCCCAGCAGGGCAAGAGGGACTTGAACCCCCAACCTGCGGTTTTGGAGACCGCTGCTCTGCCAATTGAGCTATTGCCCTCCGGTGCCCGCCACCGGCCCGTCCGACGCACTGAGGGCATGGCCGAGCAGGTGATGGTCACCAAGTACAGGATTGTACGGGGACACCGGCGGCGAAGTCGAACCGGGCGGCTCAGTGCACCCGGAGCCCGGGAGCGGCGCCCGCATCGGCCTCAAGCAGGAAGATGCCAGGGTTGGCGGCCTCGTCCGCGTGCGCCGCAGCCAGGATCATCCCCTCGCTGACGCCGAACCGCATCGTGCGCGGCGCCAGGTTCGCCACCACAACCGTGAGCCGCCCGACCAGGTCCGCCGGGTCGTGGCTGCCCGCGATCCCGGAGAACACCTGTCGGGTGCGTCCCTCGCCGAGATCGACGACCAGGCGCAGCAGCTTGCGGGCACCCTCTACCGCCTCCGCGGAGACGATCCGGGCCACGCGCAGATCCACCTTCGCGAAGTCATCGATCGTGATCTGCTCCGCGATCGGCTCACCACCCGGTTCGACCGGCGGCTCGGGATCGGTCGGCTCCGGATCGGGCTCCCCTCCCGGGGACGGGACGAACAGCTCGGCGAGCACGTCGGGATCAATCCGCTGCATCAGGTGCGAATAGCGACCGATCGAATGCTCACCGAGGGGAAGCGTGGCGTCCGCCCAGGTGAAGTCGGGCACCTGGAGGAACCCCGCGACCTGGTCTGCCACCTTGGGCAGGACCGGCGCCAGCAGGATGGTGAGGACGCGGAACGCCTCGATCCCTGTACTGCAGGTCTGGTGCAGCTCGACCTCCGCCCCCTCGGCCTTCGCCAGGTTCCAGGGCTTGTGCCGCTCGACGTACTCGTTCACCCGATCGGCCAGGGCCATCACCTCACGCAGCGCCTTGCCGAACTCCCGTTCCTCGTAGAGTGCGCCGACGACGGGGACCCGGCTGTGCAGGTGCGCCAGCAACTCGCGCCCGTCCTCGCCGAGGTCGGTGCTGAGCCGCCCTTCGAACCGCTTGGCCAGGAAGCCGGCGAGTCGGGCGGCGATGTTCACGTACTTGCCGACCAGATCGGAGTTCACCCGGGTGACGAAGTCGTCGGGGGTGAAGTCGACGTCCTCGACGTGCGAGTTCAGCTTGGCCGCGATGTAGTAGCGCAACCAGTCCGGATTCAGCCCGAGCTCGAGGTAGCGCAGCGGACTGATCCCGGTGCCGCGACTCTTGCTCATCTTCTCCTCGCTCACGGTGATGAAGCCGTGCACGAAGACGTTGTCGGGGACCTTGCGGCCGGAGAACTTGAGCATCGCCGGCCAGAACAGCGTGTGGAAGTAGACGATGTCCTTGCCGATGAAGTGGATCTGCTCGACATCCGGGCGGGCCAGGAACGCGTCCACGTCCTCGCCGCGCTTCCCGAACAGGTTGGCCAGCGAAGCGAGATAGCCGATCGGCGCGTCCAGCCAGACATAGAAGTACTTCCCGGGCACACCGGGGATCTCGATGCCGAAGTAGGGCGCATCACGGGAGATGTCCCAGTCGGACAGGCCCGGATTGCCGGCCTCGTCCCGGACGAACCACTCGCGCACCTTGTTCGCCACCTCGGGCTGGAGCTTGCCGTCCTGCGTCCACTCCTCCAGGAACGCCACGCAGCGCGGATCCGAGAGCCGGAAGAAGAAGTGCTCGCTGGAGCGAAGCTCCGGCACCGCGCCGGACAGCGCCGAGTAGGGATTGACCAGGTCGGTGGGAGCGTAGACGCTGCCGCAGACCTCGCAGGAGTCGCCGTACTGGTCGGCCGCCCCACAGCGGGGACACTGGCCCTTGATGTAGCGGTCGGGCAGGAACATCGCCTTGACCGGGTCGTAGAATTGCTCGACCTCGCGGACGTCGATCAGGCCCGCCTCGTCCAGCGCGAGGTAGATCGACTGCGCGAGTTCGGTGTTCTCTGGGCTGTCGGTCGAGTGCCAGTTGTCGAAGGAGATGCCGAAGCCGTCGAGGTAGGCCTGGCGGCCGGACGCGATGCCCGCGACGAACTCCTGCGGGGTCAGCCCGGCCTTCTCCGCCGCGATCATGATCGGTGCGCCGTGGGCGTCGTCGGCTCCGACGAAGTGCACCTCGGCGCCGTTGAGGCGCTGATAGCGCACCCAGATGTCGGCCTGGATGTACTCCATCATGTGCCCGATGTGGAAGGGTGCGTTGGCGTACGGAAGGGCTGTAGTGACGAAGAGGGTACGGCTCACCCTTCGAAGCCTAGAAGCCCGGGCCACCCGGGCGCCAACCGGGACGGCCCGCGTCCGGCCTCCGGCCATCCCCCGCGGCGATCGCCGCCCTCCTTGGCCCAGAGCCAGCGCCGGATGCTGGTTCTCGAACAGAAAGGTGGTTCTCGCGGAGCGATCAGAGGACGGACGCGATGGCCTGCGCGACCCGTTCGACGTTGGCGGGGTTCAGCGCCGCGACGCAGATCCGGCCGGCGTCCGTGCCGTACACGGCGTGCTCGGCGCGCAGCCGCTGCATCTGTCCCGCGGACAGGCCGCAGTAGCTGAACATCCCGACCTGGTCGGCGATGAAGCCGAAGTCACGCTGCACTCCCACTGCGGCGAGCGCGTCCACCAGCGCGGCACGCATGGCGCGGATCCGCAGCCGCATGCCCTCCAGTTCGTCCTCCCACTGCCTGCGCAGGCCCGGATCACCGAGGACGGCCGAGACCACCGCAGCGCCGTGAGTGGGCGGGTTGGAGTACGTGGTGCGGATGGTGACCTTCAGCTGGGATCGCACCCGGGCCGCCTCCTCTGCGTCCGCTGCGACCACGCTCAGGCCGCCGACCCGCTCTCCGTAGAGGCTGAAGCTCTTGCTGAACGAGGACGCGACGAGCAGCGGCACGCCCAGGGACGCGAACCGGCGCACGACCGCGGCGTCCGCCTCGATGCCCTCGGAGAAGCCCTGATAGGCGAGGTCGAGGAAGGGCACCAGCCCGCGCGCGGCCACGACCTCCGCCACGCGCTCCCAGTCGTCCCCGGTGAGGTCGTAGCCGGTCGGATTGTGGCAGCAGGCGTGCAGCACGACGACCGTGCCGGGCTCCGCGGCAGCCAGGTCGGCCACCATGCCGGCAACGTCCACCCCGCCCGATGCGGGGGCGTAGTAGCGGTAGCTGCGCACCTCGTAGCCCGCCCGGCTGAACAACGCCTGATGGTTCTCCCACGAAGGGTCGGAGATCAGCGCGGTAGGCCGGGCGGCGGTGCGACGCAGGAACTCGGCCCCGATCCTGAGCGCCCCGGTTCCGCCGAGGCCCTGGACGGTAACCACGCGTTCGGAGGTGACCGGCTCGGCGTCGGCCCCGAACACCAGCTCACGGACGGCCTTCGTGTAGGCCGGCATCCCGTCGATCGGCAGGTAGCCGCGCGGTGCGGGATGCTCGGCCAGCCGTGCCTCTGCCGTCCGGACGCACCCCAGCAGCGGAATCCTGCCGTCCTCGCCGAGGTAGACGCCGACGCCGAGGTTCACCTTGCCCGCGCGGTCGTCCGCAACGAACGCCTCGGTCAGTCCGAGGATCGGGTCACGCGGCGCCATGTCGAGATTCGTCAGGATGCTCACGGCTGCCCACCTCTTCCCGGCCCGTCCGTCGCGGGCCGGGGGTCAGTCTAGGGCGACCCCGACCAGCACCGGCTCCGGCACCAGCCGGACGCCGTAGGCGTGTTCCACGCCGTCGCGGATCTCGCGGGCCAGCGCCATGACGTCGGTAGCTGTGGCGCCGCCGCGGTTGGTGATCGCGAGCGTGTGCTTGGTGGACAACCGAGCCAGCCCCGCCCCGAACCCCCGGCTGAAGCCGGCGTGTTCGATCAGCCAGGCCGCGCTGGTCTTCACTCTGCCGTCAGGCTGGGGGTAGCGCGGGGCCTCGGCAGGGAGCCCGTCCGCGAGTGCCCCGTCGACCACAGGATTGGTGAAGAAGCTTCCTGCGCTCCAGGTGTCGCGGTCGTCGGGGTCGACGACCATGCCCTTGCTGCGGCGCAGGGCGAGGACGGCTTCGCGGACCTCGGCCATCGGGGCCCGGTCCCCCGGCGCGATGTCCAGAGCCCGGGCGAGCTCGGTGTAGCGGATCGGCGCGGACAGCGTGCCGAGCCGGAACTGGAAGCTGACCGTGAGCACAACGAAGCGGTCCGGGAACGCCTTGAACACCGACGTGCGGTAGCCGAAGTGGCACTCGACAGCGCTGCGGGTGACCACTCGCCGCTCCTGACGGTCGTACACCCGCACCCTCGCGATGGTCTGGGCGACCTCCTGCCCGTACGCGCCCACGTTCTGGATCGGCGTGGCCCCGACCAGGCCGGGGATGCCCGACAGCGCCTCGACGCCCACCTGGCCGGAGCCGATCGTGGTCGCGACGAAGGCGTCCCACGGCTCGCCGGCGGCAACGCTGATGAAGGCGCCGGAGCATGCGGCGACGTCGTCGGCACGGATGCCGCGCAGACCCCCGGTGTGCACGACGGTGCCATCGAAACCCGCGTCGGCGACGACAACGTTCGACCCTCCCCCGAGTACCAGCAGGGGCTGACCGGCGTCGTCCGCGGTGCGCACGGCGTCGATCAGGTCGGCTTCGGTCTGCGGCTCCAGCCAGGTCCTCGCCGCGCCGCCGATCCGCAACGTGGTGTGGTCGGCGAGTCGTTCAGCCAAGGAACACCTCTGCCGTCGCTGCGCCGAGTACCTTCACGTCGTCGCAGGTGGCCTCGATGCTGATGGTGGCCACGCCGTCCTCGACCTTCGTCACAGTGCCGGCGAAGCGCACGACCGCGCCACCATCGGTGGGCACCACCACCGGCTTGGTGAACCGGACGGAGTAGCTGCGCACCCGGCCGGGGTCGCCGCACCAGTCCGTGACCACCCGCAACGCCGTGCCCATGGTGAGCATGCCGTGGGCGATCACGTCGGGCAGGCCGAGCGCGGCCGCGGCGCCGTCGGAGAAGTGGATCGGGTTGAAGTCGCCGGACGCGCCGGCGTAGCGGACCAGGTCGACCCGCTCCAGCGTGTGGGAGAAGGAGGGCAGCACCTGCCCGACTTCCGCTGCGAGCTCGCTCATGCCGCCTCCCCGGTCGCTTCACTGGTATGCATCAACGTCGAGGCTGCGGTGCACAGCGTCTCCCCGGACGTGGTGGACAGGGCGACGGCGATGGTGATGATCGCGGTTGCTCCCCTGGCCCGCACCTTCTCGATGGTGAGTGTGGCGGTGACCTCGTCGCCTGCGCGCAGCGGACGCTGCCAGGTGAACTTCTGATCGACGTGCACGGTGCGGCTCAGGCTCAGCGCCAGCTCGGGATCGGCGAACATCGCGTCCCAGGCTGCGGAGGCGAGCACTACCGCAAAGGTGGGCGGGGCGACGGGCACCTCGCCGGCGTAGGCCGGGTTGTCCGCGTCGCCGAGGGCTGCGGCGAACTCGGCGATCTTCGCCCGGCTCACCTCGTAGGGGGCCGTGGCCGGGTAGCTACGCCCCACGTGGTCTTCGCTGATCGGCATGTGCACAGGCTAGCGGGCACCTCCGGGAACGCAGCAGAGCCGCCCGCAGCAGCGGACGGCTCGGCAAGCGCGGATCAGGTCAGCGGGTCTCGCGGTGCGCGGTGTGCGCGTGACACTTCGGGCAGAACTTCTTCAACTCCATCCGATCCGGGTCGTTACGCCGGTTCTTCTTCGTGATGTAGTTGCGCTCCTTGCACTGGGTGCACGCCAAGGTGATCTTCGGCCGGACGTCGGCTGCCTTCTTGGCCATCGCTTCCTCTTCTCCTACGTAGCACTGCTCGCTCCTGGTAGCGGGAGCGGGACTTGAACCCGCGACACAGCGATTATGAGCCGCTTGCTCTACCGCCTGAGCTATCCCGCCCCCGCCCGGAACCCAGTGTGCCTGGCCGACGGGCGGTAACTCCGTCTTTCCGGACGCAGAGCCCCCATGCGGAATCGAACCGCAGACCTTCTCCTTACCATGGAGACGCTCTGCCGACTGAGCTATAGGGGCCGGACGGGGGATGACACTACCCCACCGGGCGGGCCCGCCCCAAATCGGCAGACCGGCCTCAGCGGGCGTTCTGCCCGCCCCGCTCGCGGGCGGTGGCGAACACCTCGTCCAGCATCGTCGGCGTGAGCCGGCCGGTGAAGGTGTTCTGCTGGCTGGGGTGGTACGACCCGAGCAGCCACAGATCGCCCACGGACGCGACGACGCCGTGACCGAACCGCGGCCGCGGCGCCGGCACCGGCCGTCCGGTGTGCGCGAGCTGGTGCAGCGCGACGTCCCAGGCGAAGCCGCCCAGGCACAGCAACACGCGGACGCTGGGCAGCAGCGCCAGCTCCGCGGCCAGCCAGGGCGCGCAGGTGTCCCGCTCGGCCGGCGTCGGCTTGTTCGCCGGCGGCGCGCAGCGCACGGCCGCGACGATCCGGACACCGGTGAGATGCTGACCGTCCCCGGAGTGGACGGACGTCGGCGACGCGGCCAGTCCGGCGCGGTGCAGCGCAGCGAAGAGCCAGTCGCCGCTGCGGTCACCGGTGAACACCCGGCCGGTCCGGTTGCCGCCATGGGCTGCGGGCGCGAGCCCGAGCACGACCAGCCAGGGATCCGGGTCTCCCCAGCCCGCGATCGGGCGGCCCCAGTAGGGCTCGCCCGCGAAAGCGGCGCGCTTGGCCGTGGCCACGTCCTCGCGCCAGGCAACCAGGCGTGGGCAGGCACGGCAGACGCTCACCCTGGCGTCCAGTTCGCCGAGTTCGCCGGTGCCGGCGAGGCTGACCACCTCCGCTGGTGAGTGGGCCACCGGCGTGGTGGCGGCGCCCGGGTCTTCCGGCCAGCCGGAACCCGGCAGGACGGGCGAGGTGAATCCCTCGCCGGTGAGCGGGTGCGGCAGGCTCATTCGAGCGCCGCCCGGTAGTGGGCGAGGTCGACGCGTCCCTGCCTCGTCGGGACCCCCTCCTCGGCCAGCCGCCGCGAGCCCTCCGCAACCAACTGCTCCGCGATCGTCCCGTTGGCGCGCACCACCCGCCACCAGCAGGCCTCGCCGCCGCTGGTCGCGAGCACCCGGGCGACCAGGCGCGGGCCGCAGCCCACCACCTTCGCGATGTCTCCGTAGGTGCTCACCCGGCCCGGCGGGATCGCGTCCGCTGCGAGCAGGATGCTGTCGGCGAGCTCGGCCATCGTGCGTGCCATGACCGCACTCTACGGGCGGTCGTGGCGCCGCGGGGGGCGACTTATGGTGGAGCAGAAGAAGGGAGCCTTCCATGAATGAGTACCGGATCGAACACGACACGATGGGTGAGGTCAGGGTTCCTGCCGACGCCCTCTACGCCGCGCAGACCCAGCGTGCGGTCGAGAACTTCCCGATCTCCGGACGCGGGCTGTCCAGCCACCACATCGCCGCACTCGGCCAGATCAAGCGTGCCGCGGCGATCGCCAACGCCGAGCTCGGCGTCCTGCCCGGGCCGGTGGCGGACGCCATCGTCGCGGCGGCCGACGAGGTGATCGCCGGCCAGCACGACGACCAGTTTCCGATCGATGTGTTCCAGACCGGATCGGGCACGTCGTCCAACATGAACACCAACGAGGTGGTGGCCACCCTGGCGTCCCGCCGCCTCGGGCAGCCGGTGCACCCCAACGACCACGTGAACGCGTCCCAGTCGTCGAACGACGTGTTCCCCTCCTCAATCCACATCGCCGCAGTGCAGGCGGTGACCAGCGAGCTGATCCCCGGGCTCGAGGTTCTCGCCGCGTCCCTGGAAGAGAAGTCGGCCGCGTTCGCCGACGTGGTGAAGTCGGGCCGCACCCACCTGATGGACGCCACCCCGATCACGCTCGGCCAGGAGTTCTCCGGCTACGCGACCCAGGTGCGCTACGGGATCGACCGGGTCCGTGGGGCACTCCCCCGGCTGTGCGAGCTGCCGTTGGGCGGCACCGCTGTCGGCACCGGCATCAACACCCCTCCCGGCTTCTCTGCCCGGGTGATCGAGCTGGTCGCCGAGCACACCGGGCTGCCACTGGTGGAGGCCCACAACCACTTCGAGGCGCAGGCGGCGCAGGACTCGCTGGTGGAGACCTCCGGCGCCGTGCGCACGATCGCCGTGTCGCTGGTGAAGATCGCGAACGACCTGCGCTGGATGGGTTCGGGACCGCGGACGGGGCTCGGCGAACTCGCGCTGCCCGACCTGCAGCCGGGCTCCTCGATCATGCCCGGCAAGGTGAACCCTGTGCTGCCGGAGGCCACCGTCCAGGTCGCGGCACAGGTGATCGGCAACGACGCGGCGATCGCGTTCGCCGGCGCCCAGGGCAACTTCGACCTGCTGGTGATGCTGCCGGTGATGGCTCGCAACCTGCTCGAGTCGATCACGCTGGTCGGCAACGTGTCCCGGGTGCTGGCCGAGCGCTGCGTGGACGGGCTGGTCGCCAACGTCGAGCGCTGCCGTGAACTGGCCGAATCGTCCCCGTCCATCGTGACCCCCCTGAACCGGATCATCGGCTACGAGGCCGCGGCGTCGATCGCCAAGCACTCGGTGAAGGCGAACCTCACGGTCGCCGACGCGGTGCGTGACCTCGGCTACGTCCAGCGCGGCGAGATCAGCGAGGAGCAGCTCGCCGCGGCGCTCGACGTGACCGCAATGACCGGCCGCTGAGCCGCCAAAAGACCCCTGACCAGGGGTTTCACCTGGTCAGGGGTCTCGCGCGTGGCAGGTGTAGGGTTCGAACCTACGTAGGCTTAGCCGACGGTTTTACAGACCGCTCCCTTTGGCCACTCGGGCAACCTGCCGTGCCCGGACACTGTAGCAAAGCAGCCCACGACCGACGAATCGGCAGCGGTGTGTCCGGACGCGCCCGATCGAACCGAGGCACCACCGGATCGCCGGGAGGTCCGCGTTCACCGGGATCGGGTCCGGTCGGGTGCGGCACAATGGCGCCATGGCAGGAGACAGCTCGTTCGACATCGTCAGCAAGGTTGACCACCAGGAGGTGGACAACGCCCTGAACATGGCAGCCAAGGAGGTTCGCAACCGGTTCGACTTCAAGGGCACCGACGCCTCGATCAGGTGGTCCGGCGAGGTGATCGAGATGGAGGCCAACGGCGAGGAGCGCGTGAAGGCCATCCTCGATGTGTTCCAGACCATGCTGGTGCGCCGCAAGGTCGACCTGAAGTCACTGGACGCGGGCGAGCCACGGCTGTCCGGCAAGATGTGGAAACTGACCGCGTCCCTGCAGCAGGGGATCAGCCGCGAGAACGCCCAGAAGATCGCGAAGCTCATCCGCGACGAGGGACCGAAGGGCGTGCGCACCCAGGTGCAGGGCGACGACCTGCGTGTGTTCTCGAAGAAGCGCGACGACCTGCAGGCCGTGCAGCGGCTGGTCCGCGAGGCGGACTACGACTTCGCCGTCCAGTTCGACAACTACCGGTAGACGTGGGTTCGACCCCCTACCTCCGGCTGGATGTCGCGGTCCTCGGCCGCAACCTCGCGGCGATGGCCGACGCTGCCCGCGCGGCCGGAGTCGCGTTGCGTCCGCACGCCAAGACCCACAAGTGCGCCCAGATCGCGGCCCGCCAGCTGGCCGCCGGCGCCGTCGGGCTCACGGTGGCCACGATCGGCGAAGCCGAGGTGTTCGCGGCTGCGGGCTTCGACGACCTGTTCATCGCCTACCCGCTGTGGGTGGACACCGACGCGGCGGCCCGGCTGCGGAGGCTCGGCGAACGGGTCCGGCTGGCGATCGGCTGCGACTCCGCCGCCGCGGCGGCGAACCTGGCCGGACTCCCTGCCGAAGTGCTGGTCGAGATCGACTCGGGCCACCACCGCAGCGGCGTGGACCCGGACGCCGCAGGCGAACTGGCCGCGGCGGTCTCCGGGCTCGGGCTGACCGTGCGCGGGGTGTTCACCTTCCCCGGGCACAGCTACTCCCCCGACGGACGCCGGGCTGCCGCCTCCGACGAGGCGGACGCGCTGGGTCGGGCCGCGGCAGCGATGGCGGCAACGGGGGTGCCGGCGCGCGTGGTCAGCGGGGGCTCCACCCCTTCGGCGGCGTTTGCCGGATCGCCGCTGACCGAGCTGCGTCCCGGTGTCTATGTGTTCGGCGACGCGCAACAGGTGGAACTGGGCACGATCGGCTTCGGGGACGTCGCGCTCACCGTGGTCGCGACCGTGGTCTCCCACGCCGGCGGGCGGGTGATCACGGACGCAGGAAGCAAGGCTCTCGGCGCCGATCGGGCGCCGTGGGCGACCGGCTACGGCCGCGTCCTCGAGCTGCCCGACGCCCGGATCGTCGCGCTGAGCGAGCACCACTCCACGATCGAATGGCCCGGAGGGCTGCCGGCGCTGGGCAGCACCGTGCTGCTCGTGCCCAACCACGTGTGCAACGCAGTGAACCTGGCCGAGGTGTACCACCTGGCCGGCGGCGGCACCTGGCCGGTCGCCGCTCGCGGGCGCAACAGCTGATGCGGGTCGCCACCGTCAACGTGAACGGCATCCGCGCGTCCGTGCGCCGCGGCTTCGCCGACTGGCTGGCCGCCCGCCAACCAGACCTGGTCGCACTGCAGGAGGTGCGCTGCCCTGCGGACCAGGTGCCGCCGTCGGCGCTGGCCGGCTACCACTACGCCTACCATCCCGGCGACCGGGCAGGGCGCAACGGCGTCGCCCTGCTCAGCCGCACCCCTCCGCTCGCCGTGCGCGAGGGCTTCGGCAACCCCGCCTTCGACGCAGAAGGACGCTACCTGGAGGCCGACTACGACCTGGCCGGTTGGCGGCTCACCGTGGGATCGCTCTACCTGCCCAAGGGCGGACGCGCGGACGACACCCCGGCCGAGCTGGCCCGCTACCGGCGCAAACTCCGCTTCCTGCGCTCGTTCCGTCCGTACCTGCGGCGGGCGCGACTGGCGGCGCGGGACAATGGCCGGGAGTTCCTGGTGATGGGTGACGTGAACATCGCCCACACCCCGCTCGACCTGCGAAATTGGCGCTCGAACCAGAAGAACGTCGGCTTCCTGCCGGAGGAGCGGGAGTGGCTGGGCTCCGTGCTCGGCCCGCGCACGCTGGTGGACGTGGTGCGCAGCCTGCACCCCGACACCGACGGCCCCTACTCGTGGTGGAGCTGGATGGGCAACGCCTTCGCCAACGACGTCGGCTGGCGGATCGACTACCACCTCGCGAGCCCCGGCCTGGCCAGGGCCGCGCTCACCGGGGGCACCGATCGGCCGGAGTCGTACGAGGCACGGCTGAGCGACCACGCCCCCGTGGTCGTCGACTACGCCGACCGGGCCTGACTCCGCTCAGACGGGGTCGAAGCAGGCCAGCACCTCGGCGCGGGTGACGTCCTCCACCCGGGCGTGCGACCAGTGCGGGTCGCGGTCGCGGTCGACGAGCTGGGCGCGGACGCCCTCGGCGAAGTCCGGGCCGGACGACAGCCGGACAGCCAGCGCCAGCTCCTGCGGCAGCAGGTCGGGCAGAAACGTGATGCTGGCCGCGCGACGCAGCGCCTCAAGGGTGACCGCAACCGAGAGGGGGCTGCGCCGGCGCAGCTCCGCGGCGGTCTCGCGGGCGGAGGGGTCGGGGTGGGCCTCCAGCCGCTGCAGGATCGTGGACGGGTCGTCGCCCGCGTAGCACTCGGCGATCCAACCCCCGGCGAGCGCCGGGTCAGGCTCGGGCAGCGGCCCGGACCCCTCGTCGGCGAGGCCGAGGCGGAGCGCGTCCGTCGCGTTCACCGCGGCGCCGGTGAGGGCGAGGTGCGTGCCGACCTCGCCCGGCATCCGGGCCAGCAACGGTGTCATGAACACATCCGGGAACAGCCCGATCTGGGTCTCCGGCATGGCCAGACGGCTGCTCGCGTCCACGACGCGTTGTGAGCCGTGCGCGCTCAGCCCGAGCCCGCCACCCATCGTGATGCCGGTCATCACCCCACGGTACGGCTTCGGGAAGGCGGCCACGGCCAGGTCGACGGCGTACTCGGCCTCGAAGAACTCCCGCACATCACCGCCCCGGAGGGCACGCTCACGGAGCGCCCGCACGTCCGCGCCCGCGCAGAGCCCGCGCTCTCCTGCTCCGGTCAGCTCCACCGATCCCACCCGGTCGTCCGCGGCGAACTCCTCCAGCACCCGCAGCAGGGTGCGCATCATCGGGACGGTGAGGGCGTTGATCTGGCGGGGACGATTCAGCCGGATCAGTCCGACCCCGTCCACCCGTTCGACCAGCAACTCCTCGGAACTCACCCTTCCCCTCCGGGTCCGCCTGCGGCCAGGTGCAGCTTGCGCTCCTGAGCGTGCCGGTAGAGCATCACCAGGATCACCGCGAGCCCGGCGAACCCGAGCGCGACCGCGTCATTGCGCCAGGACAAGTTCCCGGCCTCGTAGGCGAGCAGCACCGTGGTCACGGCGACCGCCGTGCCGGCGATCCGTTCGGTGGGACGGGTCAGCGGCAGCAACAGGCCGCCCCAGACCAGGTACCAGCTGTTCAGGGCGATGCCGCCGAACGCGAAGATCAGGTAGGACCAGCTCAGGAAGGTGACCGGGCGCCGGCGACCCACCGTGAGCGCGAGCCAGCCGATGCCGAGCACGGTGAGGGCGAGGCCGAGGTAACGCAGCACGTCCATCACCACCTGGCCTGCGGTCGGCTGGCCCAGCGATTCCAGCAGCAGCTTCAGTCCCGCGCCGACCAGGGTGAACGGCGCCAGCGTGACCACCTTGCCCGGCACGTCCGCCGCGTACACCCAGCCGAAGCCCAGCCCGCTGGCCAGCGAGATCGCGACGAAGGCTGCCACCGAGACGGCCAGCGACAGCGTCAGTCGCAGCAGTGCCCTGGACGTGTCCCGCCAGTGGAACGTGCGCCAGGGGTGGCCGATCAGCGCGACCGGGTAGAACGCCAGGATCGCGGGCTGCTTGATGCAGGCGGCGATGCCGACGAGGATCGCCGCCCACCAGAACCTGCCCTGGAACGCGAGCCACAGGGCGAGCACGACCAGACCCATCATCAGGGCGTCATTGTGGGCTCCGCCGACGAGGTCGATGATCACCAGCGGGTTCACGGTGGAGAACCATGCGGTCATCTGCACGTCGGCACCCATGCGCAGAGCGATCCGGGGCAGGAAGTAGGCGATCAGCCCGACGCCGACCAGCGCAGGGATCCGCATCGCGACGGCCGACCAGTAGGGGTTGTTCCCTGCGATCGCGACCAGCCCGTGGAACATCTCCAGGCTCAGCGGCGGATACATGGCCGTCGTGTAGCGCCACAGCCAGGCCGCCTGATCGGCGAATGGACCGGGCAGAACCGAGATTGCGTTGTCGTAGGGGTTCAGCCCGTTGCGCAGCAGCCAGCCCTCTGCGGCGTAGGCATAGGCATCGTGGCTGAAGATGGGGGGTGCGAGCAGGAACGGAAGGCTCCACAGCAATGTGATCGGCCAGTGCTTGACCTCGTGGTAGAGGCTGGGCCGCAGCGTGAACCAGGCCTCCACCAGCAGCGCCACGCCGGTGACGACGAGCGCGGTGCCAAAGGCGTTCGTCCACCAGTTGTCCAGGCCGAGCGCACGCATCGGTTCCCACCACGGACTGTTCTGCGGCAGGTAGGCAGGCGTGAGCGAGCCGACGGCGATCAGTGCCGACCCGAGCAGGCCGCGGCGCACCGGGCGGTGGGTCCAGGCGCGCGCCACATCGGCGCGCCAGCCGGCGAAGCGGGCGCGCCAGTAGTCGCGTCGGATCCCGGACGGCCTCGACTGCTGGGTCACCGCCACGAGCCGACCCCCGATGGTGGCACGAAGACCAGCTTATCGAGCGGCCTTCCGAACGCTCCAATGCCCGGACGTTCCACGGATCGGACGGCCGATGCCGACATCCGCGTGCACCCGTGTTAGGGTCCCGGCCATGTTCGAACCGACCCTCGTGGTGGCCGCGCTGGCGAATAACCGCGCCGGTTCGATGTGTTGCGCGTGCTGACGCGCCCGTAGCTCCCTTTTCGGTAGTCGGGCCTCTGGCCCGGCCGCTTTCGCGCTCCCGCTGGGCCACTCTCCCCCAGAACCCAGTGAGGAACCATGACCAGCAATGCCCGCCAGCAGCGGACTCAGGGCCAGTGGGCCGTCGACGGACGCGACCCGCTCAACGCGAATGAGGAATTCAAGGCCGCCGACGGCGGACTGAGCGTGCGCCAGCGCGTCCTCGACACCTACGCCCGTGAGGGCTTCGAATCCATCCCTGCCGACGACCTCCACGGACGCCTGCGGTGGTGGGGCCTGTACACCCAGCGCCGCCAGGACATCGACGGCAGCCGCACCGGCACGCTCGGCCCCGACGAGCTCTCCGACCGGTACTTCATGATGCGGGTCCGTCTGGACGGCGGCGCGGTCACCACCGCTCAGCTGCGCACCCTGGCCGCGATCTCGACCGACTTCGCCCGCGGCACCGCCGACATCTCCGACCGGCAGAACATCCAGTACCACTGGATCCGGATCGAGGACGTGCCCGAGGTCTGGGCCCGCCTGGAGGCGGCCGGCATGCAGACCACCGAGGCCTGCGGGGACACCCCCCGCGTGATCCTCGGCTCGCCGGTCGCAGGGATCGCCGCGGACGAGATCATCGACCCCACCCCGGCCATCGCAGGGATCGTGGAGCGGTTCATCGGCGATCCCGAGCTGGAGAACCTGCCGCGCAAGTTCAAGTCGGCGATCACCGGGCATCCCAGCCTCGACGTCGTGCACCAGATCAACGACATCTCGCTGGTGGGCGTCGTCCACCCGGAACTCGGCCCCGGCTACGACCTGTGGGTGGGCGGCGGGTTGAGCGTGGCGCCGCGGCTCGCCGAGCGGCTGGGCACGTTCGTCCTGCCCGACCAGGCCGTCGAGGTGTGGTACGGGGTGGCGCGGCTGTTCCGCGACTACGGCTACCGGCGGCTGCGGAACAAGGCGCGGCTGAAGTTCCTGCTCGCCGAATGGGGTGCGGAGCGGTTCCGCGAGGTGCTCCAGAACGAGTACCTCGGATTCGCCCTCGCCGACGGCCCCGCCCCGGCGCCGTCCGGCGGCCCAGGTGACCATGTCGGCGTCCATGCCCAGAGGGACGGACGGGTCTGGGTGGGCCTCGCACCCACCGTGGGCCGGGTGTCCGGCCGGGTTCTCGCCGCCCTCGCGGACGCGGCTGAGGCGGCGGGCTCGGGCCGGATCCGGTTCACCCCGCAGCAGAAGCTGCTCGTGCTCGACGTCGATCCGGGCCGGACCGACGGCCTGCTGGCCGCGGTCGAGCCGCTCGGGCTGACCGCGAACCCGAGCCCGTTCCGGCGCTCCACGATGGCCTGCACCGGCATCGAGTTCTGCAAGCTGGCCTTCGTCGAGACCAAGGCGACGGCCGCCCACACGATCGACGAGCTCGAGCGGCGGCTCGACGGCGTTGACGTCGGCGCACCGATCAGCCTGCACGTGAACGGATGCCCCAACTCCTGCGCAAGGATCCAGGTCGCCGACATCGGCCTGAAGGGCCAGCTGATCAAGGGTCAGGACGGCTCCGAGGAGTTCGCCTACCAGGTGCACCTCGGGGGCGGGCTCGCGTCCGCCGACCGCGAAGAGGCCGGCCTCGGCCGGACCGTCCGCGGGCTGAAGGTCACCGCCGCCGACCTCCCCGACTACGTCGAACGGGTCACGCGCGCGTTCGTGGCCGCCCGAGAGCCGGGCGAGTCGTTCGCGCACTGGGCGCACCGGGCCGAGGAAGGAGCGCTGCGATGACACCGTCCACCCACGGGCCGGGCCGGACCCGGACCCCTGAGGAACTGCGGGCGATCGCCGAGCGCGCCGGACGCGACCTCGCCGAGGCGAGCGCAGAAGAGGTTGTGGTCTGGGCGGCCCGGACCTTCGGGTGCTCGCTCGCCGTCGCCTGCTCGATGGCCGGCGACACCGTGCTGCCCCACCTGGTCGCCCGCGCGCTGCCGGGGGTGGACGTGCTGTTCCTCCAGACCGGCTACCACTTCGCAGAGACCCTCGGCACCCGCGACGCCCTCGCGCAGGTCATCGACGCCCGGATCATCGACGTGCTGCCCGCGCAGGGCGTCGCAGAGCAGGACGCCGAGTACGGCCCCCGGCTCTACGAGCGCGACCCGACGCTGTGCTGCCGCTTGCGCAAGGTGGACCCGATCAACGCAGAGCTCACCGGCTACGAGGCCTGGGTGACCGGCATCCGGCGTGAGGACAACGCCCTGCGCGCGAACGCCCGCCTCGTCGAGTGGGACACCGCCCACCAGATGGTGAAAGTGAATCCCCTCGCCGCCTGGTCGTTCGACGATCTGGTCGACTACGCCGGAACGTACTCCGTTCCGGTGAACCTGCTGCTCACCGACGGCTACCCGTCGATCGGCTGCGCTCCCTGCACACGCCGGGTCGACCCCGGCGAAGACCCCCGATCCGGTCGCTGGGCCGGACTCGCCAAGACCGAATGCGGGCTACACCTGTGAACCACCTGGAAATCCTCGAGGCCGAAGCCGTCCACATCATCCGCGAAGCCGTGGCCGAGCTGGAACGGCCCGTACTGCTGTTCAGCGGCGGGAAGGACTCCGTCGTCCTGCTGCACCTCGCCGGAAAGGCCTTCTGGCCCGGCCCGGTGCCCTTCCCGCTGCTGCACGTCGACACCGGGCACAACTTCCCAGAGGTGCTCGCCTTCCGCGACGAACTGGTCGGCAGGCTCGGCCTGCGCCTCCTGGTCGCGCGGGTGCAGGACTACATCGACGACGGCCGCCTGCTGGAGCGCCCGGACGGCACACGCAATCCGCTGCAGACCCAGCCGCTGCTGGACGCGATCGCAGAACACCGCTTCGACGCCGTGTTCGGCGGGGGCCGACGCGACGAGGAGAAGGCGCGGGCGAAGGAGCGCGTGATCAGCCTGCGCGACGAGTTCGGGCAGTGGGATCCGCGCAACCAGCGTCCGGAACTGTGGGACCTGTACAACCCTCGTCACCGACCCGGCGAGCACGTCCGCGTCTTCCCGCTGAGCAACTGGACCGAGCTCGACGTGTGGCGCTACATCGCCGCAGAGGGCATCGAGCTGCCCGGCCTGTACTACGCGCACGACCGCGACGTGTTCGACCGGGACGGGATGTGGCTCGCCGTGGGGCCCCACAGCGCACCGCGCGAGGGTGAATCCGTCCGCACGCTCCGGGTTCGCTATCGCACCGTGGGCGACATGTCCTGCACCGGCGCGGTCGCCTCCCCGGCCGCCGACGTGGACGCTGTGCTCGCGGAGGTCGCAGCCACTCGCATCACCGAGCGCGGCGCCACTCGCGCCGACGACCGGCTCACCGAGGCCGCCATGGAGGACCGGAAGAAGGAGGGCTACTTCTGATGAGCACCCCGACCACTACCCCGACAGCTCCGACGCTGCTCCGGCTGGCCACTGCCGGCAGCGTGGACGACGGCAAGTCGACCCTCGTCGGACGCCTGCTGCACGACTCGAAATCGGTCCTGGCCGACCAGCTGTCTGCCGTCGAGCGGGTCAGCAGGGCGAAGGGCCTGGATCACGTCGACCTCGCGCTGCTCACCGACGGGCTGCGGGCCGAGCGCGAGCAGGGCATCACGATCGACGTCGCCTACCGCTACTTCGCCACACCCACCCGCACTTTCATCCTTGCCGACTGCCCCGGGCACGTGCAGTACACCCGCAACACCGTCACCGGCTCCTCCACCGCCGACGTCCTCGTGCTGCTGGTCGACGTGCGCACCGGCGTCCTCGAGCAGACCCGCCGGCACCTCGCCGTCGCCGCGCTCCTGCGGGTGCCCGGCGTCATCGTCGCAGTGAACAAGGTCGACCTCGTGGACTACGCGGAAGCCCCCTACGCCGCTGTCGCCGCCGAGCTCGCCGGGGTCGCGGCGGAGCTGGGGATCGCCGCCGTCCACACGCTGCCGGTGTGCGCCCTCTCCGGCGACAACGTGGTCACCCGGTCCGCCCGGACGCCCTGGTACGACGGGCCGAGCCTGCTCGAACTGCTGGAGACCGCTCCCGCGGCAAGCGAACCCGCCGACGGCTTCCGCTTCCCGGTCCAGCTCACCCTGCGTCCGCAGGAGGCCGCAAGGGACGCCCGACACGTGGAGTACCGGGGTTACGCGGGGCGGGTCAGTGCGGGCTCGGTGCGAGTGGGCGATGACGTCGTTGTGTTGCCGCAGGGAGTCCGCACCCGAGTGGCGGGGATCGATCTCGCCGGGCGGGAACTGGAGGCTGCTTCCGCGGGGCAGTCCGTCTCGCTGCGCCTCGCCGATCCGGTGGACGCGGCCCGCGGTGAGCTGATCTCCTCGGTTGCCGACGCCCCGGCGCCCGTCACCGAGGTGGATGCGATGGTCTGCTGGCTGGCAGAGCGGCCGCTGGTGCCCGGTGCCCGCGTCCTGCTCAAGCACGGCACCCGCACGGTGCAGGCGAGGGTCGGCGAGCTCCTTGCCGGTCTCGACCTCGACCGGATGGCCCCCGTGGAGCTGGAGCGGCTCGCGCTGAACGACATCGGCCGGGTGCGGATCCGGCTGGCCGCGCCGATTCTCGCGGAGGACTACACCGTCAGCCGCAGGGGTGGCTCCTTCCTCCTGGTCGACCCGCAGACGCAGGGCACGCTGGCCGCGGGGATGATCCGCGGCCACGTCGTGTTCGGCAACGACTTCGAGCCCGCCGCCGGCTGGGAGATCTGATGGCGCGCTACCTGTTGCTCGCTGTCGTGGGTCTCGCGGCCCAACTGGTCGACGGCGCACTGGGCATGGGCTACGGCGTGACCTCGTCGTCCCTGCTGCTGGTCGCAGGGCTGACCCCGGCGATGGCCAGCGCTTCAGTGCACCTCGCGGAACTGGGCACGAACATCGCCTCCGGCGTGTCGCACTGGCGACTGGGCAACGTCGACCGGCGTCTGGTCGCCACGATCGGCGTGCCCGGTGCGATCGGCGCGCTCGCCGGTGCCACGGTGCTGTCCCGCCTCTCCACCGAGGCCGCGAAGCCGGCGATGGCCGCGATCCTCGGCCTGCTGGGCATGTACATCCTGCTGCGCGCCGTGTTCCGGCCGCCCCAGCTCGCCACGGCCCGCCGCTCTCCGCACCGGGCCCGGTTCCTCGTCCCCCTCGGCCTGGTCGGAGGGTTCGTGGACGCCACCGGCGGCGGCGGGTGGGGTCCGGTGTCCACGACGTCCCTGCTGAGCGCGGGCCGGACGGCGCCCCGCACGGTGATCGGTTCGGTGGACACCAGTGAGTTCCTGGTCTCGGCCGCGGCGAGCATCGGCTTCGTCACGGCGCTCGGAACCGCGGGGATCGACTGGTGGATCGTGGCCGCACTGCTGGCCGGCGGCGTGATCGCTGCACCGGTCGCGGCCTGGCTGGTCTCGAAGATCCCTGCCCAGGTCATGGGTGTCGCGGTCGGCGGGCTGATCGTGATCACCAACGTCCGCACGCTGTTCGCCAGCACCGGGATCACGCCCGACCAGGCCACGCTGGGCTACGGGACGATCGCCGTGGTCTGGGTGGGCCTGACCGCCTGGCAGTCGGTGAGCCACTATCGCAGCGTGCGGGCGGCCAGGGCAGCCGAGGAACAGGAGTACACGATATGACCGGCCTGCCCCCACTCGTTCTCGCCCTGCACGGCACACGCAGCGCCGCCGGACGAGCCGTCGCAGCGGATCTCGCCGCGGCGGTTGCCGCCGGGCTTCCCGGGGTGGAGGTGCACCTCGGCTGGGCGGATGTGATCACCCCGACGCTCACCGAGACCCTCGCCGGACTCGGCGAGGCCGTCGTGGTGCCCGGCTTCCTCACCGCGGGCTACCACGTCACCAGCGACCTGCCGGCCGCAGTGGAGGCATCCGGGGGACGGGCACGCCTCTCCGGCCTGATCGGCCCGGGACTGGTCGCCGCAGTCGCCGACCGCCTGGCCGAGGCCGAGTCCGGGGAGCCATCGGAGGCGGTTGTGCTGGCCGCTGCCGGCTCGAGGCGACCGCGTTCGCTGGAGGGAGTGGCCGTGGCGGCCCGGGAGCTGGCCGACCGGATCGGACGGCACGTCGTCCCCGGTTACCTCACCGCGGCGGAACCCACCGTGCCGGGCGCTGTCGCGCGGTTGCGGGCATCCGGGCACCGCCGCGTGTCGGTCGCGTCCTTCCTGCTCGCACCGGGTGTCTTCGCCGACCGGCTGCAGGATTCGGGCGCCGAGGTCGTCTCGGCACCCATCGGAGTGCACCCGCTGGTGGTGCAAGCAGTGCGTAGCGCCTACGCTGCTCAGGTTGCCGCCGAACTACACTTGCCCGGCGCGCTGGCGAGGTCAGGAGTTGAACGCATCGCATGACTGAAGTGACGACCGTCGACCACGTCGTGATCCGATTCGCCGGCGATTCCGGCGACGGCATGCAGTTGACCGGGGACCGGTTCACCCATGACACGGCGGTGGCCGGTAACGATTTCTCCACCCTGCCCAACTTCCCTGCCGAGATCCGTGCGCCAGCCGGCAC
Organism: uncultured Propionibacteriaceae bacterium; assembly: GCA_964397985.1. Classification (GTDB taxonomy): domain Bacteria; phylum Actinomycetota; class Actinomycetes; order Propionibacteriales; family Propionibacteriaceae; genus Propionicimonas. Next base: position 331,135 of record CAYNLD010000001.1, on the reverse strand, counting down.
CGTGGCGGGCGTGTCCAGCTTCCAGCTGCACTTCGCCGACTTCGACATCCGCACCCCGGGCGACCGCCCGGACGTGCTGGTGGCGATGAACCCTGCCGCCCTGAAGGCGAACCTCGGGGACCTGCCCCGTGGCGGCCTGATCATCGCCGACACCGCCGACTTCACCCCGCGGAACCTGGCGAAGGTCGGGTACGCGTCCGACCCGCTCACCGACGGCAGCCTGTCCGACTACCAGGTACACGCCCTCGACCTGTCCGGCCAGGCGAGCGCAGCCGTGGCCGCGCTGGGCCTGGGCCGAAAGGAGGCCGCGCGCACGAAGAACATGTACGCGCTCGGCCTGCTGGACTGGCTCTACGGGCGGCCCACGGAGAACACCATCGCCTTCCTGGAGACGAAGTTCGCGAAGGCTCCGCAGATCCGGGACGCCAACATCGCTGCGCTCAAGGCCGGCTACGCGTTCGGCGAGACCACCGAGGTGTTCGCCAACCGGTACAAGGTCGCGCCCGCACCGGTCCCTTCCGGCACCTACCGGCAGATCTCCGGCAACCGGGCCCTCGCCTACGGCCTGATGGCCGGTGCGGCGAAGGCAGGCCTGCAGCTGTTCCTCGGCGCCTACCCGATCACCCCCGCCTCGGACGTGCTGCACCACCTCGCAGCGGCCAAGGCCGCCGGTGTGCTCACCTTCCAGGCCGAGGACGAGATCGCGGCCGTCGGGGCCGCGCTCGGCGCGTCCTTCGCTGGCCAACTCGGCGTGACCACCACCTCGGGGCCGGGCCTCGCGCTGAAGATGGAGACGATCGGGCTCGCCGTGATGCTGGAGCTGCCGCTGGTGATCTGCGACATCCAGCGCGCCGGGCCGGCCACCGGCATGCCAACCAAGACCGAGCAGGCCGACCTCACCCAGGCCCTGTTCGGACGCCACGGGGAGGCGCCGCTTCCCGTGATCGCACCGCAGTCGCCCGGTGACTGCTTCAGCGCAGCCTACGAGGCAGTCAAGCTGGCGGTCGACTACCGCACGCCCGTGATCCTGCTCTCCGACGGTTATCTCGCCAACGGTGCCGAACCTTGGGCTGTGCCGGATCTGGCCTCGCTGCCGGCGATCGACCCGGCCTTCGCCACCGAGCCGAACCGGCCCGACGGCGAGTTCTGGCCGTACCTGCGCGACGACAAGCTCGCCCGCGCCTGGGCCGTGCCCGGCACGCCCGGTCTCGAGCACCGGATCGGCGGCATCGAGAAGGCGGACGGCACGGGCGCGGTGTCCTACGACCCCGCCAACCACGAGTTCATGGTGCAGCTGCGCCAGCGGAAGGTTGACGGGATCGCGTCGGTCGTGCCCGACGTCGTGGTGGACGACCCGAGCGGGCAGGCCCGGATCCTCGTGCTGGGTTGGGGCTCCACCTACGGTCCCATCTCTGCCGCCGCGCGGCGCGTGCGGGGCAGCGGACGCAATCTGGCCACCGCCCACGTCCGCCACCTCAACCCGCTGCCGGCCAACCTCGGCGAAGTGCTGCGCCGCTACCAGCGGGTACTGGTGCCGGAGATGAACCTCGGCCAGTTGGCCATGGTCCTTCGGGCGAAGTACCTCGTCGACGTCCAGCCGTACTCGCGGGTGCGCGGCCTGCCGATCTCGCTGTCGGAACTGGCCGCCGACCTGATCGAACTGATCGACCTCACGGAAGAAGAACAGTGACCGCGACCACCGGGCCCGGGCTCGCCGGGGTGCCGCTCAGCCTGACCCCGCTGAACCGCAAGGACTTCGTCTCCGACCAGGAGGTGCGCTGGTGTCCCGGCTGTGGCGACTACGCCGTGCTGGCGACCTTCCAGGGGCTGATGCCGCAACTGGGCATCCGGCGCGAGAACACCGTGATCGTCTCCGGCATCGGCTGCTCGTCGCGGTTCCCGTACTACGTGGACACCTACGGTATGCACTCGATCCACGGCCGGGCCCCCGCGATCGCCACCGGCATCGCGATGACCCGTCCCGACCTCGCCGTGTGGGTGGTCACCGGTGACGGCGACGCGCTGAGCATCGGTGGCAACCACCTGATCCACGCGCTGCGGCGGAACGTGAACATCACGATCATGCTGTTCAACAACCGGATCTATGGGCTGACCAAGGGGCAGTACTCCCCCACCTCCGAGCAGGGGAAGGTGACGAAGTCCACGCCGGTCGGGTCGGTGGACCGTCCGTTCAACCCGGTCTCGCTCGCCCTCGGCGCGGAGGCCACGTTCGTCGCCCGCACAGTGGACTCCCACCGCGCCCACCTCACCGAGGTGCTCTCCGCTGCGATCAGTCACCGCGGCGCGGCGCTGGTGGAGATCTACCAGAACTGCCCGATCTTCAACGACGGCGCCTTCGACAGCCTCAAGGGCGCCGACGGCGGGCTGATCCCGCTGCGCCACGGCGAACCGGTCGTCTTCGGCCCCGACAATGCCCGCTGCGTCGTCCGTCGCCCGGACGGCAGCCTGCGCATCGCCTACGTCGAGGACGTCGACCCGGCCGAGGTGCTGGTGCACGACGCCCACGCCGACGATCCTGGGCTGGCCTTCGCGCTGTCCCGGCTCACGGACACCGCCGACCTCGTCACCGCGCCGATCGGCATCTTCCGCGACGTCGAGCGCCCCACCTACGACGACTTGGCCCGCGACCAGCTCACGGTGCAGACCGATCCGGAAGAGCGGATCGCTTCGTTGCAGGGGCTGATCGCCGGCGGGGACACCTGGACCGTCTGAACCCGCCGAACGGCCCGTGACCGCACCAAGAGGTGTGGTCACGGGCCGTTCGCTGCCTGCGCCCGTTCTCGCAGGCGAACCCGCGACACTGGCGTAACGGACGTTCAGGCTGGCTGGTAGTGCCGCTCGATCCGATCGGCGAGGCGAAGGCCGCGACGGGCGCTGGAGCGGATCAGCCGGGCGCCGGAGTTGCGCAACGAGAACCGGGGCGCCGGAACGAACCGGGGGTCAGCGGTGCGATCGACCAGGTTGTGCCCGTACTCGGCGGACTGGATCTGGTTCATCAACGGGATGGTCATCTGCTACTTCTTCCTGCTCTTCTTCGTTCACGTTCTGGGGGCCGGACCGGTGCTCGACCGGACGACCAGTTCGATCGGCAGCGTGATCCGCCGCTGGGGGTAGTCGGGATCCATGGCGAGCCGCCCGGCGAGGCGGCCCTTGTCGGTGATCGGCTGCCGCACCGTGGTGAGGCCGACGAATCCTGCGTCCGGGATGTCGTCGAAGCCGACGATCGAGATGTCCCGGCCGGGCACCAGGCCACGCTCCCGCGCAGCGTCCAGGACACCGAGGGCGAGGGCGTCGCTGATCGCGACGATCGCGGTCGGCCGGTCCTGCTGGTCGAGGGCGTGAGCCGCAGCGAGGCGTCCGGCCTGCTTCGGCTTCCAGCCGGCGGACAGGACGGTGAACGCTGCGTCCGGCAGCTTCTCCCTCAGGCCACGGATCCGCTCGGCAGCGAACCGGCTGCACGCACTGCCGTCGGCGGGCAGCTCGGCCACCCCGCCATCAGGCGTGTCGCCCGGGACGACCACGACGATCCGCCGGTGGCCGAGGCGGGCCAGATGCTTGCCGACCAGACGCCCGGCCTTGGTGTCGTTGATCGTGACCCAGTCACCGGATTCGGAGTCCTGGGCCCCGACGACCCGGACGCCGCGCGCCGCGAGCACCTCGGTGCCGGGATGGTCCGAACTCGCCGAGCAGGTCACGATGGCGTCGATCGCCGCGCGCTGCAGCAGCTGCGCCTCCGATTCCTCCCCGTCCGCCGGAGCGCGGAGCAGGAGCACCGAGGCCCCGAACCGCTCCACGGTCTCGCTGAGCCCGGCGAGGAACGCGACGGTGTAGGGGTCGGCGAAGGCTTCGGCGAGCTCGCCGCCGAACAGGAAGCCACAGACGTCGGTCCTGCCGGAGCGGAGCGCCCGGCCCGCGGCACTCGGCCCGCAGTAGCCGATCGCCTTGGCTTCGGCGAGGATCTGCTCGCGCAGGTCGGCCGAGAGGCGGTCAGGCTTGCTGTAGGCGTTGGAGATCGTGGTGACGGAGACGCCCAGGCGCTCGGCCAGCGTCTTCATCGTCACCGCGGAGCTCGTGTCACCACCCATCCCGCACCTCCATATTGATCGTTAAAGTAAACGATACACTTTATCGATCAACACGACAACAGGAGCGGGCCAGGGCGGGCCTCAGAACCGGCGTGCGGCCGGCCGCCCCCGGGCCGGCCGCACGGGATTACCCCTCAGCCAATACGGGCCTTGAGAAAGGCCAGCGCGTATGCGGCCTGACCGCGGTAGTTGGGATGAGCGATCGCTGCGGCGTCGACACCGAGGGCGACCTCGATCGGCCCGAACACCCAGCGCGAGCCCTTGTCGCAGAAGCCGTGGCCGCGGAACAGCTGGGCGGCGTTCACGTACCGGGCGACCCTGGCCCGGCCGGAGGCATTGGCGCTCGCGACGGAGTGCCTGATCGTCGCGTTGAGCCGGTCGACCGTCGCATTCAGCCAGGCCTGGTTGCCCGCGCTGACCACCGCACCGTCGGCCAGCACGCAGTCCTTGGCCTTCGAACCGAACAGGCGGTAGTAGCTGCTCACGTAGATGGTCGCGTTCGGGTACCACCGGTGGGCCTGGGCGAGCAGCGCGGGCAGGCTCGCGGACAACCCGGCCATGGCCACGCCGATGGCCTGCCCGAGCGTGGCGCCCGTGGACGGATCGACGACGGTGTCCGCGCACTCGGCGGGCGCATTGACGCACAGGGCCAGGGCGGCACCCCAGCCGATGTCGTTCGCCCCGACGGTGAGGCTGATCCGACGGACGGACGCGCGCCCTGCTTCCGGCACGGCAGCGAGCTGGGCAGCGACGTCGGTCACGGTGGCACCGCTCACGGCGAGGTCCTCGATCAGGTCCAGCCGGCGGCTGAGGTGATCGAGGATGGCCGGGTAGGCGTGATCCTCGCCGACGCCGACGCCGGCGGGAATCGAGTCGCCGACGGCGAGATAGCGGGCAGCAGCTGCTGGGTGGAGTGTGGGGACGGCCTGCGCGGGGGTGGCGGGCAGCCCCAAGACGAGCGGGAGAACCGCTGCGATGAGAACAATGAGACGGCGACGCACGAGGTGGGCTCCTCTCGGTGCTGGCGGCTCTGCCGGGTTGCTGCACCGCAATTGACCTCACGATACGCCCGCTGTGCCCGCGACGGCAGGGCCAGGGACGCCCCGGCGAGCAACCCCGAGGCGCGCGGAGAGGCACCCGGCGAGTCAGCCGAGGGTGGCCTGGTCCGTCGTGAAGTGCCTGGCGGCCCGGCTGGAAAGGGCCAGCAGGACGAGCACGCTGGTGCCCAGCGGAAGCAGTTCACCGTGCAACGGACCGTGCTGGTTACTCGCCGTCCGCTCGATGTAGGTGGAGACGATGCTGAACAAGCTCAGCGCACACAGCGTGAGGCGGGCCCCGTTGCGCGCGGCCAGCGTGGCGATCGCGAGCCCGATGTTCGCCGAGGCGACCACGAGCAGCAGTGCTGCGGCGAAGAACAGTCCCGTGCGCAGGTCCGCGGACGGCTCGCCACTGCTTTCAGCGAGCAGGATCAGTCCCGCGAACCCGAGGTAGACCACGGTCTGGAGCACGGTTGCCACCACACCGAAGACGATCTGGGCCGGCCGGTGCGGCCGGCCGGCCGGTGCCGGCGTTGTCGGCGGGTCCGCATCCGGGCCCACCCCGGCCAGGTTCAGCACCGGCAGGTCACCGTCGGTGCGGATCAGGTCTCCACCGCCGTTGCGGGAGTGGTAACCGGTGGAGAAGTCACGCAGGATGTCCAGACCGATCTCCGGGGAGGCTGAGCGCACGGTGTCGATGATGTGCTCGCGCTCGATGTCGGTGTCCTGGTCGATCTTGTGGGTCACCTGCAGGGTGAACAGCGACAGGCCGACGCTGCGGTCATAGGTGCCTGCGGCCAGCCAGTCGACCGCGAAACCACCCGGCAGCAGCCAGCCGTCCGGGCACTTCCAGAACCGCACGTGGTGCCGCTGGGACGGATTGCCCTCCACCTCCTGCTGGTAGGCGAAGTCCTGGCGCCGTCCGAACAGGAACAACGGACTCACCGGCGCCGCGCGGTAGCTGCGCCGGGACAGCGTGGTGGTCACGATCCGCCAGCCGGTGCGTCCGGTGAGCTCGTCGGCCCGAGTCCAGCCGCCCCGCTGCAGGGCCGCGTGCACCTGGTCGGCGCTGCCCTTCAGGGCGAGGTTCACCGGATCACCGAGCAGGCCGTCGGCAGTGCGCGTGCGCCCGATGAAGTAGTCGGGCACGTAGATGCCGGTGAGGATGCGGTGCACCCGGGGCAGGACGAGGTAGGCCACCAGCACCCAGAAGACGATCACCAGAAGCATCTGCCAACCCGGGGTGATGCCCTCCTCGAGCGTGAGGTAGGCGAACCACACCGACGCCAGGCCGGCCAGCACGAAGAACGCGCCGTCCAGCCTCGCAACCCACCCCGTCTCTGCCCGCACGGCCGCACCTCCTCCGATCCAGTGAGTGTAGGGGCGCCGGTACGCAGGATCAGCGGCAACGACCCGCGACGCGAGGGCGACCCCGGGCGGACGCCGGAGTCGCCCGGGCTGGTCACCGCGTCTCTGTGTTCCGCACGACCGCCTTCGCGACCTCCATCAGCACGAAGATCGCCACGGCGAACGCCAGCGGGACCACCCAGCCGAACACGCCGACGGCCGCCGAGCCGAACCAGGTGTTCAGCACCGGCAGGTAGACGAACGCCACCTGCAACAGCACCAGGATGCCGACCACCCACCACACCACCCGGTTGCCGACCAGCGCCTCCTTGCGCAGGCTCGATTCCCGCAGGAACCGTGCGTTGAACAGGTAGGCGGCCTGGCCGAGGGCGAGGGTGTTCACCGCCCAGGTCTGGGCGGTCGCGACGTCCCCTGTGACGATCCGCCCGATCAGGAAGGTGGTCAGCGTTGCCGCGGCGATCAGGATCGACGCGGTCGCCAGCCGGGGCAGGTAGCGCGCCTGCACCAGCGGCGTGCCGGGCGGACGCGGAGGACGGCGCATGATGTCCGGCTCCGCCGGCTCGTAGGCGAGCGCCAGGGACAGGGTCACCGCCGTGATCATGTTCACCCAGAGGATCTGCACCGGCGACAGCGGCATGGTCAGCCCGAACAGCACCGCGACCAGCACCACGAGCGACTGCGCGCCGTTGGTGGGCAGCAGGAACAGTACCGACTTGTGCAGGTTGTCGTTGATCCGGCGCCCCTCCTCGATCGCGTGCTCGATCGTGGCGAAGTTGTCGTCGGCGAGCACGATGTCGGCCGCCTCCTTGGTGGCCTCGGTGCCCTTGATGCCCATGGCGACGCCCACGTCGGCCCGCTTCAGTGCGGGGGCGTCGTTCACCCCGTCACCGGTCATGGCGACGATCTCGCCGTTGGCCTGGAACGCCTTGACCAGCCGGAGCTTGTGCTCTGGGCTGGTGCGCGCGAACGTCTCGGTGCGTTCCACGATCGTGCGCAGCTGCTCGTCGGTCGCCGCCTCGAGCGCCGCGCCGGTCACCGCGGCCGACGAGGTGTCGTCGAAGATGCCCATCTCGCGGCTGATCGCTGTGGCGGTTCCGGCATGGTCGCCGGTGATCATGGTGACCTTGATCCCGGCCTGGTGGCAGGTGGCAATGGCCTGGATCGCCTCGGGCCGCGGCGGGTCGACGATCCCGGTCAGGCCGAGGACCACCAGTCCGTCCAGGTCGTCGTGGTCCAGGACGCCGGACTCGCGGCCCCCCCGGTGCGGTGAGGGACGCGACGCGGCGGCCAGCACCCGCAGGCCCGCCGCGGAGAGGGCGTCCACCTGCTGGTCCCACCACGCCCGGTCCAGCGGCTCGGTCTCGCCCGAGACCGACAACTGCTGGGCGGCACGGTCGAGCAGCCGGTCCGGCGCCCCCTTGACCAGGATCACCCGATGGCCCTCGGGGGTGGTGTTGGCCGTGGCCATGTATTTGTGCTCGGAGTCGAACGGCAGCACGGCCGTCCGGGGGTAGCCCGAGGGATCGAAGCCGACCTTCATGCCGAGTGTGCGCAGCGCGCCCTCTGTGGGTTCCCCGACCAGGCTCCAGCGTCCGTCGACCTCGGTGACCACCGCGTCGTTCACCACGCTCATCGCAGTGACTACCGCCCGCAGGTCGCCGCGGCCCGCCAAGGTGACCTCCCGACCGTTGTGGACGACCGCACCGCTCGGGTCGTAGCCGAGGCCCTCGACGCCGTACTCGCCGGCCCTGGTGACCACGGTGCGAACGGTCATCTCGTTGGTGGTCAGCGTGCCGGTCTTGTCCGAGCAGATCCGGGTCACCGAGCCCAGCGTCTCGACCGAGGGCAGCTTGCGGATGATCGCGTTCCGCTTCGCCATCTGCTGCACACCGAGCGCGAGGGTGATCGTGACCAGCGCCGGCAGCCCTTCCGGGATGGCCGCGACGGCGAAGCCGATGGTGGCAGAGATCAGCTCGCCTCCTGGCATGCCGTGCAGAAGCTTGCCGATGGCGACCATGATCACTGCCATCACAGCGATGACCAGAGAGAGCTGCTTGCCGAACGCTGCGATCTGCCTGGTCAGGGGTGTGTCGAAGGCGTCGATGTCGGACAACATGGTGGTGATCCGGCCGATCTCTGCGTCCGCGCCGGTCGCCGTAACCACACCGACACCCTGGCCGGCCGAGACCAGCGAAGAACTGAACAGCATGGACGTCCGGTCGCCGATCCCTGCGCCGACCGCCACCGGGTCGACGCCCTTGCTGGACGGGACCGCCTCGCCGGTCAGCGCGGCTTCCTCCACCCGAAGGTTGGACGCCTCCAGCAACCGCAGGTCGGCGGGTACCTTCGACCCCGCGGAGACCCGGACGATGTCGCCGGGGACCAGCTGGTCGGCGGGGACGTGGCCCCACTCGCCGTCCCTGCGCACCTGCGCCTCGGCCGAGAGGAGTGTGCGGATGCCGGCCAGCGCCTGCTCGGCCCTGCCCTCCTGCACGAACCCGATCACGGCGTTGACCACCGCGACCGCGAGGATCACCCAGAAGTCGATCCACTCCCCCAGCGCCGCCTTCAGCGTCGCCGCCGCGAGCAGGATGTAGATCAGAATGTCGTCGAAGTGGGAGAGGAACCGCTTCCAGGCCGGGTCGGCGGGCGGGTCCGGGATGGCGTTGGGGCCGTGGGCGGCCAGCCGCAGGGCGGCCGCGTCCGAGGTCAGCCCCTCGGGCTGCGCGTCCAGTGCGGCCAGCACTTCGGCCGCGGTGAGCGAATGAGCGTCCCGCAGGTGCGCACGCGGGTCGGTCGCGGTGGTCATGGTGCTCCTGTGCTCTCCGGGATGGCGGTTGGTCCGAAGCTAGCACCGGGCCGACTCGGGGGAACCGTTAGTCTTGCGATCGTGACCAGCTTCGACCTCGACCCGACCATCCGGCCCCAGGACGACCTCTTCCTGCATGTGAACGGGCACTGGCTCTCCAGCACGGAGATCCCGGCCGACAAGGCCGCGGCCGGTGCGTTCATCGAACTGCGCGACGCCTCCGAGCGGGCGATCCGCGACATCGTCACCGGTCTGGCCGGCTCCGCACCCGGCTCCGAGGCGTCCCTGGTCGAGCACATGTACGGCAGCTTCATGGATACCGAGCGGATCGATGCGGCCGGGCTGGAGCCCCTGCGCCCGCTGCTGGACGAGGTGGAGGCCATCGGCACGATCGACGACCTGCTCGACTACTTCGGCCGCAGCATCCGCCGCGGCACGGGCGCGCCGGTCGATATCGAGGTCGAATCCGACCCGGGCGAGCCCGCGCGCTACGCGCTGTTCGTGGGCCAGGCCGGGATCGGGCTGCCCGATGAGGAGTACTACCGACTCGAGCAGCACGCCCAGATCCTCTCCGCCTACCACGACCATGTCGACCGCACCATGACGCTGGCAGGGCTCACCTCCAGCGCCGCCGGGCCGATCGTCGCGCTGGAGACCGAGGTCGCAGCCCTGCACTGGGACAAGGTGCGCACCCGCGACCTGCGTCAGATGTACAACCCGACAGCCCCCGCAGACCTCGACGCCACCGGGGTGGCCTGGACGCGCGTGCTGGCTGCGGCAGGGGTGCCGGAGCTCGACGCGGTGGTCGTCGCCCAGCCGTCCTTCCTCGGCGGGGTGGCCGGACTGCTCATCGCATCCCGCCTGGAGGACTGGAAGCAGTGGTGCCGCTGGAGCCTGGTCTCCGCGCTGTCGCCGTACCTGCCCGAACCGCTGGTGCAGGCCCGGTTCGACTTCTACGGAACGGTGCTGCAGGGCACCCCCCAGCTTCGCGAGCGGTGGAAGCGCGGCGTGGACCTTGTCGAACGCACCCTCGGAGAGGCGGTCGGCAAGCTGTACGTCGAGCGGCACTTCCCACCCGCGGCGAAGGAGCGGATGGACGCGCTGGTCGCCAACCTGCTCGAGGCGTACCGGCGTTCGATCTCTGACCTTGACTGGATGACCGCCGAGACCAGGACCGAGGCGCTGACCAAGCTGGCCCGTTTCACCCCGAAGATCGGCTACCCGGACGTCTGGAAGGACTACACGGCGCTCGCGATCCGGCCCGACGACCTGCTCGGCAACGTGCTGCGGGCGGCCGAGTTCCACGCCGCGGACGAGATCTCCAAGCTCGGCGGCCCGATCCGCACCTGGGAGTGGCTGATGACCCCCCAGACGGTGAATGCCTATTACCACCCGCTGCGCAACGAGATCGTGTTCCCCGCGGCGATCCTGCAGCCGCCGTTCTTCGACTTCGAGGCCGACGACGCCGTGAACTACGGCGCGATCGGCGCGGTGATCGGCCACGAGATCGGCCACGGCTTCGACGACCAGGGCTCCACCTGTGACGGCGAGGGCCGGCTGCGCGACTGGTGGACGCCGGCTGATCGTGAGGCGTTCACCGAGCGAACCAGGGCCCTGATCGGCCAGTACTCGGCGCTCTCCCCCCGGCAACTGCCCGACGTGCACGTCAACGGCGAGCTGACCATCGGGGAGAACATCGGTGACCTCGGCGGCGCCGCGATCGCCTACGACGCCTGGCAGCTCACCCTCGACGGTCCACCCGAGCCCGTCGACGGTATCCCCGCCGAGCAGCGGTTCTTCCTGTCCTGGGCACGGGCGTGGCAGTCGAAGCGCCGTGACGAGGCGCTGCGCCAGCAGGTTGCCACCGACCCGCATTCTCCGGAGGAGTTCCGCTGCAACCAGGTGGTCCGCAACCTGCCGCCCTACTACGCGGCCTTCGGTGTCACCGAGTCGGACGCCGCCTGGCTCGCGCCGGGCGAGAGGGTGAAGATCTGGTGAGTTCCCGTCCCGTCCCGGTCACCCTCGCCCGGGGTGCGTACCACGAGTTCGTACGCATCCAGGGGATCCTGCGACGCGAGTCCGTGGGGGGCATCCTTCTGCTGGTCGCAGCCACCGCGGCCATGCTCACCGCCAACCTCGCGCCCGACTTCTACTTCGGGCTGCGCGACACCCACCTCGGCGGGACGGTGCTCGGGATCGACCTCGACCTGTCCATCGGTCACTGGGCAGCGGACGGGCTGCTCGCGATCTTCTTCTTCCTGGTCGGCCTGGAGCTGAAGCACGAGTTCGTGGTCGGTGACCTGCGGGACATCCGGACGGCCCTGGTGCCCGTGGTGGCTGCGGTGGGCGGGGTCGCCGTCCCTGCGACGATCTACGTCGCCTTCAATGTCGCCGATCCCCAGGCCCTGCAGGGCTGGGCCATCCCGGCAGCAACCGACATCGCGTTCGCACTGGCCGTGCTCGCGGTGATCGGGTCGCACCTGCCGGCCGCCCTACGCACCTTCCTGCTCACCCTCGCGGTCGCCGACGACCTGATCGCGATCGCGATCATCGCCTTCTTCTACTCCAAGCACCTCGCACCGCCGTTCCTCGCCGCCGAGATCATCCCGGTGGCGCTGTTCGCGTTCATCGCCTACCGGTTCCAGCCGTTCCTGACCCGTCACTGGTGGGCGCCATGGCTGACCCTGATCCCGCTGGCCGTGGTCGCCTGGGTGCTCTGCTACGCGGCGGGGGTGCACGCCACGGTGGCAGGGGTGATGCTCGCGTTCGCCGTCCCGGTGCGTCCTCCCGCCGGCAGTGACGCCGAGCATGGCCTCGCCGGAATTCTCGAGCACCGGGTGCGGCCGTTCTCTGCCGGCGTCGCGGTGCCGGTGTTCGCCTTCTTCTCCGCCGGTGTGGTGGTCAGTGGGTGGCAGGGTCTCCTCGACGCCGTGACCAGCTCGATCGGGTTGGGGGTGATCGTGGGCCTCGTCGCAGGCAAGGCGATCGGGATCACCGGCTCGACCTGGCTGGTCACGCGGCTGCGGCACGCCCAGCTGGATCCCGACCTGGCCTGGATCGACGTGTTCGGCCTGGGCGTGATCGGCGGGATCGGCTTCACTGTGTCGCTCCTGGTCAGCGAATTGAGCTTCGGCCAGGGCTCCGCGTCCGACGACGTCGGCAAGGTGGCCATTCTGACCGCTTCCGTACTCGCCGCAGTGCTCGCCGCGATCGTGCTCGGCGCCCGCAACCGGCACTACCGATCCGTGGAGCTCGCCGAGAGTATCGACGAGGACCAGGACGGCACACCGGACAAGTTCGCGCAGTGACGCGCTCGCGCGTCACCAAGCGGACGAAGTCTTGACGAGGGCCGCGCCAGCGGGCCGAGGAACAGACACGTTCGCGCGCTGACGCGTCAGACCGGATCCGCCGCCACGAACGGGTGCCGCCAGCCGACCACGTCCTCGAGTTGCGCGGCCACTGACACAAGGGTCTCCTCCGCGCCGAACCGGCCACCGAGCATCACCCCGATCGGCAGTTCCCTGCCGTCCACGACAGCGGTGTGCAACGGCAGCGAGACAGCCGGCCGGCCGGACAGGTTGTACACGCTGGTCCACGGCGTGAACCGGGTCTGGGCGGCGAAGTCGGCGGCAGGGTCGTCGTCGTCGCGCAACTCCCCGACCAACGCAGGCGGCTGCGCGAGGGTCGGTGTGAGCACGATGTCCCAGGCATCCCACGCCTGTGCGACCTCGACGGTGAGCCGCTGCACCGCGCCCACCGCCTCGGCGTAGTCGACGCCGGAGGTGTGGCGTCCGCGCTCCCGCAACCACCGGGTGAGCGGACGCAGCAGCGGTTCTGCGGTCTCTGGCAGCGGGATGGACGCCGCGCCGACCGCCCACAGGGCACCGAACGCCTCCCAGCGTTCCACAGGGAACGGCACCGCGGCATCGCCCACGTCGTGTCCGAGTCCTGCCAGCGTGCCGGCGATCCTCGTCACCGCCTCCACGCAGGCCGGGTGCACGTCGGCCTCGGCGATCACCGGCGTGGTGAGCACCCCGATCCGCAGCCGCCCGGGTTCACGGCCGGCAGCCTCCGCGAAGGTCGAGGCGGGCGCCGGCGCGTGGTAGGTCTCCCCCACCCCGTGCCCGGAGAGAAGGTCGAGCGCCGCGGCGGTGTCGGCGACTGTGCGGCTGAGCACGCCGTCCGTGCCCAGGCCGGGCCCGGGCGCCCGCAGCCGCCCTGCGCTGATCCGGCCCCGGCTGGCCTTCAGGCCCACCAGCCCGCAGGCGGAGGCGGGAATGCGGATCGAGCCACCGGCGTCCGAGGCGTGCGCGATCGGGGCCAGCCCGGCGGCGACGGCTGCCGCGGCCCCTCCGCTGGAGCCCCCGGCGGATCGGCGCAGGTCCCACGGCGTCCGCGCCGCCGGAGCTCCCTCCGGCTCGGTGTAGCAGGGGAGGCCGAACTCGGGCGTCGCCGTCTTGCCGAGGACCACTGTGCCGGCAGCGCGGAACCAGCCGACGATGTCGTCGTCCACGTCGGCGAGGTTTCCCCGCATCACCACCGATCCGGCCTCCCAGCCCACGCCCGCGACCGGGTTCAGGTCCTTGATCGGGCACGGGACCCCGAGCAGTGGCGCGGAGGTCTCGCCGCGGGCAACTGCCGCGTCCACCTCTGCGGCCTCGGCCAGTGCCCGCTCGGGTGTGAGCCGGGCGAAGGCTCCCACGACCTCCGAGAGCCGTTCGGCGCGGCCCAGGTGCGCTCGCACCACCTCGGTCGCGGTCGTCGCCTGTTCGCGGACGGCCCGGGCCACCGCAAGGGCGTCGAGCTCGGTGAGTTCCATCAGTGCTGGATCTTTCCCGGTTCGAGGGTGCCGGCGATCGTCGGCTGGAAGTCCTCGCCCAGTTGCTTGACGGCCAGCCGGCCGACCAGCTGCTGCTCGGTCGTGACCCGCTCCGAGCGGGCCCTGCCCACGAAGGTGATCACCCAGTGCAGCAGGGTCGTGAGCCGGTTCTTGAAGCCCACAACGTAGATCAGGTGGACGAACAGCCAGGCGAACCAGGCGGGGAAGCCGGTGAGCTCCAGCTTGCCGACCTTTGCGACCGCCCCGAACCGGCTGATCACCGCCATGGAGCCCTTGTCGTGGTAGTGGAACTCGTCGCTCACCGGGTGACCGGACACCTCGCCGCGGATCTTCGACGCCGCGTACCGCCCGCCCTGAATCGCCACCTGGGCGACGCCCGGCAGGCGGTCCAGGCTGATCATGTCGCCGACCACGAACACCTCGGGATGCCCGGGCAAGGTGAGGTCGCGGTTCACCTCCACGCGTCCGGCCCGATCGATGCCCGCCCCGGACTGCTCGGCGAGGGTCCTGCCCAGCGGGCTGGCCTGTACACCGGCCGCCCACACCTTGCAGGAGGAGGCGATGCGTTCGGTTCGGCCGTCGGAGTACTTCACGTCCAGACCGGTCGCGTCCACGTTCGTGACCAGGGCGCCGAGGCGCACCTCGACCCCGTTCCGCTCGAGCTCGGCCTTCGCCGCGGCGGAAAGCTTCGAGCCGAACGGGGGCAGCACCACGTCGGCGCCGTCCAACAGCAGCACGCTCGCCTTCGTCGTGTCGATCCGCCGGAAGCTCTTCCGCAGTGTGTGCTGGGTGAGCTCAGCGATCTGACCAGCCATCTCGACGCCGGTGGGCCCGGCGCCGACGACAACGAAGTTCAGCAGCCGGCGCCGTTCGTCAGCGTCCTCGCTGAGCTCCGCCATCTCCAGCGAGCCGAAGATCCGGGCCCGCAGCTCCAGGGCATCGTCGATGGACTTCATGCCTGGCGCGAAGGTGGCGAAGTGGTCGTTTCCGAAGTAGGACTGGCCGGCGCCGGCTGCGACGATCAGGTAGTCGTACTTCAGCACGACGGTCTTGGCCAGTTTCTCCGCCACCACCACCCGGCTGGCCAGATTGATCCTGGTCACCTCTGCGAGCAGGACGGTGGCGTTGGCCTGGTTGCGCAGCACGTCGCGCGTGGCCGGTGCGATCTCTCCGGTGGAGAGGATCCCGGTGGCGACCTGGTAGAGCAGCGGCTGGAACAGGTGGGCGACCGTCTTGGCGACAAGGGTCACCTCCACGTCCGCCTTCGCCAGTGCCTGGGCCGCGAACAGCCCCCCGAAACCGGATCCGATGATGACGACCTGCGGACGGGCCATGGGAACCTCCGTTCCTGGATAGCTGCGCGCAACCAAGGCAACCCTAACTCGGCGCCGCCACCCAGGTCGATCAGGCAGATCGCGAGATGACCCCGTCGCAGAGGGCGGCCAGGGCGTCCCGCGCCGGCCCCTCAGGCAGCGGCGCGAGGTGGGCGCGGGCCACCTCGGCGCGGCGGCCGATCTCGTCTCTCGCCTCGGCAATCGCCGGATGTGCCCGCATCAGCCGCAGTGCCTCGGCCAGATCGGCGTCGTCGCTGAGGTCGGAGTCGAGCAGCGCCAGCAGCCGGGCGTCGGCCGGATCAGAGCTGCGCCGGGCCAGCAGGGTGGGCAGTGTGGGGACACCGGCTCGCAGGTCGGTGCCCGGGGTCTTGCCGGAGGAGTCGCTCGCGATGTCGATGATGTCGTCACTGAGCTGGAAGACGACACCGATCTCCTCGCCGTACGCTGCGAGCGCGGCCAGCTCGGTCTCGCCCAGTCCTGCGACCATGCCGCCGAACAGCGCGGACGCCGCGATCAGCGAGCCGGTCTTGTCGGCCAGGACCGCAAGGTAGTGCTCGAGCGGGTCGGCGCCGTCGCGCGGTCCCCTGGTCTCCGCGATCTGCCCCTGGACGAGCCGGGCGAAGGTGTCGGCCTGCAGCTTCACGTACTCGGTGCCGAGGCCCGCCACGATCGAAGACGCCCGGGAGAACAGGAAGTCACCGACGAGGATCGCGACAGTGTTGTCCCAGCGAAGGTTGGCGCTCTGCACGCCGCGACGCAGCTCGGCCTCGTCCATCACGTCGTCGTGGTAGAGGCTGGCCACGTGGGTCAACTCCATGACCAGGGCCGCCCGCACCACCGAGTCCGTCGGAGAGGAGGAGCCCAGCAGCGACGCGAGCACCACGAGCAGAGGACGGAACCGCTTGCCGCCCGCGCGGATCGTGTGCTGCGCGGCCTCGGTGACGAAGTCGGTGTCGGCCTGCGCCGCTGTACCCAGGCGCTCTTCGACCAGTTCGAGCAGCCCGTTCACGCGCTCGGTGAATTCCCCGGGCAGCTCACCGACGAGATCAGCTGGCTGGGTGGCGGACACGCGCGACAGCATAGCCTCAGCGCAGGAACGTGCTGGCCGACGTGACAAGGTCCAGCAGCGGGCCGGGGAACAGTCCGAGGTAAGCCGAGGCGAGTGCGCCGAGCGCCACCGGCACCCAGGTCATCCCGCTCGCCCTGCCCACCACGACCCCGTCCGCCGGCTCGGCGAAGAACATCAGCACGATCACGCGCAGGTAGACGTAGGCCGCGACCAGGCTGAACGCGACCGCTGCGAGCACCAGCCAGGCGTACCCGCCGCGCCAGGCCGCGGAGAAGACCGCCCACTTGCCGATGAAACCGCCGGTCAGCGGGATGCCGGCGAAGCTCAGCATCAGCACCGCGAAGATGCCAGCCAGCAACGGGCTCTTCCGACCCAGGCCGGCCCAGCCGGAGATCTCGTGCACCTCGCCGGACTGGTTGCGCACCATGGTGATGATGGCGAACGCTGCGACGGTCGCGAACCCGTAGGCGACCAGGTAGAACAGGATCGACCCGAAGCTGTTCATCTGCCCTGTGACACCGGCGGTTGCTCCCACCACGGCGACCAGGATGAATCCGGCGTGCGAGATCGAACTGTAGGCGAGCAGTCGCTTCATGTCCGACTGGGTCAGTGCGACCACGACGCCGATCGCCATGGTGACCACAGCGACCACGGCCACGAGCGGCTGCCAGGCCCAGCGTTCCCCGCCGAACCCGACGTAGAAGATGCGGACGGTGGCTCCCACGGCGGCGAGCTTGGTGCAGATCGCCATGAATCCTGTGACCGGAGTCGGGGCGCCGACGTAGACGTCGGGCACCCAGTTGTGGAACGGCACCGCACCGATCTTGAACAGCAGACCGATCGCCAGGAACGCCATGCCGGTGTAGAGCAGCCCGCGCCCGTAGACCGGGTCGGCGATCGCGTCGCTGATCCGTCCGTAGTCGAAGGAGCCGGTGAAGCCGTAGGTCAGCGCCATGCCGAACAGGAAGAATGCGCTGGACAGGGCCCCCAGCAGGAAGTACTTCAGCGCGGCCTCCTGGCTGAGCAGCCGCCGGCGGCGAGCCATGCCGGAGAGGAGGTACAGCGGCAGAGACATGACCTCGAGCGCGACGAACGCCGTCAGCAGGTCGTTGGCCGCGACGAAGACCATCATGCCGGTCAGCGAGAACAGGGCCAGCGGAAAGACCTCACTGTGCTCGTGGCGGGCCTGCGTGGCCTCGGTCTCTGCCGCGCTGCCGGGCACCGACGCAGCCGAGGCGGCGAACGAACTGGCGCCGTCGTTCAGGTCGCGCTCGGCGAACACCAGCATGCTCAGCAGGCCGAACACCAACAGCGAGCCCCACATCAGGTAGGACGGGCCGTCGAGGCTGATCGAGTCCATCGCCATCAGGCCGAGGCTGTCCTTCGGCGCCAGCCAGGACATCACGAGGAGGACGAACGCGACGCCGATGGCGAGCTCGAAGAGCAACACCTGGGACACGAAACGCCAGCGGCGAGGGACCGCCGCCTCGATGCCGATCCCGATGCAGGCGGCCAGCAGCACCGTCAGGATCGGGGCGAGCTGCAGCCACTCGAAGGTGGGCGCGGTGATGGCGTTCACTTGGCTTCCTCTCCCAGCGGCGCCACCGGGTCGCTGACCCCGACATGGCTCATGGTTGTCTGCGCGACGGGCTCGATCACCGAGAGCGCGATGTTCGGCACGAACCCCAGCAGCAGGATCACCGCGAGGACGGGTGCAGCCACCCACTTCTCTCGGGCCGTGGCGTCCGTGGTGAACGTCCTGGCCACGTCGTCGCTGACCGGCCCGGTCATCGTGCGTTGGTACATCCTCAGGATGTAGACCGCGGCGAGAACGGTGCCGATCACCGCGACGGCGGCGACGCCCGGCTGGCGGGCCCACGTGCCTGCCAGCACCATGAACTCGGAGACGAAGCTCGACATGCCGGGCAACGCCAGGCCGGACAGGCCGGCCATCAGGAACACGCCGGCGAGCACCGGGGCGAGCTTCTGCACGCCACCGAAGTCGGTCACCACTGCCGAGCCCCGCCGCGAGATCAGGAACCCGACCACGAGGAACAGCGCTGCGGTGGAGAACCCGTGGTTGACCATGTAGAAGATCGAGCCGGAGATCCCTGTACTGGTGAACGTGTAGATACCGAGCACCATGAACCCGAAGTGGCTGATCGAGGTGTAGGCGACCAGGCGGAGCAGGTTCTTGCTGCCGATCGCCCCGACCGCGCCGTAGAGGATGCTGATCAGTGCCAGCACCACCATCGCCGGGGCGACCCAGGTGCTGGCCTCCGGGAACAGCCACAGGCAGAACTTGATCATCCCGAAGGTGCCGATCTTGTCCAGGATGCCGACCAGCAGCACCGACGTGCCCGGGGTGGCCTCCTCTGCCGCGGTCGGCAGCCAGGTGTGCACCGGCACCATGGGGGCCTTCACCACGAAGGCGAACAGGAAGCCGACCATCAGCCAGCGGGCCAGCATCGGGTCCATCTGGAGCTTCATCAGCTCGTCGAGCAGGTAGGTGGGTGCCCCGGTCAGCTGCACCGACACCGCGTACAGCCCGATCACCGAGGCCAGCATGACCAGGCCGCCGGCGAGGCTGAACAGCAGGAACTTCACTGCGGCGTAGGAGCGCCGAGGGCCGCCGAAGCCGCCGATCAGGAAGTACATGGGGATCAGCGTGGCTTCGAAGAACAGGTAGAACAGCAGGACGTCCTGGGCCAGGAACACGAACACCGACATGCTCTCCAGCGCCAGCACGAGGGCGACGAACGCCTGCGGGGTCCAGCGCCCGCGTCCGGGGAGCTTCCACTCGGCGAGCAGCACCACCGGCACCAGCAGGACGGTGAGCAGCACCATCACCAGCGACATGCCGTCCAGGCCGACCGCCCACCAGGCTCCGAACACCGGGATCCACGGGGCCTTCTCCGCCAGGTCCGCACCACCGCTGAACAGGACCGCGACACCGATCCCGACCAGCGCAGTGGCAAGGGCGAACACCATGCCGACCCCGCGGGCGATCTGCTTCACCGGCAGGCACAGCACCGCCGCGCCGACCAGGGGCACAAGGCCGAGGAATGTGAGCCAGGGGAATGTCATCTCTGCTACCTCCCTCAGGCCAGCTGGGTGAGAATCAGGACGGCTCCGACCAGCACGACGCCGATCGTCATCGTCAGGGCGTAGGCGCGGACCTGACCGGTCTGCAACCGTCTGGCCTGGCTGGACAGGCCGGAGAAGACGCCGGCGAGGCCGTCGGCCCCCGCGTCGATGATCCGGTCGTCGCCGGTCACGACCCCGCGGGACACCGCGAGGGTCGGACGCACCACCAGGGTGTCGTTGACCAGGTCGCCGAACAGGTCGTTGCGGCCGGTGACCGTGAACGGGTTGCCCGATGCGGGCGCGACCTCCGGCACCGGCTTCGTGCCGAAGATCCACCAGGCGAGCGCGATGCCTGCGGCGACCACCAGCAGGGTCGCCCAGCCAATCGGGCCAGGCACCAGCGACGTCTCCTGGACGTGCGCACCGGTCGCCGGCTCCAGCCATTCCTGGATCCAGTTGTTCATCAGGGCACCGGCCACGACGCTGAAGAACGCGAGGATGATCAGCGGGACCGTCATCACCCACGGCGACTCGTGCGGGTGCACCTTCTCGCGCCAGCGCCGCTCGCCGAGGAAGGTCATCACCATCAGCCGGGTCATGTAGAACGCCGTAATGCCTGCGCCGATCAGTGCGGTCACCCCGGCCACCGTGCTCACCTCGAAGGCCGCCTCGATGATGTGGTCCTTGGAGAAGTAGCCGGCGAACCCGGGGAAGCCGATGATCGCGAGGTAACCCATCGCGAACGTCCAGAACGTGACCTTCATCACCTTCGCCAGCCCGCCGTAGTGGCGCATGTTCACGTCGTCGTCCATGCCGTGCATCACCGAGCCGGCGCCGAGGAACATGTTCGCCTTGAAGAAGCCGTGGGTGAGCAGGTGGAAGATCGCGAACGCGTAGCCGACCGGGCCAAGGCCCGCGGCCAGCATCATGTAGCCGATCTGGCTCATCGTGGAGCCGGCCAGCACCTTCTTGATGTCGTCCTTGCTGGTGCCGATCCAGGCGCCGGCCAGCAGCGTCACGCAGCCGACCACCACGACGGCCGTGCTGGCTGCGGACGACATCTCGAAGATCGCGTGGCTGCGCACCACCAGGTAGACACCGGCGGTGACCATCGTCGCCGCGTGGATCAGCGCCGACACCGGAGTCGGGCCCTCCATGGCGTCCAGCAGCCACGCCTGCAGCGGAACCTGGGCGGACTTGCCGCAGGCGCCGAGCAGGAGCAGCAGCCCGATCGTGGTGGCCCAGAACGGTTCGAGGTGTGGTGCGGCGGCGTTCACCGCGGTGAAGGCCGAACTGCCGAACAGGGCCAGCATCGTCATGATCGCCATGGTCATGCCCAGGTCGCCGACCCTGTTCATCACAAAGGCCTTCGTGCCCGCTGCTGCGGCGGACGGCTTGTGCTGCCAGAACCCGATCAACAGGTAGGACGCCAGGCCGACGCCCTCCCAGCCGACGAACAGGACCAGATAGTTGTCGGCCAGGACCAGGGTCAGCATCGCCGCGATGAACAGGTTCAGGTAGGCGAAGAACCGCCGCCGCCGCTCGTCGTGCGCCATGTAGCCGACCGAGTAGAGGTGGATCAGCGAGCCGACACCGGTGACCAGGAGCGCGAACAGGATCGACAGCTGGTCGACCAGCAGGCCGGCGGAGATGTGCCACATTCCGGTGGTGATCCACTCGAACATCGGCACAGCCACCGCACGTGCGTCCGGGGCGCTCTGCAGCTGCTGGGCGAACAGGCAGACCGCGATGCTGAAGCTGAACAGCACTGCGGCCACGGCGAGCCAGTGACCGATGCGGTCCAGGATGCTGCCGGAGAGCAGCAGGATCGCCGCGACAACGGCGGGCGTGGCGATCATCAGCCACGCGTAGGAGAACATGCCGGTCGCGGCGACCGGAGCGAGGGCTTCCAGGGTGATCATCGTCGGCAGTCCCTCACAGCTTCAGCAGGTTCGCCGCGTCCACGGAGGTGGAGCGCCGGGTGCGGTAGATGGTGATGATGATGCTCAGGCCGACCACGACCTCCGCCGCGGCCACCACCATGACGAAGAAGGTGGCCACCTGGCCGTCCAGGCCACCCCGGGCCAGCGCGAACGCCACCATGGCGAGATTCGCCGCGTTCAGCATCAGCTCCACCGACATGAAGGCGACCAGCGCGTTGCGCCGGATCATCACGCCGATGGTGCCGATCGTGAACAGGATCGCGGCCAGATAGAGGTAGTTGTCGGGGCTCACTCGTCGTCCTCCTCGGCCTCGCCGGACTCGACAGCATCGAAGACGGCTGCGGTGGTGCGGCTCAGCGCCGGGGCGTCCACGATCGCCCCGCGCTCGGCCAGCGTGGTCGATACCGAGGCCTGGCTGATCGTGCCGTCCGGCAGCAGCGCGGGGGTCGCGATCGAGTTGTGCCGGGCCAGGACGCCGGAGTTCGGCAGCGTGCCGGGGTGGACGCCGGACTCGGCGTACTCCCGCATCCGCGCCTCCGCCAGTTCGCGCTGGGTGGGCTTGGGCCGGGTGCGGGCGTGCTGGCCGAGCACCATGGCGCCGACCGCTGCGGTGATCAGCAACGCCGAGGTGAGCTCGAAGGCGAAGACGTAGCGGCCGAAGATCAGTGCGGCGAGCGACTCGACGTTGCCGCCGTGTGCTGCGTTCGCCTCGTCCAGGCCGACGGTCGGGCCGCCCTGCAGGGCAGCGCCGATGCCGAAGACGATCAGCCCGAGCATGCCGATCCCGGCAAGCCAGGCAGCGAGCTTCTGTCCCTTCAGCGTCTCCACCATCGAGTCCGGCGTGTCCACACCGACCAGCATCAGCACGAACAGGAACAGCATCATGATCGCGCCGGTGTAGACGATGATCTGGACGAAGGTCAGGAACATCGCGTTCAGCGAGGCGTACAGGACGGCGAGGTTCACCATCACGAACGCCATGCTGAGGGCGGCGTAGACGGCCTTGCGGAAGAACAGCAGGCCCAGGGCGCCGAGCACCATCAGCGGTGCGACGATCCAGAACGTGACCTCCTGGCCGATCATCGGGTGCCTCCTGAGGCGTCGCCGACCACCGGGGTGCGGTTGTCGGGTGTACCGGTGGCTGGCAGGCCGAGGAAGTAGTCCTTCTCGTCCGCGCCGAGCCGACGCGGGTGCGGCGGCTCCTCCATCCCCGGCAGCAGGGGGGCGAGCAGCCGGTCCTTGGTGTAGATCATCTTCTCCCTGCTGGTGTCGGCCAGCTTGAAGTCGTTGGTCATGGTCAGCGCGCGGGTGGGGCAGGCCTCGATGCACAGCCCGCACAGGATGCAGCGCAGATAGTTGATCTGGTAGACGCGGCCGTACCGCTCACCGGGGCTGTACCGCTCGGTCTCGGTGTTGTCCGCACCCTCGACGTAGATCGCGTCCGCCGGGCAGGCCCAGGCGCACAGCTCGCAACCGACGCACTTCTCCAGGCCGTCCGGCCAGCGGTTCAGCTGGTGCCGGCCGTGGAAGCGGGGCGCGGTGATCTTCTCCTTGCCCTTCTCCGGGTAGCCCTGGGTGAAGGTCTTGCGGAACATCGTCCGGAAGGTGACCCCGAACCCGGCCCACGGGTCGAAGATGCCCATCTACTGCTCCTCTCCCGACGCCGGTACGGCGGTCTCGGCGGTGGACGGAACCACGTCCTGCATTTCCGGCAGCATCTGGCCCGGCATCGGCGGGACGGGGTAGCCGCCGGCGAAGGCGTCGAAGACGCCCGGTGCCGGCTCCTCGTCCGGGGTCGGCTTCTCCCCGATGAACATGACCGCGATGATCGCGAGCAGGACGACGACGATCGCGCCCCACAGCACCGGGCCCTGCAGCAGGTTCGCCTGGCGCAGGCCCTGGAAGGTCGCGATGATCACGATCCAGCCGAGCGAGACCGGGATCAGGCCCTTCCAGCCCAGCCGCATGAACTGGTCGTAGCGGAACCGCGGCAGGGTGCCGCGGAGCCAGACGAACAGCGAGATGAACAACTGCACCTTGATCACGAACCAGATCGGGCCCAGCCACGGGTTGTTCAACGCCGGCATCAGCGTGTCGGCGAGCCAGCTCAGTGGCCAGATCGGCAGGTAGCCGCCCATGAACAGGGTGGTCGCGATCGCGGAGACCGTGGCCATGTTGATGTACTCGGCCAGGAAGTAGACCGCGTAGCGGAAGCCGGAGTACTCGGTGATGTAGCCGGAGACGAGTTCGGACTCCGCCTCGGGCAGGTCGAAGGGCGCCCGGTTGGTCTCGCCGACCATCGAGATCACGTAGACCACGAAGGACGGCAGCAGCAGCAGCCAGTACCAGGATTGCAGGCCGAGGTCGAGACCGAAGGGGGACAACGCCGCCCGCTGCGCCTCGACGATGTCGTGGGTGGACATCGAGCCGGCGTACAGGAACACCGCGACCAGGGCCAGACCCATCGCGATCTCGTAGGAGATCATCTGGGCCGAAGAGCGCAGGCCGCCGAGCAGCGAGTACGGAGAGTTGGACGACCAGCCCGCGAGCACGAAGCCGTAGATGCCCACCGAGGTGACAGCCAGCAGCACCAGCACGCCGACCGGGAGGTCGGTGAGCTGCAGGTAGGTGTCGACGCCGAACATCGTCACCTTGCCGCCGAAGGGGATCACGGCCCAGGCGGTGAAGGCAGCTGTGCCGGCGATCATCGGGGCGAGGGTGAACAGCACCCGATCGACCATGGAGGGCATGAAGTCCTCCTTGATCAACAGCTTCATGCCGTCGGCCAGCGCCTGGCCGAGGCCGAGGGGGCCGTTCATGATCGGGCCGAGGCGGTGCTGCATCTTGCCGACCAGCCGGCGCTCGTACCAGACGTT
This sequence comes from uncultured Propionibacteriaceae bacterium, assembly GCA_964397985.1. Taxonomy (GTDB): domain Bacteria; phylum Actinomycetota; class Actinomycetes; order Propionibacteriales; family Propionibacteriaceae; genus Propionicimonas. The sequence goes on along the minus strand of CAYNLD010000001.1, from coordinate 306,666 downwards.
GAAGATCGTCCAGACCAGCAGGACGACGAACAGGACGACGACCTTGATCAGGACCAGCCACCACGGATCGTTCATTCCTCGCCTCCCACGCTCAGGGTGACCTCATCGCCGAAGACCACACCCAGTTCGCCCAGCGGGGTGCCGGGCGAGTTCGTCGGCACCCAGACCGCGCCCTCGACCATCCCCGGGGTGATCGCGACCGGCAGGCTGTACCAGCCGGAGCCGCCGCTCACCGCCACCGCGTCGCCCTCGGCAACGCCGAGCGCCTGGGCCAGCGCGGGGCTGATCCTCGCGAGCGAGGGTCTGGCCGTGGCCGCGAGGGCGTCCTCGCCGTCCTGGCCGCGGCCGCCGTCGATGAGCTGCCGCCAGGTGGCCAGCTTCACGATGGCCTCCCCGCCGGTGACCTTCGGCACCTTCGGTGCCACGGTACGGGTCCGGGTCTTCCGTGCGGGCGCGGCCGGCTCGGCGTCGACGTCCGGGCTGGCCCACGTGCCCAGCTCGGTGAGCTCGGCCAGCGCCTGCTTCGGCGTCCGGACACCCAGCGGACGGCCGAGGGCGTCGGCCAGTGCCGCCAGCACCCGCAGGTCGGTCATCGGCGCGGCGGACTGCGTGATCACCGTGTTCACCCGGCCCGGCCGGTGCTCCCAGTTCAGGAACGTGCCGGGGTGCTCCTCGATCAGCGCGACAGGGAAGACCACGTCCGCCCGCTCGGTGACCTCGGAGAGCCGGCTCTCCAGGGCGACCACGAACCCCGCGTTCTCCAGGCCTGCACGGACGGCGGCGGCGTCGGCGAAGTCGACCGGTTCGAGTCCGGCGACGACCAGCGCCTTCAGTTCGCCGGCCGCGGCTGCGGCCAGCATCCCGGTCGCGTCCATGCCGTCCTCGGCCGGAAGGCTGTCGACCTCCCAGGCTGCGGCGACGTCGACCCGGGCGGCGGTATCCGTTGCCGGACGTCCGCCCGGCAGCAGCCCGGGAAGGCAGCCCGCCTCCACCGCGCCACGCTCACCCGCGCGGCGCGGCACCCAGGCCAGCCGGGCACCGGTGGACTCGGCCACCTCGGCAGCGGCGGCGAGCAGCCCGGGGACGAGCGCGGCCCGCTCCCCCACCAGCACGACGTTCCCCGCGGCCAGGTCCAGCCCGCGCAGCGCCGCCACCTCCGCACCGGGCACCGTCGCCACAACGGTGGCGTTCAGCTTGGCGCTGCCGTCGCTCGCGAACGGGGCGATGGCCGTGACCGTGAGACCCTTCTTGCGGACGCCCTTGCGCAGCCGAAGGAAGACCAGCGGCGACTCGTCCTCCGGCTCGAAGCCGACCAGCACAACATGGCCGGCGGTCTCCAGGTCGGTGTAGGTGACCGCGTCGGCAAGGGCCTTCCCCGCGACGTTCGCCGCAAGGAAGGCCTCCTCGTCCGCGCCGGTCGGGCGCGAGCGGAAGTCGATGCTGTTGGTGCCGAGCACGACGCGGGCGAACTTGCTGTAGCCGTAGGCGTCCTCCAGCGTCAGCCGGCCGCCGGTGAGCACGCCGGCGCTTCCGCCGGCGGCGGCCAGGCCGGCCACAGCGGCGTCCACGGCTTCCGGCCAGGAGGCGACCCGCAGCGCGCCGTCCTCACGGATCAGCGGCCGGGTGATCCGGTCCTCACCGCGAGCGGAGACGAAGGCGAATCGGCCCTTGTCGCAGTTCCACTCCTCGTTCACCTCCGGCGCCTCGCCGGCGAGCCGGCGCTTCACCTGGAAATGGCGCTGGTCGGTGCGCAACTGGCAGCCGCCCGCGCAGTGCTCGCAGGTGGTGGTGGTGCTGACCAGGTCGAACGGACGGCTCTGGAACCGGTAGGCGGCCGAAGTGAGCGCACCGACCGGGCAGATCTGCACGACATTGCCGGAGAAGTATGAGTTGTACGGGTCATCGGCGTACCGGCCGACCTGCTGCAGTGCGCCCCGCTCGACCAGCGCGATGAACGGATCGCCGGAGATCTGCTCGGAGAACCGGGTACACCGGGCGCAAAGGACGCACCGCTCACGGTCCAGCAGGATCTGCGCGGAGATGCTCACCGGCTTGGGGAAGGTCCGCTTGACCCCCTCGTAGCGCGACTCGCCCTGTCCGTTCGCCATCGCCTGGTTCTGCAGGGGGCACTCGCCGCCCTTGTCGCAGATCGGGCAGTCCAGCGGGTGGTTGATCAGGAGGAACTCCAGCATGCCCTTCTGCGCCTTGCGGGCCACATCGGAGGTGTGCTGGGTCTTGATCTGCATGCCGGGCGCGCATTCGAGCGTGCAGGACGCCTGCGGCTTGGGGAAGCCGCGTCCGTTGCCGGCGTCCGGCACCTCGACCATGCACTGCCGGCAGGCGCCGACCGGGTCGAGCAGCGGGTGGTCGCAGAACCGCGGGATCGCGATCCCGATCATCTCCGCCGCCCGGATGGCCAGCGTCCCCTTCGGCACCTGCACCTCGACGCCGTCGATCGTGACGGTGATCAGGTCGACCGGCGCGACCTGATCGGCCTTGGTCTGGACGGTCATGCGTGCACCTCGGTCTTCTCCGGAACCTCGAACAGGGCGCTGCGGCCGTACGGGAAGAGCTCCCAGGCGGGCGTGGTGTAGCCGGCCTCGAACTCGCTGCGGAAGTGCCGCACCGCGCTCGTCACACACGCCACCGCGCCGTCGGCGAGCGCGCAGAACGACTTGCCGCCGATGTCGTCGCAGATGTCGAGCAGCTTGTCCACGTCGCCGTCGACAGCCTGTCCGGCCTCGAACTTCTTCAGCAACTGCACCAGCCACCAGTTGCCCTCGCGACAGGGCGTGCACTTGCCGCAGGACTCGTGCTTGTAGAACTCCACCCAGCGCAGCGTGGTGCGGACAACGGAGGTGGTCTCGTCGAAGACCTGCAGCGCCTTCGTGCCCAGCATGGAGCCGACGCCGCCCATGCCCTCGTAGTCCAGCGGCACGTCGAGGTGCTCGGCGGTGAGGATCGGGGTGGAGGAACCGCCCGGCGTCCAGAACTTCAGTTCGTGGCCGGCGCGGACGCCGCCGGACAGCTGCAGGAGCTGGCGCAGGGTGATACCCAGCGGAGCCTCGAACTGGCCGGGACGGTTCACATGCCCAGACAACGAGTAGATCGTCATGCCCTTGGACTTCTCGGAGCCCATCGAGCCGAACCAGGCCGAGCCGTTCTTCACGATCGCGGGGACGCTGGAGATCGACTCCACGTTGTTGATCACCGTCGGGGAGGCGTACAGGCCCGCCACCGCGGGGAACGGAGGCCGCAGCCGGGGCTGGCCGCGCCGACCCTCGAGCGAGTCGAGCAGCGCCGTCTCCTCGCCGCAGATGTAGGCACCCGCACCAGCGTGCACGACGATGTCGAGGTCATAGCCGGACCCGAGGATGTCGGTGCCGAGGTAGCCCGCAGCGTAGGCCTCCCGGACGGCCTGCTGGACCCTCCGGATCACGTGCAGCACCTCGCCGCGGATGTAGACGAACGCGGTGTGGCAGTCGATCGCGTAGGAAGCGATGATCATGCCCTCGACCAGCGTGTGGGGGCTGGCCAGCAGCAGCGGCATGTCCTTGCAGGTGCCCGGCTCGGACTCGTCGGCGTTCACCACCAGGTACTTGGGGTTCGGGTTGTCCTTCGGCACGAAGCTCCACTTCATGCCGGTCGGGAAGCCCGCACCGCCGCGTCCACGAAGCCCGGAGTCCTTGACCAGGTCGGTGACCTCCGCCGGGGTCATCTTCAGCGCCTTGCCGACGGCCTGGTAGCCACCCGCCGCCGTGTACGCATCGAGCGTCCAGGACTTCTCCGTCCCCCAGTTCGCGGAGAGGACGGGGGTCAGGGTGTCGCTCACTTCGCCTCCTCCGGCTTCGGCGCGGTCCAGCCGTTGGCGTCCGCGATCGACTTGCCGAGCAGGGAGGCCCGCCCCGCGCTCGGACCCTCGTCGGCACGCCCGTCCGGGAACCCGGCGAGCACGCGTTCGGCCTCGCGCCAGCTGGTGATCGTTGCGCCGCGCGTGGAGTGCACCTCACGACCCGCGGCGAGGTCGTCGAGCAGTTGCTCGGCCTTCTGGGGCGTCATGTTGTCCATGAACTCCCAGTTGACCATCATCACCGGGGCGAAGTCGCAGGCAGCGTTGCACTCGATCCGCTCCAGGCTGAAGGTGCCGTCCGGCGTGGTCTCGTCCGGACCGATGCCCAGCTTCTCGCTGACCCGCTCCAGCAGCGCGTCGCCGCCCATCACGGCGCACAGCGCGGTGGTGCAGACCCCGACGTGGTGCTTCCCGCCCGGACGCCGCCGGTACATCGTGTAGAAGGTCGCGACACCGGAGACCTGGGCGGTGGTGATGCCGAGCACCTCGGCGCACGCCTCGATGCCCCTGGGCGAGATCCGTCCGTCCACGCTCTGCACCAGGTGCAGCATCGGCAGCAGTGCGGAGCGCGGCTGCGGGTAGCGTCCGGCCAGCTCGCGCAACTCCGACATCGTCGCCTCGTCGATGGACGTGGTGGTGTCGGACATGTCCACCTCGCCGGATTCACCGAAGAACGACTGGAACTCGTGACCGCTCATCGGTCCACGCCTCCCATCACGGGGTCGAGGGAACCGATCGCCACCACGACGTCGGCGATCATGCCGCCCTCGCACTGGATCGGTACGGACTGCAGGTGGTTGAACCCTGGGTCGCGCATGTGGGCGCGATAGGGCCGGGTGCCGCCGTCGGAGACGACGTGGCAGCCCAGCTCGCCCTTGGGGCTCTCGATCGGCACGTAGGCCTGGCCCGGCGGGACCCGGAAGCCCTCTGTGACCAGCTTGAAGTGGTGGATCAGCGCCTCCATGGACTCGCCCATGATGTGCTTGATGTGCTCGTGGGAATTGCCCTGGCCGTCCGGACCGACGGCGAGCGTGGCTGGCCAGGCGATCTTCGGGTCGTCCACCATCACGGGCTGCCCGGTCGAGGCCTCGAGCCGGTCGGTGGCCTGCTTGACGATCTTCAGGCTCTCCCACATCTCGTCGAGGCGGACCCGGAACCGGCCGTAGGCGTCCGAGGTGTCCCAGGTGATCACGTCGAAGTCGTAGGTCTCGTACCCGCAGTACGGCTGCTGCTTGCGCAGGTCCCAGGCGTAGCCGGTGGACCGCAGCACCGGACCGGTGACGCCGAGCGCGAAGCAGGCCGCCAGGTCCTGGTAGCCGATGCCGCACATCCGGCCCTTGAAGATCGGGTTCTCGTTGCAGAACGCCGCGTACTCGGGCAGGTGCTTCTCCAGCCAGCTGATCAGGTCGCGGAGCTGGGCGATGCCGGTCTCGGGCAGGTCGAGCGCCACGCCGCCGGGGCGGATGTAGGCGTGGTTCATCCGCAGGCCGGTGACCGCCTCGAAGAAGTCGAGGATCATCTCCCGCTCACGGAAGCCGATCGTCATCACGGTCAGGGCGCCGATCTCCATGCCGCCGGTGCCGACCGCGACCAGGTGGGACGCGATCCGGCACAGCTCCATCATCAGCACGCGAATGTCCTGCGCGCGCTGCGGGATCTGGTCCTCGATGCCGAGCAGCCGCTCCACAGAGAAGCAGTAGGCGGCCTCGTTGAACAGCGGGGCGACGTAGTCCATCCGGGTCACGAAGGTCGTGCCCTGCGTCCAGCTCCGGTACTCCATGTTCTTCTCGATACCGGTGTGCAGGAAGCCGATACCGGGGCGGATCGACTGCACGGTCTCGCCGTCGCACTCGACCATAAGCCGGAGTACGCCGTGGGTCGAGGGATGCTGCGGCCCCATGTTGATCACGAGGGTCTCGTCGCCCCGCTCAGCCTGCGCGCTGGCGATGTCGGCCCAGTCACCGCCGCCCATGGCGGTGTAGACGGTGCCCTCTGCCTCCTCGCCGGGAGCAGCGTAGAAGTCGTTGTGCTCGGCGCTCATCGGTAGTTCCTCCGCGCGTCAACCGGCGGCACGGTGGTGCCCTTGTACTCGATCGGGATCCCGCCGAGCGGGTAGTCCTTGCGCTGCGGGTGGCCGACCCAGTCGTCCGGCATCAGGATCCGGGTCAGGTGCGGGTGGCCGTCGAAGATGATCCCGAACATGTCCCAGGTCTCACGCTCGTGCCAGTCGGCTGCCGGGTAGGTCGCCACCACGCTCGGCACGTGCGGGTCCGCGTCCGGGCAGGCGGTCTCCACACGCAGCCGGCGGTTGTGGGTCATCGACTGGAGGTGGTACACCACGTGCAGCTCGTTGCCCGCATCGTCGGGATAGTGCACACCGGAGACCGACGAGCAGAACTCGAAGCGCAGCAGGGCGTCGTCACGCAGCGCCTGCATCACCTCGGTCACCTTCTCGCGAGGAACGAAGAAGGTGAGCTCCCCACGGTCGAGCACGACCCTGACGAACGGGTCGTCGACCAGGGCCAGCAGCCGGTGGTAGGCATCGTCGTACCAGGAGCCGAACGGGGGCTCACTGGCGGCCGGCCAGTCCACGGCGCGCACGATCCGGCTGTAGCCGGACGTGTCACCGGTGCCCGAACTCCACATGCCCCTGCGCGTGGCGACCGGCTTCGGCGGTTCGGGAACGGCCGGAGTGCGGTCGGACTGCTCGTCGCTCATCGCAGCAGGCCCTTCATCTCGTGGGTCGCCGGTGCGACCAGCGCGGCCCGCTCCGCGGCCTCCCAGGCCTCGATCTCGTTCTTGGCCATCGGACGCTTGGCGACGATGTCCTTCTTCAGCTTGAACATGGCGTCGATCAGCATGTCGGGACGGGGCGGGCAGCCGGGCACGTACACGTCCACCGGGACCAGGTGGTCGCCACCCTGCACGATCGCGTAGTTGTTGAACATGCCGCCGCTGGACGCGCACACGCCCATCGCCAGCACCCACTTGGGGTTGGGCATCTGGTCGTAGACCTGTCGCAGCACTGGCGCCATCTTCTGGCTGATCCGGCCCGAGATGATCATCAGGTCGGCCTGGCGCGGGGAGGCGCGGAAGACCTCCTGGCCCCAGCGTCCGGCATCGAACCGCGGCGCGCCGTAGGTCATCATCTCGATGGCGCAGCAGGCCAGGCCGAAGGTGGCCGGCCAGAGCGAGGCCTGCCGCATCCAGCCGAAAACACCCTCCAGCGTGGTCAGCACGACGCCCTGGGGAATCTTGTCCTCAATGCCCATATCCGGTTACTCCCGTCAGTCCCACTCCAGGCCGCCGCGACGCCAGACATAGGCGTACGCGACGAACACCGTCGCCATGAACAGCACCATCTCGACCAGGGCGAACAGGCCCAGCTGCTTGAAGGTGACCGCCCACGGGTAGAGGAAGATGGTCTCGATGTCGAAGACGATGAACAGCATCGCCGTGATGTAGTACTTGATCGGGAACCGGCCGCCGCCCATCGGCTGCGGGGTGGGCTCGATTCCGCACTCGTAGGAGCTGTACTTGATCTTGTTCCAGCGGCGCGGCCCAAGGAACGAACTCAGCGTGATCGAGACCGCGAGGAAGAAGGCGGCCAGGGCCATGATGCCCAGCAGCGGAATGTAGGGGCTCATCGTGAAGCGGTTCCCTTCTGCAGCGAGCGGAGCACAGGAGTTGTCATGCTGAGGGTGCCACCTTTGCGAGGGTGCTGATGACTTTGTCCATCCAATCACCATCCCGGGTGTCGTAGAGGTGCGCCAGCAGTTTCATCGTGAACCGCATCAACGTGGGCCGCGGTAGACCGTAGCGGGTGCACAGGTGCATCACCTGCGGGTGCTCGATCAGGGAGACGAACACCTGCCCGAGCCGGAAGTACCCGCCCCACTCCGACTTCAGCCGGGCGGGGTACCCGCGCAGCGCACGCTCCGCGCTCGGGGTGCCGTAGCCGCGGAAGTGGGCGTCCGCGATCGCGTCCGCGGCCATCTCGGCCGCCTCCATCGCATAGGAGATGCCCTCGCCGTTGAACGGCGAGATCATGCCGCCGGCGTCGCCGACCAGCAGCAGGCCGCGGGTGTAGGCGGGCTGTCGGTTGAAGCTCATCGGCAGCGCGGCACCGAGGGTGCGCCCGACCTGGTTCTCGGGACGGAAGCCCCACTCCGGCGGCGTGTTGGCCAGCCAGGCGTTGAACATCTCCCGGTAGTTCAGGCCGGCCGGCTCCGACTTCGAGCCGACCGTGCCGAGGCCGACGTTGACGGTGCCGTCACCCATGCCGAAGACCCAGCCGTAGCCGGGCAGCAGGTTCGACTCCCCGGGCTTGCCGTCCCACAGTTCCAGCCACGACTCCATGTAGTCGTCGTTGGTGCGGGGGGAGGTGAAGTAGGCGCGAACCGCGACGCCCATCGGACGGTCGGTACGCCGCTCCAGGCCCAGGCCCAGCGCCAGCCGGGATGAGTTCCCGTCCGCCGCGACCACCACCGGGGCGCGGAAACGGCGGCCGTCCTTCGTGGTGACGCCGACGATCCGGTCCGTGCGCGGATCGACGACCGGGGCGGTGACGGTGGTCTCCTCGTACAGGCGGGCGCCTCCGGCGACCGCGCGGTCAGCGAGGATCTTGTCGAACTGCGCCCGGGCACGCACCAGCCCGTAGGGCGGGAACTCGGCGAGTTCCGGCCAGGCCAGTTCGAAGGGCTCAGTGCGGCCGCCGTAGACCCGAAGGCCCTTGTTGCGTGCCCAGCCGTACTCGGGGCTGGTGTCGATGCCGAGCTTGAGCAGTTGTTTCACCGCACGGGGCGTCAGGCCGTCGCCGCACACCTTCTCGCGGGGGAACCTCGCCTTCTCCAGCAGCGCGACATCCAGGCCGCGGTCCGCGAGGTGCGCGGCGGCGGCGGACCCGCCCGGCCCGGCACCGACGACGATCACGTCCGCCTCGATGGCTGAGCCGGTGGCCGGGACTTCGGGCTCCGGCTCGGGCATGGGCTCTCCTGCGGTGGTGCGTGGGACTCGCGCCAGTCTAGGCAATACGTTGCCGGGGGGCCATTCGGCGCCGCGGGCGGCGCGGCTGTGGCCAGCGGCTATCCTGCGTGGGTGATCCATCACCCGCCCGGCCCGCAGTGGCGCGCGATGACCGTGGCGGTCGAGGACCCCGGCGACCTGGCCGCCTACCTGCCGCCGGTCGGCGGCCACGCCTGGCTACGCCGCGGCGACGGGATGATCGGCATCGGAGAGGTGGCCCGCTTCGAGGGGGGCACCGCCGCGGAGGCCGACGAATGGTGGCAGGACGTGTGCTCGCGGATCGAACACGAGACCGAGTTGCCCGGCACCTGCGGGACGGGACCGATCGCTTTCGCGTCCTTCGTCTTCGATCCGGCACACACCGCGCACCGCTCGCTCGTGATCGTGCCCCGGGTGGTGCTCGGCCGGCGCAACGGAACCAGTTGGCTGACCTCGATCTCGGCCCGGTCGGGCCCCGCGCCCAGCCCGCCACTGCGTCAGCCCGCCCCGCGTCCGCCGACCGGCGTACAGGTCGTCTCCGGCAGCCTGGACGCGGTGGCCTGGCAGGGCATCGTCGAGCAGGCGGTCGAGCGGATCGGCCGGGGCATGCTCGACAAGGTCGTGCTCGCCCGCGGGGTGCGACTGGCTGCGTCCGCGCCCCTGGAGGTGCGCTCGTTGGTGACCGGGCTCGCCGGTCGCTACCCGAGCTGCTGGACGTACCACGTGGACGGCCTGGTGGGGGCGTCGCCGGAGATGCTGATCCGGCGCGAGGGTGGACTGGCGACGTCGAGGGTGCTCGCCGGCACCATCCGCCGCAACGGCGGCGAGGAACTGGACCTGAAGCTGGCCCACGCGCTGGCCCGTTCGGGCAAGAACCTGATCGAGCACGAGCTCGCCGTGGCGTCGGTGGCCCGCGCGCTGGAACCGTTCTGCTCGGGCATGAACGTGCCGGACGCGCCATACGTGCTGGAGCTGCCGAACGTGCTGCACCTGGCGTCCGACGTCACGGCGGTGGCGCACCCGGACGTGAGCGTGCTCCGCCTCGCCGGTGAGCTGCACCCGTCCGCTGCGGTGTGTGGGACGCCAACCCCGGTCGCGCGGGAGACCATCGCCGAACTCGAGCACCTGGACCGGGGGCGGTACTCCGGACCCGTGGGCTGGCTGGACTCCTCCGGCGATGGGGAGTTCGCGATCGCGCTGCGCTGTGGCGTGGTCGATCCGTCCCGTCCCGAACAGATCACCGTCTACGCGGGGTGCGGCATCGTGGCCGAGTCGGATCCTGCCGAGGAGTTCGCCGAGACCGAGGCGAAGCTGCTGCCGATGCTGGAGGCGCTCGGCGTGAACCTCTCCGGGCACTGACCGGCCGGAAAGGCCCGGGCCGCTCGTACCAGGCCCGCTCAGCCGACGTCGCGGTCAGCCCACCTGGCCTGCGGGAGCCTCGAGCGGGTCGGTGGCGACGATCCTCGACCGGCGCGTGGGCACGAATCGCCACCCCACAACGGCCAGCACGGCGAGGCTGAGCGCCATCAGCAGCCCCATCGGGAGCGCGATGAAGAGGTTCCCGCCGATGATCAGGAGCGTGAACAACCCGATCACCCCGTTGTAGGCGCCGTGCAGGATGGACGGCGCGAGCACCGAACCGGTGCGCTCCCGCACCGCCGTGAGCAGGAAGGACAGCGGCACGGTCCAGGCGATCATCGCCGGGATCCCCCAGCCCCACTCGGTGCCGTAGTTGTGACCGAGCACGATGATCGGTGCGTGCCAGAACCCCCACAGCACCCCGGTGAGCGCCGTGGCCCTGCCCAGCCCGAGCGGACGCAGCAGGTCGGCCAGCACCCCACGCCAGCCGTACTCCTCGCCGAAGGCGAACAGCCCGTTCACGGTGAGCCCTGCGAAGATGCCCTGCACGATCCCTGTCGCGGCGACGACGAGGGGTGGCGGCAGGACCTCGATCGCGGACACGCCGGGTACGACCTCGAGCATGCGGGTGCGCATCTCCGCGGCGTCGGCCACCAGGTGACCGGCGCCGGGGATGCCGAGGACGCCGGCGAGCCAGGCGGTGAGGAACCCGAGAGCGAGGATGGCAAGGATCACCACGACCGCGGCGAGCGCGTTGCGGCCATAGGTCCTCCAGAAACCGTGCCGCAGCGACCCCCACTCCCGGGCGAGCAGCGGGCGCCGGCACGCAACCCGCTCGGTGACCAGTCCTGCGACCAGCGGCAGCGGCATGTAGAGCACCGCCGTGACCACGATCCCGACAACGCCGATCGCATCCCCGAGTGCCAGCCGCAATCCCCCCAGCAACAGGGCGACGAGCACGGCCCCGCCGAAGGCGATGCCGTAGTAGGTGCCGACGAGGCGCCACTCGACCCGTTGCGGGCGAGTCAACTCAGTCATGAACGTCCTCCAGGTCCCGCCGGATCTCCTCCGCCCGGCCCGCACGGGCGAGCCAGACCAGTACCGTCCCGACCGCGAGTGGACCACTCGCCGCCATCACCGGGCCGAGCCACGCACGGCGGCCATCGCCGAGGCTGCGGGCCACGGTCGTGGCGGCACTGATCGACGCGAACAGCGTCGCGCCGGCGATCAGTCCCGCACGTTCCGGTCCCGGCCGCCCCGACCGGGCGGCCCACGCGGCCACGGCCGCCGGCACCACGGTGCCGGCCACGTCGACGGCAGCGGCCCTTCCCTTCGGCGTCCAGCGATCGGGCGCGCCCGCGGCATTCCAGTGTGCCGGGAGTCGATCAGGAAGGCTCCGCCCCCGCACGGCATAGTGCAGGACGGCGGCGGCGGCCAGGGTGGCGGGCACGGCGGCAGCCGTGGCGAACGCCCGGGCCGGGGTGGACGCGAAGGGTTCCGTCTCGGCGTCCGGCTCGATCACCCCGAGTCGTACCGCGACCGCGCCGAAGTTCAGGTCCCACCCCAGACCGACCGCCCGGGGCACCAGCACTCGCTCGTCCGCCGGATTCCACCAGGTCGCGGCGATCCGCCCCGGGACGTCGTGCACACCGAGACCGGCCAGCAGCTGACGCAGCCACCGCCGTGCGGTGGAAGGACCGCCGGCGATCGGACCCGCCGCGTCCGCCACCCGCTCCACGTCCGCGGGGGTGGCGCCCGAATCGAGCCGCTCACACAGATGCGCGATCAGGTCGTCACGCACGTCGGCCCGCAGGCTGGGCGGGGCGGCTGCCGTCGTGCGGTCGAGCCAGGCCTCGGCCCGGGCACGGGCCTCGGGCGTGAGTTCGTCGAGTGTGCGGATCATCGAAGGTCTCCCAGGAGGTCGTTCAGAGCGGACGACACGTCGCCGAAGGCTGCGACCATCGCCGCCAGCTGCCGCCGCCCGGAGGCGGTCAGCGCGTAGTACTTGCGGGGCGGCCCGACCGGTGACTCCTGCCAGGTCGTCTTCACCAGGCCGGCTCGCGCCAGCCGGGCCAGCAGCGGATACACCGTGCCCGCTGTGATCGCGAGCGCCGGCCGCGCGGCCAGTTCGTCCACGATCTGCGAGCCGTATCGCGCCTCGTCGGCGACCAGTGCAAGCACGGCCAGTTCGAGCACTCCCTTGCGTAGCTGGGAGGCCCACACGTCTCTTTCCGTCGGCATGCTTCAAGGGTATTGCCAGCTACCTTGCTACGCAAGTAACCGATTCGAGGATCAGCACCGCCAGGGTGGCCGTCGTCGCTACGGTTCGAGCAGGCCGCGGATGTCTTCGGCGGAGAGCGGCGCGGCGAGATCGCCGGACTCCCCCACCACCTTGGCGAACAGGTCGCGCTTGCGTTCCTGCAGGGCGACCACCTTCTCCTCGATCGTGTCCTCGCTGACCAGGCGGTACACCATCACGTGCTTGTCCTGCCCGATCCGGTGCGTCCGGTCGATCGCCTGCAGCTCGGCCGCCGGATTCCACCAAGGGTCGAGGATGAACACGTAGTCGGCCTCGGTGAGCGTGAGTCCGAAACCACCCGCCTTGAGGCTGATCAGGAACACCGGGTCGGTGCCGGAGCGGAACCGCTCGATCCGGGCCCCGCGGTCCCGCGTCCTTCCGTCCAGGTAGACCGCGCCGATGCCCTCCTCCCCCAGCCGGTCGCGCACCATGCCCAGATACGTCGTGAACTGGCTGAACACCAGCGCCCGGTGCCCTTCGGACGCCAGCTCGGTGACCAGTTCCACCAGAGCGTCGATCTTGGCCGAGGCGATCGGCTGGTCGGGCAGAACGAGCGCGGGCGAGAGCGCGAGCTGCCGCAGCAGCGTGAGCGAGGCGAGGATGGTGATCCGGTTGCGGCGCAGGTCGTCCACCAGCCCGAGCACCCGCTTGCGTTCGGCCGCGAGCTGCTTGTCGTAGAGCCGTCGGTGCGCCGGCGCGAGCGGCACCGACAACACCTGCTCCTGCTTGGGCGGCAGTTCGGCTGCGACGCTCTCCTTCGTGCGCCGCAGCATCAGCGGACGCACCCGGCGGTGCAGCCGGCCCAGCGCCTGAGGATCGCTGCCCGACTCGATCGGACGCCGGTAGAACTCGGCGAACGCCGCCGGATCGGCGAACAGCCCCGGCGCGACGATCGACAGCAACGACCACAGGTCCATCAGGTTGTTCTCCAGCGGCGTGCCGGTGATCGCGAACTTGGCGCCCGCCCGCAGCTTTCGCACGGCGAGGTAGGCCCGCGAGTGCCGGTTCTTCACGAACTGCGCCTCGTCGAGGAACACTGCCGTCCACGGCAGCGCGGTGTACTCGGCCTCGTCCAGCCGGAGCAGGGTGTAGGACGTCACGACCAGGTCGGCGTCGGAGGCCAGCTCTGCCAGCGCCCGGGTCCGCTTCCTCGAGGTCTGCTCGACCACCCGCACCCGCAGCCCGGGTGCGAACCGGGCCGCCTCGGTGGCCCAGGTACCCAGCACCGAGGTCGGCGCCACCACGAGCAGCGGACGTTCCAGCCGTCCCTCCTCTGCCAGCGCGGAGGCCAGCGCGAGCGCCTGAAGGGTCTTGCCGAGCCCCATGTCGTCGGCGAGGATCCCGCCGAGCCGGGCGCGGTGGAGGAAGTGCAGCCAGCGGAACCCGAGCTCCTGGTAGGGACGCAGGCTCGCCCGCAGCCCTGCCGGTACCGCCACCTGGGGCAGTTCCTCCGTGCGCAGCAGCGCCGTCACCGCCGAAGACCATGCCCGGGACTGCTCGGCCACCACGCCAAGGCTGAGCAGTTCCTCCCAGAGTCCGGCGTGCTCGGCGCGCAGGCGCAGCCCGTCGGCGTCCTTCGCCTGGAGTTGGCCCGCCTCCTCGATCAGCGCCCGCAACTGCTCGAGTTCGGGCCGGTCCAGGCTGAACCACACGCCCGACGGAAGGATCAGGTGGGTCTGCCCGGTCGCGAGCGCGGTGAACAGCTCGCGGTACTCGACCGGCTCGTCCTCGATCGTGATCGTGACCGCGAGGTTGAACCAGTCCGCACCGTCGGCCGGGTCGGTGACGGCGAGGCTGACCCGCGGCGCCTCATCAACCAGCCGGTAGGGCTGCGGATGCCCGGTGGCCTCGACCAGCACACCCGCCCCGGCGAGCCGGTCCACCCAGTTCGTGACGAAGTCGGCCGTGGCGGGCCCGGTCAGGGCGGCCCTCGCGAGCGGATGAGCGCCCGCGCGGTCGGCGCGGACCGGCCACGGCCCCGCCGGAAGGCCGTCGAGCAGCGCCTGCTCTGCGTCGCCGTCGCGATAGGCGGGGCGGGGGCCGGCAGGAGACAGCTCCACGTCGAGCGCACGCTCACCCACCCGGTAGCGGAACAGCCATTCGAGATCGGTCCGGTGGTCCGGCCCGTACACCACCTTCAACAGGACCTGCGGCGGAGAGGTCTCGGGCAGGTCGACGCCGGGCTCCACGACCAGGTCGACCAGCCGCCGCAGCGCCGGGGCGAACTCGGCAACGAAGGCCGGCACGTCGGCGGCCGGCACCCGCAACCGCGGGTGCTGCACCAGCAGCGCCTGCTGGGCCTGGCTGAGTGATTCGGCGAACGGCACCAGCAGCAGCTCCCCGGGATCGTCGACGACCAGGCCGTGCGGTGGTGAACCGAGCAGGTTGGCGTAGACCACGGGCCACTCGCGATCGCCGGAGGCGACGCAGGTGCGCAGCACCAGTCCGCCGTCGTCGGGCCCCAGCCGGGCTGCCACCCGGGCCGGGTCCGCAGCCACTCGCACCGGGGGCGTGCCCTGGCCCGGCACCAGGTCGACCCCAGCCTCGCCCGCCGCCCGCAGCCAGGCCCACGCGGACGGCCCGAGCTCGCCCAGTTCGAGCACGTCGGCCCGCTGGGCGTAGAACGAGTAGCTGGAACGCGGATCGCGGCCACGCGCGAGCCCTGCGAGCACCACCCGCTGCTCCTCGACATAGTCGCCACTCCAGGGATGTAGTACGGAGTCCCACGAAACGCCGGTCCGCACCCAGCGTCCGGACTTCCCCCAGACCAGCGGACGCAGCTGGATCGACCCGCGGGCCGCGCGGGTCACCTGGACGGCGAGCGGCTGTCCGCGAGGCGCCGTCCGCGTCTCGGCGGTGATCTGCTCGAGCGCCCGCTGCCACTCGGGCACGAGGGCCCGCAGGTTCACCGTCCGCATGTGCCACAGCAGCGCGGCCCCGTGCTTGCAGTTGAACCCGACCGGGCACGAGCAGGACGTGCTGATCGCCCCGGTGTCCGCGTGGTAGCGGGCAACGGTCTGGTAGGTGCGGGACGAGGACCCCCGCACCTGGGCCTGGACCAGGCTGCCACCAGTGCCCGACCCGGTGACGACGCGCCCCACTCGGCCCTGCCGGACGTACTCCTGGCCGCGGGCAAGGGTCACTTCACCGAACTGCTCGACCAGCCGGCGCTCGCCCAGCTCGTGCACCCAGCTCGGGTACGTCGACCCGCTCATTCGACCCGACCGGCCCGCTTCCTGGCCAACCACCAGAACCCGCCAGCCACCACGGCGACGGCGGCGGTGCCGGCCAGTCCCATCGGGGCTGCGATCAGGGGGTTGGTGTCAACGAGCACGAGAAGGAAGACGCCGGCGAAGCCGTTGATCGCGCCGTGCAGCACCGCCGGGGCGATCAGCGAATCGGTGACCTGGCGCGCGCGCCAGAGCAGGAACGACGCCGGTACACACCAGGCGATCATGAAGGCGGTGCCGAGCACGGCGTAGCCGGCGTAGTTGTAGCCCAGCAGGATCAGCGGCGCATGCCAGACGCCCCACAGGACACCGGTGAGCAGGTTGGCCCAGAACGCACCGAGCGGCCGCAGCTCGTCGGCCAGCCAACCCCGCCAGCCGTACTCCTCCCCGAACGCGAAGACGCCGTTGACGGTGAACCCTGCCACCAGGGCACCCGCGTAGCTGAGCCCCAGCAGCGGCCACAGCGATGGAATGGCCGCGTTCAGCTTCGCAACCTGCTCGACATCCATGCTGGGGAAGAGCAGGAGGGCGTTGGCGAGCAGATCCGGCTGGGCGAACAGGACGCGACCCGCTCCGCTGAGGCCGAGGAGGTTGCCGAGCACCCAGGTGAGCCCGAGCATGCCGAGCAGGAGCGCGGCGATCACGAGCACCACGACGAGGACCAGCCTCGGGAGCTTGCGCCAGAACCGGTCGAAGGTGGTGCGGATCAGGGCAGGACGCCGGTCCAGCCGCCCCACGATCAGGGCCGCGACGAGCGGAGCAGGCATGGCGAGCGCTGCGAGCACGATCGCGAGAACGCTGATTCCTCCACCGCCCGACACATCGCGTCGGCCGGTCACGAACAGAACTGCCGCGATCAGGCTGACCCACCCGAGCGCGAGGAGGTAGAACAGCGCCACCCGCCCCCAGCGGACCTTCGGCTTCGCCTCGACGGGCGCGTCGGCTTCACTCACGCAGCCAACCGTAGCCGTCCCCGAGGACAGCCCCGGACGCCCCACCGGGTGGCCGGGTTCCGGCTGAGACCCCGGGTTCGTGAAAAACCTGCGCGTCGACGGGGATCACACCCAGGCGCCGGCCTGCATGACGCGGGTGGCGACCAGGCCGGAATCGAGGACGGCGAGGTCGGCCCGCTTGCCCACGGCGATCCGGCCCACGTCGGGCAGCGTCAGGTAGTCGGCGGGCAGCGCGGTCGCCGCCCGCACGGCCTGGATGAACGGGATCCCCGCGGCGACCGCATTGCGCACCGCCCGGTCGAGGGTGAGCGTCGAGCCGGCGATCGTGTCGGTGCCGGCGATCCGGGCCACGCCACCACGCACCTCAACCGGCAGTTCACCGAGGACGTAGTCGCCGTCGGTCGAGGCTGCGGCGGCCATCGCGTCGGTCACGAAGACCACCCGGTCGGGCTCGGTGGAGGCGACGAACGCCACCAGTTCCGGACGCACGTGCACCCCGTCCATGATCAGTTCGAGGTACACCCGCGGGTCCTCCCACAGCGCCAGCACCGGTCCGGGCTCTCGGTGCCGCAGCGACCGCATCGCGTTGAACAGGTGGGTCGCGCCGATCGCGCCGGCGTCAATCGCGGCGCGGGTGGTGTCGTAGTCGGCATCGGTGTGCCCGATCGCCGCCACGACTCCCCGGGAGACCATCAACCGGATCGAGTCCATCGCCCCGGCGCGTTCCGGTGCGACCGTGACCATCTTCACCGTTCCCCGGCCGGCGTCGAGCAACTCGGCCACCGCGCCGGGATCCGGGTCGGCCAGCAGCGCCGGCGGGTGCGCACCCTTGTACTTCAGGGCGAGCCAGGGGCCCTCGAGGTGGATGCCGGCCAGCTCTCCCGATTCGACCAGGTCGGCCAGGCAGCCCACCTGCCGCTTCAGGTCGGGCGTCGAGCCCGTGACCAGCGAGGCCACCATCGTGGTGACCCCGAGCCGGCGGTGGGCGGCCAGCGCCTGCCGTGCGACCTCCGGATCCTCCGTGACGAAGGACGCACCCCCGCCACCGTGGCTGTGCACGTCCACGTAGCCAGGGATCAGCACGCCGTCGACCTGCTCGTCGGCCGGACGCGGCGGGACACCGGTACCCGTGGCCACGATCCGCCCCGCCGCGGTCTCGACCCACCCCGCGACGAGTGCGTCGGCGTCGCCGAAGAGGACCTGGTCCGCGGTGATCAGCATCAGACGTCCAGCCTCTGCCAGTCGGGAAGGTTCGCGTAGGTCTGCTTGTAGTAGTCGACCAGCGACAGCTCCGCGGCGGCCTCCTCGTCGATCACGATGGTGGCGTGCTGGTGCAACTGCAGCACCGAGCCCGGGTACATCGCCGTGATCGGGCCCTCCACGACCTGAGCGATCGCGTGCGCCTTGCCCGACCCGGTCGCGACCAGGATCACGTGGCGAGCGTCCATGATCGTGCCCAGGCCCTGGGTCAGGCAGTGCCGCGGCACCTGGTCGATCGAGTCGAAGAACCGGGCGTTGTCCTCCCTGGTCCGGGCGGCAAGGGTCTTGATCCGGGTCCGCGAGGACAGCGAAGAGGTGGGCTCGTTGAAGCCGATGTGGCCGTTCGAGCCGACGCCGAGGAACTGGATGTCCACTCCCCCGGCGGCCTTGATCGCCTCCTCGTAGGCCACGCAGGCGGCCGGCAGGTCGTCGGCGAAGCCGTTGGGGACGTGCACGCGTGCCGGGTCCAGACCCATCGGCTCGGTCACGGTCTTGCGGATGATCTCGTGGTAGCTCTCCGGGTGGCCTTTCGCGATGCCCACATACTCGTCCAGCGCGAACGCGGACGCCTCGGACAGGTCGAGCTCTCCTGCGTTCGCCAGCCGGGCCAGCTCGGCGAAGGTCTGCACCGGCGACGACCCCGTGGCCACGCCGAGCACCACCTTCGCACCGATCGGGGCGGCGATCCGGGCAGCCTTCGCTGCCGCGACCTCACCCACGCGCTTCGCGTTCGGACAGATGATGACTTCCATTGCTTCCTTCGGTTGGGCTCCCGTCCTCCGGCTCGCCGGGGGAAGGCAGCGGTGCGGTTCTACGGTGCGGCCGAACCCGGGGCAGGTTCGATTCCTCGCCTTCGCGAGGAGCCTCCGCTTCCGGCTGCTGGTGTACCGGGGACAGGTTGTCCCGGCCCAGTTCCATGTGGACCTGGTAGCGGTCGCCGCGGTAGCGGGAGACCACGTACTCGACGGGCCGGCCGCCGGCGGTCGAGATCCGCCGAAAGACCAGCAGGGGGGTGTTCACGGGGGCGGCGAGGGCACGCGCGAGGTCGGGCCCGGCCGCTTCTGCCCACAGGGTCTGCTCTGCGTGGTCCACCCACAGCCCGTAGTCGGCGCCGAGAATCTCGTACAACGATCCGCCGGCGATGTCGCGGCGATCGAGGTCGGCGAGCGGCTCGGCCGGGTACCAGCCGTCCTCGTGGGCGACCGGCTCGCCGTCGGCCGACCGGACCCGCTGGATGCGCCACGCCTGCGCGCCGGGCGCGAGACCGAGTGCTGCGGCTACCTCGGCAGGGGGCTCGGCCTGTGCGATCGAGACCAGGTGGGTGGACGGAATCCGGCCACGCCGGCGCATGTCCTGGCTGAACGAGGCCAGGTACAGCCGGGTCTCCAGCCGCGGCCGGACGCCGAACGTGCCCAGCCCGTGGGTGCGCTGAAGCAGCCCGTCCGCGACGAGTCCGTCGATGGCCTTGCGGACCGTGGCCCGGGAGACGCGGTAGCTGAGCATCAGTTCACGCTCGGAGGGGATCGCCTGGCCCGGCACGACCAGCCCGATCAGCACCTCGCGGAGTTGCTGGTGCTTGGGCACCGGGCCAGCGCCGATCGCCGTGACGCCGGGGTCCGACATCGTCTCCTCCTTTGATACGCACTGGACCGCACTGGTACGTACCACTTACGAGGAATCCTGTTCCCCTCCGCGCACGCTGTCAAGCCGGCCGGACGACGGACGCCTCCAGGTTCGCCGCGCGGGCGGCGTTCCGGCGCGGCGACGGACGCGTGGGCCGGGCCCCCTATACCGCAAGAAGGCTTCTGAACAGTGCCCAAAGTGCGCCACCCGGGTGGGCTCCCGGCCGTTGACGCGATCAGAGCCCAGAGGTAGACCGAGAAAGACGGCTCCAGCGCAGGAGCCGCGAGAGGGGCAGTGCTCATGGAGAACAGACTGCGGCTCAGGATTCTGGGAGCCCTCACCGTGGCGGCGGCACTCGCCTTCGCCCCCGGCGCGGCGATCCCCGCCGACGCCGCACCGCGTCCGATGGCCTACACCTGCAGCGGTGGAGAGATCCCGTCGGGCACCTACGCCAGCCTCACGGTCACCGGTGACTGCTCCGTCGCCCAGGACGCCGTGATCCACGTCCTCGGCAACGTCAGGGTCGCCACAGGCGCCACGTTCGACGCCCAGAGCTCCCCTTCGACCATCACCGTCGGACACAACGTGATCGGCAACGCGGGCGCTACGGTCGGACTGGGCTGCCAGTCTCCCGCCGACACCGGGAACACGGCGCACCCGTGCGCCAATGACCCGGCAGGGCACTCGATGATCACCGTCCACGGGAACGTGGGGATCACCGGGGCGGCGCTCGTCGCACTCAACGGAATCACGGTGAAGGGCAACGTCACCGTGCGTGGCGGCGGCACGAACGGGTACTGGTCGATCAAGAACAACACCATCGGCCGCAACCTGAAGGTCGGCGGGATGACCGTCGAGTGGATCGGCATCATGTTCAACAAGATCGGCAGGAACGCGATCCTCACCCGGATCACGGTGAACGACGAGCACCCGGGCGCTCCCGGCGTCTACATCGTCCAGAACCTGGTGGGGCGAAACCTGATCTGCACGAAGCTGGTCCCGGGAGTGTCGGGCGGCTTCGCCGGCCTCCCCAACGTGGTCGGCCACAAGGCGCTCGGGCAGTGCGCAGCCCTCGTGGGCTAGCGTCGCGGCCACACCACACCTCGTCCGCCGCCCCTGGCCTCCAGTGGGCGGCGGATGTCCGTTCCCTGCCGGCTGGATAGGCAGCTAGCGCCCGGGGCGCGGGATCTTCTGCTTCTCGCCCCTGCCCTGCTTGGCCTCGGCCAGCTCCCGTTTCGCCTGCTCCTGCTCTGCCTGCAGGTCGGCCATGTTGAAGCTGCCCCGCAGCGCCCAGAACACGATCAGGCCGATCACGAGCGACCAGTAGGCGGGCAGCTGCAGGATCAGCGGCGCCGTGATCAGCACCACCATGTCCAGACCCCGGAAAAGGTTGAAGATCAGCCCCGGCGGCAGGGCGCCAGAAGAGGTCGCCATCATCGGGGTCTGGTAGTCCACCTTCTTCGCAGTCACCCAGCGCACGGCGCCCATCAGTCCGGCGAGCGCGGTGACCAGGGCCGCCGACAGCCCGTTGACCAGGCTGCGGTCGGCGCCCGTGCTGGCGATGCCGATGAACGCGGGTGTGGCGGCGAGACCCCACACCACGGCCAGCATCGCCGGAACGGCCATCGTGGCCGTCCGCAACTGCGCGGTCTTGAACGGGAAGGTGCGGGCGAGCCCGCCGGTGCGCGAGAGCACCCTCAGGCTGCCCAGGAACGGCACCAGCCCTGGGACCAGGGCCAGACCGCTGATGAAGGGGTTCAGCTGGCTCATCCGCAACGCGTCCACCGCGTACGGCACGAAAAGGCTCATGCCCAGGCCGAGGAAAGCGGACGGTTGCCGCTTCAGCCGCTCCACGTCCCGCCAGATCAGCGCGGCCAGGCCCAGCCCGCGGCCGCGGGTGGGCTTCACGTGGCCCTTCTCGGCCATTCGCCGCTCCACCAGGATGTCCCGGATCAGACCGAAGTCGAGGGCGAACATCGCTCCCTGCATGCCGGCCACCAGCGAGCCCCCGGAGACGAGCCGCGCACGACGGATCTCCTCCAGCCGGGCAATGGTCAGCTGTAGCAGCACCACCATGCCGATCAGGCCCGCTGCGGCCACCCCGGCGAACAACCAGGTCGCGGGTTCGGCCGCGGCGACAAAGGTGGTCGGCAGCCACCCGGCCGCCACCGAGACGACGACCAGCAGGACGGCCAGCGCCGCGGCGGCGAACACCGCCTGCAGCACCTTCACGACCGCCACGCGCTCCCTGGTCTGCTCGGCTGCGGCGAGCGAGACCAGTCCGGCGCTGCCGAGGGCTGCCGCACAACTCCACGCGAGCACCTGCGCCCAGGCGAGCCCGGACAGCGCGCCCACCAGCGCGGTGGACAGGCCCGCGACCAGGAACGACAGCAGCAGCGGTAGCACCAGCCGGCCGCGCAGCAGGCGTCGACGGCTGATCGGCGCATCCATCAGCCAGAAGCCCTCCGCGGCCGAGGCCAGCACCGGCCCGAAGAGCCTGGCCACGCCCAGTGCGACCGCGAAGCAGGCAAGCACCATCGCGGTCGGCACGAGCAACCGACCTGAGGCGCACGCCTCGGTGCTGCACCCTGCCATGTTGCCCTGGGCGCGCAGCACGACGGACACGACCATGGCGCCGATCATGACGACGCTGAACAACATCACGTAGCTGTCCTGCAGCACCTGACCCATCGAGCGGGTGGCGCGTCCATGGCGCCACAGCTTCATCAGGCCGTGCAACTCCTGCTCGTCCACCGCCAGCGGCGGCGCGTCCGGCAGGAAGAAGAAGGAGCGCTCCGGCGGCACCGGCACCACCGCCTCGACCTCACCCTCGACCGCGGCATCGCCGCCGACCGGCGTCGAGCGGATCAGCTTGCGGGACTTCTTACTCATCGGCGAGGACCTCGGCCCGTTCGCCCAGCCGGATCGTCCGGGTCGCCACCTTCTGCACCAGCGTGGGGTCATGACTGGCCATCACGATGGCCAGACCGCGCCGACGCTCCTCGACCAACCGGTCCGCCAGCCACTCCACGCCCTCGGTGTCGAGGCGCTGTTCAGGTTCGTCGAGGACGAGCAGCTTGCGCGGCCGGATGAACGCAGTGGCCAGCGCGAGGCGGCGCAACTGGCCGGAGGAGAGGGTGGACGGCAGCTGGCCCGACTGCGGCACCAGTTGGACCTCGTGCAGGACCTCATCGACAGCGGCGTCGGCGTCCGGGATGCCGTGCGCGCGTGCGAGCAGGTCGAGGTGCTCGACCACGCTGAGGTCGGGGAAGAAGTCGATGTCGTCGATCACCGTCGCGACATCGCGCCGGATCTCGGGGTTGGTCTCGCTGACCCGGGTGCCGTTCACCTCCACCGTGCCTTCGTCGGGACGGTCGGCGCCGACCAGGCACCGCAGCACCGTGGACTTGCCGGCTCCGTTGCGTCCGGTCAGGGCGATCGCCTCCCCTGCAGCCACCTCGAGGCTGAAGCCGTCGACGATCACGACCGGCCCGAAGGCCTTCTTCAGATTGGTGACCTTGAGCACCGGGGTCTTTCGCGCCATGGGCTCGATTCTCCCCCATCCCGGAAGCGATTCCCGCCACGGCCGGTCGATGCGCCCGATGGACGTGGCGGTCTCCAGGTCGTGGCAGGCTAGGGCTGTGCGTGGAACTGATGCGGCGAGGGCAACCCTGGCAAGGAGGCGAGCCGATGTCGCCGCCATGTTCGACACGGTGGCGCCGCGTTACGACCTGGTCAACGACATCCTCTCGCTCGGCCAGGATCGACGCTGGCGCGCAGAGACGGTCGCCGCGGTCGGGCCGCGCCCGGGCCAGCGGATCCTCGACCTCGCCGCCGGCACCGGCACTTCCAGCCGCCCGTTCGCGGACGCGGGCGCGATCGTGGTGCCGGCCGACCTCAGCGAGGGCATGCTGGTTGTCGGCAAGCAGCGGCAGCCGGACCTGACCTTCGTCAACGCGGATGCGCTCGCGCTGCCGTTCGCTGACGGCGCGTTCGATGCGGTGACGATCAGCTTCGGGTTGCGCAATGTCGAGGACGTGGCTGCGGCGCTCGCCGAGCTGCACCGGGTCACCCGCCGCGGGGGGCGAATCGTGATCTGCGAGTTCTCCACGCCCACCTGGAAGCCGTTCCGCGCGACCTACCGCAACTACCTCGTCCGCGCCCTGCCGAAGATCGCAGGGGCGACGGCGTCCAACACGGTCGCCTACGACTACCTGGCCGAGTCGATCCTGGCCTGGCCGGACCAGCACGCCCTGGCCGACCTGATGTTCGACGCCGGCTGGCGTGGGGTCGGCTGGAAGAACCTGAGCGGCGGTGTCGTCGCCCTCCACCGGGCCCACGCCTGATGTTCACGCTCGACCCGTACGCCGCCCGCAGCTGCCCGCTGAAGGTGCACAACGCGTTCCATCCGGGCATGGTGCGGCCCGACGCGCCCGCCGGCACCAACCGCTTCCCCGGCAGCGCGGAGTTCGCCGCCTCCGTGTACGAGCGGATCCTGGCCGGCTCGGCGTCGGTCACCGACCTCCGCGGTCTCCTCGGCCAGCCCAGCGAGGTCCAGGAGCAGGCCTGCCTTGCCGCCCTCGCCGAGGGGGTCGACGTGGTGCTCGCCGGGTTGCTCCCCCGCGACTGGGACGCACACCGGTCGGGGCGCCCCGACCTGCTCGTCCGCGATCCCGCCGGCGGCTACGTCCCGGGCATCATTCGCTACCAGCGCGTGGTCGATTCGCGCGGCGACGACCTGCCGTTCGTCTGGTCGCCACTGGACGACCTGCCGCGCCGGCACCGCACGACCGGCTGGCGGTACCGCTGGCACTGGCGGTGGGCGAACGCCCTCCAGCTCACCCACCTGTGGCGGATGCTCGGCGCAATCGGCGCGCAGGCGGCGAGCGGGCCGTGGGGTGTGGTCGTCGGCAACGATGAGGTGGGTACGGACGGGCTCCGGGCCACGTGGCTCGACCTCACCGAACCCGCTGCTCCGCCGGCACCTGCCCAGGTCGACCGGTTCACCGCCGCGTCCGACCACGTGCCGCCGGTGAGCTCGCTCGACCGCTACGACCACGAGTTCGCTCTGCGGGTCGACCTGGCCGAGCGCGCGGCGGCCGCCGACCCGGACGACCCCCCGCTGCTGCACCCTGTGGTGAGCTACGAGTGCAGCTACTGCTCCTGGTGGCCGCGGTGCCGGGCGGAGCTGGATGACGACGACCTCAGCCTGCGGATCAGCAAGTCGCCGCTGGACCACCACGAGATCGCCGCGCTGCGCGAGGCCGGTGTCACGACCGTCCAGGAACTCGCCGGCAGCGACCTCGACGCGCTGCTGCCCGGCTACCTGCCGCACGTTGCCCACCGCCCGGGTGCGGAGGAACGTCTTCGCCTCGCGCACCGCCGCTCACGGCTGCTCGCCGACGGCATCCAGCTCGAGCGCACCAGCCACGGGCCGATCACTGTCCCGTCCGCGCCGCTCGAGATCGACATCGACGTGGAGACCTCGCGGGACGACCGGGTCTACCTGTGGGGGTTCTGGGTCAGCGACGGCAACGGAGGCGGTCGCTACCACGAGTTCAGCAGCTTCACCGAGCTCGACGACGCCGGTGAGCGGGAGCTGGCGCGTCGGGCGATGAGCTGGCTGCACGACCTCGTCGACGACTCCGAAGCCCTGGTCTTCCACTACTCCGACTATGAGGTGGTCCGGCTGCAGCGCCTGGCCGCCGACGACGACGCCCTCATGCAGTGGGCCGTGGACTTCGCCGGCAGCCACTTCGTCGATCTCTTCCGGGCCGTTCGGCAGCACTTCTTCGGAGCCGGCGGGCTCGGCCTGAAGGTGGTCGCCACGGCGGGCGCCGGCTTCCACTGGCGCGACGACGATCCCGGAGGGCTGAACAGCATGCGCTGGTTCGAGGAGGCCGTGCACGCCCCGACCGAGGACGCCAGGGCCCAGGCGCGCACCCGCGTGCTCGAGTACAACGAGGACGACGTGAAGGCCACCTGGCAGCTGCGCCGCTGGCTCCGCGAGATCACCTGACCCTCGCCCTGGACCACCTCAGCGAGGACACCGGTTCACCGTCGTCCCGCAACCGTGGCCCGAATCATCAGGTGCGAACGTTTGCCCTTGTGGAGTCGCGTTCCACGAGCCGGGAGGGCACGACGACCTCTGCGGCCTCGACGCGTCCTGCCGTGCGCTGGTCGATCAGGTCGACGGCCGCGCGCGCCATCGCCGCCACGTCCGGGTCGACGCTGGTCAGCGAGATGCCCAGGGTGTGGGTGAGAGCGGTGTTGTCAAAGCCGGCCAGGCCGACGTCCGCCCCGGGACGCAGTCCGAGCGATTCCAGCCGGCTGGCCATCGCGATCGCCACCCGGTCGTTGTGGCAGATGATCCCTACGCCGGGTGCGAGCAGCTGCTCGAGTCCCTCGACCGGCTCAGGGACGGCGCCGTGGCGGACCGCGGTGAAGACCCGGACCGGCTGGCCCGCGGCCTCCTGCGCGTCGGCGTAACCGAGCCGCCGCTCCCGCGACGAGTCGCCCTCAGCGGGCCGCTCATAGCCGAGGTAGACGATCGGGTCGTAGCCACGAGCCCGCAGGTGCTCGGTGACCAGCCGACCGTTGGCCCTGTCGTCTGAGTGAACCAGATCGACGCTGGCAGGCGCCCGATTGCGGGTGAGCACCACCGTCGGGGACACCTCTCCGTATCCCCCCAGGGTGGCCATGTCGAGCAGCGGCGAGACCAGGATCAGACCACAGACCCGCAGCTCGAGGAAACGCTCGATGGCGCTCACTTCTCGGTCGGTGTCCTCGGCGATGCTGGCCAGCAGCGGGACGTAGCCACGCTCCTCCCCCACGGTGCGCAGCGCCTCGGCGAGCTCACCGTAGAAGTGGTTCGCGAACCCCGGCAGGACGACTCCGATCAGGTCCGATCGGCTCCGCGCCAGCGAGCGCGCCGCGGCATTGGCCCGATAGCCCAGGTCGGCCATCGCCTTCTCGACCGCCGTCCGCCGTTCCGGCGACACCCGGGGGTCGTTGCGCACGACCAGCGAGACCAGCGGACGCGAGACCCCGGCCAGGCGGGCCACGTCCGCCTGGGTCGGCGGTCGTCCGTCCATCTGCCCTCCGATCAGCCCAGTTCTTGCTGGATGCGGGTGAGCATACGGCGGTTGATGTTGTCGGCGTCCTCGTGCCAGCCGAACACGCACACGCTGATGATCCCGTCGAAGGCGATCTCGCGCAGGGTCGCGAAGACCCGGTCGAAGGGCACCTCTCCACGCCCGATCTCGGCGTGCTGGTGCACGCGGGCATCCACTCCGGGCGGGTTCACGATGTAGCGGTTCCCGTCGTTCGCGGCATGGTTCAGCGCATCGGCCACGTGAACCTCCCGCAACTTCGGTGCACTGGCGGTGATCATCCGCTCCACATCACCCTTGCCTTCGGAGAGGTGGAAGGCGTGCGGGCAGCAGAACTCGTACCCGATCCAGTCCAGGTTCGCCCCCCGGATCAGGCTGTAGGCCGCATCGTGGGTCTCGATGAAGTCGTACGGGTGGGCCTCCATGTTCAACCGGATCCCGTAGTTCTCGAAGGCAGGGGTCAGCTCCTCCAGCGACCGGTACCACTGCGCCTCACACTCCCGCGGGGTGTTCGGGTTCCCGGAGAACTCCGAGGTGATCTCCCTGCAGTCGATCTGGTCGGCCAGCTCCAGCAGCCGCCGCCAGTTCCGCACCTGCGCGGCACGCTCGGCCTCATCATTGGAGGACCAGTTGAACACCGGGTTCAGCGTGCGCACCCGCACCCCGGTCTCGGCCTGCGCCCGGTTCAGGTCACGGACGAAGTCGTCATCAGCCTTCGGATAGTGGTGCCAGAAATGGAACTCACTGTTCGGCGACAGCTCGACGTAGCGAAAGCCCAGCTCGGCAGCCTTCCGCAGCGTGTCGGCCGTCGACATCGACGGGTAATACATGTTCGGATCAAGCGCAATATCCACCATCGTGGTTCCCCGGCTAGGCGTAGAGCGCGGGTTTCGGGATCATCCGGACGACCACCTCGAGGCCACCGGACTCCAGTGACGCGACGGCCGCATCGACAACCACACCGGCGGCGTAGCCGTCCCAGGCAGAGGATCCGGTGTGCTCATTCCGCTCCACCGCACGGATCCACTGCTGCACCTCTGCGTTGAACGCCGCATGGAACCGGTCGATGTGGCTGCGACAGATCGCGTTGCGGTTGCCGGCCGCGTCCCGCCTGAGGGTGCGTTCCTGGTCGCCGAGCCGGATCGTGCCCTGCTCCATCACCAGTTCGCACTCGATCGAGTAGCCGAAGCCGATGTTCACGTTCACCTCGTCATCGATCCGGACGCCGGACTCGGTGTAGGCCACCAGCACCAGCGGGTCGGCGAGGTGCTCGAACCGGTGGCTGGTCGAGCGCGGGGTGTCGATGCGCACCCGGACGATCTCCTCACCCAGCAGGTACCGGCAGGTGTCGATCTCGTGGATCGCGGTGTCGTCGATCATGTTCCTGGTTGTGTACCCCTCCGGGACGGTGGGGTTGCGGTGACGGCAGTGCACCAGGGTCGCGTAGCCGAGCTCACCGGAGACCAGCGCGTCGCGCATCTCCTGGTAGCCGGCGTCGAAGCGCCGCATGAACCCGACGGTGACCAGCTTCCTGCCCACGGCCTGCTCGGCCTGGAGGATCTGCACCGCGTCCTCGGCGAGCGTGGTCAGGGGCTTCTCGCACAGCACGTACTTGCCGGCCTTCACCGCGGCGAGCACGTCCGGAGCGTGCACGCTGCCGAAGCTGGCGACCAGGATCGCGTCGACGTCGGGGTCGGCGATGAGTTCCACACCCGTCGCGTACGCCCTTGCACCCAGCGGCCCGGCCACCGCCTGCGCGCCCGCGAGGTTCACGTCCGCGACGGCGACCACCGCGCCCCCGGACAACTCCTCCTCGATCCGCTGGATGTGTGCCCGGCCCATGCCGCCGGCGCCGATGACTCCGATTCGCACGGTCATGGCTGGTCCCTTTCCCTGTATGTCACTGGAAGGCACGCGTGCGGCGAACGGGGATCGCCCCACCTCACCAACGAGGTTCGCGTTAGCGCGTGCTAACATTCTTTAGATTAGCGCGCGCTAACCGCATCGTGCAAGCTGGGACGAGGATGGGGGCGGCAGCGGGGACGCCACTTCGGCGACCGCGTCACGCAGGCTCATGGAGCCCGTGCGGGCCGTTCAGAAGGCGTAGGTAGTCCCTGTGACCTCAGGGACGCTGTGCCAGCTGCGGTCGGCTGCCGAGGCCACCACGGCCTCGTCGGCCTCGGCCGCGGCCCAGGCGTCACCGGCGGAGGGCGCGACCTGGCGTCCGGTGAGGATCGACTCCAGGAACTGTCGCGCCTCGACCACCTTGCCGTCGTCGAAGGAGAGGTGCTGGCCCGGTCCGGGCTGGAAGCGCCCGTAGTCGCCGTAGCCGGATTCGGTCATCACGCTGGTGTAGCCGCGGTGCCCGGCCTCGTCCAGAAGCAGCACCTGAAGGTGCTCGGGGTGCTCGAAGCTCCACCGCAGCGAACCGGAGGTGCCGTACACCTCGACCACGTACTCGGCGTGCGGCCCGACCGCTACCCGCGATGATTCGAGGGTGACCAGCGCACCGCCCGCGGTTCGGGCGAGCGCGGCCACGTAATCCTCGTTCTCCACGTCCTTGCGCTCGTCGCTGACGGCGACGGCGGAGTGCCCGACCCCGACGCCCAGTGGCACCGGACGGGTGGTGATGAAGGTGTCGGTCATCGCGGTCACCTCGGTGATCCGGCTGCCGAGCAGGTACTGGGCCAGGTCGATGCCGTGGCTGAGCAGGTCGCCCACCACTCCGGCGCCGGCCTGCGCACGGACATACCGCCACGTGTGCGGACCCTCCGGCGAGGACGCGTAGTCCGCGATCAGCCACACCCTGGCGTTGGTGACCCTGCCGAGCCTGCCCGCACGGACCAGGTCGCGCGCATGCTCGACCGCCGGCTGGTGCCGGTAGTTGAAGCCGGCCGCGGTGACCAGCCCCGCCGCCGCGGCCGCCTGCGCGATCTCCCTGCTCTGGGCGGCATTCACGCCCATCGGCTTCTCGATCCAGAAGTGCTTGCCCGCACCGACCGCAGCCATGGCGATCTCGTGGTGCAGGAAATTCGGCGCGCAGATCGAGACCGCCTCGATCTGCGGGTCGGCCAGGACTTCGCGGTAGTCCTCCACCGCACGCTCGAAGCCGAGTCCTTGGGCCGCATCCCGGTTCGCCGGGCCGGGGTCGGCAGCCGCAACCAGGCGCGCGTCCACCCCCAGTTCCGGGTAGCGCTCGGCCACCTGGCGGAAGCCGCGGCTGTGCAGGCGTCCCATCCAGCCCAGGGCGATCACGCCGACACCGATCTGCTTCATTGCATGGTCCTCTCGGAGACGACGACGGTGCCCCTCGGGCCGAGGAGCACCGTCGTCAGGTGGTTCAGCGGTTCTTGCGCTCGTCGATGATGATCGCGAGCACGATGATGACGCCCTTCACGACCTGCTGCATGAACGGCGAGATGTTGATCAGGTCCATGCCGTTGTTGATCACGCCGATGATCAGCGCACCGACGACGGCTCCCCAGATGGTGCCGATGCCGCCGTTGAAGCTGGTGCCGCCGATGACGGTCGACGCGATCGCGTCCAGCTCGATGCCGGTACCCAGCTGTGGGTTGCCGGAGCCGATCCGGGCGGCGAGCAGCATTCCGGCCAGGCCGGCGAGCAGGCCGGAAAGGGCGAAGATGCCGATCTTGAGCTTGTTCAGGCTGATGCCCGACACCCGGGCGGCCTGCTCGTTGCCGCCCAGGGCGTAGGTGTGCCGGCCGAAGCGGGTGAAGTTCAGCACCACGTGCGCTGCGACGGCGACGATCGCAAGGATCCAGATCGGCACCGGGATCCACAGCAGGTCACCCTGGCCGATCCAGTTGAAGGCAGGGTTCAGTTTGGAGATCGGGCGTCCGCCGGAGTAGATCAACGCCAGGCCGCGCGCGGCGGTCATCATGCCCAGGGTCGCGATGAACGGTGCGATATTGAACCCGGCGACCAGCGCGCCGTTGACCAGGCCGAGCAGCGCGCCCACGGCGAGGCCGGCCAGGATCGCCACGAACACCGGCAACTGCAGGCCCGGGTACATGATCACCGAGGCGTCGGGCATCTGGGCCAGGCTGGCCGAGACCACCGCAGAGACGGCCACGATCGAACCGACGGACAGGTCGATTCCGTTGATGATGATCACGAAGGTCATGCCGGTCGCGATGATCGCGATCGCGGAGACCTGCCGGATCACGTTGATCAGGTTCTGCGGTTGCAGGAACGTACCCCCGGTCAGCACCGAGAGCAGGATGACGAACAGCAGCAGGATTCCCACGATCGCGTACTTCTTGATGAAGCCACCCCAGTCGAAGGTGGACGTGCGCGCCTCGGTGGCGGTGTTGGACATTCTGGTTCGTTCCTCTCAGGCGGCCGCGGCATCGGGGCCGGTGGCGAGTTGCATGATTCGTTCCTGGGTCGCTTCCGAGCGGTCGATGATGCCGCTGACGCTGCCTTCGTGCATGACCACGATCCGGTCGCTCATTCCGAGTACTTCGGGCATCTCCGAAGAGACCATGATGATCGCCTTGCCCTGCTGCGCGAGCAGGGACATCAAGCGGTGGATCTCCGACTTCGCGCCGACGTCGATGCCGCGGGTGGGCTCGTCGATCATCAGGATGTCCGGGAGGGTGAGCAGCCAGCGCGAGATCAGCACCTTCTGCTGGTTCCCGCCGGAAAGGTTCTGGATCAGCTGGCCCAACGACGGCGTCTTCAGCGCCAACGCCTCCCGCTGCGCCTGGCAGTCCGCGTCGATCCGCTTCAGGTTCAGGAAGCCGTTCGGGGAGTACTTCGGCAGCGCCGCCATGATCATGTTGTCGCGCACGCTCAACACGCCCATGATTCCGGTGAGCTTTCGGTCCTCGGTCAGCAAGCCCATCCCTGCGGCGATCGCGTCCTTCGGCTGGTTGATCGTCACCGGCTTGCCGTCGATCGTGATCGTCCCGGACTCGGCCTTGAACACCCCGAACAGGGTCTCCAGCACCTCGGTACGACCGGCGCCCATCAGGCCGGCGAAGCCGAGGATCTCGCCGCGACGCACGTCGAAACTCACGTCCTTGACCAGGTTGCCCCGGTTCAGTCCCTCCACCTTCAGGTACACCTCGCCGATCTCGGCCTCGAGCTTGGGGAACATCTGGGTGAGCTCACGGCCCACCATCAGCGTGATCAGCTTGTCCCGGTCCAGCTCGGCCGCCGGCAGGCTCGCCACGTGCTTGCCGTCGCGGAACACCGTGATGTCGTCGGAGATCCTGAAGACCTCGTCCATCTTGTGCGTGATGTAGATGATCGCCGTCCCCGACTCCTTCAGCTGACGGATCATCCGATGCAGGTGCGCCACCTCGGTCTCGGTGATCGCCGAGGTCGGCTCGTCCATGATGATCAGCTTGGAGTCGAAGCTGATCGCCTTGGCGATCTCGACCATCTGGGTCTGCGCGATGCTCAGTTCCTTCATCGGACGCGTCGGGTCGATCCGGATCTCCCACCGGTCGAACAGCTCCTGCGTCGACTTCTTCATCCGGGCCCGGCTGATCAGGCCCATCGCCCCGCGCGGCTCCCGGCCCAGCCAGATGTTCTCCGCGACCGACATCTCGGGCACGGGCGACAGCTCCTGATGGATCATCGAGATCCCCATGCCCAGCCCGGTCGCGGTATCAGGAATGGTCACCTGCCGGCCGTCGAAGGTGATCGTGCCGCCGTCGGGCTGGTACATCCCGATCAGTACCTTCATCAGGGTCGACTTCCCCGCACCGTTCTCACCCATCAGGGA
The DNA here is from genome assembly GCA_964397985.1 of uncultured Propionibacteriaceae bacterium. Taxonomy (GTDB): domain Bacteria; phylum Actinomycetota; class Actinomycetes; order Propionibacteriales; family Propionibacteriaceae; genus Propionicimonas. Next base: position 274,221 of record CAYNLD010000001.1, on the reverse strand, counting down.
GTGCACGGTGCCGGGACGCACGTTCAGATCCACGTGGTCCAGGGCGTGCACACCCGGGAAGATCTTGTCTATGCCCTGCATCTGCAGCAGGTAGTTCTCACTCATCACGAACCTCACGCGCGGTAGTCGGCTTCCTTGACCACTCCGGCAAGACGGGTGGACGACCGCCAGGTCGTCCACCCGTTTACCGGTGCTCCTTGCCTGGTGCTTGCAGGACTTCTCTACTCCTACTTGCTGGCGAAGTCAGCCATGTTGTCTGGCGTGACCAGCTGGTAGGGGATGTCGACGTAGTCCTTCACCGTCTGCCCGTTGGCGAGGTCGACGACCGCGTCCAAGCCGCCCTTGCCCTGACCGGCCGCGTCCTGGAACACGGTCACCGCGAGGTCGCCGGCCGTCATCGCCGCGAGGGCGTCAGCGGTGGCGTCCACGCCACCGACCAGGATGCCATCAGCGCCGAGCTTCTTGTTGTCGGCCTTGATCGCGTTGATCGCGCCGAGCGCCATCTCGTCGTTGTTCGCGCAGACGACCTTGATGTCGTCGCCGGACTGCAGCCAGTTCTCCATGATCGACTGGCCCTTCTCGCGGTACCAGTTGCCGGCCTGGGTCTTGATCACCTTCATGCCAGGGTTCTGGGCCACCACGTCGTTGCAGCCCTTGGTGCGCTGCACGGCGGCCTCGTTCGCCGGGTCGCCCTGCAGGATCACGACGTTGCCCTGGCCGCCGGCCAGCTTGGCCAGTTCCTGCATCTCGACGGTGCCGGCGTAGAGGGAGTCGGAGCCGACGTAGGGGACGCCGGAAGGCAGGTCGGCCGGCTTCCGGTTCACGTAGACCAGCGGGATGTTCGCACCCTTGGCGGCATCGGTCATTGGGCCGGCCGCGTCGGTGTCGACCGGGATCACGATGATCCCGTCGACCTTCTGCGACACGAAGTTCTCCACCTGGCCCAGCTGGGTGTCGGTCTTCTCGTCGGCGGCCACGATGTTGACCTCGACGCCCTTGGCCTTCGCCTCTGCGGTGATCGCGTCAGCGACCTTCTGCAGGAACTGGTCGAGGATCGGGAAGGTGACTCCGATCTTGAGTGTCTTGGTGCCACCGCCCGCGGCGCTACCGCTGGTCGCAGGCGCGGATGAAGAGCACGCGGTGAAGACACTGGCGGAAGCGAGCACGATCGCCGCTACCTTGAGTCCGAACTTGTTGGCCATAATCCCTCTTTCTGAGATCTAGGGGACACGGTCCGCCGTAGGTCGATGGGTCCCGCGCGAAGGAGGCCCTGGCTCCTCCATTGTCAACCTAAGGCTTCTCGTATCATCCGGTCACGACCTCGTGACCGTGATCCGAACCTACGTTGAGGATGAGTAGTTGTCAAGACATATAGACAAGCAGCGGACATTTCCTAGATAACATTCTTACAACATCCGCGTGTGCCTGAACCTGGACGAGGGCGTCCCGCACACAGCGGAACGCCCTCGGCGTCGGACAGCCTCAGAGCACGCCGAGCCCCAGCGACGCGAGGTACTCGCGGGTCGCGATCGCGTTGGGCAGCGGGTAGTCCTTGGCGCAGCCGTACATGTCCTGCTCGCAGATCACGTAGAGCTTCTTGTCGAGGTCGGCCAGGGTCTCGATCAGGTCGTGCATGTCCGGCAGGCCGGCCGGCGGCGCGACCGAGCAGCCGGACAGGTTGGCCTTCACGAACGGCCAGTCCTCGTCGTGGGCCTTCTTGACCACATCGGGGTCCATCGCCTTGATGTGCACGTACTCGATCCGCTCCGGGTACTTCCGCGCGATCTCCATCGGGTCGCCTCCGCCGTAGACGATGTGGCCCGTGTCGAGGCAGAAGCCGACGTAGTCGGGATCAGTGGCCTGGAAGACCCGGTCGATGTCCTCGGGGGTCTCGATATGGCTGTCGCCGTGCGGGTGCAGCACCATCTTCAGGCCGTAGTCCTCCTTCATGATCCGGCCCAGGCGATTCGCGTTCTCGATGTAGAGGTTCCACGCCTGGGGGGAGAGGACCTTGTCGTCGGTGTAGCCGCCGGTCTTCTCGTCCCGGTACATCGGAGGCAGGTGCACGACGTACTCCGACCCCATCGCAGCATGGGTCTCCCCCACCGAACGGAAGAACGCCTCGGTGTCGGCCCAGGCCTCGGCCTTGTGCAGGATGCCCCAGCCGGTGCCGGCGACGACCGTGAAGCCGTAGCTGTCCATCACGGCCTTGAGCAGCTTCGGGTTGGTCGGGAAGTAGCCGTGCGGTCCGGTCTCCATGATCGAGAAGCCGGCCTCGGCCATCTCGGCGAGCGCGACGTCCCAGGCGATCTGCTTCTCGTCCCAGGGGAACCACACGCCCCACTGGTCGGGGCAGACGCCGATGGTCAGCTTGCTGTAGCGGGGGTCTGGATTGACGGCTCTGGATTCAGCCATGTGATTCACTCCTTCGTTGCGAGGGACTGGAGCGCGACGAGGGACGCGCGCGCATTGTCGATCGGCCCGCCGCCGGGAGCCGGCTCGTCGTCGATCATGATGTCCTGCTCGAGGACGTAGTAGCCGTCGAACCCGGCGGCATCGAGTCCGCCCACGATGGCGGCGAAGTCGATGTCGCCCGCACCGATCGGGGTGAACATGCCGGCCTTGATCCCTTCCGACCAGGTCAGCTCGCCGGTGAGCAGCTTGTCGGCGAGCTCCTTGCGGACGTCCTTGGCGTGCACGATGCTCACCCGGTCGGCGAACTCGGCCACGATCCCGACCGGGTCGCCGCCGCCGCAGGTGATGTGGCCGGTGTCCAGGCACAGCCCGACCGAGCTGTTCCGCAGCACCCGGTCGATCTCGTCCGCGTTCTGCACCATGGTTCCCCAGTGCGGATGCAGGCACGCCGTGGCGCCCCTGGCCGCGCACACCTCACGGATCCGGTCCAGGTTGCCGAACAGCACCCGCCAGCCCGCCTCGTCCAGCTCCGGACGGGCGTCATAGCCCTCCGCGCCCGACGCCGCGGCGAGGATCAGGTACGACCCGCCCGCGGCCTCGAACGCCGCCAACTCTGCTTCCACGGCAGGGATCGGGTCCGAGTCCGGGTCGTGCATGACGGCCAGGAAGAACGAACCCACCGGCGTCAGCCCGAAGCCTCCGACCGCGGCGGCGCGCGCCTGCGGCTCGACCGGCAGCCAGCCCTGCGGACCGAACTCCGTCGCGGTCAGCCCGATCTGGCTCATCTCCGAGAGCACACGCTCCGGAGCCATCTGGTAGCCCCACCCGGGCACCTCACACACACCCCAGCTGATCGGGGCACCCGCGATCCTCATCATCATGCCTCTCAGGCCAGCGGGACGGTGGTCAGCTGCCGGGCGGCGGCGTCGGCAGCGTCTGCCAGCGCGAGGGCGGCCTTCCCGTCCAGGATCGACGGCGACGGAGCCGTGCCGGCCTCGATGCTGGTGATGAAGTGGTCGAGCTCGTTGCGGTAGGCATCGGCGTAGCGCTCGAGGAAGAACGGCAGGTAGGGGCCGGCCACCTCGGTGCCGGAGGCTCCGTTGAAGCGGATCCCCGTGGTGCGCAGGTTGGTCGCCTCCAGCGAGCCCTTCGGGCCGAAGGCCTCCATGCGCTGGTCGTAGCCCGCAGCGCAGACCCTGCTGTTCAGGATGGTGCAGACCGCACCGCTCGCGGTGGTCAGGGTGACCGTCGCCGTATCGAAGTCGCCGATCCCGCCGATGTCGTCGATGTAGGCGTGGGCAGAGGTGGTCACCTGGACGAAGTCGCCGAGCAGGAAGCGCGCCATGTCGAAGTCGTGGATGGTCATGTCGCGGAAGATGCCGCCGGACGCGGTGAGGTAGCCCGCGGGCGGCGCTGCCGGGTCGCGGCTGATGATGGTGAGCTGGCGCAGGTCGCCGATCTCGCCCGCCTGGACGCGCTCACGCAGTTCCTTCACGCCCGGGTCGAAGCGGCGGTTGAAGCCGACCATCACGCGGTGCTCGTTGCCGGCGATGGCCGCGATGCACTCCTCGACCCGCGCCATGCTCAGGTCCACGGGCTTCTCGGTGAGGACGGCCTTGCCCGCGGAGACGCCCGCGATGATCTGGTCCACGTGGTAAGGCGTCGGCGAGCACACCACGACGGCGTCGACACCCTGGTCGGCGAAGACGTCGTCGACGCTCTCGGTGGAACGGCAGCCGTAGCCCTCGGCCACCTTCGCAGCGGCGCCCGCGACGGGGTCGGCGATCAGCGCGAGCTGGGCACCCGGGTGGGCGGAGACGGTACGGGCGTGGACCTGGCCGATCCGGCCGGCCCCGATGATCGCGATCCGAAGCATCGCAGGCTCTTTCTCTAGCAGGGTATGAAGAGGTCTTCCGGGGCCTCGGCACCACCCCACATCGAAGGCCCCGTTGCGTCGATGTGGCTACAACACTTTGTCCTTACAACTTACCATATGTAAGGTGCGGTGTGTTGCCAAATGGACACAAAGATCTCGGAGGGCCCGGCCGCTCGACCGGGCCCTCCGTGGTGCCGGCAGCCTCTGAGGGGGTAGGGCTGCCGGAGTGGATCTCAGCCGCGGGTCAGCGTGCCGTCCCAGGTGGTCACCTTCTCCTTGGCGTGCTCGTCGGTGAACCAGACCGAGGTGACGGCTTTGGTCTCGGTGAAGAACGCCACCCCGTCCTTGCCCATGGCGTGCAGGTCGCCGAAGAAGGAGTCCTTGTGGCCGGTGAACGGGAAGGTCGAGAACGGCACCGGGATGCCCACGTTCACGCCCACCATGCCCGCGTGGGTGCCCTTGGCGAACTCGCGGGCGTAGTAGCCGGAGCTGGTGTAGATCGAGGACCCGTTGGCGAACCGGTTGGCGTTCATCACCGCCAGGCCTTCCTCGAAGCTCGACACCCGCTTGATCGAGGTGACCGGGCCGAAGATCTCCGAGTCGCCCACGAAGTTGCCCGGACGCACGTTGTCGAAGATCGTCGGGCCGACGTAGAAGCCGCCCTCGTAGCCCTCGACGCTCGCGCCGCGCCCGTCCAGCACCAGGTCAGCGCCCTCGGCGACGCCGCGCTCGATGCAGGAGTGCACCCACTCGCGATGCTTGGCCGTGATCACCGGGCCGAGCTGGGACTCGGGCAGGTAGGCCGGGCCGAGCTTCAGCGCCCTGGCCATCGTGGCGAGCATCTCGATGGCCTCGTCGGCGATCGAGTCCTGCATCACGACCACGGGCAGCGCCATGCAGCGCTGGCCTGCGCAGCCGTAGGTGGAGTTGATGATGCCCGCGATCGAGCGCTCGAGAACCGCGTCCTCCAGCAGCAGGGCGTGGTTCTTGGCCTCGGTGAGGGCCTGCACGCGCTTGCCCGCCGCGGCGGCCGTCGAGTAGATGTGCTTGCCCACCTCGGTGGAGCCGACGAAGGTGATGCCGCGCACGTCCGGATTGGTGAGCAGGCTGTCGGCCTCCACCCGCGAGCAGGTGACCAGGTTCGCCACGCCCTTGGGCAGGCCAGCCTCGATCAGCAGTTCCATCATCCGCATGGAGGTCTGCGGCACCATCGAGGCCGCCTTGAGCACGAAGGTGTTGCCGGTGGTGATCGCGAACGGGAGCATCCAGCCCATCGGGATCATGGCCGGGAAGTTGTACGGCGCGATGCCGACGAACACACCCAGCGGCTCCCGGAACGACACCGTGTCGTAGCCGCGGGAGATGTTCATCGTGGTGTCGCCCATCATCAGGTAGTGGGTCGAGCACGCCAGCTCCACCACCTCGATCGCCTTGAGCACGTCGCCGCGGGCCTCGCCGACCACCTTGCCCATCTCGGTGGCCAGCAGAACGCTCAACTCGTCCAGGTGCTCGTCGAGGAGCTGCTTGAACCGGAACATCAGCTGGATCCGCTGCGGGATCGGGGTGTTCGACCAACCGGGGAAAGCCCGCGCAGCGGCAGCGACGGCGGAGTCGACCTCCTGCTGCGTGCACTGCGGCGCCTCGGCGATCTGCTCGCCGGTCGACGGGTTCATCACCGGCATGTACTTGCCGGTCTTTGACTCGCGCCACTCGTTGTCCACCAGATAGCGCAGCCGCTTCAACCGGGCAGCGCTCTCGGTGGTCGCCGTGACGGCATCATTGGTCAACGACATCGGGGGTTCCTCTCTCCTCGGCCCGATCGGGCCTTGCATGGTGGTGACCGCACCGCATCGGTGTCGCAGCGGTGGGACGGACGGGGCTAGTCGGTGGTGGCCAGGCGTGGGTCGACCGACTGGCCGGCCCAGGTCTGCCGGACCCAGGCGTGGGCCGGGTCGTCGCAGATCAGCCAGGCCCGGGTCGCACCGGGGCCGGCCATCACGTTCAGGTAGTACATGTCGTAGCCAGGCGGGGCGGTTGAGGGTCCGTGCCAGCCGTGTGGCACCAGCACGACGTCGCCGGACCGCACCTCGGCCAGAACGTCGATCGGCCGGGAGTCGGTGCCGTAGACCCGCTGGTAGCCGAAGGCACTGCCGGCACCAGGGGCGTCCGGCTCGGTGCGCAGTTCGAAGTAGTAGATCTCCTCCAGCGCCGTCTCGACGCCGTCGCGCTCCTCGTCGTGCTTGTGCGGCGGGTAGCTCGACCAGTTGCCCGCCGGCGTGATCACCTCGCACGCGATGATCGAGTCTGCGCCGAGCACTCCCGGCACCCCGAAGTTGCGGACGCGCCGGCTGGCCGGGCCGGCGCCGCGCAGTTCGTCGGGCACGTCCGCGGCCGGCAGGTGGCTCACCGGCAGCGCTTCGCGGGCCGTGGCGGAGCAGAGGGCGTAGCGTCCCCCTTCCGTGCTGGTCAGGGTGAACGTTGCGTCCCTGGGGACATAGAGGACGTCGGTGGCCGCGCTGAAGACGTCCGGACGCCCAGAGAGCACGAACGCCTGCTCCCCCACCGTGACCCTCGCACCACCCGCGAGCGGCACGACGACGTACTCCAGACCACCGGTGACGACCGTTCGCGACTCCCCTGCGGCCAGGTCGGTCACCTGTAACCCCGTGTGCGCCCAGCCGTCGGCCGCACCCGGAAGGATGCTGGTGTCGTACTCTGCATCGGCGGTCGTACCGGCCGGGTACACCCACTGGCTCATGCCACTCCCTTGCGGATCGGTCGTTGGTGGACGAGGGCCGCGGCCACGTCGACGGCCTTCGCCACGTCGTCGTCTGCCGGGTAGAGCAGGGCACGGCCGATCACCAGCCCGACCGCCACCGGATGGGTGAGCGCGTGCGCCCATTCCGCGTAGGTCGCCTCGGGGTCGCCGACCGGGTCACCGCCCAGCAGCAGGCTGGGCAGCGTCGTCGAGTCGAGCACCCGGTGCATCCCCTCCACCACCGGGAGCTTCAGCCAGGTGTGCGAACTGGTCGCACCGAGCCCCGCCGCGATCTGGATCGACTTGATCACCGCATCCGGGTCGAGCACGTTGCGGACCTTGTCGGGGGCGATCCGGACGGAGAGAAAGGGCTCGACCATCGCCATCAGGCCACGGCGGGCCAGTGCGGTCACGGCGGCGCCGGTCGACTCCAGCACGCGCGCAGTGTCCTCGTCCTCCAGGCAGATCCGGGTCAGCATCTTGCCGCCGTCCAGGCCGTTGCCGGCGAGAGTGTCCGCGTCGTAGCCCGTCCACCGGTCGTCGAACTCGAATTCCGCACCCTGCAGGCCGCCGCGGTTCATCGACCCGATCACGATCTTGCCCTCGAGCAGGCCGGCCAGCAGCAGGTCCTCGAGGATGTCGGCGGTGCCCAGCACTCCGTCCACGCCGGGCCGATCGAGCGCGGTCGCCAGGCGGTCCAGCAACTCTGCGCGGGAGGCCATCGCCGTCGCATTACCCCGCACGCCGAGGGCGCCTCGCGCCGGATGATCGGCCGCGACGATCATCAGCCGGCCATCCGAGGGACGCTCGGCGCGGCGGCGGTTCCGCCAGGCCCGCACGATCGCCTCCGGATCCGAGGCCCGGGTCCGGGTCAGGGCCGTGGTGTCGACGTGGATCATGTGGCTCACGCCCCACGCTCCCGCAGCAATGCCTCGACCTCTGCCTCGGTCGGCATTGCGGTCGAGCACTCGAGCCGGGATGCGACCAGCGCGCCGGCGGCGTTCGCGTACCGGAGGGTGCGATTCAGGTCCCAACCGTTGAGCAGGCCGTGGCAGACAGCGCCACCGAAGGAGTCGCCCGCACCGAGCCCGTTCACGACCTTCACCGGGACCGGGGGGACCTCCACCTCCTCGTCCGCCGTCATCGCCAACACGCCCTTCGGCCCCTGCTTGACGACGGCCAGTTCGATGCCACGCTCCAGCAGCGCCTTCGCCGCCCGGTGCGGATCGGTCTCGCCCACCGCGATCCGGCACTCCTCGCGATTGCCGATCGCCACCGTGCAGTGCGACAGCGCGATCTCGGCGTGCCGGGACGCTTCTGCCTCGGTCTTCCAGAACATCGGCCGGTAGTCGAGGTCGAGGATGGTCAGCGGCTTGCGGTCGCGGACGCGCCAGGCGGCCAGGTGGGCCTGCCGGCTCGGCTCGGCGGACAGCCCGGTCAAGGTCGCCCAGTAGACGCCCGCCTCGGCGATCTCGCGCAGCGGCAGGTCGGTGACCTGGATGCGCAGGTCGGGGGCCTGTGGGTAGCGGTAGAAGTAGAGGGGGAAGTCGTCCGGAGGGAAGATCTCGCAGAAGGTGACCGGGGTGGGCAGCCACGGGTCGGTGCCGACGAAGTCCGTGGAGACGCCCAGCTCGGTGAGCTTGGCCCGCACGAATCGCCCGAACGGATCGTTGCCGGTCTTGGTGATGATCGCCGAGCGGTGGCCGTAGCGGGCGACGGCGACGGCGACGTTGGTCGCGCTGCCCCCGAGGAACTTGCCGAACGATGTCACGTCCTCGAGGGGTACCCCGATCTGCGTCGGGTAGATGTCCACCCCGACACGACCGATGCACACCACCTCGTAGGTGTCACCCATGAATGCGTTCCTTCGATCTCCGGGCGTCGGTGCCCTCGGATCCAGTCTGCCCAGTGCGGCGCACCCATGTCAAGATTTGTAAGGACAATAGATTATTCGGGCAACCGGTGTTTACTGTGTCCGCGCAGGCAGCCTTTCGGATATGGTGCCCCCATGGCTACCCAGATCCAGGTCACCATCGACCGGAACAGCCCAGTCCCGCTGTACCACCAGCTGGCCGAGCAACTCGCTGCGGCCATCGACACCGGGGTGCTGAAGCCTGGTGACGCCTTCGAGAATGAGCTGTCGCTGGCCGACCGCCTCGATCTCTCCCGTCCGACCGTACGGCGCGCGATCGTCGAACTCGTCACCCGTGGCCTGCTGGTTCGGCGCCGCGGCATCGGGACGACGGTCGCCAACGAGGTGATCCATCGCCGCAACGAGTTGACCAGCCTCTACGACGACCTGCGCCGCAACGGGCGCGAACCCCTGACCGAGGTGCTCGAGTTCAACACCGACTTTGTCGACCAGCGGGCCTCCGGCATCCTCGGGCTCGAGCCCGATACCCCACTGGTTTACCTGGAGCGGCTGCGCTCGGTGGCGGAGGGCCCCATGTCGATCCTGCGCAACTGGCTGCCCCCCATGTGGGCCGACCTCGACCTGGGCGAACTCACCACCCAGGGCCTCTACAACATGATGCGCGCTCGTGGTGTCGTGCCGGCGGTCGCACACCAGACGATCGGCGCGCGTCCGGCCGAGCCGGCCGAGCGAAAGCTGCTGGGTCTGGACAAGAACGATCCCGTTCTCACCATGTCCCGCCGGGCCTATGACTCCTCCGGCGCGCCGGTGGAGTTCGGCGACCACTGCTACCGCTACGACCGCTATCTGTTCGACATCACGGTCTACGCCAGCTGAGCACCGGCCCCACTCTCGAACTACTGGAACGAGCGGGGGATGCGCGGGGTGTAGTGCTCCTCGAGTTGGGCGACCTCTTCCGCGGTCAGGCGGACGTCGAGGGCCGCGACCGCGTCAGTCAGGTGGTGCACCTTCGTCGGGCCCACGATCGGGGCGGACACGGCCGGCTTCGACAGCACCCAGGCCAGCGCGACCTGCGCCATCGGGATGCCCCGTGTTTCGGCGATCCGCTGCACGGCCGCCACGATCGGCGCGTCCTGGCCCTGGTCGTAACGGCGGCCCACCGGGTCGGAGTCGCCGCGGGCGGTGTGTTCACCCCAGGGACGGCACACGCGCCCTTTGGCGAGCGGCGAGAACGGGATACTGCCCACGCCCTGGTCGGCGAGCAGGCCGAACATCTCCCGCTCCTCCTCGCGCATGATCAGGTTGTACTCGTCCTGCATCGAGACGAACCTCGTCCAGCCGTTCGCCGAGGCGGTGTACTGCATCTTCGAGAACTGCCAGGCCCACATCGCCGACGCGCCGAGGTAGCGCGCCTTGCCGGCCTTCACCACGTCGTGCAGGGCCTCCATTGTCTCCTCCACCGGCACCTCGGGGTCGAACCGGTGGATCTGGTAGAGGTCCACGTAGTCGGTGCCCAGCCGGCGCAGGGACGTGTCGATGTTCTCCAGGATCGCCTTGCGGGACAGCCCCTGGCCGCCAGGGCCGTCATGCATCCGGAAGTGCAGCTTCGTGGCCAGCACGATGTCGTCGCGCCGGCTGAACTCCCGGATCGCCCGGCCGACGATCTCCTCCGAACTGCCGGAGCTGTAGACGTTCGCGGTGTCCCAGAATGTGATCCCCAGATCGACGGCCTGGGCGAAGAACGGCCGCGAGTCCTTCTCGTTCAGCGACCACTGGCTGAAGCCGCTGGCGGTGTCGCCGAAGCTCATGCACCCCAGCGCGATCCGGCTGACCTTCAGCCCCGAGTTGCCCAGCCGGGTGTACTCCACGTCAGATCTCCTCTGTCGCCGCGTCGTAGTCGGCGTCCGTCACGTGCTCCTGCCACGTCACTGCCTCCTGTCCCGCCGCGAGCGGCACCACGCCGCTCATCGCCAGGTGGGTCATGAGGTGGTCCGGCGCGGCGCCGTGCCAGTGCCGCACACCGGGCGGCGTCCACACTGCGCAACCCGGACGCAGCACCTCGACCCCGTCCGCGGTGGCTACCACGCCCAGGCCCTCCGTGCAGTGCAGCATCTGGCCCGCGGCGTGACTGTGCCAGGCCGTGTGCGCGCCGGGTGTGAAGTGCACCGAGCCGACGCTGAACCCGGCGTCCGGGTGGGCCACGACCAGGTCGACGTAGACGTCGCCGGTGAATCGCTCGGCTGGGCCCTTCGTGGTCGGTGCCTTCGGTTGCCGCTCGATCATTCGTCCGCTCCTTGGTGCTGCATCGTCGGGATGTGGGCCCAGCTGGCCAGCAGTCCGAACCGCTCCGCGGATTCGGTGCCGGGCTCCGCGACGTAGGCGTTCAGCCGCAGGCGGGGGTCGGCGGTGGGGGCGAGCGACTCGTACGTCAGGGTCAGGTCGCCCGCCACGGGGTGGTGGAACCGCTTCACGCCGGTGAAGTGCTGGCGCACGTCGTGCGTCGCCCACAGCCTCGCGAACACGTCGCTGCGGGTCGACAGCTCCCCCACCAGCTGGGCGAGGCCTGTGTCATGCGGATTCTCCCCGGCGAGCGTGCGCAGCAGGGCCGCCGCCTCCGCCGCAACCTTGTCCCACTCGACGAAGAACTCCGGGCCGCGGGAATCGAGGAACAGGAACCGTGCCACGTTCGGACGTCCGGGCATCTCGAACACGGGGGCGTACAGCGCGCGCCCGAGCGCGTTCGAGGCGACGATGTCGGTCCGTGCGTTGCGCAGGTAGGCGGCGGTGTCGGTCATGGAGTCCAACAGCCACTGGGCCTGGGGACGCAGTGCGCGTCTCGACTGCCGCGCGGCCGACTCGTGGTGGTTCGAGGCCCGGGCAAGGTCGAACAGGTGCGCGCGTTCGGCATCGTCCAGCAGCAGGGCGCCAGCCACCGCGTCCAGCACGGCGTCCGAAGCCCCGGCCAGGTTGCCGCGCTCGAGGCGGACGTAGTACTCCACGCTCACGCCCGCGAGCAGCGCCACCTCCTCGCGGCGCAGGCCCTTCACCCGGCGGTTCTCCCCCCACCTGGGCAGGCCCACCTGGTCGGGGGTGACCCGGGCGCGCCGCGAGGAGAGGAAGTCGCGCGCCTCGGCCTTCATGTCCATGGCTTCGACGGTAGCCAGCCCGGCCCGGATCCGGGAGGCCCTGCCGTTACCTCCCTGACCCGCGCAGCCCGCTCAGTACTCGACAGGCTCACTGACGCCGGTGTGCAGGCTCTTCGTGGCCGCCTCGGCGATCGCCTGGGCCTTCAGCCCGTCACGCAGGGACGGCTCGATCGGCGTGCCGTCCTCCAGCAGCTGCACGAAGTGGTCCAGGGCCTGGTAATAGGTGGGCCGCATGCGCTCGAACCAGCCCGGGGAGAGCTGGGAGCCGACCACCCGCCCGGGCAGGTACTGGGTGACCTGCCGGACGCGTTGCCGCATCGACTCCACCATGCCCACCGAGCCGAGCACCTCGAGTCGTTCGTCGTAGCCGTAGCCCGTGCGCCGGTTCGCGTCGATCTGGACCAGGGCACCGTTCGGCAGCTTGAGCACGCAGACGCTGGTGTCGACGTCGTCGTACTCGGCCAGCCGGGGCTCGGCCAGCGCCGAGCCGGCGGCGAACACCTCGACCGGGTCGGCGCCGGTGATCCAGCGCGCCAGGTCGAAGAAGTGGACGGTCTGGTCGCGCATCTGCCCGCCGGAGACCTTCACGTACTCCAGCGGCGGCACCACCGGCCCGCGGCAGGTCACCTGGACCAGCTCGACATCGCCGATGCCGCCAGCGTCCACGATCCGCTTCAACTCGGCGTGGTCGGGGTCGAAGCGCCGGTTGAAGTTCACCATCACCCTCGCTCCCGCGGCCTCGGCGTACACCACGACCTCCCGGGCGCGACCGAGGTCGAGGTCGATCGGCTTCTCGCACAGCGCGGCGACGCCGGCGTCCACCGCCGCGCGCAGGTTGGCGGCGTGGGTGTCGGTGGAGGATGCGATGAACACCGCGTCCACGCCGCCCAGGGCGTCCTCGACCGAGGTGGCGGCCCGCGCACCGTACTTCGCCGCGATCGCCGCGGCCCGCTCGGCTGAGACGTCGAAGACGGAAGCGAACTCCACGTTGGGGTGGGCGGCGAGATTGCCGGCGTGCACCGAGCCGATGAACCCCGCGCCGAGGAGAGCGAAGCGCTGCATCACGCACCTGCCATCGCGCTCGCGGGGACGACCCAGCCGCCGTCCGCCTCGTTCGAGGCCAGCGCTGCCTCGACCAGCTGCACCCCGATCAGGCCGTCGACACCGGTCGGGAAGGACAGCTCGCGGATGGTCGAGGGCCGGCGGAGCCGGCGCGCGTCCAGCTCGTCGGCGAGATCCCGGTAGAAGTTGGCGAACGCCTCCAGGAAGCCCTCGGGATGACCAAGTCCGACCCGGGTGAGCCGGGCCGACTCCTCCGAGAGGGTGCCCATGCCGTGGGTCAGGATCCGGGTCTCGCCGGCGAGGTCCTGGACGAACAGGTGGTGGGGGTCCTCGTGCTGCCATTCCAGGCTGCCGCGCTCGCCGAACACCCGGATCCGCAGGCCGTGGTTGTGCCCGGTGGCCACCATGCTCGCCCAGATCCGGCCGGGCACGCCGCCCGTCCAGCGCAACGTGATGGTCGCGTGGTCGAACACCCGCCGGCCTGGAACAAGGGTGGCCAGCTGGGCGGAGACCTGCTCGGCCTCGAGCCCGGTGATGTAGCGGGCCAGGTGGTACGCGTGGGTGCCGAGGTCACCGACGACGGATGCGGGGCCACCGACGGCCGGATCCGTGCGCCACATCGCCTGCTTGTTGCCGGTCTTCTCCAAAGGGGTGGCGTTCCAGCCGGACGCGTGCTCGACGTCGATGTAGTTGACCCGGCCCAGGGCGCCGTCGCGGACCATCCGGGCGGCCTCACGGACCATCGGATACGCCGAGTAGCAGTGCGGGACGGCCAGGATCGCATTCTTGGCTTCGGCGAGCGCGACCAGGTCGGCAGCCTGCGCTGAGGCCAGCGTCAGCGGCTTCTCGCACACCACGTGGATGCCTCGGGACAGGAACGCCGAGGCGATCGCGAAGTGGCTGTCGTTGGGCGTGGCGACCACGACCAGGTCGACGCCGTCGTGACGGGCGCTCTCCGCCTCGGCCATGGTGGTGACGTCCGGGTAGATCCGCTCCGGCGCCACCCCGAGCTCGGCGCCGAGCCGCAGCGAGTCGTCCCGGGTCTGGCCGAATACCCCGCAGTCGAGCGAGTACCGGTCGTCGAGCCGCATGCCGTTGCGATGGGTCTTGCCGATGTCAGCCCCGTAGCCGCCGCCGACCATTCCCGCGCTGATCCGCCGTCCCGTTGTGCTCATCGCCGCACCTCCCCGTGTTGGACAAGACTGGACCGGTCCAGAATACTTGTCACCACGAGCCGATCGCAACCTCTAGGCTGGGCCGGAGGAGGCAGCATGACGACGGGAGCCCGGCAGCCCACCATTCGCGACGTCGCGATGAGGGCCGGCGTCTCCAAGTCCCTGGTCTCGCTGGTCCTCCAGGGGGACGGCGGAGTGAGCGGCGCGCGCCGCGATGCCGTCCTCACCGCCATGGCCGAACTCGGCTACCGGCCCAACTCGCGGGCGCGGGCCCTCTCCCTGAACCGCACCGACACCGTCGGCGTCCTGCTCAACGACCTGTCCAACCCCTGGTTCGTGGACCTCCTGGCCGGGCTGGCGACCACCCTGCGCAGCTCCGGGCTGGCCCCGATCCTCGCAGACAGCCTCACCGACCACCGGATCGGTGTCGGCTCGGTGGAGATGCTGCTCGCCCAGGACGTGGACGGGCTCGTGATCGTGGGCACCACGACCGAGGTCGACGCGATCACCGCGGCCGCCGAGCGGGTGCCCGTAGTGCTGGCCGGCACCCGCGACCCGGAACTGCCGAACCTCGACATCGTGGTCAACGACGACTTCACCGGGGCGAGGGAGGCCACGGAGCACCTGCTCGCCCTCGGGCACACCCGGATCGCACACCTCACCGGCCCCGGCCAGATCGGCGCCCTGCGCCTGGCAGGCTTCCGCTCGGCGGTGGCCGCTGCGGGACTCGACCCCGAGCGGTACGTGGAGACCGGCGGAATGAGCGAGGAGGGCGGGTACGCGGCGGCCCGGCGACTGCTCTCCCGGCCGGACCGGCCCACCGCCGTCCTCGCCTTCAACGACGTCGCCGCGATCGGCGCGCTCTCCGCCGCCGACGACCTCGGCCTGCTCGTCCCCGAGGATGTCTCCCTGATCGGCTACGACAACACCCACCTCGCCCGAATCCGGCACATTTCGCTCACCTCGGTGGACAACGGGAACTTCCCGGTGGGGGCGCAGGCCGGCCGCTACCTGGTCGAGCGACTCGCCGATCCCGGTCTGCCCGGACGCCTGCACCTCGTGCCCACCAGCCTCGAGGTCCGCGCCACAACCGCCCCTCCGCGACGCGCCTGAACTGCGTTCAGAAGAACAGCAGGTAGAGCGCGGCGATCCCCACGAAGATAGTGACCAGCCACTCGAACGTCTTCTGCTGGATCCGCGTGATCAGCAGCCGGCCAACCCACGTACCCAACAGCACCAACGGTGCCAGCACCGCGGCGATCAGCGCGGTATCGGCACGCACGATGCCCAGCCCGATCGAGACCGGCAGCTTGGTCAGGTTCACCGCGAAGAAGAACCACGCCGTGGTGCCGAGGAACCGCCACTTGTCGTACTTCCTGGCCAGCAGGTAGAGGTTCATCGGTGGGCCTCCTGCGTTGGCGACCATGGTCGTGAATCCCGCCAGCCCGCCGTAGCCCATGCCTACCGCCGGTTTGTGCGCGGCCAGACGGTCCGGCCACAGCCCGAGCACCAGCAGCACAAGGATGATCCCGCCGATGGTGCGCTTCAGCACCGGCCCGTCCACCCACTCCAGGAACAGCGCGCCCAGCCCGATGCCGACCAGCACCGGTACGACCAGCCGTCCGATCAGCCGCCAGTCGACGTCGTGGCGGTAGGTCCACACCGCGACCACATCACCCACCAGCAGCATCACCAGCGCGACTCCCGTGGAGTCCTTCGCCGGCAACACCGCAGCGGCCAGCACCACCGCGATCATCGCCACGCCCCCGATCGCGGTCTTGGAGAAGCCGATCAGCAGGGCGGCAATCGCGAGGACCAGCCAGCCCCACAGGGGCAGGCTGGTCCAGAGCGTCTGGAGAGAGGTCACCTACAGATAGTGCCGCTGTGCGACCTTCTCTGCGACGTACTCGCCGTAGGCCTGCTGCGTGCTCTGCAGTTCGGAGACCTGGGAGACCGGGACGTCCCACCACGCCGTGCCGGGCGGGTTGGGCCCGTACAGGTTGGTCTCGATGTACAGCACCGTGGTGCGATCGCTGGCCACCGCCTTCGCATAGTTCGCACGGAACTCTGCGATGCCGTTGCAGACCAGCACGTCCGCGCCCCAGCTGGCCGCGTTGGCGGCCAGGTCGAAGGGAACGTCCTCGCCGTCCAGCCGCCCGGTGGTCGAGCGGACCTTGTACCTGGTGCCGAACCGCTGCGAACCGCGCGATTCACTCAGCGCACCGATCGAGGCGAAGCCGTGGTTCTGCAGCAGGACGTAGATGACCTTGATCCCCTCCTGAACGACCGTGGCGATCTCCATCGGCAGCATCTGATAGGTGCCGTCGCCGACGATCGCAACCACCTGGTGATCATCGCCGACCGCCAGCTTGACGCCGAGCGCAGCCGGCACCTCGTAGCCCATGCACGAGTAGGCGTACTCCACGTGGTACTGCTCGGGCGTACGGGCACGCCACAGCGCCTGCAGGTCGCCGGGCATCGAGCCGGCCGCGTTGATCACGACATCCTGGTCGCCCATCAGCTCATTCAGGGCCCCGAACACCTCGGTCTGCGCGGGCAGCGGCTGGTTGTCCCGGTGGTAGCACTCCTCGATCACCTGCTGCCACTCTTCGTCCAGTTGCTCGGCACGGGCCTGGTACGCGGCGTCGGTGCTCCAGCCGGCCAGTTCGCCGGTGAGTCCCTCCAGGGCGAGCTTCGCGTCCGCGACCAGCATGGTCGCGGCGTGCTTGGCCGCATCGAAGCCGAGCACGTTGATGTTCGCGAACCTCACGTCCGGGTTGGCGAAGATCGTGTGGCTGGCGGTGGTGAAGTCGGAGTACCGCGTGCCGATGCCGATCACCAGGTCGGCCTCGCGGGCGAGCGTGTTCGCCGCGCTGCCGCCCGTCGAGCCCACGCCGCCAACGGCCATCCTGTGGTCGAAGTTGATCGCGCCCTTGCCCGCCTGCGTGTCGGCCACGGGAATGCCGGTGGCCTGCGCGAACGTACGCAGCGCCTCGGCCGCGCCGGAGTAGATCACGCCGCCGCCGGCGACGATCAGGGGACGCTTCGCCGCCCGGATCTGCTCGGCCACCCGCGCCAGCATGGCCGGCTCGGGGGCGGGACGGGCGACGTGCCAGACCCGCTTCGCGAAGAACTCCACCGGGAACTCGAAGGCCTCGGCCTGCACGTCCTGCGGCATGCACACGGTGACGGCGCCGGTCTCGGCCGGGTCGGTCAGCACCCGCATGGCGTTCATCAGCGACGGCACGAGCTGCTCGGGACGGTTGATCCGGTCCCAGAACCGCGACACCGGCTTGAAGGCGTCGTTGACGGAGATGTCGAGGGTGCGGGGATCCTCGAGCTGCTGCAGCACCGGGTCGGGGTACCGGGTGACGAAGATGTCCGAGGGCAGCAGCAGAACGGGCACCCGATTGGTCGTGGCCAGCGCGGCACCAGTGACCATGTTGGTGGCGCCCGGGCCGATCGAAGAGGTCACGACCCAGGTCTGCAGGCGGTTCTTCTGCTTGGCGTACGCTGCAGCCGCGTGCACGCCGCCCTGCTCGTTGCGGACCAGCACATAGGGCAGGTCGGGCGCATCGGGGTTGCCGTCCAGCCTGGCCAGCTCAGCCTGCAGCAGAGCCTGACCGAGGCCGGCGACGTTGCCATGGCCGAAGATGCCGAAGCAGCCGGCGAAGAGCTTCTGCTCGACCCCGTCTCGCTCTGAGTACTGGTTGGCGAGGAACGCAATCACGGCCTGGGCGACGGTGAGCCGAACGGTCTGGGTCATCTTGAACTCCGGTGGTGCTTCGCTGGTGGGGATGACCGCCGGCACTCCCGCGAGGAGGGCGCGCCGGCGGCCGCAGGGGGAGGTCAGGCTGGGATCAGGATGTCACGGACGATCTGGTCGAGCTCCTCGTCCGCGCCGAGGAACTGCCGCAGCGTCTTTCGCGTGGCGCCGAAGTCGGCGAACTCGTCAGGGGTCATGCCGTCCACGTCATAGGCCTTGCGGAACTCCGGCATCGTGGAGAGCGCCTCGATGATCCTCGTGTCGATCGGGTTGTCGATCCGCGGCTCCGGGTCGATACCGCTGTTCTGGAAGCGCTGCTGCCACGCGAACGGCGGGGAGAGCACGAGATCGCCGCCGACCAGCTCGGTCCACTGCAGCGCGTTGCGATACGCGGCGACCAACAACCGGGCGCGCAGGCCGCGCTTCTTGAACTCCGCGTAGGCCTTCTTCACCGCAGCCACGCCGGCCCACTCCAGGTAGCCGGGATCGAAGACCAGGCCTTCCTTCGCGTACACCGACTTCAGCCAGTCGTCCAGGCGCCCGACCATGATGGTCACGACGGGCCCCATCGTTGACGTGTCCTTGCCCTCGGCCTCGCGGCGCTTCAGGCCCCGCTCGATCGCCTCACCACTCGCCACAGCCTGCGCAACCGTGAAGGAGACGGTCACGTTGATGTTCACGCCACGGTAGGACGCGTCCTCGATGGCCTCCACCCCCGTCTTGGTCGCCGGAATCTTGACGATGATGTTCGGGGCGAGCGAGGAGAAGTACTCCGCCTGATCGGCGAGCGCCTTCGCGCTGCGGGCGAGTCGGGGGTCGGTCTGCATCGAGAGCCGACCGTTGTAGCCGTTGTACCTCTCGAACGCCGGCATCAGGAGCTTGGCCGCGTCGAGCGACACCTCCTCGACCACCTTCCACCCGATCTGGGACTCGGTGGCCTCCGGCATCTCGATGGCGAGTTCCCTGATCCGCTGGGTCCAGCGGGGCAGGTCGGCGCGGATCGCAGCGAGCGCGATCACCGGGTTGCAGGTTGCACCGACCGCGCCCCACGAGATCGCCGTGGAAAGTTCGGAGTAGGTGGCCGAGTCATTCCAGAGCACGGTCGGGCCGCGCTGGGTCATCAGGCCGAGCGGGGTGTTGCTGTCAGTCATGGAGACCTCTTCTTCGAGGCACGTGGTGCCGCTATCCAGTCGGTAGCTCCATTCAAGCCCTGCCAGAACCAGAAGTCAACAAAATGTCCTTACATGCGGTCAATTGCAGGTGAAGGGCTCACTCAGCGCCCAGCAGGCGCGCGAGTTCGGCCCGTCCCGCCCGATCGACGTCGACCACGAGCACCTCCAGACCGCTCGCCGGCTCCGCGAGGGCTCCCGCCACCTCCTCCGCCGTGCGCAGGCGTCGCGCCGGAACCCCGTAGGCCGCAGCCAGCGCGACCAGGTCGAGGCCTGTCGGCGTCGCGAACACCCGCTCGAAGGCGTCGGCGAACCGCTGCTGGCCATACTCCAGGGTGGCGAAGATGCTGCCGCCACGATCGTCGGCCACGACGACGCGCAACTCCGGACGCGGCTCCGCCGGCCCGATCGCCAGCGAGCCCGCGTCGTGGACGAAGGCGAGGTCGCCGCACAACAGGGTGGTCGGAGCGTTCACGGCGAGCGCGACGCCGACCGCCGTCCCGATCGTGCCGTCGATGCCGGAGAGCCCACGGTTGGCGTACACCGGACCGGCATCCGCGCGGACGGGAGCGAGGTCGGCATCCCGCATCGGGTTGGAGTTCGCCAGGCAGAGCACCTGGTCCGCCGGCACGGCGCCGACCACGAGCCGGGCCAGCCCGGGACCGCTCAGCCCGGCAGCCCCGGCCAGCAGCGCGTCCAGCCGGGCGGACCGGTCGGCGTCCCGAGCCTGCCAGGCTGCGAGCCATTCGGCAGGACCCGGCTCGAGCGCCACCGCGGGAACCACCAGCTTCGCCCGCCAGCCCGGATCCGGGTAGTCGGGGGTCTCGGCGACCACCACCACTTCGATATCGGGTCGCGACAGCAGCGTGGTCACCGGACGGGAAAGGTTGGGCCTGCCGAACACGACCACGCGCTCGATCTGGCCGCCGAGCGACCCAGCCAGCAGCAGCCGTCCGGTGGCGAGCGCCGTCGCACCCACCCTGGCGTTGCTGGACGGCTCGGCGAGCAGCGGCACACCGGCCGCCTCCGCGAGTTGGACCGCGGCACGCCCGGTCGCCGGCGCTGCATCACCGCAGACGACCAGCGTGCGGGGGGTGCCAGGGAGCAGGACCGGCTCGGGATCGGCGGCAGGCCCCGCCTCCACGGCACTCGCCGGGACCGGCCCGCTGACCGGACCGTCCGCGGGCACCAGAGGGACCCCGAGCTCGAGGTTCAGCTGGGTAGGGCCGGCATTGCGCGACAGCACGCCCTCAGCGGCAAGGACGGCGCGCGCAGCCTGCGCCGGCCACGAATCCGGCGCTGCAGCAGAGGAAACGCGGGCGCGGTAACGCAGGAAGCCGCCGAAGAGGTCGGCCTGTTCCGTGGTCTGGTTGGCACCGGTTCCCACCAGCGAGGCGGGGCGGTCGGCGGAGACGACCAGCAACGGCACCCGCGAGTGATGGGCCTCCATCACGGCCGGCAGAAGGTTGCCGACCGCCGTCCCCGACGTGGTCACCACCGGGACGCAGCGTCCCGATCCCTTCGCCAGCCCCAGCGCAAGGAAGCCCGCGGCCCGCTCGTCCACGCGGACGTGGAGCCGCAACAGGCCATCGCGCGCTGCCGCCTCTGCCACCAGCGCGAGCGGCGCGCTGCGTGACCCCGGCGCCAGCACCAGATCGGTGACACCCTGCGCCAGCAGTTGACCGAGCACGGCCCGGGCACAGCCCACCGAGTCGCTCACAACCCCTCCCCTCGCGCGCCGGGGACGGTGGCGAGTCGCTCCAGCCAGGCATCGGTCGCGGCCGTTCCCGCCTGCCAGCCGCCGGTCTCGGCCACCTCCACCGCACGCACCTCGATCTCTCCCGCCCGTGCCACGAGCGGCGCCACGGTGACGTCGCTGGTGAACATGGTGGCGGTGTTCAGCCCGCACGCATAGGGCAGTTCCGGGAGCGCTGCGGCCAGCGCAACCCCCGCGGCCAGCCCGACCGAGCTCTCCAGCGCCGAGGAAACCACCACGGGCAGCCCGAGTCGTTCGGCCAGTGCAATGCAGGCCCGAACGCCACCAAGCGGCTGCACCTTGAGCACGGCGACGTCGGCCGCCTGCCGCGCAACCACGCGCTCGGGATCACCGCTGCGCCGAATGCTCTCGTCGGCCGCGATCGGCACCTCTACCCCGGAGCGCGCCAGCAGTCGCCGCAGGTCGGCGAGTTCGTCGATGCTCGCGCACGGCTGCTCCGCGTACTCCAGGCCGAACCGGGCCAGCTCGCGCAGGTGGCGGAACGCCCCGTCGACGTCCCAGTGGCCGTTGACGTCGACGCGGACGCGGCCGTCCGGCCCGAGCGCGTCCCGGACGGCCTCCACCCGGACCAGGTCATCGGCGAACCCCTGTCCGGGTTCGGCGACCTTCACCTTCGCCGTCCGGCAGCCGGACGCGGCGACGATGTCGTGGGCGCGCTGCGGACCGACGGCGGGCACCGTGACGTTCACCGGCACGCGGTCCCTCACCGGCGCGGGGAAGCCGATCGTGGCGGCCTCCACCGTTGCCGCCCACCACGCGTCGATCTCGGGGCGGGTGTACTCGGCGAACGGGCTCCACTCCGCCCAGCCGGCCGCGCCGCGCACCAGAAGGCCCTCCCGCACCGTAATGCCACGGAAGCGGTCGCGCAGCGGCAGCGCGTAGGCGACCGCTGCGGTGAACATGCCGGGCTCAGCGGGCGATCACGAGGCCGACGAACAGGCCTGCGGCACAGGCGAGTTCGGCCAGGCCGGTCTGCTTCAGCACCGGGATCAGCGCCCGTCCGCTCACCCCGCGCAGCACCACCCGGATCGGGCCGACGAGCGCCAGCACCATGAACCAGCCGAGCAGTGCCCACCAGGAACTGGTCGCGGCCACTCCGAAGACGCCGATCGCTGCCACGGCGAGCAGGCCGACGAAGAACCGCCGGGTGCCGCTGTCGCCCAGCCTGGTCGCCATGGTGTGCTTGCCGGCCGCGCGGTCGCCATCCAGGTCGCGCAGGTTGTTCGCGACCAGGATCGCGCAGGCCAGTGCGCCGATGGCGATCGCCGTCCACCAGGCGGAGGGCGAGACCCTGCCGACCTGGATGTACACGGTGCCGCCGACGGCGACCAGACCGAAGAAGAGGAACACGAACAGCTCACCGAGGCCGACGTAGCCGTAGGGCCTGCGCCCTCCGGTGTAGTACCAGGCCGCGGCGATCGCCGCGGCGCCGACGGCGAGCAGCCACCAGTGGCCGGTGAGCACCACGATGGCCAGACCGGCGAGCCCTGCGACGCCGAAGCAGGCGAAGGCCGCAGCGCGCACGTGCGGTGGGTGGGCCACCCCCGAACCCACCAGACGCAGCGGGCCCACTCGCGCGGCATCGGTGCCCCGGATGCCGTCGGAGTAGTCGTTGGCGAAGTTCACGCCGACCTGCAGGGCGAGCGCGACCACCAGGGCGAGGCCTGCCAGAAGGGGCGAGAATGCCTGCTCGAACCAGGCCACGGCACTCCCGGCGAGCACCGGGGCGATCGCTGCCGGCAGGGTACGCGGACGGGCGCCCTCGACCCATTCAGACAGTGTCGCCATGTTCTCCCACCTCGTGCCACGACCGCAGCAGCGCCGCCTTGTCGATCTTGCCCATCGATGTGTACGCCATACCGGCGACCCGCCGCAATTCCCGCGGAACCCCGATCCGTCCCAGCCGCGGCGCGAGGCGGTCCCGCACCTCCTCCAGGGACAACGCGGTCGCGGTCAGGGCGACGACGCGGACGCCCCACCGCTGGTCCGGAACGGCGAGCACCACCACCCTGCCCGCGCCGAATTCCGCATCGCAGACGCGCTGGACCACAGCGAGATCGACATTGCTGCCGCCCGTGATCACGACGTCGTCGGTACGACCCAGCACAGCCAGTCGGCCCTCAGCCCAACGTCCGCGGTCGTTGGTGCGGACCAGGTCGCCGTCGAGCACCTCCGCGGTCAGGTCGGGACGCAGCCGGTAGCCGAGGAACGCCATCGGGCCACCGAGTGAGATCCGGTCCTGGTCGAGTTCCACTCGCACCCCGTCCAGCGGCACGCCGTCGTAGACGCAGCCCCCGCAGGTCTCGCTCATCCCGTAGGTGGCCACGATGCGGACGCCACCGTCCGCGGCGCGCTCGCGCAGCCCCGGGGGCAGCGCGCTGCCCCCGACCAGCACGGCCGCGTACTCGGCGAGGGTGGCGCGCACCTCGGGCTGGCCGAGCGCCCGGTCGAGCTGGGCGGCGACGAGGGAGAGGTAGGTCCGTCGTTCCGGTCGGGGCAGGTCGTGAAGGTCGGGCGCGACGAACGAGACTGCGGTTCCGGCGACCACCGCGCGGGCGATCGTCATCAGCCCGGCGACGTGCTGGGTCGGCAGAGCGCACACCCAGTCAGCAGGTCCGCCGAGCCGCTCGTGAGTCGCCCCCGCGCTGAACCGGATCGCGGCCGCGCCCAGCACCACCGCCTTCGGTTCGCCGGTGGTTCCGGAGGTTGTCACCACCGCGGCGGCACCCTCCTCCACAGGGCGATCCGCAGCCAGCGCGGGCAGCAGGCGGGGTTCGGGGACGGGCGCGACCGGGTCGCCGCCGGACAGGGCGAGGGCGAGGCCGTCGACCAGCGCCGGGCCGGAGAGGAGCCGCAATCGCACCACCACAGCCTAGGACGTGCCGGGTCCGGCCCCCGGCGCCGACTCCTCGGAAGACTCTCAGGAAGGAACCCTGCCACCCGACCCGGCGCGCCGGGTGCCCCCCCCCACCCGAAAGGGGGACATTTCTCCCCACGCAATCCGTGACACGTCCTCTTTCGGGGGACATTTTCATTGAAGCCTGGAGGTCAACACGTTCCCTTATGGGGGACAAATCCGCACGCATTTCGGAAAAGTGCACCGATCTTTTGACAATTCCATTGAGAAGCATCAACATATCTGTCACGAACAAGCCCGCAGCAGGGAAGCCCGGCTGCCACGAAAGGAATCTCTCATGAAGTCGCTCGTCAGCCGGACCGTCGGTACCGTCGTCGCCGCCAAGGAGCGCGGCGCCACCGCCGTGGAGTACGGCATCATGGTCGCCCTCATCGCGGCCGTCATCATCACCATCGTCACCACCCTCGGCACCCAGCTGAACACCATGTTCACCAACGTCTCCAGCAAGATCTGACCCTTCCTCCGGGCATTCCGCGAGAGCGCGCCGCCCGGCGATTACGCGCCGCGTCCGCGCTCTCGCGAATAGCCGTCCGGCTACCCGTGCGGCACATCCACATCAACCGATTCCACCCCGAGCCCGTGGCCGGTCACACCAACCCGGTCCCCTGTCGCCGGCACGCCCGCCGGGGCGGACGCCGACCGGACGTCGACAAGCCGTCCCACGCACGCAATCTGAGTTTCACCTGAGAGCCTTCTTATGGAAGACTGCTCACGTGCTGATCACGGGGGGCTTCCGGAAGGGTCTGGTCGTCCTCGCTGCGCTGGTCGGGCTCGCACCCACGCTCTCCGGCGAGGGCCTCACCGCCACTGCCCTCCCCGCACCACTGGCCTTCGGCTCCGACAGCACCGACAGCTCCCGCGCTGACACCTCGGAGCTGGCCATCTACCGCCAGGCGCTGTTGCAGAAGCAGAGTTCCGCGATCGACATCCGCAACGCCACGATCAGGGCCCTGCACGAGCAGCAGGTGCAGCAGCTCGGCTACGAGCCGTCCGTGACCGATCCGCGCGAGATCGCCCGTCAGATCATGCTGAACAAGTACGACTGGGGCGCCGACCAGTTCACCTGCTACGACGCCATCATCATGCGCGAGAGCAAATGGAACCCCTTCGCGGACAATCCGCACTCCAGCGCCTACGGGATTCCGCAGGCGTTGCCCGGCAGGAAGATGGCCTCGTTCGGGGCCGACTGGCGGACCAATCCCGCCACCCAGATCCGCTGGGGCCTGGACTACGTCGCCACCCGCTACGGCACGCCGTGCCAGGCCTGGGGCTTCAAGCGGGCCCACGGCTGGTACTGACCAGGCCCGCTCAGCTCACTGGTGCGGTTCGACCGGCGGGACGATTCCGTCCTCGATCGCGCGCCGGAACAGGTCGAGCTTGCTGGCAGCGGGACGGTTCACGTTCGTGTACTTCACCCGGATCCGCTTCAGGTACTCCTTGACGCTGTTCTCCGTGATCGTGAGCCGCTCGGCCACCTCGGGAACCTCGAAGCCGCCCGCGTACAGGGCCAGCACCTCGCGTTCCCGCGGACCCAGGTTCGCCGCAACGTAGGACGCATCGCCCTCGATCGCGGCGAGGATCTCCTGGCTGATCACGACCTGCCCCTCGGCCACGGACTCGATGGACGCGATCGTCACCGCGATCGGCTCGGCCTTGCGGCACACGCCCGCGGCCCCGCCTGCGAGCGCCCTGCGCAGCAGCCTGACGTTGTCGGCGATGGAGTAGACGAGGACCTTGTAGCCCGCGTCGATCAGGGACTCGGTGTTGTCGAGCGGGTCCGAGCCGTCATCGAGCTGCAGGTCGAGCAGCACGACATCGGCCTGGACGCCCTTGCCGAGGAACTCAGGTACGGTGCCCGCCCCGTCGACCAGGGTCACCTGATGGCCGGGGTGGTTCTGCAACGCCACGGACATGCCGAGGCGGATCGCTTCATGGTCGTCAATGACTGCGGTGGTGATCATCGGCATCAGCCTATCGTGTGCTGACCCGACCGCTGGCGTCGAGTCCGATCAATTCACTGCTTCCATCCTCGCGCACCGCCAGCACGGTGACGACGTCTTCGTATCCCTCCGGGGCGGCGCGGGCCACGACACGCTTGGTGCTCGAGTCGGTGAGCAGGCGTCCGAGGTGTTGGGTGAGCGCCGCCCGGACGTCCTCGGGCAGCCTTGTGCCGCGGCTGTCGACCAGCCGGACGTCGACCCCGCGGCCACGGGCGACCTCGATCGCATCCGAGGTGAGCTCCGTGACCAGGTTGCCGGCCCGCATCGCGTCCCGCAGCCGGCTCTCCTGGGAGAGGCACGCGGCCCGCTCCTCGTCGCTGAGCTCGTAGTCGGGGTCGGCGATCCGGTTCAGCAGCGGTCCGACCTGCGCGCGAAGCTGGGTCAGCCAGACGTCCCGCAGGACCAGTTTCGAGAAGCTCTGTGCGATCGCCTTGTTGGCTGCCGCGGACGACCGCCGGGATGCGTTCAGCCGATCGGTCAGGTCGATCAGCCACGCCTGCAGCAACTGGGCGACGAGCATCCAGGCGAACGGGCTGAAGCCGACCCTGAGCGCGTCGCCCACCCCCAGGTCGCGGGTGATCGCCCAGTAGGCGGACAGTACGGCGTACAGGCCGACGCCGGTCCAGGCGACCCGCTCCTGGCCCCGCACAAGCACCGCGACCAGGAGCACCATCACCACGCTGCTGTGCCAGGTGGCGTACCCCGGCCAGTGCCCCTCCGGCAGTACGGACTGCACCAGCAGCGTGACGACCAGCAGGATCACCGCGACCAGAATCGCGTCGACCATCCGCATCGGGTTCCGGGAGGTGTCGCGGAGGGTGAGCCAGGTCGCGAGCGCGGCGAGCCCTTGGGCGATGAGCACCGGCCAGATCGACGTGACCTGGTCGAGGCTGGTCCAGCCGAGCAGGAACTGTAGCCCGACCAGGACCCAGACCAGCCGCACGAGCAACGGACGGGAGAGGTCAGGGATGTCGGCCAGCACCCGGCCGGCCCGGCGCCGCTTGGGCGGCTCCGCCTCACCGACGGTCGAGTTGTCGGGGGTCCAGCTGAGGTTGACCGACGTGCCCTCGCCCGGCGAGGAGTGGATCTCGGCCGTCCCGCCGATCGCCCACATCCGGTAGACCACGGAAACCTGCAGGCCCAGCCGACGCTTGGGCACCAGGTCGGGGTTGAAGCCGATGCCGTTGTCGGCCACCGTGATGGCGATCCCACCCTTCTCGGGGCTGGTCAGCCTGACCTCGACCTCGGTCGCCTTGGAGTGCTTGGCGACGTTCAGCGCCACCTCGCGGACGACCATGCCCAGCGTGCTGGCGACCTGCTGGGGCACGGCGAGGTGCTCCACCTCCGAGACGAACCTCGCCTGCGGCACGAGGGCGCTCACCACGTCGGTGACCAGCCAGGTGAGCTGGTCACCGGTGACCGGAAGCCGGGCCTCGGTCTGGGTCTCGGCCTGTGCGAGCCGGTCGACGGCCCGCTGCGCCTGCTGGGCGACGTGGTCGTCGCCGGCCGCGTGGGCTGCGGCGACCAGGGTGGTCATCACCTCGTCGTGGACGATGCCGTCCAGCCGGTGCCGTTCCTCCAGCAGCGCCTCCTCGATCGCGGCGTCCGTCGCCTCCTTGCGGGTGGCGGCCTCCGCCTCGTCGAGTTCCTTGAACGCATTGCTCACCACGCCGAGCGCGACGATCACGACCGAGGCGTTCATGATCAGGTTGATCATGTCCTGGAAGGCGCCGAGCAGCGACGCGCTCTGCCCCGACGGCGTCATCCGCACGGCGGCGAACAGCAGGCCCGAGGCGATCGCGTAGGCGAAGCCCCAGCCGGTGCCGGTCGTGACCGCCAGGCAGATCGCCGCGACTCCAAGGGTCATCCACAGCCACGGGCTGCTCTGGGCGACCTCCTGGGACTGCCAGGCAGCGGGCCAGGTGATCAGGCCGAAGGTCACCACGGTGACATAGACCAGGGCGAAGGACCGCAGCTTCCAGCCGACGAAGCTGGCGATCATCATCCCGACGCTCGCGGCGACGATGCCGCCGCCGACGATGATCATCCACCAGCTCGCCAGGTACTGGACCTGTCCGACGGCGGCCAGGGACGCCGGGATCAGCGTGCCGAGGCAGAACAGCGCCACGCCGCGGTCGACCCAGGAGGACAGCTGGGACGTCTTCGGCTTGAGGTTCACCACTCGCGGCTCCAGTCGACGAGGCCGTCGGCGTCGTGCTCACCGCCGGGCCAGACCGCCCGGACGATGCCGGCCGCAGCGAGCGCCTTGCGGCAACCCGGGCACGGAGGATCGGTGATGTACGCGACGGCACCCTTCGTGTCACGCGTGGCGAACAGCAGTGCGTTCACCTCGGCGTGGATCGCGATGCAGAAGCCTGGCGTCCCTGGACGGTCGTAGTCTCCCAGCCCGGGGACCTGGTCGTAGCTGAGCTGGCCCCGGGGGCAGGCTCCCTCGAGACAGTCCGGACGGCCCGGAGCGGCGCCGTTGTAGCCGGTCGCGATGATCCGTTTGTCGAGGACGAGCACGGCCCCCACCCTGCGTCTGGTGCACTTGGCGCGGGCAGCAACGGCGGTCGCGATGGCAAGGAAGTACTCGTCCCACCCCGGTACCGCGTGCTGGCTCATGGTTCTCCTCGAATCGAGGATTATTGTCGCAGGAATGTCCAGAGGTTATCGGTAGTCACACCCGCATTAGCCAAGGTAGGCATTCGAGAAGGCAGGTGTCGGGTCGACACGCTGGGCGGTGAGTCCCTGAGCTGCCATGAAGTCGGCCATTTCGGTCCACTGGCTCGGCTCGAAGGAACCGTCGACCGCGCCGCTGGAGGTCGTCCACAGGGCGCTGGTTGCCGCCAGGGTCGCCTTCGCGGCGGTCTGGGCTGCCGTCCCGGACAGGCCCGGCACGTAGGTGGCCGAGGCGTCGAGTGCGTGGGCGGGATCGGCGACGGTCGTGGTGATCCCGGCCAGCATGCCCGCGACCACAGCCTGCACCACCTGCGGATGGGCCTTGGCGTAGTCGGTGGTGGTGATCAGGCTGGCCCCCACCAGTGGCACCGTTCCTGACGCGATCGGCAGGCTCCGGGTGGCGAAGCCCGCCAGGCCGAACTGCACCGCCTCGTTGTTGCTGAATCCGACGATCGCGTCCACCTTCTGGGTGGCCAGCGCCGCCTGCTGGGTGTAGCCGATCTCCTTGACCTGAACGTCCGACTCGCTGAGCCCTGCGGTGTGCAGGGCGACCTGGAGGCCGAACCAGCTCTCACCGTACTTGCCGGGGATGCCGATCGAGTGACCCTTCAGGTCGGCGAGGGTCCGGATCGGGGAGCTCGCGGGGACGATCACCACGACCGGGTAGCTGCGGTAGTAGGCGGAAACGGCAACCAGGTCGAGGCCCTGGGCGCGGGCCTGCAGCATCTCGTCGCCCCCGGCGACGACGAACTGCTCCTCGCCGGCCGCGATTGCGGTGAACAGCCCCTCAGAGGTGCCGTGGTGACGCAGGGTCGGCGCGACGCCGGCCTTGGTGAAGTCATGGTCGGCCTCGGCGACGTAGAAGGGGCTGAACTGCACGTTCGGGATGTAGGTCAGTCCGATCGTCGGGGTGGGCAGCTCGGCCGTCCCGGACGGGCTGCTGGCCGGCGTGGCGGCCGGGCTGCACCCGGCGAGCAGCAGCAGCGCGGCGACAGCGGTGATCAGGCGGGTTCTCACAGGTTTCTGCCTCTCAGGAGCGTTACAGGGAGTCGATGATCCGGGAGCGGCGCTCCCAGAGGTGGATGGCCGCGTAGGCGGCGGATGCGGTCACGCAGAGCACGATGATCGTGGCGACCATCCCTGCGGTGTCGACGGATTCGCGCTGGATGGTCAGGACGGTGCCCAGGCCCGAACCGCCCATCACCATCTCGCCAACGATCGCGCCAGTGACGGCGAGCGTGACGCCGTTGCGAACACCGCCAAGGATCGAGGGCAGTGCCATGGGCAGCTCGACGTGCAGCAGCAGCGCGATCGAGGACGCTCCGTCGATCCGTCCGGCGTCGACGACGTCGGCGTCCACGTGCCGCAGCCCGACCACGGCGGAGATCAGGATCGGGAAGAACACGATCAGCCCGCACAGGATGATCACCGACCCCAGTCCGTAGCCGAGCCAGAGCACGAGCAGGGGGGCCAGCGCGATGGCAGGGATCGCCTGGGTGGCGCCGAGGAACGGGTTGACCGCAGCAGCCACCCAGCCGGAACGATGCACCAGCACCGCCAGGGGCAGTGCGACGGCGGTGCCCAGCAGGGCGCCCCCGAAGGCCTCGGCCAGA
The DNA here is from genome assembly GCA_964397985.1 of uncultured Propionibacteriaceae bacterium. Taxonomy (GTDB): domain Bacteria; phylum Actinomycetota; class Actinomycetes; order Propionibacteriales; family Propionibacteriaceae; genus Propionicimonas. The sequence goes on along the minus strand of CAYNLD010000001.1, from coordinate 243,992 downwards.
GTGACGCCGAGGTAGCTCCAGTAGGTCGGGTCGGCGAGGTCGGACGCGAGCCGGGCGGCCACCGACCCCGGCGTCGGCAGCAGCACCGACCCGGCGCCGGCGCTCAGCCCCCAGCCGAAGATCAGCAGCACGCCCAGCAGCACCGGGGCGAGCATCTGGCGCCTCATCCGTCCTCCGCGTCCTTCGTCGATCCTTCGACTCCGGAGCAGGGCGGGATGCGCGAACGGGCCACCGCGCGCAGACCGCGCGGCGACCTCGTGCTGCCTCCCATCCGGACTTTCACCGTCGGTCCTGGAATTCCACCAGGTCAACCGATCCCGCAAGCGGAACCGGGTCGCGGACTGTCACCGCCGGTTCGGAATTACACCGACCCCGGAGCACGTACGCAGGCCAGTGTATTCCCAACGCCGGCGATGCCGCTGCCGGGGCCACCAGCCGGGGCGGAACCACCTCCGGCCAGCACCCCGCCCTGAGCAAGACACTCGACCGGGACCGGATCCTCGAAGACGACAGGGGGCGTTCTGCGATCGGCCGCTCGGGACGGCCCCTTCTGTAGGAGACTTGTGACCGCCTCGGCAACGAGCCGGGCGTTGAGTCGAGAGGACCGCCATGCGGGTCGCCGTCCCGTCGGAAGTGAAGAACCACGAGTACCGGGTGGCCATCACCCCGGTCGGTGTCTCCGAACTCGTCCACCACGGCCACGAGGTGTACGTGCAGTCCGGCGCGGGCCTTGGCTCCGCGATCAGCGATGAGGAGTATCTGGCCCAGGGCGCGCAGATCGTGCCGACCGCGGAGGAGACCTGGGCGATCGGCGAGATGGTGCTCAAGGTGAAGGAGCCGATCCGCTCCGAGTTCGGCTACCTGCGCGAAGACCTGCTGCTCTTCACCTACCTGCACCTGGCCGCGGACAAGGCCGGCACCGCTGCCCTGCTCGACGCCGGCACGACCGCGATCGCCTACGAGACGGTCCAGTTGCCGTCCGGTCTGCTGCCGCTGCTGTACCCGATGTCGGAGGTCGCCGGCTGCCTCGCACCGCAGGTCGGCGCGCACGCGATGATGAAGGCCCAGGGCGGCCGCGGTGTGCTGATGGGCTGCGTGGGCGGCGTGCCGAACGCCAAGGTGGTCGTGCTCGGCGGCGGCATCGCGGGCCAGAACGCCGCCAACGTTGCGCTCGGCATGGGCGCCGACGTGACGATCCTCGACACTGACCTGGACAAGCTGCGCAACACCTTCTGGCGCTACGAGAACCGGGTGCACGGCATCGTCTCGTCCAAGCTCGCGATCCGCGAGCAGGTGCTCGCCGCGGACATGGTGATCGGCACGGTGCTGATCCCGGGCGCGAAGACGCCGAAGCTGGTCACCAACGAGATGGTGGCGCAGATGAAGCCCGGCTCTGTGCTGGTGGACGTCGCCATTGACCAGGGCGGCTGCTTCGAGGACTCGCACCCGACCACCCACTCCGAGCCGACCTTCATGGTGCACGACTCGGTGTTCTACTGCGTCGCGAACATGCCCGGCGCAGTGCCGAACACGTCCACGTGGGCGCTCACCAACGCCACCCTCGCCTACGCCGTGCAGATCGCCGACAAGGGCTGGAAGCGCGCCTGCAGGGAGAACCACTCGCTCGCGCTGGGCCTGAACACCCACGCCGGCGTGATCGCCTACCCTGCGGTGGCTGACGCCTACGACCTGCCCTGCACCCGGGTGGACGAACTGCTCGACTGATCCGTCCCGTGCTGCTCCGCAACGCCCGACCCGTTCCCTTCGGCGGCGTCCTTGCGAGCGTGGAACCGGTGGACGTCCGGATCTCCGGCACGCTGGTCGCCACGATCGCGGGGACGCTCGACCCCTTGCCCGGCGAGGAGGTGCTGGACGCCGACGGGCGCTGGCTCGTGCCGGGGCTGTGGGACGCGCATGTGCACCTCGGCCAGTGGGCCCGACGCAGGACGCGGCTGGACCTGTCCGCGACGGCGGCACTCGGCGAGGCGATCGCCAGGGTTGCGGCGGCGGTGGGGACGCTCGCTCCGGCCACCGGTCTCCTGGTCGGCGGCGGCTACCGTCCGGCGACCTGGGCCGAGCCGCCGACCGTGGCCTCGCTGGACGCCGTCACCGGCACCCTCCCGGTCGTCCTGGTCAGCGGCGACGCACACACCGGCTGGCTGAACTCCGCCGCGCTCGCCCGCTTCGGCCTCGCCGCCCGGGACGTGCCCCTGGTGGAGGCCGAGTGGTTCGCGGCGCTGCCGGCGATCCTGGCCGCGGAGGACGCCCAGGTCGGCCCGGGCGCCTACACCGAGGCGCTCAGCGCTGCCGCGGCGCTGGGCGTGGTCGGGATCGTCGACTACGAGTTCGAGCCCGGTTACCTCGCCTGGCCGCGCCGCTACGCAGCCGTCGGCGTGCCGCTGCGGGTCCGGACGTCGGTCTACCCTGCGGATCTGCCGGCGGCGATCGCCGCGGGCGTGCGGACCGGCGACGTCCTGGTCAGCGACCAGGGTGAACCGATGGTCACGATGGGCTCGCTGAAGATCATCTCCGACGGCTCCCTGAACACGCGCACCGCCTCCTGCCGCGACCCTTACCCCGGCGGCGGGCACGGCGTCCAGAACGTCCCGCCGGCCGAGCTCCGCGAACTGCTCGCAACGGCGCACAGGAACGGTCTCACCGTGGCCCTGCACACAATCGGGGACGCAGCGGCGGACGCCGCGCTGGACGCCTTCGCCGAGACCGGCGCCCGTGGAACGATCGAGCACGCCCAGCTGCTCGGACCGGGCGCAGTGGAACGAATGGCTGCGCTCGACCTGGTCGCCAGCGTCCAGCCCGCACACCTGCTCGACGACCGTGGGGTCACCGAGGCCGTCTGGGGCATTGAGCGGGCCTCCCGCAGTTTCCCGCTGCGGGAGCTCGCCGCGGCCGGCGTGGAGCTCGCGTTCGGCTCCGACGCACCGGTCGCGTCCCTCGACCCGTGGCTGGCGATGGCTTCCGCGGTCCACCGCGGCGCACCCGGTGCCGAGCCCTGGTACCCGGAGCACTCGCTGCTCCCTGCACAGGCGCTCGCTGCGAGCACGGGCGGACGAGACCGGGTCAGGATCGGTGGGCCGGCCGACCTGGCCCTGCTGGACGCCGACCCGCTGGCCGGTACCGACGCGGGCGAGGCGGCCGCGAACCTGCGCCGCATGCGCGTCGCCGCCACTTGGGTCGCCGGAACGCTGGTGCACCGCACGGGCTGAGTCCGGCTCCGCAGGCCCGGCACCGCCCGGCCGCGAGCAGGGGACGCACGCGAGCGCCCGCCGGCCAGCGCCTGCTGCTGCGCATCTGCCTCCCTTCGTGGTCGGCCTCACCGCGCCCCCGGCGAAGCTCCGGGTGACAGACCCTGACGTGTCGCCCGATTTCGCCCTGACGCCACCGGTGCGCTAAAGTCTCTACTCGCGCGCCGCTAGCTCAACTGGCAGAGCAGCTGGCTCTTAACTAGCGGGTTCGGGGTTCGAGTCCCTGGCGGCGCACAACGAAAGGCCCCTGACCGGCGACCGGTCAGGGGCCCATTTCTCTCCCGGGCGTCCCTCATCACCATGCCTGCTCCCCGTCCGCCACGCATCCCGTCGATTCCGCTTTGGGCCGCATCCGGCGGTGCTAGCGTCACAGCATCCACCCCTACCTACCAGGAGGCAAGATGTCAAAGAAGTCATTGGCGGCGCGTGGATTGATCGCGACCGCGCTGTCCGGAGCATTCCTCGTCGTGCCTGGCCCCACCCCGGCACAGGCTGCGGAGTACGGAGAATGCACGATCACCGCGAAAGCGGACATGGGTTCCACGTACATCGGAGGGAACACTGCGACGTGGACGTGCAACCACGCCAAGAACGTCAAGGTCTACCTGAGGGCCGGCGCGCTGATCGCGGGCCAGTGGGACTGGAAATACAAGAACTTCACCTACAGCAGTTTCAACGGGACCGGCAGTTGGAAGCTGCCTATCTCGGTGGAAGGCGCCGCGAAGCTGGATGCGGAATCCAAGATCTGCTACCAGTGGACCACCTCCGTGGTGAAGTGCCGCGTCGCGTCCAGTGTGAGGAGCTTCTGACCGACGTGCATGGCCGACGCGAGGTCCCTGCCGGGCGGCGGCAGGGGCCTCGCGCATTCAGGCACAGCGGTGTTGCCGCGTGGGTGGCTCGAGGATGTCAGTCGCGATGGGATGGTCGGCACCAATTCCCGGGCTGAGACTTGCGGGTGTACCGTCTGACACCGTTCGGGCCTGCCAGCCCCGCGGGGCTGGCAGGCCCGAACCGGTCTTCGGCTACTTCACGCCACCGGCGGTGAGGCCGGCCACGATCCGGCGCTGGAAGATCAGCACACCGATGATCAGCGGCACGGTCACCAGGACGCCGGCGGCCATGATGGTTCCCCACGGGGTGTCAAAGCCGTAGGCGCCGGTGAACTTCGAGATCGACACCACAGCCGTGTACATCTCCTGCTGGGTGCCGAACGTCAGCGCGATCATGAATTCGTTCCAGACCGCGATGAAGGTGATGATCGCCGTCGTGAACACACCCGGCGCGGCGAGCGGCAGGATCACCTTGCGGAACGCCTGGCCCGGCGTGCAGCCGTCCACCATGGCGGCCTGCTCAAGCTCCACCGGCAGCTGCCGGAAGAACGCGGTCAGGTTCCACACGCACAACGGCAGGCCGAACGAAAGCGACGGGATGATCAGCGCCTGGTAGGTGTTCATCCAGTTGATCGGCATCCACGGGTAGGCACCAGTGAACATCTTGAACAGCGGGATCAGCAGCGTGATGCCCGGGAACATCGAGCAGCCGATGATGATCGCCAGCACGATGCCCTTGAACCGGAACCGCAGCCGGGCCAGAGCGTACGCGGCCAGGATGCCGAACAGCAGGGTAACCAGGGTGGTCGACAGCGAGACAATCACCGAGTTCACCAGGGCCCGGCCGAAGCCGTTGACCGGGTCGAACACCGCCGGGTAGTTCTCGAAGGAGACGGGGTTCGGCCAGAAGGACGTGTCCCGCCCCATCGTGGGCAGGCGCAGTGACGAGACCACCATCCAGTAGAACGGCGCGATGCAGTAGATGATGATGAAGGTCATGCCGAGGAAGATGCCTACCTTGCCGAGCCACCACTTCCAGTCGTGGCGGGGCTTGTTCAGCAGTGCCAGTTCGGTAGCGGTCACGTGAGAGGTTGCCGCGGTCATGACTGGAACTCCCCGCTCGTGATGGTGGTCTTGGCCAGCTTGATCTTCCGGTTCTCCGCCTTCGCCTTCGCCTTCTGGCGCTTGCGCTGCTCGGTGATCGCCCGGGTCTCCTCGTCACCGATCACGTCGGCACCGAGCAGGCGGATGAAGATGAACGCGACCAGCACGATGTAGGCGAACAGGATCAGCGAGTACGCCGCCGCCGTGCCGTAGCGCAGCTGGTTGTTCTCGATGTAGGCGAACATCGAGATCGTCTCGACGTAGTACTTGCCCTGCCCGATCATGCCCCAGGGCAGGTCGAACATGCGCATGGTGTCGAGTGTGCGGAACAGCACCGCGACCACCAGTGCCGGTTTCACCATCGGCAACGTGATCCGGGTGAACTGCTGCCAGGCGTTCGCGCCGTCCACTCGGGCAGCCTCGTAGACGTCCGAAGGGATCGTCTGCAGGCCGGCGAGGGTGAGCAGGCCGATGAACGGTGCCGTCTTCCACGTGTCGGCGATGATCACGGCCCATTGGGAGTAGCTGTTGTCGGCGAGCCACAGGATCTGCTGTCCGAGGATCTTGTTCATCACGCCGTCGGCGTCGAAGATCAGGCCCCACATCCGGGCGGACACGATCGTCGGGATCGCCCAGGGCACCAGGATCGCAGCGCGCACGAACCCCTTGCCGCGGAAGGCGCGGGCCATGATCAGGGCCATCGCCACACCGATCACGGTCTCGATCGCGACGCAGATGATGGTGAAGAAGGTGACGTTCAGGAACGAGTTGATCAGCCGGTCGATGTTGCCCCAGGCTCCATCCACCGCCTGCGGGTTCGCGAAGATGTCGGTGAAGTTCTGCAGCCCGACGAAACTCTCTCCCTCGGGGATCATGCCCGTGGTCGGGTCGGGTGTCGTGAACTTCCTGAATACGGATTCCCGCAGCGACAACAGGATCGGAATGCCCACGACGAAGAGGATCACCAGCATCGTGGGGGAGATCAGAAATGCGGCCAGGGTTCCCTGGCCATCGCTGAGTAGGTTCTTCTTGCGCTTCTCGGTAACGGGAGGCGTATTGCCGGCGAGTGTTGTAGCAGCGCCCTGGCTCATGCTTCCCCACCTCCTTTGCTAGGGAAAGGACACTCTCGGGGCCGCGGCGGCAGCCGCGACCCCGAGAAGTCCCGACAGGGGAAGGTTACTTCAGCAGGTCCTGGAGTTTCGTCTGCAGACCGTTGAACGCGTCGGTCGGCGTCTGCTGGCCCTGCAGAGCTGCGTACGTCGCATCCTGAATAGCGGCGGTCACGTCGCCGTAGCGGACAGCCTTCGGCCGTGCCTTGGCGTTCTTGATCGACTCGCCCAGGGTGGACAGGTAACCGAACTGCTTGTTCAGCTCCGCGTCGGCGTACATGCTCTCCAAGATCGGAGCCAGCGAACCCTTCTGCAGGAAGGTCTTCTGCTGAGCCTCGGCAGCAATCCACTTGATGAAGTCACCAGCGGTGCCCTTGTTCTTCGTGAACGCCGAGATGCCGATGTTGTGGCCACCGAGGGTGGACACGCCCGGGCCGGTCTTGCCGGGGATCGGGGCGACACCGAACTTGCCCGCAACCTTGGAGGATCCGTCGGTCTTGCTGGCGAGGTTGTAGACGTAGGGCCAGTTGCGCAGGAACAGGATCTTGCCGTCCTGGAACGCCTGCCGGCTCTCCTCTTCCTTCCAGGTGATCGCTTCCTTCGGGATCATCCCGCTCTTGAAGCCGTCCACCATCCAGGTCAGTCCTGCGACGGCCTCGGCGCTGTTCACGGCCGGCTTGCCGTCGGCGGTGATGAACTCTCCACCGGCGGAGTTCACGGCCTCGGCGACGTTACAGGTCAGGCCCTCGTACTTCTGGAACTGGCCGGAGTAGCAGGACATGCCCTTCTGGGTCGGCAGGACCTTGTCGCAGGCGGCCTGCATCTCGTCCCAGGTGGTCGGCGGCTTCAGGCCCGCCGCGTCCAGCAGGTCGGAGCGGTAGTACAGCAGCGCGCCATCGGAGGACTGCGGGTAGGCGTAGAGCTTGCCGAAGTAGGACGCCGCATCGACCGCGCTGGCGAGCATGCCGTCGGTCGGGAACTTGTCCTTCGGCAACTCCTGCAGCCAGCCGTTCGCCGCGAACTCGGCGGTCCACACCACGTCTACTGACATGACCGAGAACTCGCCACTCTTGGCCTGGCCGCGCTTGATCATGTCGGCCCGCTGCTGGTCAGCCTCGGGAGAAAGCTCCCTCAGCGTGACCTGCTCGTTCGGATGAGCGTCGTTCCACTCCTTCAGCACACCGGCCCAGACACCCGCAGTGTCCTTGCCCTGCGCATACGTGATCGGCCCGCGCTCGTCCCAGTTCACGCCGCTGGCGGAGGCACTGCCCGCCGGGGTTGTGGAGGAACTGCACGCAGCGGTGATCAGCACGGCACCGACTGATGCCACTGCTGCGAGCACGCGCCGCGTTGTGCGTGCATGAGACATTGAGTCCTCGCTTCTCAGATGTGTGTCCCCCGCCTGGGGACCCTGTCAGCACTCTAGGCACGCGGCACCCCGGATGGGCAGCACTTTTCCCGGATTGTTATGGAACTCCAACGAGACGATCAAACGAATGTGGGTAATGAATCGTTACAGTTTGATTTGAACGATTCAGTAGGTTGGGTAAAACGAGTGACCGGATGCAAGCTCACGTGAAGCGGCACCGCAGAGTCGCCGTCGACGACGACGTTCCTCAGCGTCCCTGCAGGAGCGAACGCAGGATCAGCACGAAGGCGACCGCACCGCCGGCAGCGGCGGCGAGCAGAACGACGCGATCCGTGCGCAGGCCACCGCGCTCGTCGACGACCTGAGCCTTCGCCTGGTCGAAGGTGCCGCGGGCGAAGGTTCGCGCGTCCGAGACCGTGTTGGCGACGATGGCCTTCGGGTGTACCTGACTGATCAGGCCCTCCACGCTCGCGGCGAGCCGTTGCCGCGCCGCCGCGATCTCGGCCTCGATCTCTTCGCGGGTGCGCACTGCCTCTGCCATGGCTCCTCCACCTTCACCGGCCACTGCCTCTCGCACAGCCTATGCCAGCGCGGTGCCGGCCGGCGCGAACAGCCGCAGGGCCGAGCGGACGTGCCCTATCGTGACGCCATGACCCAACTGCGACCGGGCGATCCCGCCCCAGCCTTCACCCTGCCGGACGCCGACCAGCAGCCCGTGCAACTCGCCGACTACGCCGGCGGTCGGGTCATCGTCTACTTCTTCCCCGCCGCGATGACCCCCGGGTGCTCGCTGGAGGCCGTCGACTTCGACGCCGCGATGGGCGACCTCGACGCAGCCGGCTACCAGGTGATCGGGATCTCCCCGGACAGCACCGCCAAGCTCGCGAAGTTCCGCGAGCGCGACCACCTCCGCTTCCCACTGCTCGCCGATCCGGGGCGGGACGTCCTCAACGCCTATGGCGCGTTCGGCTCGAAGATGCTCTACGGCAAGCAGGTGCAGGGCGTGATCCGTTCGACCTTCATCGTCGACGTGGACGCCGAGGGCGCAGGCACGATCTCGGTGGCGCAGTACAACGTGCGTGCGACCGGCCACGTTGCCAAGCTCCGCCGCGAACTGGGAGTGTGAGAGCCCCCGCGTCGGCAGGTCAGTCTCCGCGGACCGGTGAGTCGGGCACGCCCGACTGCCAGGAGCGGGAGCCGCTGAGCGCCGAGCGCGCCAGGGTGTCCAGCACTGCGGTGGCACCGGAGACGATCAGGTGCTCGCCGGCAGCGACCACCCGCTCATCGGGAGGGTTCGGCTCGAAGGCGCCGGGCGCGTGCAGCACGGCGAGGGTGAGGATCCCGCGACCCCGGAGTTCGCCGACGGTAACCTCCGCCAGCGGACCGTCGGCGTCCGCAACCACCTCCTCCATGCTGAAGGCCATTCCCCCTCTGGCGAGGGCCGCGTCGATGAACTCGACCACGCCGGGCTTGAGGGCGAGGTTCACGATCCGCCGTCCTGCCATGGTGTAGGGCGAGACGGCGCGGTCGGCGCCAGCCTGGATCAGCTTGGAGATCACGTTCTCCGCACCCGCGCGTCCGACGATGAACAGGTCCGGGTTCATCGATCGCGCGGTGAGCGTGACGTAGACGTTCTCCGCGTCCGAGTCGATAGCGCTGACCAGGCCCTTCGCCCGCTCGACACCGGCGCGCCGGAGCACCTCGTCGGTCGCCCCGTCACCGTGGACGACCAGGTAGCCGGCGTCCTCGGCCCGTTGCAGGGAGTCCTCGCGGATGTCGATCACAACGACCTTCTGGTTGTCCTCCACGAGTTCACGGGCCACCATCGACCCGACCCGTCCGAATCCGCAGACCACGAAGTGTCCGCGGAGCTGGTCGATCACCCGGCTCATCCGCTTGGCCTTTCTTCTTCCACTGGCGACATCGGTGATCACGTTCTCCGCCACCACCCTGACCGTGCCGAAGATCACGCCGATGGCCGACAGCGCCATCAGCATGGTCCAGATCCGGCCCGGCCAGTCCAGCTCGTGAACCTCGCGGAAGCCGACTGTGGTCATCGTGGTCACGGCCATGTAGAGGCCGTCGAAGAAGCTCCAGCCCTCGATGACCATGTAGCCCACCGCACCGATCACTGCGAGCGCGACCATGGCGAGCACCCAGCGGATCACCGGCCGACTCGTGGTCGACCCACCCGCCGGGCGGCCGTCCGTGCCGCGTCCGAGCACGCTCACGGCCGCATCCTACGGGTGGGCGCCCTTCCGGGTGGCCGAAACGGGACCGGGACGTCAGGGGGTGAGCCCGGCGGCGAGTACTTCGGCGAGTCCGTCGGTGTCGCCGCTGATGGCCAGGCTCGGGTCTGCCGCGTCCAGCCGACCCCAGGCGAGCAGGGCGAGGCTCCGGATGGCCCCGGTCACGACCGTCTCCACTCCGCCGGGCGATCCCTGGAGCAGGTAGTCGGCGGGCGCGTCGACGGCCACGAAGCGGACGCGGACAGAGGGCGGACGGATGCGTCCGAGCCGGAGCTGACGGGGGTGCATCACCGTGACCACTTCGTCCAGGCAGTCGTGCCACGCCTCGGAGCCCGGCTCGAACGGCAGTCCAGCGGCAGTCCGCAGATCCCACAGGTGGACGAGCGTCTCGAGCGCCTGGCGCCGGTGCCAGAACCGCACGGTGCCGGCCCACTCCCCTGCCGGCGCCGGATCGTCGAGCAGGGTCTGCGTGACCGTGTCCGGGTCGAGCCGCCGGAAGATCGCCCGCAACCGGGCCGCCTCGCTGGCGTAGCCGGACCGCAGTGCGAAGCCTTCCACGGGCAGTGGTTCGGTGGGTTGCTGCGCCGCAAGACCGCCCGCCCAGCGGTGCACCGCGGCCAGGTGGTGGACGAGCTCCCGCACCCGCCAGTCGCCACAGGACGCCACCGGGGCGTCCGGGTCGACCAGCGGAATGCTCGTCTCGAACTCGTCCTGGTAGCGGCGCAGGGCCGCCAGCTGATCGAGGTTGGGCTGCATGCGGCTCATGTTACGGAGCCGATCCCGAGCTGGACCGCAGGATCAGCAGGAGGCGCGCGTGCCGGAGAAGGGACTTGAACCCAACAAGGGAGGTAGCGTCCGGCCCTCACCAAAGCCGCCTTCTGCCCGCCGACAAGGTATGATGGTGTCAGAGCCGCCACGAGTGCACACTCGTGTCTAGGCATGAAACTGGTACATAAGGGCCCGATAAGGGCCCGGGCGCGGCGAGTGGGCGTGGGAGAAGGGGCTGACGATGGGGCGAACGCGCAGACTTCCGCGGACACGGTCGCGCTGGGGCAGCGTGCGGCTGAAGCCATCGGGGAACTACCAGGCGAGCTATCGGCATGGCGGGATTCCCGGAGTCACTCCGAGCATCACCTACACGGCACCCATGACGTTCCAGACCGAGGGGGACGCAAGAGTCTGGCTGGAGATGGAGCGGCGCCTGATCGAGACCGACCAGTGGACGCCACCGGCCGACCGCGAGGTCGCTCGACGGGAGGTGGAGGAGGCTCTGGCCAACCGAACGACGGTGGCGAGCTACGCCCGGCAATGGCTCGAGAGCAATGGCGACCTCCGACCCTCCACGCGCTCTCGCTACGACAGCAGTCTGCGGTACTACATCCTGGCCGAGCCGCTGGTCACCGGCAGTACCTCGCGTTACCGCACCCGGGTCGGTTTGGGGCCCGTGTACCTCGACGAACTGACCCGCGCCCAAGTGAACGCCTGGTGGCAGGCGCTCCCCCGCGACACCCACCGGCGGAGCTGCGATCTGGCGTACAACCTCCTTCGTACCCTCTGCTTGGCTGCGGTGGAGGATGGCCTCATCGCGGCGTCCCCCGTCCATGTCCGAGGAGCTGGCAAGCCGAGCCGTCGACGCAGCGTGGACCCGCTCACGCCGGCGCAGGTGCTTGCCATCGCGGATGCGATGCCTGAGAGGTGGCGCCTGGGCGTACTCCTCGGGGCTTGGTGTGCCCTTCGTTCCGGCGAGGTCCGTGAATTGCGGCGATCGGACGTCGACCTCGATCGCGCGGTGATCAAGGTCCAGCGAGGAGTGGTTCGTGCGGGAACCACTTTCCATGTCGGCGAGCCGAAGACGGATGCAGCCAGGAGGACCGTGCACATCCCGGCGTCGCTGCTGGATGATGTCAGAAGCCACCTCCGGGATCACACCCAGCTCGGGCCGAACGGCTTGCTCTTCTGGGGTCAGGATGGCAGTAACGTCGATGATCGACTCTGGCGCAAAGTGTGGCTCCGCGCCTGCCGCGATGCCGGCGCCGAAGGTGTCCGATTCCATGATCTTCGACACGTCGGCCTCACGTACACCGCGGTTGCCGGGGCGACTCTCCGTGAACTCCAGTCGATTGCGGGCCACACCACCCCCGCAATGGCAATGCGCTATCAGGAGATCGCAGCTGACCATCTGGCCGAGGTAGTCAAGGGGTTGGACGCGATCATTTCAGGCGCAGTGGACCGGTTCGAATCCCGTTAGCTCCACGTAGTCAGAGGCACCTTTCAGTCCTCTGCACAACATGTGCACAACATCGGCTGGCGTTCGCCGGGTCAGTAGTTCGTCCGTGATGCGCAGAGAGTTCGTTGACTGCGTTCTCTTCGTCGGCCGGGCATGAATGCTCAGGCTCCCGTGAGCCCCAGCATCTCCGCGCGGAGTGCGCGGAACCTCTCGTAACGCACTCGGAACCACTCGGCTCTCTTCGGCCGGGGTAAGAACGTCCGAGAGGGGACTGTCGCGGGAACGGTGTAAATGGCTCTACCGCCCGGATGGGCAGGAAGGGTCGTGATGACCGAGACACTGGTGGCTGTGGAGCCATCGAAGGATGAGGCACCCGAGGGTGCACCGTTCGGGGTGCCGGCTGATGCTGGTTTGAGCCCCGAGGAGCTGACCGCGATCGCCGGGCTGGTCCGCAAGGCCCGCGAGCAGGGGGTTGCGGTGACCGGCCCTGGCGGGCTGCTGAAGACGTTGACCAAGACGGTGATCGAGACCGCCCTGCAGGAGGAGATGACCGACCACCTGGGCTATGGCAAGCATGCTGTCGAGGGCCGCAACGGCGGGAACTCCCGCAACGGGACCCGATCGAAGACGGTCGTGACCGACAACTGCGGTGAGGTCGAGATCGAGGTACCGCGGGACCGGGAGGGCACGTTCGCCCCGCAGCTGGTCGGCAAGCGGCAGCGTCGGCTCTCGGATGTGGACACGCTGGTGATCAGCCTGTTCGCCAAAGGTCTGACCACCGGTGAGATCTCGGCGCATCTGGCCGAGGTGTACGGCGCGTCGGTGTCGAAGGACACGATCAGCCGGATCACCGACAAGATCGTGGAGGAGATGAACAGCTGGTGGGCCCGGCCGCTGGAGGCCGTGTACGCCGCGATCTTCATCGACGCCATCATCGTCAAAGTCAGGGATGGTCAGGTCGGGAACCAGCCGTTCTACGCCGCGATCGGGGTCGACCTGGAAGGCCACAAGGACATCCTCGGGATCTGGCCCGGACAAGGCGGTGGGGAATCAGCCAAGTACTGGCTCAGCGTGCTCACCGACCTGAAGAACCGCGGCGTGAGCGATGTGTTCTTCCTAGTGTGTGACGGGTTGAAGGGACTGCCGGACAGTGTGACCGCCGTGTTCCCGCGGACCACGGTTCAGACCTGCATCATCCACCTGATCCGCAACACTTTCCGCTACGCCTCCCGGAAGTACTGGGACCAGATCAGCCACGACCTGCGACCGGCGTACACCGCCCCCACCCGGGCCGCGGCCGAGCACGAACTGGACGTGTTCCTGGACAAGTGGGGCCGGCCCTACCCGGCGATCGTCGGGCTATGGCGCAACGCGTGGGAAGAGTTCACCCCGTTCCTGGCCTACGACGTCGAGATCCGCCGCGTGCTGTGTTCCACCAACGCGATCGAAAGCCTGAACGAACAGGCCGCGATGAAGACCCTGTACCTGGTCACCAGATCACTGGACCCCAAAGGCACCGGTCAGACACGATGGGCCGTGCGGTGGAAGCCAGCCCTCAACGCCTTCGCCGTCACCTTCGCCGACCGCATGCCCGCCGAGACGAAGAACCACTGAAGATGAACGCCATTTACACCGTTCATCGGACAGACCCGCTGGTACGCGAGCGGGGAAGTCGCTCCGTGAAGCTCGAAAGGTTCGCTACGCCAGCCTCGCGACCAGTGCGCCGTAGGGCGGGATGGCCACCTCGCCAGAAGCCTCCTGGTGGGTGAAGAGGTCGACGACTGGACGTTTCAGTTCGACGGCTGCCTCGTTGGCTGAGTAGTTGAGCAGGAACAGGAATCTCCCCCCTTCGCCGTTGCGAGTGGCCAGCTCAACTGTCTCGGGTGCCGCGACGATGTCGGCGAGTGGACTGCGGACTGCGCGCTCTTCAAGCAGGCGGACGGCCATCTCCTGGCTGAAACAGGCACCGAGGTAGTAGACGACGCCGCCGCCCACCGTCCGACGGGTCAGTGCCGGAGCGCCCGCGTAGTAGTCCTTGGTGAACCGGGCCAGCACCTCGACCGAGTCATCATCGGTGCGGAGCAGCTCGTTGAACACCGGAGCTGGCACCTCGATCCCGTCCCAGTCGACCGACATGTCGCGCGTGTCGCGTCCGACCAGCGTGTAGTCCTCGACGGTGACCCCGACCCAGTCGCCGACCAGCCCAGGCATCGGACGCATGGGGCAACGTCCGGTCTCATCCTTGTAGCCGGTGCGGGCACCGAAGACCAGGGTGCCGCCACCCTCGACGTAGCCGCGCAACAGCTCGCTGACCGCCGGGGTCATGATCGCCGCGTGCGGGTAGACCAGCAGGTCGTAGGCGGCCAGCTGTTCGGGTGTCGCGGCGCCCAGGTACACGAAATCGCAGGGCGTGTGCGAGGCCTGGGTCGCGCGGAACCAGGCGTCGTCACTGGCGCGGGCCACCCGGCCGTGCCAGTCGTCGAGGGCGGCGTCGTACTCGTTGTCGTAGTCCTTGAGGATGGCGACCTTCGCCTCGTAGACAGCGTCTTTGACGGCTTCCAGAGCCGCCCATTCAGCGGAGAAGCTTTTCAGTTCGGCCAGCCGCCGGTTCGGGGTGTTGGCGTAGTCATTTAGGCCGTGCCAGTAGATCTCCAGTCCCATCGGGCTGGTCCGCCAGCGGAAGTAGCTCACCATGTCGGCACCGTGGGCCACGGACTGCAGGCTCCAGAGCCGCAGCTGTCCCGGTTTCGGCATCGGTGCTTCCATGCGGTTGGTCCAGCCGTGGGCGCCGGCCTGTTGCTCCATGATCCCGAAGGTTGGCGAGATGGAGCGGGTCCACGCGAGGTTCCAACTCCATTTACGGTCGAGCAGGTCGTCCTCGGCGGGGTTGTGGTTCACGTCGTAGGCGAAGTTCGGATACGAATCGAAGGTGATGAAGTCGAGCCCGGCCGTCATCAGCTCGTTGTAGTCGAGGTTGGGGAAGAGTCCGTTCGTGGTGATCCAGACGCCTTCGGCCAGGTGGCGGCGGAGGATCGTGGTTTGCTTGCGGGTGAATGCCACCGCGCTGCGGGAGAAGAAACGCCGCTCCTCGAGGGCAAGGTGCGGGTTGATCGAGCCGTGAAGACCTTTACCGGCGAGCCGAACCTGGGCCCAATCGCTGTAGCGACGGCTCCAGAACGTCGTGCCCAGCGCCTCGTTGAGGGCTTCCAGCGTGCCGTACTTCTCCTGCAGGTAAGCGCGAAAGGCGTCCTGGTCACCGTCGGCGAAGAACTCGGCGACTTCGCAGTTGATCTCGTTGTCGATCTGCCAGCCGACGATCGCAGGGTGATGGCCATAGTGCTCGGCCAGTCTGCTGACGATGCGCTCACAGAACGTGAGGTACTCCGGGGAGTTGTAGCTGTAGTTGCGGCGCGGGCCGTCGAGTACGTGCCCCTCGCGGTCGCGGTTGAGGATGCCCGGATGGTCGTGCTGCATCCAGATCGGCGGCGTGGCCGTCGGGGTGCAGAAGATGACCTTCATGCCCAGTCGGTGGCAGATGGCCAGGAAGTCATCGAAGTAATCGACAGCGAACTCCCCTTCGCGGGGTTCGAGCAACGCCCAGGCGAACTCGGCGATGCGCAGCGTGTCCAGGCCGTGCTCAAGCATGCGCGTGACGTCGTCTTCCCACAGGGACCGCTCCCAGTGTTCTGGGTAGTACGCGACTCCGAGCCCTCGATAGGCGCCGTTCATGCTTCTCCTTCGTCCGTGGTGGGTTGTTGTCTGGTGATGGCGGGGATGGTGATGGTGACGGTGGTGCCCTCACCCAGGTCGCTGGTGACGGCGACGTGGCCGTCGTTTTGGAAGGTGGCCTTGATGCGCTTGACGACGTTTGCGAGTCCGACGGTGTCGTCCCGGTCGCGCGCGTTGAGGATGTCCGCCAGGTCGGCGATCATCCCAACGCCGTTGTCGGCTACCTGGAGGATCAGTCGGCCTTCGCTGAGTGCGGCGCGGACGGTGACAGTGCCTGCGCCCAGGCTCGGTGCGATGCCGTGGATGATGGCGTTCTCCACCAGTGGCTGGAGTATCAGTGTCGGGACGAGCAGGTGGGTCGTCGCTGGATCGATGTCGAATTCAACGGTGAGTCGATCGCCGTAGCGGTAGCTCTGGATCTGGAGGTAGTGGTTGAGTTTCTCGATCTCTTCCTCGAGCGGAACGTTGTCTTCTGCGTCGATCGTGGCGCGCAGGAGCGATCCGAGCGAGTTCGCCATGATCCCGGCGTCGTCGGCTCCCTGGTTCCGCGCCATCCAGTTGATGGTGTCGAGCGTGTTGTAGAGGAAGTGCGGGTTGAGCTGCATCCGCAGTGACCGCAGCTCGAACTCACGGCGAGCGTTCTGCTCTGTGTACACGCTCTCGACCAGGGCGTTGATGTTGTCGGCCATGGCGTTGAATGAGCCGCCAAGGCGGCCGATCTCGTCGCTGCGCCGCACCGCTGAGCGCTTCTCAAGGTCGCCTTCACCGAATGAGCGCATGTCAGCAGACAGTTGCTGAATGGGCCGAGAGAGATTATTGGCGATCAGGACGGCGGTGACCGCAGCGATTGCGAGGATCGCGATTGAGCCGACGATGAGCGCACCCGTCAATGCGTTGATATCTGCGCGATAGACGTCGCTCGGCACCACCGCGACGATGCGCCAGCCACTGCGTAGCGGCTCGCTGGTCGCGACGTACTGGTCGACGCCGTCGTGTCGAACTGTGCGGAAGGCGTAGGCCGGGTCGTTGTCGTCTGTTGGCAGGATGGGTGCGGGGCGTCGCACCAACTGCTCGTTCGATGAGGTGACGACGAACCCGTCGGTGTCGACCACCATGATGTCGCCGCCCAGAACCGATTGCGTGGTCGAGATGACGTCGGTCAGGTACCACAACGGGACCTCGACCACCAGATGTCCGAGCGGCTGTTGGGTCGTCGTGGAGTTGATCAGCCGGCCTAGGTTGACCGTTTGGCGCGCAGAGTCGCCCCTGGTCCACACCGGGCGTCCTGCCGCTGCAGTGAGTTGGTCTTGGGGGACGGTCGCTGGCCCGAGACCGAGTCGAGCCTTGTCGAGGGCTACGCGCTGACCGCTGGACGCCTCGACCCAGATGGCGTTGATCTCGTCATGAAAGAGTACTTGGGCCTCGAGGACCGACTGGGCATTGTTGACCAATCGGGTGCCTTCGAGCGCATCGACTTCGCCGTGGTTGGCCGCGTCGAGCGCTTTCTGGATGTCGCGGTCAATGACGACGTTGAAGGAGATCTCCTCGACCTTCTGGAGTCGGCTGTCCATGGTTGCGCCGGCCTGGAACATGATGTCGTGGCTGAACCGCCGGGCGTTGGCCTCCAGGGCTTGGCTTGCCACGGCATGTGCAACGAACGTGAGCGTCAGTGTGGGCAGAAGGGCCAGGGAGCAGAAGGCCAGAACTAGCTTGGGGCGGATGTTCCAGTGCGTGGTGGGTCTACGCATGGTCGTGGCGGTTGCGCAGGGAGGTCAGGGTGAAGGCGAGCTTCGAGTCCAGCGGGGTAGTTGGCTCTCGTCGATAGGCCGACGGCGCCACGCCGTAGGCGCGTTTGAACACCCGGCCGAAGTAGCGCGAGTCGGCGGCTCCGACCCGTTCGGTGATCCGGACGAAGGATTCCGGGGTTTCCCTGAGCAGCCGGGCCGCTTCCTGCACCCGAAGCCCGTTGAGGAGTTCCAGGAAGGTGTAGCCGGTGGCCTTCTTGATGACCCTGCTGAGATAGATCGAACTGAAACTGAGGTCGCGGGACATGGAGGTGAGCGTGATGTGGGATGCGTTCTTGTCGACGATGTAGCGCAACACTTGGTCGGCAACCCCCTGGTGCGAGACCTCACCCAGGACGATGCCGGCGTCGTCCATCACCAACTGCCGCCGCCGCAGTTCGGCCTCTAGCAGCCTGAGTCGCAGATCTGCCGATTTCGTCTTCGCGACCTGCTCTCCTGCTTTCTTCACCGCAGCCAGGATCTCCTCCGGGTTGGCCGGTTTGAGCAGGTACGAGGCGACGCTGTAGGTGATCGCCTCCTGGGCGAGTTCAAAGTCGCCGTAACCGCTGAGCAGTACGACGCTGGTGCTCAAGCCCTCCTGGACGATGAGCCGGGAGAGTTCGATGCCGTCGAGACCCGGCATTCTGATGTCGGCCAGCACCACGTCGATGACCTCGGTCTGGAGCACCTCGGCGGCGTCCAGCCCGTTGCCGACCTCGGCAACGAGCCGGACGCCGACGCTCTCCCAGGGCAAGGAGACGAGGCCTTGGCGGATTACCGGTTCATCGTCGGCGATGCACAGACTGATCACGGGGCTATCCCTTCACCGCTCCGGCCGTCATGCCGCTGATGATCTTGCGATGCAGGAGCGAGTAGATGACAACGGTAGGCAGGATGGTGATGACCACAGCGGCAATCATCCCCACATAGTCGGTGCTGTACCTGCTCTGGAAGGAGGTCAGTCCCACGGGCAGCGTCATCATGTCAGGATCGGCGAGGAAGATCTGCGGGAAGAGCAGGTCGTTCCATGCGGTGATGAACGTGATGACCGCGACGGTCACCAGCGAGGGCACCGACATCGGCACGATGATCCTGAAGAACACTGTCGGGATGGAGCACCCGTCCATCACGGCCGCCTCTTCTATCGACTGGGGGATGGCTTGGAAGAAGCCAGTGAGGATCAGGATGGCGATGGGCATGGCGAACACGATGTGCGGGATGATCACCGACCAGTAGGTGTTGATCAGCTGCAGCTGGTTGAAGATCGCGAACAGCGGGACGACCGCGGCGTGCATCGGGATGGTCATGCCCAGCAGGAAGACAGCGAACACCGGCTTGGCGAGCTTCCACTTCAGCCGCGTGATCCCGTACGCAGCCATGGCGGACAGCAGGGTCGCCCCGATCACGACGGCAGCAGTGACGATCACTGAGTTGACGAAGTAGCGACCGATGTTGCCCTCGACGAACGCGCGGTAGTAGTTGTCAAGCGTCGCGTGTATGGGAAGGACCCAGGGCGAAGCGAACAGTTCCTCCTGAGTCTTGAAGGAGTTGATCACCAGCCAGAGAATCGGGTAAAGAAACACCACCGCGAAGAAGGTCAGCAGCAGGTAGACGGGCGCGGCCCAGGTGCGGGAGAACTTGGCATTCATGGGTCGGCCCTCAGTATTCGATCTTCTCGGACTTGAACAGGTAGTTGCTGGCCACGATTGCGAGGACACAGAGCAGAAGCAGCGCATTGGCTATGGCCGAGGCGTAACCGAACTTCAGGGTCCGGAATGCCGTGGTGAACATGTAGGTCGACATGACTTCGGAGGCGTGGTTAGGCCCGCCCCTTGTCATTGCGAACACCAGGTCAAAGTACTTCAACGAGCCGGTCACGATCAGGATCGCGTCGACCTTCAGCATGGGTCGGATCAGTGGGAAGGTGATCCGCCAGAACTGCTGCCACGCCGAGGCCCCGTCCATGATGGCCGACTCGAAGAGCTCGCCGGGGATGGCGCGCATGGCGGCCAACTGGATCACAAGGTGATAGCCCACGAACTGCCACATGACCACCACCATGATGGCCAGCATCACGGTGCTCTCCTCCGACAGCCAGGCCTGCTGGAGGTGGGCGAGGTTGAGCAGTTCGAGGATCTTGTTGACCATGCCGAACTCGGAGTTGTATATGAACGTCCAGGTCAGGCCGATGGCCACCCCACAGACCACCGAAGGCAGGAAGTAGACCGACTGAAAGAACTGTCCGCCCCTGATCTTGTGGAACAGGATGTTGCCCAGCAGCAGCGCGAGCGGCAGATGCGCGAGCAGCGAACCCACGACCAGGATCAGGTTGTTCCCGACGCTACGCAAGAAGATGGAGTCGTTCAGCAGGTTTTTGTAGTTGTCGAGACCAATGAAGATCCCCGGCGACATGAGATCGGTTCGATAGAAGCTCAGAAAGACGTTGTAGCCGATCGGGACGAGCCCGAACGCCACGAACATCAGCAGAGCGGGACCCACGAAAAAGGCGATGTAGCGCTTCCGGCGCAGCAGTTGTTGCACGAGGCACTCCTTGGATACGGCGCGTGCGGGGACGGGGAGCCAGCCCTGCGGCTCCCCGTCCCCGGGGGGTCAGCGCTCGGCGTTGGCCTCAGCGAACGTCTGCAGCTCGTCCAGCCGCGGAGCTGGATCCTTGCCTGCGATGATCGCTTGGGCGGCGTTGTTGAACTCGACACCCTCACCGGCACCAAAGACTCGATCGAACCACGGTGTCACACCGCTCAGATCCTTCTGCAGCGCGTTGATCTTGATGAACAACGGACTCAGCTTCGACTCATCAAGTTCGGTCTTCGTGGAGATCAGGTAGCTGGCGTCGTATGCGAATCCCTGCTGCGCAGTCGTGTCCGAGAACAGCTTGAGGTATGCCGCTGCGGCGTCCGGGTTCTTGGTGTTGGCACCCACCGCGTAGGCGAGGTCGACGTCGCCCACAGCAACGTTCTCTCCAGGGTTGACCGGTGGGATGTTGAACACGCCGATGTCGTCCTTGAGTGCGCTCTCGGACAACACGGACATGTCCCACGAGCCCATGTAGTACATGGCCGCCTTGCCGGTGGTGAACAAGTCACGACCCTCGTCGTTGCTCATCCCGAGGTACCCGTCCGGGAACGCCCCGATGGCCTGCAACTCCTTCAACTTCTCGCCCGCCGCGACGTACCTAGGGTCGTTCCACTTGGCGGTCAGCGCCACGGTCTCGTCGAACAGCCCGACACCCGCCTCAGCATTGGCAATCTGCTGTAGGAGCTGGCCAGCGATCCACGCGTCCTTCACCGGGGCCGATAGCGGCGTGACTCCGGCTGACTTCAGCTTCTTCACGACGTCGACGAACTCGGCGTAGGTGGTCGGCACCTTCAGCCCTTGGTCGGCGAAGACCTTGGTGTTGTAGTACATGACGGCGACAGCGGCGCCGTGCGGCACGGCGTAGATCTTGTCGTTGAAGGTCACCGGGCCGAAGACACCGTCATTGAAGCGGCCCTTCCACTCGGCGTCCGCCTCCAGGAACGGGGTGAGGTCAAGGACCTTGTTGCCGGCCACGAACGGCTTCAGATACCCAGAACTCCAGGTGAAGAACACATCCGGCTGCGAGTTGGATGCCATCAGCGAGGCGAGCTTGGTCTTGTACTGCTCGTTCTCGTACGTCTCGATGCGCATCTCAACGTTGAACTGGTTCTTCTCGTTGAACTCGTCCGTGACCTTACGGACCACATCGATCAGCGCCTTGTCCGCGGTGCCACCGATGAACATGGCATTCATGACCGTCTTCTCAGCGGAGCTTGACGAGTTGGAGGTGCTACCGCCCCCGCCGCCTCCACACGCAGTGAGGGCGAGGGCCGCGGTGACAGCCACCGCCGCAGTCTTCAACACCCTGATTCGGTTCTTCATTGACCTCTCCTTGGCTCTCGGCGGCCGCCTTCGCCCACCTGACAACAAGCTAGGGCGTGCGGCACGAGCGGGAGAACGACGAAACCTAGCCTCAAGGGTTGCGATCCAAACCTCGCAAGGGAGGTGCCGTGCGTCTGGTCCAACGGGTGCAGTTGCTGGCCGGACCGTCTACCACGGAGCCCGCCAGCGCTTGGCGCCTTGGGTTTGTGATCTCCGTTGTGTCGACGCCCCGTATGTCGCAGTGCGGGCATCAGGCGGCGCGGCAGGCCCGCCCGCGACGCCAACCCCTTCCGATCTGCACCGGGTGTGTGGCAGTTGAGCATGCGGCTGTTGGGGTTAGTGGGGTGTGGTGTCGAGGTAGAGCTGGACGCGGTCGGTGGTCCAGGTGGGGATGCCGTTCCGAAGAAGTCCTGGTCTTCGGTCCAGATGGGGCAGTCGAGGATGAGGGCGGTGGCGACGACCGGCCAGTCGGCGGGGTCTCGGTTCTGAATCCTGGCCAGGGCGGCCTCTCGGGCCGTGGCGTAGATCGTCGGGTCGACCGCGCGGATGATCGACGCAAAGCCGTCCAGGACGGTGAGCGCCGCCGCTGGGTCTACGCCGCGTCGTCGCAACAGGTCGGGCAGGTACGTGCGGGCGTCGTCGTAGGCGACCTGCGGGGTGAAGTAACGGACCTGGTCGGCGTGGTCGAGTACGAGGTCGCGCACCCTGCGCCCGAGCACGAGTCGGATCAGGATGTTGGCGTCGACCACGATGCGACGGTGCCCAGCCTTCACAGTCACTCCGGGCTCTGGGTCCTCCGGGCTGCTTTGAAGTCAGCAACCAGCTGCTCGGGGTCGATGCCCTTCTCGGCCAGCAGGTCGTCCAGGGTTGCGGCGGCAGCGCGGAGCGCGGCTACCTCGGCGTCGCGTCCGACCCGGGTCGGGATGAAGTAACCGACCGTCTGGCCGTGGCGAGTCACCGCGACCGGCTCCTCAGAGTCGATGTAGTCGGCCAATCCCGCCCGGAACTCCCGGATTCCGACTGTCGTGCCCATCATCCCGCCTCCCTCGTTGTGTATCACAGTGTACACCTCTGCTGACGAGGGCGGGTTGGGTCGCCGCCTGAGCCTCCGGCTGCACGAACGTGCCGTGCCGGTTCGCGGATGCGCGCGATCCCGCGAGGTCGCGTCGAGCACCCGGACAAGAGCCATCAGCTCGAAGTTCGTGCGGTCAGCCTGTCCGGAACGCCGGATTTCGAGGCTTAAGGGGCGTGCCGGGGAGAAGTAGTCGAGCAGTCCCTGACCACGGAGGGCCCGCTCATCTGCCTGTTAGGGGTAGGAGGCGCGGCGATTCGCCGGGGTCGGGGTGTCCCGATCGGCGACCCCCGCGGGCCTAGGGAGGCATAGAGGACTTCGCAGTTGAGGGAGGCGAAAGTGGCGATCGGCCTGGTGAAGCTGGCGGCGGGGTCGGGCTATGAGTACCTGACCCGGCAGGTCGCCGCGCTGGACGCGACCGGTCGCGGCCACACCTCGCTGGCTGACTACTACACGGCGAAGGGTGAGGCACCTGGCCAGTGGTGGGGCGCCGGATTGGCGGGCGTCGGCTTGCTGCCGGGCGATGAGGTGACCGCGGAGCAAATGCGGCTGCTGTTCGGCGCCGGCCTGCACCCGACCAGCGGGGTGAAGCTCGGACGGGCCTTTGCAGTGTTCACCAACCCGGCGTCGCCGTTCGAGACTGAACTCGACCGTCGCAGCATGGACTGGCTCCGGCGGCATCCCGCAGCAACGATGGTGTCCAGCCAGGTCCGGGACGAGTTGCGCACGGCCCTGGGAGTGGAGTGGTTCGCCGAACGATACGGCCGGGTGCCGTCCGGGCCGCAGGAACTGCACGCCTTCATCACCAAGGCGAAATCCCGGTCCCGGACGCCGGTGGCTGGGTTTGATGTCACGCTGTCCCCGCCCAAGTCGGTGTCGGCACTGTGGGCGATCGCCGACCCGCGGCTGGCGGCGAGGATCCGGGCTGTACACACCGCCGCGGTGACCGACACCTTGGCTGAGGCCGAGCGTCGGGTGTTGTTCACCCGCGAGGGCCATGGGGGCGCTCGGCACGTTCCGGTGCGCGGCATGATCGCCGCCCGGTTCGACCACCGCGATTCCCGCGCCGGCGACCCCGACCTGCACACCCACGTCGCGATCGCGAACAAGGTCCAAACTCTCGCCGGTGATTGGAAAGCGATCGACGCCAGCGTGCTGTTCGCCGCGAAGGTCACCATGTCCGAGATGTACCTGACCAGCCTCACCGCCCGACTCCGCGACCTGGGGTTGTCGATGGTGCCGGTCGGGAAGGACGGGAAACGGCCCGTCTATGAGATCGCCGGCCTCGAGCCCGCCCTGTTGGCGCTCTGGTCTTCACGCCGACGCGATGTCGAGGACCGCAGCGCCGAACTGGTCGAGCGGTTCGAGGCCGATCATGAGCGGCCGCCAACCCCGACGGAGAAGCTCAACCTGGGCCAGCAGGCCACCCTCGAGACCCGCCCGGGAAAGCACCAAGCCCGATCCGAAGCCGAACAACGCCGAAGCTGGGCCACGGAGGCCACCACCGTGCTGCGCTCCCTCGGCCCGGGCCACTCCCTGCCCGACACGCTGCGCCGGGTCTGGCGACAGACCCCGGCCGAACCGCCCGCGGTTGACCCGGCCTGGATTGCCCGGACGGCGCAGCGGGTGATCTCGATCGTCGAGTCGGAGCGGGCCTCCTGGACGTCGTGGAACGTGCGGTCGGAAGCCCTCCGACAGGTACGCGCCGCCGCCATCTCCCTCGGCCAGACCCAAGCGGTGGTGGACCGGGTGGTCGAGCACGCGCTGTCCGATCGGCTGTCGGTGCCAATCCGGACCACTCGCACGATGCCAGTGGAACCGGACCTGCTGTTGCGCCCCGACGGCACCCCGGTCTATGAGGAACCCGCCGCGACCCGCTACACCAGCCAGCGCATACTGTGGGCCGAACGGCGTCTCGTCGACACCGCCGCCCGTACCGGCGGCCGGGCCGCCGACCAGAACTCCGTCACCCTTGCCCTGCTCCAGTCCATGGCCAACCGGGAGGCACTCAACGCCGCCCAGCAGGCCTTGGTGCGTGGCATGGCCACCTCAGGACTCCGGTTGCAGTTGGCCATGGCGCCAGCAGGCACCGGGAAGACCACCGCCATGCGGGCACTCGCAACTGCCTGGACCACCAGTGGCGGCACGGTCCTCGGCCTGGCACCGTCAGCCGCAGCCGCCGAGCAGCTGCGCCAGCAACTGGGCGACCGGGCGGTGGCCGACAATCTCGCGAAGCTCGCCTGGGCCATCCAACATCACGAGCCGCTCGCCAAGCATGTCGGACCGAGCACGCTGGTGGTCATCGACGAAGCCGGCATGGCCGACACCCTCACCCTCGACCACATCGTCTCCTGGTGCCTCGACCAGGGAGCATCGATCCGGCTGATCGGCGACGACCAGCAACTCGGCGCGATCGGCGCCGGCGGCGTCCTCCGCGACATCGCCCACACCCACGGCGCGCTGCGACTGGATGAAGTTCTACGGTTCACCGACC
Source organism: uncultured Propionibacteriaceae bacterium (assembly GCA_964397985.1). Lineage (GTDB taxonomy): Bacteria > Actinomycetota > Actinomycetes > Propionibacteriales > Propionibacteriaceae > Propionicimonas. The sequence goes on along the minus strand of CAYNLD010000001.1, from coordinate 218,844 downwards.
CCGCCGAGGCAGACGCCTCCCTCGCCCTGCGCTCCGGAGACGCCGGCGCGATCGGCTACTACCTCGACCACCGGCGCATCCACGCCATCGACCCCGACACCGCCACCTCCCGAGTGCTGGCCGCCTGGGCGGCTGACCGCAAGGCAGGCTTGGACGCGCTCATGCTCGCACCCACCCGCGACCAAGTCGCGCAACTCAACGCCGCCGCCCGGACGGCCCGACTCGCCGGCCGACGCCACGGCCGCGAGACGGGACTCGCCGACGGCAACCGGGCATCGGCCGGGGACGTGATCCTCACCCGGCGCAACAACCGAACCCTCGCCAGTGGCGAGACCGCTTGGGTCCGCAACGGCGACCGCTGGCAGGTCACCGCCGTCCAACGAGACGGCAGTCTCGACGTCCAACACCTGCGCAATCACAACCGCCTGACCCTTCCTGCCGGCTATGTCGCCGAATCGGTCGAGTTGGGCTACGCCACCACCATCCACTCTGCCCAGGGCGTCACCGCGGACACCTGCCACGGCCTCCTCACCGGCACCGAGAGCCGGCAGCTCGCCTACACGATGCTCACCCGCGGACGCCAAGCGAACCACGCCTGGGTCCTGGTCAATCCGAGTGAGCAGCACCTCTCTCCTGCCGCGCAAGAACTGGTCGACCCGGACACCGCCGTCGAGGCTTTCGAACGTGTCCTCGCGCACGACGACGCTGCGACTTCTGCCACCACCCTCCTCGCGCAGGCGGATCAGCCCGACCGACTTCTCGGCCCCGCAATCACCACCTACCTCGACGCCATCAGCTTCGCCGCTGAACACCACGTCCACCCGGTGCTGAAGGGCCTCATCGACACTGCCGGCGACCGCTACCACCTCACCCAGGCCGACGCCTGGCCGACCCTGCGCGCGCACCTGATGCTGATCGCCGCCAACGGCCACAACCCCGCCACCACCCTCAACCAGGCGCTCGCGCTCGGCGACCTACGCGGCGCCCACGACCCGGCCGCCGTCCTCGACCGGCGCCTCGACGTGACCCAGGCCTCCGGTGGCCGGACCCGCGGGCCTCTGCCTTGGCTGCCCGGCATCCCCACCGAACTGCTCGGCGACCCCGACTGGAAGACCTACCTGTCCGCCCGCTACACCCTCACCCGGCAACTTGCCGAAGACACCTACCAGGAGGCACTCACAGCTGCCAGCACTCCCCCTTGGGCTGCCGACCTGAACGACCTGGACGCCGAGATCATCGCCAACATCCAACTGTGGCGCGCCGCCCACGACGTCCCCGACACGGACACCCGACCCACCGGACCACCAGAGCACCAGGTCGCCGAGGCCCGCATCCAACGCCAGCTCGACCGTGCCGTCGAACACGCGACCACCGACACCAGCCAGTGGGCCGCGACGCTCCGCGCCGCCGTGCCCGCCACCGCCGGCGACCCACGCCTGCCCGCCCTCGCCCATCGCCTCGGCTACCTCGCCCGCTACCGCTCCGACGTCGAGGACCTCCTCCAACGGGCAACCGACCAGGGTCCGCTGCCCGCCGAACACCCCGTGGATGCCCTCAGCTACCGCATCACCCGCATCCTCAGCACCGCCGGCGAACCCCCACCCTGGGAGACCGTGACGCCGCCAGCCCACAGCGCCCGACACCCCGAAGACCGCCGCACACTCACGCCCGAGTACCCCCACCACCGCGGCATCAGCATCTGACCCGCACCACCAGAGGAGTCGACATGGCCGTGATCGCCAACCCCGGAGCCTTGGGACAACCCGTCCCTGAATGGCTCTCCCTCCAGCAGGCAGCCGTCATCTATGGCGTCAGCGTCGACACCCTCCGCCGACGCATCCGGCACGGCCAACTCCGCGCCTCGCGCTTCGGACAGCGGCTCATCCGCGTCCGAGCCGCAGACCTCGACCAGCTCTTCCGCACGATTCCCACCGCCAGATCTCCGCTGCGGCGGGCCTGGTGACAGCGGATCGGCGGGCCACATTCCCCCAGCAAGTTCGTGCCACAAGGGCCCGATAAGGGCCCGATAGCGGCGAAGTGGGGCCTGACCTGGGTATAATCGCTAGTCAAATGGCAAATAAGCGGGTGCCGGAGAAGGGACTCGAACCCTCACGCCCATGGGGCACAGGAACCTAAATCCTGCGTGTCTGCCAGTTCCACCACTCCGGCCGGCGGGCCGCAGTCTACTGGCGGCACGATCGTCGCACCGGCCAGCGTACGCCCATATACCCCCAGGGGTATACTCTCCCTGCGTGCAGACACAACACCTGACCAGTGCGGCCCCGGCCCGCCAGTCCGAGCGCCAGCGGCTGGAGCACTTCCCGATCGGCGCCTTCGCCGTGGTGATGGGATTGGCAGGAACCGCTGTCGCGTGGATGAAGTCGACCGCGATGTGGGCGGTGTCGCCCCTGGCCGGCCGCGGCCTCGCCGGCTTCGCTCTCGCCGCCCTCGCCGCAGCCGCGGGAGCCTACCTCGTCAAGACCGTCAACCATCGCGCGGCGGTCGTCGCCGAGTGGCGGCATCCGGTGAAGTCGGCCTTCACCGCCACGATCCCGGTGTCCCTGCTTGTGCTCGCTGCGAGCTTCCTGGACTGGGCGCCCGGACTCGCCGCGGCGCTCTGGTGGACGGGTGCCGCACTGCAGGCGGTGATCACACTGTGGATCATCCGCACCTGGATCGCGGACGCCCGGATCGAGCACGTCCACATCCACCCGGCCTGGTTCATCCCGGCGGTCGGCAACATCGTCGCACCGATCACCGGCTCCGCCCTGGCCCCGCCTGCGGTGAACTGGTACTTCTTCGGCATCGGCATCGTCTACTGGCTCGGGCTCCTGCCGATCGTGCTCAGCCGTCTGTTCACGGTGGGCACGCTGCCGCCGCGACTGGCCCCCACGCTCGCGATCCTGATCGCGCCGCCCGCGGTCGGCGCCCTTGCCTGGGTACGCCTGGGCGGCAGCTTCAACGACCCGCTGGTGAAGATCCTGCTCGGCGTGGCCGTGTTCCAGCTGCTCCTGCTCGCGGTGCAGGCCCCGGCCCTGCGCCAGATGCCGTTCACGATCAGCTCCTGGGCGTACAGCTTCCCCCTGGCAGCGCTCAGCGCCGCGCTGATCGGCTCGAGCTCCGCGGGCGGCATCGACTACGGCTGGTTCGCCGGACTTGCGCTCACCCTGACCAGCATCGTGGTCACCGCGCTGACCGTCCGCACCGGGATCGCCATCGCACGGCACGAGATCTGCCGCCCGGAGTAGCCGAGGGGCTGCGAGCTCCCCGGCCGGTTCACCGGACCGATGCCGGACGCAGCCGCGGGTCGTCCGCGGCGAAGGTACGCACCGGGCCCGGTGCCGACTCGGCGGTCTCGAACCGGACGGTGACCCGGCCGAGCCCGGAACCCCACACCCAGCCCTCGCCGTACTCCTCGTGCACGACATCGGAGCCCGGCAGCCAGCCCGATGGACGCCGGGTCAGCGGCGCCTCGGCCTCCTCCACCACCCGGCCGGGCGCGGGGTCGCCGAGGTCGAACAGGGGCTCCTGCGCCACTTCCACCAGCCCGGAGACCCCGACACCGAGCAGCCGGACCCCGCCGGTGGTGTCGAGCCCGTCCAGCAGGCCTCGCGCGACCTGGCCGAGGAGAAGTCCGGCCAGCGCACCTTCACCGTCACCGTGCGGGCGAACAGCTCCGCCTTCGCCAAACGCTGCACGACCTGCGAAGCCTGGCGTTCGGCGATCCCTGCCAGAATCCCCGCATCCGCGATGTCGTGCTCGAAGGTGTCCTCCACCGAGATCGACTTCGTCTCGCGCTCGGGCTCGACCGCACGGTCGTCGTCCGCCCTGGCCAGGGTAAACAGGTGCTCGCCGCCAGCCTTGCCCAGCTCACGGACCAGCTCGGCAGACGACAATCGCTGCAGGTCGGCCACGGTACGCACGCCGAGCCGGCCGAGCCGGTCCATCGTCGCCGGCCCGACGCCAGGGATCGCGCGGGCCGGCAGCGGCGCGATCGTGGCCACCTCGGTGCCCGGTACGACCAGCCGGACGCCGTCCGGCTTTGCGAGTTCACTGGCCACCTTCGCGATGAACTTCGAACTGCCGAGACCGACCGACGCCGTCAGGCCGCCCGTGACGGCGGTCAGGCGCGCCCGCAGGTCCGTGGCCAGCTCCCGCAGCGACGCCTCGTCCAGCGGACGCTCCGGGCCGGCGGCCAGGTCGACGAACGCCTCGTCCAGGCTGAGCGGCTCGACCAGCGGGGAGAGCTCGCGCAACAGGCCCATCACGATGCCGCTCGCCTGCCGGTAAGCGTCGAAGCGCCCGGCAAGGAACGCAGCGTGCGGGCACCGTCGCCTCGCCTCGCTCATCGCCATCGCCGAGCCGACCCCGAACTTCCGTGCCTCGTAGGACGCGGTCGAGACCACGCCGCGCAGCCCGATGCCGCCCACGATCACCGGCCTGCCGCGCAGCGACGGTTTGTCGCGCTGCTCGACGGCCGCGAAGAACGCGTCCAGGTCGAGGTGCAGCACCGAGGCCCGGGCCCGCACGCTCACACCAGCGATTCGAGGTAGGCGACGCCACGGGGCGAGAGCCGGTAGCCGACCCGCAGGCTCTCGGTGAGCCCGAGCGCCTTCAGCCGGCGGATGTCGGCCTTCAGCGGCGCCACCTCCCGATCCAGCAGCGCCGCGAGCTCGGTGGAGATCACGCCGGGGTTGTCCCGGATCCACTCCAGGATCGGCCGCGTCCACGGCCCGCTGCGTTTCCCGGAGTCCAGCCTCGCGACGGCTGCCCGGAGCCGGGCCAGGTCGTCCGCGTCCGGCAACTGGTCGCGCAACTGCACCCGAGGGTCCTCTCCCATCCAGGACAGCACCACCCGGTAAACGTGGTCACCACCCCGGCTCGCCCGCGGGCTGCGGGCCACCGGCCGCGACGGGGCGAGCTGGCGGCGCAAGGCCTCGACGTCGGGGAAGCCGGCCGCGATGGCATCGGCATCCGTGAGCCGACCAAGGTCGGGCACCTCGGTCACCCGGTCGAAGCGGACGATGCCCGCGCCGGTCAGCTGGGTGCCCCCCACCTTCACCCGCGGCTGCTCCCAGCGCCGGAACGCGAGGGTGATCGTGCCGTTCCGCACGCCCTCGGCGATCCTGGCCGGCAGCAGCATCAGCGTCGCCGGTAGCGGACGAAGTCGAATCCGTCATGCGGCTCACGGGAGGTCTCGACCCATTCGGCCGGGTCGATCTCGGGGAAGCGCACCGAACCCTGCGCCACGGCATGGACTTCGGTCAGGTCGAGGTCGGTCAGTCGCGGCCATGCCTGCTCGTACACGCTGCCGCCGCCCGCAATGAAGACGTAGCTGTCCAGGCTCTGCGCGAGCTCGATCGCGGCGTCAACGGACGGTGCCGTGCGGCCCTCGGCACGGCCGTCGGCGGGCAGGGTGACGCTGTCGGGCCGGCTGGTCACAACGATCGTGGTGCGACCGGGCAGCCAGCGTCCGATCGCGTCGTGGGTGCGGCGCCCCATGACGAGGACGTGTCCGCTGGTGACCCGCTTGAACCGGGCCCAGTCCTCTGCGATCTCGAAGGGCTGGCGTTCGCCGTCCCCGATCACGCCATTGGCGTCCACGATCGCAATCGCTATGAGCGGCATCAGGCCTCCTCAGACCGCGATCGGGGCCTTGATGCCCGGGTGCGGGTCGTAGCCGACCACCTCGATGTCGGCAAGTTCGAAGGCGTCGATCTCGGACACATCGGGGTTCAGCAGCAGGGTGGGCAGCGGCCGCGGCTCGCGGCTGAGCTGGAGCCGGGCCTGATCGAGATGGTTGCTGTACAGGTGAGCGTCGCCAAGGGTGTGCACGAAGTCACCCACGCCCAGCCCGCTGACCTGGGCGACCAGGTGGGTGAGCAGCGCGTAGGACGCGATGTTGAACGGCACGCCGAGGAAGATGTCGGCGGAACGCTGGTAGAGCTGGCAGCTGAGCCGACCCTGTGCAACGTAGAACTGGAAGAACGCGTGGCACGGCGGCAGGGCCATCTCGGACAGTTGTCCCACGTTCCAGGCGCTGACGATGTGCCGGCGGCTGTCGGGGTTGTTGCGGATGGATTCGATCACGCCCTTGATCTGGTCGACGTGGCCGCCGTCCGGAGTGGGCCAGGACCGCCACTGGTAACCGTAGATCGGGCCGAGATCGCCGTTCGCGTCCGCCCACTCGTCCCAGATCGAGATCCCGTTGTCATGCAGCCAGCCCACGTTCGTGGAGCCGCGCAGGAACCACAGCAACTCGCCGAAGATGCTGCGGGTGTGCAGCTTCTTCGTGGTGAGCAGGGGGAAGCCCTCGTTCAGGTCGAAGCGCATCTGGTAGCCGAACACGCTGCGGGTGCCGGTGCCGGTGCGGTCCGACTTCTGCACACCGTGGTTGAGCACGTGGTCGACCAGGTCGAGGTACTGCTTCATCGCTGGGCCTCCAGTGTCTGGAGCAGCAGCGGGACGACCGCCCGCACGGCCTGCCCGCGGTGGCTGATCGCGTCCTTCTGCTCTGGGGTGAGCTCTGCGTTCGTCACCTCGTTGCCCGCGGCGACGAAGATCGGGTCGTAGCCGAAGCCGTTGCTTCCGCGCGGCTCGAGCACGAGCCGTCCCTCCATCACGCCGCGCACGATGTGCTCCTCACCGGTTGGGCTGACCAGGGCCATCGCGCAGACGAACCGGGCCGTGCGATCGGCCGGCGCGGTGTCGGCGAGCTGGGCGATCAGCAGGTCGAGGTTGCGCTGGTCGGTGGCGTCGGGGCCCGACCACCGGGCCGAGCGAACGCCCGGCATCCCGTTGAGCAGATCTACCTCGAGACCGGAATCGTCGGCAACGGCGAGGGTGCCGGTGGCGACCACCGCGGCCCGAGCCTTGAGCAGTGCGTTGCCTTCGAAGGTGCGCTCGGTCTCGGCGGGCTCGGGATAGGAGGGAAAGGCATCGAGGCCGCGGACGTCGGCATCAACCCCCGCTGCAGCCAGGACGCGATGCAGTTCTGCTGCCTTCTTGGCATTGTGAGTGGCGACCACCACGACGTTCACCGGCCCACCCCCAGCGCCTCCTGCTGCAGCCGGGTCAGCTCGGCGCAGCCGGCCAGCCCGAGGTCGAGCAGTTCGTCGAGAACGGCCCGGCTGAACGGCTTTCCTTCCGCGGTGCCCTGCACCTCGACCAGGTCGCCGGTACCGGTGGCGACCACGTTCAGGTCGACCTCCGCGTTCGAATCCTCCACATAGGGCAGGTCGAGCATGGGCACACCGTCGATCACGCCCACCGAGACCGCGGCGACGCTGCCCGTCAGCGGTTCGCCAGCGAGCGCACCGCGCCCGCGGAGCCACGCCACGGCGTCGGCCAGCGCCACGTAGGCACCCGTGATGGACGCGGTGCGGGTGCCGCCGTCGGCCTGGAGCACGTCACAGTCGAGCACGATCGTGTTCTCCCCCAGCGCCTTGTAGTCGATCACCGCCCGCAGGCTGCGCCCGATCAGGCGGGAGATCTCGTGCGTCCGTCCGCCGATCCGGCCCTTCACCGACTCGCGCTCGCTGCGGGTGTGGGTGGATCGCGGCAGCATCGCGTACTCACTGGTCACCCAGCCCAGGCCGCTGCCCTTGCGCCAGCGCGGCACGCCCTCGGTCACCGACGCTGCGACGAGGACGCGGGTGGCGCCGAACTCAACCAACACCGAGCCCTCGGCGTGGTCGAGCCAGTTGCGGGTAATCCGCACCGGGCGGAGATCGGAGGGGGACCGGCCATCAGCTCTGTTCACGGCGATCACCCTATCGGCGGGATCGGACACTGCGCCGCGCGCACGCGCCCGGGGAACGACCCGGCCGGGACACGCCGGCTCATTCGCCGGGATCGGGCGCGAAGAGTTCGGGAACTACGCACAATGGACCCACGGATTTGCCATGCCCTATACCCCCGGGGGTATATTGTTCGTGTCGTCATCGCCAACACCGTGATCTCGGCAGGCAACCAGCAACCAGCAAGAGGAGTTCCTACGATGTGTCGTCCCGTCACCTGCAATGTCTGCGGCAAGACCACCTGGGCCGGCTGCGGTCAGCACGTGGCCCAGGTGAAGGCCATGGTCCCGGCCGCACAGTGGTGCGGCGGCAAGCACTCCGAGGCTGAGCTGGCTGCGGCCAAGCCCAAGGGCCTGTTCAGCATCTTCGGTCGATGAAGTTCGCAGCGACGGCCGCAGCCCTGGTTGCTGCGGCCACCCTGCTGGCGGGCTGCTCCAGCGGCACGGTGAGCGTCACCGCCGGGCCCACCGCGGCCTCTGCCCCCGCCGCCGGCGCGTCGCTCGCGCCCTCCGACTTCGCGGCCGCGGCCAAGCTTCCCGATACCGTCCTCCTGGACGTGCGCACCCCGGAGGAGTTCGCGTCCGGGCACCTGCCGGACGCAGTGAACATCGACATCGAGGCCGCCGACTTCGGGCAGAAGATCATGGCGCTCGACCAGAGCAAGAGCTACGCGGTGTACTGCCGTAGCGGCAACCGCTCCAAGGCTGCAGTGACCGCCATGCAGCAGGCGGGCTTCACCAAGCTCTTCGATCTGAGCGGCGGCATCAACGCCTGGAAGTCGGCGGGCGGCGAGGTCGTCACCGGCTGAGCCCCTGGCCACCATCGTGCCCAGGTCCTCCTCCGGGCACCCTCCTCTGCACCGTCGCCGGTGTCCCCCTCAGCCGGCGACGGTGTAGACCTGTTCGACGCGGTCCACGAAGCCACCCATCAGCCGGCGCCCGATGCCGGCGAAGAGTTCGGGACTGCCCGTGGTCAGGAACCGCAGCTGGGGCACCCTTCGGTCGGAATGCAGCAGCCCGGCGTCGGTGAGCGTTGCGAACACCTCCTTGGCACACTCCTCCGCCGAGGAGACCAGAGTGACGTCGTCGCCGATCACATAGGAGATCACGCCGGCGAGGAGCGGGTAGTGCGTGCAGCCGAGGATGAGCGTGTCGATGCCCGTCTCCCGCAACGGCAGCAGGTAGCCGCGGGCAGCGTCGAGGAGTTCCGGCCCGCCGGTGATCCCTGCCTCAACGTACTCGACGAACAGCGGGCACGGCGCGGTGACGAGTTCCACATCCGGAACCGCGACCAGGGCGTCGTCGTAGCTGCCCGACGTGGCCGTGGCCTCGGTGCAGATCAGCCCGATCCGTCCGGTCCGGCTCGCCCTGACCGCCCGGCGCGCGGCCGGCAGGATGACGTCCACCACTGGCACGTCGTAACGCTCCCGCGCGTCCCGCAGCACGGCTGAAGAGGCCGAGTTGCACGCGATCACCAGGGCCTTCACCCCGGTGCCGGCGAGGTAGTCCAGGCACTCCAGGGCGTACTCGCGAACCTCGGGAATGGACTTCGTTCCGTAGGGGGCACGGGCGGTGTCACCCAGGTAGACCATGTCCTCGTTCGGCAACTGGTCGAGCAGTGCCCGGGCCACCGTGAGCCCGCCGAAGCCGGAGTCGAAGACGCCGATCGGGGCATCGCTGAGTGTCACGAGCACCGACTTTAGGCCTGTGGCGGACCACCGACCAACCTCGACCACCAGCGCTGCTTCAGGATCCTGCCCGGGTGCGGGTACCGTCGTGGGGAGCGGTAGCGAAGTGGGACGGAGTGGACGGTGAACCCGGAACCGATCGATGTCACCAGGGTGGCGCTGCGCGCCCTGCGGATCCTCGATGACGGACGCCGGGCGCTCGATGACCAGTGGCGTCGCTGGACGCAGCCGGACAAGCCGTCGGGGAAACCACCGGCCGACCGGAGGCAGCCGCCGGAGATCTGGTGAGCGAGGACGCCGTCAGGCGTTGCTGCGGGTGAGGCTCAGCATCACCAGACCGGGACGGCGTCCCGCCACGACCTCTGGGTGACCGCAGCCGCCACCCCCGGAGGCAACCGCGCAGCTGCCACACCCCGACGGCGGACACCCCAGAGAGAGTTCGCGGGACTCGATCCGTCCCGACCTCACCAGGTGCTCGACGGCTGCCCGGACGACCTCCTCGTCCAGCCCGAGGTTGCGGGCCATCTGGGTCAGCGTCGGCGTGCCGGCCGCGACTTCGGCCAGCACCCGGCTCAGCGGTCCCGCGCTCACCAGAACAACCTTCCGACCTGGAACACGACCACCGCGAGCACCCAGGCCGTGACCAACTGCATGCCGATGCCGAACAGCGTCCACCTCGGCCCGATCTCGCGCCACTGCGCCGCGACGGTCGCCACGCAGGGCGTGTAGGCGAGCAGGAACACCATGAAGGCGAGCGCCGCCGGGACCGGGTGCCCGCCGGAGGACTCCGTGAAGGACTTCATCACCGCCGCGCCCAGCGCGCCCGGAGCTCCCCCGTCCGGCTCGGCGACGGCATAGGTCTGCGCCCAGGACGAGATCACGGCCTCCTTGGCCACGAAGCCGACCGCGAGCGTGGAGGCGGTCTCCCACGAGCCGAACCCCGCCGGCGCGAACACCGGCGCGATGGCCTGCGCGGCAACTCCGTAGACCGAGTCCTCGACCGGCACCGCCCCGAAGGACTGACCAGCCTGCACCGGGATCGACTGCAGGAGCCACACCGCGGCGACCGCGGCGACGATGATCCCGGAGGCGGTCTGCAGGAAGCCCTTCAGGCGCAGCCAGGCCACCGAAGCGGTGAGGCGCAGCGTGGGCACCTGGTAGGCGGGCAGGTCGATGATCAGCGGCTCGGTGCCCATGGTCCGCCACAGGGTTCGCCGCAGCAGCAGACCGGCCAGCACGACGAGGTGGATCGAGATCACGTACATCACGAACACTGCGGTGCCCGCGTACTCGCCGAAGAAGATGCTGCCGAGCATCACGAACACGGTCAGGCGGGCCGTACAGGAGGTGAACGGCACCAGCAGGGCGGTCAGCACCCGCTGCCGGGCACCCGGCAGGATCCGGGTGGCGGAGATCGCGGGCACGTTGCAGCCGAACCCCACGATCAGCGGCAGGAACGCCCGGCCTGGCAGCCCGATCGAACGCATCAGCCGGTCGGCCACAACTGCGGCGCGGGCCAGGTAGCCGGAGTCCTCCAGGAGTGCCAGCAGCACGAACATCAGCGTCATCAACGGGACGAAGGTGAGCAGCATGCCAACCCCGGCGATCAGCCCGTTCACGATGAGGCCCTCGACCCAGGTTCCGCCGAGCCCGACCGCGCCCAGCAACCAGGTGGCACCCGAGGAGACCGGTCCGGCGAACAGGCCGTCCAGCAGATCCTGCAGGGGCGCAGCGACGACCGTGGTGACCTGGAACACCGCCCACATCACCGCGAGGAAGATCAGCGGCCCGAGCACGGGGGCGGTCACCCAGCGGTCCACCCGGTCCGACCAGGTGCGTGGCTGCTCGGCCGGCGCCCGGGTGCCCGCCTCGACCGCTGCGGCGATCCAGCCGAACCGGTCGTCGTCCCGTTCGAGCGGTTCGGTCGTCGCGGGCACGGGGCGCGGCGCGGGCGCGGGTTCGCCCAGCGCCTCGCGGACGGCACCGGCGAGCGCATCGAGCCCTGCCCTGCGGCGCGGGTCGATCCCGACCACGGGGCAGCCCAGCGCCTCCGACAACGCGGCGACGTCGATCTCTGTGCCGCGCTTGGCCGCGACGTCAAGCATGGTCAGCGCCACCAGCATCGCGATGCCCTGCTCACGAAGCTGGGACACCATGTAGAGGCTGTTCGCCAGCCGGGACGCGTCGCAGGCCACGACGCAGAGGTCGGGCCGTTCCGCAGCCGGACCGCCGACGAGCAGGTCGCGGGTGAGCGCCTCGTCCGGCGAGTGTGGGTCGAGGGAGTAGGCGCCGGGCAGGTCGATCAGGGTGATCTCGAGGCGCTTCTCGCCGGGCTCGCAGGTGCACTCCTCACAGGTGCAGCTGGCTGCCGACCGGGTGGTCTTCCACACGCCGCGGGACACCTCGACGGTCGTGCCGGGCCAGTTGCCCATGGTCACGCGGGCGCCGGTGAGCGCGTTGAACAGGGTGGACTTCCCGGTGTTCGGGGCCCCGACCAGAGCCACCGCCGGAGCCTCGGGACCCGCACCGCCGTTGGTCGTGGTGTGGCAGCACGCCTTCACCGATGGTGCGACCGACGAGACGACGAAGTTGAGGCTCCGTGACGGCTGCTGCTCGGTGAGGGACATCAGCGCGCCACCTCCGCCCGCAGCTGGCGCAGCAGCGGCGAGCCGAGGGCGATCCGGGAGCCGCCGACCAGGGCCACCCTTCCGCCGCCCGCCGTCTTCTGGAGAAGCGAGAAGCGGGTGCCGACGCGCAGCCCGAGGGACGCCAGCCGCTGCCGCGAGTCCTCCGGCGCCGCCAGCTCCAGCAGGGTCAGCGACGTGTGCAGCGGAGCGCTCGCGAGGTCCATGCCTACGTACATGTGCGTAAGGTTAGCCTTATCTAATAACGCGCGCATCTTGTCTCGAAAAACATACTCCCCCCGGACGTGACGCGGCGACCTCTTCGCCGCACAGGTCAGCGCAGGCCGAGCAGGCCGTCGGTCAGGAGCGCGAGCCACTCGTAGACCCGGAAGATGTAGCTGCGCGGGTCGTCGTCGTCCAGGGCCTCGAGATCGTCGACGTCGTCGGCCGTCTCGATACCAAGCCGCACGCTCAGTGCCAGCCTGACCGCGGTGAACGTCTTCAGCCAGGTGTCGAGTTCGATCACCCGCACCTGCACCGGGTGCTTGCCCGCCTCGCTGTCCCGTAAGGCGGACATCACCACCTCGGCCTGATCCACCCAGCCGGCCCGCTGCCGTTCCTGGGTGAGCCGTCGGAACTCCTCCGATGCCTTCCCGTCCCCGGCGTAGGCGTCCGGGAACAGCCGGCGGATCACCGGGTCGGTGCGGTCCAGCGGCTCCGGATCGTCGAGCTCCGCCTGCCAGCGCTCGAACGGGTCGCCAGCGACCGGAGCCCCACCCTCGGCCTCGAGCAGCCCCGCGAACTGCTCGACCAGCGACTCCAGCAACGTCACCTCGTAGTCGGTGAGCTTCATGGTGATCATCGGGCCCGACCGACGGAAGCCACGCATCAGGCCTGCTCCAGCGTGGCCCACAGGCCGTAGCCGTGCATCGCGTCCACATCCGCCTCCATCTGCTCGCGCCCGCCGGTCGACACCACGGCCTTGCCGTTGTTGTGCACCTGCAGCATCAGATCGGCCGCCTTCGCCTCCGGATACCCGAAGTAGGTGGAGAAGACGTGCGTGACGTAGTCCATCATGTTCACCGGGTCGTCCCACACGATCGTCACCCACCCGGTCAGGGCCGATTCGGCCGGACGCTCCGATACCGCGGTCGCCCCGCCCGGCCGGACCGGTGCGTTCTCGCCTGCCACCCGGCCATTCTGGCATGCCGTCCCGACGAGATTCCCCCGGGTGCGTCACTGTGCGGTGGGAGCGTTCTAGTCTGGCCATCATGACCCTGCTGACCACGCCGACGGGCGCGCCCGCGACCACAGCGATGCTGACCGACCACTACGAGTTCACGATGGTGCGCGCGGCGCTTCGCTCCCAGACGGCGTTCCGGCGCAGCGTGTTCGAGTTGTTCGCGCGGCGCCTGCCCGAGGGCCGGCGCTACGGCGTGGTGGCCGGGGTGGGCAGGGCGCTGGACGCCATCCAGGCGTTCCGGTTCGACGAGGAGACCCTCAACTACCTGCTCGAACGGAACGTGATCGATACCGACCTCGCCGAGTGGCTCAGCCACTACAAGTTCAAGGGCGACGTCTGGGGCTACCCTGAGGGCGAGGTGTACTTCCCCGGCTCGCCGCTGCTGATCGTCGAGGGAACCTTCGCGGAGGCCTGCCTCCTCGAGACCCTGCTGCTGAGCATCTACAACTACGACTGCGCGGTGGCCTCCGCCGCGTCCAGGATGACGGCGATGGCGGGCGAGCGTCCCTGCATCGAGATGGGCAGCCGGCGCACCAACGAGTACGCGGCCGTGGCCGCGGCCCGCGCCGCGTACATCGCGGGGTTCGCCTCCACCTCGAACCTCGAAGCGGGCCGCCACTACGGCATCCCCACCACGGGCACAGCTGCGCACTCCTTCACCCTGTTGCACGACAGCGAGGAGGAGGCGTTCAAGGCCCAGCTGAAGACCCTCGGCAAGGGCACGACGCTGCTGGTGGACACCTACGACATCGAGGAGGCCGTCCGCACCGGCGTCCGGCTCAGCAAGGGAAAGCTCGGTGCGATCCGGCTCGACTCCGGAGACCTCGCCGAGCAGGCGGCGGACGTGCGGGCACTGCTCGACTCCCTGGGCGCCACCAAGACGAAGATCATCGTCACCTCCGACCTCGACGAGCACCAGATCGCGGCACTCCGTGCGGCGCCGGTGGACGGCTACGGCGTCGGCACCTCACTGGTCACCGGCTCGGGAGCCCCCACCTGCGGCTTCGTCTATAAACTGGTCGCCCGCGCCACCTCCGAGGCGAAGGACGCCGAATTGCTGCCGGTGGCGAAGAAAAGCTCGGGAAAGATCTCGATCGGCGGTCGCAAGTACGCGCTGCGCCGCATCGGGAAGACCGGGCGGGCAGAGGCAGAAGTGGTCGGCATCGGGACCGCCCCCGGGAACGACGGCAACGACCGGCCGCTGCTCGTGCAGCTGATGACCAAGGGACGCCCGGTCGGACGCGAGCCGCTCGAGGCCGCCCGCGAACGCCATCGCCAGGCGAGGGCGGAGCTGCCGCGTTCGGCACTGAAGATGAGCAAGGGTGAGCCGGCCCTGCCCACTCTCCTGCTGGACGAGGCGGGCGGCCCGGCCGAGAACCCGTACGCGGGGGAGGAAGCGCAGTGAGCCGGGCGCTGATTGTCGTCGACGTACAGAACGACTTCTGCGAGGGCGGGTCGCTGGCGGTGTCCGGCGGCGCCGCCGTGGCCGGGCGGATCGCCGGACTGCTGGCAGGGGACCACGGTTACGACCAGGTCGTCGCCACGCGCGACCACCACATCGATCCGGGTGCGCACTTCTCGGCCACGCCGGACTACATCGACTCCTGGCCCGTGCACTGCGTCGCCGGCACGCCCGGCGCCGAACTACACCCCGCCCTGGCGGCGACGCCGTTCGACGCCGTCTTCGACAAGGGCGACTACGCGGCCGCCTACTCCGGGTTCGAGGGCGCCTGCGGCGGCGCGGGACTGGCCGAGTGGCTGGCCGACCACGAGGTCGAGTCCGTCGATGTGGTCGGGATCGCGACCGACTACTGCGTCCGGGCGACCGCGCTGGACGCGGCGAAATGCGGGCTCGCCACCCGCGTCCGGCTGGACCTGACCGCAGCCGTCGCACCCGACCGGATCGGCAGCACGTTGGCCGACTTCGCAGCGGGCGGCGTCGAGGTGACCGGGTGAGGGCCGTCGCCTGGACCGAAGGATCCTGGACGAACCCCCCGGCGGCCGTGATCGAGGACGCCGAAGGACTGAGCGTCACCGCGGTCGCGCAGTCCGACGCCTGGCGACACACCTCCTACGGGTTCGTGCACGACACCGAGCACGCGCTGCTGGCTCCGCTGGCGGTCGGCGAGGCGGTCGAGGTGGTCCTGCGGACGCGCTTCAACGGCCAGTTCGACCAGGCCGGGGTGTTCGTCCGCGCCGACGCGGAGCGCTGGGTGAAGGCCGGCCTCGAGTTCGCTGACGGTGTACTCAACCTGGGCGCGGTCGTGACCCTGGGGCGTTCGGACTGGTCGGTCGCACCGGTCGAATGGAACGGGCGGACCGTGACCGTCCGGGTCAGCAGGGCCGTCGAGTCGCTCACCGTCCGGGCCCGGGTCGACGGCGAGCCGTTCCGGCTGGTCCGGGTGGCGCCCTTCGTGGACGGCGATGTGGCGGCGGGGCCGTTCCTGTGCGCTCCAACCAGGGCGGGTTTCCTGGCCCGGTTCCTGAGTTGGCGGATCGGCCCGGCGGACGCGTCACTGCACTGAGCCGACCCTGATGGAGCGGTACCGCTGGCGCGTCTGTGGACACGCGCCAGGGGAAAGGGTTCGCTGGTCGCATGCTCACACCCCCGGGCCGCGGCGGGTTGGCGGTCGCGATCGCGAGTCTGGTTCTGGCCGCCTGCTCCTCCGCGTCCGTTGCGCCCTCCCTCACTCCGTCCGGCCCGGTCCCCGGCGCGGCGCCGATACCCGCCGTCGTCGCGGACGACGCGTCCGGACCACGCTTTCCTGCGTCCGTCCCGAGCAGTGCGCGGCCGGTCGTCCGCACCGGCGACGACTGGACGATGCCCGCCTGGTCACGTCCGGCCCCGTTCTCCGGCTTCTTCTCAGAGGACGCCTCGCCGAAGAACCACGTGCCGGTGCGTTCGGTGGACGTGACCTGGCGACAGATCGCGCCCAGCAAGGACGGCCCGCTCGACCTCACCGCGACAGGGAAGGCCGAGGGGATGCGGTTCCCGCCGCTGGGCGACCAGCTGGCCGCGGGCGGCCCGTACTGGCTGCGGCTGTTCGCGAGCGGAGTCGACTGGGCACCCACCTGGGTGGTCACGACGTGCGGGGTGACCGGGATCGGCCCCGACTACGAGGGTGAGAAACACCTGCCGATCTGGAACGACTGCGTGTGGTCGGCCTTGCGCGACACCTGGCGCAAGCTGCTCGTCGACCAGCGCATCCTCGCCGATCCGGACTTCCGGTTCGCCTACGTGCCCGGAGGGTTCACCTGGGTGGAGTTCGACTACGACATCATCAGCACGGCCGTTGCGCGACACCTGCTCACCGAGGAGGCCTACCTCACCTGGTACGCGCGGATGCTGGACGACCTGGCCGGCATCGCCGGGGACCAGGTGGGCCGGCTGGTGTTCACCGGCGAGGACTACCCGTGGGGCCCGTTCGGCGCGGCGGACGACCTGCTCGCGACGGCCGCTGTCCGGCACGGCTTCGGGGTACGGACCGGGATCACGGAGGAGTTCAACTTCCACCTCAGCGAGACGCCGGCCTACGGCTCGCAGGTACAGCCGGACGGGCACCTCTCGCTGACCCGCGACACCAGCGGGCAGCCCCGGGTCTTCGCGAGCGAGAACGAGTGCTACACCGACTGCGGATACCACGCCAGGAACCTCGGCTACGCCGTGGTGCACAGCAATCTGAAGGCGCTGCAGCTGCAGGTGAACTGGCTCTACGTCGTCCCGGGTGACTCCTACCTCGCCCGCTATCCCGCGCACTGGGACTGGGTGCGGCTCTCGCTCGGGCAGACGGCCGCCAGCGCCCCCGACGCGTGGGTGGCGCTCCGTACCGCGCAGGACACTTCCTGGAGCGACCAGCCGATCGCGGGCCGGACCTGGCCCGGCCGCCCCTGGGTACGCAACCTCGAGCGCTGGCTGGTCCAGGTGGACACGCCGGGCGCGGTCGGGCACCGCACGAAGGTCGACACGCACTCCGGCGATCCGACGAAGGAGAACGGCACGGCCTACGAGGGCCTGGCCACGAAGCGCTCAGCCGGCGACAGTTCGTTGGCGTTCCGCGCGGATCCGGCCTTCCTCTCCGCCGACGCGGCCCATCCGGTGCTCGTGAAGGTCACCTACCGCGACGCCGGCCGGGGCAGCTTCCTGCTGCGGCACGCGGACGGTTCCACCCCGCCGGTGCGGCTGGCCAACACCAGGAAGTGGCGGACGGCCACCTTCGCCCTCGACCTGCGCGCGGCCCACTCGATGCCCGGCGGCACCGACCTGTGGCTGGACACGTCGAGGACCGACCTGGTGGTCCGCTTCGTCCGCATTCTGCGGCTCGAGCAGCCCGGGCGCTGACTCCCCGCGAACCGGGGGTCGACTCCGCCCGGTTCCGCGGCGGCCCGGATGGTCGAAGGACGGCCGGCCCTCGAGCCGGCTCCGGGTTCAGACGACCAGTTCGGTGTCGGCGCGGGGCACGACCATCGGGGAGCTGAAGTCGTTCATGATGCTGGCCAGCCGGAAGGCGCGCTCGTCGCGGTAGAGCCGCTCCAGGTTCAGCGGCTTGCCGTCAGGCCCCGACAAGGGAATGCGCCAGTTCGGATACTCCTTGTCCGTGCCCGGCTGGTTCTGTGTCCGCCGATCTCCCACCGCGTCGGTCAGTGCTGCGCAGAGCACCCGCGCCGGGGTCGCGACCAGGTAGCGGTGCAGTGCCTGCACGACGTCCTCCGTGGTCGCCGGGTCCGCGGTGAGGAAGCCTCGCTGCCGCAGCAGCCCGACGAACGACTCCCGCTCCCGCTCGGCATGGGCCAGTTCGGCCTCGAGCGACTCGGTCAACAGGCCCAGCTCGTGCTGCAGCTTCACATGTTCCCCGGCGAGGTAGCCGGCGGTCGGCGGCAGGTCGTGGGTGGTCACCGATGCCAGGCAGTACTCCCGCCAGGCCTCCGGCTGCAGTGGCCTGCCCTCCCCGTCCCGCTCAAACCACGCGATCGAGGTGCCGAGGATGCCCCGTCGGCGAAGGTAGTCGCGCACCCATGGCTCGACGACACCGAGGTCCTCCCCTACGACCAACGCACCGGCCCGATGCGCCTCCAGCGCAAGGATGCCGACCATCGCCTCGTGGTTGTAGCGCACGTAGGCGCCCTGGTTGGCCGTCATCCCGTCCGGGATCCACCAGAGCCGGAACAGGCCCATGATGTGATCGACCCGGATCCCCCCTGAGTGCCGCAGAATGCCAGCCACCATGCTCCGGAACGGGGCGTAGGACAGATCGTCCAGCCGGTCCGGACGCCACGGCGCCTGCGCCCAGTCCTGGCCGGTCTGGTTGAAGTGATCAGGTGGTGCGCCCACGCTGATCCGGTCGGCGAAGAGGTTGCCGTAGGTCCATGCCTCTGCGCTCGAACCGCCGACGCCGACCGCCAGGTCGTTCATGACGCCGACGCGCATGCCGGCGTCCTTCGCCGCGGACTGGGCAGCGCGCAGCTGGTTGTCGGCGACCCACTGCAACCAGGTGAAGAAGATGATCTGGTCCACGTGCTGCTCTGCGAACAGGGCCACCGTCGGGGAGGACGGCCGCTTCAGCTCGGTGGGCCACTCCCGCCAGTCCCCGCCGAAACGGGTGACCAGCGCCGACCAGGTGGCGAACTGGGTCAGGGCGCGGCCCTCCCGACGCAGGAAGTCGTTGAACGCCATCCGGCGGGCGGGCCGCAGGCCGTGGTCGTAGATCACCCGCAGCGCCTCGATCTTCGCTGTCCACACCTGGTCGCGACAGATCAATTGCTCGCCGGCGAGCTCCTTCTTCAGCTTCGCCTTGATCTGGGCGATCCGTCCGCGGGCACGGTCGTCGAGCTCTGCATACTCGGGTACCAGCTCGGGACGGATGTAGAGCGGGTTCACGTAGCGGCGCGACGCCGGAAGGTACGGGGACGCCTCCAGTGGCGGCTGCGGCTGCGCTGCGTGCAGCGGATTGACCAGCACGAAGCCGGCGAACTGCTGGGTGGCCGACCAGGTCGCGAGGTCGGCAAGGTCGAGCAGGTCCCCGACGCCCCAGGAGTCCTCGGACGCGACGCTGTACAGCTGGGCCGCGTAGCCCCAGGCCCGCTTCTCCCCCAGCGATGCGGGGAAGCCAAGGAACGAAGGGCTGACCACCAGCGTCGTCTCCGACTGCCCTGCCTCCGTGGTGGCCTGCAGCCGGTGGTAGCCCAGCGGCAGATCGGGCGGCAGTTCGAAGGAGGCCTGGCCGGTGAGCACGCCGTCCACCCAGCGCGGCGGCTCTTCGTCCGGCACCTGCGGGACGTCGCGGAAACCGCCCTCCTCCAGCCGGACGGCGACCCGCACCCAGTTCCCGTGCGGCAGGTGCACCTGCACCCTGCGGGGAGTGCCCTGCTCCATCACCACGCACGGCGGCAGCAGCCGGGTCCAGGGTCGCTGGCGGAACGCGTCCAGTGCGGCCCGGGCGCGCTGGGGGTCGGAGGCATCCACGTCCATCGCAGCCAGAATTGCGATCACCGTCTCGTCGGTGACCTCGGTGAGCCGGCCCTTCCAGTCCCAGAACTCTTCGGCGATCCCGAACGCGGCCGCGAGTTCGGTGAGAAACGGGTTGGAGAGGGCCATGGCCTGCAGCGACGCCTTCGTGGTCAGCCCCCGGGTGGGTCCGGGGTCAGCGGACAAGTCGGTTAACGATACTGCCCGTCCGGCTCAGGTCCGCTCGAACGGCGCGAGCAGGCGTCGCAGCAGTTCGGCGAGCTGATCCCGTTCGGACGGCTCGATCGCGGCGAGCACGTCGCGCTCGTATTCGAGCAGGTCCGCGAGCGCGTCCCGGACGAGGCCCCTGCCGGCACCGGTGAGCCGCACCCGGACCCCGCGGCGGTCCTCGGCGTTGGGCAGTCGCTCCACCAGCCCGCGCGCCTCCAGGCGGTTCACCCGATTGGTCATGGTGCCGGAAGTGGACAGCGTCTGGCGGATCAGCTCCCCCGGCGACAGCTCGTAGGGGCGTCCGGCCCGGCGCAGCGCGGCCAACACGTCGAACTCCCACACCTCGAGGCCGTGGGCTGCGAACGCCGCGCTGCGGGCGCGGTCAAGGTGCCGGGCCAGGCGGCTGATCCGGGACAGGCTCCCCAGCGGCGAGACGTCCGCTTCCGGGAGCTCACGGGCCCAGGCGGCAAGGATCTGGTCCACCTCGTCGGCCATCTCACCTCCCCTGGATTATCTCGATGTCGAGACTTTATCGCCCGGGCCTTGCCTGCCGCACTCCCCTGCGGGGGAATCAGCGGCGGACCGAGAAGTTCTCGACGCCGCCGATCCGCAGGGACGCGGCCAGTCCGAGTGCTGCGATCACCGCCATTGCGGTCAGCGGCGCCCCGAACCCGAACACCGGGTTCGACTGCGCAAGGCCCAGCGCGAAGAGCGTGCCGGCGATTCCGGCGCCGATGCTGTTCCCGAGGGCCTCCCCGACCTGGAGCGAGGACGTGTTGCGTCCGAGTTCGACGGTCTCGGACAGCTGCATCACTGCGAGCGAGGTGCTGGCCAGCGACAGGCCCATGCCGAACCCGGAGACCACCCAGCCTGCGACGGCCACGACCAGCAGGCGTCCGGGCAGCCAGGCCGAGGCGGACACGAGCACCAGCCCGGCGAGGACGCACGCCGTGCCGACGATGATGATCTGGTCGCGGCGCAGCCGCAGCCACGGGCGCGACTGCAGCCAGGCGCCGAGCATCCACCCGCACGAGCCGATCGTGATGATCGCCCCTGCCCACTCCAGCCGGAGCTTCTCCGCCTGCACGAACATCAGCGGGAGGAAGGTCTGGCCTCCGGCGAACGCGCCGGCCGTGAGTGCGCGGACGATGATCACGGCTGCCAGCCCGCCCCCGGTCGGGCGGAACCCCGCCGGCAGCAGGGGCGGCAGCGCCCGCCAGAGCAGGACGAGGCCGACGCCGGCCCAGACCAGCGACCACAGCTCGATGTGCTGGCCGGCCAGCTGCAGGGCGGCAGCGCCGGCGGCCACCAGACCGGCCCAGGCGAGCTGCCGGGGCGCCGCCGGCACGTCGGCGTGCGGTGGCAGGTCCAGCTCCCGGAGCGGACGGAGGATCAGGGCGCCGGCCACGGCCATCAGCGGGAGTACCGACCAGAACACCCAGTGCCACGACAGCGCGGTGGACAGCCACGCAGCGAGCGGAGGCCCGATGAAAGAGGGTCCCATCCAGGCGGCGGAGAAGCCGGTCATCAGCACGGCGCGCTCGCGCTCGTCGAAGACGCGGGCGACCAGCACCATCACCGCGAGGTTCATGGTGCCGCCGCCGAGGCCCTGGACGAATCGTCCGACCAGCAGCACCGGCATCGTCGGCGCGGACGCGGAGATCACGATGCCGACGGCGAACACGACGAACCCCGCGGCGAGCGGCAGCTTCGGGCCGGACCGGTCACTGAACTGGCCTGCGGCGACGATGGCGAAGGTCTGGGCGAGCATGAACGCGGAGAACGTCCATGCGTACAGATCGAGGTCGCCCAGGTCCGCGGCGGCGGCAGGCATCGCGGTGACGACGGCCATGGCCTCGAAGGCGATCGCCACCACGCTGAGCAGCAGGCCGATGGTCAGTGCCCTTCGGGAGGGTGCCGTCGTGGCCGGGGGTGTGTCGTCTGCCACGGGTCACCTCCTCCGAACCGTTACGATCAGCCCGACAGTCTCTCACGATCCGGAGCCAGCGATGACCTCGACCGATCCGTCCAGCCCCGACCGCATCGAAGGTTCCGCGCCGGACGCACCCCGGTTCATCCCGCCGGCCAACGTCCCGCCCGGCCAGGGCGCCTGGGCACCCTCGCAGCAGGCCTACCCTCCGCCGTCGGCCTACCCTCCGCCTTCGGCCTACGCCGCTTCGTCGGACTACCGCCAGGTGCCCCCGCCGCCCGCGCCGGAGCCGATCGCACCGCAGCCCTATGCCCAACCCGCCTACCCGCCCGCCCCGCAGCAGGCCGCGCAGCCCTACCCCGCCACCCAGTCCGCCTACCCGCCGGCCGCGCATCCCTATCCCGCCACCCAGCAGGCCTATCCCGGCCAGGGCGCTGTGCCTGAGGGGCAGCAGCCGGATTTCGCGGTCGCACCGACCGAGCGCGTCGGGCGCGGCCTGCTGTTCTCGCTGGGCGGCATCGTGGTCGGAGTCGTGCTCACGGTGGTGGTCTGGAAGCTGAACTTCATCGCGTCGATCACCAGCTTCGCGATGGCCTACGTCTGCGTCTGGCTCTACGTGAGGGGCGCCGGCAGCGCGCCGCGCAGGGGTGTCGGTGCCCTGATCGGAGTGATCGTGCTCGGGGTCGCAATCTCACTCGGCGCCGTGGTGGCGGTGGACGCCCTCGACTACCTCGGCCAGGACTACCCGGACGCCACTCTCGCCGAGAAGTTCGACTTCGTCCTCTACAACCTCTTCCGCGCGGAGGTCTGGCAGTCGTACACCACCGAGGTGCTGATGTACGTCGTGTTCGCCGCGCTGGGTACGTTTGGACTGATCAGACAACTCGGCCGCGCGAGGGGGGCCCGATGACCAGCGAGAATCCGCGGGTGACCACGGTCACAAAGGAACGCACCGACGTCCGCGAGGACCTGCGTCCCGAGCAGGGCGACCACGAGCGCTTCTCCCACTACGTGCCCAAGGCGAAGCTGACCGAGGCGATGGTGATGGGCACTCCGGTGATCGCGCTCTGCGGGAAGGTGTGGGTGCCTTCCCGCAACCCCGACCGCTACCCGGTCTGTCCCGAGTGCAAGGAGATCTGGGAGTCGCTGCGTCCCGGCGGAGGCGGGGGCGAGGGCGAAGGCTGACGCCGTCCGGGTCCGGCCACCGGCTGCCCTAGGATTGGCGCGTGGCATCGAAGACACTGATCGTCCTGAGGCACGCGAAGTCGTCCTGGCAGACCGACGAGGCCGACCTGCGTCGCCCGCTCTCCGAGCGCGGCGAACGCGATGCCGTCGCCGCCGGAGCCGTGCTCGCCGGGTACACGCTGGACGTGGTGCTCGCATCGAACGCCACCCGGGTGCAGCAGACCTGGTCCGGCGCGGTCGACGGCGGCGCGCAGTGCGATGACGTCCGGGTGTCCGAGCTGATCTACCACGCCTGGCCCGGGGAGCTGCTCACCGAGCTGCACGAGCTGGACGAGACGGTGCACACGGCCCTGCTGATCGGGCACCAGCCGACCCTGGGCGACCTGATCACGAGCCTCGCCAAGCCGTCGCCGCTGGCCGATCGGGTCTCGGCGAAGTTCCCGACTTCCGGGCTCGCGGTACTCACCTACCGGGGCGCATGGAAGACCCTCGCCGCAGGCAAGGCGACGCTGAAGCGTCTTGAGATCCCGAGAGGCTGAGCCCCGGCGCGTCGCCGCGCCCGAGCCAGCAGAGCCCACACCCCGCCGCGCGCTGCGTGCCGGGGGCGGTCGCGTCCGGCGCTACCGCCTGCTCGGCGCACTCGGCATCGTGCTCAGCTTCGTCGCCGGGCTGGTGGCCGGGCCCCTGCTCGGCATCGACCCCAGCGCGTCGGGCAAGGCGGACGCCGCTACGTCGGTAGCCGCGCCCGCCGTCCTCCCCGTCACCACGCCGACGGCTTCGACCAGCATGGTGCCTGCGGTCACGCCGGCAGCGACAACCGATCCGACGCCCACACCGAAGCCGTGCAAGGGGGTGAAGGACACCCGTTCCGCTGCGGCGAGGAAGGCGCCCTTCACCGTCTGCGGGATCGAGTTGGTCAACAAGAACCACCGGGTCAACTCCGCCTACGCCCCGAAGCTGGTCACGGTGGCTGTGCGTGCGAACGGGATCCCGGAGGTGCTGCTCCAGCCCCGCGCCGGCGCAGCTCTGAAGAAGATGTTCGCCGCGGCCGCCCGCGCCGGGCACACACTGGTGGTGCGCTCGTCCTACCGCTCCTACGCCACCCAGGCGCACTGGTACGCCACCATGAACAAGCGCCTGACCGCACCGGCGGGGGCCAGCGATCACCAGACCGGGCTTGCGGTCGACCTCGCCGGCGTCGCCAACGGCGTCCTCGTCCGTGGCAGCACCCTCGCCCGGTCGCCGATCGGCGCCTGGCTGGTGAAGAACGCACCGAAGTACGGGTTCATCCTGCGCTACCCCAGCGACCAGGCGAAGATCACGGGCATCGCATACGAGCCGTGGCACTTCCGCTACGTCGGTGTGGACGCGGCGAAGGGCGTTGGCGCGACGAGGACGAAGACCCTCGAGGAGTACCTCGAGGAGACCTGACCGCGCGTCAGGGTGTGACCGGCGGCAGGATCTCCAGGGCCGGGTACTCGGGCTTCCACATGCGCTGGTAGATGTCGTGGATCGGGTTCGTCATCGGGCGCCGGGCGAGGCCTTGCTGCTCTGCGGTCTCCGCGACCGCCTTGGCGACGGTGGACGCGACCAGGCGCAGGTCGCTCATCGACGGCAGCAGCGACGCACCGGGACGGTACTCGTTGACCAGACCGGCGAGCGCGTCCGCGGCGGCGTAGATCATCTCGTCGCTGATCCGGCGCGCCCGAACCACCGAGGTGCCCAGGCCGAGGCCCGGAAAGATCAGGGCATTGTTGGCCTGCGCGATCGAGTGGTACACCTCGCCGTGCTTGATCGTGCCGTACGGGCTCCCGGTAGCGATCAGCGCGCGGCCGTCGGTCCAGGCGAGCAGGTCGGCGGGATGGGCCTCGGACCGGCTGGTCGGGTTCGACAGCGGCAGGATGATCGGGCGCTCGCAGTACTCGGCCATCCCGCGCACCACCTCCTCTGTGAACGCGCCGTGCTGGGCGGACGCACCGATCAGGATCGTCGGGTGCACGTTGGCGACGACCTCCGCGAGAGTGATCCGGGCCGGATCAGCGACGTCCCAGCCGTCCACCTCGGCCCGGCTGCGGGCGTAGGGACGCTGGAAGTCGCGCACCCGGGCGCCGTCCTCCACGATCAGCCCGCGGCTGTTGAACGCGTAGAACTGGGCGTGACCCGCCTCGGGCGGCAACCCGGCCCTGGTCATCGCCTCCCGGATGATGTCGGCGATCCCGACCCCGGCCGTCCCGGCCCCGTAGATCACCACCTTCTGCTGCGGCAGCGGCGTCCCGATCAGCCGGACGGCGGCCAGCACGCCGGCCAGCACCACCGCAGCAGTGCCCTGGATGTCGTCGTTGAACGTGCAGATCTCACCGGAGTACCGGTTCAGGATGCGGTGGGCATTGCCGGCGCCGAAGTCCTCCCAGTGCAGCATCGCGTTCGGGAACAGCTTCGTCACCGTGGTTACGAACAGGTCGATGAACTCGTCGTACTGCTCTCCGCGGATCCGGGCGTGCCGCTCCCCGAGATACAGGTCGGAGTTCAGCAGGCCCAGGTTGTCGGTGCCCACGTCCAGCACCACCGGGATCGCCCGCCGCGGGTGGATGCCCGCAGCCGCGGTGTACACCCCGAGCTTGCCGACCGCGATCTGGATGCCGCCGATGCCCTGGTCACCAATTCCCAGGATGCCCTCGGAGTCGGTCACCACGACCAGGTCGACGTCATCGGCGTCCAGCTCGTAGTCCCGCAGGGACTGCTCGACCAACTCGGGGTGGTCGATCGAGAGGAAGCACCCGCGTGAGCCCACGTACTCGTGGCTGAACCGCTCGATCGCCTCCCCGATCGTCGGGGTGTAGATGATCGGCAGCATCTCCTCCAGGTGCTCGCTCAGCAGCCGGTAGAAGAGCACCTCGTTCCGGTCGCGCATCTGCGAGAGCAGAATGAACTTCGCCAGCGGGGACGGCGAGCGCGAGTACTGCGCGTACGTCCGGCGCAACTGCTCCTCGATCGTGGTGACCCGCGACGGCAGCAACCCGGACAGCCCCAGCTGCTCGCGCTCGGCCATCGTGAACGCCGTGCCCCGGTTCGCCATCGGGTGCACCAGGATCAGCCGACCCCGCGCACTCACCTGCAGCACCGCGTCCCTGGTGTCGGTGATCAGGTTGAAGTCGGTCTGTCGCATGGCCAGCCTCTCCGGAGGTGTGTAGGGACGATTGTGCCGATCCGCGGCGGGCTCAGTACCGGTAGAGCTCGCTCTTGAACGGCCCCTCGGCCTCCACCCCGAGGTAGGCAGCCTGCTCCGCGGTCAGTTCGCTGAGCCGGACGCCGAGCGCGGCCAGGTGCAGCCGGGCGACGTACTCGTCGAGCTGCTTGGGCAGCGTGTGTACGCCCACCGGATAGGTTTCGGGCTTCGTGAACAGCTCGATCTGGGCCAGCACCTGGTTGGTGAACGACGTGCTCATCACGAAGCTCGGGTGGCCGGTGGCGTTGCCGAGGTTGAGCAGCCGGCCCTCGCTGAGCACGATCACGGAGTGGCCGTCGGGGAAGTTCCAGCGGTCCACCTGGGGCTTCACGTTCGTCCTGGTGACGCCGTCGGCAGTCTCGAGGCCGGCCATGTCGATCTCGTTGTCGAAGTGGCCGATGTTGCCGACGATCGCGAGGTGCTTCATCCGGGCCATCTGGTCGGCGGTGATCACGTTCACGCAGCCGGTGGCGGTGATGAAGATGTCCGCGGACTCCACGACGTCGTCCAGGGTCGCCACCTGGTGGCCGTCCATGGCCGCCTGCAGCGCGCAGATCGGGTCGACCTCGGTGACGACCACCCGCGCGCCCTGTCCGGACAGGGCGGCAGCGCAGCCCTTGCCCACGTCCCCGTAGCCGCACACGACGGCCGTCTTGCCGCCGATCAGCACGTCGGTGGCCCGGTTGATGCCGTCGATCAGCGAGTGCCGGATGCCGTAGCGGTTGTCGAACTTGCTCTTCGTCACGGAGTCGTTGACGTTGATCGCAGGGAAGAGCAGCGAGTTGTTCCTGGCCATCTCGTAGAGCCGGTGCACACCGGTGGTGGTCTCCTCCGTGACCCCGAAGATGCTGTTCGCGATGCCCACCCAGTCGAGCTGGGAGGCCCGCAGCTGGGCCAGCAGCACCCGGTACTCGTGCGAGTCGGACGCGGATGGCTCGGGCACTCCCCCGGCCTTGGCGAACTCGACGCCCTTGTGCAGCAGCAGGGTGGCGTCCCCGCCGTCGTCGAGGATCATGTTCGGACGCTGGTCACCCCAGTCGAGGATCTTCTGTGTGCTGGCCCAGTAGTCCTCCAGCGACTCACCCTTCCAGGCGAAGACCGGAACCCCGCTGGGATCGTCCGGGGTGCCGTCCGGACCAACCACGACCGCCGCGGCGGCCTCGTCCTGGGTGGAGAAGATGTTGCACGAGGCCCAACGCACCTGCGCGCCGAGTGCGACCAGGGTCTCGATCAGCACGGCGGTCTGCACGGTCATGTGCAGCGAACCGGCGATCCGGGCGCCCCGCAGAGGTTTCGACTCGCCGTAGCGCTCACGGAGGGCCATCAGGCCGGGCATCTCGTGTTCGGCGAGGGTGATCTCCTCGCGTCCGAAGGCGGCCAGGGTCAGGTCTGCGACGCGGTAATCCACGAGGTGCCACCCTACGCGAACCGGTCAACCGCTCGCTCCTCGCGTGCGCTCGCCGGCCTCCCCGGGACGCTTCCCCTACCCCTGCGCGCGCCTCGCGAGGCCGGCGCTCCGCACATCGTGGTTCCACGGCCCACACTGGTGACGACTCCTCGTCTAGCATTCGAGCCTGGACCAGGAGCGGGAGAACGATGGACACCGGCGTCAGCATCGTGGGCATCGGCCAGCTGCCGGTGCTCAGGGCGAGCCAGCTCTCGCTGCGCGAACTCGGCGCAGCGGCCGTGCGCCGGGCGCTGGCCGACGCGGGCGCGGACCGCGCCGACGCGCTGTTCGTCGGCAACATGCTGGCCGATGAGTTGCAGGGCCAGAAGCACATCGCCAGCCTGATCGCGGACGAGGCCGGGCTGGTCGGGGCGGAGGCCCTGCAGGTGAGGGCGGCCACAGCCACCGGCGCAGCCGCTCTGCGGATGGCCTACCTCGCGGTTGCCGGCGGCCAGGCGGAGGTCGCGGTCGCACTCGGCGTCGAGAAGATGAGCAGCGACCGCACGCACGTGGTGTCCGCGCTCGCGAAGGCGCTGGACGCCGAGCGCGAGGTACGCTCCGGAGCCACGCTGCTCAGCCAGAATGCCCGGTTGATGCAGCTGTACCTGGACCGCTACGGGCTGCGCATCACCGACTTCGACGGCTTCGCCCTGAACGCCCACGCGAACGCGAACCACAACCCGAACGCCCTCTTCCACGACCGGGTGGTCACGGCCGCGGACGTGGACGCGTCGCCCGTGGTGAGTGCTCCGCTGCGCCTCCACGACGCCGCGCCGATCTGCGACGGCGCGGCAGCAGTAGTGGTGACCCGCACGGGTCAGGCGCGCGCGTTCACGGACCGCCCCGTCCGCATGCTCGGTGCGTCCGTGGTGACGGACCGGTTCCGGATCGAGGACCGCGACGACCCGTTGCGACTCGCGGCAGCGACGCGATCGGCGCACGAGGCGTTCCGGCGCGCCAACGTGCATCGCAGCGACATCGGCTTCTTCGAGGTGCACGACGCGTTCTCCATCATGAGCGCCCTGATCCTCGAGGCCACCGGCTTCGCCGAGCCGGGCCAGGGCTGGCGGCTGGCCGCGGACGGTGCGATCCGTCCGGGCGGGAGGCTGCCGATCTCGACCATGGGCGGGCTCAAGGCCCGCGGACACCCGATCGGGGCGTCCGCGATCTACCAGACCTGCGAGATCGTCGCTCAACTCACCGGACGGGCGGGCGCGAACCAGCTCGCCGACCCCCGGGTGGCCCTGCTGCAGAGCGTGGGTGGCGCCGGCAGCACCGTCCTCACCCACATCTTCGGGGTCTGAGCTGCGGGTCCCCGGGTCAGGCGGAGGGCTGCGTCCCTCGATCGATGTCCGGCTCGAGGTAGAGCGCAGTCACCATCGGGTTCACGGCGCGGATCGCAGCCTCGGCGTTGTCGATCACCTCGGCGACGCGAGCGGCGGAGTCGGTGGGCTCAACGGCGATCTTCGCCGCGACCAGTACCTCCTCCGGGCCGAGATGGAGGGTCTTGAGGTGGATCACCCGCCGGACGCCGTCCGCACCGGCGAGCGCGGTCGTGATCGCGGCGATCGCCTCTGGCGTCGCCGCCTCGCCGAGCAGCAGGCTGCGAGTCTCCAGGGCCAGGGTGATCGCCACGAAGATCAGCAGCAGCCCGATCAGCGCGGTGCCGGCCACGTCCCAGTACCCGACGTGGGTGATCAGGGTCATCCCGACGCCGAGGAGGGCGAAGACGAGGCCGATCAGGGCGGCGAAGTCCTCCAGCAGGATCACCGGCAGGTCGGGCGACTTCGCCCTTCGGATGAACTGTGGCCAGCTCAGCCCGCCCTTCATCGGGGCGGATTCCCTGATCGCGGTGCGGAAGCTCATGCCCTCGGCCAGCATCGCGAACAGAAGCACCGCGATCGGAACCCACCACCACTGGCTGTCCAGCAGCTCGTTGGGGTGCCCCGAGGCGACCTCCTCGTACTTGTGGAACGCCTCGTACAAGGCGAACAGCCCGCCCAGGCTGAACAGGATCACCGAGACCAGGAACGCGCTGATGAACGGCGCCCGCCCGTAGCCGAAGGGGTGCTCGTCGGTCGCCTCCCGCTGGGCCACCCGCCCACCGCGCAGCAGCAGGAGCTGGTTGGACGTGTCGGCCAGCGAGTGCACGCCCTCGGCCAGCATGGACGCTGCCCCGGTCAGTGCCCAGGCACCGAACTTCGTCAGCGCGATGAACGCGTTCGCAGAGAGGGCAGCGATGATCGCCCTGGTTCCACCGTGGCTGCTCACGGCGTCATCCTGCCAGAACCACGCGCCGAGCGGCCCCGGGCAGGCTCGACCCTCCGGAATCGGCCCGGGGAAATTCAGGCGCGACCCAGGCCGATCTGCAGGTAGGCGGCAGCAAACAGGCCCTGCTGCAGCAGCGTCACGTAGCGCTCCACCGCAGTGCCCTGGTCGTGGGAGATGTTCGAGACCATCACGTCCTTGGCGAGAGCGGCCGCGCGCAGCTGGGACCGGTCCTCTGCCGCCTGCTCGTCGTCCAGGCCGTCGTCGAGCAGCACCAGGCCGGGCCGCTGTTCGGTGCCACTCTCCTCGAACGGGTCCGCGAACGGGTCGCGCAGGGGCACCTCGTCCAGCAGCGGCAGCAAGGCTCCGCCATCCGCAGAGAGGACCATCCGGCCGCTGGCCGACCGCAGGGCCTCGGCGACCCGCCGGCTCGCCCGTGCGGCCAGGATCGAGCCTCCCCAGACCATCGGCTTGGCGTCGGCGAGCTCGAGGGCGATCGCCTTCGCCGGGTTCTGCGTGGCATCCAGCGCAAGGGAGCACGCCGTGGCCACCGCGTCCATCGCATCGGCGACGGGCTCGGGCTTCACCACCGGGCCGAGCCCGAGCCGGTGCAGGGCCACGAGCGCGACGATCGCCGCCGCCAGCGGATCACCGGTCGAGGTGGGCAGCAGCGTGGTGGAAGGGGACGCGGACTCCCGCGCGAGCACCGAGTCCGCGGGGCAGGCCACGAGCAGCCGGCAACCCCGCCGCACGGCCTCGAACGCGGCGGCCAGGCTCACCTTGTCGCCGCCGCCCATCACCACGACGATGTCCAGCGGCCCGACCCAGCCCGGCAGTCCCAGCCGCGGCCAGGCGACCAGCGGTACCGGGCAGGTGGGCTCGAGGACCGCGCGCAGCAGCCTCGCCTCGGGGCCGAAGGTGATCATGGCTCGGGGACGCTCGTCGGCGTCCAGCCGGTCCAGCGGGCCCTCAGCGGACGCCGCCTCGCGCCGCACGCGGGCCCCGGCCTCGGCGAGCGGTCGCAGCAGGGGGTCGGCGGCCCGCAACGCGCTGAGGTCCTCCAGGCGCGCGTCGTCGAACTCGTACACCGCGGTTCCCCTACCCGGCGGTTCCGGGTCGCCGGGCCTCGTCCACCAGCAGGATCGGGATGCCGTCCCGCACCGGGTACGCCAGCCCGCAGTCCGAGGCCGTGCAGACCAGGACGGAGGCCTCGTAGTCCCAGGCCAGCTTGGTGTGGCAGGACGGGCAGACCAGGAGTTCCAGCACCTCTGCCGGGAGTTCGCTCATCAACGGTCCTTTCGAATGATGGCCAGGGCTTCGTCGCGCAGCGCCGCCACGGTGTCCGCATCCCTGGCCTCGACGTTCAGTCGCAGCAGTGGTTCGGTGTTCGACTCGCGGACGCTCACCCACCAGTCAACGCCGCTGACCAGCAGCCCGTCCACCCAGGAGATTCCGCCACGCCCGGCGAAGGCATCCGCCACCTGCGTCATCACTGCCTTCGCGTCGTCGACGACCGAGTTGATCTCGCCGGACGCCGCGTACTGCGGCAACTCGGCGGCCAGTTCGGACATCGGCCGGCCCGTGCGGCCCAGCAGCGCGATCACGTGCAGGCCGGCCAGCATGCCGGTGTCGGCCCGCCAGAAGTCGCGGAAGTAGTAGTGAGCAGAGTGCTCGCCGCCGAAGATGGCGTTCTGCTCGGCCATCGCGGCCTTCATCCTGGTGTGTCCGACCACGCTGGTCGTGAGCTTCCCGCCCGCCGCGGCCACCACTTCCGCGACCGCGCGGGAGGTGATCGTGTTCACGACGATGGTGCCGCCGGGTTCCCGGGCGAGCTCACTGCGCGCGATCAGGGCTGTCACCACTGAGGGGCTGACCACCTCGCCGCGCTCATCGATGATGAAGCAGCGGTCCGCGTCCCCGTCGAAGACCAGGCCGAGGTCGGCCCCGTGCTCGCGCACGGCCCGCTGCGCGTCGAGCAGGTTCTCCGGCTCCAGCGGGTTGGGTTGGTGGTTGGGGAAGCTCCCGTCGAGATCCAGGAACAGCCCGATCACCTCGATGTCCAGCGGTCCGAGCACTGCGGGTGTGGTGAAACCGCCCATGCCGTTGCCTGCGTCCACCACCACCTTCAGGCGGCGCATGCCGCTGAGATCGACCAGGGAGTGGAGGTGGGCGGCGTAGGCGCCGAGCACGTCCTGGGTGCGGTAGCTTCCCCTGGTCTCTGCCGCGGGTAGTTCAACGTATGACAGCTCCCGGATCCTCGCCATCAGCTCTGGCGTGATCGGCGCGGCGTCCGGCAGGCAGAACTTCACCCCGTTGTAGCTGGCCGGATTGTGGGACGCAGTGAACTGCACGCCAGGCAGGTGGGTGTAGCCGGACGCGAACCAGAGTCCGTCGGTGCTGGCCAGGCCGACGTCGACAACGCCGGCCCCCTGGCCCATTGCACCGTCGGCGAAGGCCTGGCTGAGCTCACGGCCGCCAGCCCGCATATCCCTTCCGATCACGAACTCGCGTCCGGACAGTTCGAAGGCAGCAGCGAAGGCCGCGCCGATCGCGCGGGCTCCGTCGAGGTCCCACTCGGGATGCTCGCCACCGACCAGGCCCCGGATGTCGTTGGCCTTGAAGACCTGAGGTTCGATCACGCAGCGAGCCTATCGCCGCTCGGGCGTGATCAGGCGTCCTGCGGATCGGCGAGCACGGCGAGGTGACCTTTGCGCCGGGTCACCGCCGGCGGCTGCACCGGCTCCGGGGCGCCGTCCCCGAGACCGACCCGGCGGACGGCATCCGCGAGTGCCATCAGGTCGTCGCTGGACGCCCTCGGGCTGTTCAGGTCGCCGGGAAGCCGGATCACCTCCCAGCCGCGCGGGACGCTGAGCCCCGCGGAGTGGCCGCGACACAGGTCGTAGCTCCCCGGCTCGGCGCGGAGCGCCAGGGGGCCGAGCACCGCGGTGGAGTCGGCGTACACGAAGGTCAGCGTGGCCACTGCGGGGTCCCCGCACGCGGTCCGCGAGCAACGCCGGTTGATCACGGCGCCACGTTACCGCCGTGCCCGGCAGGGACCCGGTAGCCCGCGACGGTGTGGCGTGCGGAGACGTGACCGGGAAGTAGGGTGAAGGCATGAGGCGGCGGGAGCGGCACGGGCGCGGGTTGCGTGGCCCACTGGCGGCACCCAACTCGCTCACCGGAGCGCCGGTCTCCCTGCGCCAACGAACCCGTCCGGCGGACTTCTTCACCGACTGCCTGCGCGCATCGATTGCCCGGACGGCACGGGTGTGCCCCCGCGCGCTCGTCGGCATCGACATCGGCTACGAAGAGGTACCGGGCAACCTCGAGACCTGGCGGAGTGCCCGGGTGCCGCTGGCGGCCGCCGTGCCCGCGCGGTCGGGCCAGAACGGCCAGGTGGTGTTGTTCCGCCGCCCGCTGGAGCATCGCGCCAGCTCGCGGGCCGACCTGCGCCGGCTGGTGCACCGGGCGCTGCTCGAGCAGCTCTCTGCCCTCACCGGGATCGGCCTGGATGAGCTCGACCCGTCCGGCGAGACGGACGACGACTGGGACTGACGCCCCGGCAGGATCGGCCGGTCGGAGTGGACGAGGGACGTCAGCTGCCTGCGTGCGGGTCGAACACCACCGGCGCCACGCCGCCGTGCGAGTCGTCAGCGGCCAGGTCGACCACGGTGAGGCCCTTCACCTTGCCGAGCGTCGCCGTGGCGACCAACGCGCCGCGCAGGGCGCTCGCCTGCGTCCGCACGCGGACCAGATTCGTGTCCGCGCGCACCAGCGGCACCTCGAGGGTCGAGCCGGAGGGCACCGTCACCTGCTGGTCGGTCCCTGCGTCGCTTCCGCTGCCGAGAGTGAGGGTGACCGTGGCGTCCGTGTCACCCGGATTGGCCAGCTGCAGCACGGTCGTTGCGGCCTTGCCGAGCGCCAGCGGCCACAGCGAGTCCGGGGGCAGTGGGGTGGTGGACGCCGTGTAGGCCGGGTCGTGGCGGGCGTCGTTGCCGCCGGCATCCAGCCACATTCCGGCCGCAACGGGCTGCGTGGAGTGCAGGATGATCGCGCCCGGCTGCCCGTCGAGGCCGACCTGCAGGTCGACGACCCGCGTGGACTGCGGGGGCACCTCCACCTGCTCCGCCCCGGCCAGCTGGCCCGGGCCGGACGTGGTCAGGGTGCCGAGGTCCACCGTCGCGGTCAGGTCGCCGGGGTTGGTCACAACGAGCGATCGCTCACCGCTGCCGGACGGCACACCCGGGACCACCAGGTCGGTCGCCGGTGCCGTGGACTCCGGAAGCCAGTCCGCCCCGAGCGGCACGTCGACCATCCAGGTGCGCTGGCGGACGAAGGCAGCGACCCGGCCGTCCCCGCTGCTCACCTCGACGGTGATCGGCCCGGTGCTGCGATCCAGCGTGCCCAGCGAGATCGTCTGGACGGAGTTGCCCTCCACCTCGATCCCGCGCGGGGCGGCCAGCTTCCCGTTCTCGCCGTACACGGTGAGGTCGACCGATGCGCTGGTCTCGTCGAGGTTGGCGACCACCACCTCGGACTGGGCAGCCGCGCGGATGTCGGCACCGGTGAACCAGTGTCCGGTGCTCGCCGACGCGCAGATCGAGGCCGAGAGGCCGCGGTCGGGGCCGGCTTCGGCCGAGACCGACGTCGATCCGCCGAACGGATCCGGCAGCAGCGCAGAGACGCGCAACGGCGCACCGGGGTGGTCGACAACGCGGAAGTTGCCCGCGTCGCTCGCAGCCGCGGGATCGGTGACCTTCGCGGTGCGCAGGCTGGGGCTGGCGGCCGCTGCGGCGATCCGGACGGTGGCCGTCGCCGATTCGAAGCCCGGGCACACCACGGACGCCCTGGTCTCGGTCGCGGCGAACGGGGTCTCGGGCACGGTCTGCGCACCGACGAGGGACGCGGCCACTGTTGCGACGGCCACCGCGCCGAGCACGGAACCCGGCCAGATCCAGCGGTTCATTCCGCACCTCCCGCGATCCGGCGCGGGCCGGACGACTCGTTGCGGCGCCGCACGGACGGCGCAGCCAGGATGGCCAGGACCACAAGGCCCACCAACTGAACCCAGGCCCACCAGAGCGAACCGGGGTCGAGGTCGATCGCGAGGTTCCCGCCGAGAGGACCGACGGCGAACTGCGTCCCGGGGGCACCGCCTTCGGCCGCGGCCAGGCGGGTGCCGCCCACCGTGACGACCCAGCGCGGATCTGCGGGCTCGGCGAGCCGTAGCAGCCGCCCGTCCTGCCCGGACCCGACGGCGGCACCCGCACCGACCGGCGTCCGGCCTTCGCCGGTGGCCAGCACGGCGATCGCCGAGCTCGGGACGGGCCACACGTACTGGGCGTCGTCGCCCGTGCCGACGCCCAGCCCGGGCACGTTGTTGATCGCGAGGCGTTGCTCCGGAGTGCCGCCGGCCAGCGTCACGTTCGAAACCCCCAGCGTGACCAGGTCGGGCAGCAACTGGTCGTCCGCGCTGTCGCCGACCAGCCGCGCAGCCACGGATGCGGCGAGTTGCTTGGCCGCGGCGTCCCCACCGAAGGCGATCCCGCGCTCGGCGTCGCCGAGCCGGGCGAAGTCACCCTCCAGCAGTGCCCAGCGCACCTGGTCACCGCTGGACTCGAGCGCGAGGGTGCGTCCGGGCGTCGGCGAGACCTGGGCATTGCGGACGAAGGCCGGCACAGCGCCGACCGGGCCCCTGGCCACGCCGACCTGCCCGGCGATCACCCACCACCCCGCGCCGACGAGCATTGCGACCACGCACACCAACGCCAGCCCGAGGTTCGCCAGGTGCCGCAACCCGAGGTCGCGTCCCTGCAATTCGGTGGCAATGCCGTCCAGCCCCGCGCACGCGGCCAGGACGAGGGCTGCGACGAGCAGCAGCTGCCATTCCAGAGCCTGCGGACGGGTCCAGGTCACCGGCGGCACCTGCACCACGACCCGGGTCAGTGCGATCGCGACGAGGGCGACGACCCCGGCCCCGGCCAGGGCGCGTCCCGAGGTGCCCGGACGCCGGGCCGCGCCCACTGCGGCGGCGAGCCAGAGCACGGCGAAGAAGCCCAGCGAGATCCACAGCGGGGGCCCGTCGGGGAGGGTGTGCCCGACCAGGATCGTCCAGGGCTCCGGCGCGGTGGACGGGGCGAGCTGGGGCTCGATGCCGGTGAGCAGCCGTCCGGGGTAGCGCAGCACGGCGAGCCCCCAGGGCCCGACCAGCAGCAGCAGCGGCGCCGCGAGCACCAGCGCCCACTGCGCCCACGCCCTGGCCCGCCGCGCGGTGAGCACCGCGCCGAGCAGCGCGAGCGCCCAGAACAGCGGCACAAGGGAGCAGGCCAGCAGCAACCAGAACGCGACCGCGCCGGCCCGCCGCCAGCTCCACTCGCGGTCCGCGAGCCAGCGGACCACGCTGTACCCGAGTACCGGCAGCAGGATTGCGGTGGCGGCAAGGCCGAAGGTGCCCGCGTTGAGCCCGCCGACCAGGGCCGGCGCGAGCGCGTAGCCGAGGGCGCCGAGCCCCGCCAGGCGACGATCGGCGACCAGAACGCGCAGCAGCCGGAATGCCACCAGCCAGGCCAGCGGTACCGCGAGTACGAATGTCCCGGTGACGAGCCACTCGGGCCGCCCGATGGTGAGCAGCGAGAGGATCCCGGCCAGGCCCGACCAGGGGGCGCCGGCCACTCCTGCGACACCCGGCACGGGCGCGAGGTAGGACGCCAGCAGCGCCTGCCAGTCCTGAGGGGCCGGGAGCAGCTGCGCCGCGGTCAGGGACCCGGCACCGAAGGCGGTTCGGGCGGCTACCAGCGCTGCCACCCCCAGCACCGCCAGGCCCGTGGCGGCCAGCGGGAGCCGGTAGCGGCTGGTCCCGGCGTCGGCGAAGTCGTCACCGGTCATCTCGTCCAGGCTCACGCCGGTGCCGCGTCCGGTGAAGGTCTGCACCCAGTCGATCAGCCGCGCGGCGATCAGCTCCGCCCAGCGCCGCGCCCCCGCGCCACGGGCGGGTCGCAGTGCGTTGGTGGCGTGCCGGGCGGCCGGAGTGACCGGCAGCGATGCGAGGCGCTCAGCCACCGAGTGCCGCAACCGACGCCCGGTCAGCCACCGCCACAGCGCGCGCACCTCTTCGCCGGCCCGCTCCGGATCCTTGCCGAGCAGGTAGCCGAGCGCGGTGATCAGGCAGGTCAGGGCCAGCCGGATTGAAGTGAGCCAGCGACGCGCGGCGCGCGTGTTGCCCGCGACCAGCGCCATTCCTGCGGCGAGGTCATCGGCAGGGTCGCCGTACGGGGAGTGGTCGACGATCTGGGACGCCGGTTCGGCCAGCACCCGGTAGCCGGACAGGTTGGCCCGCCAGCCGAGGTCGAGGCCCTGGTGGCTGCGGGGCAGTTCGGGGTTGAACCCACCGAGGAAGCGCCAGGCGTCGCCGCGCACCAGCATGCCCGCGATCGGCACGCCCAGGGCGGTGGTCACGTCCAGCTGGCCCTGGTAGAGCTCACCCGGATCGGTCAGCGGACGCAGCCGGCCGCTGCTGCTGATGGTCTGGGCCCAGTCGCTGACCAGGGTTCCCGCACCCCGGCGGCGCGGTTCGACGAGCAACGCCCCGACGATCGCCGTGTCCGGTTCGTGGCGCACCCGGTCCAGCAGGGCGGTGAGGGCGTTCGCCGCGGGCTCGGCGTCGTCCGGAAGGACCCAGAACCAGTCGCCCTCTGCGTCGCCGGGCAACTCCTCGACGATCTCCTCCACGACCGCGTCGCCGTCCTCGACCGCTGCGCGGGTGCGCCCGTCCGACGACTCCCCTGAGGGGAGCACTGCGGCGATCACGTGGAACGAGCTGTAGTCGGGCGGGGCTTCGTGGTCAACGGCGTGCAGCCAGGCCCAGGGGTCCTCACTGGACTCGTCGTTGACCTCGCTCAACGCACACCCTCTCGAGCCGACTACCGGAACCGGGGGCACAGCCTACCGCTGGCCGGAACACGGCCCCCAACGGGGTCGACGAGAGTCAGGCGACGCGCGCCACGGACGCGTCCACGGCCGGGAGCTGCGGAATCAGATGGCCCGCTTCTTCAGGCGCCGGCGTTCGCGCTCGCTGAGCCCTCCCCAGATGCCGAAACGCTCGTCGTTTCCCAGCGCGTACTCGAGGCATTCGGAGCGAACGTCACAGGAGAGGCAGACCTTCTTGGCCTCCCGGGTGGAACCGCCCTTCTCGGGGAAGAACGCCTCCGGATCGGTCTGGGCGCAGAGAGCGCGGTCCTGCCAGCCGAGGACGCCCTCTGCGTCCGGCTCCGTGATCAGGAACAGTTCCTGCATCTGACTTTCCCCTCGACCCAGCCCGCGCGGTGGGGTACGCGAACTACTTGCTGAGAATTACACGCCTGTCATTCACGAGAAGTCAACCCCGTTGGGCTACCATTCGCTCCCCCGGGACGACGTGTCCCCCGGATGGGTGACGTGGTAGTTACTCGGAGTCCGCCGGCGATCCGGCCTCATCGCGGAAGATGGCCGGGTGGCGGTTCTCGGGCATCCGCGAGGCCCCTGGCGCCCCTGCTGCGGCATCGTCGGCGGTCTGCCAGACCGCTCCCGCCGCCTCGCTGCGCTGCCAGGTCGTCCGTGGTTGCGGGACGTCCGGTTCGGCCGGACCGGCTTCTGGTTCGGGCGTCTCCTCCACGACCGGCGCGGGGGGTGCGGTGTCGATTCGTCCCGCCGTCACGCCGCGCAACAGCACCCACAGCGCGCCGGCGCCGACGGCCTTCAGCAGGAGGTCGATCAGGCTGCCGATGATCTCGACCACACGGCCGAACGGGTCGTCGGCGGCGATCGCCCCGAGCACGTAGCTGACCAGCGTGAGCACCACGCCCACGCTGAGCACGATCGCGGCGACGAGGGTGATCCGGCGCGCGTGCCCGGTGGCCGGGGCGATGAAGAAGCAGGTGCTGACCAGCGCGACCACGGCGATCACCAAAGAGATGCTCATGGCCGAGCCGCCGAGCGACTGGAACGCCTCGAACAGCGGCACGGCCTGCTGAACCTGCTGAACCAGCTGGACGATGCCGAGTACGAGATTGGCAGCGACCAGCACGATCACGGCCCAGGTCAGGGGCTCGCGGATGCGTTTCAGGTTGTCGATCATGTGGGGGTTCCTCCGACTCTCGCCGCGCAGCCTAGCCAGCACGGATGAAACGACCCTGAGAAGACGAGGCCCGTGACACCGCGCCCCGGTTCGGGCATCAGCCGAGCAGCACTGTGCGGACGGCATCCGCCCGCTCGGCGGATGCCTCGGCGCTCGCCTCAGGCGAAGTGTGGACCGGCCTGCCCGGTGACGGCGGCCACGAGTTCCTTGATCCGCTCGGCGTCCTCTGCGCGGGCGACGAGCGTCGCCTGGGGCGTCCGCACGATCACCAGTCCACTCACTCCCAGCAGTCCGACCACCGTATCGGGGTCGGCGTTCACGACCACGTTGTTGCTCGCGTCCAGAGCGACGACGTTCAGCCCGGACACGGCGTTGCCGGCGGCATCGGAGCCGAGGATCTCGGCGAGGCTGGCGTAGCCGCCGACGTCCCGCCATTGCACGGGCAGCGCCACCGCAGCCACGTGCGCGCTCCCCTTGCCCAGCGACACCGGCTCCATCACGCCGTAGTCGACCGACGTCTTCTCCAGCGTCGGGAAGATGATCGCCAGCCGCTCGGGGTGCTCGGCCAGTTCGTTGATCGAGTCGTAGCTGACCGGGTGCAGCAGTCGCAGCTGCTCCAGCAGCGTCGCGGCCCGCCAGACGAACATGCCCGAGTTCCACCAGTACTCGCCAGAGGCGAGGTAGGTCTCCGCGACCTCCAGCGCCGGCTTCTCCGCGAACTGGCGCACCTCGTGGGCGCCGTCGAACCCCGGCAACGACGCGCCGCGGTGCAGGTAGCCGTAGCCGGTGTGCGGACTGGTCGGCACGACGCCCAGCGTGACCAGCACACCCGGGTCCGACTCGGCGACGGCGAACGCGGTGTCGAGACAGCGCGCGAACACGTCCACCGGTTCGATCACGTGGTCGGCCGACACCTGCGCGATCACGGCGTCCGGGTCGAGACGATGCAGCACGGCCGCCGGCCAGGCGACCGCGTTCAGGGAGTCGCGTCCGATCGGCTCGCCCAGGATGTTCGCCACGGGCAACTCGGCCAGCTGCTCGGAGACGACGTCGGCGTACGCCGCGCCCGTCACCACCCAGACGCGCTCGGCCGGCACCGAGGCCAATGCGCGTTCGAAGGCCAGCCGGAGCAGGCTCCTGCCGTCAACGAGGGGCAGCAGTTGCTTGGGCGTGCCCTGCCGCGAGAGCGGCCAGAGCCGCGTGCCGGACCCGCCGGCCATGATCACCACGTACCGCACGGCTCCGAGCCTAACCGAGCCACCCTGCGGCTCGCCTACGATGGCCCGGTGCCCGAGAACCCGATCGTACGAGCCCTCGCGCAGGCCGCCCGCGCCCGCGGCGCCGAACCACTGCTGACCTGGTACCGGCCCGGGACCGGCGGACGCACCGAGCTGAGCGTGCGCACCGTCGCCAACTGGGTGGACAAGACCGCGAACCTTCTCGAAGACCTGGGTGTCACCGGGACGGTCGCGGGTCCGGTCAGCGTCGCCCACCCCGGCCACTGGATGAGTCTGCTCTGGCCGCTCGCCGCCTGGCAGCACGGGTGTGGTTACCGCGCCGGCGATCCCGATGCGGGCTGCGAACTCGTGGTGGTCGGGCCGGATGATCCGCGACCCCACCCGGGGCTCACCACCCTCGCCTGCTCGCTGCACCCCCTCGGGCTCGGCCTGCGTGATCTGCCTGCCGGCGTGCTCGACTTCAGCGGGGAGGCGCTCGCCCAGCCGGACGCGCACGCCGCTGAACCGGTCGACGCGTCGGCTTCGGCGTGGACCGACGAAGGGCACGACCTCGACCACGCCGCCACCGGGCGCGTCGCGGCACAGGCGGGACGGGTGCTGGTGCGTCCGTCCACCGCGTGGGCGACGCTGGCGGATGCGCTGCTCGGGCCGGTGCTGGGAGGCGGCTCCGCCGTCGTGGTGGAGGGCCCGGTCGAGCCGGACGCGTTGGCTCGCCTCGCGGCTGCCGAGCACGTCACCACGCCGGTGGCATGATGGCGGGGATTCCCCGCGCCACTGCCTACCCGGACGGAGCCCGATGATCTCGCGCCGCTCGCTGCTCACCACCACCGGCGTCTTCGCCGGCGGCATCGCCGCCGCGACCCTGGTCGGCTGCTCCAGCGAGCCGAACATCCCGCGACCGACCGCGTCTCCGACCGGTGCGCCGAAGGACCAACTCGACCAGGTGCTGAAGATCATCGCCAACGGGTCGACCAACTTCGGGGTGTATATCGAGGACGTCCGCAGTGGCGGCACCTACGGCTTCAGCGGCGACTACTCCAGCCAGAGCGCGTCGATGGCTAAGCCGATGATCGTGGCGATGGCCGAGCGCAAGGCACGCTCCGACGGTGGGACGCTGAGCGCGGAGTACGTCGACAACGCCACGAAGGCGATCACGCACTCCGACAACGACGCCGCGTCCGCGCTGTGGCAGTACGCCGGCTACCAGGGGTACCAGACGCTGGCCGACGAACTGGGCATGGCCCACACCCACCTCGACCAGAACAAGGCCGACCAGTGGAGCTGGACCTGGACGACCCCCTCCGATCAGGTGCTGCTGGTGAAGACCCTTGCCACAGGCGGTTCGCAGGCACTAACGGACGCCGAGTGCTCCTTCATCTACGACCTGATGGGCCAGGTGGAGGACGACCAGACCTGGGGTGTGGGGCAGCCGAAGTCGAGCACGGTGAAGGTGCACCTGAAGAACGGCTGGGTACAGTTCAAGTCCACCGACGGGCTGTGGGCCGTGAACTCGATGGGCAGTGTGACCGGCGACGGCCGCGATTACCGGATGTGCGTGATGACCCGTGTCCCTGACTTCGACACCGGCAGGGCGGTCACCAGCGAGGTCGGCAAGTGGGTGTTCTCGATCCTCGGTTCCGGGACGCTCTGAGCGACGCCGCGTGCTCGATGAGGGGATTCGGCTTGATCTGGTACTGGCACCGCCACCGGGTATTCCGTCGAACGGCCAGACCTACGGGATCGACGGCGGGCCACAGGGCGCTCCAGACCTGATCCTTGTCGCCGGCACCAACCCCGACGGCGTATTCGCCAGCAACGGAACCACCGTGATCGGCACCTTCCACATCGGCTGAACGTACCCTCGCGCGACTCCGGGCATGCGACTTCCTCGCCGTGGGTTCAGGCGGCGTGGGCGGCGGGGATCTGGAACTGGATGTCGAGGTGGACCGGACAGGCGTGTCCTGCCACGGGTGGCGGTTTGCTTCGGTAGGTGTGTCCAGTCGGCGTCGTGATGACGATGGTGCCGTCCCGGCCGGCGGTGGCCCGCCACCCGGCCGCTTCTTTGGTCTGGTTGCAGCGTTCGCACAGTCCCTGGCCGTTGCTCGCACTGGTCGGACCACCCGCGGCGGCGGGGGTGACGTGGTCGGCGTGCCGAATCGGCGCCCCGCACCACGGTGTCCGACAGAACCGGTCACGTGTCGTGAGGAACTGGCGCAGCCCCTCGGGGAACAGCCGCCGTCTCGATTCCATCGCAACCAGCTGCCCGGTCCGCGGACGCGCATACAGCCGACGCAGCCACACCGGCGCTTCGCTGTTCGCCAGTAGCCTGCGGGCGTGCTCGGCAGGTACCGGTCCGTACCCGGGGAGCTCCACCGGGCTGTTCCCGGCCCACAACAACGGCTGATCGGTCATCACCAGCTGCACCTCGAGCGGAACCTGCTCAGCCTGCGCCTGGCCCGTGCAGCGGGTCACGAGCGTGTCGGCCATCACCTGGCCACGCGACCGCCTGTCACCACTGGCCCGCGCGGTTTCGGCCGCTCGCACCAACGCCGCCCACACCGCCACCGCCTGCGCCACTGGCAACGTCGCAGAGAGGATCGCCATCGTGTCCGGAGCCGGGCGCAGCGTCACTCGCCGGTCTGCCTCCGCCCTGGCAGCACGCTCCACCACCGAGCGCGGATCCAGCTGACACGCATGCCCCAGTGCGGTCGCCACCAGCTGCCGGTCTGACAACGACGCAAGCTCCGCCGCCATCCGGCGGTCGACCTCGGCCCGATCCTCCCGGGACAGACACACCGTCTCCCGACACACCAAGGTCGCCTGCCACTCGCCGATCACGCCCCGGGTGAGCGCGGCCATCGTCTCCGGCAACTCGTACACCAGAGCCTCCGCCAGCCCCACCAGCCGGCCACCACGGTGCGGAGACTGCCGCCGCGCCAACGCCACTTGCGCAGCCACCCCACGACCGCGCTTGTCCGCCGGCACGCCGCGGGCTTTCTCCGCTGCCACCACTGAGGCCTTCAGTGCCGCCGCCTCACGCGCCTGCGCCGCACAGATCGCGTTCTTCGCATCGTCCAGCAACCGCAAGCGATCGATTCGCTCGCCGTCCGGCACATCGCTGGCCAGCAGGCTCAGCGCGTCCACCCAACCGACAAGGTCGGCGGCCCGGAATGACGGGTGGTCCATAACCAAAGCATAATCGAACGCCCGTTCGAAAACAAGCGAGGATTGGCCCTACGCCGGAGCCACGCTCAGCCGCTGACCTTGCAGATCGCGTCGAGGTTGTCGGTGTTGGTCTGGGTGTTCGTCTTCTTCGGCGGCTTCGGGCTCGCCGAACCGGACGCAGACGCCGACGTCTTTGGCTGGTCGAGCGCCTCCGAGGCGGCGATCTTGTCGGTGACAACGGTGCGGATCTTCGCGAAATCCGGGGACGCCGGCACGATCAGCGGCGGCGTGAAGCTCACCGAAGCCATCGGCACCGCCTTGCCCTTGGCGGCCAGTTCGAGAAGGGTGCCGAGGTCCGAGGACGGCACGTTCGTGGCGACGATCTGCTTGCCGGCGTCCGCGATCGCCTGGAACTTCGTCAGCACCGTCGCGGGGTCGAGCTGGCGCAGCATCGCGTTCATCACACACTTCTGCCGGATCATCCGCTCATAGTCGGAGGAGTACTCCCGGGAACGGGCGAACCAGAGCGCGTGGAACCCGTCCAGGTGAACGTTCTTGCCCGGCTCGATCCAGGCGTACACCCCGCCCCGGCCGTGCAGGCTACCGATCGGCACCCGCTTGCCGATGTCGAGGTTGATCCCCCCGACGGCGTCGATCAGCTTCTGGAAGCCCTTCATGTCGATCATCGCCCAGTAGTTGATCTTCAGCCCCAGGATCTCCTCAATCACACCCTGGGTGGCCTGCACGCCTGGGTACTTCACGCCCGGGAACAGTTTCTTGTTGTTCATCGCCAGCGTGTAGACACCGTTCAGGAGGCAGGCGTCGGACAGGTTCTTGACCGCGCAGTAGTAGCCGTCCGGGTACTTCGCGTGGAGCGGCGAGTCCGCGGGGAAGGGTGCGTGCTGCAAGTTGCGCGG
Source organism: uncultured Propionibacteriaceae bacterium (assembly GCA_964397985.1). Lineage (GTDB taxonomy): Bacteria > Actinomycetota > Actinomycetes > Propionibacteriales > Propionibacteriaceae > Propionicimonas. The sequence goes on along the minus strand of CAYNLD010000001.1, from coordinate 174,330 downwards.
CAGGCTGAACAGCACCGTGCGGCCGGTCTGGACGTCGATGCTGGCCACGGTCATCGAGTCAGGACGCATCCCGGTACGGTCCGCTCCCGCGTCACCGCCGAGCAGCATCACGTTGATCCGGCCGTTCTGCGCCTGGCTGTCGCCGCCGCCGCCGAAGATCGTGCTGCCGAACACGTCCGCCTGGGTCGCGAACGCGTTCGACACGCCCCACGCCACGGTGCCGCTGGTCGCGGCGAGGACGAACGCGAGGGCGCCCGAGACCCACTTGCCAGCGGTGGACAGGTGCCGGGGGTTGGCCAGCCACCACGCGTCCAGCAGCAGCAGGATCCAGCCCACGGTCAGCGCGGGAACCAGCCAGCGCAGCACCGTCGGCGTGACCGGGTTGGCGTACAGGCTGATCACGAACGGTCGCGCCGGGGTGAACAGCAGGATCGCCACCACGACCAGCAGGGCGATCAGGCTCGCCCAGATCCGGAAGGCCGCCCGCCCGAGCCGCTTCTTGCCGACCGCCAGCTGGGCCGACCCCGGGATCACCAGGGTCATCAGCATCAGCACGACCGCCCGGCGCAGCGCAATCCCCTGGCTGCGGCGCAGCGGGGACGGCAGAGTCATGCCGACGGGCTGGGCTGTCGTGGCCAACGGGACTCCTGGCGGGGAAGAGCTTGGGATCTGGGCGCCTTCCAGTATTACCGGGGAAGCCCAAAAGGCCCCGGCTGGCGCGCCGGACGACTCAGCGAGCGGTCGCGCCTACCGTCCCGGTGGCGGATCGACGAGGTTGCGCCTTGCGGTGCGCGCGCACTGTCGCGACGCCAATGCCGAGCGTGGTCGCGATCGCTACCAGGAGCACCCCGTAGTGCAGGCTGGTGCCGACTCCGTGGTAGTCGTAGGGGCCACCGGCGCCCTCGTTGAGCCACAGGTCGGCGGCACCCAGAAGGGCGAACATCAGGACAAGCAGGACCGTCCGCCACAGCCAACTGCGCCGCGGGTAGGCCTGGCGGGCGGGCACCACCACGATCAACAACCCCACCGCCACCACAAAGACGGTCTGCGAAAGCTGGAAGATCCCTTGGGGGTAGAAGGCCACGACGCCACCCTACGGCTGGCCGGGCCGCCCGCCCGCGGTCTCGACAGCGGCAGATGCGCGCGATCCGTGCTCGTCTGGCAACCCTGCCATCTGGTGGTCGTTATGGACGCACGGATGGACCGGCCACCGAGAGCGTGCCATCTCGTGGTGGCTGCCAGCCCACGAAAAGACTCCACAACCACCACCAGATAGCACACGACAACCAGCGACCACACAGCACACGCCAGAACCACCACCACGTCGCACGAAGACACTCGTCATCGGCTTGACCTCGCGCTGTTCCGACGAGCACGACCAACTCGCCTGGTCGAGGTGGGCATCGACGCGCAGGCGGGGCCCAACTCGGGCGGGCCTTCCTTCTGCCGGGTCAGTTCCCCCTGACCGCGGCACCCTTGGCGCGGGCCACGTCCCGCAGCGACTCCTGGAACGCGACCATCTTCTCGGCCAGGGTCGGGTCGGACGCGGCGAGGATGCGGACGGCGAGCAGACCCGCGTTGCGGGCATTGCCGATCGCCACGGTCGCCACCGGGACGCCGGCCGGCATCTGCACGATCGAGAGCAGGGAGTCCATCCCGTCGAGGTATTTCAGCGGCACCGGCACGCCGATCACCGGCAAAGGGGTGAGCGCCGCGAGCATTCCGGGCAGGTGGGCTGCCCCTCCGGCACCGGCGATGATCGCCTTCAGCCCGCGGGTGTGCGCACCCCGTCCGTAGGCGACCATGTCCTCTGGCATCCGGTGCGCGGAGACCACATCCGCCTCGTAGGGCACGCCGAACTCGGCGCACGCCTCGGCAGCAGCGGACATCACCGGCCAGTCGGAGTCCGACCCCATCACGATTCCGACCACGGGCTGTTCACTCATCGGTGTCTCCCATCAGGTACCGGGCCGCGCGCCAGGCCCGTTGCGTCGTCGCCTCGACCTCGTCGCCGAGCGCGGTCACGTGCCCCACTTTGCGTCCGGGCACCACGTCCTTGCCGTACAGCTGCACCTTCAGCGCAGGATCGGCGGCCAACGCCCCGGCCAGACCGCCGAGCAGGTCGGCCCGCGAGCCGCCGAGCACGTTCACCATCACCGAGACCGGCGCGAGGGTCCCGGTCGACCCCAGCGGCAGGTCCGCCACCGCGCGCAAGTGGTTCTCGAACTGGCTCGTCACAGCCCCGTCGATGCTCCAGTGCCCGGTGTTGTGCGGACGCATCGCGAGCTCGTTCACCACCACCGAACCGTCGCGGGCCTGCATCAGCTCCACCGCGAGGATGCCGACCACACCCAGCTCGGAAGCGATCCGCAGCGCCATCGCCTGCAGGTCGCGCACCTGGTCCGGCCGCAGGCCCGGGGCCGGCGTGGTGGTGGCCGTGCAGATGCCGTCGGTCTGGACCGTCTCGCTCACCGGGTACACGACCGCCTGTCCGCCGGGACGGCGCGCGACCAGCACGCTCAACTCCCGGGAGAAATCGATGAACTCCTCGGCGATCACGACGGCACCGCTGCGCAGTCCCTCCAGCCCGTCGAACGGGATGGACGCCTGCGCAGGCCCGTCCAGCTTCCAGACACCCTTGCCGTCGTAGCCGCCGCGCGAGGTCTTGGCGATCACCGGCCAGCCGTGCTCCTCGCCGAAGGCCACGAGTTCGGCCGGGCTCGCGACCACGCGGTTCGCCGGACACGGCACGCCCAGCGCGCCCAGCCGCTCCCGCATCACCGCCTTGTCCTGCGCATGCACGAGCGCCTCCGGGCCGGGACGGACGGCGATGCCCGCCGCCTCGAGATCGTGCAGGATCTGCGTCGGCACGTGCTCGTGGTCGAAGGTGACCACATCGCACCCGGACGCGAAAGCAGCCACCGTCTGCGGGTCGGTGTAGTCGCCCACCGCCACGTCGTGAACCACCTGGGCGGCGGAAACGTCCGGGCCCTCTGCGAGCAGCCGCAGCCGCAAGCCGAGCCCGATCGAGGCCGCGTGCATCATCCGGGCCAACTGGCCCCCACCGATCACACCGATACTCGCCGCGGGAGTCCTCACCCGGCGAGCCTATAGTCCGTCCGCTCGGGTGGGCGGCCGTGACAAGATGAGGACATGACCGCGCACATTGTCGCCATGGGTGGCGGCGGCTTCTCCATGTCGCCGTTCGGGGCTCCCACCAACCTCGACCGCTACCTGGTCGAACTCACCGGCAAGTCCTCGCCGCTGGTGTGCTTCGCCCCGACCGCATCGGCAGACGATCCCCAGTACATCAACAAGTTCCTGCTCGCCTACGGCACGCTCGGCGTCCGCACGATGGTGCTGACCCTGTGGCAGGGCAGCTCGGCCGGATCGGTGGCGCGACTCGCGGACGCCGACCTGCTGCTCGTCGGCGGCGGCCACACGGTGAACCTGATGGCACTGTGGCAGGCACACGGCGTGGACGCGGCGATCCGCGCACGCCACGAGGCCGGTGACGTGGTGCTGGCCGGGGTCTCCGCCGGCGGCTCGTGCTGGTACGGCGGCTGCATCACCGACTCCTTCGGTGATTTCCGTGCCTGGCGCGGCGGGCTGGGGCTGGTCCCGGGAAGCTTCTGCCCCCACTTCGACGGCGAGGCCGGGCGGGCGCCCGCCTACACCGACGCGGTCGCGGGCGGCGACCTGCCGGGAGGCTACGGGGCGGACGACGGTGCCGGAGTCCACTACGTCGACGGGGTGCCCACCAACTTCATCGCCGAGGCCACCGGCAAGCGGGTCTACCGGGTGATGCCGTCCGACCTGCCGACCGCCAGCGGCGTTCTGGTGGAACCCCAGCAGATGACGGTGCTCTGAGCCCTTCCGCTCAGTGTCAGCGGAAGATCAGTGTCCGCTGCACGATGAAGTTGACCGTGGTGGCCACGCCCTGGGCGATCACGAAGCCGACGACCCGCGCGACCAGCTCGTTGCCGGTCGCAGAGAGCAGCCACGGGTAGCAGAGCGTCCACAGGCCGACCTGGACGGCGAAGGTGATCGCGTACAGTGCGACGACCGCAGCGAAGCGGCGCTTGGACGGCTCGGCCTGGAACGTCCAGCGGCGGTTGATCAGGTACGCGGTGGTCGTCCCCGCGATGAAGGAGAACACCTTCGCCCAGGTGTAGTCCAGGCCGAGCGCCATGAAGGCGTTCAGCAGGCCGAAGTCGACCACTGCGGACAATCCGCCGGTGACCACGAACCGGACCAGCTGGGTGCGCAGCGCCAGCCGGGTGGTCGCCTCCGACCCGGACGCCGCCTGCTCCTCCGTCACGCCGCCGCTCAATCGTCGCGCGCCTGGGGGTTCTTGATCGGGTCGTCGCCGCCGAAGAGCAGTTCGGTCATCACGACGTGGACGCGCTCGACGTCCGGGATGTCGTCCAGGGTGACCGGCTGGTCTGCTGCGGTGGTGAGCACGAGAGTGCCGCACCCGAGCAGCTGGTCGATCGGGCCGCGCTGGTAGGCGACGTTGTTGATCCGGCTCAGCGGCATGTCGTGGCCGGTCTTGACCAGGATCCCCCGGCGGGTGATGATCCGGCGGTTCGTGAAGGTGTAGGTGCTGGTCAGCCACTTCAGGAACGGCACGACCACCCACAGCACGAGGGCGACCAGTGCGATCACGATCATCACCCAGCGCAGCCAGTCCCAGCCGGCGACCAGCGGGATCGCGAATGCGAAGCCGCTCAGCACCGCGATCACCAGCAGCAGCAGCACGGGGACGATCAGGGCCTTCACGTGGGTGCGCAGGTGCAGCACCACGACCTCGCCCTTGCCCAGGAGTTGCGGATCCAGACCCATGGGGTCAATGGTGACACAGCCGCGCCCGGGGCCGGCGCTCCCTGCTCAGCGCAGGTGCACCACGTCACCGGCGGCGAACGCCCGCACCGCGCCGCCCGCCCGCACCTGGAGCCGGCCCTCGGCGTCCACCCCGGTGGCCTCTCCTTCCACGAACTGGCTCTCCGAGACCTGGACCCGGACCCGCCGGCCGATCGACGCGCAGCGGGCGGCGTAGTCCGCGCGCAGGTCGCTCCCGGCCAGCCAGCGCACGTACCAGGCACCCAGAGCGTCCAGCACGGCGATCACCAGCCCGGTCTCCTCGACCACGCCCCCGGCCAGCGCCACCGACGTCGCCGTCGGCACCGGCAGTTCCTCCTCGGCGAGCGTCGTGTTGATGCCCATCCCCAGCACCGCGGCAGGAGGGCCCCCTGCGTCCACCCGCTCGGCGAGGATGCCGCACAGCTTGCGTCCACCGGCCAGGACGTCGTTGGGCCACTTCAGCTCCACAGCCAGCCCGGCCGCAGCTCGCAGGCCGTCCGCCACGGCCAGACCGGTGAGCAGCGGCAGCCACAGCCAGCGCGCGGTCGGCACGGACGCCGGCGGACGCAGCAGCACCGAGAGGGCGAGCGACGTCCCCGGTGGCGCCTCCCAGACCCGGGTGAAGCGGCCACGTCCAGCGCTCTGGTGGTCGGAGACCAGCACGGTCCCGGACGGTGCCCCGGCCCGGGCAGCAGCAGCCAGGTCGGCATTCGTCGATCCCGTGGTGGCCACGGACGCGACCCCGACCCACACCGAGCCCGGACGCACCAGGGCCCGGGAGAGCCGGACCGCGTCAGCACGGGGAGAATTCGGCGCGGGATTCACGCCCAGACCCTATGCCCGGGCGGGTGTCCCGGCAGTACTGTCTCCCCATGGCGCAGGACATCCACACCACCCGCGGGAAGCTGGCCGAACTCGGCGAACGCAAGGAACAGGCGCTCAACCCGTCCAGCCCGGCCGCGGTGGAGAAGGTTCACGCGCAAGGCAAGATGACCGCGCGCGAGCGGATCAACGCCCTGCTCGACGAGGGCTCCTTCGCCGAGTTCGACCGGTTCTCCCGGCATCGCGCCAAGGCCTTCGGGATGGAGGAGAAGCGGCCCTACACCGACGGCGTGATCACGGGTGTCGGCGCGATCCACGGCCGACCGGTCTGCGTGTTCAGCCAGGACGTGACGATCTTCGGCGGCGCGCTCGGCGAGGTCTACGGGGAGAAGATCGTGAAGATCCTCGACTTCGCGATCATGACCGGCTGCCCGATCATCGGCATCAACGAGGGCGGCGGCGCCCGGATCCAGGAGGGAGTGGTCTCGCTCGACCTGTACTCCCAGATCTTCCGCCGCAACACCCTCGCCTCCGGGGTGATCCCGCAGATCTCGCTGATCATGGGCGCCGCGGCCGGAGGGCACGTCTACTCCCCAGCCCTCACCGACTTCGTGGTGATGGTCGACCAGACCTCGCAGATGTTCATCACCGGCCCGAACGTGATCAAGACCGTGACCGGCGAGGACGTGACCATGGAGGAGCTCGGCGGCGGCCGCACGCACTCCACGAAGTCCGGCAACTCCCACTACCTCGCCGCCGACGAACTCGACGCGATCGAGTACGTCCGCCAGCTGCTCACCTATCTGCCCCAGAACAACCTGGAGGACCCGCCCGTCTTCGACGAGGAGGAGGCCGACCTCACCATCACCGAGCACGACCTGGTGCTCGACACGCTGATGCCCGACTCGCCGAACCAGCCCTACGACATGCACGAGGTGATCGAACGGGTGCTGGACGACGACGAGTTCCTCGAGGTGCACAAGCTGTACGCACCGAACATCATCTGCGGGTTCGGGCGGGTCGAGGGACGCGCGGTCGGCGTGATCGCGAACCAGCCGATGGTCTTCGCCGGCTGCCTGGACATCAAGGCCTCGGAGAAGGCGGCCCGGTTCGTCCGCACCTGCGACGCCTTCAACATCCCGATCCTGACCTTCGAGGACGTACCCGGCTTCCTTCCCGGCACCGACCAGGAGTGGGACGGGATCATCCACCGGGGCGCCAAGCTGATCTACGCCTACGCAGAGGCCACCGTGCCGCTGGTCACGATCATCACCCGCAAGGCCTACGGGGGTGCGTACTGCGTGATGGGCTCAAAGCCGCTGGGCGCGGACGTGAACCTGGCCTGGCCGACCGCGCAGATCGCGGTGATGGGCGCAGAGGGCGCGGTGAACATCCTCTACCGGCGCGAGCTCGCGGACGCGGACGACCCGGCGGCCCGGCGCACCGAACTGATCGACGAGTACAACGACGAGCTGGCCAACCCCTACGTCGCGGCCGAGCGCGGCTACGTCGACAAGGTGATCTACCCCCACGAGACGAGGGCCCAGGTGATCCGGGTGCTGCGCCTGCTGCGGACCAAGCGCATGCAGTTGCCGCCCAAGAAGCACGGGAACATCCCACTGTGAGCGGCACGCCGGCCGAGGCGGGCCAGCCGCTGGTGCAGGTCGTCTCGGGGAACCCGACCGACGAGGAGCTCGCCGTCCTCGGCGCGGTGATCGTGGCGCTGCGCCGGGCGCGTCCGGACCCCCACGTGCCGGTGACCAGCACGCTGGCCGGCGGCTGGCGCTCGTACTGGCACACGGTACGCACGCCGCTGGTGCCGGGCCGCGAAGCCTGGCGGAGCAGCTTCCGCCTCTGACCACACCGACCGAGAGGCATGGCATGGGAGCCATCGAGGACGCCCCCGGCGGGCCTGCGCCGCAGCGACCGCCGACAGGCTCGGCCGCTGGCGCGGTGCCGGGCCTGGTCCTGGCCTCGGCCTCGCCGGCCCGGCTCGAAACCCTGAGGAGCGCGGGCCTGGCCCCGCGCGTGGTGGTCTCCGAGGTCGAAGAGGACACCTTCACCGCTCCCGACGTGACCGGGCTGGTGGCCGTCCTGGCCCGGGCCAAGGCGGAGGCGGTGGCCCTCGCCCTGGCCGCGTCCGGGGAGGACCTGCTCGTCGTGGGCTGCGACTCCCTGCTCGAACTCGACGGCGAGCCGCTCGGCAAGCCGGGCACGCCCGAGGAGGCGATCCGCCGCTGGCGCCAGATGCGCGGCCGGACGGGACACCTGCACACCGGCCACCACGTGATCCGGCTCGGCGCGTCCGCGCGCACCGCAGCCGGGGTCGCAACCACGGGGGTGAGCTTCGCCGACCTGTCTGATGCAGAGATCGACGCCTACGTGGCGACAGGGGAGCCGCTGCGAGTGGCGGGCGCGTTCACCATCGACGGCCTCGGCGGAGCGTACGTGCGCGGCGTGGACGGCGACCCCCACACCGTGGTCGGGATCAGCCTGCCGCTGCTGCGCGACCTCTTCGCGCAACTCGGCGTGGACTGGCACACGCTCTGGGATGCGGAGCGCCGCTAGCCTTGGAGGGCCATGACGAACACTGAGAACCTCCCAGAGGCGGACCGGAAGAAGTCCGTACTTCCCGCCTGGCTGCGGGCGATGCGGCCCAGACAGTGGGTGAAGAACGTCCTCGTGCTCGCCGCCCCGCTGGCTGCGGGACAGCTGCTCCAGCCGGCGGTCCTGCTCGCGTCGGCGTGGGCCTTCGTGTCGTTCTCCCTGGTCAGCGCGTCGATCTACCTGATCAACGACAGCCGCGACGTCGAGGCCGACCGGCTGCACCCGAAGAAGCGGTTCCGTCCGATCGCCGCCGGCGAGCTCTCGATCCCGACCGCCTACGTGCTCGCCGCGGTCACGGTGGCCGCGTCACTGGCGATCGGGTTCTGGGTGGCGCCGCTGCTCGGGGTGACCCTCGCGTCCTACTGGGTGCTGCAGGTGATCTACTCGCTGTTCCTCAAGCACCAGCCGATCATCGACCTGGCCATGGTCGCGGCCGGTTTCCTGCTCCGCGCGGTCGCCGGCGGCGTCGCCGCAGGTCTGCCGCTGTCGCAGTGGTTCCTGCTGGTGGCGTCCTTCGGCTCGCTGTTCATGGTCGCGGGCAAGCGCTACTCCGAACTCAAGGAACTCGGCACCGAAGCCGGCACCCGGGCCAGCCTCGAGCGCTACACCAAGTCCTACCTGCGCGAGGTCTGGTCGGTCTCGATCGCCATCGTGATCATGTCGTACAGCCTGTGGGCTTTCGAGCAGACGAAGACACAGCTGTGGGGCATCCCGTGGACGACGATCTCGATCGCCCCGTTCACCCTCGCCGTGCTGCGCTACGCGATGAAGATCGACCAGGGCCAGGCCGGCGAGCCCGAGGACGTGGTCCTCTCCGATCCGATCCTGCAGGTTCTCGCCGTGCTCTGGGTGGTTCCGGTAGCCGTCGCGGTGTTCGGATGAACCGCCCGGTCGCTCTGGTGACCGGCGCGTCCCGGGGCATCGGACGCGCGGTCGCGCAGGCCCTCTCCCCCACCCATCACGTCCTGGTCGGAGGCAGGGACGCGGACCAGGTGGGCGAGGTGGTGCGGTCACTGGCTTCCGCCGAGCCGTTCGTGGTCGACCTCACCGACGAGCCGGCCGTCACGGCCGCGCTGGCGGGCGTCGAACGGATGGATGTGCTGGTGCACTCGGCGGGACTGGTCGCGTTCGGGTCACTGGCCGATTCGACCACCCGCGAGTGGCGCGAACTGCTGGAGGTGAACGTGATCGCACCGGTCACCCTCACCCGCCTGCTGCTGCCGGCCCTGCGAACAGCCCACGGGCTCGTGGTGTTCATCAACTCCGGTGCCGGGCTGACCACACATCGCGGCTTCTCCGCCTATTCGGCATCCAAGTACGCGTTGACCGGGCTCGCGGACGCGCTGCGGCTGGACGAGCGTGGCCGGGTGCGGGTCACCTCCATCCATCCCGGACGGGTGGCAACGGACATGCAGGCCCAGCTCAGCGCGTTGCAGGGCATGCCGTACGTCCCGGACGCCCACCTCGACCCCGCGGAGGTCGCCCGTGCCGTCCGGGTGGCTGTGGACGCCCCGCCCAACACCAGCCTGGACAGCATCCGGATCAACCCCGTCTGATCACCGCTCGAGGCCGAGGGCGACGCCGAAGCCGAGCATGGCGACACCGGCGACACCGTCCACGACCCTTCCGCCGCGTCGGCTGGTCAGGAAGCCACGGACGGCGTGCGCGCCGAGAATTACGATCGTGAACCAGGCCATGCCCATCAGCACGTGCACGCCCGCCAGCAGGGCGCCGACCGCCACCGGCGGATAGCCGGCGGGAAGGAACAGTGGCAGCACGGTCAGGTAGAAGACCCCCACCTTCGGGTTCAGCAGGTCAGTCAGCGCTCCCTTCACGAACGATTCCCGCGGGGAGTCAGCCACTGCGCCGTCGAGCTGGTCGTGCGGCAGATCACCGCGCACGGCGGAGCGAAGGTAGGTGAAGGCGAGGTAGGCGAGGAAGGCGACCCCTGCCCAGCGCAGCACCGTGAAAGCGAGCCGGGATGCGACCAGCAGCGCGGCGACACCGGCCGCAGCCGCCACGCCCCAGACCAGGGCGCCGAAGCCGATCCCGGCCGCCGCGGCGAAGGCCGTCCGCCGGCCCGAGCGCATCGCCTGCCGTAGCACGAATACGGTGTCCAGCCCCGGCGTCACCGTCACCACAGCGGCCAGCAGCGAGAAGCCGAGGAGCGACTGGGCCAGTGTCATGGCGGCATCGTAGGAGCGCCGGTGGCCGAAAAGGGGGACGGTTCTCCTTTTCGGCCACCCGGCTCAGAGCCAGTCGACCTTCCGGAACAGGATGTAGAGACCGACCGTGCCGATCAGCATCAGGACCACGCTCTGCAGCAGGCCGGAGATCGCCCCGAACCCGGGGTAGGGGACGTTCTGGCCGAACCAGCCGGTGACCGCAGTGGGGACGGCGATGATCGCGGCCCACGCCGCCAGCTTCTTCATCACCTCGTTCAGCCGGGCGTCCTGCAGTGACAGATTCGTCTCGAACACGCTGGAGACCATGTCGCGAAGGCTCTCCGTCCACTCCGCCGCCCGGATCACGTGGTCGTAGAGGTCGTTGAAGTGACCGTCGAGCTCGCCGGAAAGGCTCTGCCTGCCGTCCGAGCGGAACCGCATCACCGAGGTGACCACCTCGCGCATGGGCAGCACCACCCGGCGCAACTCCACCAGCGCCTTGCGCAGCGCGAACACCCGCTGTTGGATCGTCCGGGTCTTGATCGCGGGGTCGAACAGCAGGTCCTCGAGATCCTCCAGCTGGTCGTCCATGGTCTCGATGGTCTCGAAGTGGCCGTCGACAAGGTGGTCGAGCAGACCGTGCACGAGGGCAGCGACGCCGCGGTCGAGCAGGGCGTCATCGACCCACCGGGCCAGCACCGCATCCATGTCCACCCGCTCGCCGGGACGGACGGTGATCAGCGCGTTGCCGAGCACGAAAGCCGAGACCCGGCCCACCTCCAACTCGGCGACACCGCCGTCCGCCGGCGGCTCCAGCCGGGTCGAGTAGCAGGTGAGGAAGAGGTGGTTCGGGTGCCAACTCGCCTTCGGACGCTCGCGCGGCGAGACCGCGTCCTCGACCGCGAGCGGGTCGAGCCCGAGCTCGCCGGCGAGGGACGCCAGCACGTCCGGCTCCGGCTGCACGAGGTCGAGCCAGACCAGCAGGTTCGGCTCGGCCAACCAGTGGTCGAGGTCGGCGAGTGGGAAGTCCGCGGCCACCTCGACGCCATTGCGCCACGCTCGGCTGCGGCAGGTGCTCACACCGGCAAGCATGGCACCGTACTGGCCTGTACGAGCTCATCCACGCGGCGCCCCGGCCGTATCGCCCAACCCCCGCAAGGGGGTAGATTCCCAGACGTGGAGATCGACCTGACCGCCGAAGTCGGACACGGTCTGGGCGAACCCGCCACGCAGGCCGACGCGGTGCTGTGGCCCCTGCTCAGCACCGCCCTCGTGCCCTGTGGCGTCCACTCCGGCGACCCGAGTTCGATCCTGCGCGCCTGCAGTCTGGCGGTCACCCGGGAGGCCGCGCTCGGCGCGGCCGTCGGCTACGCCGACCGGGTCGGCGCCGGTGAACGCTTCGTCGACTACGACCCCGAAGACCTCGCCGCGACGATCATCTACCAGTTGGGAGCGCTGGACGGGCTGGCTCTCGCCGAACAGGCCCGGGTCACCTGCGTCCGCGCCGGCGGGGCGCTGTTCGACGCTGTGCGCACCGACCGCAACCACGCCTGGGCCCTGGTCAACGCCGTCCTCGATTACGACCCCACGCTGACCATCATCGGCCTGCCCGACTCCCGGCTGCTGCAGACGGCAGAGCGCAACGGGCTGTCGATCGCCCGCGAGTTCCAGCCGCACCGGCTCCTGAACGCCAACGGGTCGCTGGGTGCGGTGGTCACCGAGCCGGAGGCGGTCGCCCGGCGTGCGCTCGACGCCGTGTCCTCCGGCGGCTACGACTCCATCCGGCTGCCCTGGCACACCTCGGCCGAGCGGGAGTGCGCGAAGGCCGTGCACACCGCTCTCGTCGAGGCAGGGCACACGATCACCGCGCCGCAGCCTCCCGCACAGCCCGAACTGCCCGTGCACCTCGCGGTCGCGGGGAGGGCGAGTTCGGCCTGACCTGCGCTCTCCGGCCGGTCCGCGGTGGGGAGATCCGAGACAACGATTCTTGTCTGAATCCCACAAGCATTGCCCGAGGTTCTTGGCTGCACGCTCACGAATCTTGGTGATTCCACTGCATCTGTCCGATTCCGCTCGCACACGAGGGTGCGGACGTGGCAGGGTGCGTGCGGGCCCACTCCAGACCCGGGGCCCGACCGACCGTCCTGACCCAGGAGGCCCCGTGTTCCAGCGGATCGCGATCGTCAACCGTGGCGAGGCGGCGATGCGGCTCATCCACGCCGTTCGCGACCTGAACGCAGAGCAGCCCGACGCACCGCCGATCACCACGATCGCCCTGTACACCGACGCCGAACGCACCGCCCGGTTCGCGCGCGAGGCCGACGAGGCCTACCCGATCGGTCCGGCCGCGACCCGTCCCTACCTGAACCACGACCTGCTCGCCCGCGCCCTGAGCGAGACCCGCGCGGACGCGGTCTGGGTGGGCTGGGGCTTCGTCGCCGAGGACGCAGCCTTCGCCGACCTGGTCACCTCGCTCGGTATCACCTTCGTCGGCCCCTCCGGCGAGGCCATGCGCAAGCTCGGCGACAAGATCGGCAGCAAGCTGATCGCCGAGGAGGTCGGAGTGCCGGTGGCGCCGTGGAGTCGCGGCGGCGTGGACACGCTGGACGAGGCGCTCGCAGCGGCCGAGCGGATCGGCTACCCGCTGATGCTCAAGGCCACCGCCGGCGGCGGCGGACGAGGCATCCGCCGCGTGGACTCGCCCGACGAACTGAGCGACGCCTTCCAGCGCACCCGCGACGAGGCGCAACGCGCCTTCGGTTCCGGCGTGGTGTTCCTGGAGAAGCTGGTCACCGGTGCCCGGCACGTCGAGGTGCAGGTGATCGCGGACGGCCAGGGCACCGCCTGGGCGCTGGGCGTCCGGGACTGCTCGGTGCAGCGCCGCAACCAGAAGGTCATCGAGGAGTCCGCCTCGCCGCTGCTGGATGCCGGCCAGGTGGCCGACCTGAAGGCGTCCGCCGAGCGGCTGGCGCTGGCCGTCGACTACCGCGGTGCGGCCACGGTGGAGTTCCTCTACCACCCGGCCGATCGGGAGTTCGCGTTCCTCGAGGTGAACACCAGGCTGCAGGTCGAGCACCCGATCACCGAGGTGACCAACGACTTCGACCTGGTCAAGGCGCAGTTGCACGTCGCAGCGGGTGGACGCCTGGTCGGCCGCCCGGTCGAGCAGGGCCACGCGATCGAGGCGCGGCTCAACGCCGAGGATCCCGACCGCGACTTCGCGCCCTCCCCCGGCACGATCACCCGCCTCGACTTCCCGGCCGGACCGGGCATCCGGGTGGACACCGGCGTCGCCGAGGGCGACACCATCCCTGCCGACTTCGACTCGATGATCGCCAAGGTGATCGCCTCCGGCAGCACCCGCGCCGAGGCCCTCGGACGGCTCCGCCGCGCGCTGGGCGAGACCACCGTGATCATCGAGGGCGGCGCAACCAACAAGAGCTTCATCCTCGAGTTGCTCGACCGTCCTGAGGTGGCCGGGCCGAAGGCCGCGGATGGCGAGAGCGGGGACGCCGGTCACGAGTGGGCCGACACCGGCTGGATCGACCGCACCCGCGCGGCAGGCGGCCTGGTTGCCGACCGGTTCTCCGGCATCGCGCTGGTGGCCGCGGCGATCGAGGCGTCGGAAGAGGCCGAACGGCTCGAGATCGCCCGCCTGCTCGAGACAGCCCACGGGGGCCGACCGCAGGCGCAGCATGCCTCCGGCCTCTCTGTGGACCTGAAGCTCCGCGGCGCAGCCCACACCCTGATCGTCTTCCGCACCGGACCCGACCGGTACCGGGTGCGGGTCGGCGAACAGACGGTGGACGCGAGCCTTGAGCGGCTCGACGACGTCCACGGACGCCTGGTGGTCGGATCGCAGCGGTTCCGGATCGTCACCCAGACCCACGGGCCGGTGCACCTGGTCGAGGTCAACGGCATCACCCATCGCGTCTCCCGCGACGAGGGCGGCGTGCTGCGCTCGCCGGCCCCCGCGCTGGTCGTGGCCACGCCGGTCTCGGTCGGCGACGAGGTCGCAGCAGGCACACCGGTCGTGGTGCTGGAATCGATGAAGATGGAGACGGTGATCGCCGCGCCGTTCGCGGCCAGGGTGCGCGAGCTGCACGTGATGACCGGGAGCCAGGTGGAGAGTCTCGCCCCACTTGTCCGGCTCGAGCCGCTCGGAGGGGACGACAGCGATACGACGTCGGAGGGCACAGAGATCGAGCTGCCCGAGGCCGGCACCGAGGAGTCCGCCCCGGCCCGGACCACCCGGCTGCTCGCCGAACTGTCCGCGCACCTGATGGGCTACGACGTCGAGCACGCGGCCGGTGTCCTGGCCGACTACCTGGCCGCCCGGGACGAGGCGCGCGCGCAGGGCGCCGATGTGCTCGCCGGCGAGATCGCGCTGGTCACACTGTTCGCCGACCTCGCCGGGCTGAGCCGGAACCGTCCCGTCGGCGAGCAGGACAACACCGAGCTGCGGATCCACTCCGATCGCGAGCACTTCCACGGCTACCTGCAGAGCCTGGACGCCTCCCGCGCCGGGCTGCCGGACGCGTTCGTCGAGCGCCTCGGCCGCGCACTCGCCCACTACGGCGTCACCGAACTCGACCGGACACCGGCCCTGGAGGATGCGGTGTTCCGGATCTTCCTCGCCCAGCAGCGGGTCGCCCAGGATGTGCAGGTGGTGCTGGCCGTCCTCGACCGGTGGATCGGCGAGCCCGCCCCCGCCGTCGGCGTCATGACCTCCGCGCGGGGCGAACTGGAGCGACTGGTCCGGGCCACCCAGCGCCGCTTCCCCGCGGTCAGCGACGTCGCCCGGTCGGTGCGGTTCCGCTGGTTCGACCAGCCGCAGGTGGACGCCGAGCGCGAGCAGGTGCTCGCCGCGGTCGCCAGCCAGGTCGCCGACCTCGCCGCCCACCCGGACGCACCCGACTACGCCGAGCGGATCGCGGCACTGTCCGCGATCCCGGAGCGCCTCGTGCTCACCCTGGCCGAGCGGCTGGGGTCCGGAGTCAGTCCGCACGAGCCGCTGCTCGAGGTATTGGTCCGCAAGCACTACACAGACCACGGCCTGTCCGGGGTGAATGCCACCACCGTGGCGAACCGGTCAGTCGTCACGGCCGACTACGAGCTGCCGAACCGGCCGACCCGGATCGTGAGCACCCTGGCGACCGACGCAGAGCTGGACGCGGACGGCCCGGTCGCCGCGATCGTGGCCGACCAGCTCAGGCTGCGACAGCCGGGCCAGGGAGCGGTCGTCGAGCTCTACGTCGGCTGGCCGGCGCTGCCCGACCGGGCCCAGCTCGCTGCGGGGCTGCTCCCCCGCCTCGCAGCCTGGAACCTGCCCGGCGGGGTCCGAAGGATCACGGTGGCGGCGTGCGCCCCCGACGGTGAGACCGACTACGTCACGTTCCGCTCCGACGCGTCGGGCGCGCTCGCCGAGGACCCCCGCGTGCGCGGTGTGCACCCGATGGTGTTCCGGCGCCTGAACCTGTGGCGGTTGCGCGAGTTCGACGCCACCCGCATTCCCGCTCCTCGCGGCGTCCTGCTGTTCGACTGCGTCGCCAAGAGCAACCCCGACGACCGCCGCCTGGTCGCGATGGCGGAGGTGAACCAGCTCGCGGCCGTCCGCGACGGCAAGGGGCGGCTGCTCGGCCTGCCGCACGCCGAGCGCGCCGTGGAGAACTGCCTGGAGGCGATCCGGCGCACCCGGGCCGCGCGCGGTTCGGCGGGCAGCCGGCTCGACATGAACCACGTCTGGGTCTATGTCTGGCCCGAGATCGACCTCGACCTGCGGGACGTGACCGCGCTGCAGCACAAGATCACACCGCTCTCCGACGGCACCGGCATCGAGGAGGTGCTCGCCGAGGGCACCTTCGTGCGCGATGGCGTGGCCCCGACCCGGCTCGCGATCCGGTTCCGGGCGAAGGCGGGCACGGGCGTGGTCGCGTCCGTCGAGCCGCCGCCGACCGAGCCGCTGCAGCCGCTGGACGACTACGCGGCCAAGGTGCTGCGGGCGCGCCGGCGCGGTCTGGTCTACCCGTACGAACTCTCCGAGACGCTCGCCGGCCCCGGCGGCACGCTGGTGGAACTCGACCTGGCCGACGACGGCGGGCCCGACCGCCTGATCGAGGTGCCGCGTCCACCGGGCCGCAACCGCGCCGGCATCATCTGCGCCAGGGTGACCACGCCCACGCCGCTGTACCCCGAGGGGATCACGCGGATCGTGCTGTCCGGCGACCCGACCCGTGGACTCGGCGCGGTCGCGGAGCCCGAGTGCCGGCGGATCATCGCGGCACTCGACCTCGCCGAGGAACTGGACGTGCCGGTGGAGTGGTACACACTCAGTTCGGGCGCCCGGATCTCGATGGACTCCGGCACGGAGAACATGGACTGGGTGGGCGCGGCGCTGCGCCGGATTGTGGAGTTCACCCAGGCAGGGCACGAGATCAACGTCGTGGTGGCGGGCATCAACGTCGGAGCGCAGCCGTACTGGAATGCCGAGGCGACCATGCTGATGCACACCAAGGGCATTCTCGTGATGACACCGGACTCTGCGATGGTGCTCACGGGGAAGCAGTCGCTCGATTTCTCCGGCGGCGTCTCGGCAGAGGACAACTTCGGGATCGGCGGGTACGACCGGGTGATGGGCCCCAACGGGCAGGCGCAGTACTGGGCCTCTGACCTGGCCGGGGCATTCGAGATCCTGATGCGGCACTACGACCACACCGTCGTGGTGCCGGGCGAGGCGGGGCCGCGGCACGCACCCACCTCGGATCCGATCGATCGCGATGTATCGAATTATCCGCACCAGCTCGCGGGCAGCGACTTCACCACGGTGGGCCAGATCTTCTCTCCCGCGCACAACCCGGACCGGAAGAAGGCGTTCGACATCCGCACGGTGATCGCGGCGGTCTGCGACGCCGACCACCCGAGGGTGGAGCGCTGGGCCGGCATGGGGGACGCAGAGACCGCGGTCGTGGTGGACGCACGGATCGGCGGCTACTCCGCGGCGGTGCTCGGCATCGAGAGCCGTCCGGTGCCGCGGGCAGGCTTCCCGCCGACGGACGGTCCGGACACCTGGACAGCGGGCACCTTGTTCCCGAGATCCAGCAAGAAGGCCGCGCGGGCGATCAACGCGGCGTCCGGGAACCGGCCACTGGTCGTGCTCGCCAACCTGTCCGGGTTCGACGGGTCGCCCGAGTCGATGCGGAACCTGCAACTGGAGTACGGCGCCGAGATCGGCCGGGCGATCGTCAACTTCACCGGCCCGATCGTGTTCGTCGTGATCAGCCGCTACCACGGCGGTGCGTTCGTGGTGTTCAGCAAGCGGCTCAACGAGAACATGACCGTCCTGGCCGTGGAGGGCTCGTTCGCTTCGGTGATCGGCGGCGCACCGGCGGCGGCGGTGGTGTTCGCCGGCGACGTGGCCAAACGGACCGCGGCCGACCCACGGGTGGCCTCGCTCGAGGCGAGGCTGCGCACCGCGCACTCCCCCGACCGGGCCGCGCTCCAGCTCGAACTGGCGGACGCCCGGGCTGTCGTCCGCGCGGAGAAGATCAGCGAGGTCGCCGCGGAGTTCGACGCGGTACACAGCATCCATCGCGCGGTCCGGGTGGGTTCGGTCGACCGGGTGATCAGCGCAGCGGAACTGCGTCCGGCGATCATCGAGGCGATCGCCTCCCGGCTCGGCTGAGCGGACGTCCGGCCCGGGGCGGACGCGACTGGTTCAGGGCCGTCGGGATCGGTGGGCTGCTCACGGTGGTAGTCCCCCTGCTCTACCGTCTCGTCGAGACTCGTCGTTCGGGCCATGCTCCCGCGCCGCGCGCACTCCTCGTCTAGACTCCGGCTCGGGTGCCCGTTCAGGAGGAATCGATGCCGATCACGAAGGTACTGGTGGCCAATCGCGGCGAGATCGCGGTGCGGGTGGTCCGAGCCGCCCGGGACGCGGGGCTGGCCAGCGTGGCCGTCTACGCCGACCCGGACGCCAACGGGCTGTTCGTGCGGCTCGCCGACGAGGCGTTCGCCCTCAACGGGCTGACCCCGGCCGAGACCTACCTCGACATCGCCAAGATCCTCGCCATCGCCGAGCGCTCCAGCGCCGACGCCATCCACCCCGGCTACGGCTTCCTCGCCGAGAACGCCGGTTTCGCACAGGCCGTGATCGACGCCGGCCTGACCTGGATCGGCCCTCCGCCCGCAGCGATCGAGGCCCTCGGAGACAAGGTGCAGGCCCGGCACATCGCGGCCAGGGTGGGCGCGCCGCTGGTTCCCGGGACGGCCGACCCCGTCGCGAACGCCGACGAGGTGGTCGCCTTCGCGACCGAGCACGGCCTTCCGATCGCGATCAAGGCCGCCTACGGCGGCGGAGGCCGCGGCCTGAAGGTGGCGCGGACGCTGGCCGAGATCCCCGAGCTGTTCGAATCCGCCACGCGCGAGGCCGTGACCGCCTTCGGGCGCGGAGAGTGCTTCGTCGAGCGCTACCTCGACCGACCCCGCCACGTGGAGACCCAGTGCCTGGCCGACACGCATGGCAACGTCGTGGTGGTGTCCACCCGCGACTGCTCGCTGCAGCGGCGGCACCAGAAGCTCGTCGAGGAGGCGCCGGCGCCCTTCCTGAGCGACGAACAGCGGGAACGGCTCTACAGCTCGAGCAAGGCGATCCTGCGCGAGGCCGGCTACGTCGGCGCGGGCACGTGCGAGTTCCTGGTCGGCCAGGACGGCACGATCAGCTTCCTCGAGGTGAACACCCGGCTGCAGGTGGAGCACCCGGTGTCGGAGGAGGTCACCGGGATCGACCTGGTGCGGGAGATGTTCCGGATCGCCGACGGCGAACAGCTCGGCTACCCCGACCCATCCGCCCGCAGCCACTCGATCGAGTTCCGGATCAATGCAGAGGATCCGGGACGCGCGTTCATGCCCGCGCCCGGCACGCTGACCGCATGGCAGCCCCCGTGCGGACCCGGCGTCCGGGTCGACTCCGGCTACCAGACCGGCATGGCCGTGCCCGGATCGTTCGACTCGCTGGTGGCGAAGATCATCGTCACCGGCACCGACCGCGACCAGGCGATCGCGCGGTCGCGCCGGGCGCTGGCCGAGACGGTGCTGGACGGCATGCCGTCAGTGATCCCGTTCCACAAGGCGGTCCTGGAGGATCCGGCGTTCGTCGCCGCGGACGGGGACTTCGGCGTCCACACCCGCTGGATCGAGACCGAGTTCGCCACGCCGATCGAGCCGTACACCGGCACCATGGGCGAGACCGGGCCGGTCGAGAGCGATACCTATGTTGTCGAGGTGAACGGGCGGCGCCTCGAAGTGCGGTTGCCCGCGTCCCTGGCCGCCCCGGCGGCGAAGCCGACGGCGAAGCGGCCGACCCGGCGCAGCACGGGGGGAGCGAAGGCGAAGGCTCCTTCGTCCAACGAACTCACCGCTCCCATGCAGGGCACGATCGTGAAGGTGTCCGTCGTCGACGGCGATGAGGTCACAGAGGGCGACCTGGTGGTGGTGCTGGAGGCCATGAAGATGGAGCAGCCGATCACCGCACACCGCTCCGGCGTCATCGCCCACCTCTCCGCAACCGTCGGCGATCCGGTCACGTCCGGCCAGGTGCTGCTGGAGATCGTCGACCCCTCCTGACCCGAGGCCCGGGGACGGCTCAGCAGGCTCGCAGGGATGCGGCGAGTTCGGCGTTGCGGAGGCCGAAGGCACGCCACGGCTCCGGGGTGCCGGACGCCGCCCGCTCCCCCGCCTCGCGTGAGCTGAGCCGCGGCGGGCGAGCGCCAGCCGCTCGACACCGAGGTACGGCCCGAAAGCCGACGCCGACCGGTCCGCCTCCGCCACCACCAGCCGCAGCCGGGGACGGTTGAGCTCCACGTCCAGCTCCAGCCACCCGACGAGCTCGAGGCCGCCCCGAACCCGGTTCCACCGCGGCAGCGCACGGTCGAGCAGGTTCCGCTCGAGCCACGCCGCCTCGGGTGCGGACGCGCAGACGACCGCCTCCACCCGTCTCACCTGGGGCACCATCCGACGCAGGTGGGGACGATCGGCGAGGTCGCCGGCATAGGAGCGGACCCTGGCCCGAAGATCCCTCGCCCGACCCACGTAGATCACCCGGTCCCTGTCGTCACGGAACCGGTACACCCCGGGCTCACCGGGCATCGCGCCGGCTGCCCGCCGCACCACCTCGCGCCCGGTCACGCCAGCATGAAAGCACCGGACTGCGCCGGAGGCGGCTCAGCGCGCCGTCCGGCTGGCGAGTTCGGCGAAGTGGTCGGCGAGGTGGTGCTCGCCGAACGGCTCCCCTACCGCGTCCTGGGTGAGCCCCTCGGCGAAGAACCGGGCGAGGTCCCCCGGTCGCTCGCCCAGCCGGGACGCCACCCACACCGCAGCGGAGAGTACGCCCTTCGGCACGGTGACCATCCGCTCGGCCCTGCCCGCGGCGGCGAGCGCCAGCCGGCCGATCTCGGCGTAGGTGAACACGTCGGGGCCGCCGACGTCCCAGCTCCCGCTCTGATCCCCCAGCCGGTCGACGCAGAAGCGGGCCAGGTCGGCGCCGTGGATCGGCGACACCCGCACATCGGGAGCGGGCGGCAAGAGCATCAGCCCGGTGCGGGCCATGGACGCGAAGTCGGACAGGTCGGAGAAGTAGCCGGACGGGTTCACGACCTGGTGGGCCAGCGAGGACCGTTCCAGTACCGCCGCGAAGGCCGCCTTCGCGCGCAGGATCAACGAGCGACCCGATCCGGCGTGCAGCACGTTCACGTACAGGAACGATCGCAGCCGCTCGCGTTCGGCGTCCTCCAGCAGGTGCAGGTTGGCAAGGAAGTCGACGTCCCACGGGCTCGCCTTCTGTCGGGTCACTCCGAGCGCGGAGACAACCCGGTCGGCGCCCGCGCACACGCCGGCCACGAACGCCGGATCGGTGACCGGACCCACAGCCCAGTCCGCGACCAGCCCCCGCAGCGACGGTGCGCCGAACGGCCCGGGCTGCTCGGCCCGTTCTCTCGACCGGACGACCGCCCGCACGGCGTACCCCCGCCGGGCGAGCTCGTCCACGACGTGGCGCCCGAGGTAGCCGGTGGCCCCGGCGACGACAACCGTGTCCATGTGCTGCCTCCTTGATGCGAGTACCTCCGAGTCAAGCACTCCGCAGCCATCAGGCATAGCGAATGTGCGGCCAGGATCGCGGGATAATGCGTAATCCCTGCCGAATGGGCTGCGGCGGTTCGCCGACAGCGGCTACCTTTTCTGCAACGCCGAACACGCCTGAAAAGAGGCCGGCACCATGACGATCCTCACTGATCAGCGAGACGATTGCACGCTTGCGCTCGCCCTCGCCGGCCTCGTCGGCGCCCGCTCCGTCCGTAGCTGCTGGGCGGTTCGCCCGCCGCCAGCCCGACGCGGGCGGAGCCCCCGAAGCACGGCCCGGCGCCGGCTCCCGGTCCCGGGTGCGCCGCCCAGATCACGCCCATCCGCCGTGGCCCCCTCATTTCCGCACACCATCGCAGAATGACCATGCTTCTGCGCCCGAATTCGGAGGCCCGAATCTCAGACGAAAGAGGCATTTGTGAACACCCCAATCGAGCAGTCCATCGAAAGAACTATCGGGGCCTACCCCGGGGCAGGCCCCATCGACCGCGCCGAGCGTGCCCGCAACCTGCAGTGATCCGCGCCCGCGCGGGCCCTTCCCACCCGCCCGGTGATGGGAGATCGCCGAGTTCGGCGACCGCGTCACCGTCACCGGGCGAGGCCGGGGGGGTCCAGGAGTGAGGCCGGACGGGCGCACCGGTTCGGACGAGATAGCCTGTAGCGGGCATCGCGGCGCCGCCCGCAGCCACGGACGACGGTGTCTGTCCACAGCACAACACGAGAGGTCGCCCGATGGAGATCATGTTCGACACCGCCAACCTGGCCGAGATCGAGCGGATGGCGGCGGTCTACCCCTTCACCGGCGTGACCTCGAACCCGACCATCCTGAAGGCTGCCGGCAAGGTCGACTTCTACCCGCACTTCCGCGAGATCCGCCGCCTGATCGGCCCAGAGCGCTCGCTGCACATCCAGGTCGTTGCCCGAACCGCGGACGGGATGGTCGCCGACGCGCACCGGATCCTCGAGGGCATCGACCCGGAGGTCTTCGTCAAGATCCCGGTCAACGAGGCGGGGCTGCAGGCGATCAAGCGGCTGAAGTCGGAGGGGGTCAAGATCACCGGGACCGCGATCTACTCGATCACCCAGTCACTGCTCGCCATCGCGGCCGGCGTGGATTACCTGGCCCCCTACTACAACCGCATGGAGGCGATCGACATCGACGCCCCGGATACCATCCGTACGATCGCCGACGCGATCAGGGTCGACGGCTCGAGCACTCGGATCCTCGCCGCCAGCTTCAAGAACGTCGCCCAGGTGACCCGCTGCCTCCGCGCCGGAGCGCACTCGGTCACCCTCGCGCCCAACCTGCTCCGCAACGCGGTGGCGGGCGCCCACATCGCGGCGGCCGTGGACAAGTTCACCCGCGATTGGGAGGTGAACTTCGGCGTGGCCGAGATCCCCCCTCCCGACGGCGCCGGCGTCGCCGAGGATCCGCTCGCGGCCCTCACTCGTTGATCATTTCGCCTCGCCGCCCGGAGACTCCTGCCAAATCTCCAGAAAATCCCCGGGTCGAGTTGCATATTGGGCGATGACTCGCTATTTTCTTCCTGACGCCCACACAGAAAGGAGGCCGGCACGTTGATGATCACTGACCAGCGTACAAAGTACGCAGGCGCTGCCGGCTTCGTCGGCGCGTCCTCCGTCCGGAACGGTTAGCGGCTCTCGTCGCCACCTGCCCTGACGGTGGCGACGCCAACGAAGCCCGTACTCCGGATCACCATCACCCGGAATCGCCCCGTCCTGCGGTAAACCACCGCACATTCTACTTTGTCGTACCCGACAAAGCTGTCTTCCTGCGCCTTTCTTTGGCGACCCCATTTCCAGACGAAGGAATACTTCCGTGTTCACCGATGTCGCAACCCGACACGTCCAGACCCCATCCACCACGACCACTCCCCTGGCCGGATTCCTCGACCGCGCTGCGCTGCGCTTCGGCGTCGCCCTGGTCGAATGGGCCGGCCACGCAGAGGCCCGCGAGGTTGCTCGGCTCCAGCGCCGTCAGGCTCGCGAGGAGTTGCTCCGCGACCGGGCCCGGCAGCAGGCCGAGTTCGAGCGCGAGCAGCTCCGCTTGGACAGCAACCGGTTGTTCTTCAACCAGGTCACGCTGTACCGGAACCTGCAGTGATCCGCGACCGCGCCGGTCCGTCGCCGCAGGCGGAGCACGGCCCCGGCCCGGGATCTCCCGGGCCGGGGCCGGGTCACGTTCGCTGCCTCAGTACCCGGCTTCTGCGACCAGCCGGTCGAACAGGGCGTCCATCCGCGCGTCCACGATCCGCCGGGACGGCTCGGCGTCGTGCCACTCGACGATCTCCCGCGCACCCTGGACGAACGGCGTGGTGGCATGCCAGCCCGGGACGATGCTGCGGACAAGGCTGTTGTCGAACACCATCGAGTGCGCCTTGTCGCCGAGCAGCCCCGCGCCCACCTCCGGGTCAAGCGCGGCGATCCGGTCCGAGGGCACGTGCACGAGGCTCGGCTCCACCCCCGCGGCCCGACCTAGCGTGGTGTAGAGCTCGTTCCAGGGGATGCCGTGGTCCGCAGTGATGTGGAAGGCCTGGCCGAGCGTCCTCGGGTCACCGAGCAGCCCGACGAAGGCGCGGGCGAAGTCGCGGGTGTGAGTGAGGGTCCACAGCGAGGTGCCGTCGCCGGGTACGACGACCGGCAGGCCGCGGCGCATCCGCTCGATCACCGTCCAACCCCCGTCGAACGGCACCAGCGTGGCGTCGTAGGTGTGGGACGGCCGCACGATCGTGACCGGCAGCCCCGTGTCCCGGTATTCCGCTACCAGCAGGTCCTCGCAGGCGATCTTGTTCCGCGAGTACTGCCAGAACGGATTGCGCAGTGGCGTCGACTCGACGATCGGCAGCCGGGCCGGCGGGGTCTGGTAGGCCGAGGCCGAGCTGATGAAGACGTACTGCCCCGTGCGGCCGGCGAAGATGTCGAGG
This sequence comes from uncultured Propionibacteriaceae bacterium, assembly GCA_964397985.1. Lineage (GTDB taxonomy): Bacteria > Actinomycetota > Actinomycetes > Propionibacteriales > Propionibacteriaceae > Propionicimonas. The sequence continues at coordinate 149,795 of CAYNLD010000001.1, read as the reverse complement.
TCCTGGCGGACATGCTCGGGCACGAAGGCGAGAAAGGATGCGACGACATCGAACTCCTCCGCGCCCACGGCAGCCCGGACGGAGGCATCGTTACGCAGGTCGGCGACCAGCGTTCTCACCTGCGCGGGCGGCTCATGGACGGCTCCGGCACGGTTCAGGCCGCGGTTCAGCACGGTCACCTCGTGCCCCGCCTCGACCGCGCGCCGCACCACCCCGGAACTGATCACGCCCGTGCCACCCAGAACCAGGATGCGCAGTCCACCGGGTACCATCCAGACCTCCTTCGTCAGGGCGCCGTCGGTGGCGCGGTGCTCGCCCGGACGACGAGCGTCGCCGGCAGGCGCAGGTGTTCCTCGCCGGTCTCGCCGGAGAGCAGGCCGAGCAGGATCCGGACCGCCTCTGCCCCCATCTGGTGCATGGGCTGGGCGATCGAGGTCAGCGGCGGGACGGCACTCGCCGCCTCGGGAACGTTGTCGTAGCCGACCACCGACAGCTCCTCCGGAACCCGAAGGCCGAGCTCTGCAGCGATCTCAAGGACCCGGATCGCGGAGAGGTCGTTAGCTGCGAACACCGCGGTCGGGCGATCCGGGCGGGTGAGCAGCTCGCGTGCGGCGTCGGTGGTCTCCAGTGCACGGTAGCCGCCGACCCGGACCAGGTCGGGGTCGAACGGGAGGCCCGCGGCCTCCAGCGCTTCGCGGTAGCCCTGTTCGCGCTGTCGGGCAGAGACCAGGTCGGTCCGGCCGCGCACGTGGGCGATCCTCCGATGGCCGAGCCGGATCAGGTGCTCGGTGGCGACCCGGGAGCCGGCCACGTTGTCGGACTCGATCGTGCTCGGACCGGTGCGCCCGGTGTGCGGATCGATCGCCACCACCGGGATGGTCGTGTCGGTCACCGTCGCGGTGGGGGCGACGATCACCGCGCCGTCGATGAGGGTGCCGGCCAGCCGGGACAGCGAGCGGCGCTCCCAGCCCACGTTGGTGTGCCCCAGATCGCCGGAGTAGGCGAGCAACTCGTAGCCGGTTCCCTCCGCCGCGCTGGAGATTCCCTTCAGGAGCTCAACCGAGAACGGCTCGAACTCCGGCACGAGGATGCCGATCACATTGGTGCTGCGCCGGCGCAGGCTGCTTGCCACCAGCGAGGACTCGTAGCCGAGCTCGACGACGACGTCCATCACCTTGTCGTAGGTCTCGGGCGCCACACCGTAGCGGTCGTTGATCACCTTCGAGACGGTGGAGACCGAGACCCCTGCCACCCGGGCGACATCGATGATCGTCACCCGCGCCGCGTGCGTCTCAGGCACCGAGCGGCGCGGTCTTCCCGGATGCAGGGTCACGGCGGTAACGGTAGCCCATGTGCCGGCCGACAATTCCGAATCGTTTGGAAAACGTTATCGAAAACGTTTGACACCACAACAAATCCAGTGTCAGGATCCCAGTGGGCAGGAACCCCTGCCACAGTCGAGGAGGACTGAGAGGTCTCGATGAAGAAGACAGTCAAGGGCACGGCACTGGTCGCTCTCAGCGCGAGTGTCGCCCTCCTGGCCGCCGGGTGCAGCGGCGGCACCACCAGCTCGACCACAGCGAGCGAGGGCGGCAGCGCCGCCCCCGTCACGATGTCGTTCTGGCACAACTCCACCACAGGCGACGGTAAGCAGTACTGGGAGGACACGGTCGCGGCGTTCGAGAAGGAACACCCGAACGTGACCATCAACATCCAGGCCATCCAGAACGAAGACATGGACGGCAAGCTCCAGACCGCGCTCGCTTCGGGCGGTGATCCGACCATCTTCATGGCTCGCGGCGGCGGCAAGTTGGCCGACGTGGTCGCAGCGGACCAGGTCATGGACATCACCGACCAGATCAGCCCCGACATCAAGACCGCCCTCGGCGACGGCATCTTCAGCGCCTTCACTGTCGACGGCAAGATCTACGGCATGCCGACCTCGGTCCTGCCCGGGGGCATGTACTACAGCAAGGACCTGTTCGCCAAGGCCGGGATCACCGCGACGCCGACAACGTTCGAGGAACTCAACGCAGCCGTCACCAAGCTGAAGGCCGCGGGGATCGCCCCGATCGCCCTCGGCGGCAAGGACGCCTGGCCGGCAGCCCATTGGTACTACTTCATGGCTCTGCGTGACTGCTCCAGGGACACCATGGACAAGGCAGCGGCGACCAAGGACTTCTCCGATCCGTGCTGGCTGAAGGCCGGCGAGGACCTGCAGGCCTTCACCGCGACCGACCCCTTCAACAAGGGCTACCTCACCACCTCCGCCCAGCAGGGCGCCGGTAGCTCGGCCGGCATGATCGCCAACCACAAGGCAGCCATGGAGCTGATGGGCGCCTGGGATCCCGGAGTCATCGCCGACCTCACCCCCGACAAGAAGGCACTGCCCGATCTGGGCTGGTTCCCCTTCCCCGCCGTGACCGGTGGCGCCGGTGACCCCACAGCGATGATGGGTGGTTCTGACGGCTTCGCGTGCCGCAAGGACGCTCCGCCCGCCTGCATGGACTTCCTGAACTTCATCGCCAACAAGGCCAATCAGGAGGGCTACGCCACGGCCTTCAAGACTCTTCCGGCCAACAAGGACGCCAAGGGCGTGGTGACCGATCCCGCCCTGCAGGACGTGCTCGCCGCCTACGACAAGGCTGCCTACGTCGAGCTGTGGCTGGACACCCAGTACGGCCAGAACGTCGGCAACGCCCTGAATGGTGGCGTGGTCAACATGTTCGCGGGCAAGGGCACGCCCGCCGACATCGTCGCCGCGGTCAAGTCAGCGGCGGCCAAGGGCTAGCAACGACCTCATGAGCGACACAGTCAACGTACTGCCACACCGCTCGTCAGGTTCCTCGTCGGTCCGGGGTGGCGCCGCCAAGGCGTCACCCCGGGGCGACCGGGCCAGGGCACAGCGGCGCAAGCGCGCAGAAATCGCGATCCTCGCCGGACCGGCGATCCTCATGTTCCTGGCCTTCGTGATCTTCCCCGTCTTCATGGCGGCCTACTACGGCTTCTTCCGCTGGAAGGGGTTCGGCCCGCCCAAGGACTTCGTCGGGCTGCAGAACTACGCGGTGATCTTCACCGACCAGAACTTCCTGGCCGCCCTGCAGCACAACGGGTTCATCCTGGTGATGTCGCTGATCATGCAGGGCCCGGCAGCGATCGCCTTCGCCCTGCTGCTCAACCAGAACATCCGCGGACGCTCGCTGATCCGCGTCCTGATCTTCGTGCCCTACGTGATCTCCGAGGTGATCGTGGGCACCGGCTGGAGCCTGATGCTGCAGTACCAGGGAGCCCTGAACGACCTGCTCACCAACGTGGGCCTGGGCTGGATGGCCACCGACTGGATCGCCGACCCGAACATCGCCATCTGGACCCTGATGGTGATCATCTCCTGGAAGTACATCGGCTTCGCGGTGATCCTGATGCTCGCCGGCATGCAGGGCATCCCCGACGAGTTGTACGAGGCCGCCGCCATCGACGGGGCGTCCTACTGGCAGATCCAGCGCTGGATCACCCTTCCCCTGCTCGGTCCGACGATCCGGGTCTGGGCGTTCCTTTCGATCATCGGCTCGCTGCAGCTGTTCGACCTCGTCTTCATCATCTGGGGCCAGTACGTCTCGTCCACTGCCGGCACCTCGACCATGGCCACCTACATGGTCCGGGAGGGCCGGCTCGCCGGCAACTACGGCTACGGCAACGCGGTCGCGGTCGTGATCTTCCTGATCTCGCTGGTGATCGCCCTCACCTACCAGCGCTTCGTGCTGCGGCGGGACACCGAGGGTGCCCTCACCGAGAAGTCGGGAAAGGCGGACGCGTAATGTCCCAGGTAGCCCTCACCGCCCGGTCCACCACCGGACGCGGCCGGCGTCGCTCCAGCCGCTCCGGCGCCAGCTGGGGCAGCCCCACCACATACCTGATCGCGACCGTCCTGATCGCGATCTGCATCGCCCCGGTGCTCTACATCATCGTCGGCGGCTTCCGGACCAACAGCCAGATCACCGTCGACCCGTCCGGCTGGCCCAACCCCTGGGTGCTGAAGAACTACACAGACGTGCTGACCAGCGGGCTGTTCTGGCGCCAGTTCGGCAACTCGGCGATCTCCGCGGTCGCCACCACGCTGGGGGCGGTGGCCCTCGCCCTGATGGCGAGCTTCGTGATCGCCCGCTACGAGTTCAAGGGCCGGCAGGCGATGTACGCGCTGTTCGCCGCTGGCCTGATGTTCCCGATGACGGTGGCGATCACCCCGCTGTACCTGCTGATCAAGAACATCGGCCTGACCGACAGCCTGGCCGGGATCATCCTGCCGCAGATCGCGTTCGCGCTCCCGGTGAGCGTGATCATCCTGGTGCCGTTCATCGCGGCCATCCCGAAGGAGCTCGAGGAGGCTGCGGCCATCGACGGCGCCAGCCGGCTCGGCTTCTTCTTCCGGATGGTGCTCCCGCTGTCGCTGCCCGGCGTGATCACGACCGGCATCCTCGCGTTCATCGGGGCGTGGAACAGCTACATGCTGCCGCTGTTCATCCTGAACAGGTCCGAGATGTACACGCTGCCGCTCGGCGTCCAGGCGTTCTCCTCCGAGCACTCGGTGGACACCGCGGCGGTGCTGGCTTTCACCTCGCTGTCGATGATCCCCGCGCTGCTCTTCTTCAGCATCTTCGAGCGGCGGATCGTCGGCGGCCTGACCGGCGCGGTGAAGGGGTGACCGGCGTCCTCCGGGACGGATCCCCGGCCTCCCTGTCCCCATCCCGCACGTTCCCCGCACCGCACCTGAAGGAGCCGGCCCCCGTGCCCTTGAACCCTCACGTCCCCGCCCTGCCGGAGGTCTCCGCGCGCGTCGCCGAACTGGCCGCCCGCATGAGCCTGGAGGAGAAGCTCGCCCAGCTCGTTGGCTACTGGCTCGACCAGGGTGGCAACGTCGTCGCGCCCATGCAGGGGGAGATGGCACCCGGGGCGAGTGGCCCCGGCAGCCTCGCCGAAACCACCAGGGACGGCATCGGGCACTACAGCCGCGTCTACGGCACCCGTCCGGTGGACGCCGCCGAACGCGCCGGCTGGCTGTGGGCCGAGCAACGCCGGCTGCAGCGCGAGACCAGGTTCGGCATCCCCGCGCTCGTTCACGAGGAGTGCCTGACCGGCCTCGCGGCCTGGGGGGCCACCACCTTCCCCACCCCGCTCGCGTGGGGCGCGTCCTTCGACCCCGACCTGGTCGAGGAGGTCGGTGCGGCGATCGGTACCTCCATGCATGCGCTCGGGGTGCACCAGGGGCTGGCCCCGGTGCTGGATGTGATCCGCGACCCCCGCTGGGGACGAGTGGACGAGTGCATCGGCGAGGACCCGTACCTGGTCGGCACCATCGGCACCGGCTATGTCCGCGGCCTGCAGTCACGCGGCGTCCACGCCACGCTGAAGCACTTCCTCGGCTACTCGGGGTCGGCAGCGGGACGCAACCACGCCCCCGTCCACGCCGGTCCGCGCGAGATCGCCGACGTGTTCCTGCCACCGTTCGAGATGGCCGTCCTCGACGGCGGTGCCCGGTCGGTGATGAACTCCTACACCGACATCGACGGCATTCCCGTTGCCGCCAACGCCGACCTGCTCACCGGCGTGCTGCGGGAACGGCTGGGCTTCACCGGCGTTGTCGTTTCGGACTACTTCGCGGTCGGCTTCCTGCAGGTGATGCACGCCGTCGCCGCCGACCGCGGCGAGGCCGCCGCCCTGGCACTGGCTGCCGGCATCGACGTGGAACTGCCCACCGGCGACGCCTACCTTGCTCCGCTCGCGGAACGGATCCGCGACGGACGCTTCGAGGAGGCCTGGGTGGACCGCGCCCTGCTCCGCGTGCTCGCCCAGAAGGAGGAACTCGGTCTCCTGGACGCGGACGCCTACGCCGGGGAGCCGCCCGCGTCCATCGACCTCGACCCGCCCGCGCACCAGGCGCTCGCCCGGCGCCTGGCCGAGCGCTCGGTGGTGCTGCTCAGCAACGACGGCCTGCTGCCTCTCGACCGCCCCGGTGCCCTGCGCCGGGTCGCGGTCATCGGCCCGAACGCCGCCCGCACGGAGGCCCTGCAAGGCTGCTACTCCTTCGCCAACCACGTGCTGCCCGCCTACCCGGACCATCCGGTAGGGATCGCAATCCCGACCATCGCGGAGGCCCTGCGCGCCGCGTTCGCTGCGGAGGGCGCCGGTCAGCCCGAATTCGTCTCCGCGGCGGGTTGCGCAGTGGACGGTGACGATGTCAGCGGCTTCGCCGACGCTGTAGAGGCGGCCGCCGGCGCGGATGTGGCGATCGCGGTCGTGGGCGACCAGGCCGGGCTGTTCGGCCGCGGCACGGTCGGCGAGGGCAACGACTCGGAGACCCTCGCCCTGCCCGGGGTCCAGCGCGAACTCGTCGAGGCCGTCGTCGCGACCGGGACCCCCGTGGTACTCGTCCTCGTCACCGGCCGTCCCTACGCGGTCGGCTGGGCACTGGACGGCCCCGGGCCGCGGCCGGCAGCGGTGCTCCAGGCATTCTTCCCCGGCGAGGGCGGAGGACCGGCGATCGCCGACGTGATCACCGGCGCGGTGAACCCGTCCGGCCGGCTGCCGGTCTCGCTCCCCCGCGCGGCCGGCGCGCAGCCGTACAGCTACAGCCAGCCGATCCTCGGTGGCCCGTCGGAGGTGACCTCGACCGACCCGACGCCGGTGCGGCCCTTCGGGTTCGGACTGTCCTACACCTCCTTCGCGTACTCCGGCCTTGCCGTGGACGCGGAGGTGGTCGCCGGCGGCAGTTTCGCCGCAGAGGTGACCGTGACCAACACCGGCCAACGGGCCGGGGCCGAGGTCCTCCAGCTCTACGGGCGCGACCTGCAGGCGTCCGTTGTGCGTCCGGTGGTGCAGCTGCTCGGCTACGCCCGCGTCGCCCTTGCCCCGGGCGAGTCCCGCCGGGTCCGGTTCGAGGTGCCCACCACGCGGCTCGCCTTCACCGGCCGCCAGGGCCTCCGGATCGTCGAGCCCGGCCGGGTGGAGGTCTGGGTGGGCTCGCACAGTGCGGCGTCGGCGCCCAGTGCCCCGGACGTGGAGACCCACGGCGCGATCCCGGACCGCGAGCTCGCGGTCCCCGTCGTCCCCGGCAGTGCCACGCCGCGGGTATCGCTGGAGGTCACCGGGCCGCTGCACGAGGTGAGCACGGCGGATCCGCGACTGGTCAGGGTGCAGGTCCGGCCCGGATGAGCCTGGTCCGCAACCCGATCCTGCCGGGCTGCCACCCGGATCCGTCCATCTGCCGGGTGGGTGCGGACTACTACCTGGTCACCTCGACGTTCGAGTACTTCCCTGGGTTGCCGGTGTTCCACAGCACAGACCTCGCGCACTGGGAGCCGCTCGGGCATGTGATCGACCGTGCCGGGCAACTCGACTACTCCGGAATCGGATCCTCCGGCGGGCTCTACGCGCCCACGATCCGGCACCACGACGGGCGCTTCTGGGTCGTCTGCACCCTGGTCGACCGGGAGGACGCGAGCCGCGGCGGCAACTTCCTGGTCACCGCCACCGATCCGGCCGGCCCGTGGTCGGACCCGGTCTGGCTGGCCGCGGACGGCATCGACCCCTCCCTGCTCTTCGACGATGACGGACGTGCCTGGCTGCACGGCACCCGGCTCGCCCCCGAACCCGAGTGGCCCGACCAGACCGAGGTGTGGGTGCGCGAACTCGACCTGGCCAGGCTCGCGCTCGTCGGGCCCCGGACCGTGGTCTGGAACGGCGCGATGGTCGGCGCGGTCTGGGCAGAGGGGCCCCACCTGTACAAGATCGACGGCACCTACTACCTGCTCGCCGCCGAGGGCGGCACCGACTTCCACCACAGCGTGTGCGTGGCGCGAGCCGCGTCCGTCACCGGGCCGTACGAGTCCAACCGGTGCAATCCTGTGCTCACCCACCGCCACCTCGGACGCGGGGCGGACGTGGTCGGAGTCGGCCATGCGGACCTCGTGCAGGCCGCCGACGGAGATTGGTGGGCAGTCTTGTTGGGCATGCGCCCGTATGGCGGCTACCACTACCCGCTCGGACGTGAGACATTTCTCGTGCCGGTGGTCTTCGAGGACGCCTGGCCGGTGTTTATGCCCGGGGTGGGTAGTGTGCCCGGCCAGGTCCAGGTCCCGTTCGCATCCCCTCGCGAACGCGGACCCGGGCGGGATGGGCCCACCACCGGGCCCATCCCGCCTGCGGATTCCCGCTGGACCTCCCTGCGCGGCCCGGCTTCCGCGTTCGCGACTCCCTCCGGGGCCGGCTGGTGGCTGCGGCTCACCCCCGAATCACTCCTGGACCCGGCCACCCCCGCCTTCCTGGGGGTGCGGCAGCAGCACCGCGACCTTGACGTCCGGGTTGCGCTGGGGGCGTCCCTGCGGCCGGGCGAGGAGACCGGGCTGGCGGTGCGGCAGTCCGAGCAGGACCACGCGCGGCTGGCCGTCGTGGACGAGCCGGACGGTACGCGCGTGGTGCGCGCGATCCACCGAAGGGCAGGGGTGGAGTCGGTGCTCGGCGAGACCACCGCCGGCAACCCGGCCGAGCTCGGCCTGCGCATCCGTGGCCAGGACTACGAACTGCTCGTCGACGGCGCAGCCCTGGCCACCGTGGACGGGCGGACGCTGGACAGCGTGGCGACCGGCGGGTTCCTCGGCCTCTGGCTTGGCGTGTACGGCACGACCAACGGCGGCCCGTCCGGCACCGTGGTCGAGGTCGGGCCGTTCGAGTACTGTCCGGTTGAGCCCGCCGCACCACAGGGTTGGCCGAGGCCGCCGAGCTGAACCGCCGAAACCTTGATCGCCCTGTCCTGACCGCCCTGTGAGGAGCACCGCACCATGCCGCTGTCCGACCTGACCCTGGCGGAACTGAACGAGTTCCGTCCCGATGTGCCCGAGCCCGCCGATTTCGACGCGTTCTGGACCGACACCCTCGCCGAGGCCCGCTCGGTGCCGCAACACCTGTCGCTGACCTCCATCGATGGGGCCGTCACCCAGTTCCGGGTCGAGGACCTCACCTTCAGCGGCTTCGGTGGCGATCCGGTGCACGCGTGGGTGATCCGTCCGCGGTCGGCGGGACGCCTGCCTGCGGTGGTCGAGTTCGTCGGCTACAACGGCGGCAGGGGGCTGCCGGCCGAGCACCTCGAGTGGGCGTCCGCGGGCTTCGTGCAGGTGGTGATGGACACCCGCGGCCAGGGCAGCGGCTGGGGTGGAGGCGGAACCACCCCCGATCCGCACGGCAGCGGGCCCGCGTTCGAGGGCTTCATGACCCGGGGCATCGACGACCCCCGCAACTACTTCTACCGCAGGGTGTTCACCGACGCCGTCCGGCTCGTCGAGGCGGTGCGGACGCTCGATGTCGTGGACGCGGACCGGGTTGCGGTCACCGGCGGCAGCCAGGGGGGCGGGATCACCCTCGCGGTCGCAGGCCTGCTCGGCGACGCACTGGCGGGCGCGATGCCGGACGTCCCGTTCCTGTGCCACTTCCGCCGCTCGGTGGAACTGACCCCCGACCGCCCGTTCACCGAGGTGACGAAGTACCTGTCGGTGCATCGCGACCAGGTGGATGCCGTGTTCAGGACGCTGTCCTACTTCGACGGCGCCGTGTTCGCGTCCCGGGCGACCGCGCCCGCGCTGTTCTCGGTCGGCCTGATGGACCAGATCGTGCTGCCGTCGTCGGTGTTCGCTGCGTACCACCGCTACGGCGCAGCCGACAAGGAACTCGCCGTGTACGGGTTCAACGGACACGAGGGCGGCGGCGTGTTCCACTGGCAGCGGCAGGTGGAGTGGCTGCGCGGACGCCGGTGAACTCCCGGCGGCCACTCCGGTACGCACCGGTGGGGCGGTGCTCGACCACCTGAGACGATGAGCACGTGAGACTCGACGGCGACTGGCCCGCGGACGCCCGGCTCGACCCGTTCCGCAACACCGTGTGGGAGTTGCGCAGGAACGGACGCACGGAGGGCCACCTGGTCTGTCGGCTGGTCCCGGTGCAGCGGCTGTGGGCGAAGCGGGAGCAGCTGTGGTACCAGGTGGTCTGGCCGGATGGACACCGCGAGCGCGCGCAACTCGACTCCGGACCGGTCTGGAACATCCTCACCGATCTGGAGAAGGGCCGCTTCGAGCTGCTCGACGTCGGCCAGCGGGTCTTCGAGGCAGTTCCCGTCCCGGTGGACGAGCGGGACGCGCTGTGGGCGCGGCTCCGCCCGTCCGGGTAGCTCAGCGGGCCTGGTAGCGGGCGGCCACCGCCTGGTAGGCGGCCAGAATCTCCGGGTGGGGGTCGGACGGCGGCGAGGCCACCAGCTCCACGGGCCAGGACGGACGGGAACCGCTGAGGATCCAGGCGGCCTGGCGCGCGGCGCCGTCCGCGACGTACTCGCCCGGGCTCGGCACCTCGACCGGGACGTCGAACACCTGGCCCGCGATCACCTGCACGGCGGGGTTCGCCGCGGCACCGCCGATCAGGAGGATCCGCTTCGCCTCGACCCCGAGCTGCTGGACGGCCGTGACACCGGCGGCGAGCCCGCAGAGCATGCCCTCCACGGCAGCCCTGGCGAGGTTCTCCCGGGTGGTTGAGCCGAGGGTGAGGCCTGCGATGGTGGCGGTGGCACCGGGCAGGTTCGGGGTCCGTTCGCCCTCGAAGTAGGGCACCAGGACGGCCCCGCCCGCTCCGGGCTCGGCCTGGAGCGCGAGCCGGGAGAGTTCGGCGTGGTCCACGCCGAGCAGGCCGGCGATGGCGTCGAGAACCCGGGCGGCGTTGAGCGTGCAGACGAGGGGCAGGAACCCGCCGGTCGCGTCCGCGAACCCGGCCACCGTCCCGGTGACGTCCCCGACGGCACCACCCGTCGCGGCGAACACTGTGCCCGAGGTACCCAGGGAGACCACGACGTCGCCGGGGCGGGCGTCCAGGCCGAGCGCGGCAGCGGCGTTGTCGCCGGCACCGGGGCCGAGGAGGAACCCTGGCCCGGCCACTGACTCGGCCTCGCCCAGCACCCGGGGCAGGACCGCGTCGTGGCCGAGAGCGCGGACCAGCAGGTCGCGGTCGTACGCCCCGGACGCCGGCGACCAGTAGGCCGTGCCGGAAGCGTCCGAACGGTCGGTGACCAGTTCCTCGAGGACGGGTCCGAGCTCGGACTCCTCGCTCGGCCCGTAGCCGCGCAGCCGCCAGGTCAGCCAGTCGTGCGGCAGGCACACAGCGGCAACCCTGGCCGCGTTCTCCGGCTCGGCGTCGCGCAGCCAGCGCAACTTGGTCGCGGTGAACGAGGCCACCGGCACCACGCCGGTGCGGGCGACGTACTCCGCCGCGCCGACCTCGGCCACGAGGTCGGCCGCCGCGGCGGCCGACCGGGTGTCGTTCCACAGCAGGGCGGGACGAATCACCCGGCCGTCCGCGTCCAGGACGACCATGCCGTGCTGCTGGCCACCGATACTGACGGCTCCGGCACCGTCAAGTCCGCCGGCGTCGGCGATGGCCGCCTGCAGGGCCGTCCACCAGTGCGCAGGCTCGACCTCGGTCCCCGCAGGGTGGGACGAGCGGCCGGATCCGAGCAGGGCACCGGTGGCGGCATCCCGGACGACAACCTTGCAACTCTGGGTCGAGGAGTCGACCCCCAACACCGTGACCATTGCTCAGCGGGCGCCGAGGAGGTGTTCTGTGGCCAGCTGCTGGAGCCGGACGAAGCCGAAGCCGTTGCCGTTGTAGTAGGCGCCGGCGTCGAACTCCTCGAACGCGGAGCGGTCGGCCAGCAACTCGGCGTAGCCCTCGCCCTCGCCCAGGGTCGGGACGGCCAGCTCGGGCACCTTGCAGTCGGCCAGCGCCTGCTGCACTTCCGGGTCGGCCCGGAAAGCCTTGGCCCGCTCCTTGAGCAGCAGGTAGGTGCGCATGTTCGCCTGTACCGAGTCCCACACGCCGGTCTCGTCCTCGGTGCGCGAGGGCTTGTAGTCGAAGTGGCGCATTCCGGTGTACGCCTGGCCGCCGTCCGGGCCACCGTTCTCGAGCAGGTCGACCAGGGCGAACGCGTTGTGCAGGTCGCCGTGGCCGAAGACGAGATCCTGGTCGTACTTGATCCCGCGCTGCCCGTTCAGATCGATGTGGAACAGCTTGCCGTGGTACAGCGCCTGCGCGATCGCCGTCGCGAAGTTCAGCCCTGCCATCTGCTCGTGCCCAACCTCGGGGTTCAGCCCGACCAGCTCGGGGTGCTCCAGCGACTCGATGAACGCCAGCGCGTGCCCGACTGTCGGCAGCAGGATGTCGCCGCGGGGCTCGTTCGGCTTCGGCTCGATCGCGAACCGGAGGTCGTAGCCCTTGGCCAGCACGTACTGGCCGAGCAGGTTGACCGCCTCGCGGTAGCGCTCCAGCGCAGAGCGGATGTCCTTGGCCGCGTCATACTCCGCGCCCTCGCGCCCACCCCACATCACGAAGATCTTCGCGCCCATCTCGGCAGCCAGGTCGACGTTCCGTAGCACCTTCCGCAGCGCGAACCGGCGCACCGCGCGATCGTTCGAGGTGAACCCGCCATCCTTGAACACCGGCTGGGAGAACAGGTTCGTGGTCACCATCGGCACCTTCAGACCGGTCGCGGCCAGCGCGCCCTTCAACCGCTCGATCTGGTGGCGGCGCTCCTCCGGCGTCGAACCGAACGCGAACAGGTCGTCATCGTGGAAGGTCAGGCCGTAGGCGCCGTAGGACGCGAGCTTCTCCACCACGTGCACCACGTCCAGCGGTGCACGGGTCGGGCCGCCGAACGGGTCGGTGCCGTTGTAGCCGACGGTCCACAAGCCGAAGGTGAACTGATCGGCAGGCGAAGGAGTGAGAGTCACGGGAGGTCCAATCTCTCGTCAGTGAGTGAATGTTGTCTGATCCAACTTATCTCAGGGAGTCCGCCGTGTCCATGACCTCCCACCCCGCCACGCATGCGGTGGAGTCCAACAAAAGGGTCTCAGCCGTTACAGAATCGTTATCGCTGCGCCTTGATGCGACCCGCTTGAAACATTATGTTGCGGATATCGACAAAGGCTGCACCACGCAGTCCTCTGCCCCGGGCGAGAACGCAGGTGTGCCCGTCACGGGGCTTCAGCGACAAGTATTCAGAGAGGAAGACAGATGTCGCACAAGACCCGGTTCGTTGCGCTCATCGCAGCTGGTGCGCTCGCGCTCCCGCTCGCTGCGTGCTCGAGCACCACCACCCCGGCCGGCACGGGAGGCGCCCAGCTGAAGGACTGCAACGTCGGCATCACGATGCCCACGCGCAGCCTTGAGCGCTGGATCAATGACGGCGCCCAGCTGCAGAAGGCACTCCAGGGCGCCGGCTGCACGGTCGACCTGCAGTACGCCGACAACAAGGTGGACCAGCAGATCAGCCAGATCCAGAACCAGATCGCCGGCGGCTCCAAGATCCTGGTGATCGCCTCCATCGACGGCACCGCGCTCGGCCCCGTGCTCGAACAGGCCAAGAAGCAGAGCATCACGGTGATCGCCTACGACCGGCTGATCAACGGCAGCCCCAACGTCGACTACTACGCCACCTTCGACAACTACAAGGTCGGCCAGTTGCAGGGCAACTTCCTCAAGGACCAGCTGAAGCTCGACTCCGCGGCCAAGCCGATCAACTTCGAGCCCTTCGCCGGCAGCCCCGACGACAACAACGCGAAGTTCTTCTTCTCCGGAGCCTGGGACGTGCTGCTCCCCTACGTTCAGAAGGGCACGCTGGTCGTACCGAGTGGCAAGGCGCCGAAGTCGGACGACGAGTGGGCGTCCATCGGCATCCAGTCCTGGCAGTCGGACAAGGCGCAGGCCGAGATGGACAACCGGCTCTCCTCGTTCTACACCGGCGGCAAGAAGGTCCAGGCCGTCTTGTCCCCGAACGATTCGCTGGCCATCGGCATCGAGGCTTCCCTGAAGAGCGCGGGCTACAAGGTCGGCACCGACTGGCCGCTGATCACCGGCCAGGACGGCGACAAGGCCAACGTGAAGGCGATCCTCGCCGGCGAGCAGGCCATGACCGTGTGGAAGGACACCCGCAAGCTGGGTGACCGGGTCTTCCAGATGATCCAGCAGATCAACAGCGGCGCGACCGTCGAGGTCAACGACACCAAGACCTACAACAACGGTGTCAAGGTCGTTCCGTCCTACCTGATCGAGCCCGAGGTCGTCACCAAGGACCTGGTCCAGAGCAAGCTGATCGACTCCGGCTTCCTCAAGGCCTCGGACGTCGGACTCGGCTGATCGTCGTGATGGTGCGGTGGCCCCCGGGCCGCCGCACCATCGGTATGTCCGACCCGACCACAACAGGTGAGAAGGCATGGCTGACCAGCAGACCATCCTGCGCATGCAGGGCATCACGAAGGACTTCAGCGGCGTGCGCGCGCTGGACGACGTCACCCTCGAGGTGGCCCGCGGAGAGGTGCACGCGATCTGCGGCGAGAACGGCGCCGGCAAGTCCACGCTGATGAAGGTGCTCAGCGGGGTGTACCCGCACGGCACCTACACCGGCACCATCGAACTGAACGGCACCGAGGCCACGTTCTCCGACATCAAGGCCAGCGAGGCCGCCGGGATCGCGATCATCCACCAGGAACTGGCCCTCAACCCGCTCCAGTCCATCGCCGAGAACATCTTCCTCGGCAACGAGCGCGCCCGGCGCGGCGTCATCGACTGGGACCGCACCACCATCGAGGCGGCCGAGCTGCTGGCGAAGGTGGGCCTCGACGAGAACCCGGCCACGAGGATCTTCGAGATCGGCGTCGGCAAGCAGCAACTGGTCGAGATCGCCAAGGCGATGGCCAAGGACGTCTCCCTGCTCATCCTCGACGAGCCCACCGCTGCCCTGAACGACGAGGACTCCGACCACCTGCTCGACCTGATCGCAGGCATGCGCGACCACGGCATCACCTGCATCCTGATCTCGCACAAGCTCCGTGAGGTCCGCCGGATCGCCGACCGCGTGACCGTCCTGCGCGACGGGAAGACCATCGAGACCATCGACATGTCCGCCCCCGACGCCACCGAGGCCAGGATCATCAAGGCGATGGTGGGCCGCGAGCTGAACAACCTGTTCCCGCCGCACGAGTCGAACATCGGACGCGAGCTGTTCCGGGTCGAGGACTGGACCGCCTACCATCCCGTGGACACGTCCCGGGTGGTCGTCGACCACGCCAGCTTCACCGTCCGCGCCGGGGAGATCGTGGGGTTCGCCGGCCTGATGGGAGCCGGCCGCACCGAACTCGCGATGAGCCTGTTCGGGCGGCTCTGGGGCACCAACGTGTCCGGCCGGGTCTACAAGGACGGCGAGGAGATCCGCACGGCCACCGTCGACGAGGCGGTCTCGCACGGGATCGCCTACGTCACCGAGGACCGCAAGCGGTACGGCCTGAACCTGATCGGCACCATCACCACCAACATCTCCGCAGTGGCGCTGGCCCGGTTCGCCCGCTGGGGCATCATCGACCGCAACCAGGAGTACCTGTCCGCCGAGGGCTACCGGCAGGACATGAACATCAAGACGCCCAGCGTCTCCGAGGTCGTCGGACGGCTCTCGGGCGGCAACCAGCAGAAGGTCGTGCTCAGCAAGTGGCTCGTCTCCGGGCCCGACGTCCTGATCCTCGACGAGCCCACCCGCGGCATCGACGTCGGGGCCAAGTACGAGATCTACGGCCTGATCAACGCCCTCGCCGACCAGGGCAAGGCGGTCGTGATGATCTCCTCCGAACTCCCCGAGCTGCTCGGGATGTGCGACCGCATCTACACCATCTGCGAAGGCGCCGTCACCGGCGACGTGCCCCGCGCCGAGGCGACGCAGGAGAGCCTCATGTACCTGATGACCATGGGAAAGGAACTGCGATGAGCTCGCCGACCACGACCGAGCCGACCGCCCCGGCCGCGAAGCCGTCCCGGCGGCTGGCCGTCGACCTGCGCCAGTACGGCATCCTCGCCGCACTGGTGATCATCATCGGCCTGTTCGAGGTGCTCACCGGTGGACGCCTGCTGATGCCGGGCAACGTGAACAACCTGATCCAGCAGAACTCCTACGTGCTGATCCTCGCGATCGGCATGGTCATGGTGATCATCGGCGGCCACATCGACCTCTCGGTGGGCTCCGTGGTCGCCATGGTGGGCGCCGTGGCGGCGCTCGCCATGAGCCAGTGGGGGCTGCCCTGGTGGGCCGCCGTCGTGGTCGCCCTGCTGGTCGGCGCCCTGGTCGGCGCCTGGCAGGGCTTCTGGGTGGCATTCATCCAGGTGCCGGCGTTCATCGTCACCCTGGCCGGCATGCTGCTGTTCCGAGGGCTCACCCTGATCTTCCTTGTCGGCGGCACGATCGGCGGCCTGCCGGACCAGTTCGTTGCGATCGGGGCCGGCTGGCTGCCCAGCTGGCTGGGCACGATCGGGAAGACCGACGTGCTCACCCTGGTACTCGGCGCGCTGGCGTGCGTCGCCCTGGTCGTGCTGCAGGTGGCGGCCCGCAACGGACGCCGCAAGCTCGACCTGCCGGTGGAGGGCGCCGCGTCCTTCTGGGGCAAGATCGTGGTCGCGGTGGTCGCGATCATGGCGGTCTGCTGGCAGCTGGCCAACTACTCGGGCACGCCGATCATCCTGATCATCCTCGCCGCCCTGATCGTGGCCTACTCGTTCCTGCTGAACCGGTCCGTCTTCGGCCGCCACATCTACGCCATGGGCGGCAACCTGTTCGCCGCGGTGATGAGCGGCGTCAAGACCAACCGGGTCAACTTCGCGATCTTCGTCAACATGGGCGTGCTGGCCGCCCTCGCCGGTGTGGTCAGCACCGCACGGGCCGGCAGCGCGGTCGCCTCGGCCGGCCAGAACTACGAACTCGACGCGATCGCAGCGGTCTTCATCGGCGGGGCCGCCGTGCAGGGCGGGGTGGGTACCGTCACCGGCGCCGTGATCGGCGGCCTGGTGATGGGCGTGCTGAACATGGGGCTGTCCATCCTTTCGGTGGACGCCGCCTGGCAGATGGCGATCAAGGGCCTGGTGCTGCTGCTCGCGGTCGCCTTCGACCTGATCAACAAGCGGCGCGGCGGACGCTGAGGCTGCTCGCGTCCACGCGATAGTCTCGGCCCGCGTGGACGAGGGAGGTGGAGCCAGGATGGCCGTCACGGCAGGAACAACGGAGGACATCCGGCGCACCAATCTCGCGGCGATCCTCGGCCTCCTCTACCGGGGCGGGCCCGCGTCCCGCGCTGCGCTCGGAAAGCGGACTGGTCGCAACCGGTCCACGATCGGCAGCCTGGTCGGTGATCTCGTCGACCTCGGCCTGGTCGCAGAGAGCGACCCGGACCCGGACGGCCAGGTCGGCCGGCCCAGCCCTGTGGTGTCGATCCGTCCCGAGGTGACCGCGATCGCGGTGAACCCGGAGATCGACGCCCTCACGATCGCGCTGGTGGGGCTCGACGGCAACGTACGCCGGACGATCCGCCACGAGTACGGCCGGATCCCCACCGCCGCGGAGGTGCTCAGCATCACCTCCGCGGTGATCGCCGGCATGCAGGTGGAGCTGGACGGGCTGCTGGTCGCCGGCGTCGGGGTCGCGGTGCCCGGCCAGGTCCGCACCAGCGACGGCGTCGTCCGCAACGCGCCGCACCTTGACTGGCACGACCAGCCCTTTGGTGAGCCGCTGGCCGAGGCCACCGGCCACCGCGTGCTGGTCGCCAACGACGCGGCGCTCGGCGCGCTCGCAGAACACGAGTTCGGCGCAGGGAGGGCCCACGACCACCTGATCTACCTCAACGGTGGCGCCTCCGGCATCGGCGGCGGCGTGATCACCGGCGGGACATTGCTTGGCGGCGCGGCCGGCTATGCCGGCGAACTCGGCCACGTCCGGGTCTCCAGTTCCGGCGCGCTCGACTCGGCCGGGTTCGCGGGGACGCTCGAGGCCGAGGTGACCCGCGCGGAACTGCTGCACGCCCTCCGCCTGCCCGGTGCGGACGCCGCCGAGTTCGAGGCCGCCCTGCTGGCCGATCGCTCGGAGGCGGTCGCCGCGATCGTCGGGCGGCAGCTCGGGCATCTCGGGACGGCGCTGGCTGCGGCGATCAACCTGTTCAACCCCGAGGTGGTCGCGCTCGGCGGCTTCCTTGCCGCGCTGCATGCCTACGACCCCCAGCGCCTCGAACAGGTCGTCGCGGAAGCGGCGCTTGCGCCGTCCAGGGAGGGCGTCCGGATCACGCCGGCGGAACTCGGCCCGAACCTGTTGATGATCGGGGCTGCCGGGCTGGCGTTCGGCCCGCTGCTGGACGACCCCGCCTCGATCAGCTGACCTGCCGCGCCTGGTAGAAGCCCGAGGTCGCGAGGACGGGCCAACTGCGCACGATCCGCCGGTTCGCCGCGTCCAGGTAGTACAGCGGGGGCTGGCGTCCGACGATCGCGACCTCGCCGCTGGACAGGTAGCCCATCGCCGACTGCTGGAACACCGGGTTCTTCGGGCGCGACAGCCCGGCACCGATGTCGTCGGTGTAGTAGTGCCCGGTGAGGTCGATCCACAGCGGGCAGCCGCGGCGCAGGTTGCGCCCGAAGACATTCAACTCGATCAGGGGGCCCGGGTCGTCCGACGTCACACAGCCCGGCACCTCGACCGCGCCGGCCAGTGCCGCGAACCGGATGTCCTGACCGGTGTAGCTCTGGGCGTCGTGCAGGTCCTGGGCCGTGCCCCAGGCGATCACAACCGGCAGCAGCGCGAGCGCGCCCGCCCAGCGCAGCCGGCGCCCGCGCCTCGGCGCGAGGGTGACCATCGACCCCATGGTGGTGGCGAACGGCACCGCCATGACCGCGGGGTAGTGGGTGTAGAACGACGGCGTGACCAGGAGCATGCCGACGGTCGCCAGCAGCAGGGCCACCGCGAGCCAGGTCAGCTCGAAGGCGCGGGCCCGCCACAGGGCCACTGCGGCGACGGCGATCGCCACTGCGGCAACGCCCCACGCCAGCTGGGCGCTGGGGGGCGCGCCGAACAACCCGAGCATCTCCCAGACCCGCTCCTCGATCGGCTGGTTGGTGACGTCCGGACGCCCCAGCTGCGCCTCCACCACCATCTTCCACATCTGCTCCGGCGCGGCGGCGAAGAACGGGGCCAGCACCGCCGCACAGGACCCGGCTGCGGCGAGCGACACGGCCAGGAACGGGCGCCATCCCCGCCGCACCCAGACCCAGCCGAGGACGATCAGGACCAGCACGATGCCCCAGATCTTCACCGCAGGCACCAATCCGAGCAGGACCCCTGCCCAGACCAGCCGGGCCCGCGACCGCCCCCGGGTGAGCAGCAGGAGGGCCGCCAGCAGGAAGGTGTTCGCGAGGCCCTCCAGCATCGTGGTCGACTCGGCGTAGGCCGCAGGGAAGTACAAGGCGTAGGCGAGGCCGCCCACGACAGCGGAGAGCAGGCCGAGCGGACGCAGCAGCCGTGCGACCGCGATCGCGTTGAAGGCGCCGAGCAGCATCCACGCCACCCTGGCCACCGAGAAGCCGAAGCCCTCGGAGGTGACCTGGGCCAGCCCGGCGAACGGTGCCAGCGCCAGCAGGATCATCGGGGGGTGCAGGAAGAGGAAGTCCCGGTACGGGAGCCTGCCCATCACCAGCGCCAGCGAACCGGCGAAGTGCACGCCGTCGTCGTAGGTGCCCTCCCCGGTCAGCCGGGCGTAGCGGAGCAGGTAGGCGCGCGCACCGACAGCGACGACACCGATGACCAGCACGAGCACGGCCCACGCCGTCCGGCCGGCCCACCCGTTCGCTGCGGGCCCCTTCGTCTCCCGGATCCCCAGGTCCGGCGTACTCAGCGGGGTCGTGGCCCCTCCTCACGAGGCGGCGTCGGGAAGGTCCCGCGGCGCGACTCGTCCCCATTGTTCACGGCGGGGGCAAGCGGGCCGGCGGGCGAGGAGTCAGTAGGTGATCACCTGATCGCTGGAATGGCCGTGCAGGCGGCGGGCGGCCTCGGCGAGCGAACCCGACAGCGACGGGTACACGGTGAAGCTCTCGGCGAGCTGGTCGACGGTGAGCTTGTTGCGCACGGCCACCGACAGCGGGTGGATCAGTTCGGACGCAGCCGGTGCCACCACCACCGCACCCACGATGATGCCGGTGGTGGGCAGGCAGAAGATCTTCACGAAGCCGTCGTGCAGCGCCTGCATCTTCGCACGGGCGTTGCCCCGCAGCGGCAGCATCATGGTGAGCCCCCGCACCACGCCGGTGTCGATGTCGGTCTGGCTGCAGCCGACGGTGGCGATCTCGGGCGCGGTGAAGACATTGGCCGACACCGTACGCAGGTCGAGCGGGGCGACCGAGTCACCCAGGGAGTGCCACATCGCGATCCGCCCCTGCATCGCTGCGACGCTGGCCAGGGCGAACACCGGTGTGCAGTCGCCGGCAGCGTAGACGCCGCGCGCGCTCGTCCGCGAGACCCGGTCGACCTCGATGTGCCCGGACGCGGTGAGCCGCACCCCGGCCTCTTCCAGCCCGATGTGCGCGGTGTTCGGGATGGCGCCGACGGCCATCAGGCAGTGCGAGCCGCTCACGGTGGTGCCGTCGCCCAGCCGCACCACGACCTCGTCGCCGTGGCGTTCTGCGCCGGCCGCGCGGGCGCCGTTCAGCACGGTCATGCCACTGTTCTCGAACACCTGCTGGATCACCCGGGCGGCGTCGTCGTCGTGGCCGGGCAGCACCTGGTGCCGCGAGGAGACCAGGGTGACCGGTACGCCGAGCGCGGTGTAGGCGCTGGCGAACTCTGCGCCGGTCACGCCGGAACCGACCACGATCAGGTGCTCGGGAACCTCCTGCAGGTCGTAGATCTGGGACCAGGTGAAGATCCGCTCGCCGTCGGGCGGGGCGGAGTCGAGTTCCCTGGGATGGGCACCGGTGGCGACCAGCACGATGTCGGCGGGGAGCGTCTCCTCACCGTCCGCGGTCTGGGCGATCACGCGCTGCGGCCCGTCCAGGCGTCCGGTGCCGGCGATGACCCGGACGCCGTCGGCGCGCAGGCGGTCGGCGATGTCGCCGGACTGGGCCCGGGCCAGGCCGCGAATCCGGGCGTGCACGCGGCCCAGGTCGACGCCCACGGCCGCGCCGAGGCGGCGGTCGTCCCCGACCAGGTGCAGGCCGAGTTCCTCGGCGCTGCGGATCTTGGTCATCACCTCCGCTGCGGCGATCAGGGTCTTGGACGGAACCACATCGGTGAGGACCGCCGAGCCGCCCACGCCACGGCGCTCGACCAGGGTCACCCGGCCCCCGAGCTGTCGCGCGACCAGCGCCGCCTCGTAGCCGCCCGGGCCGCCTCCGATGATCACCACGTCCGTCACCAGCCAATTCTCCCACGGCCACGCCGGACGTCTACGCTCGGGGGGTGCCGACCCGATTCCCCGTCCAGACCGTCGCCCTCGCCGCTGTCGCGGTCGCCGGTGTGCTGGTCAGCGTTGCCATGGTCCTGGTGGGGCTGCCCGAGGCGACGCCGGCACAGTCGGTGCTCCTGGAACTGTCCGCGCTTCCCCTGTCGGTCTCGGTCGGTGCCGGCGTGCTGATCCTGCACCGGCGGGCCACCCGACCGATCGGGGATCGTTCACGCCGGGCGCTGGTGGCCGGCGGAGCCGTCGGCGCGCTGGGCCTGCTGCTGATGGCCTGGGCCTACCTGGGCGGGCCGCGCGATCTCGTCCACACCGGCCAGGTGCTGGTCTGGCTGGGCCTGCTCGCGGCACTGCTCGTGATGATCCGACGGCAGCCGCGACGGCGGATCACGCGCTTCCACGTGCCCGAAGAGGCAGACGAGGGCGGGCTGGACGAGGCTCAGGCTGACCGGCGGCAGACCCCGTCGTTATAGTCATCGCGTGAGTGCCGAGACGAACCCGAAAGACCTGGCCCGCGAGGCGGCCGCAGCCCTGACCGAACGCTTCGGCGTCGGCTCCATCGACCTGGCCCTTGTGCTCGGTTCCGGCTGGTCCGGAGCGTCCACCGGGCTCGGCGAGCCGATCGGCGAATGCCTGCTCTCCGACCTGCCCGGCTTCGCGAAGCCCGTGGTCGCCGGGCACGGCGGAGCCCTCAAGCTGATCCGGACGCCGGCCGGCAAGGTGGCCGCCCTGTTCACCGGGCGCACCCACTTCTACGAGGGACGCGGCGTCGCCGCCGTCGTGCACGGCGTCCGCACCGCAGCGGCGGCCGGGGCGTCTGCGATCGTGCTGACCAATGGTTGCGGCGGCCTGCACGTCGAGTGGGCTCCCGGCACGCCGGTACTGATTCGCGACCACATCAACCTCACCGGCGCAACGCCGCTGGAGGGCGCCACCTTCATCGACCTCACCGAGGCCTACTCCGGCCGGCTGCGGGCGCTGGCCCACGAGGTCGACCCCAGCCTCGCCGAAGGCGTCTACGTCCAGTTCCGCGGCCCCCAGTACGAGACCCCTGCCGAGGTGCGGATGGCCCAGATCCTCGGTGGCGACCTGGTCGGCATGTCGACCACCCTGGAGACCATCGCCGCCCGCGAGGCGGGTCTGGAGGTGCTGGGCATCTCGTTGGTCACCAACCCCGGCGCAGGGATCTCGCCGACGCCGCTCGAACACGCAGAGGTGATCGCCGCCGGCGCTGCGGCCGAACCGCGTCTGCGCGGGCTGCTCTCCGGCCTGCTCGAGCGGCTCTAGGAGGACCCGTGATCGACGCGACGTTGCGCGAACAGGCCACCGCCTGGCGTGACCAGGACCCCGACGTGGCTACCGCCGCAGCCCTGGACGACCTGCTGGCCAGGGCGGACGCCGGGGACGGTGCCGCGCTCGCCGAGCTGACCTCTGCCTTCGCCGGGCCGCTGGAGTTCGGCACGGCCGGCCTGCGCGGACCGCTCGGGGCCGGTCCGGCGCGGATGAACCGCGTGGTGGTGAGCCAGGCGGCAGCGGGGCTGGCCGCGCACCTGCTGTCGCTGGGCCTGGCCGGCGGCAGGGTGATCGTGGGGTATGACGCCCGCTACAACTCCGAGGCCTTCGCCCGCGACACCGCACAGATCCTGGCCGGTGCAGGGCTGTTCCCGCTGCTGTGCTCGCGTCCGCTGCCGACGCCCGTGGTGGCCTTCGGCATCCGGCACTTCGACTGCGTGGCCGGGGTGGTGGTGACCGCGTCCCACAACCCACCGCAGGACAACGGCTACAAGGTGTACCTGGGCGACGGCTCGCAGATCGTGCCGCCTACCGACAGCCAGATCGCCGCGCGGATCGCCGAGGTGGCGTCCCGGCCGCTGGCCGACCTCGCCCGCAGCGAGGACTACCCGCTGGTCGGCGACGAGCTGGTCGACGCCTACGTCGCCCGCGCGGCATCCCTGGTGCCCGCGGAGGCGCCGCGGGAGGTGCGCTGGGTGTACACCGCGATGCACGGCGTGGGCGCTGCCGTGGTTGACCAGGTGGTGGCCGCGGCCGGCTTCGGCGAGCCGCACCGGGTCACAGCGCAGATCGAGCCCGACCCTGCGTTCCCGACCGTCCCCTTTCCCAATCCCGAAGAGCCCGGAGCGATCGACCTGGCCCTCAGCCTGGCCCACGAGGTGGACGCCGACATCGCGATCGCCAACGACCCGGACGCCGACCGCTGCGCCGCTGCCGCCGTCATCGACGGCCGCTGGCGAATGCTGACCGGCGACGAGCTGGGCGCGCTGCTGGCCGACGACCTGCTGCGCCGGGGAGTGACCGGCACCTACGCCTGCTCGGTGGTCTCGAGCACACTGCTGGCATCGATGGCCGCCGCGCACGGCCAGCCGTTCGCGACCACGCTGACCGGGTTCAAGTGGATCGGGCGGGTGCCCGGCCTGGCGTTCGGCTACGAGGAGGCGATCGGCTACTGCACGGACGCCGCCGCCGTGCCCGACAAGGACGGCATCACCACGCTCGTCCGGCTCCTGGTGCTCGTGGCCGGGCTGAGGGCTTCCGGGGAGACGGTCGCCCAGCGGCTCGACGCGATCGCCCGAACCTACGGGGTGCACCTGACCTCCCAGCTGGCGTTCCGGGTGGCCGACCTCACGCTGATCGCGGCTGCGATGGCGCGGGTGCGGGCCACTCCCCCCCGGCAGCTGGCCGGCGAGGCCGTCGCCGCGACCGACCTCGCATCCGGGAGCCCGGAGCTGCCTGCCACCGACGGCATGCTGTTCACCGGGGAGTCGGTACGCGTGGTGGTGCGTCCCTCCGGCACCGAACCGAAGCTGAAGTGCTACCTGCAGGTGAGGCTGGGCGTGCCGGAGAGCCAGAACCTGGCTGCGGCGCGGGAGCGCGCCGGCCTGCTGATGAGCCGGGCGCGCGCCGACATGACCGAAGCCCTCGGGCTGTGAGCGCGGCCCCGCCGCGGCTGGTGCTGATCGCGGGCGCGTCCGGCAGTGGCAAGTCGCGGCTCGCCCACCTGGCGGGCTGCCCGTCCCTGCGACTGGACGACTTCTACTTCGACGCCGACCATCCCCGGCTGCCGCGGTCTCCGATCGGGATCGTCGACTGGGACGACCCGCGCTGCTGGGACGCCGAGGCGGCCGTGGCCGCGCTGCAGGAACTGCTGTCGTCGGGGCGGGTGGAGGCGCCCGCGTACTCGATCTCGGAGAGCCGCAGGGTGGGCAGCCACGAGGTGCGGCTGGACGGGGCGTCGTGCCTGACCGCGGAGGGCATCTTTGCGATCGAGTTCCTGGCCACCTGCCGCGCCGCCGGCCTCGCCGCCGAGGCGATCTACCTCGACCGTCCCGGGTTCCTTGTGTTCTGGCTGCGCCTGCGCCGTGACCTCGCCAAGAAGCGCAAGCCGCCGCGGATCCTGCTGCGCCGCGGTATCGCGCTCTGGCGTGCCCAGCCGGCGCTGAAGCGCAAGGCCCTCTCCGCCGGCTTCACCCCGATGGGCATGGGGGCAGCAGTCGCCGCCCTGGCTCGCTGAACGCCGCCGCGCCCACCGCAAGCGTGCGGGCGCGCGGCTGGTCCGGCGCGATCACCGCCCGCCCGGCGTACCGATCGAACGTTGAGCAACCACAAGGCGGGCCGGGCTGTCCGGGCGGTAACGGCCCCGATGGGACCGCTTTCCACTTCTGGCGTCCTTACCCTTACGATGAGGAATGTGACCCCTGAGTTCATACTCTTGGCGCTCGTTGTTATCACGGCGTTGGCCTTCGATTTCACGAACGGTTTCCATGACACGGCGAACGCCATGGCCACCTCGATCGCAACCCGGGCGCTGAGTCCCAAGGCGGCCGTCACCCTCTCGGCAATCCTGAACCTGGTCGGCGCCTTCCTTTCGGTCGAGGTCGCCATCACCGTCACCAACGCGGTGATCCGGATTCAGAACCCGGACGGCACCCCGCGCGCCGACCTGATGGCCGACAGCGGACACGGGCTGCTGCTGATCCTGATGGCAGGCCTGGCCGGGGCGATCATCTGGAACATCCTCACCTGGCTGTGGGGCCTGCCCTCCAGCTCGTCGCACGCCCTGTTCGGTGGCCTGATCGGCGCGACCATCGCGAGCCTCGGCTGGGGCGGCGTCAAATGGGTCGGCGAGGGCTACCAGCTCGACGGCGTGGTCGGGAAGGTGATCCTGCCGGCCCTGTTCTCGCCCGCGGTCGCCATCATCGTGGCGATGATCGGCACCCGACTGGTGTTCAAGATCACCGAGGGGGTCGCGCGGCGCTACCAGGAGACCGGCTTCCGCTGGGGCCAGATCGGGACGGCTTCGCTGCTCTCCCTCTCCCACGGAACCAACGACGCGCAGAAGACGATGGGCGTCGTGACCCTCGCCCTGATCGCCTCGGGCTACTGGACCGACACCACGGAGATCCCGGTCTGGGTGAAGATCGCCTGCGCCCTGGCGATCGCCTCCGGCACCTACATCGGTGGCTGGCGGATCATCCGGACCATGGGCAAGGGCCTGGTCGAGATCTCCTCCCCGCAGGGCATGGCGGCGGAGAGTTCGTCCGCAGCCGTCATCCTCACCTCCAGCCAGCTCGGTTTCGCGCTCTCCACCACCCACGTCTGCACCGGTTCGATCCTCGGCTCGGGGCTGGGCCGCAAGGGCGCGACGGTCCGCTGGGGAGTCGCCGGACGGATGGGCCTGGCCTGGCTGACCACCCTCCCCCTGGCGGCGCTGGTCGGCGCGGCCATGTGGTGGACCGGTCACCTGATCGGTGGCCCGGGCGGCGCCTTCGTCGTCTTCGCCATCATGTGTGTCGCAGCCCTGTACATGTGGTGGCACTCCCGGCGCAACCCGATCGGGCACCACAACGTCAACGACGAGTGGACCGACGACGACGACGCGAAGGCGGATCCCAAGGTCACGGTCTCCGGAGGGGTGCACTAGTGGAGCAGTTCCTTGCCGCCCTCAACGGGGCCTGGCGCGTCCTCCTGGTCGGCCTCGTGCTCGGGGCCGGGCTGCCGGCGCTGTTCGCCCTCGGCGTCCGTGCCCAGGCGTGGGGCACCGGTGGGGACGCCGGCGTCCATGACGGCGACGTCGTGCTGAAGCCGCACCCTGCCGGACGCGCGCTCGCCGTGGCCATCTACACCCTCGTCGTGCTGTGTGTACTGACCGGGATCAGCTACATCGTCGCCCACGGCCTGGGCTGGACGATCACCTTCAACGGCATCATCCCGGTCCTCACACCGAAGGGCTGAGCACGGGAGCGGACACGGCCAGTCGCTGCATGTCCTGCGCCACCCCGGCCAGGAAGCTGCGTGCCCGGGCTCCGACGTGGTCCCGGATCATCGACTCCGGCAGCGGCTGTACCGCGATCCTTGTGCCCGCGCCGGCGAGCACCAGAGGCAGGGTGTAGCCGACCGAGGACGGGAAGCTGGCCAGCTGCGAGGCCACCGGCCCCCTGCGCAGCTCGATCTCCAACGGCACCTTCGGCCGCACCACGCGCAGGCCGGTGTGCAGTGCGAGGTCCCGCAGCTTGTCGGGATGCTCGCGGCGGTGCGCGAAGTACCGTCCCGCCGCGCCGGACTGCGCGGCGAGCCGCCCGACGGCGTCCAGGTAGGCGTCGGCGTCGACGACGCCCGTCTCCACCAGCGAGGATCCGACCACGTCGACGCCGCGGAGCAGCCGCGGCGGGCCGAAGCGGCGCCGTGTCCAGTCGTACCCGTGGTGCTGCACCCGGCTGCCCGGCAGCGCGGTGACGGACATCACGGTGAACAGCCGAAGGTGCGAGCGGGACAGGAACCACCGGGTGTGGCTCGCCAGCGGCGCCCGCACCGCCGCACGACCCGCGTGCCAGCGTCGCAGCGGTTCGCCGCCGGCGAGCTGCGCGGCGAACTCCAGGGTTGCCGTCCCGTCGTCGACCACCACCACCTCTCCGGGGTGGGCGAAGGGCAGCAGCGCCTGGATCATGCCGGAGAACGGGTCTCCGATGACCAACCGGCGCGCCCTGGCCACGACCGGACGCAGCCCGGCCAGCGTCCGCAGTCCGCTCACGGCGGAGGCCCGCGGCGTGTGCCAGGCCACGTCGATGCCCTCCTCCTCGGCGAAGTCGGCCATCGACTGGAGCTGGCCCACCGTGGTCCGGTCGCCGGGTGCCAGGACGACCAGGCGCGTGCGGTGCGCCGCCCGCTCGGCGTGGCACCACTCCAGCAGGTGCAGGAACTGGGCCGGGCTCTCGACCAGGGCCAGGGTGTCGGTGGTCATGCCACCCGGTCCGGTCCCGCCTGCGCGGCGTCCGCAACCACGCCGGCCACGCGGCGCAGCTTCTTCATCGCCGCGAGCTCACCAGGGTAGATCTGCTTCACCCCGTCGCCGAGTGCCTCCTCGATCACCCGGATGTCGCGGACGAGCCGGCGCATGCCCTCCGGCTCGACGGACGCGGCCTGGTCCGAGCCCCACATCGAACGGTCGAGGGTGATGTGCCGCTCCACCATGCAGGCGCCCAGCGCCACCGCGCAGAGCGTGGTCTGCAGGCCCACCTCATGCCCGGAGTAGCCGATCGGCACGTTGGGGTACTCGGCGGCGAGGGTGTCGATCACGCGCAGGTTCAACTGCCCTGCCGGCGCCGGGTAGGTGCTGGTGGCGTGCAGCAGCACGATGTTGCGGCTGCCCAGCACCTCCACGGCATGCCGGATCTGCTCCGGACTGGACATGCCGGTGGAGAGGATCACCGTCCTTCCTGTGGCGCGCATCGCGCGCAGGAGGGCGTCGTCGGTCAGGCAGGCCGACGCCACCTTGTAGGCGGGCGGGTTGAAGGCACCGAGGAAGTCGACGCTCTCGACGTCCCACGGCGAGGCGAACCAGTCGATGCCGACCTCGCGGCAGTGGTCATCGAGCTGGCGGTACTGCTCTGCGCCGAACTCGACCCGGTGCCGGTACTCGATGTAGGTCATCCGGCCCCACGGGGTGTCGCGCTCGAGATCCCACATCTCCCGCGGGGTGCACACCTCGGGCGTGCGCTTCTGGAACTTGACCGCGTCCATGCCTGCGGCCTTCGCTGCGTCGATCAGCGCCAGGGCGGTGCGCAGGTCGCCGTTGTGGTTGATGCCGATCTCGCCGATCAGATACACGGGCTGGCCGGGACCGACGAGGCGTCCGCCGATCCGACGCAACCTGGGGTTGACGTTCACAGTTGGTCCTCCTTCAGGATCCACGAGGCAATCTCGCGGACGGCTCCGTGCCCTCCCGGCACGGTGGTCACGGTGCGGGCCGCCGCCCGGACCGAGGCGTGGGCCGAGGCGACCGCCACGGGCCAGCCGACCTGCTCGAAGCAGGGCAGGTCGTTGAGGTCGTTGCCGAGGTAGAGCACGCGGGACGGCGCCAGCCGCCGCTCCTCCAGCCAGAGCTGCAGCTCCTCTCCCTTCTCCGGGATGCCGTGGCGGCACTCGACACCGAGCTTGGCCGCGCGCGCGGCGACGACCGGGTTGACCTCGGTGGACAGGATCAGCACCGGCAGGCCGGCCCGGCGCATCGCGGCAACGCCCATACCGTCGCCGCGATGCACCGCGACCCGCTCGGATCCGTCCGCGCCGAGCCAGGCCCGGTCGTCGGTCTGGGTGCCGTCGAAGTCGAGCACGACGGCGTCGACGTCGCCGGGGGCCGGCCGGGTGCGGACGTCGAGCAGTGGCACCAGCGCGCGTGCCCGGTCCAGGTCGGCCGGCTCGTCGATCTCCAGGAGCCGGGCGGGATCGGTCGGGACGGCCACGGTGCGCCCGAAGAAGCGCCGGCCGGTCTCGGCGAAGCCGCCCGCGCGCATCGCATAGGCTGCGCCGGTCTCCAGCCACTCCGGCTCCCGGTCCTGGCGCCGCTGCCGCCCCTGGGCGTCATGGTTGACGCCGGTGGCGGCATCCGCGTTCCTCCAGACGAAGCCGTGGAACGGCGCGGCGGTGAACGCGGTGTCTGCCCCGCCCTCGGCCACCGCAGCCACGACCGCGTCCAGCTCGGCGGAGGTGAGGAACGGGCTCGTGCACTGGACGAGCAGGAGCACGGCGAGTTCGTCGGCGTGCCGGCCGTAGAGCACCTCGACCGCGTGGGCGAGAGCCGATTCGCTGGACGCGTGGTCGTCGGAGAGTTCGGGCGGACGCTGGACGGCGATCGCGCCGGCCGCCGTAGCCGCGGCGGCGATCGCCGGATCGTCGGTGGAGACGGCGACCGCGCTGATCCGACCGGCTGCCCGCGCGGCCCGGATCGCGCGCACCACGAGGGGAACCCCGCCGAGCCGGGCCAGGTTCTTCCCCGGGACCCCCTTCGAGCCGCCGCGGGCCGGGATCACGGCCAGCACCTTTCCCGGACCGCGCTGGGCGAGGCCGGCGGGTACGTCGTTCACGCTCACACCGGCACGCTAGGCAGGCCACACACCGGGGAGGCCACGGCGGCCCCACGAGTCGGTGAACGTCCGGGGAACATCGCCGCCGCGAGCCGGGACGCTCAGGCGGCCTTGCCGAACAGCTCGCCGAGGATCGGGGCCAGCTTCGCGTTGTACTTGTCGGCCATCGACAGCAGCCAGCCCTCGTCGTGGCCGCCCTGACTGATCGTGAAATACCGGGTCGGCGCGATGATCAGATTTTCGATCCGGGCGTAGGCGTGGTCGGTGTCGACAGTGGGGTCGCTGTCGGGCGAGCCGAGGTAGTCGACGGGGACGTCCGTGCGCACGGTCAGCATGCCCTTGCGGATCCGCTCGAGCTCACTCCACATCAGGACCGGACGCGTCTTGGCCGCGTTGATGAACGTCTCCTGCCACTGTGCCGCGTCCAGAAGCTGCCCGCGCTGGCGCTGGCCGTTGACGGCGTTCGCAAGCACGACGAGGCCGCCGAAGTGCGGGATGTCCAGCGGCACGTCCTTGATCCACGGCACCGGAATGCCGAACACATCGGCCAGCACGTCATTCATGTCGACCGGGGTCGCGATCATGATGATCCTGCGCAGGTCGATCACCGGGGAGTCGGCGACGGCCGGCTGCGAAGCGATGTCCTCCGCGGCGATGCCGCCGAAGCTCGCCCCGAGGAACACCACCGGCTTGCGCTGGCCGGACGGCGTGACCGACTGGACCGCGTCCGCCACGGAGCGCGCCGAGGCCCCGGCGTCGTAGCTGCGGCCGTACCAGTGGTACATGACGCAGCCACCCAGTTCCTCGACGAGGTTCTGGATCATGTTCGCCTGGTACTGGCTGCCGGTCAGGCCGGTACCGCTGAACGTGATCACCACGAAGTGGCTCTCGCGGCACGCCTCGACGAGGATCGGATCGACAGCGGTGGTGCGCGCGGTGCGCTCGGGGTACAACGCCCAGGTGATGGCGTGATCGACGACGCTCGTGGTGGGGGCGTCCCTCGGGTCGATCGCCCACGACCGTTCGGCATCCAGCCCGAGGATCGCCGCGGACGCCGCCACACTGCCGGCCACTGCGAGCGCGAGGAAGCGGAGCCAGTGGTGCGCGAAACGGACCCGTCCGGGTCGACGCATTCTGTCCACCCCCTCCAGCCCGACGGCACTTCCAGACTACGTCGATGCAGCGGCGCGGACGGACGGAGGCGGATTAGGTTGGAGCCATGAGTTCGCGTGTCACTCCGTGCCCCGCCTGCGGCACTCCCAACCGCATCCCGGTCTCTGCGAAGGGACGTCCGCAGTGCGCGTCCTGCCACGCCGTGCTGCCCTGGCTCGTCGACGCCGGGGATGACGACCTGGCTGAGGCCCTGGCCACGAACCAGCTCGTTCTGGTCGACCTGTGGGCGCCGTGGTGCGGTCCGTGCCGCATGGTGGCACCCGTGCTGGAGCGGCTCGCCGTCCGTTACGCCGGGAAGGTGAAGGTGGTGAAGGTCAACGTCGACCACAACCGGAGGACGGCGGCCCGGTACGACGCCCGGAGCATCCCGACGCTGGCCATCGTTCGGAACGGCAAGACGGTCGATCGCGTGATCGGGGCCCAGCCCGAGCCCGCGCTCGCGAAGCGGATCGACGCCCTGCTGGCACAGTGACGCGCGGTCATCGGGTCGGTTCCCTCCGCACGGCGATGAGGGTGTCCTCCTGCGGCTCTCCCCCGCCGTCGTCGGCCACCACATCGAGCACGGCGACAGTGATGTTGTCGCGACCTCCGGAGCCGAGCGCCCGCTCGATCAGCGTCTCGGCCGCGGCCTGCGGGTCCGCAACGACGTCAAGGACTGCGGCGATCACGCCGTCGGCGAGCTCCTTGGTCAGCCCGTCGGAGCAGACCAGCCAGCGATCGCCGACCACGACCGCCGCCGCACGGTAGTCCGCGGCCCAGGCGGGTTCGAGGACGGCGTCCATGCCGACGGCGCGGGTGAGCACGCTGCGGGCCGGCGCCCCCGGCTCGCTGCTGACCGTGGCGACGTGGTCGACGCTGAACTGCTCGAGCAGCCCGCGGCGATGCCGGTAGACCCGGGAGTCGCCCACGTTGAACACCAGCCACTCCGGGCCCCGCTCACCGCTGACGAGCGCCAGCCCGGCCAGGGTGCTGCCCACGCCCTCCGGCACGCCGACGCCGAGCCCGGCGACGTCACTGTGCGCGGAGGCGATCGTCGCCTCCACTTCTTCCCTGGTTCGTTCCGGGCGAGCGGCCAGCGGCTCGAATGCCCGAACCACGGCCGCGCTGGCGAGATCGCCGTGGCGGTGGCCACCCAGGCCGTCCGCGACCACCAGCAGGTCGGGCGCGACCAGCGCGGAGTCCTCGTTCACGCTGCGCCGCAGGCCGGCGTGGGTTCCGGCGCCCCAGTTCGTCACGATGCCGTTCATGAGCGTGGCGGACCCTGGCGCAGTGCGAACTCCGCGTCCCCGAGGAAGAAGCGCGCGGTCAGCGGTTCCTCCGCGCCCGGCGCGACCGTGCGCTCTACGCCGTCCAGGGCCACCAGGGTGACACCGTTCGTCGAGCGGAGGTCGCGGACCAGCCACTCCCCGTCCACCAGCCGCAACAGGGCGTGGCGCTTGGACACGGTCCGGGTCGGGTCGGGGACGGCCAGCAGCTGCGCGCCCGGGTGGTCCGGATCCGCCGCGGGCTGCCGGCCGAGCAGCACCTCGCTGCCGTTCAGGGCGAGTTCCCGCTCTCCGGGGCTGACCAGCGTCCAGCTCGGCCGCAGCCGGGACGCCAGCACGGTGCGGTCGTCCGGTTCGTCGAACACGGCGGACGCCTCCACCGTGCCGTCGTCGGGCTCATCCGGGGACGCCATCCGTGCCGGCTCGGCCACGGGCTGCGCCGACACCGGAACATCCCACCCCGCGGGCGCCACCCCGTAGGGCAGCCAGGGAGCCGCCGCTCCGAAGACCTCCGGTGCCGGCAG
The DNA here is from genome assembly GCA_964397985.1 of uncultured Propionibacteriaceae bacterium. Taxonomy (GTDB): domain Bacteria; phylum Actinomycetota; class Actinomycetes; order Propionibacteriales; family Propionibacteriaceae; genus Propionicimonas. Next base: position 117,129 of record CAYNLD010000001.1, on the reverse strand, counting down.
TGGAGCCCCGCCGGTGCCCGGAGCACGGAAGACCTCGGGTGGCGGGGCCCAGCGCAGGTCGGCCGGCGGGTCGGGGTCGACCGCGGTGGGCGTCTCGCCGCGGGGCGGATCCGTCACCGGGCTCGCGGCGGGCACCACGACGTCGTCGTTCGACGGAACGGCCCGCACCGGGAACCACTGCGCCGCCAGCGGCACGGGCGGCGGCACGGGCGTGAACGGCTCCGGCGCGTCCTCGTCGGGCTCGAGGACCGCTGCGATGGCCGGGGCGACCGGCGGCGGGACCGCGACCACCTCGGAGGTGGGCGGCGGGACGGACTGCACGGCGGCCTCCGGGGCGGACTGCACGGCAGCCTCCGAGGCGGACTGCGCAGGCGGCGTCCATTCAGGGGCGCCGAGTGGCCAGGACACGGCGGGCGGCGGGTAGCCAGGCGGCTGCTCTGAATGCCCCGGCGCCACCGGCGGCGGGGCCACCGGGCGCACCAGAGCCTGCCCCGACCAGCTCGCGTCACTCCAGGCCAGCACGCTCGCCCAGATCGGGTTCCACAGTGCGGCCACCACGGTCATCCCCGGGCCGTACCCGAAGCCGGTGGTGATCCGGTGGCACGCCATCACCAGCACGACGAAGAACGCCAGCTGGCCCAGGATCGGCACCAGGACGACAAGGACCAGCCACGGCGAGTAGCCGCCGATGCGCAGGAGCACTGCGGCGTTCCACACCGGCACCCATGCCTGCCACCGCTGCTCGCCCACCTTCCCGAACACCCCGGAGAGGGCGAGGGACGACCAGATGTAGACGCCCAGGCCGAGCAGGACGACGATCAGGATCGCGACCAGCCGAGCGGCGTTCTGTGCATCCATTTCCACTCAGGCGCCGCGCGGCGCCCGCTCCTTCCCCGCGTGAATACTCGCAGATCCCCTGTCCGGCCGGGATCGGTAGCGCAGGAACGACGCGAGCGAGGCCCGCGCCCGCCACCGCTGCCGAAGCGAACCCTCCCCGGCCAGGCGACGCCGTTCGGCGTCGACGTCGCGCCAGTAGGCGTCCGCCTGCTCGGACGGCACCACCAGACCCGCGAACACCGCCCGGTCGGCTGCCTCGGCGAGGACGGCGGCCGCCGCCCCGCCGTAGGTGAGCGCGAGCTCGCTGCGGGTCTCGTGCGTGGGCACGGCGGCGCCACGGTCGATCCGCGCATCCACCAGTTCATCCCAGCCGCCGGTGATCCGCCGCACGGGATCGGGGCGCAGCCGTCGGGCTCGCCGGCGCAGCGCCTTGGCCAGCACCACCACAAGGAGCGGCCCGAGGACGACGAGCAGCCCGAGCACGAGGATCGCCCCCACCCGCAGCGAAATCCACAACCAGGCAAGGTTCAGCCCGGTGGTGGGGGCCGCGGGGGTGCTGTTGCCCTTCGTACCCGTGGCGTCGGGCGGGGCGACCTCCCGAGCCGGCACAGGCAGCACTTGGGTCGGGTTCTCCGGGTCACGCTGGCGCTGGGTCTGCGCGGCCAGATCCTGGCGGTGCTGCGGCGTGGCGTCGAGCACGGCCCAGCGGCCGTCAGCCCCCTGCACCTCCACCCAGGCTGCGACGTTGCGGCCCGCGCACACCCCGTCGGTGCAGGCCGGGATGCCACTGGCGTCGTCGTCCGCGGTCAGCCGCGTTCCCACCACGACCCGGGCAGGGAAGCCCAACTGGTCCGCGACCAGGGCGATCGCGACCGAGAACTGCTCGTCGTCGCCGACCGCCGCGACCAGCGAGCCCTGTCCGCCGTCCGCCTTCACGGCCTCCTCCTGCGCGATCAGCGCGGCGAAGAGCTGGCCGATCCGGGCGGTTGAGTGCCCGGCCGCGCTCCCCCGGAACGAGTAGTCGGGACCCAGCGCGGCGGCCCACAGCGGCGTCCCGCCGGAGAGGGCCAGCGCGTGGCTGAGGTAGCCGCGGGCACGCAGCCGGCTCGCCAGCTCGTCGAGGCCGGCGCCGGTCGCCGGCTGGTCCTGGGTTCGCAGCCACTGCCGCAAGCTCTCGGGCGCGTCGTAGCGGGGGCTGTGCCCGGGCGAGGTGAGCGCGGCAACCTCCGCAGGATCGCTCAGCGAGACGTCCGCGGTGTAGCCATCGCCGTCGGCCAGGCCTCCGGCCACCACCTCGAGCGCGGCCCCGGTGCCGGCGTCGTAGTAGAAGCCGTCACCGAGCTCCTGCGTCCGCGGCCCCCCGAAGTCGATGGACGCGAGCGAGCCAGCGAGCGGCAGCCAGGGCGTGCCCAGCGCCCCGGTCGTGACGGTGAGCCGGGTTCGTGTCCCTGTGCCGGGGTCGCGGCGGTAGGGCACCCGCCGGAATTCGGAGCCGTTCTGCCCCGCGACGGAGAAGGTCACCCCGTCGTAGTGGGTGAGCGTGGCCAGCCGCACCCGGTCGGGCAGCGTGCCGGTCGAGTGCGCCGAGAACAGGATGCGGTTGAAGCCTGCGTCGGTGAACGACTCGCGGTAGGAGACCAGCGGGTCGACCGCGCGCGCCCGCTGTAGGTCGGGACCGGTACCGCTGCGGAGCACATCCCGCTGCAGTCCGGACGCGAGCAGCGGCGTGGCCAGCAGCGCCACCGCCGTGGCGACGACCACCATCAGCCAGGCCAGGGCCGCCGAGCGGAGGGCGGCGGCCCCGCGCACCCGGGTCAGCCGGACGCCGCTGGCCTGCGCCGCCCGGTGCAGCGCTTCGGTCCGCTCGGCACGCGCGCGCCAGGCCAGCCAGCCCACACAGAGCAGCAGTCCGAGTCCGCCCAGTACCGCTTCGCGGGGGGCGGCCACGGCCAGTCCGCCGAGCCGCACCGGACGCGTCGTGGCGTCCGGGCCGAAGCCGAGCCCGAACCACTGCATGGCCAGCGCCACCGGCACGGCCGCGACGAAGCTGCGGGTGCGCCGCCAGGAGAGGAGCAGGGCGGCCAGCGGTCCGGCGAGGAAGACGACCAGGGCCGGCACGAGCAGGTTGCGGTACTCCCCCACCGGCAGCTCGACGGTGACCAGGTCCTTCCCTGCGGTGAGGAGGCCGGCCAGGAACTGGGTCAGGCCCCGCACCGCGCCGACCCGGTACACCGGCACGGCGACGACCAACCCCAGCACCAGCGCGACCGCCACGGCCGCAGCGGTTGTGATCCCGCCGCGCCAGCAGGAGCGGTGCGCCAGCACCGCCAGCACCGCCGCCGCAGTGACACAGCCGCCGACCAGCACCAGGTAGGTGGCCGAGGCGTAGATCGGCCATGCGGCCACCGCAGCGAGCGCTGTCATCGCTGCCACGTACAGTGCCCCGCCGGCCTCGATCCGGCCGAAGGTCCCGCGCGCCACCCGACGCGCCTTCACGACTGGGCCCCCCGGACGAGCAACTGGGTGAGGTCGCCGAGCACACCGACGGTGAGGACGGCCATCGAGCCGAACTGCCGCAACCGGGGCTGGGCGGTCTGGTCGCACACCACCGCGATCACGGCCGCGTCGATCGGGAAGGCCAATGCCGCGTGTCGCAAGGTGTGCAGCCCCACCGGTGAGCCGGCGACCACCACCGCCAGCGACAGCTGGTCGGTCGACTCCGCCGCCAGCCGGCACACCTCGGCCAGCGGCATCGTGGACTCTGCGGTCTCCACCGGGCAGAAGCCGTCCAGCAGCGCCCGCGGCGTGGTGGTCGGCAGCGTCCGGATCGCGCGCATCCGCGACCGCACCAGCTCGGGAACCTCGGCGCTCGCCATCACGTCCAGGTCGCGGCCGTCGCGAATCGCCTGGACGGCGATGGACGCGGCGGCGCTCACCGCCAGTTCGAACTCGTCGGCGTCGGTGTACTCGTCTGCGGCGCAACTCAGCACCACCGCGATCCGGGAGCGCCGCGACTCCTCGTACTGGCGCACCATCAGGTCGCCGGTCTTCGCCGTCGACTTCCAGTGGATCTGGCGGCGGGAGTCACCGGGGGCGTAGGGCCGGATGGCGTGGAAGGAGACGTCAGAGTCGACCAGGTGCCGGGTCGGCGCACCCTCCAGGTCGCGGACCAGCCCGACACTCGTGGACGGCACCGTGACGATGCGGGGATGCACGTACAGGTCGTGCACGTCCTCGAAGGCGATCTCCCTGCGGAACAGCCCCACCGGGTCCGCACGGACGGCGGTCACCGGCCCGACCGTGATGATGCCGCGCCGGGTGGCGGGCACCACCAGATCCCGCGCGAACTCCCGTCCGGGCCGTAGCAGCGGCAGGGCGAGCTCGACCAGGCCGGTGCCGACGGGTAGCTCCAGCCGGCCGGGCAGCGCGGTGCGCCGTCCGGTGTTCGCCACCCGGACGGCCCCGCTCACCTCGCTGCCGGCCACCACCCGCCGGGCGGTGATGCCGAGGTCCACGGCGTACGCGGGACGCCCCAGCAGGAACGGCAGCGCCAGCACGAGGAGCACCAGCGCGGCCAGGCCGGCCACGATCCACTCCACCCAGCCGAACCCCAGGCCCAGGCCCAGGCCGACGGTCGCTGCGGCGAGCGTCAGCCACCCGGCCGGGGTCACCGTCGCCGCGACCAGGTGGGCGGCTGCGGCCAGTCGCCGACGCACCGCCTGCCAGGTGCGCAGCGTGGTGACCACGGCTCCGACGACCGCGCCTTCGCGCCCGGCGCCGTAGACCGCGCGGGTGCGCGTGCCGGTCTGGGCGGTCGTCCGGGTGGGCCGGGATTCGGTGGACTCCATCGCTCAGCCGGCGGCCCGTTCGCTGGGCGGCGGCACGGCGAGCACGACCTGTCCGACCACGGCCTCGGCCGTGACGCCGTCGAACTCCGCCTCGGGGTGCAGGATCAGCCGGTGGGCGAGTATCGGCTCGGCCAGCAGCTTGACGTCGTCGGGTACCACGTAGCCGCGTCCCTGTGCCGCGGCCCGCGTCCGCGCGGCCCTGGTCAGCGCCAGTCCGCCGCGGATGCTGGAGCCGAGCCGCACCTGCTCGGCGTCCCTGGTCGCCTCCACCAACCGGGCGATGTAGTCGTAGACCAGCGGGTCGACGTAGACGTCGCGGGCCAGCGCCGCCATGTTCAGCAGGGCCTGCGACGAGATCACCGCACCCACCTCGCGCCGGGTCACCGCGGAATCCTCGAGGATCCGGACGGTGGAGGACCGGTCCGGGTAGCCCAGCGAGGTCTTCATCAGGAACCGGTCCAGCTGAGCCTCCGGCAACCGGTAGGTGCCGGCCTGCTCGACCGGGTTCTGGGTGGCGATGACCAGGAACGGCAGTCCGACCTGCCGGGTCACGCCGTCGATCGTGACCCGGCCCTCGGCCATCACCTCCAGCAGCGCCGACTGGGTCTTGGGGCTCGCCCGGTTGATCTCGTCTGCCAGCACGATGTTCGCGAACACCGGACCGGAGTGGAACTCGAACTCCCCGGTCTTCTGGTCGTACACGGTGATCCCTGTGACGTCGCCGGGAAGCAGGTCGGGCGTGAACTGGATCCGGGTGCTGGTGCCGTCCACGGACGCAGCCAGCGCGCGGGCCAGCGAGGTCTTGCCGGTACCGGGCACGTCCTCGAGCAGCACGTGGCCCTCGCTGAGCAGGGCGGTGAGCACCAGCTCGACGACGTGGCGCTTGCCGACGATCACCTGCTCGACGTTGTCGGCGATCCCGGCGAAGGTGCGCTGGAACCAGGTGGCCTGATCCTGCGAGATGGGCATGGTGGTCGGTGGCTCCTGTCGGGTCAGGGAGTGGTGGTCGGGGAGGGCTCTGGGCCGGGGGCTGCGGTCGGGTCGCAGGTCGCGGACGCGGTGGCGGAGAAGTCGTCCAGCCCCCAGGCGTCGGGCCAGCTCACGGTGAGCGTCACCCCGCGCACCTTGGTTGCCGTGGCCGGGGCCGCGTTGTTCGTGCCGGTGCCCTTCTGCCAGGCGCCGTCACCAGCGCCGTCCGGCACCCAGTACTCCGCGGAGGACGCGTTCGCCCTGATCGTCGCCTTGTCGCCGGTCGATTCCCCGCTCCCGGTGGGCACCTTCTCGCCCACACACTGGGCGCCGAGCCCGGTGACCTGCACCTGGTAGGGCGCGATCGGGCCCGCGGCGGAGGCCTTGTTGGCACGCACGGCACCCCAGGCGCCGCAGGCGTCGGTCCACTCCTCGTGGCAGTAGCGCACGCGGTAGTCCTCGGTGAACGCAGCCCCGAAGGACGACGGCTGGTCGAAGACGGCCAGGTCGCGGTACGGCGGCTTCTCGGTCGAGGTCGGCGTGGCGGTGACCAGCCACTGGGGGTGGGAGTCGGAGCCGGACGCCGCCTTGTTCACCACGAACGTGTACCCGGTCGGCGCGGCCGGCTGCTGCAGCGCCCGGACCGTCCCTGTGATGCTCGCCACACCGAACACCTGGCCGTTGAGGACCGAGGCCACGCACAGGGTGATGTCGTAGGCGTCCCCGGCCCGCAGCCCGCCGAACGATGCGCTGGTCGCGGTGCCGTCCGGCTCGCACGACTGCCCGGCGCGGGCAAAGCCGTAGCGCAACTGGGAGCCGTCCCCGTTCAGCGCGGCGGACCCGTCGGCAGTGATCGTCGCGGTGGTGCCGCTCGCGGACAGTGCCGAGCTGAGCGAAAGGGCGAGGCTCCGCGGACGCCCGATGCCGTTGCCGTAGACCGTGATGCTCTGGCCCGAGCCGGAACCGCCCAGGTCCGGGGGCAGGTCGAAGCGGCTGTACGGGGTGATCGTGATCCGGGTGCTGCTGTTCGACCCCACCCGGAACTGGTCGACCACCACGCTGCTCTGGCCACGGTTGAGCCGCACGGTCTGGTCGCCACCCGCCTCGGAGGAGATCCGCAGCCGATCCGTCTGCGAGGTGTCGATGCCGCCGATGGTCAGCTTCACCACCTTGCCGTCGCCGTCCGGGGTGACCACGGGCTCGGCACTCGCCCCGTCGGGCGCCGGCGGATCGGCGTAGGCCCAGGCGCCAGTCCACACGGCTTCCTTCGACTCCCCGACCGCGTTGTAGGCGGTGACCAGGTAGTTGCGACGCTCGCCCAGGGGCGCAGGGATGGACGGGCAACTGCCATCGGGATCGCAGGTCGCCACTTTCTCGCCGCTCTCGCGGACGATGAAGCCCTTCAGCGCAGGGTACGCGCGGGCAGCGTCCCCCGGCTTGACCCGCAGCTGCACCGAGTCGGTGCTGAAGTTGATCTGGCTCACGCCCTGCGGGGCTTCGGGGAAGCCGAGCAGGTCGATGGTCAGACGCCCGTCCCGCTCCCCCGCGGTGACCCGCCTCTGTGCGTCCTTGACCGAGAACGTCGCGGTGCACGTGCCGCCCGGTGTCCCGTCCGCCCAGGTCACCCGGACCGTCCGCTGCGACGCTACCGCGTAGGACACCCCGGGGCAGTCGGCCCCACCCTGTACGCCGACGACCGCCAGCGGCGACTTCGGCAGCGGGTTCACCTCGCCGGGCGCGCCGACCACGGTGACCTCGCACGAGCTGTTCTCCTCCGAGCACTGCTGCTGGGCGCTCCCGCCCTGCGGCAGCTGGCTCGGCGCCGGCCCGACCCGCAGGGTCAGGGTCGCAGGCCGCACGGCGTCGTGGCTGGTGATCCGCACGATCAGCGGCTCGTCGGTGCCGGGAACGGCGTCCTCGATGCCGTGGATCGTGAGCCGCTGACCCTTCTGGGAGACGAGGAACGAGCGTCGGCCGCCGTCGTCGAGCGAGTAGACGACGGACGCCTGGTCGGCCGTGCCGGCCCAGGTCGTCATCTGCGCGAGGTCGTAGCCGGCGTCCTCGCCCGGACTGACCGTGAGGGAGGCCGGCTTCAGGATCGGCTGCGGGGCCGCGGGGGTGACCGTGACCGGCACAGCCAGGACGGTCCAGGAGTCCTGCGCGACCAGCCTGACCGGCACGTAGCAGAAGTCGGTCCACGGCGCGCCGCGCCCGGCCCGGTACTCGACCACGGTCCCGGAGACCGCTCTGCAGGTCGCACCGGTGCGGGACCCGGACGCGGCGAGTCCATCCGTGCCCACCTGCAGGACGGCCCCGGTCGGCAACGCCACCATGCCGGCCAGGTCGAACCGCACCGAGGAGTCCTCGTCCACCAGCGGGGGCGTCAGCCCGCCGCGCAGGGTGAGCTGGACGTCCAGCGCACCCGGCACCCGCAGGAAGCCGTAGGTGGCGATCGGGGTGCCGTCCGCCGACGTCAGCGGGCTGCCGTCGGCCGCGGTGGCGGTGAGCTCGAAGGGAATGATCCGGGTGCGCTGCGGCGCCTCGCCGGAGATCGACCAACCGTTCGCTGCGGCGCCGGCGATCGGGCCCGCGCCCTGCCACAGGCTGAGCGTGAGCCGGGACGCGTCGCCGCCGGGCCAGCTGGCCCTGCCGGTCACGACGTCGACGCCCTGGGGGAACTGCTCGCGGGTCTCCGCGGTGAGCACGGTGTCGGACACCACAGGGAAGTTCGGCACCTCCTCGCGGACCACCTTCACCACGATCAGGCCGGAGCCGGTGTTGCCCGAACTGCTGGTGACGTCGTAGCGGTACGACACGGTGCCGACGGTCTCGCCCGCGTTGATCACCACCTCGGCATCGGACTGCTCGGCGACCAGTGCGGCCAGCCGTGCGTAGTCGGCGTTGGTGGAGCCGTCGGAGAGCGTCTGCGGGACGTTGGGCCGGATACCGGTGATCCTCAGCGTGCCGCCAGTGGGGTCGATGTCGTTGGCGACGGCCGCCACCCGCACGGTGTTCTTCGCGCCGGCCTGCACCTGCGCGTAGTCGGTGTAGGTGATCGGGGCCGGGCTCGCGTCCTCGTCGAGCACCCCGACGCGGACGGTGCCCTCCCCCGTCGCGCCCTGGCTGTCGACCACGCGGTAGCGGAAGTCCACCTGTCCCCCGCTGTCACCGGCCACGCTGGTGTAGGTGATGCTGCGGCCGTCCGCGGAGATCGCTGCGGCGCCGCGCCCGGGCTGGGTGAGTACCCGGTCCAGGCGCACCGAGTCGCCGTCCGGGTCGACGCCGAGGTCGTCGAAGCCGATCTCGACGCTCTGCCCGCTGAGCACGCGACCGGTCAGGGCCTGCGGCCGGGGTGGCCGGTTCTCGGTCTCGGGGAGCACGGTCACCCGGACCGTGCCGTCGGCGGACAGGTTGGGGCTTCCGGCCACGGAGACGGCGTAGGTGATCCGGTACGCCCCCGGTGTGGTGGGTGCGAGGGTCCGGACCAGGTTGCCGGACGCGAAGGCCAGCGCGGCAGGGTCGGTGCTGCGCACCGAACGCGGATCGAGGGTGACCGGGCTGCCCGCGGGGGCGATGTCGTTGGCCGTGACCGGGATGTCGAGCTGGGCGCCGGCGCGGACAGTGACCGCGTCATCGACAGCGATCGGGGCGAGCTGCGCCGCGGGCGGCAGCAGGTAGACGGTCGCCTCGCCGTCCACGCTCGCGCCTTCGCCGTCGGAGACGGTGTAGGAGACCGTACCGAGCCGGCCCGGGGCGCCGTCACCGGTGCTGCCGAGCACCCGCAGCGACGCCTGGCCGACGGTGTCCACGGTGAGGGAGGCATGCCGGGCGGCCTTCGCCTTCACCCCGCTCAGCAGCAGCACCCTTCCGGTCGGGTTGTCGACCGCGGCGAGCACGTCGACGGTCGCGTCCTCACTGGGGCGGACGAACGCGATCACGGGGGCTGTGGCCAGGAGGGCCGACCTGCCGTCGGTGACGGTGACCCGCACCGCAGCGGTGGCCTTCGCTGTCCCGTCGCTGACCGTGTAGTCGACCAGGTGGGTACCGGTGTCCCTTGCGTTGAAGGTGAACGCCAGTGAGCCGTTGACGACGGCGACCTTGCCGTCCCCGTGCAGCCGGACGTCGGCCAGTTCGAGCCTGGAGGCGGTGCCGGTGACGTGCCCGGCGACCGGGATGCTGCGGGTCTCGCCGGCCTCGACGGAGACCGCGAACGACCCGGCGGTCAGCCGCGGCCGCGGCGTCACCCGAACGGTGAGTTGCCTGGTGGCGGTCTCGCCCCGGGTGTCGGCGAGCGTGACCTCGACGGCCACCTTGGTCACCTCGGTGGCGGACGGGTCGTGGTGCTGCACCACGACCTCACCCTCAGGGGTGGCGGCAGCCGAGACCGCGCGGCTCGCCGACTTCGCGCCCAGCACGAGCAGCGGGTCGCCGTCCGGGTCGACCCAGCCGTTCAGCACCGGGACCGCCAGCGTGCCGCCCGGCGCGACCTCCGGCGCTGGCCAGTCGGCCAGGCACCCGTTCGGGCACCAGGTGGGCGGCTGGTTCGCCGAGTCGTCGGACACGGTGAGTGTGACGGTGGCCGGGTTGGAGTAGCGCCCGTTGATGGCGGTGCCGTCGCTGACCCGGTAGGTGAACGAGGCCGAGCCCGCGGCGCCGTCGGCGACCCGCACGGCGAGCCGCTGGTTGTTGTCGGTCAGGCTGAGGGTGCCGAAGGCGGGGTCGAGTCCGGAGATCCGGTCGGGGTCGATCGTCAGCACGTCGGTGTTGGGGTCGTGGTCGTTCAGCAGGACGGGCAGGCTGACCAGCTCGCCGGCCCGGACGCCGAAGCGGTCGTTCGCCGCGACCGGCGGCTTCGGGTCCAGCACCACCTCGGTGCGGGTGCCGTCGTCCGAGCTCTCGTGCCGCTGCGGCTCCGCCAGCGACCAGTCCTGACTGGAAGGGACCAGCGCGCCGTCCGGCAGCGTCCACACCCAGCCGGAGCGGGTCTCGTTGAGGATCGCACGGTCGTCGCCTACCTGGAACTGGGGCACAGCGTCCTCGGTGAGCTTCGCCCCGGCGTAATCGAGCGGGATCGAGCGGCCCGCCTGCCACAGGGTGCCGCCGCCGTCGCGGGGCAGCCAGGCAGCCAGCAGCTCGCCGGCGACCGCCACGGGGACGGCGGGCACCCCGAGAATCGTCCCGGCCTGGAAGCGACGGCCCGCGCCACCCTGGAAGTCGATCTGGACCAGCCCCTGGCTGTCGGCGAGCACCACGGCGTCGCCGTCGGTGGCGGGACGCTGCAGCGCCACGGTGCCCGAGGTGTCCAGTTCCACGACCTCCCGGAGGCCGGAGAGCCAGGCGTGCCGCCCGTCGCCGGCGAGTACGGCCCAGTGGCCACCCACAGCGGTCACCTGGATGCCGTTCCCGCTCGGTCCGTCGGGCACGTCGTCGATGCCCAGGTCGCGGTCGGCGGCGATGTCGTACCGCAACACCCTGCGGGTCTGCGCTGCGTAGGCTGTGACCACTCCGGCAGCGTCCACGGCGACCGCATCGGCGGCGAATGGCTGGGCGTCCGCGCCGCCGTCGGCCGGATCGCGCAGCTGGTTGAGCGCGTTCAGCCCGCTGAGCCGGCCGTAGCTGACCGTCCCCGCCTCCGAACGGAAGGCGACGAAGTCACCGGCCTGCGCGACGTCGACCGTACCCGCCGGGGTGGCCGGCGCCTCCTGCAGGGCGTCGGTGTCGAGGTCGGCAGGGTTGCTCGCGTCGACGCTCGCCACCCGGCCCAGGCCGTCGGCGAGCAGGTAGGCCGCGCCACCGGCCTGCGCGACCCGGGTCGCGTTGCGCACCTGGCGGACGGTGTCGAGCTCCCCGAGCTCGGTGTTCACCCGGGCGTAGCGCTGGCCCTCGCCGGACTGCAGCGCCCAGACCGCCACGTCCGGGCTGGCGGCGTGGCGCGCGTCCAGACCGGGCCAGAGCACGGAGCCAGTGACCAGTGCGGCCACGGCCATGACCGAGCCGATCAGTGTGAAGAGGCTGCGGCGGGGCATTCAGACCACCCGCCACAGGTGCAGGAGCACGGCAAGGATGACGAGCAGCGCCGTTGCGGCGAGCCCGGTGAGGATCCAGGGCCAGCTCGAACGCACCTTTGTTCCGGGCTCGACCAGGCCGGAGGAGTCGCTGTGTGCGCTGCGGGCGCTCGGGCCGTCCGTTGCCGGCGCCTTGCGCGCGCTGGTGTAGGGGACACTGGCGCGCACGGGGCCGCGGAGCCCGCTGTCAGCGAAGTCGACCACCCGGCCGCCCGCGGCCCAGCTGTCGGGGGCGATCTCCAGCGGCGTCTGGACCAGGCCCAGGCTCCGTTGCACCGACTGCAGGGCTTCGGCGAACTCCCTGGCGCTGGCCTGGCGGGTCTGCGGGTTGCGCTGCAGGGCCGTCGCGAGCACCGTCTCCAGTTCCTGGGGCACGTCGCGGCGTCCGGTGGGGGTGTAGACGGCGCGCCCGATCCGGCGCTTCAGGTGCTCGGCGGTGTTCTGACCGGCGCCGTCACGCTCGAAGGGGCTGCGCCCGGTCAGCAGCGAGTAGACGGTGGCCCCCAGCGCCCAGACCTCGGAGGCGACGCTGCCGGCGGTGTGCTCGCCGGCGACCTCGGGCGCGCTCCACGGCACGGACATGGCGAACAGTCGCTCGGCCCTGTGCCCGGTGAGGGAGGCGGCGATACCGAAGTCGGCCAGCACGGGCGCCCCGAACTCGGTGATCAGGATGTTGGACGGCTTCACATCGCGGTGCATCAGGCCGGCGCGGTGAGCGGTCTCGAGCGCGCTGGCGATCTTGATCCCGACCTGCAGCACCTCGGGCACGGGAAGCCGCTCGCTGCGGTAGCGCTCGCCGTAGGAGGCGGGGCAGTACTCCATCACGATGTAGGGACGCCCGTCCGCGGACACGCTGGCCTGGTAGACGGTGAGGATCGAGGGGTGGGCGCTGAGCCGGGCGAGCACGTCGGCCTCGGCGTTGAACATGCGGCGCACATCAGTGCCCTGCAGTCCCGCAGGCAGCACCTTCACCGCGACCTGGCGGCGCGGCAGGTCCTGCTCGTAGAGGTAGACGTCGGCGAAGCCGCCTGACCCCAGTGGTCGCAGGTAGGAGAACCCGGACAGTACTGGGGCGGTCGTCGGCAGACGAGGCGGCAAGGCTCCCCCGGAAGAAGCTCAGCGGTGCTGGTACAGGGACGGCCGAACCAGTCCGTCCGCCAAGCCGGCTTTCCCCGCGGACTGAGGGTACCGCACGCTCGCAGCCCGCTCACGCGGGTGTGGTCAAGGGCACGCCGACAATCTGGCCGCGCACCGCCGAACTCGGGGCTGGCGAGCCTCACCAGGCCCACCGATGGCCACCGTTCGCGCCGAGGGCTCGGCCCCTGGGCGGGGCCTTCGGCACCAAGGCTGGCCTCGGCGGATCAGGTGTTGAAGCGGAACTCCACCACGTCGCCGTCGGCCATCACGTAGTCCTTGCCCTCAAGGCGCACCTTGCCTGCGGCTTTTGCCGCGTTCATCGATCCGGCCGCGATCAGGTCGTCGTAGCTGACGATCTCCGCCTTGATGAAGCCCTTCTGGAAGTCGGTGTGGATCACGCCGGCGGCCTCGGGGGCGGTCGCGCCCTTACGGATCGTCCACGCACGCGACTCCTTCGGGCCGGCGGTGAGGTAGCTCTGCAGGCCGAGGGTCTCGTAGCCGACGCGGGCGAGGGTGTCCAGACCGGGTTCGGCGATCCCCATCTCGACCAGGAATTCGCGGGCCTCCTCCGGCTCCATCTCGACCAGTTCGGACTCGATCTTGGCGTCGAGGAAGATCGCCTCCGCGGGCGCGACGATCGCCTTCATGGCCTCGATCAGGTCTGTGTCGGAGAGCTCGTCGGAGTCGCAGTTGAACACGTACAGGTAGGGCTTGGCCGTGAGCAGGAACAGCTCGCGCAGCGGCGCGAGGTCGAGCCCGGCCGCATGGACGCCGACGCCGCCGTCCAGCACCTTCTGCGCCTCGCGGGCCGCGTCCAGTTCGCTCTGGCGCTCCTTCTTGAACCGGGCCTCCTTCTCCAGCCGCGGCAGCGCCTTCTCCAGCGTCTGCAGGTCGGCCAGGATCAGTTCGGTCCGGATGGTCTCGATGTCGCTACCCGGGTTCACCGCCCCGTCCACGTGGGTGACGTCGGGGTCGCGGAAGACCCGGGTGACCTGGCAGATCGCGTCCGCCTCGCGGATGTTGGCAAGGAACGCGTTCCCCATGCCCTCACCCTGCGAGGCGCCCTTCACGATGCCGGCGATGTCGACGAAGCTCACGGTGGCCGGCACGATCCGCTCGGAGTTGAACATCGCCGAGAGCACGGGGAGCCGGTCGTCCGGCACGCCCACCACCCCCACGTTCGGCTCGATCGTCGCGAACGGGTAGTTCGCCGCGAGGACGTCGTTGCGGGTGAGCGCGTTGAACAGGGTTGACTTGCCCGCGTTGGGCAGCCCGACGATGCCGATGGTGAGAGCCACGTCGGCCAAGCCTACGGCAGCCACGGCAGCTTCCCTCACCGCGGCGAAGGGCGGAGGCGGGCACCCCGATTCGCTCCTTCGTGCCTCGCTGCGAGAGGGTGGGAGCCATGGAACTGTCCACAGTCATCTTCGACATCGGCGGTGTCGTCCTGAACTGGGTGCCGGAGCGTGCCTACGAGCAGGTGATGCCTGCGACAGAGGTGCCGGAATTCATGAAGCGGATCGGCTTCGATGGATGGAACCGCGCCAACGACGCGCTCGCCAGCATCGAGGGGTCCGAGGACGATCTCGTCGCTCGTTTCCCCGCCGACGAGGCCCGGATCCGAGGCTACCGGCAGCACTTCCTGCGCACGGTCACCGAGATGGTCTCCGGGACGCCCGCGGTGATCGCCGAGCTCGGCCAGGCCGGAGTCAGGCTGGGCGCGCTCACGAACTGGGCTGCCGACATGTTCGCTCTGGCCCGACCCCGGTTCGGGGTCTTCACCCGGTTCGGCGACATCGTGGTTTCGGGCACGGAAGGCGTCGTCAAACCCGACCCCGAGATCTACCGACTCGCCTGCGAGCGCCTCGGGATCCACCCGGGCGAGGCTGTGTTCATCGATGATTCACCCGGCAACGTGCACGCCGCTGAGGAGTTCGGCCTGCACGGACTCCACTTCACCTCTGCGGCCCAGCTGCGCGAGGATCTGGTCGGACTCGGCCTGCTCGCGGACCGCGTCCAGATCACCGAACCGATCTTCCACTGGACGCTGCGCAGCAGGTGGGACGAAGCGACGGCGTCCGGCGACTTCCCCTGGTCGAGCCGCGACGCCGGCTACAACGCCGAGGGCTTCGTCCACTGTTCGTTCGCCGACCAGGTGGACGGGACGTGCCGCCGGTTCTACGGCGACGTACCGGGCGCGGAGTTGATGCTGCTCAGGCTCGATCCGACCCCCGACCTGCCGATCGTCGTCGAGGACGGCTACCCGCACCTGTTCGCGCCGCTCCCGGTCGACCGCGTCACCGTGGTCCAGCGTCCCTGACGCGGTTCCTCCCTCGCTGCGCCCCCGGCAGGAGGTGGGCAGGCCTCAGGCGTCCGCGCCGGCGAAGAAAGCCTCCAGCGCTGCGCTCAGCCAGCGCGGATCCTCCACCCCGCACAGTTCGCGGGCCGAGTGCATGCTGAGTAGCGGGATCCCCACGTCGACGCTCTGGATGCCGAGCCGGGTGGCGGTGAGCGGCCCGATGGTGGACCCGCACGGCACCGCGTTGTTCGACACGAACGGCTGGGTCGGCACGCCCGCGGCCCGGCAGATACGCAGCCAGCGTGCGGCCGACGGCCCCTCGGTGGTGTAGCGCTGGTTCGCGTTCACCTTCAGCAGCGGGCCGGCGTTCACGCTCGGCCGGTGATCCGGGTCGTGCAGTTGCGGGTAGTTCGGGTGGATCGCGTGCCCGGCGTCCGCGGACACCACGAAGGACGCGGCGAGCGCACGCTCGTACCCGTCCGCGCCCCAGCCGAGGCTGTCGGCGATGCGCTTCAGCACGCTCTCGAGGAACGGTCCGGACGCGCCGCTGCGCGTGGAGCTGCCGATCTCCTCGTGGTCGAAGCAGGCCAGCACCTGCACCTGGCCGGACGATTCCGCCGCGGTGAGCGCGACCACGCCGGCGTGCACGCTGGACAGGTTGTCGAGGCGCGCGGAGGCGAGGAACTCCCCGGTCACCCCGATGATCGCCGGCTGCTCTGTGACCGCGGCGAACAGGTCGTGGCCGTCGATCTCGTCGCGGTGCAGGCCCACGCTGCCGGCCACAGCGGAGAGCAGGTCGAGAGATGCGGTGCCGAACACCGGCTTGAGGTTCACCTGCTTGTCCAGATGCAGGGTCTCGTTCACGCTGCGGTCGAGGTGCGGCGCCACCTGCGGGATCCGCAGCCAGGCAGGGGTGGAGACCAGGTGCACCTCGCCGGAGCGCGCCACCACCCGCCCGGCCAGCCCGAACTCGCGGTCGAGCCAGGAGTTCAGCAGCGGCCCTCCGTAGACCTCCATGCCGGCCTGCGACCATCCGTAGGCGAACGCGGACGGCTCGGGCTTCAGTTTGAAGCCGGGCGAGTCCGTGTGCGCACCCACGATCCGGAAGCCGACCGGGCCGGACGCGTCCAGCGGCACCCGCCAGGCGATCACCGCCCCGTCCCTGACCACGTAATGGGCACCGCCGGGCTGCCACGGATCGGTCTCGGCCTGCACGGTGAAGCCGGCGACGTCCAGCCGGCGCGCCACCTCAGCGGCGGCGTGGTAGCTGGACGGGGCGGCGGAGACGAAGGCGGCCAGGTGCTTTGTGTGCGTGATCTCGGGCATGAGCCCCAGTCTGCACCCGGTCACCGACAGGGCTGCATCCGGGTCATTGCGGTGTCCGGCTCGCGGTCGCCCGTCCGGAAAGGTAGGCGACCAGGTCAGGGCGCTTCACCTCGAAGGTGTGCGCGCCGCTGATCCCCAGCCACCGGGCGCGGGACGGCCGCCCGGAGCGGGTGATCCCGCCGCGCGCCTCGATCAGGAGGTCGCGGCGCACCTTGTCGACGCGGGTGATGGCCGCGAGTCGCACGGACGCCCGGTTGAGCGGCACATGGCAGTGCACCTGCTCGGCATCGACGGTCAGGGCTGGACGCGTTCCCATCCGCGCGAGGACGAGATTGCCCGACGCCATGAACACGCAGGAAGCGGCCAGGACCAGTCCGAGGAGCAGCCCGGTCGCCGAGCCGATCGCCTGGGCGGTGAGCCACAACGCGAAGCCAGCGACGACGAGCCACCCGAAGCCCTTCGCCCACAGCAGCCAACGCGCGGACTCAGCGATCCGGGTGCCGACCACGCCCTCACCGAGCTCGGGGAGCTCGACCATCCCGGTCGGCAGTGCCGCTGCGGGCTTGTCGTCGTCCATGCGGCGAGTCTGCCCCGGATGGCTCACTGCCCGCCACTCCTCGCGACGGCACGAGCCCAGGTCTCCGCGGCGCTCGCGGCGTTGCGCGTTCTGGAGTCGATCGCACCTGCCATGAGCGAGCCTGAGCGCCAGTGTCAGTGGCGACCGGCAAGATCGGGGACATGGAGTTCCTGGCATGGCTGGTGGTGGGCATCGCCCTCGGCGGCGGCGCGGTCTGGCTGGTGCTGCGCGCGCAGGCTGGCAGCTGGCGGGCCGAGCAGGCCGCTGAGGTCGAGAAGGCGAAGGCGGACGCCGCGGACGCGCGCACCCGCGCTGCGGAGGCGGCGTCCGAGGTCGTCTCGGCACGGGCCGGGGCTGCCGCCGCGGCTGCCGAACGCGACGCGGCTGTGCTGCGCGCCCGTGAGATCGCCGACGACCGGGCCCAGCTCCTGACCCAGTTCCGGGCGCTGTCGGCGGAGACGATCGAGGCGCAGGAGCGCCGGCTCGACGCGTCCGCCGAGTTGCGCATGAAGGCCACCGAGCAGTTGCTCACCCCCGTACGGGAGACCCTGCAGCAGTTCCACGACCGGATCAACGACGTGGAGCGGCAGCGGGTCGCGATGGCCTCCGAACTGCGTACCCAGGTGGCTGAGGTGCGCCAGGCAGAGGCGGGGCTGCGCAAGGAGACCGCTGCCCTGGTCACGGCGCTGCGCAAGCCTCAGGTCCGGGGCGCATGGGGCGAGCTGCAGCTCAAGCGCGTTGTCGAGCTCGCCGGCATGATCGAGCACTGCGACTTCGAGTTGCAGCAGACCACCCAGACCTCCGCCGGCAC
Organism: uncultured Propionibacteriaceae bacterium; assembly: GCA_964397985.1. Taxonomy (GTDB): domain Bacteria; phylum Actinomycetota; class Actinomycetes; order Propionibacteriales; family Propionibacteriaceae; genus Propionicimonas. The sequence continues at coordinate 99,260 of CAYNLD010000001.1, read as the reverse complement.
GACGATCCGCCCAGACCTGAAGGTGATGCTCAGCGAGGATCGCTACCTGTACGTCGACTCGAAGGTGCCACTGGCCGCGTTCCTCGAGGCCCACGAGACCGACGATGCGAGCCTGCGGGCGGAGAAGCTGGCACTGTTCGCCAGGAACGTGCTCACCCATGTCGACCAGCTCGGCGGCAAGGACTACTTCAAGGCGGGCGGTTCCACACCGGAGTACGTCGTGCTGTTCCTGGCCAGCGAGGCGCTGGCCGCGGAAGCGTTTCAACAGATACCTTCTCTGCACGAGTACGCCGCTGCGCGCAACGTGGTGATCGCCACGCCGAGTTCCCTGATCGCGCTGTTGAAGGCCGTCGCCTACGCCTGGAAGCAGGTCGCGCTGGCCGAATCGGCCCAGGAGGTCTACGAGCTGGGCCGCGAGCTGTACGACCGGCTCGGCGCGCTCGGCGGACACTTCGACAAGGTGGGCCGGGGGCTGACCAGCGTGGTGAAGGCGTACAACGATGCGGTCGGCTCGATCGAGTCCCGCGTGTTCCCCTCCGCGCGCCGGTTCCGCGACCTCCGGCTCTCCGACAAGGAGTTGGGCGAGGTGCACGGCGTCGACGCCAACGTCCGGCTGCTCACTGCCCCCGAGCTGATCGAGGATGCCGCCGGGGTCGCCCCGATGATCGGCCGGGCGCGATCCGCCGACGAGCTGCTCGTTCGGGCGCAGCCCGAACTTGATGACCTGCTCGGCGCAGAGGCAGCCGCGTCTTCCGGGAGCGGCGCCCGGACCGCCTGACCGCCGCGACCGATCCCGGCGCTGCGAGGACCGGCCCGCGTTACTGACCGCGTCCGTCGAGACACCGGCGGCCCGCTGGCGGCCGCCGATCTGGCGCGGTGCCAGAATGAGCCGGTGATGATCGATGCCCGGGCAGTGGATGAGGCCGCCGAGAGGCTGGCCGGTGTCATCATCCGCAGCCCCCTGCAGTTCAACGACCGGCTCAGCGCCGCGACCGGAGCCTCGGTCTGGCTGAAGCGCGAGGACCTGCAGCCGGTGCGCTCCTACAAGATCCGCGGCGCGTTCAACCTGATCTCCCAGCTCGACGAAGCGCATCGGGCCGCCGGTGTGGTGTGTGCCTCCGCCGGCAATCACGGCCAGGGCGTCGCGTTCGCCTGCGCCCGCCTCGGCATCCGGGGACGGATCTTCGTGCCGGCCACGACCCCGCGCCAGAAGCGGGAGCGCATCCTCGCCCTCGGCGAGGGCAAGGTTGAGCTGGCCGTCACCGGCGACACCTACGACGAGGCGGCGGCCGCAGCCCGGCTCGAGGCCGGCGGCACGAAAGCCACGGTCGTTCCCGCCTTCGACGACCCGCGCACCATCGTCGGCCAGGGAACGGTCGCGAAGGAGATCGTCGACCAGTTCGGCACCCCGCCCGACGTCCTCGTCGCCCCCGTCGGCGGCGGCGGGATGATCTCGGGCTGCCTGGCCTACTTGGGCGAGCGGCACCCCGAGGTGGCAGTCATCGGGGCCGAGCCGGCCGGTGCGGCCTCCATGGCGGCGGCGGTCGCCGCCGGGCACCCGGTCGAGCTGTCGGAGATGGACACCTTCGTGGACGGCGCGGCCGTCCGGCGGGTCGGCGACCTCACCTTCGAGGCCGTGCGGCGGTACCAGCCCGATCTCTACGCGGTGCCCGAGGGCCGGATCTGCTCGGAGATGCTCGCGCTCTACCAGACCGAGGGCATCGTCACCGAGCCCGCCGGCGCGCTCGCCGCAGCGAGCCTGGGCCTGTACCGTCCAGAACCCGGCCAGACCGTCGTCGTGATCATCTCCGGCGGCAACAACGACGTCTCCCGTTACGCCGAGATCGTGGAGCGTTCACTGGTCTACGAGGGCCGCAAGCACTACTTCCTGGTGAACTTCCCGCAGGAGCCGGGCGCGCTGCGGCGGTTCCTCGACGAGGTGCTCGGCCCCGACGACGACATCACCCACTTCGAGTACGTGAAGCGCAGCAACCGGGAGACCGGGCCGGCCCTGGTCGGCATCGAACTCGGCGACCCCGACTCGTTCACGGACCTGCTGCTGAAGATGGACGCCAGCCCGATCACCTTCGAGGTCGTCGCCTCCGACAGCCCGTTCTACCGCTTCCTGGTCTGATGGCCGGGTGGGGCGAAACGCGCTGGAACCACAACCTGCACTTCCACCGGCTGGTTCTGGACGCGGTTCCCGCGGGCCCGCTCCGCGCTCGCCGTCGGCACCGGCGACGGCCTTCTGGCCCGCGAGTTGCACCGCCTCGTGCCGGACGTGACCGGGATCGACCTGGACACCGACGTGCTGGAGCGCGCCCACGCAGAGGACGGCGCTGTGGCGCGATGCGCTGCGGCGGCGCAAGCCGGACTAGAGGAGCATGAGCAGGGTGCCGGCGACGATGATCGCCAGGCCGAGGGCCGCCGCCCGGGTCACCCGCTCGTGCAGCACCCACACCGAGAAGCCGACGGTGAAGACGATGCTCAGCTTGTCCACGGGGGCGACCACGCTCGCCGGCCCGTCCTGCAGCGCCCGGAAGTAGCACAACCAGGACGCCCCGGTCGCGAGCCCGGACAGGACGATGAACAACAGGTCGCGGCGCGGCACCAGCCACGGCTGCTCGCGCCCACGCCGCGTGACTGCCACCATCAGCCAGGCCATGACGAGCACCACAGCGGTGCGGATCGCCGTGCCGAGGTTCGACTCCACGCCCACGATGCCCACCTTGCCGAGGATCGCGGTCAGCGCGGCGAAGACCGCCGAGCCGATCGCCCACGGCAGCCAGCGCCACCCGCCGTCCGTCCCCTCCGCAGGCCGTGCCTGCGAAGGGCGAACCATCAGCCAGGTGCCGAGGCCGATCAGGGCCAGGCCGGGCAGGCGGGTCGCGAGGTGGTCGGTCTCCCCGAGGAAGACCATCGCGAACGCCACCGTGAGCACGAGGCTGGAGCGATCGACCGGCGCCACCCGGTTCACCTCACCCAACTGCAGCGCCCGGAAGTAGCACAGCCACGATCCGCCGGTGGCCAACCCGGACAGCACAAGGAAGAGCACCGTCGTCGTGGTCAGCGTGGCCAGCTGGCCCTGCGAGCCGACCAGGAACACCATCAGCCAGGCCGCGACGAGCACGACGATCGTCCGGACGGCCGTGGCCAGCGTGGAGTCGGTGTGCCGGACGCCGATCTTGGCCAGCACCGCGGTCAGCCCCGCGAAGAGCGCCGACCCGAACGCGAACCCCAGCCACATGCTGTCCTCCCGCCGGGCAGGCTACCCGTGGCGGGTGATCTCAGGCGACCCCGCTCAGACCAGCCCGACGCTGGTCAGCCACTCCCCCGCGACCTTGTCCGCGTCCTGCTTGTCGGTGACGACCTTGGCCACCAGGCCGGCCAGCGTGGCGGTGTCGAGCTTGGCCGAGACCGCGTTCAGCGCTGCCGACACCTCAGGGGTGGCCAGGCTCTTCGTGATCACCGGGATCACGTTCTGGGAACCGAAGAAGTGCTTCGTGTCCTCCAGCGTGACGAACCCGTTGGACGTGATCGCCGGGTCCGTGGTGAACAGGTTCGCCGCCTGCACCTGGCCGTTCTTCAGCGCCTGCACCGTCAGCGGGCCGGCAGTGTCGAGCGCCTTGAAGCTCTTGAACTGCAGCCCGTAGGTCTTCTGCAGCCCCGGCACGCCGTAGCTGCGGGTCTTCCACTCCGGGGGCCCGCCGAGCACCATCTGCGCGGCGTGCGGAACGAGATCCTCGATGGTCTTCAGGCCGTAGGAGTCCGCGGTGGCCTTCGTCACCGTGATCGAGTCGTTGTCCTGGGCCGCGGCCGGGTCGAGCACGGTGAGCGTGTCCGGAAGCGATGACTTCAGTGCGGCCACAGCCGTGTCCGTGGTGCTGGTGTCGGCGTTCGGATCGAGGTACTTCGCGAGCGCCCCGGTGTACTCCGGCAGCAGGTTGATCTCGCCGTCCTTCAACGCCGGCAGGTAGGTCTCGCGCGAACCGATGTTCAGTTTCGTGCTCACCTGCACGCCCTTCGCCGCCAGTGCCTGCGCGTAGATCTGGGCGAGCAGCTCGTTCTCCGGGAAGTTGGCCGAGCCGACCACCACAGAGGTGGACGCTGCCGAGCCGGACGACGCCGGCGCCGGGCTCGGACTGTTCAGCGGATTGCCCGAGGAGCAGGCCGCCAGGGACAGCGCCGCGATGGACGCTGCCAGGATCATGCTGAGCTTCTTCATTCGGGTTCCTTCCATTCCTCTTCAGCTGGCAAATGCCCCGGTACGGGCCGCCAGCCCGCGCCCGGGGGAACGTTGTGTGGTGCGGGGTGCGCCGAGACCCGGCGACACCACCAGCCGCTGCACCGCGGCGAAGACCAGATCGACCGCCATCGCCAGCGCGGCGACCAGCAGCGCTCCGGCGGCCATCTGGCCGTAGTCGCGGTAGGCCTGCCCGTCGATCAGGAACCGGCCCAGCCCGCCGAGGCTCACGGACGCGGCGAGCGTGGCCGTCGCGACCACCTGCAGCGCCGCCGAGCGGAGCCCGCCGAAGATCAGCGGCAGGGCGCACGGCAGCTCCACCCGGACCAGTACCTGCGCCGGCCGCATGCCCATGCCGCGGGCCGCGTCCCGCGCGCCGGGGTCGACCCCCTCAACCCCTGCGTAGGCACCGGCCATGATCGGCGGGACGGCCAGCACCACCAGCACGAAGATGGACGGCACGAGGAATGCGACGTCACCGGCCAGCAGCGGCCCCACCACGAGCACCGCCACGAACAGCAGACCGAGAGTTGGCACCGACCGCATCCCGTTGACCAGGTTCACCACGACGACGCGGCCGTTGCCGGTGTGCCCGATCCACAGGCCCAGCGGGATGCCGATCAGCGCGGCCAGCAGCAGTGTCACCGCGGAGTAGGCGAGGTGCTCTGCGATCCGCGTCGGAATGCCGTCGTAGCCCTGCCAGTTGGCCGGATCGCCCAGCCAGGTCCAGACCAGGTTCATGCGGGCACCCGCCTGAGCCAGGGCGTGGCCACCCGGGTGAGCCCCAGGATGGTCAGGTCGAGAGCGGCGGCGAGCACCATGCAGGCGAAGATGCCGACCACGATCGGGTCGACGAAGTCCCGTGCGAACCCGTCGGTGAACAGCGAGCCGAGCTGCGCGATACCGAGCAGAGCGGCAACGGACACGATCGAGACGTTGCTGACCGCTGCCACCCGCAGCCCGGCGGAGATCACCGGGACGGCGAGCGGGAGCTCTACGGTGAAGAACCGGCGCACCCGCCCGATGCCCATCGCCGTGGCGGCCTGCAGCACTTCCTCCGGCACGGCGGCGAGGCCGTCCGCGACGGTGCGCACGAGCAGGGCGACCGTATACAGGGTGAGCGCCACCACGACGTTGAGCGGGTCGAGGATGCCGGTGCCCAGGATCAGTGGCATCAGGATGAACAGCGCGAGCGACGGGATCGTGTACAGCAGGCCCGTCCCCGCGACCAGAGGGGTACGCAGCCAGCGGTAGCGGCGGGCCAGCCAGCCCAGCGGCAGGGCCAGCAACAGGCCGATGACGAGGGGGATCACCGACAGGACGGCGTGGGTCACGGTGAGCGACGCCACGTCGTCGAGGTGGTCGAGGAACCACGTCACGCCTGATCACCTCCCGGTTCCCGTTCGATCTCGGTCAACACCTCGCGGGCGAGTACTGTTCCCACCAGTCGTCCGTCGCTGTCGACGAGCACCCCGCGCCGACTCGGTGCGGACAGGGCGGCGTCGAGCGCGGCGCGCAGCGAACCGTCCACCGGGGCGACCGTGCCGCCGCGGTGCAGAACGTCACGTCCGACCGGCCCGACCAGACGGTCGGGCTCCACCCAGCCGACGGGAGCCTGCGCCTCGTCAACCACCAGCAGCCACTGCGCGCCGGCGGCGACGCGACGCGCCACCTCGACGCTCGCGCCGAGCTCCACCGTGGGTTCGACGCTCACCGGCAGCGCCGGCGCGGCCTGGAACGCCAGCCCGCGGTAGCCGCGATCGCGCCCGAGGAAGTCGGCCACGAAGTCGTCGGTGGGGTCGGCGAGCAGGTCGGCGGGACTGGCCAGCTGCGCGATGGTGCCACCCACCCGCATCACGACCACCTGGTCGCCGAGCTTGATCGCCTCATCGATGTCGTGGGTGACGAACACGATGGTCTTGCCGAGCTCCGCCTGCAGGCGCAGGAACTCGTCCTGGAGCTGCTCTCGCACCACCGGGTCGACCGCGCTGAACGGCTCGTCCATGAGCATCACCGGCGGATCGGCAGCGAGTGCCCTGGCCACGCCGACGCGCTGCTGCTGCCCGCCGGAGAGCTGGTTGGGATAGCGCCGGGCCAGCTCCGGGGTGAGCCCGACCCGTTCCATCAGCTCGGACGCGACACTGCGCGCCCTGCTCCGCTCCCAGCCCAGCAGGAGTGGCACGGTGGCGATGTTGTCCAGGACCGTGCGGTGTGGGAACAAACCGCCGCTCTGGATCACGTAGCCGATGCCGCGGCGCAGCTCGTTCGCGTCGAGCGTTGCAGTGTCGCGCCCGTCGATCTCGATGGTGCCGGAGGTGGGCTCGATCATCCGGTTGATCATCCGCAGGGTGGTCGTCTTGCCGCAGCCGGACGGGCCGACGAGCACGGTGATCCGCCCCGTGGGAGCGGTCATGGTGAGCCCGCCGACCGCGGTGGTGCCGCCGGGGTAGGCCTTTGTCACGCCGGTGAAGGTGATCATTTCCGGTCACTTCCTGCGTCGGGCGGCCGTGCTGCACCGCCGAGGGACCGCCCTGCTGCAGCCCCGACACGGTCAGGGTACCCAGCCCCTCTGACAGTGTCTCCGGCGGATCCGGCCCGGACGGGACCGGTCAGGCCTTCGTACCCACCCTCACCCGGCGGAGATCAGTCTGCGTCGGCGCTGCGGCGCAGGTCCTTGCGCAACTCCGGTGGCAGTGCGAAGACGAGGTTCTCCTCGGTCAGGCGCTCCTCGACCGCCCGCGGGAAGCCCCTCTCGGTGAGGTAGTCCAGGACCCCCTGTACCAGCGCGTCCGGCACCGAGGCGCCGGAGGTGACGCCGACCGACTCCACACCGTCCAGCCAGGCCGCGTCGATCTCCCCAGCGTTGTCCACCCGGTAGGCGGCCTTCGCGCCGGACTCGAGCGCCACCTCGACCAGCCGCACGGAGTTGGACGAATTGCGCGAGCCGACCACGATCACCAGGTCCGAATGGGCGGCGATCTGCTTTACCGCCGACTGCCGGTTCTGGGTGGCGTAGCAGATGTCGTCGCTGGGCGGATCGATCAGCGCGGGGAACTTCTCCCGCAGCCGGCTGACCGTCTCCCAGGTCTCATCGACGCTCAGCGTGGTCTGGCTGAGCCAGGCGACCTTCGTCGGATCGATCAGTTCGACCGCGTCCACGTCGTCGGGGTGCTGGACGAGGGTGATGTGCTCGGGCGCCTCGCCCGTCGTTCCTTCGACCTCCTCGTGGCCGGCGTGCCCAATCAGCAGGATCTGGACGCCCTGCCCGGCGAACCGCTTGGCCTCGTTGTGCACCTTCGTGACCAGCGGGCAGGTGGCGTCGATCGTCTTCAGGCCACGGGTTGCCGCCTCCGCGTGCACCTCGGGCGAGACGCCGTGCGCGGAGAACACCACGGTGGCGCCGGTGGGCACCTCGGCCAGTTCCTCAACGAAGATCGCGCCGCGGGCCTCGAGGTCCTCCACCACGTGGCGGTTGTGCACGATCTGCTTGCGCACGTAGACCGGAGGCCCGTACACCTCCAGCGCCTTCTCGACGGTGACCACGGCCCGGTCGACACCGGCGCAGTACCCCCTGGGGGCGGCGACCACGACTCGCTTGGCAGACATGCGCGCCAGTCTACGTTGGCCGTCCGGCCCCGATCGGGCGGGCACGACCGCGCCGGCCAGGGCGCTCCTCCGACGCAGCGCAACGCCCTCGCCCGGAGCTCGCCGCACGCGGTGGAGGTGGCGGGCGATAGCGTGGCGCCATGCCCATGACCAGTTCGCCGGAGCAACCGCAGCCACTGCGCGCGGTCGTGGCAGCGACCAAGAGCTGGGTGGAACGGCTCAGCCCGATCTGGGTCGAGGGGCAGCTGATCGAGATCAAGCGGCGCTCCGGGGCCGTCACGCAGTTCCTCACCATGCGCGACACCCTGGCCGAGGTGTCGGTGACGATCTCCACCTCCCAGGCCGTGCTGGACGCGGCCGGTCCGCTCACCGAGGGCACGGTGGTGGCGGCGTGGGTGAAGCCGACCGTGTGGAGCAAGTCGGGCAGTCTCACCTTCGAGTGCCGCGAGTTGCGTCCGTCCGGCGAGGGACGCCTGCTCGCCGCCATCGAGCAGCGCAAGCGAATGCTGCAGGCCGAAGGGTTGTTCGACCCCGCCCGCAAGCTGCGGCCGCCGTTCCTGCCCCGCCGGATCGGGCTGGTCACCGGCGCGCAGAGCGCTGCCGAGCGCGACGTCGTGGAGAACATCGCGCGGCGCTGGCCGGCTGCGGTCGTCGAGACCCGCCACTCCCTCGTCCAGGGCCCCGCTGCCGTCGAGCAGCTGATCGACGCGATCCGCTCCCTCGACGCCCACCCCGAGGTGGACGTCATCATCGTCGCCCGCGGCGGGGGCTCGCTGGAGGACCTGTTGCCGTTCAGCGACGAGGCTCTGGCCCGGGCCGTGTTCGCGTGCCGGACGCCGGTGGTCAGCGCGATCGGACACGAGACCGACACCCCGATCCTCGACCTGGTTGCCGACGTGCGGGCGTCCACGCCCACCGACGCGGCCAAGCGGGTCGTGCCGGACGCCGCCGCAGAGGCGCAACTGGCGGCGAGCGCGCTGGGCCGGGTGCGCGCGGCGATCACCGGACGTCTGGACGCCGAGTACCGCCGCCTTGCCGAGCTCCGCAGCCGGCCGGTGCTGCGCGAGCCGGCGGCTGTCCTGGTCGGGCATGCCGAGCGTCTTCAGCAGGCCGAGGAGCGGCTGTCCCGAGCGATCGACGCCCGGCTGCGGGAGGAGCAGCAGCGCCTGCGCCACGCCATCGAGCGGGTGCGGGCACTGTCCCCGCAGGCGACCCTGCAGCGCGGCTACGCCATCCTCACCGACGCCGGGGACCGCACCGTCGACCGGGTCGGCGCCACCGGCGTCGGCGCAGAACTCACCGCCCGGCTGGCCGACGGCCGGCTCGGACTCACCGTCACGCAGATCATGGAGGACGCATGAGCAGGCAACCGGAGCTCGGCTACGAGGAGGCGCGCGACCAGCTGGTCGAGGTGATCCGCACGCTCGAGGCGGGCAGTGTGCCGCTGTCGGAGTCGATGGCCCTGTGGGAGCGGGGCGAGAAGCTCGCCGCGATCTGCCAGCAGTGGCTGGACGGGGCGAAGGCGAAGATCGACGCCGCCCGAGCGACCGGGGAACACCCCGGGGAATGACCCTTGCCCGGAGCTGAGCCTCAGGCCTGCGCCGGTCCTGCGATGTTCACCATCCACTCAACGCCGAACCGGTCGGTCAGCTGCCCGTACGCGTCACCCCAGGGCGCGACGTTCAACGGCATGGTGATAGTGCCGCCCTCGGCGAGGCCGTCCCAGTACTCCCGCAGGCCGTCGGACTCGGCGCCGCTCAGCGAGATGGTGATCCTGCCCCCTTCAGGGACCTCTCCCATCGTCGCGGGCGTGTCCGCCCCCATCAGGGTGAGCCCGGCCGGCGTGGTCAGCTGCCCGTGCATGACCTTGTCCGCCTCGTCCGGCCCAACCCCCGGCATCGGGAAGTCGCCGAAGCGGGACATGGTCAGTTCGCCGCCGAAGACGGACGCATAGAACTCCATCGCCTCCCGGGCGTTGCCGGCGAAGTGGATGTACGGGTTGAGCAGGGCCATGGGAATCCTCCGTGATCGGGTGTCATCCCATTGTCGAGCCCGCCTCCGACAGTGCGGCACGACCACCCTCGCGGCTTGTACGCATTGCGAGTCGCCGTCAGGCTCACCAGCGGTTGTGGACATCCTCCGCCCAGCCGTAGATGCCCTCGAACGTGATGTCGCCGAACCTGCCCGACCACCAGCCGAAGCACTGGTCGGTGCGGGAGGAGATCAGCGCAAGGTCGGTGAACGCGTGGCGGTTGTACTCGGGGGTGAAGACGGCTTCGAGTCCGCCACCGCTGACCCGCCAGGGCCGGCGCCAGTCGGCGAGGTCGTAGTCCCAGGCCAGTTCAGCGGAGATCTTGTGCAGGTGCCCGTCGAGCAGCAGCCCGTTCTCTGTCGAGCCGGTGCCATCGGTCCAGCGTCCGCCGACCTGGACGCCGATCACGTGGCCGTCGTGAACGCCCGAGCCGGCGCCCCAGTTCCAGACCACCTCGTAGGGCCAGCGGCCGCGGCCATGGTCCAGCACTGCCCAGGACTCCCCGGCCGGGATGTCGTAGCGGCCATCGCCGACCGCCAGCGTCCCGGACGCGAGCAGCGCGACGTCCTTCACTGTGTACTGGAACCGCTCGCCCGACCACGGCACGACCACCGCAAGGCAGTCGTGATCGGCGGGACGGGTGACGTCCACGTCGAACCGGGCCTGCGGCACTTCGGCGCGAAGGTGGACCGTGCCACCCGCAGGGATCACGTCGATGGCCAGACCCTTCGCCCTGGCCCGCGCCGGCCCCGTGTCCAGCACCGGCGGCAGTACCGCACCGCGAGGCGGCAGGACGGTCGCCGCTCTCCCCCAGGACTGGTGCGAGCGACGGTCGAACACCCAGACCTCGTGCACGGCCGCGTAGTCGATCAGGGACACCGTGAACGCGAGCACATGGGTGGGTGTGACCACGTTCCAGTACTCCCAGCGCTTGTTCCGCGGCCAGCCATGACGCCGCCCGATGCCGGAGGTGTCGACCAGCGGACGCCGCGCCCAGCCCACCGCGTCCGGGTTCAGCGACCCGTCCGGCAGGGTCAGCGACACCGCCTCGGTGAGCTCGCGTTCGACCATGCCCCCATCCTCGCACCGGCCGCGGGTCCTCCGGGATCCGCGGTTCGCCTACTCCTCCATGGTGGTCAGGTCGCCCTCGTCCTGGCCGAGGGCGCGGGCCCGCAGCACGCGGCGCATGATCTTGCCCGAGCGGGTCTTCGGCAGCTTGTCCGGGAAGTCGATCCAGTCCGGCTTCGCGATCGGGGACAGGTGCTGCGAGACGTGCCGGCGCAGATCCTCTGCGAGTTCCTGGCTGCCCTCGAAGCCCATCCGCAGCACGACGAAGGCGTGAATGGCATTGCCCTTCACCTCGTGCGGCAGGCCGATCGCGGCAGCCTCCGCCACCGCGGGGTGCGACACCAGGGCCGACTCCACCTCGGCCGTGCCAAGTCGGTGCCCGGACACCTTGATCACGTCGTCGGTGCGCCCGATCACCCAGAAGTAGCCGTCCTTGTCGCGCTTGGCCGAATCGCCGGCCAGGTACTTGCCCGGATACTTCGACCAGTACGTGTTCACGTAGCGCTCGTCGTCCTTGTAGAGCGTGCGCAGCATTGCCGGCCACGGGTTCTTCAGCACGAGGAAGCCCTCCTCGCCGTCCGGTACCGGCTCGCCCTCCTCGTTCAGGATCTCCGCGACCTGGCCGAAGAACGGCTTGCCGGCCGAGCCCGGCTTCAGCGGCATGGACGGGGTCGGGCAGATCTGGAACATGCCGGTCTCGGTCTGCCACCAGGTGTCCATGATCGGGCAGCGTTCCTTGCCGATCACCCGGTGGAACCACTGCCACGCCTCGGGGTTGATCGGTTCGCCCACCGAGCCCAGCAGCCGCAGCGAGCTCAGGTCGTGCCGGTTCGGCCAGGCTTCCCCGAACCGCATCAGCGAGCGGATCGCCGTGGGCGCGGTGTAGAAGCTGGTGATCCCGTAGTACTCGATCAGCTGCCACCACCGGTTCGGGTAGGGGTAGGTGGGCCCGCCCTCGAACATGAACGACGTCGCGCCGGTCAGCAGCGGTCCGTAGACCAGGTAGGAGTGCCCGGTGATCCAGCCGGGATCGGCGGTACACCACCAGCGGTCCTCGTCCCTGATGTCGAAGGTGTACTTCAACGTCGTATACGTGCCGACCATGTACCCGCCGTGGGTGTGCAGGATCGCCTTCGGCTTCCCGGTCGACCCCGACGTGTACAGGATGAACAGCGGATCCTCCGCGTCCATCTCCTCGGTCGCGCACGGGCCCTTCGCGATCGGCAGCGCGGTGAGGTCGTGGTACCAGTGGTCGCGCAGCGGGTCCATGGTCACCTCGTGCCCGGTGCGCTTGACCACGATCACGTTCTCCACGGACGGGGAGAACCGGATCGCCTCATCGACGATGTCCTTGAGCTTGAAGATGCCGCCGTTCACCCACGACCCGTCCGCTGTGATCACCACCTTCGACTCGGAGTCGTCGATCCGGTCGGCCAGCGCGTCGGCGGAGAACCCGGCGAAGACCACGGAGTGCACCGCGCCGAGCTTGGCGCAGGCCAGCATCGCGAAGACCACCTCCGGGATTCGCGGCAGGTAGATCGTGACCTTGTCGCCCTTGCCGACGCCCATGGCCTTGAACACGTTGGCCATGGTCATGACCTCGCGATTCAGGCTGAAGTAGGAAAAAGTGCGGTAGTCGGTGCCGTTCTCGCCGACCCAGATCAGGGCCAGCTTGTTCTTGTAGGGGCCCGAGAGGTGCCGGTCGATGCAGTTGTGGACGATGTTCGTGCGGGCTCCGGTGAACCACTTGAAGAACGGCGCGTTGGAGTCGTCCAGCACCGCGTCCCAAGGCTGGTACCACTCGAGTTCCGCGGCGCGGTCAGCCCAGAAGCCGATCGGGTCGGCAGCTGCGGCGTCGCGCAGCGCGAGGTCTTCGGTCCCGAACAGGGTCGGGTCCGGGTAGACGGCGTCGTCCATCTGTCCTCCTGGAGTAGGTCGTTGACGCGGCGAGCCTAAGCGCGTCCCCGACGCTGCGGAACCCCCGATTTCCCGCGTCGACGACTTTCGGCCACGATGTCCGCGTGATCTCCGAGGACGGCATCGTGCTGCGCACCCGCGACGGGGTGGACGAGTTGATCGTGAACGGCGTGTTCGCGATGGACTCCACCGAGGTCAGCTCGGAGCTGGCGCTGGCCGACGCGGCGCTGCCGGCCGCCCGCGTCCTGGTCGGTGGGCTGGGGCTGGGCTACACGGCGGCGCGGTTGCTGGACGGCGGCGCGGAGCTCGTCCGCGTGGTCGAACTGTCCGCCGGACTCGTGGACGCCGCCCGCAGGGGCGCCACTGCGCAGCTCGGTCGCCTGGCCGCCGACCCCCGGGTCGAACTCGTCACCGGTGACATCGCCGACGCGATCGAGGGCAGCTGGGACGCCATCCTTCTCGACGTGGACAACGGGCCCACCTTCCTGATCCACGACCACAACGCCCGCCTGTACCGCGCCGAGTTCCTGCGCCGCTGCCTGGCCGCGCTCGCCCCGTCCGGCCGGCTCATGGTCTGGTGCGAAGCCGCGAGCGCCGACCTCGCGACCACCCTGGGTGAACTCGCCGGCAGCGTCGAGACGATCGTGGTCCCGGTCACCCGCGGCCAACGGCACTTCGACTACGTCCTCTACCGGGCAAATAGTTAGATTCTTGACTATTCGGAACCTAATCATCTAGTCTTGGGAGCGTGGCCACGAACGAGCGCGCAGCACAGATCGCCGAACTGATCGGACGGATCTCGCTGCGCACCCGCCAGAACATGGCCACCGCGATGGACCAGGTCGACCTCGCCGGGCTGACTCCGCACCAGGCACGCATCCTGGGCTGGATCGAGGCCAACGAGGCACGCGGCGTGATCCAGCGTGACATCGCCGACGTGATGGGAGCCCGTGCCGCCAGCGTCTCGAGCCTGCTGCAGGTGCTCGAGCGCGACGGCTGGATCGAGCGCCGCGCCGACCCGTCCGACTCGCGCCGCAAGACCCTGCACACCACCGAGAAGGGGCGTGCCCAGGTCAAGCGTTTCGAAGCCGAGATCTGGGCCGGGGCGAGCCTTCGCCTGGCCAGCTTCACCGACGCCGAGGCCGACGACCTGCGCCGGCTGCTCACCAAGCTCGACCAGGAACTGGCCGACTGACCGAATCCACCCACCTGCGCCGCCACGGCGCCCTGTCGCCGTGCGCCCGCTCGCCGTGAAAGGCATACCGATATGACCACCGCAACCACCGCCCCACCGGACGATCGCTACTACCTCCTCGAGGCCCCGCTCAACCGCGCCCTCGTCCACCTCGCCGTACCGATGATGGCCGCCGTCATCGTCGGCGTCCTCTACAACCTGATCAATGCCGGCTTCATCGGCTCCCTCGGCTCCACTCCCCTACTGGCCGCGATCGCCTTCGGCCTCCCGCTGACCGGGCTGGTGATGGCGGTGGGCGGCGTGTTCGGCACCGGAGGGAGCAGCGCGATCAGCCGCTACCTGGGCGAACTGGAGACCGCCACACCCCAGGAGGCCGACCAGCTGCGCGCGAAGGTGCGCGCGTACTCGGCGTTCACCATCTGGGGAGCAGCGATCGTCGGTGCCGTCTTCGCCGTCGCAGGGCTCGTGCTCCTGCACCCGCTGGTGACGTTGCTCGGGGCGGACGGCGAAGCGTTCGCCCCCACGTCGGCCTACGTCAGCGTGCTTCTCGCCGGCACCCCGGTGCTCGCCGTCGCATTCGCGATCGAGCAGCTGGTCCGGTCAGAGGGTGCGGCGAAGGCGTCAATGATCGCGATCATCGCCTCCACCGTGGCCAATCTCGTTCTCGATGTGCTGCTGATCCTCGTCCTGCACTGGAGCGTGGCCGGCGCCGCGCTGGCGATCGTGCTCTCGAACGTCGTCACGGTCGTCTACCTCGCCGGCTACCTGCACCGGAAGAGCCCCGAACTGAGGATCGGCCTGCGCTGGTTCCGTCCCGACCTCGCCACAGCGAAGGAGGTCTTCGGCGTCGGCGTCTCCGAACTCCTGATGAGCAGCTTCCTGGTCGTCAGCGCGCTGGTCTTCAACAACATCGCGGTCGCCTATGGCGATTCGTTGCTCGCTGCATTCGGGATCGTGCAGCGAATCGTGCAGATCCCGGAGATGCTGGCGATGGGCGTGGCGCTGGGCGCGATGCCACTGCTCGCCACCACGGTGGGTGCCGGACTGCACCGTCGGGCCAACGCAGCCCTGCTGCACAGCTCGGTCTGGATCGCCGTGATCGTGCTGGTGTTCGCCGTCCCGCTGTTCGCCTTCGGGTCGCAGGCCCTCGGCCTGTTCAGCACCGATCCCGCCGTGCTCGGCGTGGGCGCGGTCGTGCTGGTCGCCCAGCTGATCTCTGCGCTGTTCAACGGGTTCACCGGCCTGGCCATCACCTGGTTCCAGGCCAGCGGAGCTGCGGCGCGGGCGACGATCCTCTCCGTCACCCAGGGCGTGCTGTTCGTCCCCGTCCTGTTCGGCGCGCACGCGTGGTTCGGGCTCACCGGGACGATCTGGGCCATCACCGTCTCCGAGGCGCTCTGTCTCGTGGTCACCGCGGTGCTGTTCGCGGTCCGCCCGAGAGCGACCAACGCGGCGACCGCCGCCTGACCCCACACGATCCGCTCAGGCGCCGCACCCCGGTCTGACAGCCTGCGCCCACGTTGGTTGCCTAGCGTGCAGCCGAGATGAAGACCCGCGCGCCCTGGCAGCTACCCGTCCTGATCGCCGTCACCGTGCTCGCGGCCTACGTCAGCTACCGGTTCCGCTCCCCCTGCTTCGGCGGCTCGATGGCGTCGCTCTCGCTGTCGGGGGCGACCGGCTGCGACAGCGATCTGGCGGTGATGTGGTACGGCCGCGGACTGGCCGGGCACATGGTTCCCTACCTGCAGCTGCTGCCGACGTGGAACGGGACCCCGGCGACAGTCGAGTACCCCGTGCTCAGCGGAGCGCTGATGTGGCTGCTCAGCCTGCCCGCGTCCACCTACCCCGAGTTCGTCGCGATCACTGCCGTCGTGATGGGCGGGCTCGCCGTCTGGCTGACCGTGATCCTGTACCGGACGGCCGGTGCCCGGGTGTGGGTGTGGGTGGCTTCGCCCGCGCTGGTGTTCTACCTCACCTACAACCTCGACCTGCCGCCCGCGCTGTGCATGATCGGCGCCCTCGCCCTGGTCGCGCACCAGGACCCGCGGACGATCCCACGGCGCCGCTATCTCGGCGCGGCCCTGCTGCTCGCCCTCGGCGGCGCGCTGAAGCTGTTCCCCCTGGTCTTCGGGCCGGCGTTGCTCGCCTGGCTGCTCTTCGGACGTCCCGGGCCTGGCCAGACGCCGCTGGGGACGCGGGTGCGCCGAAGCCTGGAAGCGGCCGGGATCGCGATTGCCCTGCTGGTCGCGGTGAACCTGCCGGTGTACCTGGCGAACCCGGAGGGCTGGCTGGCGCCGCTGGCCTACCAGGCGTCCCGCAAGATCACTCAGGACACGATGTCGTTCTGGTACTTCCTCGGCACTTGGGTGGACCTCTCCCCTGCGACGCTGATGAGCTTGGCCACGCTGGCGACCGCCGCCGGTCTCGCTGCCGTACTGGCGATCGGCTGGCGGCTGGCTTCCCGGGTCGGCGAGTACCCCCTGCCGGGCATCTCGCTGGGGCTGCTCGTGGCGTACCTCCTGCTGAACAAGGTGTTCTCCCAGCAGTACACGATCTGGGTGCTGCCGTTGCTGGTGTTCCTCGGCTTCCGGGTGTGGGCGACGATGTCGGTGGTGGTCATCGACGTGGCCCTGTACTGGAGCTGGCACTTCCTGGTGCTCGCGTCGGTGACGAACCGGATGACCAGCTACACGTTCTGGCGAATCATGAACGAGGCGAGCATCGGCTCGCGCGGCTGGCTACTGGTGGCGCTGGCGACCGTCGCGGTGGCCGCGCCGGCGCTGGGCCGGCAGCGCCTACGCTCGTTCCTGGCCGACGACTCGCTCCTGCTCGCCCTCCGGTCGGTGCGGCGATTCCCGCCGACCAGCGAACCCGTGCCGGCCCCGACGCGTAGCCCCCGTGGGCCGGTCCCCGACCTGGTGCCAGCCACCCGCGAGCCGCTGCTGATCGGCGACCGGACCCGCGACCACGAGTAGGCGGGTCCGGGGGCTCAGGCCTCCGCGCCCTTCACCGGACGGGCCACGACCGGCTCGGGGAGGAGGGCCAGCCGCACCTGGTCGCCGGGCTGGACGCCCTGGCCCACCGGGTGCTGCACCCGCACCAGCACCCCGCCGGGAGCTCGGACGGAGGTGCGCCGGAAGCTGCCCAGGAAGCTGCTCTCCTCGACGTGCACGTCGACGCCCGCCTCGGCGCCCGCCACCAGGCGGACGTTCTCCGGCCGCAGGTAGACCTCGACCGGTCCATCCGGGACCGGCGAGCGCAACGGGAGCCGGTGGCCCCACACCGCGACCACGCCGTCGGCGGCCACCCCGGGCACCCGGCTGGACAGCCCGACGAACTCCGCCACCGACGCGCTGACCGGACGCAGGTAGAGGTCCTCGGGCGTCCCGATCTGCTCGATCCGCCCCGAGGCCATCACCGCCACCCGGTCCGAGATGGCCAGCGCCTCCTCCTGGTCATGGGTGACGAACACGGTGGTGATCCCCAGTCGCAGCTGGATCCGGCGGATCTCGTCGCGCAGTTGCACCCGCACCTTCGCGTCCAGCGCGGACAGCGGCTCGTCGAGCAGCAGCACCCGCGGCTCGGTGACCAGTGCGCGCGCCAGTGCGACCCGCTGCTGCTGGCCGCCGGAGAGCTGGTGCGGATAGCGATCGGCCAGCTCGGCCAGCCCGACCAGTGCCAGCGCCTCGCGGGACCGGCGCGCGGCCTCCGCACGGGACACCCTTCGCCGGCGCAGCCCGAACGCAGTGTTGTCCCCCACGCGCAGGTGCGGGAACAGGGAGTAGGACTGGAACACCATGCCGAGGTCGCGCCGGTTCACCGGGACGCCGGAGACGTCCTGACCGGCGAGCAGCACCGTGCCGTCCTCGGCCTGCTCCAGACCGGCGAGCACCCGCAGTGCTGTGGTCTTCCCGCAGCCCGACGGGCCGAGCAGGGAGACGAACTCCCCGGGCGCGATGTCCAGGTCGATCTGGTCCAGCACCCGGTGCGCACCGAAGGACTTCACGACTCCGCGGAACTCGACCCGGGTGCCCGCCTTCGTGGAGCCGGCTGTCATGGTCGGGCGAGGCTGGATCGCCGTCATCGGGCCGCTCCGATCCGGCCGACCCGGCCGATCACCACCAGGAGGACGAACACGAACGCCAGCGACATCAGGGTGAACATCGCCGCGGCGTAGGCGTCGATCTTGCCCACCACCACCATCGCGGTCTGCAGCACCTGCCGGTTGAGCAGCGAGGCGATCGTGAACTCGCCGAGCACCACCGCCACCGAGATCAGGGACGCCGCGAGCAGCCCCGGTCGCAGGTTCGGGGCCAGCACACGCAGCGCCACATCGGGCCAGCTCGCCCCCAGCGACCGTGCCGCCTCGGAGAGCGTGACCGCGTCGATCGCGTCGATCGAGGCCTGGATGGCGCGGAACGCGAACGGCAGCACGGTGATGCCGTACGCGAAGGCCAGCGTCCAGGCCCCCGTGCCGAGCGTCCGGCCGATCACAAGGTAGATCGGGGCGAGCCCGACCACGAGCACGATCGCGGGAATCGAGATCGGCAGCAGCACGACGAACTCGAAGGCGCGGCGCAGCCCAGGGAATCTCAGGTTGATCAGGATCATGGTGGGCGTCAGCAGGCCGAGCACCAGCACCACCGTGAGCGCGGCCAGCCCCAGCGAGTTGGCCAGCCCGGTCCAGAGCGGACGCAGGACGTAGGCCCGCGCGGGGTCGAACAGCCCGGCCCAGTGAGTCAGGGAGTAGCCCCGGTCGTCGCGCAGCGTGTAGAGCAGCGTGCTGACCAGCGGGATGGCGAAGACTGCGCCGACGGTGACGCCGATCACCCAGCGGGCCGGCCGCCCGGCACCGAGTGTCGCCGCGCTCACGACTGCCACCGCGCGGCGCGGGACTGGATGGCCGAGTACCCCCACATGACGAGTCCCACCACGACGACCATGCCGAGCGCGAGCACGCCGGCGAGGTTCTGCCGGCCGAGCAGGGTCTCGCTGGTCAGGGCGGTGCGGATCTGGAGGGTGACGATCTGCGAGCCCTGGCTGGCCAGCGCCGCTGCCGTGGCGTAGGAGGAGAACGCGTTGGCGAACAGCAGCAGCAGGCTGGCCAGGAAGGACGGGGCCAGCACCGGAATTCCGACGTGCGTCCAGAACGACGCCCGGGTGCCGCCGAGAGTGAGATTCGCCTCCAGCCACTGGGGCCGCAGTGCGACCAGCGCCGGCATGAAGGTGATCACCATCAGCGGCACCTGGAAGTAGACGTAGGGCAGGATCAGGCCAGGAAGGTCGTAGATCCAGGTGCCGTCGGCGAAGATGTTGATCCCGAAGGTGTGCAGCAGGAACTGGGTCACGATGCCTTGCACGCCGATGGTCGCGATGAACGCGAAGGCCAGCATCACGCCGCCGAACTGCGCCAACACCCCGGACGCCGCGTCCACCACCGTACGGACCGGGCCGGTCTCGGCGAGGCCGAGCAGGGCGTAACAGACCGCGGCCCCGAGCACGGCCCCGACCAGTGCCGTCAGCAGCGACAGCCAGGTGGAGTTCCAGAAGGTGTGCAGGATGACCGGGTCGGCGAGCGCGGAGAGATTGCCCAGGTCGAGCCGTCCGGCGCTCACCACACCGGACCCCACCGCGAGCACGGTGGGCAGGGCGAGGAAGGCCAGCACGTAGGCGGCGAACGGAACCAGCCCGAGCCAGGCCAGATCCGCCCGCCGCCGGACGCGTCGGGGACGGGGGGCTTCAACCACCGCGTCCCCGACAAGTTCCGGTGCAATCGTGCTCACTGGACCGCCGCGGCCCACTTGTCACCGAGCAGCTTCCCTGCCGTTTCGCTCTGGGCTGCGGTCGGCACCACCGCGTCCTTCGGTGCCTCCGGGAGCTTGGCTGCGAGCCCGGCGTCGATCGTGCCGGCCTTGGTCATCGCTGCCATCCGGATCGGGCGCGCCCCGCCCTTCAGCCACAGGTTCTGCACCTGGTCGCTGTAGAGGAACTCCTCCCACAGCCGGGCCGCTGCCGGGTGCGGCGCCTTCTTGTTGATGGCCTGGTTGTAGTAGCCGGCGTACCCGGTGCCGGGCAGGATGGTCACCTTCCAGGACGCCTTGTCCGCGACGTGGGCGGCGTTGAGGTAGTCCCAGTCGAAGACCACCGGCGTCTCGCCGCTGGTCACCGTACTGGTGGTCACGTCCACCTTGAGCAGGTTCCCGGCAGCCTTGAGCTTGCCGAAGAAGTCGATGCCGGGCTGGAAGTCGTCCAGCGTCCCACCGCTCTGAACGGTGGCCAGCCCGACCGCGGCGAACGCGGCGCCGGCCTGGGTCGGGTCGCCGTTGATGGCCACGGCGCCCTTGTAGGTGGAGCCGAGCAGATCGTCCAGCGACGTGGGCGCGGGGTACTTCGACGAGTCGTAGCCGATCGACATGTAGCCGCCGTAGTCGCCGTAGAACCGGCCGTCGGCGTCCTTCAGGTTGTCCGGGATGTCGTCCCAGGTCGACACCTTGTAGGCGGCGAACTGGTCGGTGTTCTGCAGCGCCACGGTGAGCCCGATGTCGAACACGTCCGGCGCGGTGTCGAGGCCCTCGTTCGTCTTGGCAGCCTGGATCTCCTCCGCGCTGGACACGTCTGGCGACTGTTCGTTGACCGTGATCCCGGGGTACTTCGCGCTGAACGCCTGCAGGATCTCCCCGTAGTTCGCCCAGTCATGGGGCAGCGCGATCACGTTGAGCTGGCCCTCAGCCTTGGCCGCGGCCTCCAGGTCGGAGAGGGCGCCGATGTCGGCGAGGCTCACCGCCGTCGCCGCCTTGCTGGTGCTGGCCTCTGCGCCCGGCGTAGTGCTGCCCGCGCAGGCGGTGAGGGCGAGGGCGCTGGCGACCGCGACGAGCCCGGCGGCGAGCCGGCGCGACGTGGCGCTTTCGGTGTTCATGTCTGGTGTTCCTCCCGATCCGGCGGCCGCCACTCAATGGCGGCACGCCGCTGACGCTAGGCAGATCGGGTGAAGCGACGGGCGCGCCGAAATGAACGCCTGATGACATCCGGCCGGAACTTCGGCGTCAGATGCCGACGTCCTCCAGCATCTCCGTGACCAGAGCCGCGATCGGCGAGCGCTCGGACCGGGTGAGCGTGACGTGGGCGAACAACGGGTGGCCCTTCAGCCGTTCCACCACCGCCACCACGCCGTCGTGGCGTCCGACCCGCAGGTTGTCGCGCTGGGCCACGTCGTGGGTGAGCACGACCCGCGAGTTCTGGCCGATCCGGCTGAGCACGGTGAGCAGCACGTTGCGCTCCAGCGACTGGGCCTCGTCCACGATCACGAAGGCGTCGTGCAGCGACCGGCCCCGGATGTGGGTCAGCGGCAGCACTTCGAGCAACTCCTGCGCGACCACCTCGTCGATCACGTTCTTGCTGGTCACAGAGCTGAGCGTGTCGAACACCGCCTGGCCCCACGGCGACATCTTCTCGTTCTCGGTCCCGGGCAGGTAGCCGAGTTCCTGGCCGCCGACCGCGTACAGCGGACGGAACACGAGCACCTTCGAGTACAGCCGCCGCTCCAGCACGGCCTCCAGACCCGCGCACAGGGCGAGCGCCGACTTGCCGGTGCCCGCGCGTCCGCCGAGGGAGACGATGCCGACCTCCTGGTCGAGGAGGAGGTCGAGGGCTACCCGCTGCTCTGCGGAGCGTCCGTGGATGCCGAACGCCTCGCGGTCCTTGATCAGCCGGACGGATCCGTCGCCCAGCACCCGGCCCAGCGCCGATGAGGTCGTCCCGTGCAGCACCACCCCGGTGTGGACGGGCAGGTCGACCGCCTCGGAGACGACAGCGACGCCGTCGGAGTACAGCCTCTCGATGGTGGCGGACGTCACGTCCACCTCGGCCATGCCGGTCCAGCCGGAGTCGGGGGTGAGCTCGTGCCGGTACTCCTCGGCGGCCAGCCCGACCGCGGACGCCTTCACCCGCATCGGCAGGTCCTTGCTGACCAGCACAACGTCGCGGTCCTCTGCGCGGTAGTTGAGCGCGACCGCGAGGATGCGGGAGTCGTTGTCGCCCAGCCGGAAGCCGGGGGGCAGCACCTCGGGATCGGTGTGGTTGAGCTCGACCTGCACGGTGCCCTCGGCCTCGTTCACCGGAACAGGCGCGTCGAGGCGTCCGTATCTCACCCTCAGGTCGTCGAGGTCGCGCAGCGCGGTGCGCGCGAAGTAGCCGAGTTCGGGGTGGTGACGCTTGGCCTCGAGTTCGGTGATCACGACGAGGGGCACGATCACGCTGTGCTCGGCGAAGTTGCGCAGGGCGTGCGGGTCGCTGAGCAGGACGGAGGTGTCGAGAACGTAGGTCTTCAGCGCCAGCGCTGACTCGCGGGTTCCGGAGAAGGCGGTCCGGGATGCGGTGCGGGGCATGTCGATCCTGTCCGAGCCGGATCGCCACCCGTCCGGCTCAACCGAAATGGTCAGCCGAAGGGCATGGGCCCGGGCGCAGGCCCGCGAGTCACGCCCAACCCACCATCCCGGCGAACGCCGGGACCCGCGAGTGCAGCCGGTGGGCTCAGGAGAGCGGGACGACGCATCTGGTGCCTCTCGTGCGGCTGGGTGGGACACCCATCCGTAGTGCCGAGACTAGGCGCGATGCCGGACGGGTCCGGCCCGACACGCCGCGTGCGGGGTGCTGTTAACCCACTCGACACAGACCGTTCCTCAGACCTCGTTCGCCAGGACCATCTCGATCATCGCCTGGGTGCCGCGGGCATCCTCCAGCGTCCACGCGAACGGGAAGCCGTCGCGCACCGAGCGCGCGAACGCCTCCATCTCCAGCACGTACTGGCGCACGTCCGGGAAGTGGTGCACGTGGGTGGTGTCGCGGTGCACCACGTGCACCTGCGCCTCCCGGTAGACGCTCGCATTGAACGGCGCAACCACCCGGATCAGACCGGTCTCGCCCTGGAATGTGACCTCCTGCCGGTCGTAGAGCCGCATCGAGGTGATCGATGAGTAGGTGAATTCCCCGCCGGGCCCGGCCATCGTCCCGATCACCTGGGTCCAGGTGTCGACGTCGTTCTCACGCCGGATCCGGGCGCTCAGCGCGACCGGCTCGGCCCTGGCGGCGAAGCGCGCCGAGCCGAAGGTGTACACGCCGATGTCGGGGATCGAACCCCCGCCCGTCTCGGGGCGGTTGCGGATGTTGCCCGGGTCGGCGGCGAGGTCATAGCTGAACACGGCGTCCACGTGGCGCAGCGGACCGATCTCGCCGTCGTCGATCAACTGCCGCACCAGCTGCCACTGCGGGTGGTGGACGATCATGTACGCCTCCGCAGCGACCAACCCGGTGCGGTCGCGCAGCTCGATCAACGCGTCGATCTCGCTGGCCCGCAGAGCGATCGGCTTCTCGGTCAGCACGTGCTTGCCCGCCTCGAGCGCCCTGCGCGTCCACTCGACGTGCAGGTGGTTCGGCAGGGGCGCGTAGATCGCGTCGATCGCCGGGTCGGCCAGCAGCGCCTCGTAGGAGTCGTGAACGCGCAGGTCGGGCGCGAACGCCTGGAACGGCGCGGCCTTCGCCGGGGAGCTGGTCGCCAGCGCAGCGAAGCGCACACCCTCAGCCTCGTTGAGGGCGCGGGCGGTGTGCCGCAGCGCGAAACTCGAGGCGCCCAGCACGCCGAAACTGACGACTTCCATCCTTGTCCCTCCCGGTTCGGTGACACCTAGACTCCTGCGCATGGCCGACCTTCCGCAACACCTGACCATCGCCACAAGCCCCGTCGCCGCCGCCGCGAACCAAGTGATCGGCGACCACTACCGGATCACCGTCCTGACCTCCCGCCTGCTCCGGCTGGAGTACTCGCCGACCGGACGGTTCGAGGATCGCGCCACCCAGCTCGCGCTGCACCGGGACCTGGGTCCGGTCGACTTCCGGGTGGTCCGCGACGCGGCCGGGCTGCACCTGTTCACCGACGCGCTGGTGCTCGACTACGACGAGGGCCCGTTCTCGTCCTCTGGGCTCACCGTGCGCCTCGCCGGAGGCCCCGGCTACCACAGCGAGTGGCGCTACGGCGTCCGCTTCCAGCCGGACGCGTGGCAGCCCGGCAACCTGGGCGGCACCGCCCGCACCCTGGACGGTGTCGACGGATCCCGGCCACTCGAGGACGGGCTGGTCTCGAGCACTGGCTACGCCATCCTCGAGGACACCGGCCTCGCGCTCGGCGAGGACGGCTGGGTCGCGTCCCGGATCGAAGGCAACACCGACCTCTACTACTTCGGTTACGGCTGGGACGCCGCCGACGCCGTCCGCGACTTCTACCGACTTGCCGGACCGCAGCCCCTGCTCCCGCGCTGGGCGCTGGGCAACTGGTGGAGCCGCTACCACGCCTACACCGCGGACGAGTACACCGACCTGGTCGAACGCTTCGAGGCGGAACGGTTGCCGTTCAGCGTCGCCGTCGTCGACATGGACTGGCACAAGGTCGACATCGACCCGAAGTACGGTCACGGCTGGACCGGCTTCTCCTGGAACACCGACCTGTTCCCGAATCCCCGCGACTTCCTTGCCCGGCTGCATTCGCGCGGGCTGCGGGTGTCCCTGAACCTGCATCCGGCGGACGGCGTCCGCGCGCACGAGGACCGCTACCTGCCCCTGGCCACACGTCTGGGCGTGGACGCCGCCAGCGAGCACCCGGTGAACTTCGACATCGCCAACCCCGAATTCCTTGCCGCCTACTTCGAGGAGGTGCTGCACCCGCTGGAGGACGAGGGGGTCGACCTGTGGTGGCTGGACTGGCAGCAGGGTTCGTACACCGCGATCCCCGGCCTCGACCCGCTGTGGATGCTGAACCACTTCCATTTCCTCGACTCGGCGCGGGAGGGACGGCGTCCGCTCACCTTCTCGCGGTACGCCGGGCCGGGCTCGCACCGCTACCCGGTCGGCTTCTCCGGCGACACGATCAGCACCTGGGCCAGCCTGGACTTCCAGCCGTACTTCACGGCCACAGCGGCCAACATCGGGTACGGCTGGTGGAGCCACGACATCGGCGGGCACTGTTTCGGCGTCCGCGACGACGAGATGGCCGCGCGCTGGTTCCAGCTGGGCGCGTTCTCGCCGATCAACCGGTTGCACTCCACCAACGAGGAGTTCTCCGGCAAGGAGCCGTGGAAGTTCTCCCCGCTCGCCCGGCAGGTGATGGGCGACGCGCTGCGGCTGCGGCATCGACTGGTGCCCTACCTCTACACCGCCGCAGAGCGGGCGCACCGGCTGGGCGAGCCCATCGTCCGCCCGGTGTACTGGCTGGATCCGCGTCCGGAGGCCCTGGCCGCGCGGACATCGTTCGCATTCGGCAGCGAGCTGCTGGTGGCGCCGATCACGAGCCCCGCCGATCGGGGCACGACGCTGGGCCAGGTCTCGACCTGGCTGCCGGCCGGGGAGTGGGTCGACTTCTTCACCGGGGTGCGCTACTCAGGTGGCCGGACCGTGCAGCTGCACCGTCCGCTGACCGGCTACCCTGTGCTCGCGAAGGCGGGTGCGATCGTCCCGCTGACCTGGCCCGATGAGTACGGGACGGGCACCCCGGACGCGCTGGAGGTGCACGTCTTCACCGGAGCGGACGGCGGGTTCACCCTCTACGAGGACGACGACGCGGCCATCCCCACGGTGGTGACCACCCGGTTCGCCTGGTCCGACGCCGACCGGACGCTGGTGGTCGCCCCCGCCGAGGGTGCGCTCGACCTGCTGCCCGCGGAGCGTCGCTACCGGTTCGTCGTGCACGGCCTCGACGGCGCGCCCGTCGAACTCGTGATCGGGACCGCTGCCGGGGCGACGGTGCCGTGCAGCGGAGAGCCGACGGCCAACCCGGTCGAGGCACTCGTGCACGGGTTGCTCGCCGCCGCCCAGATCGAGAACGAGATCAAGGAGGCGGTCTGGCGGCTGTTCGAGCGTGAGCCCGGAGGCGCCCGCCGCCTCGCCGCCCTCCAGGCCATGCGACTCGAGCCGGCCCTGTTCTCCGCCCTCGCCGAACTCCTGCTCGCCGGAGCCTGAGCCGCACGCCCTCCGGGCAGCTCCGACCCACGCGGGCTGGCCGAGAAGGGGACGGTTCTCCTTTTCGGCCACCCGTCGAGGCCGAGGTGGCCGAAAAGGAGAACCGTCCCCATTTCGGCCACTGTCCGGGCCGGACGTCACGAAGGGCGGGCCGACTGTGCGTCCAGGAAGACGTCGACCGCGGTGAGGATCTCGGTCATCGCGGCGAACGATTCCCGCCAGCCCGAGCCGACGAACATGCCGTGGTTCATCCGGGCGATCTCGACCACATCGTGACCACCGGGCCGTCCGGTTCGTCCTGCTGGATGCGCACCGCCGCGCCCCCGCTCTCAGCGGCCGTAGCGGCGCTCGCGCTGGGCGTAGGAGCGCAGGGCGCGGATGAAATCGACCTTGCGGAAGTCGGGCCACAACGCCTCGCAGAAGTAGAACTCCGAGTGCGCGGACTGCCAGATCAGAAATCCCGACATCCGCTGCTCCCCCGAGGTTCGGATGATCAGGTCGGGGTCGGGCTGACCGGCGGTGTAGAGGTGGTCGGAGATGTGGTCGATCTCGAGAGTGCCGGCGAGTTCGTCGAGCGTGGTGCCCTTGGCCGCCTCGCTGGCCAGCAACGAGCGGACGGCGTCCCGCAGCTCGTGGCGTCCGCCGTAGGCGATCGCGACGTTCACGTGGATCCCGCTGTGGCCGGACGCCACCTCCTGTGCACTGCGCAGGTGGTCAGCCATCTCCTCGGGCAACAGGTTCAGGTCGCCCACGACCTGCACGCGGTAACTCTTCGCAAGGTCGGCGACCAGGCGGTCGATCACGCGCAGCAGCGGCGAAACCTCCCCTGCTCCCGCGCGGGTCAGGTTCTCCGTGGAGAGCACCCACAAGGTGACCACGCCGATCCCCAGGTCGGCGCACCAGTCCACGAACTCCTTCAGCTTGTCCGCCCCGGCCTGGTAGCCGACGACCAGCGGTTGGTCGGGAGCGTTGGCGCGCGCCCAGCGCCGGTTCCCGTCCGCCAGCACCGCGACGTGGCGCGGCAGCGCCGAGCGGTCCAGCTGGGCCAGCACCTGGGTCTCGTAGGCCGAGTAGAGGAAGCCCAGCGGCTGCAGCCGGTTCACCGCCTCGCGAATCCGCAGCCCGAGCGACATAGGTGCACCTTAGCGCCGCAGGCTGGACGGACCCTTGCACCTCAGGACTTGAATCCCGGCCGGTTCCAACCTACGCTGGCGTAAGTTACTGGAGCGTAGGTAAGGAGCTGCCGATGGCCGCGCACGATGCGGGTCTGCTGTCGAAACCGCGACTGCGCGGCTGGCTCCATCTCGGCATGACCCCCGTGGTCCTGGTCGGGGGGATCCTGCTGATCGTGTTCTCCCCCACCCTGGCCACCAAGGTCGGCAGCGCCGTCTGGCTGGCCGGTTCGCTGCTTCTGTTCGGCACCAGCGCCACCTACCACATCGGTGGCTGGCGCCCGAGCGTGAAGGCCGTCCTGAGGAAGGCCGACCACGCGAACATCTTCGTCTTCATCGCCGCGACCTACACCCCGATCGCCCTGGCGCTGCTGGACCGGCCGAACGCCACTGCCCTGCTGGTCCTGATCTGGTTGGTCGCCGTCGCCGGGGTGCTGATCCAGGCCTTCTGGGCAGGGGCACCGCGCTGGGTCAACGTGGCGTCCTATCTGTTGATGGGGTGGGCGGGCACGGGCTGGCTGCCGGCGTTCTGGGTGTCCGGTGGTCCCGCGGTGGTGATCCTGATCATCCTCGGCGGTCTGGTGTACACCGTCGGCGCCGTGATCTACGGACGCAAGCGTCCTGATCCCTTCCCGGCGTGGTTCGGTTTCCACGAGATCTTCCACGCCTGCACGATCGCGGCAGCGGGCCTGCACTTCGCTGCGATCGTGGTGGCCATCTTCGGCTGAGTATCCTCTCCCCGTGCTGCTCTCCGACCGCGACATCCGTGCCGAGCTCACCGCGGGACGGGTGGTGCTCGAGCCCTACGAGGACGCGATGGTGCAGCCCTCCAGCGTCGACGTGCGGATCGACCGCTGGTTCCGGCTCTTCGACAACCACAAGTACGCGGTGATCGACCCCGCAGAGGAGCAGGCCGAGCTCACCCATCTGGTCGAGGTCGAGGCGGACGAGCCGTTCATCCTGCACCCCGGCGAGTTCGTACTGGCCAGCACCTATGAGGTGGTCACGCTGCCCGACGACATCGCCGCCCGGCTGGAGGGCAAGTCGTCGCTGGGTCGGCTGGGTCTGCTCACCCACTCGACGGCGGGGTTCATCGACCCCGGCTTCTCCGGCCACGTGACCCTCGAGCTCTCGAATGTCGCCACGCTGCCGATCAAGCTCTGGCCCGGCATGAAGATCGGACAGCTCTGCTTCTTCCGGTTGTCCTCGCCGGCAGAGCACCCGTACGGCGACACGGTCTACGGCTCGCGCTACCTCGGCCAGCGCGGCCCCACAGCCAGCCGCTCGTACCTGAACTTCCACCGCACCCGGCTCGACCCGGACGCCGGCTGAGCGCGCCCCGCGCGGTCAGCTGACCCGGCTCCACAGCGCCGTGCGCAGCTCTGTGAGGTCGGAGGTGGGTGCGAAGCACGTCGTGCCACGGCACACGTACACGCCGGGTCCGGGACGTTCGTCGAAGTGGTGCGCGAAACCCGCCGTCCCGGAGCGTCCGGTGAGCACGGCTGTGCCGATCGGCGCCATCCGCCAGGAGGCTCGGGACAACTCGCCGAGCGGCTCGGCGTCCACCACCACCGCAACCGCAGGACGCAGGCCCGTGCGGGCCTCGTCCGCGACCAGGGCGTCAACCAGCGCCGAGCCGGCAAACCGCGGTGCCTGCTCGAGAATGCCAGCCAGGGTGGCCGCGGCGGCGTCCGCGCGGGCGTCCAGTTCTGGACGGTCGGCGAGCAACGCGACCAGCCGCAGCGCAGCGACCAGCGCGCTGGTGCCCGACGGCGTCGGGTTGTCGCTGACCTCGCGCGCCCGCGCCCAGAGCTGTTCGGCGTCGGACGCCGCGTCGTGGAACCCGCCGTCCTCGGCCCCGAACAGCGGCAGGGCCTGCTCGAGCAGGAGCTCGGCGCGGCGCAGCCACTCGGCGTCCCCGAGCGCACCGGCGAGCCGGGCGAAGCCGAGCGCGACCGCGCCGTAGTCCTCGGCGAACCCGGTGACGGGCGACGCCACCCCATCCAGCGACGAGCGGTGCAGCCGGCCGTCCCAGTGGTCACGCCACAGACACTCGGCCGCGCCGCGGGCCAGCTCCAGCCAGCCGGGCTCGCCGAACACCTCGGCAGCCCAGACCAGCGCGTCGACCGCCCACCCGTTCCAGGCAGCGATCACCTTGTCGTCGCGGGCCGGCGCGAATCGCTGCTGTCGCTCCGCGAGCAGTCGCGCCCCCACCGATGCCAGGCGTCCGGGGTCGGGATTGCCGCGCAGCTGCAGCGTGGACAGCCCGTGCTCGAAGGTTCCCGACGTGGTCACGTGGAACACCTCTGCGGCCCACGCCCCGTCCTCCTCGCCGAGGGCGTCAACGAGCAGTTCTGGCGTCCAGCAGTAGTAGATGCCCTCGTGCTGCATGCCGTGGGCGTCCAGGCTGTCGGCGTCGAGCGAGGACGCGAACCCGCCCGACTCCAACCGCAGCTCCCGCCCCAGCCAGCCGACGATGCCGCGCGCGACCCGCTCGAACTGGGCGCGCAGCACCGGGTCGTGGTCGGGGACGCGCCGCCAGCCGCGGGTGTAGGCGCCGAGCAACAGGGCGTTGTCGTAGAGCATCTTCTCGAAATGTGGAACCACCCAGCCGGCGTCCACCGAGTAGCGGGCGAAACCGCCGCCGACCTGGTCGTGGATGCCGCCGCGGGCCATCGCGTCGAGGGTGCGCTGGGCGACGTCGAGTGAGCCAGGCTCGCCCTTCACGAGCAGGGCGTCCACCAGGAGCGGAGCGGGGAACTTGGGCGCGGTGCCGAAGCCGCCGTGCAGCGGGTCGAACTCGCGGCTGACCGCATCCAGGATCGTCCACACGTCGAGCTTCGGGGCCTCGGCGGGAATCGGCGCGAAGGCGTCGGCGAGGTGCACGGCGATCGCCTCGGCACTCGCGTCCGCCTCGTCGCGGCGCTGCCGCCAGGCGGTGTCGATGGCAAGAAGTACTTCACTGAACGACGGCATTCCCCCGGTCGGCTCCGGCGGGTAGTAGGTGCCGGCGAAGAACGGACGCCCGTCCGGAGTGAGGAAGACCGTCATCGGCCAGCCGCCGGACCCGGTCAGCGCCTGGGTCGCCTTCAGGTACAGCGCGTCGATGTCGGGCCGCTCCTCGCGGTCCACCTTGATCGCCACGAAGTTCGGGTTGACGACGGCGGCGACCGCCGGGTCGGAGAACGACTCGTGGGCCATCACGTGGCACCAGTGGCAGGCGGCGTAGCCGACCGAGAGCAGGATCGGGCGATCGGACGCCGCCGCCTCCGCCAGCGCCTCCGGACCCCACTCCCACCAGTCGATCGGGTTGTCGGCATGCATCCTCAGGTACGGCGAGGTGGACTCGGCCAGGTGATTCACGTCGAGCAAGCATAGGTGAGGATGGCCCCGACGAGTCGTGGGCCCGTCCCGTGCGGGCCCGGTTCAGTGGTCGGTGGACACCTCCGCGGGCGAGACCGGGGTGGCCGGCGGCTCCGGCTCCTCCTCGAAGTCGATCCGGTTCAGGTTGTGGCGCAGGCTCCAGTAGAGGAGGCCGAGCAGGACGAGCAGCCCGCCGGCCATGGCCAGCGGCAGCCAGTCCGGTGTCACCAGCGTCAGTTGCACCATGCGGGCAAGGCTAGCGGCTCCACCCGCCCGGTTGCGCGGTCGAAGCCGGTCAGTGCGACCCGCTGGACCGGCCCGCGACGCTCAGATGCAGTAGCACCAGGCGGTGCCCGCTTCCGCGTCCCGCACGCCGGCGAACAGGTCCGACTCCGGCAGCGTCACCGGGACGGTCGAGCGCACCAACTGGTAGTCCTCGGTCGGCCAGCCGGCCTTCTGGATCTCCAGCGGCACCGCGAACCAGCGCCCGTCCGGGTCGATCTGGGTGGCGTGGGCGAGCAGCGCCCGGTTGCGCACCTCGAAGAAGTCCGCGCACGGCACGAAGGTGGTGAGCCGGGAGAGCCGTTCGGGGTCCTCGCCCCACTGCGCCAGCCACTCTGCGTACGGACGCCCGAGTCCCGCGGCATGCATGGCCGCATCCAGGGCGGCGTACCGGCCCCGGTGCAGGGTCATGTCGTAATAGACCTTCGGTACCACCCACGGCTCGCCGTACTCGGGCCAGGCGGACGGATCGGCCGCGGCGTCCACGGCCGCCATCGACACCCGATGGCACTGGATGTGGTCCGGGTGCGGGTAGCCGCCGCTCTCGTCGTAGGTGGTCAGCACCTGGGGACGGAACTCGCGGATCACCTTCACCAGCGGCTCCGCAGCCACCTTCGGGTCGAGCCGCGCGAACGCGTCCGGCGGCAACTCCTCTCCGTCGTCCGGCATCCCGGAGTCCACGTAGCCGAGCCAGACCTGCTCGATGCCGAGGATCCGCGCGGCCTCCGCCATCTCCGCCTTGCGCAGCGCCGGAAGGTTCGCCTCGTTCTCGGACGTCTCCAGCTTGGGGTTCAGGATCGAGCCACGCTCGCCGCCGGTGCAGGTGGCCACCCGCACCCGCACCCCCTGCGCGACGTAGTACGCGGTGGTCGCTGCGCCCTTGCTCGACTCGTCGTCAGGGTGCGCGTGGACGTGAAGCAGCCGCAGGCTCATGGCCCCATTCTGCGGAACCCGACGCCCCGAACCCAAGTCCGACAGGACAGAATGGACGCCGTGACCGATCCGGACGCTGCAGCCCGCCTCGCCCGCCGCTATCCCCCGCCGCCCCGGCGCCGCGGGTGGATCCCGGTGGCGATCGTCCTCGCCGTCCTCGGCGCAGCCTGGCTGGTCTGGGCCGGCGGGCACGGCGCCACCGGAGTGGTCACCGCCCGGGTGGACGCGTTCACCGTCCGCTCGGATTCCCAGATCGACGTGACCGTCACCATTGACCGCCCGGATCCATCAAAGGGGGCCCGCTGCCAGCTGTACGCCCAGGCGGTCAGCTACGACCGGGTCGGCGAGCTGAGCGTCACCGTCCCTCCCGGAGGCGAGCGCCTCACCAGGCAACACATCGAACTGCGCACGTTCAAGCGCGCCACCACCGCCGTGATCGACTCGTGTACGACCACCTGAGTTGCCTGGCCCGGGGATTGGACTAGCCTGCACGGCATGACTGATCCGACCACGTGGCTGACCCAGGAGGCCTTCGACCGGCTGACCGAAGAACTCGCGTACCTCAAGGCGGAGGGACGCCGGACGGTGACGGCCAAGATCGCCCAGGCCCGCGAGGAGGGTGACCTCAGCGAGAACGGCGGCTACCACGCCGCCCGCGAGGAGCAGGGCCACCAGGAGGCGCGGATCCGTCAGCTCACCGCGATGCTCGAGAACGCCCAGGTGGGTGAGGCGCCTGCCGCAGGGTCGGATGAGGTCGTCCCCGGCGTCTCGGTGACCATCTACTACGACGACGACCCCGACGACACCGACACCTTCCTGTTGGGTTCGCGGGAGCTGGTCGGCCTGGACGACTCGGTGGACGTCGAGGTGTTCAGCCCGCAGTCGCCGCTCGGGGCCGCGATCCTCGGCCACAGGGTTGGCGAGACGGTGAGCTACATCGCCCCCACCGGCAAGCCGATCGAGGTGACGATCCTCGAGGTCGACCCGTTCACCCGCTGACCCTGCCTACCCCAGCCCGGCGAGCAACTCGGCAGCCTCTGCAGGGGACAGCGCGCCGGACGCCACCTCGCTGAGCACCTGGTCGCGGGTCATGGCGGCCGGGGCTTCGGTGTCGCCGGCGAGGCCCAGCTTCACCAGCAGTCCGGTGAACCGGGCCCGGGCGGTCGGGTAGGACACGCCGAGGTGCTTCTCCACCTCGCGGAGATTGCCGCGCGAGGCGAGGAAGACCCGCAACAGCTCGGTCTCACGCTCATCGAGCGCGCAGAAGTCGCAGTGACCGAACTCACCGGCCAGTTCTGAGCCGCAGTTGCGGCAGCCCAGTCGCGTCGTGACCAGCTCGCCGCCACAGACCGGGCACTCGGAGGGCGCGCGGTAGCTCATTCCGCGCTCCCGGCCTTGATGTTCGCCCACCCCATCACGACGCCCACATCGAGGCGGGCAGACCCGTTGCCGAGTACGACCTCGTCCACCTGCCCGGTGTGGGCGCCGCTCCAGCTGACCCGGCCGAGCTGGGCCTCACCGCGAACGGTGACGTTGGAGTCGTCGCCGAGTTCGACGGTGAGCTGCCCCGACTCGACCCGGACCCGGGAACGCCCGGTGGTGATGCTGCCCTTCACCGCGGCCGAGCCGGCCTGCACCAGGACGTCGCTCACCTCGGCGATCCCGCTCAGTTCCGCGCCGCCCGCTGTGACCCGGACCTTGCCGAAGTACGGCACGCCCTCGCAGGTGAGGTGACCGGCGGTCACCTCGACGTCCACGATGATCGCGGGGTTGATCCTCAGGTAGAGCTCCTTGCCCAGACCCATCGCGCGAATGTCGTCGAGGTTGCGCGGCGGCCGCAGGATGCTGAACCCGTCCAGACTCGGCCCGATCTCGCCGTCGCTGGTCACCTCGAGCACCGAACCGTTGCGGCGCAGCACGTGCGGCCCCTCCGCGGACGCGGTCGCGACCGCAGGGTCGCCCACGATTCGCACCCGCCGGCCCACGGCGCGGACCGAGATTCGGTCCACTCCCTTGCTGCCGGTGGGGCGGCGGCGCCCGGAGGCGGGGGCCGGCTCGTCGTCGTCCGGCTGCCCGAAGACCTCACGGGCGTACGGCGAGTACTGGCGGCGTCCGGGGTCCTCACCGAGTTCCTCGTTCGTCGGCTCGGCCGGCCTGGGCTCCGGCGCGTCCGCCTTCAGCGCGTCGATGCGACGCGCGGCCTCGGACGCGTCGATGCGACCCGCGGCGAGGTCTTCGAGGATGGGGCCGAGATCAGGAGTGCTCATGCACTCGATGGTAGGTCGGATCTGCCAAAAAGGAAAGCCTGGCTTTCTATTCTGGCAAACCAGGTCGCGGCTGGTCGAAGCGTTCCGGGGCGAGACCGCGGATGAACGCCACCGAGAACGCCAGCACAGGGATCACCAGCAGGGCGCCGACGATGCCGGCGATGGTGGCCCCCACGGCGAGTCCGAGCAGTACGGCGAGCGGGTGCAGCGACACTGCCCGGCCGAGCAGGATCGGCTGAAGGAAATGGCCTTCGGCCTCCATCACGAAGACCGTGATGGCCAGCATGATCAGCGCGCTCACCGGGCCGTAGGTGACCAGTGCCAGGGCACAGGCCACCGTCCCGGCCAGGACGGCGCCGACCACCGGCACGAACGCAGCCACGAAGGTGAGCGCGAACAGGGCCCACGGCATCGGCAGGCGCAGCGCGAGCGCGCCGATCAGGATGCCGAGGGCGTCGACGAGGGCGACCAGCACCTGCGCTCGCATGTAGGAGACCAGGGAGGCCCAGCCCCGGTCGGCCGCCCGCCTGGTGGCGAGCAGGTAGTGCCGCGGCACGAGGCGAGTGATCGAGGCCCAGATGCCGCGCCCGGACGCGAGGAAGAAGAAAGTCGCGATCAGCGCGATGGCGAGACCGGCGAAGAAGTGGCCCACTCCCACCCCTGCGTGGGCCGCCGCGGCCGCGAGGTCGGCGCGGGAGGCGTTGACCCAGTCGGTGAACTGGGTGAAGTAGGTGTCGAGCTGAGCCTGCTCGATGTGCAACGGCCCCGTGGCCAGCCAGTTCACGAACGCCCGGAACCCGGCCAGCGCCTTGTCCCACAGCTGCGGCCACTCCCTGACGACCTGCGCGCCGATCGCGGCGATGACGCCGACGACGATCAGAACCATCACCAGGAGGCAGGCGGCCGCCGCCAGCGCCGGGTGCCACTTCCAGCCTCGCAGCAGCCGGTTCAGGGGGGTGAGCAGCGCGGTCAGCAGCACGGCGACCGCGACCGGGACCGAGACGGCGGAGAAGTAGGTGAGCAGCCACCACAGCAGGGCAACCACCGCGGCGACGACGAGGACGCGCCAGGACCAGTCGGCGGCGGTGCGGAGTCCCTGGGGAACCCTCGAACCGGGCTCGGGCTGTCGGCGGGGACGGGGCGTGCGCATGGGGGAACTGTAGCCAGCGGGGGTCGGTCCGCAGCCCCGGGAGTTCCCGGGCCCGTCCCCGGTTCCACCCGTCCGGCGCGGGTCGGCAGGACTGCGGGGCGGCTCACCTGGCGCCCCCGACCGGACGCAGCGTTCGCGAGGCAGAGCGGTCGCCGGACGGCAGTAGGGTGGCGGCCGTGAGGACGCCACTGCCGGAGCTGATCGCACCCGACTGGGCCGAGGCCCTCGCTCCGGTGGCGGACCGGATCGCCGCGATGGGCGACTTCCTGCGGGCCGAGCTGGCCGCAGGACGCGACTACCTTCCGGCGGGCCACAACGTCCTGCGGGCCTTCACCCGGCCGCTGGCGGAGGTGAAGGTGCTGGTCGTCGGCCAGGACCCGTACCCGACGCGCGGACACCCCGTCGGGCTCTCGTTCTCTGTGGCCCCTGAGGTGCGCCCGCTGCCGCGAAGCCTGGTCAACATCTATGCCGAACTGCAGTCCGACCTGGGCATCCCGCCCGCAGCGTCCGGCGACCTCACCCCGTGGTTCGAGCAGGGGGTGCTGCTGCTGAACCGGGTGCTCACGGTCCGTCCCGGCTCCCCGGGCTCGCACCGGGGCAGGGGCTGGGAGGAGGTCACCGAGTGCGCGATCGAGGCGCTCGCCGCGAGAGGTGGCCCGCTGGTCGCGATCCTCTGGGGCAGGGATGCCCAGTCGCTGGGCACGCGGCTGGCCGGCATCCCGCAGATCGCCTCCGCCCACCCGTCCCCGATGTCGGCCCACTCGGGCTTCTTCGGCTCACGCCCGTTCAGCCGGGCCAACGCGGCGTTGCTCGCCCAGGGCGGCACCGAGGTCGACTGGCACCTCGAGAAACCCGCCTGATCCGCGTCGTGACCCGGAATGCGGCACCCCCGGTGGGCGTTGAAGCGGCGTGTTCTCCTTCACCAAGTCGACGATGATCACTCCCGACAGTGCGCTGCCCGGACGCGAGCGCCCGATCCTCACCCCTGGCACCAGCTTCCACGAGGTGCTCGGAACCCGGATCGACGAGGTGCCGGACGGCGCAGAGGTCGCCTACTTCGCGCTGGGCTGCTTCTGGGGCGCGGAGAAGCTGTTGTGGCAGCAGGACGGCGTGATCACCACCGCGGTGGGCTACCAGGGTGGATTCACCCCGAACCCGACCTACGAGGAGGTCTGCTCCGGACGCACCGGTCAGGCCGAGGCCGTCAAAGTGGTGTTCGATCCGGCCCGGACCAGCTACGACGCCCTGCTGAGGGTGTTCCTGGAGAACCACGACCCGACCCAGGGGATGCGCCAGGGCAACGACCACGGCACCCAGTACCGCTCGGCGATCTACACGACCGGGCCCGAGCAGGAGGCGGCCGCGCGCGCGGCCATCGCCGCCTACCAGCCGAAGCTCAGCAGTGCCGGCTACGGCGCGATCACCACAGAGGTGGTCCCGGCCGGTCCGTTCTACTACGCCGAGCGCTACCACCAGCAGTACCTCGACAAGAACCCGAACGGCTACTGCCCTGTCCACGCCACCGGGGTGGCCTGCGGCTGAGCACCCGTCCACGACGTACGCGACCGCCCGGGCCGGTCGCGACCGGGCCCACCGGCCCCCAGCCCCTTGCGGTGAGAGTCGCCGGGGGTCGCGCCGATTGACCCGCACCCGTCCGCACCGGTTTACTGGCTGCGATTCCCGCAGGCGGTGAGGACCAGTGACGGACCAGACCGATCCCACGCGGCCGACGATGGCCGATGTCGGCCGTGCGGCCGGCGTCTCCGCCACCACTGTCTCACTCGTCCTGAACGGCCGGGACACCAAGATCAGCAATGCCACCAGAGAGCGGGTGCTCGCTGCAGTGGCCGCGCTCGACTATCGGCCGAACCGCACGGCGCAGGGACTGCGGCTCGGCACCACCAGCACGATCGGGTTCCTCACCGACGAGATCGCGATCGAACCGTTCTCCGGCCCGATGATCGCCGGCATCCACGATCTCGCCTGGGAGCAGCGCTCGTTGCTGCTCATGCTGAACACCACTCGCAACCCGAACCGGTTGCGCGCCGCGGTAGAGGACCTGCTCGATCGCAGGGTCGATGCCCTGATCTTCGCCGCGATGGGTACCCGGCAGGTGGACTTCCCTGACGTCCCGCCGACCACCCCGACGCTGCTCGTGAACGCCTTCACCCCGGACGGAGGGCTGCCCGCCATCCTTCCCGACGAGATCGCCGGCGGAAGGGCAGCCGTCGAGCACGTCCTTGCTCTCGGCCACCGGCGGATCGCCTTCATCGCAGGACGCGAGGCCGCGTGGGCGACCAGAATGCGGATCAACGGCTACCGCGAGGGGCTCGAGGCGGCCGGCGTTGACCCGTCCCAATGCCCGATCTACCTGGGCAATTACCGAATCGACAGCGGCTACGAGATCGCCCTGAAGGCGATGCGGGGAAAGCGTCGCCCCACAGCGCTCCTG
Source organism: uncultured Propionibacteriaceae bacterium (assembly GCA_964397985.1). Lineage (GTDB taxonomy): Bacteria > Actinomycetota > Actinomycetes > Propionibacteriales > Propionibacteriaceae > Propionicimonas. Next base: position 61,577 of record CAYNLD010000001.1, on the reverse strand, counting down.
ATGGGCAATGACCAGATGGCGACCGGCGCCTACATCGCGCTGGCCCGGATGGGGCTGCGGATCCCCGACGACGTGTCCGTGGTCGGCTACGACGACGAGCCGCTCGCCGCCGACCTCTCCCCTGCGCTCACCACCGTGCGGATCCCGTTCTACGAGATGGGACGGATCGCGGCCCAGCACACCCTCGACCGGACGGTGGACCGCCTGCCGTCGCGGACCTACGAGCCGTGCACGATCATCCACCGCTCCTCCACGAACCCGCCGCCGGGGCAGTGAGGCAGCAGAACCTCCACCTTGGCCGGCGGGCCGCGCGCGCATAACGTCGGCAGGCATGTGCCGCAACATCCACACCCTGCACAACTTCGACCCCCCGGCCACGAGCGAGGAGGTGCGCGCCGCCGCGCTGCAGTACGTGCGCAAGATCGCCGGAACCACGCGTCCCTCCCGGGCGAACCAGGAGGCCTTCGACGAGGCGGTGGACGCGATCGCGCAGGCGACCGCCCACCTGCTCGGGCACCTGACCACGTCCGCGCCGCCGAAGAACCGGGAGGAGGAGGCGGCGAAGGCACGGGCACGCGCGGGCTCTCGCCGGCTGGTCAGCGCCTGACGCTCCCGAGAAGCACGAACGCCACCGGCGCGGCGGCGGGACCGTACAGATCCCGCGCCGGACGATGGCGCTCGGTCAGACGGCGATCGGACCGGGCCGGGTTCCCGTCCGCGACGCTGCGGCGCGGAAACCCGACGTCTCAGCTTGCAGCGGCCGCAAGCTTCTCCAGCGCCTGCTCCCACTTGCGGGTGAGCGCGGCGGCGTCGAAGTAGTGGGGGATGTGCTCGTGCCGGATCTCGACCCGGGTGCCGTCGCCGGACGCGGCGAGATCCACCTCGACGATGGTCTTGGGGGCCTCCTCCGCTGCGTGCCAGCTGAACCGGATCTGCTCCAGCGGATGGAAGGACCGGACGACCCCGTAGGTGCCGTCGGCCGCGTGCCAGCTGTCACCCTTGTCGCCCAGTTCGCCGCCGGTCCCGAGCAGGGCCTCCGCGCCCTCGCGGGTCGCCAGCAATTTCCACATTTCCTTGACGGGTCTGGACACCGACCGGCTGACAGTCACGGTGGTGTCCACAGGGTTCACGAGCGTGTCGCCCTGGCTCTGTTCGGTCATGAGATACCTCGTTCCACTCAGTGGTTCGAACCGTCCCCTCGATGGGCCGGTACCGACACCCTACTCAGGATCACCGGCCATGGCAGGGGGTTCACGCAGCCAACTTCGGCGACCTTTTCGGGTGCTCCCGCGTGTCGCTACACGGAGGTTGCCGCGGCACCGGATAGACATGGGTCAAGGCCGGACCAGGTATGAGATGGTCCGGCTTTCACGTGTCCGATCTGTGACAGGTGTGTCGGATGGGACGTGCGGAATCAGCTGTGACAGCTCCCGCGAAATTCGCCCGAAGAGTTCCTCAGAACCGCTTGCGAAGCACCCTCTGCGGGCGTAGAACTATGCCTACGCAGATCGCGGGGCCGGACCCGAGAGGGAACGGAAACCGGGTCGGCGGCCGTACAGCAATCGCGGTTCTTCATCCGGCGGAGCAATCCGCAGGACGCTCCCGGGACAGGGAGTGGGGCCGGCGCGCTGGGCGGGTTCGGGGAGTGTCCCGCTCCGGACAACCTGAAGGCCGGACCAACTCATACTTGGTCCGGCCTTCGCCTTTCCCGACGTCCACGCTCCGGCCGCCACCCGGTAGGTTGGGTGACCCCCATGACGGAGGTCGCCCATGTTCCCCGCCCCGATCCTGCGCTGGCTGCACTGGACGCTCAGCATTCCCGCGGTAGCCGTGGTCCTGCTCGCACTGACCTGGGGACGCGACCCGGGCCCGGTCATCCTCGCCATCGAAGGCGTGTTCCTGGTCGGGTCGGTGCTCGCGGCCGTCCACCATGCTGAGGTCGTGGCGCACCGGGTGGGCGAGCCGTTCGGCTCCCTCGTACTCGCCGTCGCCGTCACCGTGATCGAGGTCGCCCTGATCGTCACGCTGACCCTCTCCGGCAAGGGCGACACGTCCGCCCTCGCCCGCGACACCGTCTTCTCCGCGGTGATGCTGACCATGAATGGCATCGTCGGACTGTCCCTGCTGGTCGGGGCGCGGCGCCACCACCAGGTGGTCTTCAACGCGGAGGGCACCGGATCCGCCCTGGCCACCGTGATCACGCTGGCGGGCCTCACCCTCGTGCTGCCACGGTTCACCACTACCGAGCCCGGGCCGGTGTTCAGCCCCGCCCAGCTGGCCTTCGCTGCCGTGGCATCGCTGGCCCTTTACGGCCTGTTCGTGTTCACCCAGACCGTCAGGCACCGTGACTTCTTCCTGCCCACCACGCCGGAGGGGGGCGTCCTGGACTCCGACGACCACGCCGACCCGCCGGACAACGCGACCGCTCTGACCAGCGCCGGCCTGCTGCTCGCGTCCCTGATCGCGGTGGTCGGGCTGACCAAGCTGGAGTCACCGGCGATCGAGGCGGGCGTGGAGGCACTCGGGTTCCCACAGTCCTTCGTCGGCGTCGTGATCGCCCTGCTGGTCCTGCTGCCGGAGTCGATCGCCGCAGTGAAGGCCGCCGCACGGAACCGGGTGCAGACCAGCCTCAACCTCGCGTACGGCTCGGCGATGGCGTCCATCGGCCTGACCATTCCGACCATCGCCGTGGCAACGATCTGGATCCCCGGGCGCCTCGCGCTCGGTCTCGAGCCCGTGCACATGGTGCTGCTGTTCCTCTCCGCAGTGATCGCGATCCTCACCGTCACTCCCGGTCGCGCCCGGACGCTGCAGGGGTGGGTGCACCTCGCACTGCTGGCGGCGTTCCTGTTCCTGTCGATCGCTCCCTGAACCTCGGTGTGGCCGAAAAGGAGAACCGTCCCCTTCTCGTCCACCTGGCCGAAAAGGGGACGGTTCTCCTTTTCGGCCAGATCACCAGTCGTGGCGGCCCGGGACGATCCGCGCACTGCGCCGGTAGGCGGACACCGTCGGTTCGCCGTCCACCCAGAACCGCCAGGGACGACTCGCCGCCACGCTCACCCCGACGCGCGGCCCGCAGACCACGCGGCCGGACGGCTCGCCGAGGGCCAACTCGAGCCCACCGGACCCGAACCTGCGTCCCGAATCGTCCAGGGTCCAGCCCAGGGCGCGACCCAGGTTTCCCGGCCCACGGGCCAGCGCGACGTCTGCAACCCCTGGCCGCCGCTCCCGCGCCAGCTCGAGCCCGGCCAGCACCCGACCCGCCCGCAGCAACACCGCGGAGCCGCCGCCGGTACTCCCGCACACGACGTTGCCGCAGATGTGCAGGCCGTGCGACAGATAGCAGTACAGGGTGCCGGGCGGCCCGAACAGATCGCGGGTGCGCGGTCGCGGGCCCGCGTAGGCGTGCGCAGCGGGATCGTCCCGACCGGCGTACGCCTCGACCTCGGTGATCCGGACGGTCACCCCGCCATCACTCACCAGGGCGCCGACCAGCAACGGAGCCAGGTCGGCCGCAGCGAGGGTGAGGTCATACACGGCACCAGTCTGCCCGTGTCGGGCCGCCGCGCTACCCTCGACCCGTGACCACGCGCCCCCGCCGCCTGCTCGTCCTGGGCTGGCTGTGCGGGCTGCTCCTGACCGGCTGCGCCCCGGCCGACCCGACCCCGGTCCCCACGCCGACGCCGTCGCCGACGGCGATGGACTTCACTATCCCGGACGCAGCCGTCGCGATGGTCGAACGCCTCCTCTCCGAGGCCGACAGCCAGCAGGTGCTGACCGTCGACATCACGGCCGAAACCGTCGAGGTCACCGTCCTGGACGCCGACGACAAGCCGGTCGCCTGGGCCTATCGCGACGGTGAGATCGGGCAGGTCGCCACCGACCAGCAGTACGTCGACCAGGCAACCTTCGACGTGTCGCGGTTCAACTTCTCCGACGTGGGCGCGTTGTTCCGTGCCGCAGCAGGACAGTCGGGCTCGGCGGAGAACCAGACCCTGACGATCGTCGACTACTCCGGTGGCAACGTGACCATGTCGGTCTCGACCGTGCCCGAGTCTCGCACCGTGTTCTTCACCCCGAGCGGGGCGCTGCTGCCGATCCTCAACTTCGACACCGAGGGCGGCATCGCCCAGGGCATCGCCGACGCACTCGGCTCGCGCCTGACCGCCTACTCGATCACTGTCGACTCCGGCCAGGGGGTCTGGGTCGACTACCCCGGCGAACCCGACACGGTGGTGCGACGCACGCGGACGTCGAAGGTGCCGGTGACGACGAATGTGACCGCCCGCAGCGTGAGCCTGCCGCTGTTCCTGGCCGCGCGGGTGAGCGCGGCCTCGATCTGGAAGGTCGTGGACGCAGCCCGCAGCGTCGGCGAGCTGCCCGAGGAGGGCGGCTGGAGCGTCGTGATCGACGACCGGCGCAACCTCGGCACCCCCCGGATGTACTTCAGTCTCGGCACCCGCGTGGTGACCACCGACCTCGATGGCAACGAGGTCATCTCGTAGCCAGCGCCTCCCTGACCGGCTCCGGTGCACTGATCAGCACGTACTCGACGTTGCGTTCGGGACCCGGCACCCCCACCCTGCGTCCGTCCGGACCGAACACCCCGAGCCGCGACCCGATGTAGCGGCGGGTGTCGAAGGCCCGCACCTCCACCGGATGGCCGCGGACCGCGCACATCTCGACCAGGTCCGCCAGCGGGACGAAGCCCTCGTTGCTGAACGAGACCACCATCGTCTCCGCCCGTACCTGAGCGATCACCGTGGCCAGCGCGTCCGGCATGGTGCGTCGCGAGTTGAACGGGCTCCGGGTGGCCGCATCGCGGGCGTCCGCGCGCTTGCACGCCACGCCGTAGTACTCCGGGGAGTCCCAGCGCACGATGGTCTCCCAGACGTGGTAGTTCGTGAAGTAGCGGTGCTGGTTGTAGGGCGGGTCGAGGTAGGCCAGGCCGACCGGGTCGAGCGTAGGGGCGAGCGTGAGCGCGTCCCCGCGAACCGCGCATCCCGTGCCGGGGGTGAGTTCGGGAGCGACCAGGCGCAGTGGGCTCAGCGCACGCGGCGCCCAGTCCTTCAGGTAGGCCATCTGCAGCCCCACGGTGGAGTCGACCCGGTCGGCCGCCTCGAGAAGTGCGGTGAGCAGGACCGGCCGCAGCGGATGGTCGGCGTAATGGTCGTCGATCCCCTGCCGGATCGCGTCGATCCGCATCCCGTTGTCGGGATGGAAATAGCGGGACCGCTCGCAGAACACCTCGGTCACGTACCCGCGACGATCGGGCAGGCCCGACAGCCGGGCCAGGGCCTCGCTGAGTTCGGCGGCGTCGACGTCGGCGGCATCGGTGACCACGTACGCCTGCGCGAGCACTTCCGAGTAGGCGGCGGTGTCCACGCAGGTCGCGAAGCCGCCGCGCCGGCAGAACTCCTGCGCAACCCGGGTGGTGCCGGTGAACAGGTCCAGGGCCGTGACCGCACCCGAGGCGCTGAACAGCCGGCCCAGCTCGCCGACCAGCCGGCGTTTCGAGCCCAGATACTTGATCAACCCAGGGCGCCCGCCGCGAAGGTGTTGCAGCTGCCGGGATCGCCGGAACGGAAGCCGACGGCCAGCCAGTGCTTGCGCATCGCGGCCGACCCGTGGGTCCAGGACTCGGGAGAGACCGACCCGGTGGACTTCAGCTGGATCCGGTCATCGCCGACCGCCAGCGCCGCATCCACGGCGCGATTGAGGTCGTCCCGGGTGACCTGCTTGATCGGCGACTTCGGGTCGGCGGCGGCATTGGCGAGCCAGGCGCCGGCGTAGCAGTCGGCCTGCAGTTCGAGGCGCACCTGCGCCGACTTCGGCCCGGTGCTGTTGCCAGAGGCCTGGGCCCTGGTCAGCACGCCGCTCAGGTCGGAGATGTGGTGGCCGTACTCGTGCGCGATCACGTACGCCTCGGCCGCATCCCCGCCCTCAGCGCCGAGTTGACCCTTCAGCATGCTGTCGAAGAAGCTGTCGTCGAGGTAGACCACCTTGTCTGCAGGGCAGTAGAACGGGCCGACCGCGGAGGTGGCCGTTCCGCAGCCGGTGGCGGTCCGGCCGCTGAAGATCTTCGTCTGCGTCGGCACGTAGCCGGGGTACGCCCCCGCCCAGAATGCCTGGATCGAGTTGGTGTACGCGACGAACCGACAATCGCGGTTCTTCGCGATATCGGCGCCGGAGGTGCACTGCGCGTACGGGTTGGCTGCTGTCGTGGCAGGGATACCGGTCGCGGAACCGCCGCTGAGCAGGCCCGGGTCGATGCCGAACAGCAGAGCAACGATCACCACCAGCAGGCCGGCCCCGCCGCCGAGGGCGATCGTGGTTCCCCTGCCCCCGCCGCCGCTGACCTGGGACGGGTCGAGCTTCGCGTCCTCGTTGTACTGCACGCCCCACCTCCGCTGGCTCCGGCGACGCCCAGCATAACCAGCGGTAGCGGTTACCACTCGGTTACCGGGCGGGGAGGCGGCTTGGTTCGACACGGCCTCGGGGTCATGATGGACCGATGCGGATCATCGGGGTCGAGGTTGCGGGGGGCAACCCTGTCTTCACCGGTCCCCTGCCGCACGGTGCCGACCCGCACCGACTCGCGTGGGAACTCGGCTACCGCATCGTCCGCCCGCTCTCGGCGACCGGGAGTGCCCCGGACCTCACCCTCACCGTCCAGGTCGGACGACACGGGCGCAACGCTGACCTGCAGGAGCCGAAGACCCGCTCGATCGATCCGAACCTGGACCTGTCCGCCGAACCCGAACCTGTCGTGCGCCAACGCCTCGCCGCCTACGGGATCGTGTTGTCCTCGCGCGGCCTGCTGGCCACGCAGTTCTCCGATCGCACTGCCGTGCCCGGCTTGTGGGGGCTGCCCGGAGGCGGCATCGACCCCGGCGAGAGTCCCAGCCAGGCGCTGATCCGCGAGATCGGGGAGGAGACCGGGCAGGACCCGGAGATCTCACACCTGCTTGACGTGCAGACCGACCACTGGATCGGCCGTTCGCCGTCCCGGGTGGTGGAGGACTTCCACGCCGTCCGGATCATCTACGCGGCCAGCTGTGCGCGGCCCACAGACCCGGTGGTCTACGACCGCGGCGGGACGACCGAGTCCGCAGCCTGGATGCCGCTGGACCGCTGGGCGCGCGTCGCCTGGTCGTCCGGGGCGCGGGTGCTGCTCGACCGCCACCTGCGCGACCTGATCCATTCGGGACTGGTGCCCCGCTGAGGATCGCTGTCGCGATCCGACCGCTCCTGCGGCCTCGGCGTGCACGGGCGTCGCACCTCCCGGCTCGGAAGGTGTGAATCACGACATGGCGAGGGCCCCGGCGCTCACGCCGGGGCCCTCAGCTCGTGGGCGGCTACCGCCGGAAGTACGACAGCAGCCGGAGCAGCTCGATGTAGAGCCAGACCATGGTCACGGTGAGGCCGAACGCACCCCGCCACGACTCGGACGCGGGCGCGCCCATCGCCACGCCCTGCTCGATGAAGTCGAAGTCGAGGATCAGGTTGAACACCGCCAGGCCGACGCCGATCGCAGAGGCGATCAGGGCGAACACCGTCAGCTGGCCGGCCTGGATGAACGCCATCCCGAAGAACGACAGGATGAAGTTGATCAGCAGCACGCCCGCGTAGGCCATCGTGCCGATCAGGACCATCTTGCGGAACTTGCTGGTCACCCGGATCCGGAACAGCTTGTAGACGGCAAGGGTCATGCCGGCGGCCACGAAGGTACCGACCACTGCGGGCATCACGATGCCCGGGTACATGTACTCGAAGGCCTTGCTGACCGCGCCGAGGAAGAGGCCCTCCACCGCGGCGTAGGCCAGTACGAAGCCCGGGTTGATCCGGCGCCGGAAGCTGACCATGAGCACGACGCCGAACGCGACCAGGCCGGAGACGATCCAGATCGGCGTCAGCAGTGCGGTCGGCAGGAACATGAAGGTGAGTGCCGCCACGGCGACGACGGTGCCGAGCGTGATGGCCGTCTTGGTGATCACGTCGTCGATCGTCATCCGGCCCGCGACCGGGGCCTGCGGCTGGAACTGCTGGGCATTCGCGTCGGTGTAGCCGTAGGGCTGCCCGGGTAGCTGGCCGGGCTGGCCGTAGGGTGCGTACTGACCCTGGCCCGGCTGGCCGTACTGGGCCTGCTGGGCCGGCTCCGCCTGCCAGGTATCAGGCCGGGACAGGACCGGGTTGCTGCTGCGCATGTGCTGCTTTCCTCCTTGGCTGGCGACGGCTGCGCCGTCGTCGGACTTCCATGGTAGGTAACGCTGCTGTGGGGTGGCTGTGTTCCACCCTGAACCAACCCTGATCCGGCGACCCTGAGAGCGCGGGCGCCAGGCTCAGGCAACCCGGGCTCTGGTCAGCCGGACCGGGTCACCACCGGCGGTGCCGGATCGGCGGCAGGAGTCGCTCGCTGCTGTGTGCGTCCAGCAGCTCCGGGTGCTCGGCGAGCCGGGCGCGCACCTCGTCGGCGCTCATTCCCGCGGCATCCGCGAGCTGGTCCAGGCCCGCCCCCTGGTTCGCCGCCATGGCCATCCAGCGCGTCAGCCGCAGTTCGTACGCCCGGGCCTTCGCCTGCAGCGAGGCCCTCGCGACAACGGCGACCGAAATCTCCCGCAGTGGATCCCGCGCAGCCTCGAACGCCTCGGTCGGCGCGCGCGTGAGCTGTGTGTCATCGATGAGGTCGGTCACGGTTCCCCCAGAAACTCCTTGCCGAAGGAATTCTCCCGCGCCCACCTGTGAACAGCCGATCACGCGCCCGCGTGTCGCCGCCCCGGATCGGGAGTTCCGCCTAGCGGGCGATCCGGCGGCGATAGGCACGCATCGCGGCCGCGTAGGCGACGACGAGGATGCCCGCGCACCAGGCGAGGGCGATCCACAGGTCGCTACCGACCGGTTGCCCAGCCAGCAGGGCCCGGAGTGCGTCGACGATCGAGGTCACCGGCTGGTGCTCGGCGAACCAGCGCACCGGTCCCGGCATGGTCGCGGTCGGCACGAACGCCGAGCTGATGAACGGCAGGAAGATCAGCGGGTAGGCGAACGCGCTCGCCCCGTCCGCGGACTTCGCGGTGATGCCGGGGATCACGGCGATCCAGGTCAGCGCCAGGGTGAACAGGACCAGGATGCCGGCGACCGCGAGCCAGGCGGGAACCCCGGCAGCGGAGCGGAAGCCCATCAGCAGGGCCACGAGCACCACCACCACGACCGAGGCGAGGTTGGCGACGAGCGAGGTCAGGACGTGCGCCCACAACACCGACGAGCGCGCAATCGGCATCGAGTGGAGTCGCTCGAAGATGCCACCCTGCATGTCCAGGAACAGCCGGAACGCCGTGTAGGCGATGCCGGATGCGATGGTGATCAGCAGGATCCCGGGCAGCAGGTAGTCCACGTACGACCCCGGGCCTGCGGTGATCGCGCCGCCGAGGACATAGACGAACAACAGCATCATCGCGATCGGGGTCACCGCGGTCGTGATGATCGTGTCCAGACTGCGGGTGACGTGGCGCAGCGACCGTCCCAGCAGGACGCCGGTGTCTGTGACCACGTGCGCGCCGGTCATCGCCCGTCCTCTCCGTCCGCGCCGACCAGGGCGAGGAAGACCTCCTCGAGAGTCGGTTGCTTCTCCACGTACTCGACCGTCGCCGGCGGGAGCAGCGCCTTGAGCTCTGCCAGCGTGCCGTCCACGATGATCCGGCCATGGTGCAGGATCGCGATCCGGTCAGCGAGCTGCTCGGCCTCGTCCAGGTACTGGGTGGTGAGCAGCACGGTGGTGCCGTGCTCGGCGAGTTGTCGGATGTCCCGCCTGACGTCGATCCGCGCGCGGGGGTCGAGCCCAGTGGTCGGCTCGTCGAGGAAGACCACTGGCGGCTCGCCGACGAGGCTCATCGCGATGTCGAGCCGGCGACGCATGCCACCGGAGTAGCCCGACACCGCCCGGTCGGCGGCGTCGGCCAGACCGAACCGCTCGAGCAGCCCGTCCGCGATCGCCCCGACATCGCCCAGGTGCCGCAGCCGGGCAACGAGGACGAGGTTCTCGCGTCCGGTGAGCACCTCGTCCACGGCGGCGAACTGACCGGTGAGACTGATGGATGCCCGGACGTCCGCCGCCCGGGAGGCGACGTCGAAGCCGTTCACCACCGAGCTGCCGTCGTCCGCCCTGAGCAGGGTGGCGAGGATCTTCACCAGCGTCGTCTTGCCCGCACCGTTCGCACCGAGCAGCGCCACGATGCTGCCCCGGGCCACCTCGAGGTCGACGCCCCGCAGCACCTCGAGGTCGCCGTAGGCCTTCGTCAGGCCACGCACCTGGATGGCTGCGGTCATGCCCGCTCTCCCCGCTCGGCATCCTCGATCGTCCGGATCAGGCGGGCGCGCTCCTTGTCGATCCAGTGCTTGCCGGTGTAGGCCTGCGCGAACGTCTCCGCGAAGTCCACCGGGTCGTGCCCGATGACCTCGCGCAGGGGCGTGCCGTCTGTGGCCGCGCGCTCCCAGAGGTCGGTGAAGTCACTCATCATCTGCATCGTCGTCGCTCCGTCGACGACGCCCGCGTAGTACATGAAGTACCGCTGGAACGCCTTCGCCGAGCTCGCCCAGGGCCCCGGCAGGGCCTCGAGCCGGGCCTTGTACTCCCGGTATCGCTTCTTCTCCTCGAGCGATCCGGTGACCAGCTCTATCCACTTGGCAGCCATGTCACTCTCCGTCCCTGAGCCGCCCCAGCCGTTCGGCGAGGAAGCTCCACGTCGTCCAGAATTCCGCGAGGTCGCGCCGACCCCGTTCGTTGAGCGTGTACACCTTGCGCGGCGGCCCCTTCTCCGAAGCGACCTTCTCCACGTCCACCAGCCCGCGCTGCTCGATCCTCACCAGCAGGGCGTAGACCGTGCCCTCGGCGATGTCGGCGAAGCCCTGCTCGCGCAGCCACCCGGTGATCTCGTAGCCGTACGCCGGGCGCGCCGCGAGGAACGCGAGCACGATGCCCTCGAGCGTGCCCTTGAGCAGCTCGGTCAGCTGTTTGCCCATCGATCCTCCAGCTACTCAGTGTCACTGACTACCGGTACATAGTAACACTGAATAGCTCGGACGCAACCCTCGCCCGAACGTCCGCGCAAGACACCTTGACCCGGGTCACCCGGGATCCGGGCTCGAACGCCGCCACGGCGCCGGCGTCCCGCTCGGCTTCGACCTGTGCCTGGCCCAGCCCTGCCCGTACCTCCCGATCGAGAGCGCCGAGGACCGGGAGCCCGCCGCGCCGGGGCCGGCCCGGGAGGTGGCTGGGACGCCCGGGTCCCGGGAAGTCGCCAAGGCCAATGCCGGGAGCAGCTTCCGGTCACTGTCCTATCCCCGACAAGCTACCGACCGCTCAACCAGCAACCGCGAACTCTGTCGGCGCCCCCCCCGAACGCACTGGAGCCGCGTCCCCGACGTCTGGTTTGGCGGAACCGTCGCCAGGGTGGCCGGAGTCGAGGGTAGCGCGGGCAGAGCGGGCGCCAAAGACCCCGCGTGGGTGACACCACAGCTCACCACAAGGGGGTACTATTGCGTATCACTTCGAAGCCTTGAGCCCCCCTCTTCAGCTCGGCCGGAGATTGACGGTCGTCAGGGCACAGCCCCTCGTGCCCTGACGACCACCCCAACCAGGCACCGTCGGCCGACCGGCGGAAGACCCGGCCTCCCGCCGGCTCAGGCCGCTCCGCTCCCCCCAGAGGCCCGCCGGCGGACTCCACGAACAAGGAGTCCATCCAGCGGCGGCGACCAGACGTCGTGCCCGCCGCGACCGAAGCGTCGCAGCAGGCTGTTTGCGGCCTGCCAGCCTGTGGTGGCCGCCCGTTCCATCAGTGCCACCGGCCAGTCGCAGCGGACGAGATCTCCCGCGAGCGCGACCCTCGCGTCGGGTGTGTCCACGCCCGGACGCAACACCCATGGTTCGACCCCCACCAGGGGGCAGTCGTCCATCACCAGCCACTGCTCGGCGACGACCTGCGCTGCACCCAGTTCCGGATGGATGCGGGCGGCCTCGCGCCACAGCGACTCCCGACTGGCCGGGGAGGGGTCACTCAGCGCGTAGCCGTGCACCTCGACCACCGTGCCGCCGGTTCGGGCTGCCCAACCGGCGGCGCCGGCCTCGAACGCGTCCAGCCGGCTGAGGTTGTCCAGCGGCCCGTAGCCGCTCGTGCCGAGGAATGCCGCGATCTCGGAGAAGCGGCCGGACAGCCAGCGCCGCCCGACGCCGAACGGGGGCGCGCTCCGCAGCGCGCCGATCCGTTCCCGCCAGCCGGCGTCGCCGAGCCAGGTCGCGTCCGCGACCAGCTGCTGCAGAGAGCGCAGGTCGAGCGCCAGCACCACCGCGTCCGCAGCCAGGCGGGCATCGGCCGTGGTCACCACAACCCCGCGTTCGGTCTCCTCCAGGCCCAGCACCCTGGTGCCCGTGCGAATCTCGGCACCCAGGCCGGCCAGGTAGCGTGCGAGCGGCGCCCACAGCGCCGTGTCGTAGTCGTCGTCCGGCACGTCGAACAGCAACCCCTCCGCCGAGCCGACGAAGTAGGTGTGGAACATCGCGACCAGTTCCCCGGCGGAGAAGTCGCGCGGGTCGGCGAAGAAGCTGCGGGCGAACACTTCAAGGGCGAGGTGCCGGGCGCCGTCGGGGAACCGCAACCGGTCCAGGAAGTCCGCAGCGCTCACCCCGTCCAGCTTCGAGTAGGTCGCGGGGAAGCGCACAGTGAGCAGCCCGAGCGCCTCCCGCACGTCCACCCCGAGCAGGTCACGGGCCCGGAAGGACGGGCTTTGCGCAACGAAGCCGACCAGGTTCCACGGCGGCGTCCTCGGGATGGACGCGAACGAGTCCACCAGCGGCGCCCCGTTCCGCACCGGGGCCAGCTGAAGCGGGTAGTCCGCGATCGGCACCAGCCGATCCAGGCCGGGATCGGCCCGCCGCAGCAGGGAGCGCAGGTTGTAGTACTGCCGGAAGAAGGCGTGGAAGCCTCGGCTCATCGTGCCAGTCGTACCGTCGGGCAGCGGCACCGGCCACGCCCGGACGCGACCACCGAGGGTGTCGGCCGCCTCCAGCAGCACGACCCGGACGCCACGTTCGGCCAACCCGGTCGCCGCAGCCAGGCCCGCGATGCCGCCGCCGATGACGGCCACGGTCGGCGTCGCCACCTCCACGACCGCTGCGCCGGGCGGCTCCGCGGGGTGCCGCACGGCACGCGGGTCCCGCCCCGGGAACCAGCTCCTCATTCGCGCACCTCTCGTCGTCCCAGAGCCTTCCAGGTGATGATCACGGCGGTGACCAGGGCGAACCCGAACCCGAAGTCCTCGATCGGGATGCTGAACGGGAACCGGACACCGAGGAACATCCCTGGCGCGTACCGCACCACCGGATCGTCGAGCCGGGTCAGCCAGCCGTCAACGAGCACCTGGAAGCAGAAGATGATCGCCATCGCCAGCCAGTACTGAAGACTGCGGAAGATGCCGGTCCGCGCCCAGAACACCTCGATCGCCACCACGCCCAGCACCGCGACAACGGTCGCCACCGTGTACTCAGCCATGTTCGGTTTCCTGCGCCGCCGGCGCCTCTGCACGCCGTCGACGTTCCAGCACGGCGCCGACCGCCTCGTAGGTGAGCAGGCCGCAGATCGGGATGACCACGAAGAACACGAACTCCTCCAGCGGCACACCGCCGGGCAGGATCCAGCCGGTGGTCTGGGTCGGGCTGTAGCTCCAGTGGCCGCGCGCGATCGCGATCGCGTCCCAGACGTAGAACACGACCACCGCCGGCGCCAGCGCCAACACCAGCCGCAGCGGACGCCGGTACACCCGCGCCCGCAGCCAGAACTCCAACGGCAGCGTGATCAGCAGGCAGCCAGCCAGCACCAGCAGGTAGGCAACCCTCATCGCGCCAACCCCGGCATCAGGCGGCCCTCCGCGGGCCGAGCAGTAGCGCCCCGGCGGTGGTCACGGCCTTGCGCCAGGTCGGCACCCGGGCCCGGCCGGAGAACACGTCGTAGTCGCGCGCCTCGATCCGCTCCAGAATCTGCGAATACAGGTCGAGCGCCGTCCCGACGCACCGGGCCGAGGCCGGCGGCAGCATCGGCACCCCGGTCCGGGCCAGCGCGTACAACTCGCGGTTACGGGCGATCTCGAAGGCCATCACATCCCGCCAGGGCTGGTCCACGGTCCGCCGCCACGGGTCCGCGCCGAAGCGGGCCAGGTTTTCTGTGGGCAGGTAGACGCGTCCACGGCCGAGGTCCTCGCCGACATCCCGCAGGAAGTTCGTCAGCTGGAACGCCAGTCCCAGCGCGCGCGCCGGCTCGAGCGCCTGCGGGGTTAGCGGCTCGAGAATGGGCAGCATCATCTCCCCGATCACGGCGGCCGAGCCCTCCATGTAGCCGCACAGGTCCTCCCAGGTGCCGTACTCGGTGACGCTCAGGTCCATCTCCATCGCCCCGAAGAACCGGTCGAAGCACTCGGTGTCGATCCCGGCCTCGCGGACGGTGTGGGCGATGGCCGCCAGGACGGCGTCCGGGGGATTCCCCGCGATGGCGGCGTCGAACCCGGCACGGAACCTGGCGAGCGCCGATGCGGTCGCAGCCACCTCGCCGGTGGTGGCGCCATCGGCGTCGACGATGTCGTCGGCCAGCCGGCACAGTGCGTACACCGCATACACGTGCCGGCGCTGCGGCGCCGGCAGCAGGGCCGTTCCCCAGTAGTAGGTGGTGCCGTAGGCGCGGGTCAGCCGCGCGCATTCGGCGTAGCCGGCGTCAAGGTCGGTGCTGCTCACGACGGGCCCCCCAGGTAGCTGCCCACCCGCTGCGCGGCCAGATCGCCGCTGATCAGCACCATCGGCACGCCCACCCCGGGCGTGGTGCCCGACCCGGCGAAGAACACCCCCGGCAGCCGGGGCTCGACGTTGGACGGACGGAACGGCCCGGTCTGGAAGAAGGTGTGCGCGAGGCTGAACGGGGTGCCCATCGCCATGCCCTGGGCCGCCCAGTCCATGGGAGTGACCAGCCGCTCTGTGACGATGTCGTCTGGGTAGCCGTTGGTCGCAAGGAAGCGGTGCAGCCGCTCCCGCGCCGGGCCCCGCTCAGCCGTCCAGTCGATATCGGCGCCGAGGTGCGGCACCGGCTCGAGCACGTACAGGGTGCTGTGTCCCTCGGGAGCCGCGGCAGGGTCGTCGAGGCTGTGGACGGTGACCAGGCGGGACGGGTCGCTCATCAGCCGCCTGCGAGTGACCAACTCCTCGAAGGAGCTCTCCCATGCCTCGGCGAAGTGGATGTTGTGGTGCGCGACCCCCGGTCGCGGCGTTCCGCGCACGCCCACGTGCCAGACCAGGGCGGACGGCGACCAGGCCGCCTTCGCGAGGCCGCGCGGTGGGGTGAGGTCGGGCAGCAACTGCCGGTAGGCGGTGGGCAGGTCGAGGGTGACCACGACCGCGTCGACAGCGATCCGCTCACCCCCGGCGACGACGCCGGCGAGCTTGCCCGAGCTGTCCTGGATCAGCCCGGTCACCGGGCTGTCGTAGCGAAGGTCGGCGCCGGCCGCTGCGAGCGCTCCGGCGAGGGCGGTCGGGACCGCCCGCATGCCGCCCTCGGGGAAGTAGACCCCACGGATGCAGTCCATGTAGGTGATCACGGCGTAGATCGCCAGCGCCTCGGCGGGCGCCAGGCCCGCGTACATCGCCTGGAAGGTGAACAGCCGCACCAGCCGGTCGTCGCGGAACCACCGCCGGACCGCCTTCTCGAGGCTGGAGAAGCCGCCCAAGCCGAGCAGGCGCGCTGCAGCCTTCGGTCTGGCCAGCAGGTCGAGCGGGGAGTCGAAGTTGCGTTCGATGAAGTTCGGCATCTCGAGCGCGTAGAGCTCCTCCAGCCACTCCACGAACCCGGGCAGGGCGGCCGCGTCCGCGGCCAGCCCCCTGCGCCGGATCTCCGCCACCTGGTCGGAGGCGTTCGCGCGCACCAGCAACTGCGACCCATCTGCGTAGAGCGCCCGGTAGGCCGGATCGAGGCGGCGCAACGGGAGCAGCTCCTTCCGGTCCGCGCCGATCCGGGAGAACGCGCGGTCGAGCAGGTCCGGCATGGTCAGCACCGTCGGGCCGGTGTCGAAGGTGAAGCCGGCCTGCACCAGCGTGCCCGCCCGGCCGCCCGGCCCGCCGTCCCGTTCCAGGACGACCACGTCGTGCCCGTCGGCCACCAGCTGCGACGCAGCCGACAGCCCCGCGAGACCGGCGCCGAGGACCGCGACGCGGCTCATCCGACACCCCCGCGGTGTTGCCGGGGCGCGCGCAGCGCAGGAGCGGAACGCTGTGGGGTGTTCATGCGTCCCGCCAGGCGACCCGCCGGGCGAGGGCCTCGAGCCCTGGCACCGCTGCGCGGTCGATCACCGGATCTTCCAGGGCGAGGATCGCGGCCGAGACGGCCTCCCGGATCATCGTCTCGACGTCAGCGATCACTCCGGACGCGACGAGTTCCTTCTGCAGCGCCCCCACCAGGCGACCGGACGCGTGGCCGTCGGCAGCCCGCCTCAGCAGGCGCCGCCAGCGTGGCGGGAACCGCTGCTCTGCCAGCGCCATCAGCACGGTCGGCTTGCCCGCCACGATGTCGTCACCGACCGGCTTCCCCGTCGTCGCGGAGTCGCCGATCACGCCCAGGATGTCGTCGCGCAGGGCGAACGCCTCACCGACGGCCACCCCGTAGCGCTCCAGCGCAGCCAGCGTTCGCGGGTCGGCCCCGGCCGCCACCGCGCCGAGCTGGAGCGGGCGCCACACCGTGTACGCGCCCGACTTCGCCCGGGCGACCTCCCGTGCGTGCGCGAGGTCGCGGCGTCCGTTCGCCGCCCCCACCAGGTCGCGACCCTGCCCCATCATCAGCTCGACGCACAGCGTCCGCCACACCTCCTGCAACGGCCGCGGCAGCGTGGCCACCAGGAGACCTGATTCGCTGTGGGAGAGGTCGCCGGCGAGGATTGCGATGTTCTCCCCGTACCGCTGCGGATCACCGATGCCGTGCAGTCGCAGGTGCTGCTCGCGGGCGCTGGCGTGCACCGAAGCGTGCCCACGCCGGGTCTCGGAACCGTCCATCACGTCGTCGTGGATCAACGCGAACACGTGCAGCAACTCCAGCGCAGCGCCGATGGTGATCAGGTCGGCGTGGCCGATGCCCGTCCGCTGGCCGCCGGCAGCAACCCAGCCCCAGTGCGCCATCCGCGGACGGAAGCGCTTGCCGCCCGAGTACACCATGCCCTCGAGCAGTTCGATCACCGAGTCGGTGTGCAGCACGCCCTCCCTCGGGACGACGGCGGAGGCCAGGTCGGCCCACATCGTCCGCAGTGAGTCGATGGTCTGGGCGATCCGGTCCTCGACCGCAGCCACAGTGGCATCGTCGCCACCCACGGGGGCCTGGAGCCCGGGTCGCTGCCGGGCGGACGAGTGGATCAGGGTCATGCCGCTCCCTCCTTCCCGATCGCTGCATCGAGCAGCGGAACCTGGAGCACGCACCACGGACTCAGCAGGGCCGGCGCCGTGGCGGCGATCCGGCTCAGGTCGTCCCAGCGGATCCAGGCCGTCTCACACACCTCGGCCGGGTCCGGACGCACCGTCTCGGCGAGACGGCCCACCCACACCGGGCACGCCTCGTTCTCCACGATCCCGGACGCGTCAACCGCCCGGTACCCGAAGTCCGGCAGCACGAGCTGGAGTCCACCGACGGCTGTGCCGAGTTCCTGACCCACCCTGCGCCGCACGGCATCCTCCATCGACTCCCCCGGTCGTGGGTGACCGCAGCACGAGTTCGTCCAGACGCCGGGCCAGGTGACCTTGCCCAGCGCACGCCGGGTCAGCAACACCCGGCCGTGCTCGTCGAACAGGTAGCAGGAGAAGGCGAGGTGGCGGGGTGTGCGATCGGTGTGCACGCTCATCCGCGGCGCCGCCCCGGACGGGCGGTCGTGGTCGTCGAGGAGAACCACGAGGTCGTCATCCATCGGGGCGATCATGCTGCCCTCCATCGGTGATCGGCTCGCGTCCCTGCGGTCAGTGGCTTCCAACCTGTAGCGCATTCGTGCCTCAGGGGCGGTGGGCATGGACAAGGACAGGCTCACCGGCCCGTCGGAGCCAGATCAAGCCTGCTGCCGTCAGCACTACTGCGGCGGCCACTCCTGCGGCTGCCCCGGTGAGGACGGAGGACGGCTCCCCTGCGATGCGCCCCACGGCGATCCAGAACAGGCCCCAGGCCATCGCCAGCGCCACCCCCACGCGGGCGTCCAGGAGTCGGGCGAGCAGCAGACCGATCACCGCAGCAACCGCGAGCACTCCGACAGCCAGCAGCTCTGCGACCTCGAGGGGCGGATTGACGCCCGAAGCGACCAGCGTGGCGGTGATGTTCGCTGCGGTGGCGATCGAGACCCAGCCCAGGTACAACCCGAAGGTGCCGTCCACGATGACCTTCTCGACCGACCCGGCCCGAACCGGACGACCGAGCCGGCGCATCAGTTCCCCGAGCGTCACGGCCAGCCCGAGGATGACCACAACGCTGGCCCACAGCCAGCCGGCCTGGGTGACCAGCAGCCAGGCCCCGTTCAGCACCATGGACAGCGCGGACAGCCAGCCGATCCGGCGGGCGCGCGGGGAGGTTGCGTTCGACGGCAGCCACTGCCACACCACGTACGCGATCAGGCCGGCGTAGATCACCGACCAGATCGAGAAGGCGCGTACCGCCGGAGCGAGCAGGGTCGCCGTTGCGGAGAGGCTGCCTCCCGCGGAGCTCTCGACGGGAGTACCGATCAGGCCGATCCCGAACAGGGTGCCAACCACCATGAACACGGCACTCGCCGTCACCACCACCTGGCGCACTCGATCCGACATCTCCGGCCTCCTTCACTCGATCAACCTTGAACAAGAGTCTGACATGTTGGGCAAACTGCCGAAAGCGCCGAGCGTCAAACATTGGACAAAGTACGTACACCGCCGCTCTCGGCTCACCGCGTCGCCGCAACGTACGATCGCCAGGATGGTCACGATCAAGAAGGTCGCAGAACTCACCGGAGTGCCCGAGCACACCCTGCGTGCCTGGGAACGTCGCTACGGGCTGGTCGAGCCGGCGCGCAGCCCTTCGGGGTACCGGCTCTACGACGAGGCTGCGATCGCGGCGATCCGGCGGATGAGCCAGCTGGTTCGGTCGGGGTGGCCGCCCCGCAGGGCCGCGGAGGAGGCCGCCCGCCGGATCCGGGTCGAAGCGGACGGCGCCCGCGCTCGCGATGACCTGCTGGCGGCGGCCGTACGGCTGGACGGTGAGACTGTCGAGCGGATTGTCGCCGACCGTTTCGCGCAGGACGACTTCGAGCGGGTTACCGACGAGTGGCTGATGCCGGCACTCTCCGCGCTCGGCAGGGCGTGGGCACGCGGTGAGCTCACGGTGGCCGGAGAACACCTGGTGGCGGCGGTGACGATGCGCCGGCTTGCTGCCGCCTACGACGAAGCGGCGCGGTTCGTCGCGGGGCCGACCGTGCTGGTCGGCGCGCCCCCGGCGTGGATCACGAGATCGGACTGCTCGCCTTCGCTACCGCCGCGCGCCGGGCGGGCCTGCGGACCGTGTACCTCGGCGCCCAGGTGCCGGCGCCGGCCTGGCGGGAGGCTGCGGCCGGGACCGCCGCCCGGCACGCCGTCACCTCGCTGCACCGGCGTGCCGATGCGGTCCGCCTCGAACCCGTGGCAGCGGCCCTCGCCGGCCTGCCGGCGCTGGCGCTGTGGGTCGGCGGTAGCCACCAG
This sequence comes from uncultured Propionibacteriaceae bacterium, assembly GCA_964397985.1. Taxonomy (GTDB): domain Bacteria; phylum Actinomycetota; class Actinomycetes; order Propionibacteriales; family Propionibacteriaceae; genus Propionicimonas. The sequence continues at coordinate 41,824 of CAYNLD010000001.1, read as the reverse complement.
TCGTCCGCCCCCGTGCCGTTCCAGCCGCTGGGCCATTCGGTCGCCGCGGCCGCCGCGACGCTGGCTGCTTCCTGATCAGCCGGAGTGGGGACGCCGCGCCACGAACGTGTGCAGGATTCCGCGCTGCCAGCCCCGGACGTCGGCGCGGGCCACGTCCACGAACCCGGCCTCCACCAGGCGGGCGGCGAAGCGCTCGGTGCTGTCGAAGTCGATGACGCTGCGCCACAGGTAGGTGTAGAGCCTCGGTGAGCCGCGAAGGACGAGGGCCAACGGGATGACCACCATCCAGCACACCAGGGTCCAGACCAGGGACCGGAGGGGACGCCCCGCCACTGAGTACTCCTGGACGACCAGCCAGCCGCCGGGTCGGAGTTGTTCGTGGACCAGCCGCAACACATGATCGCGCCCGCCGGCGGGGATGTTGCGGAACAGGTAGGCGGCGAGCGCCCCGTCCGAAGGGGGGAGCCCGAGGTCGGGAAGCTGCTCGGCCGCGGCGTGAAGGAAACGCACCGGCTGCGGCCAGGGCTTGGCCCGGGCATGGTCGAGCATGCCGGCCGAGGCGTCGATGGCGATGACGGTTGCCTCCGGCAGGGCCCCCAGCAGGGCTGCAGTGGACGAACCGGACCCGCAGCCGAGGTCGAGCACCGTAGGGCCGGCGCCGAGCCGGTCAGCGAGCTGACGTGCCGCCGCGGCGAGGTGCCTGTGGTAGCCGGGGTTCATTCGGGTGAGCAGGTCGTAGCGGGGCGCGGCCCGGTCGAAGTCGCGATCCAGGCCGGGAGTGGTGGCAGGCGCCGCGGGATCGGGGCGCCCTGCGGGTGCTTCCGGGACGGTCATTGCGCCACCGTAGACGAGGATCGCCGCGGGTGCGAAAGGCTCAGATCCGCAACTCGAGCCCACGCAGCGAATATCCGGCGATGAGGTCGTCCCACTCGATGGTGGGTTCCGCGACGATCGTCGGATCGCGGGCCAGCAGGCGGGTGAGCAGCGCGTCGGCCTCGAGCATCGCCAGCGGCTGGCCGGGGCATCGATGCGCACCGTCCCCGAAGCTCAGCGCGGCCGGGTTGACCCCGGCGGGCAGGGACCGTCCCGGGCACAGATCGAGCGGCCGCTCGCCCACGGCGTCCGGGTCGGCGTTGGCCGGGCGGACGCAGATGTCGACGAGATCGCCGGCCGCGAGCGCCCAGGTGGTGTCGCCCTCGACGAGTTCCAGGCTGGCCTGCACGCGACGGTAGAGATGCCCAACCACGGGCTCGAGCCGGATGATCTCGTTGAGGATCGCGCTCCGCTCGGTCGGCCCGGCGGCCACGTACCGCTCGCGAAGGCTCGGGTAGCGGAGCAAGTGCCAGCAGGCCATGGCGATGAACTCACGCGTGGTGACCATGCCGGCGGTCCCGTACGTGATGCACTCGACGAGGATGTCCGCATTGGTGTAGCCCTCCGCGATCAGGTGGCTGATCACGTCATCACGCGGCTGCCTGCGACGCACGCCGATCGCGGGCCGCACGTCGGCGGCGTAGAACCGCAGCACCGGCAGGAGGCCGTTGGCCGCAGCCTGCGCCCACTGGCGGCGGGAGCGACCCAGATCCGGCTTGGTGATGTCGAACGGCGGTTGCCTGAAGAAGGAGACCAGCCGGGCGGCCATTGCGGGGATGGCGGACTCGGTGAGCCCGACCACCTGCGCCGTGACGTCGACGGTGTAGTGCAGCGCCAGGTCGTCGAGCCGGAACGTCCCCTGCTCCTCCGCGGTGGCCAGCAGGGCATCGGCGCTGGCCGCCATCGTCTCCGCGTAGCGATCGGCGACGACCGCGGGGGCGAAGAACCGGGCGACCTTGCGGCGCTGCTCGTCGTGCCGGGGGCCGTCCGAGATCAGGATCGGATGGTGCTTGAGATAGCCCTTGGGGATCCACTCCGCCGTGAAGCCCGCCTGCGTTGTCCCCTCGCGGGCCCGCAGGACCTGGCGCGCCACGCCGAGCGAGCGGACGCGCCAGACATGGCCGTCGACCTCAACCCGCGGTGAACCGGCCTCCCCGGGCTCGACCGCCCGGCGTCGGTCACTGTGATCCACGCCGCTCCCCCTGCTCGGTTTCCCCACACCGTAGACCACCGCAGACCCGTCCGATCGGTCAATCCGGATCGACCGAACGGTCTGCCCTCCTGACGTGACGACGGCGGCCAGGTCACCGACCCGACACAGAGGCGGGCTGTTCACTAGCATTCGGGTGTGGAGCCGCAGAAGGGACGGTCCGACAGGCCGGATCTGACTCGTTTCGCCTGGTTGTCGATCGCGGTCGCGCTCGTGACGATCGGGCTGAAATCAGGCGCGTATCTCCTGACCGGCTCGGTGGGCCTGCTGTCGGACGCCGCGGAGTCGATCGTGAACCTGGTGGCTGCGATCGTGGCGCTGGTCGCGCTCCGGGTCGCAGCCCAGCCCTCGGACGACGACCACCACTTCGGGCACAGCAAGGCCGAATACTTCTCGGCTGCCGTCGAGGGCGTCATGATCTTCGTCGCCGCGGTCTTCATCATCTGGACCGCGATCGAGCGGCTGATCACCCCGGCACCGCTCGAGAACGTGGGTATCGGCCTGGCGATCTCGGTGGGTGCCTCGATCCTGAACGGCGCCGTTGCGGTCGTCCTGATCAGGGCCGGACGGAAGCACCACTCGATCACCCTCGAGGCCGACGGCAAGCACCTGATGACCGACGTGTGGACCTCCGCCGGCGTCCTGGTGGGCGTCCTGCTGGTGGCGCTCACGGGCTGGCTCGCGCTCGATCCGATCGTCGCCCTGCTCGTGGGCGCGAACATCATCTGGACGGGCTGGCACCTGGTCAGCGCCTCGGTCGAGGGCCTGATGGACCATGCCCTTACCGCCGAGGAGCATGATCTGCTGGTCGGCGTGCTGGACGAGTTCGCCGAGGAACCGGTGAGGTTCCACCACATCCAGACCCGGGTCGCCGGGCACCAGCAGTTCATCAGCATGCATGTGCTGCTCCCTGGCTCCTGGACCATTGCCCAGGGCCACGACCTCACCGAACAGATCGAGGATCGGCTCCGCGCAACCTTCACGTCGGCTCAGGTGATCACCCACATGGAACCGGTCGAGGATCCCCGCTCCTACGAGGACGACATCGCCGGCCTGACCCACCGCGAGGAATCGCTCCGGCTGCCCGACGGTTCGGCAGATTCCTGAGCACACCCGCTCGGCCTTTGCGGAGCGCTCGCCGCCGGAAAGTGCAAGAATTCACGTTGGTGGAAAGCTACATCGAAATGGGGCAAGGCATTCCTGGCCGGGTCCATTCGGCTGTTCTGAGAAGGCGCAATGAGTCGATCGGTGTTGTTCGGGGGTGATCCGGTCTCGCAAACCCTGCTGATTCCGTTGTGGGCGCGGGCCGTGGAACAACGCGGGCCGAACCCGTTGCTGCGGGATCCGCTGGCTGGAGAACTCGCCAGAGCCATCGACGCCGACGGGAAGCGGATCCGGTTGTCCCGCGGCGACCTCGCCCAGTGCGTGGTTCGGGCACGAGAGTTCGACCGGTTCGTCCGGGACTTCCTCACCCGCCACCCGGACGGGACGGTCGTCCACCTCGGCTGCGGCCTGGACACGCGGTTCCAGCGACTCGACAACGGTCGAGTGCACTGGTTCGATCTCGACCTGCCCGCGGTGATTACCATCCGCCGGGGCCTCCTGCCCCCGTCCAACCGCTACCGCTACCTTGCGGCGTCGGCCTTCGCCCCCGACTGGCTCGGCGACGCCCCGTTCGAGCCGGGTGATGCGCTGATGTTCGTCGCCGAGGCGGTGCTGCCCTACTTCCCCACCGACCAGGTCCGCGATCTGGTGTGCCGGCTGCGGGAGCGCTTCCCCGGCGCCGAACTGGTCACCGACGCGTACACCAGCCACGCCGTCCGGATCGACAACCTCCACCTCGCTGTCACCGGGTCTCGGGCCCGCATGCACTGGTCGGTGCGCTCACCCGCCGAGCTCGAAGCCTGGAGCCCCGGCATCCGGCTGGTCGAGTCCTTCTCCTACTTCGACGACCCCGAACCCCGGATGGGCCTCCCCCGCTGGTTCGCGCGGGTGGGCTTCATCGCCCACTCGACAGGCATCCACCGCTACCGGCTGGACGGCTCCTGACCCAACCGACGGAATGCAGATATTCCGCACCGAGGCCGGCAGGCCGTCCATGGTCGCGATAACGCAGGACAGGTAAGGCAAACCTAAACCTCCGCAGCTGAGGTTAGGCATTCCTTCGTGGAGAAGTGCCCCATTTTGGGGGAGAATTATCGGGTGACGATGTGGAATCTGGTGCGACGTTATCCGGTGGTCGCGACGACTCTGGCGATCGGTGTGACCGGGCTCGTGCTGCTGTGGGCAGGCCAGTCGGTGGTGTCCGGATGGCTGGTTGGCGGCTATGCGCTGGCGATCGCCGCCTGGCAGGCGTGGTCGATGATCCGCGACCTGCTGCGCGGCAACTTCGGCCTGGATGTGCTCGCCGTGACCGCCATCACCGCGACCGTGCTCGTCGGTGACCACTGGGCCGCACTGATCGTTGTCCTGATGCTCACCGGCGGCGAAGCCCTGGAGGACTACGCCAACGCCCGGGCGCATCGTGAGGTGTCGGCCCTGCTGAAGCGCGCGCCGCGGTTCGCTCATCGCGCCACCCTCGGCGGGACCTTCGTCGAGGTGCCGATCAGCGAGGTCGTGGCCGGCGACCTGATCATGGTCCGTCCGGGTGAGGTCGTCCCGGTTGACGGGGTGCTGGAGGGCGAGGCGGCCTCCTTCGACGAGTCCTCGATCACCGGCGAGCCGTTGCCGGTGGAGCACGCCCATGGCGATCAGGTGCTGTCGGGCACGGTCAGCCAGCAGAAGGTCGCCCTGGTCCGGGCCACCCGCTCGGCGAAGGACAGCCAGTACCAGCAGATCATCGACCTGGTGCAGGCAGCAGCGGAGAGCAAGTCGCCGATCGTCCGGCTCGCGGACCGGTACGCGGTGCCGTTCACCGCGGTGTCCCTGGTGATCGCCGGGGTGGCGTGGTGGCTGTCCGGCGACCCGGTACGTTTCGCCGAGGTCCTGGTCGTGGCCACGCCCTGCCCGCTGCTGATCGCCGCGCCGGTGGCGTTCCTGGCCGGGATGAGCCGGGCCGCGAGCAACGGCGTGATCGTCAAGTCCGGCGGGGTGATGGAGACCCTGTCCCGCGTCCGAACCGTCGCGCTGGACAAGACCGGCACCATCACCCACGGCCAGCCCGTCGTCGACCGTGTCGAACCGGCCCCGGGCGCGAGCGCCGACGAGCTGCTCGCCACCGCTGCCGCGGCCGAGACCTTCTCCGCGCACGTGCTGGCGAAGACGATCGTGAACGCGGCCCACCACCGCCACCTCCACATCCCGCTGGCAACCGGCGTCGAAGAGACCACAGCCGCGGGCATGACCGCGACGATCCACGGCCGGCTCACCGCGGTCGGCAACGCCAAACACGTCGCCCACGTCACCGGGCACACCCCGCCCGAGGCGCCCGTCCCGCCGGGACACATCGCCATCCACCTCGGCAGCACCGAGGGCTACCTCGGACGCATCCTGCTCACCGACGAGGTGCGCAACAACGCGCCCGCGACCCTGCACGCCCTTCACCACCTCGGTGTGCGGAGCGTGGCGATGCTCACCGGCGACGCCGTGGTCACCGCCCGCCATATCGCCGGCCAGATCGGGATCGACGACGTCCGCGCCGGCCTGCTGCCCGCCGACAAGGTCGCCCAGGTCGCCTCGCTGCCGGGCCGCCCGGTCGCGATGGTCGGGGACGGGGTCAACGACGCCCCCGTTCTCGCCGCCGCGGACGTCGGCATCGCCATGGGCGCCAAGGGCGCCACCGCGGCCAGCGAGTCGGCAGATGTCGTGATCATGCTCGACGACCTCAGCCGGGTCGCCACCAGCATCGCTATCGCCCGGCGGACCGTCCGGATCGCTCTCCAGGCGATCTGGCTCGGCATCGCGATCAGTATCGGCCTGATGCTGGTCGCCGTCTGGGGGATCCTGCCGGCAATCGCCGGTGCAGCCCTCCAGGAACTCGTCGACCTGGCCGCCATTCTCACCGCGCTGCGCGCCGTCCGGCCAGGCCCCACGGAACGCGAACTCGCCCGGAAGCTACGGGCCGCCGTCGAACCGGCCGAACCGGCCAACACGGGCCCCCTCGAACCCGCCCGGTGAGCAGACAAGATCCATGCCCACGATCGCATACTTCCTTCTCACCCGAGCCTCTGCTCCGCCGAGCGGAGCCGCCTCCATCGATCGCCCTGTGAATGCACTGTTGACCCGGTGCCCCCAATGGGATTCGAATCCGTGTACGAGCGAGAGGGCACCGATCTGCTGCACGACTGCTTGCCGCTTCAGTTTGGCCTCTTATCGCTCACCGACTAGGTATTTTGCTCCCTTACCGAGCCACAACTGCCCAGATCTGCCTGCGCATATACTGTGCCCATAAGCGCACGATAAGCGCACGACTCTGGAGGTCGATGTGGTCAGCAAAGCGCGACGCCCGAAACAGCGCAGCGGCTGGGGCAGCGTCCGCGTGCTGCCGTCGGGCAACTACCAGGCGAGCTACCGTCACGGCGGCATCTTCGACGTCGTGCCCAGCCGGGCCTACAACGCGCCCACCACCTTCCAGACCGAGGGCGACGCCCGGGTCTGGCTGGAGACGGAACGGCGACTCATCGAGACTGATCAGTGGAGCCCGCCCGCCGAGCGTGAGTTGGCGCGCCGCCGCTCAGAAGAGGCCGCAGCCAACCGGCCCACGGTCGCCGGCTATGCCCGGCAGTGGCTGTCGAGAGCGCAGCTTCGAGAAACCACCAGGTCGCGCTACGAGGCCAGCCTGCGGATCTACATCTGTGGTGAACCGCTCGCGTTCAGCATGCGTCCGAACAAGCGCACCGGGAAACGACCCCATCCCAAGGTGTGGACCACGCACCCCCTCGGAGACGTCATACTCGCCGATCTCGATCGCGACCAAGTGCAGGAGTGGTGGCTGTCGCTCCCGATCACCCAGCGGCGCCGCAGCTGCGACCTCGCCTACCAGTTCCTGAGAACCATCTGCCTGGCGGCCGTCGAGGACGGGCTGCTCGCCAGCAACCCCGTCCGGGTCAAGGGCGCCGGCAAACCTTCACGACGCCGCAGCATCGATCCCCTGACTCCCGTCCAGGTTCAGGCGATCGCGGACGCCATGCCAGCCCGATGGCAGCTGGGAGTCCTCCTCGGAGCCTGGTGCGCGCTCCGTTCCGGTGAGGTCCGCGAGCTGCGACGCAAGGACATCGACCTGAAACGAGGTGTCGTCCGGGTCACTCGTGGCGTCACCCACGCCGGCCAGCGAACCCAACACATCGGCGACCCGAAGACCGAAGCCGGCATCCGCACCGTCCGCATTCCTCCCTCGATGATGGACACCGTCAAAGCGCACCTTCGCGACGCAACCCAACTCGGTCCCGACGGACTGCTCTTCTGGCGCGACGACGGTCAGCACGTCACCGACACCGAGTGGCGCGCAGCATGGCTGAAGGCATGCGCTGCCGCGGGCGTCGAGGGCATCCGGTTCCACGACCTGCGCCACGTCGGGCTCACCTACACCGCCCTCGCCGGAGCCACCATCCGCGAACTCCAAACGGTCGCCGGACATGCCACGCCTGACATGGCCCTGCGGTACCAGAAGGTCGCCGCCGGACACATGGAACAAGTCGTTCAAGGACTGGACGCCATCATCACCGGACGCGAAGCAGTGCAGCAGCCGCAGGGATGAGCGCGATCCGCTGGTTCGAGTCCAGGCGGGGGAGCGAATGCCCAACTCAGGTTTGACTAGGAGTTTCGTCGACGGCCAAACCGGCATCGCGCTCCCCTCGTGCATCAGTCGTGCACCAATGGGCCGCCTGTGAATGGAACTCGCCCGTCGTCGACCCGGCGCCGAACGCAGTACGTGGACTCCTCCGTGCAGATGCGCGACCGGTCGCCTCGGCGAGTTGATCAACTGCCCACGTCGGACGGTCGACTCCCCTTCCCGACACCGAGTCGAATCTGTCGATGACTATGAGAAATAGACGCTGAGCGAGTCCTTCGAGCGACGTCGCAAACACACGCACAACCCCTGCCGCGCATGGCACGACTGATGTGGTCCTCTTCGCAGAATGCGTGCGATCACCTTCTTGTCCGGCCTTGCGCAGATGGGTAGGGTTATAGACAATGGGAGCCCTACCCTGACTCCCGGATTCGCACGCCGAAAGATCATCATGAAAAGGCGAGGAGTAATTGCGGCGTCGGCGCTGACGCTGTGTGCGGTATTGGCGATGATGGGTGGAGGTCCGGTCTCAGCCGAACCCACGAAGCCGGGAGGACCCGACGGCACGGACGATGTACTGAAGATGTTTACCCCTGAACAGCGCGACCGGATGGAGGTCGTCGCCCCGCTCTCGGATGAGATCCTGCGTCTGGCGGGCAGCACCGACGACTGGAGGCCGGGCCAAGAAAGGCCAGTTGACGGGTATCTGTTGACCGTGCTCGGGGACCGCACGCTGGATGTGTACTGGAAGGGCGAGTTGCCGTCCGAGGTGAAGGCTGTGATCAAGCAACATCCTCTCGTGAAGGTAACCGTGCATCAGGTTACCTTCGATGAGGACGAGTATCTGGGTGCTCAGAAGCTCGTGGTTGACAGGCTTATCGCCGATCCGCCGGCCGGCGCAAGATACGACGCAGTAATGCACGCCGACGACCGTTCATCTCTGACTTTCGTCTTGATGGGTTCGATGGATTCTGATGGGATCGCTGCGGTCGAGGAACTAATCGCCTCCTGGATTGACATTCCATTTACCGTGGAGGTTGTGAAAGAGCCAACGGCTATTGCCGCAGCAACTCGTCAGAATGACGCGTCCCCGTGGAAGGGTGGTGCTCAAATCAGTATCGCTGGCGGCTGGTGCACCACCGGGTTTCCGGTGACGATGGAAGATACTGGGAACAAGTACCTGACTACCGCTCGTCACTGCATCACAGAAGTCGACGGCAGCTATGTCGGAGCCAGCGGCGACGTCGATGATGCCGATGGTGATGCTCTGGGAATATGGAAGAACACAGGGGCCTGGAATAGGCCGGAATATGATGTCACACTTGTCAAGCCCAACAGCGGATCGATTGGTTCCTCGGTATACAGCGGGGGAATCAACTCCAGCGCCCTGGTGACTCTTTCGGGCGCTAAATCAAGCCCGGATCCGGGCGGGTATGTATGGGGGTCGGGCGCCAACTCCGGTGCTCACGTACTGCAGGTCGTTTCGAAGAACGCAGGCTATTCTGTCAACAGCACTCCGGTCACCGGGGGCCATGTGCTCGCCACCGCTTCGGGCGGTGTCGCCGTGGCGCAAGGAGACAGCGGCGGGCCGGCGATGCGAGTAGTCAGCAACAACGACTACGGAGTTGGAACCATTAGCGCGTTTCCCACCGCCTACCAGATCGCGTGTCCCACGTTGGCACACAACCCGGGCGGCAATGTGAAATGCGGGTCTAGAGTCTGGTACACGAGTCTCACGGGCACGTTAGCTAGCTTCAATGCACGCGTGGGCAATTGAATCGTCCAACCGTGCCCACAGGTCTGCGGCCGACCCGATCGCGACCCGCATCGATCGGGTCGGTCTTGCCCTTGCCGGGCTGAGCCCTCGTTCCCCTCGAGGTCATCAACGTCGGCACCTCGACCACCGCCGACGTCGGGCCTATCCCAGTCCAGCCTGAGATAGGCGGCAATACAGCGCCCTAATTGGCCCGACCCCCGATCCCGACCCGGACCACCTGATCGGTGGCCAACAGTTTCCCGATCCGGACGAACCCCGCCCTGGTGTTGGGCTTCTCAGCCCGGACCACCTGGAAGACCCACCTGGTCGACCACCGCCACAGCCAAGGTGTCCTCATGCGTATCGATCCATGCGAACACAGCACCTCCCCGAATGCTCCCTACGGACCGTGAGCCGGCTGCGCGCAAGCATCTCTCGGGACAATCCCACGCCTCTATCGGGCGTTACCGCCAGCGCTGAACGTCGTCGGAGGGCATCCAAATGCGAGAGCCGAACCCGCAGGTTGGCAGCACGGGGTTGAGGCATTCCGACGACGCCACTGACCCCGCACAGAGCCGCGGCCACAGCAGGTTAACCAGAGATGCACCGGGTGTATCGGGGTTTGGGGGCTGGTGGGGCTGGGGGCCTGTGGGCGTGGGCGGCGGGCGGGGTCGCGGTCAGGTGGGGGCTGTGGCCCAGAAGGGGTCGGCGTCCCAGCCGGGGTACAGGCCCATGCCGCGTAGCGGGACGTTCGGGTGCTGGCTGATCAGGTCGACCAGCCGGGTGGCCCAGCTGCTGTGTGGTGACACGGTGGTGAGGATGGACTGGATGGAGACCAGCACCGGGTAGAGCCGTTTGGCCCGGTCGGGATGGGCGGCGAGCGCGTTGCGGTCGGTGAGCCAGGCGACGGTGCTGGCGGTGGGCAGGGCCGGATAGACGCCCAGGCCGACATTCCACAGCCGGCCGTGGTGGGCGCAGATGTTGCGGACCCGGTTGTAGGTGCGTAGCCAGGACACCAGCAGCGGGTCGTTGATGCCCAGCCCGCGGGCGATGGCGGTGCGGTGCCGGCGCTGGCGCAGGTTGCCGACCAGATGGGACAGCTGGCCGATGGTGAGCAGTTCGACCATCACCCACGACGGCGGCAGGTCGGGCTGGGCGTAGCGCGTCAGGTAGTGCTCGAGCGCGGACGGGTAAACCACCTGGTCGCCGGGAGCCTCAGCCGGCCGAAGAAGCTGGTCGCGGCACTCGTCCCGGATCAGGTCGAGCAGCCGCTGGTGATCGGCGGCTGAGGTGAACCAGGAACGGTCGAGGTACCAGTGCGGGCCGCCGATGCTGGCCATCGTGTCGGTCAGGTTCGCGCGGACGGCAACCTCGACCCGTTCCAGCCCGTCGAGCACCAGCAGCCGCAGCTGACGGTCGAACACGTACAGACCGAGTACATCATCGAAGCCCGTTCCGGCCACGAAAGTGTGATCGCCGCGTCCTACCTGGAACGGGATCATGTACGGCGAGAGCCGGTAGTAGCCGATCTGCTGCAGGTAGCGGCGGGCTCGGTCGGTGTCGGGAACGTCCAGACCGCGGCCGACCAGCCGCTGGATCATCTGCTCGTGGGACAGGGCCGGTTTGGCGTACACGTCCCGGCCGCGGGGACGTGGCCCTGGCCTGCGCGGGTTCGCCATGACCTGATGCTACGAGACCCGGACGAAGAAAATCCCCCTAGTGCGCATCGTTGAGAGGCGAGGGGGATCTGGTGATCACCACGATAGCAGGTGACACCCCCGGCGATCAGGGTCTCCCCCTGAGTCCGGCCGAAAACGGCGACCAGAGCTCAGATGAGGGCGTGCGGAAGCTACCCAACCCTCTGGACGGCTCGGAACGGGCCCGTCAACCCCGAATCGGGGGGACGTGGGGGGAGGTGCATCTGACACGGCCGAATACTCGTCGTCCGGCCCGGTGGTGACGTTGCTCGGGGCAGAAGCGGTGACGTTCATGGTGACATCCCCCTGCTGTGCTGAACACGGCTCGACCCGCCGGTCGGGCGTCCGGGTCTGGGGGGTGCACGGGTCGACGTCAAGCGGTGGGTTCGATCGTCTGGGGGGAGGTGGGGGAGGTTGGGGGGAGGTCGTGCTGACTACGGGTTTCACACGTTCGCTGGGATGGGTGGCGATCGGGACGCGCTCGTGGCGACTTCCGGGGGGAGGTGGGGGGAACGTGCCCCTGACAAGGACGTTCACCTGAACCTTGGGGTTCGTGCCGGCCAGGGCGGTCTCGGGGTGGGGGGAGGTGGCTGTGGTGACCTGTTGGTGTGCCTGCAACACCTCGTCAGAAGGAAGAGGGGGAACGTGGGGAACGTGGCGTTGACAAGGACGTTCACTACCCCGTGAACGCTGCCCAGCCCGGCTGGGAGGGTCGGGGGGAACGTTTGTGGTAACGCCAGCCTGTTGTGCTCCACACCGGATCGGGACCGGCTCGTCCAGGTGGCCGGACTGGGTCGGATTGTTGGGGAGGAATTTCGCTGAGTGGCTGTCCGGATCGGCGTATTCCAGCGGCATAAGGGGGTGATCGGCCAACCCGCCGGTCACTGAGAAGTTCCGAAGAACAGTGGCGAACCTGACCGTGGGAGCCGGCCGGCTCGCCATAGGGAGACGAAGAACCCGGCCCGGTGTGTCCGGATCGGGGGGCCCGATTCGGCTTAGTGGCGTGAAGGCCGATAGGGAACGTGACCGGCGGGCTGGCCCGAACGATTCCCGGGATGGCCTTGGGAGGACAGGAAGGGAGGCGGTGGCGGTGGCGATTGGTTTGCAGAAGATCTCCGCGGTCGTCGGCTATGAGTATCTGACCCGGCATGTCGCGGTGCTGGATGCGACCTCGAAGGGCTACCAGCGCCTCGACGCCTACTACCTGGCCAAAGGTGAAGAGCCCGGCTCCTGGTGGGGCACCGGCCTACCCGGGGTCAACCTTGCCGAGGGTGATCCGGTGACCGCCGCACAGATGCGGCTGCTGTTCGGCCAGGGCCTCGACCCCACCACCGGCGCGAAACTCGGCCGCGCCTACTCCGTCTTCGACCACACCCCGACCGCGTTCGAGACCGAACTCGACACCCGGCTCACCAGCTGGCGGCAGAAGCACGGCGTGCCGGCCGGGGTGTCGTTGCCGAAGGGTGTGCTGGCGGCGCAGCGGACCGCGCTGGCCCGGGAGTGGTTCGCCGCAGCCCATCCTGATCTGGTGCCGGATGGTCGGCAGGTGCGGGATGTGATCGCGAAGAACACCTCGCACCCCAGGGTGGCGGTGGCCGGGTTCGACATCACCCTCACCCCGCCGAAGTCGGTCTCCACGTTGTGGGCGGTCGCGGACCGGCCACTGGCCGGGGTGATCCGCGGCGTGCATGATGCGGCGGTCTCCGACGCGCTCGCCTATCTGGAGGCGAACGTGTTGTTCACCCGGAAGGGTCATGCCGGGGTGCGGCACCTGCCGGTGCGGGGCCTGATCGCCGCCCGCTTCGTGCACCGCGACTCCCGCGCCGGCGACCCCGACCTCCACACCCACGTCGCTGTCGCGAACAAGGTCCAAACCGCCGCTGGGGAATGGATGGCGATCGACGCCAAAGTGTTGTACGCGGCCAAGGTCACCCTGTCCGAGACCTACACCGCCAGCCTCGTCGCCCAGCTGAGGGATCTCGGCCTGGTCATGGTGCCCACCGGCAGGGACGGGAAACGACCCGTCTATGAGATCGCCGGCGTCGACCCGGCCCTGGCGAAACGCTGGTCGACGCGGCGGGCCCAGGTGGTTGGCACGACCGGGCAGCTGGTCGCCCAGTTCGAAACCGAGTACGGCCGGCTCCCCACCCCGGAGGAGCGGCTCGAACTTTCTCAGTGGGCGACCCTGGACACCCGACCCGACAAACACGAACCCCGCAGCGAACACGACCAACGCCTCACCTGGAAAGGCGAAGCCACCGCCGTTCTCGGCCCGGGAGGGATCGAACGGATGCTGGACACGGTCGTACACCAACCGGCCGTTCCCGTCACGGTGCCGGATGCGCGGTGGATCGCCCGCAACGCCCGCAGCGTGGTGGCGGTTGTGGAGGCGGAGAAGTCGTCGTGGACACCGTGGAACGTCCGCTCCGAGGCCTTCCGGCAGGCCACCGCCGCCAACATCCCCCAACAGCAGTTGACGCGCGTTGTGGAGCAGCTCACCAGCGAAGCCCTCTCCGAGGGGGTGTCGGTGCCGATCCGCACCACCCGCACCCAACCGGTCGAACCCGGCCTGCTGCTGCGCCCGGACGGGACTCCTGTCTATGAGGAGCCGTCAGCGTCCCGGTACACGTCGATGCGGATCCTGCGCGCCGAAGCCCGCATCGTCGCCGCCGCACGCACCGGCGGCCGGGTCGCCGACCCGAACTCGATCCAGCTCGCCATCCTGCAATCCATGGCGAACCGGCAACCGCTGAACGACGGCCAACAAACCCTGGTCGCCGCCATGGCCGGCTCGGGCCTGCGGTTGCAGCTGGCGATCGCACCGGCCGGAACCGGGAAAACCACCGCCATGCGCACCCTCGCCACCGCATGGACCAACAGCGGCGGCACCATCCTCGGACTGGCACCCTCCGCTGCGGCGGCCGAACAACTCCGACTTCAACTCGGTCACAACGCTGTCGCCGAGAACCTGGCCAAGATGGTGTGGGCCATCAACCACGGGGAGGCGCTGGCCGACACCGTTGGGCCGGACACGCTGGTGATCATCGACGAGGCCGGCATGGCCGACACCCTCACCCTCGACCACATCATCAGCTGGACCCTCGACCAAGGCGCCTCCATCCGACTCATCGGAGACGACCAACAGTTGGGCGCCATCGGAGCCGGAGGCGTGCTGCGCGACATCACCACCAGCCACGGCGCCCTCCACCTCGATGAGGTCCTCCGCTTCAGCGACCCCGCCGAAGCCCACGCCAGCCTCGCCCTCCGGGCTGGTGACATTGGTGCCCTCGGCTACTACCTCGACCACGACCGGGTCCACATCGTCGACCCCGACACCGCCACCCACCAGCTCCTCGACGCCTGGCAGCACGACCGCGCGCAGGGACTGGACGCGATCATGCTCGCCCCCACCCGCGACCACGTCGCCCAACTCAACGCGGCCGCCCAGGCCGCTCGGCTCGCCGGGCAGCGGGCCGGACGTGAAACCGCACTGGCTGACGGCAACCACGCTTCTCGCGGAGACACCGTGCTCACCCGGCGCAACGACCGCACCCTGACCAGCGGCGAAATGGCCTGGGTCCGCAACGGCGACCGGTGGACTGTCACGCACGTTCACCATGACGGTTCGATCGACGTCCAACACCTGCGGAACCACAACCGGCTCACGCTGCCCGCCGACTATGTCCGCGAGTCCGTCGAGTTGGGCTACGCGACCACCATCCACGCCGCCCAAGGCGTCACCGCCGACACCTGCCACGGACTCCTCACCGGCGACGAAACCCGACAACTCGCCTACACCATGCTCACCCGCGGCAGGGCCGCTAACCACGCCTGGCTCCAAATCGGCACCGAGAATACCCACGCCGCGCCGATAGCACGGGATCTCGTCGAGATTGCGACCAGCGTCGAGATCCTCGAACACATCATCGGCCGCGACGAGCAGCCTGCCTCCGCGACCACCCTCATCCGGCAAGCCGACGACCCCGCACTCCTCCTCGCACCCGCCACCGACTGCTACCTCGACGCAATCGGCCTCGCCGCCGAACAGGTCGTCCCCAACCACGTCAAGGACGCGATCGACACCGCAGGGAACCAGCACCAGTTGACCGACGCCGACGCGTGGCCCGCCCTCCGCTCCACCCTCCTGCTGTGGGCAGCCAACGGCCACGACCCCGTCGACCTCCTCCGACAGGCGACTGCCCACGGCGGGCTCGACGACGCGCGTGACCCGGCCGCCGTCCTCACCTGGCGCCTCGACCCGACCCAGGCCTCCCAGGGCCGCACGGTCGGGCCACTCCCCTGGCTCCCCGGCATCCCCGGGCTGCTCCTCGACCAGCCCGAATGGAAGACCTACCTGTCCGACCGCTACAAGCTCACCCGCCAACTCGGCGAAGAAGTCCTCGACAACGCCGCCGAGCAGACGCCCCGATGGGCGGCCAACCTGCCAGGCCTCGACCCCGACCTGATCGCCGACATCGAGCAATGGCGAGCCGCACATCAGCTGCCCGACACCGACCTACGACCCACCGGACCCAACAGCCACACGCCCGGGGAAGTTCGCCACCAGCGCGATCTCGATAGTCGGCTCGAAGCTGCGCAGGCCGGCATCCGCGAATGGCTACCGAAGCTCGTCCAGGCCGCACCCGACCTCGCCGGTGACCCCGCCCTGCCCGTCCTCGCCGGACGACTCGCCCAACTCGACGACAACGCCCACACCGAACTGCTCCTCCAGATCGCCGTCCGACAAGGACCCCTGCCCGACGAACACCCCGCCGACGCCCTCGACTACCGCATCCGCGCCCTCGAGAAACACCTCCCCCAACCGCCTGAACGCTGGGAAACCGTCACACCCCGGCCACCCACACCCGGCCACCACGAACCACCCAGAATGTCCGGGCCCAGCCTCGGCATCGGCATCTGACCGAAGAAGAATCCCACCCACCGGAAGGACCCCATCGTGGCCATCTCACCCATCCCTGCTCCGTGGAACCATCCGAGCGCCGAGTGGCTCTCGCTCCAGCAGGCCGCCGCCATCTACGGCGTCAGCGTCGACACCCTTCGGCGGCGCATCGCTCACGGCCACCTGCCGGCATCCCGCTTCGGTCGGCGCCTCATCCGCGTCCGTGTCGAGGACCTCGAACGCCTGTTCCGACCCATCCCGACCGTCCGTCCGGTACGTCGGCTGTGGTCCTGAGCTGGCCTCGTGCGATGAGTCAGGCGCATGATAAGCGCACGATCTTGCGATCCCTAGGGCACGGAACACGCTCCGCACCTAGTCAAAGCGTACATGGAGGCGTGCCCCCAATGGGATTCGAACCCATACTGTGGCGGGTTTAAGCCGCCTGCCTCTGCCAGTTGGGCCATGGGGGCCCGGCGCGAGTCTAGGGCGACACCGCGAGCCCTGCTCCGCGAACGGTAACCTCGCTGCGTCCAGTTCCCGATCGCCCGCGAGCCGCCGGGCAGCCGTCGGACGGGCGTGGCTCCGGCCGTGCTCAGCGGAGCGTGGGCGGGGCGGTGCTGGCCCGCACGACGAGTTGCGGCACGCGCAGCAGCGGGTTCGGCGCCTCCTCGTCGGTGAGCACGGCCAGCATCACCTCCATGGCGTCGCGACCGAGCTGGGCGAAGTCCTGGTGCATGGTGGTCAGGGGCGGCGTGAAGTGCGCAGCCTCGGGGATGTCGTCGAAACCGATCACGCTGACCTCGCCCGGCACCGAGCGGCCCGCCTCGGTGAGCGCATGGATCAGTCCCAGCGCCATCTGGTCGTTGCCGCAGAACACCGCCGTGAAGTCCTCGCCCAGCAGCCGCTGCCCCGCCGCGTAGCCGCTGGCGGACGACCAGTCACCGAGTACCGGCTCGTGGGCGACCAGATTGTGCTCGCCGAGGGCGTCGCGCCAGCCGCGGATCCGCTCCAGCGCGTCCATCGACTCGATCGGGCCGGCGACGTGCCGGATCCCGGTGTGGCCGAGGTCGATCAGGTGCCGGACGGCTCGTCGCGCACCCTGGTACTGGTCCAGCGACACCCGGTGCAGGCCGCTGCCCTGGGAGACCACTCCCAGGAACGGGACGCCCAGGTCCATGCTCTGCAGCAGCCCGAGCGTGGACCGGTTGGACGTGATCAGGACGATCGCCTCCACGTTCTGCCGAACCAGCGTCTCGGCAGCCTGGCGCAGCGCCGCGGCGTCCGCCTGCAGCAGACTGGCCATGATCACCGCGTAGCGCTCCTCGCGCGCGGCCTCGTTGAAGTGCACCGCCGTCGTCGACGGCCCGAACTCCGGCAAGCCGGTGGTGATCAGCCCGATCGTGCGGGAGCGCCGGGTGACCAGCGCCCGCGCGGCGGGGGACGGAATGTAGCGCAGCTGCTTGATCGCCCGCTCGACCCGCTCGCGGGTGGCTGGGCGCACGTTGGGCAGGTCGTTCAGCACCCGGGAGACCGTCTGGTGGGACACCCCGGCGAGGCGCGCCACGTCGAAGATCGTGGCCGCCTTGGTCCGTTCCTCTTCGGTCGTCACGGTGCCTGTCGTCCCGGGCTTGCGTCCGGCGGACGTCCTCCCGGGGCTTGATGTTACTGACACGACAGGCTCAGGTGCGCCGCGACGTGAGCACCTTCTGCAGGATGATGAACACCAGCAGCAGCGCACCGATGAAGATCTTCGTCCACCACGAGCTCAGCGTCCCCTCGAAGGTGATGATGGTCTGGATCAGGCCCAGCACCAGCACCCCCAGCGCCGACCCGAGGACGAACCCGTAGCCGCCGGTGAGCAGCGTGCCGCCGATCACGACCGCTGCGATCGCGTCCAGCTCTGTGCCCACCCCGGTGAGCGCGTAACCAGACAGCGTGTAGAACGAGTACAGGATGCCGGCCAGGCCCGAGCAGAAACCGCTCACCACGTAGACCAGAACCTTCGTCCGCGAGGTCGGCAGGCCCATCAGCATGCCGGACTGCTCGCCGCCCCCGATCGCGTAGGTGGTCCTGCCGAACCGGGTGTACTGCAGCACCCAGACCGCGATCGCGAGCACGACCAGGGCAATGATCACGCTCGGGGTGATGCTCATCCGGTAGCCGAGCACGATCCGCGTCTTGGCCATCCATGCGAAGACGGGGTCGGTGATGCTGATCGACTCCTTGGCGATGATGTAGCACAGGCCCCGGGCCAGGAACATCGCCGCCAGCGTGGCTATGAAGGGCTGCACCTCGAACACGTGGATCATCAACCCCACCAGTAGCCCCAGCACCGAGGTGGCGACCAGGATCAGCACCATCACCAGGATCGGGTTCCAGCCCAGCTGCAACAGCCTGGCTGCGATGATCGTGGACAGGGCCAGCACTGCGCCGACAGACAGGTCGATGCCGCCGCTGATGATCACGAAGCTCATGCCCACCGCGAGCACGATCAGGTACGAGTAGCTGACCAGCAGGTTCAGGATGGTCGCCGCGGAGAAGAAGCCGCGATAACGCACGCCACCGGCGGTGAACATCAGCAGGAACAGCACGGCAGTGACCAGCACCGGACCCGACTTGGGGCTGGTGAAGACATCGACGATGCGGGCCCAGGCGCGGCCGAGTCGGCTCGCGGGAACGGACATCGTGGTCATCGGCTCACCACCGCCTCACCCGGACGCGGCGACGCGGCCCGGGACGCGGATCTCGTCCGCCATCTTGCGAAGGCTGCGGCTGTGGTGGGCGACTGCAGCAGGCAGACCGCGGTGACCACCGCGGCCTTGAACACCATCGTCGCGATCGGCGGAATACCGACGGTGTAGACGGTGGTGACCAGCGTCTGAATGACCAGTGCACCGACGAGGGTCCCGGTCAGCGAATAACGTCCGCCGTTCAGCGAAGTGCCGCCGATGACGACGGCGAGGATCGCGTCCAGCTCGATGAACAGACCCGTGTTGTTCGCATCGGCGGCGGTCTGGTTGGACGTCAGGATCAGTCCGGCGATCGCGGCGAGCACCGCCGAGACGGCGTAGACGGTGAAGAGCAGCCCGCGGGCCCGGACGCCGGCCTGCCGGCTCGCCTCCGGGTTGATGCCGACGCTCTCGATCAGCAGGCCGAGAGCCGTCCTCCGGGTGAGCAGCGCGACCAGCGCGAGGATCACCGCTGCCACGATCGTGGCGACCGGGATGCCAACGATGAAGCCCGAGCCGAGGAACTTGAACGGATCGCTCTGCACGGTGAGGATCTGGCCCTCGGTGATCAGCATCGCGATGCCGCGCCCGGCGGTCATCAGGATCAGCGTGGCGATGATCGGCTGGATGCCCAGCACCGAGACAAGGAACCCGTTCCACAGGCCCAGCACGAGGGCCAGCGCGAGCGCGACGAGTACCGCCACGGCGACAGTGCCGACGTCGTTGGGGGTGGGTGAGCCGAGGATGATCGAGCAGGCCATCGCCCCGGCGATCGCGCAGAGGCTGCCCACCGACAGGTCGATGCCGCGGGTGGCGATGACCAGGGTCATCCCCACTGCGATCATCAGCGTGGGGGCGCCGTTGCGCAGGATGTCGATCACGCTGCCGAACAGGTGGCCCTCGTTGTTCACGGTGATCGAGAGGAACCCGGGAACCGCAACCACATTGATCGCCAGCAGGACGACCAGCATCACCAGCGGCCAGAACAGGCGGTGCGCGACGGCCCTGCCGACTGCGTTCTTCACGATGCCACTCCGCTCTTGAGTTCAGGGTCTACCGATCCCTCGGCGATCACGGCCAGCAGGTCGTCGACGGTGAGCCCGTCGTTGGGCAGGTCGGCCACCTTCTGCCGATCGCGCAGCACCACGATCCGGTTGGCCAGCCGCAGCACCTCCTCCAGTTCGGCGGAGATGAACAGAACGCTCATGCCGTTCTCTGCAAGGCTGTAGACGAGCTTCTGGATCTCGGCCTTCGCTCCCACATCGATGCCCCGGGTGGGCTCGTCCAGGATCAGGAGCCGGGGTGCGATCGCCAGCCAACGGGCGAGCAGCACCTTCTGCTGGTTGCCGCCGGAGAGATTGCGCACCAGCGCGTCCGCGTTAGGGGTCTTGATGTTCAGGGCCTCGATGTAGCTGGCGGCCAGCTCGTCCTGCCGCTTGCGCGGGATCGGTCGGAACCAGCCACGGTCGGCCTGCAGGGCGAGGATGATGTTGTCGCGCACGGAGAGTTCGTCGACGATGCCCTCGGCCCGCCGGTTCTCCGAGGAGTACGCGATCTGGTGCTTGATCGCCTGTCGCGGCGTGCGCAGGCGGATCGGCACGCCGTTCACCTTCAGCTGGCCGGAGTCGGTGTGGTCCACACCCCCGACCAGCCGGGCGAGCTCGGTGCGTCCGGAGCCGAGCAGGCCGGCGAGCCCGACCACCTCTCCGGCTCCGATGGTGAGATCGACCGGTGCGATCGCGCCCTTCCGGGCGATCGCCTTCGCGGCCAGGAAGGTGGCGGGCCGCGCGTCGGGGGTCGCTTCCTTCTCCGCCGAGTGGATGCGGCTGCCCAGGTCCTCCAGGGCGGAGAGCTCCTTGCCGATCATGGCCTGGACGAGGTCGATGCGGAGCAGCTCGTGGGTGAGGTACTCCCCGACCAGCTGGCCGTTTCGCAGCACGGTGAGGCGGTCGCTGATCTCGTAGACCTGGTCGAGGAAGTGGCTCACGAACAGGATGGCGACGCCGCGGTCCTTGAGCGAGCGAATCACCCGGAACAGCTCGGCGACCTCCTCCACATCCAGGCTCGAGGTCGGCTCGTCCAGGATCAGCACCTTCGCCTGGACGTCGATCGCGCGAGCGATCGCGACGAGTTGCTGGATCGCGAGGGAGTGGGAGTTGAGCAGCGAACCCGGGTCGATGTCCAGGTGCAGGCCCTGCAGGATCTCCGCGGAGCGGCGCCGCATGGCCCGCCAGTCGATGCCGCCCAGGCGCCGCGGCTCGCGTCCGAGCATCACGTTCTCCGCGACGGTGAGGTTGCCCAGCAGGTTCACCTCCTGGTACACGGTGCTGATGCCTGCAGCCTGGGCCTGCGCCGGCCCGGAGAACGTGACCTGCTTCCCTGCCAGACGGATCACCCCGCTGTCGATGCTGTAGACGCCCGTCAGGGCCTTGATCAGGGTGGACTTGCCGGCGCCGTTCTCCCCCATCAGCGAGTGCACCTCGCCGGGGAACATCCGGAAGTCGACCCCGTCCAGCGCCTTCACGCCGGGGAACGAGATCGAGATGCCGGCCATGTCCACCACCGGCTCGGGGGCCGCGCCGGCGTCCGGCACGGGGGTCGTCACAGGATCAGGCATCGTTGCTCATCTCGGTCGGAGGTGGTCCCATCATGGGCCACGCCCCGGGTGGGTGCGCGAGGAGCCACGCACCCACCGTGGGGCGGGCATCAGGTACTGCGCCAGGGCTCAGTACTTGCGGTTGGGCAGAGCCTCCTTGGCCTGATCCTGGGTGAAGGTGGTCTCGTCGGTCACGATCCGCTGCGGGACGCTCTCGCCCGCGTTCAGCTTCTTGACGATGTCGATCAGTTGCTTGCCCAGCAGGGGCGAGCACTCGACGATGTAGTTGATCTTGCCGTCGGCGAGGGCCTGCATGCCGTCATGCACGGCGTCGACGGTGATGATCTTGATGTCCTTGCCAGGCACCTTGCCCGCGGCCTCGATCGCCTCAATGGCGCCCAGGCCCATGTCGTCGTTCTGCGCGAACACGACATCGATCTTGGGCTGGGACTTCAGCATGGCCTCCATGACCTGCTTGCCGCCGGCGCGGGTGAAGTCACCGGTCTGGCTCGCGACGACCTTCATGTTCGGGTTGGCCTTGATCGCGTCGCCGAAGCCGGTGCCGCGGTCGATCGCCGGCGCCGAGCCGGTCGTGCCCTCGAGCTGGACGATGTTCACCGGGTCGGACTTGCCCTGGTACTGCTGGACGAGCCAGTCGCCGGCCTCCTTGCCCTCCTTGACGAAGTCGGAGCCGAGGAAGGTGACGTAGAGCGAGGTGTCCTTGGAGTCCACCGCACGGTCGGTCAGGATGACCGGGATGCCGGCGGCCTTGGCCTCACCGAGGACCGCGTCCCAGCCGGTCTGGACGACCGGGGAGAACGCGATGTAGTCGACGTTCTGCTGGATGTAGGAGCGGATCGCACTGATCTGGTTCTCCTGCTTCTGCTGGGCGTCGGAGAACTTCAGCTGGATCCCGGCCTCCTTGAAGGAGTCCTGGATGTCCTTGGTGTTGGCGGTACGCCAGCCGCTCTCCGCGCCGACCTGGGCGAAGCCCACGACGATCTGGTCGAGTGCCTTGTTGGGAGCCCCACCGGCCGCGTCCCCGGACCCGGCGGGGGCCGCCCCGGAACTGCAGGCCGACAGCGCCACGACCAGGGCGCCGGCTGCGAAAAGACCCAGGGTCTTCTTCATTGACAAACCTCCTTGTTCGCTACCCGGTACGGCGGTGCTGGAAGCCTCCGATTCGGGACGGCCGCCCTTGGCCGTAGCGAAATGTTAAGGCTCACATGTTAGCCTTCACAATCGCGCTCCACCTACCGTTATAAAGTCGTTACCTAGCGTAGCCCTGACCGAGGTAGCGATAACACAACTCGCCATGTGAAACGCTCACAAGACGAGGCTCCGCCGGTCAGCCGGCCAGGCCGAGAACGATCCCGTCGAGGATGTCGGACTCGCTCACGAAGAGCTCAGCGGGCACCCGCCGCGCCACCGTGGCGCAGATCAACGCCCCGGCGCAGATCACGTCCGCACGACCCGGCACCATGGTCGGCAGCGTGACCACCTGCGCGATCGGCAGTTCGAGCAGGCGTCCGGTGAGCGCTGCGAGGTCGGCCCGGGCCAGGACCGAGCCGTGTACGCGCGCACGGTCGTAGCTGGGCAGGCCCTGTGCCAGCGCGGAGAGGCTCGTCACCGTCCCGCCGACGCCCACCCAGCTGGCCACGGACGCGAAGTCGATTCCGCACGAGTCCAGCAGCGCGTCCACCTGGTCGCGGGCGGCGCCGATCTCTGCGGGGACGGGCGGATCCGAGTGCAGGAATCGCTCCCGCAGCCGGACCGATCCGACGTCGAGGGAAACCGCGCGCGTCGGGCCCACGTCGCTGCCCGGCACCAGCTCGGTGGAACCGCCGCCGATGTCCATCACCAGCACCGGCTGCGCGACGTCAGGAAGGGCGCTCAGCGCGCCCGCGTAGGACAATCGGGCCTCCTCCTCGCCCGGGATGACCTCCGCGTCCACGCCGAGCCGAGCCCTGACGCCTGCGAAGAACTCTGCGGAGTTCGCCGCGTCGCGGGCAGCCGAGGTGGCCACCACCCGGCGGTGCCGGACGCCCAGCTCGTCGAGCTCGGCGCCGAAGTCCGCCATCGCGGCCAGCGTCCGGGCCAGCGCGTCCGGATGGAACCGGCCGGTCGCGTCCACGCCCTGCCCGAGTCGGGTGAGGTGGAGGCGTCGGTCGAGCTCGATGAGACGCCCCCCGCTGCGCCGGCAGACCAGCAGCCGCACCGAGTTCGTGCCGCAGTCGACGGCGGCGTACAGCTCGTCAGCCATGGTCCTCCAGACACGGCCGGCTCCAGAACTCGCCGAGTCGGTCCAGGGTCTCGTCCCCCAGCGGGTTCACTCCGGGTCCCGCGGCCAGCGCGTGGGCGGCGAGCACGTGCAGGCACTTCACCCGGCTCGGCATGCCGCCCGCGCTGACGCCATCGATCTCCGGGACGCTACCCAGCCGCGCCCGGTCGGCGAGGTAGGCATCGTGGGCAGCGGCGTAGCCGGCCGCGAGCGAGGGATCGGCGGCAAGCCGGGCGTTCATCTCCACCATCAGGCCCTGTGCCTCGAGCGTGGAGCAGGCGGACGTCGCCCGCGGGCAGGTCAGGTAGTAGGTGGTGGGGAACGGCGTCCCGTCCGGCAGCCGCGGCTCGGTGGCCACCACGCCGGGCCGGCCACACGGGCACCGCCAGGCGACGCCGGCCACTCCCCTGGCCTCACGTCCCAACTGGGCGGCGACGGAATCGGCGTCGTCAGGGGTCAATGGTTCCAGCACGGCCGCCATTCTGGCACGGCACCATCCGTGCGGACGCTTCCGTTCCGGTCGCGCTGCGCCGTTCGAGCCGCGGGCTTGACCGGGACGAAGGCGTCCGGTGAGCAGATCAGGGAGTGCTGACCTTGCGGGTGGGCGCGTCCGCGGTCTGGACCGAGCCCCACAGCCGGTCCCACCAGACCGGGTCGTGCTCACCGGCGGCCAGCGTCTGCTCTGAGGAGATCACCACGCCGCCGCCGAGCGGCTTGCCGTCCTCGCCGACCACACGGTAACCGGTCTCGCCCGGCATGACCCAGCCGAGCCGCTCGCGGGCCTGTGCCTTGATGTAGTCAGGGTCGTTCCACCGGTCCAGTTCGGACTGGAGATCGGCGATCTGCGTGGACCGCTCGCGAATCTCCTGCTCGGCGACGGCGAGGTCGTGCTGCTGGGTGAGGTAGACCCGCAGCGAGGTGCCGAACGAGATCGCCAGCGTGACCACCACGACCACCATCACGAGCGCCCTGCGGGTCAGGTGCAGCCCGCGCTGCCAGACCGGCACGCTCGCGCGCGCCTCCCCTGCGGCCTCCGCAGGCACCGGGGTGGCCGGGCTGGAGGTACGGGCCGACGCCCGGGACCGCCGGTTGGTGCGTCCCGGGCCGGTGCTCGTGCTGCGTGGGCTACGCGTCGCGCGTGCCATCGTCCTCGGCCCTCATCGTCGTCAAGGATAGGTGCGGCCCGAGGACCGGCCGCAGCGGACGCGCTGGCAGCCTCGGGGTTCGGACGCGGCAGGACGCCGGCGGAATCTTCCGCCGGCGTCCCGGTGTCGTGCTGTGCTCAGGCCTTGAACCGCGGGAAGGCGGAGGCCCCGGCGTAGCGGGCCGCGTCGTCCAGGTCCTCCTCGATGCGCAGGAGCTGGTTGTACTTGGCCACCCGCTCGCTACGGGCCGGAGCCCCGGACTTGATCTGGCCACAGCCGAGCGCGACCGCCAGGTCAGCGATCGTCGTGTCCTCGGTCTCGCCGGAACGGTGGCTCATCATCGTGGAGTAGCCGCTGCGGTGGGCCATCGTGACGGCGTCGATGGTCTCGGTCAGCGAGCCGATCTGGTTCACCTTCACCAGCAGCGCGTTGGCGGAGTTCTCGCTGATGCCGCGGGCGAGCCGAACCGGGTTGGTCACGAACAGGTCGTCGCCGACGACCTGGATCTTGTGGCCGACCTGGGCGGTGAACTTGGCCCAGCCCTCCCAGTCCTCCTCATCCAGCGGGTCCTCGATCGAGACCAGCGGGTAGGCGTCGATGAGCTCCTCGTAGTAGGCGATCATCTCGTCGGCCGTCTTGGTGCCACCCTCGAAGGTGTAGCCGCCCTCGGTGACGAACGCGGACGCAGCCACGTCGAGGGCGAGCGCGACGTCCTTGCCCGGCTCGAAGCCGGCCTTCTTGATCGCCTCGATGATCAGGTCGAGCGCTGCCCGGTTGCTCTCCAGGTTCGGCGCGAAACCGCCCTCGTCGCCCAGGCCGGTCGACAGGCCACGGCTCTTCAGCACCGACTTCAGGGCGTGGTAGACACCGGCACCCATCTCGAGGGCGTCGGCGAAGGTCGCTGCGCCGATCGGGGCGATCATGAACTCCTGGATGTCCACGTTGGAGTCGGCGTGCGTGCCACCGTTGAGGATGTTCATCATCGGCACCGGAAGCACGTTGGCGGTGGGGCCACCGAGGTAGCGGTAGAGCGGCAGCCCTGCGGATTCCGCGGCCGCGTGGGCGACGGCCATCGAGACACCCAGGATGGCGTTCGCGCCGAGCTTGCCCTTGTTGTCGGTGCCGTCCAGCTCGATCATGGCCTGGTCGAGCAGGCGCTGCTCGTCAGCCTCCATGCCGATCACCTCGGGGGCGATCTGCTCGATCACGTTCTCTACGGCCTTGAGTACACCCTTGCCGCCGTAGTGCGCGGCATCGCCGTCACGCAGCTCGACAGCCTCGAATGCTCCGGTGGACGCACCGGACGGGACGGCGGCGCGACCCTCGGCGCCGTCATCGAGCACGACCTGGACCTCGACGGTCGGGTTGCCGCGCGAATCAAGGATCTGACGGGCGTCAACGAATTCGATACTTGCCACTTCTCATGCCTTTCCGACGGTGTGGTGGTCATCCACCAATACCCTACCGGCCGCGGGCTCACCGGGTTGCCGCACAGGTGTTGTTGGAAGCCCCGGACGCGCGATCGAAGCGGTGGACGGGAAAGGAACCGTCCCCTTCCCGTTCACGGGGCGGCGCTCAGCGGTCGGCCTCGGCCTCGCGCACGCGGGCCTCGAGACCGCGCAGGGCCGCCCGGGCCTGCTGCTCGGGGTCTAGGCCCAGTTCCTCCGCGCGTCCGACCAGGCGCAGGAACTCGGTGCCGAGATCGTCCGCCGCCACCGCAGAACCGGGGACGCCGAGCGAGGTGGGCTCCATCCCGTGGCTTCGCGCCCGCACGATCACCTTGTGCGCCCTGGTGAGTGCGGACAACCGCTCGGGGATGCCGTCCAGCGCAGAGGAGCGCGCCTTCTCCGCAGCCTTTGCCCGCTCCCATGAGCCGACCAGATCGTCGGGCACCGCGGCATCGGAGAACACGTAGGGGTGCCGGGCCACCAGCTTGTCGGCGATCCTCCGGGCCACGTCCCCGATGTCGAACCGGCCGGTCTCGGCCGCGATCTCGGCATGGAACACGACCTGCAGCAACAGGTCGCCCAACTCCTCGGTGAGGTGGTCGTCGTCGCCCGCCTCGATCGCCTCGACGACCTCGAGGGTCTCCTCGACGAGGTAACGGACGAGCGAGGCGTGGGTCTGCTCCGCGTCCCAGGGGCAGCCAGAGCGGAGGCGGTGCATCACCGCCACGAGCCGCTCGAGTTCGCTCACCCCTGCTTGAGCGGGGCCAGCTCCGAGATCGAGCCGCCTGCGGTGCCGTCCACCAGGCCGGGCTGCTTCGGGTCCCACGTGCCGAACCGCGGGTTCACCACGATGTCGGTCTTCACGAACCGGTCGTTGAACGCCTGCTTGCCCGCGTCGGTCTGGAGCAGGAGGTAGGTATCGGTGTAGTCGTTGACGAAGCCCGCGGCGGCCGGGTCCTTCGCGATGGCGGCCAGCGCCGTGCTGCTCTTGAGCACCTGCTCGCGTTGGGCATCGGTGACCGTGAACTTGGTGTCGTTCGCCGCCGTCTTGGCGATCTCGTTCTGGATCAGGATCTGCACCACGAGTCCCTGAGCGATCGTCCCGCTCTCGGCGGCGCCGGCAGTGGTCACCGCATGGGCGACCGAGTCCACCTCGGCCTGAGGGATCGCGTGGCCGTCGACGTAGGCCGCCACCTGGGGGTTCCCGGTCGCGCAGCCCGCCAGAACCAGCACTCCGGTCGCGGCCAGGGCAGCGAGCTTCACCGATCTCATGTTCCGTCCGTTCATCGCACCAGGGCTTCCGTTCGGCGATCCTACCCGCTGGCGGGGGCAGGGAAGACGTCGGCCAGTACCGTGGCCGCCCAGGCGAGCAGCGGGGCGTCCGTGACCGGCTGGCCGCCGATCGGACGCGTCGTCGGACGCGGCACCAGGATCAGACCCTGCGCCTTGCGCACCTGCGCGCCCGGGTAGAGCCGGGCCAGGCGCAGCTGGGCGGAGTCGGGCAGGTCCGCGGGGGCGAACCGGATCAGGTTTCCCTGCGAGACCACCTCGTGGACGCCGTAGCGCCGGGCCAGAAGACGGAAGGACGCCACCGCCAGCAGCGCCTCGACCGGAGCGGGCAGCGGCCCGTAGCGGTCGACCAGTTCGTCCCGGACGGCGGCGATGTCGGCCTCGGACGTGACCGCGGCCAGCCGCTTGTACATCTCCAGCCGCAACCGCTCCGACTCCACATACTCGCCGGGCAGGTGGGCGTCGACGGGCAGCTCGATCTTCATCTCCGGCTCGGGCTCGGAGTCCTCGCCGCGGTAGTCCGCGACGGCCTCGCCGACCAGGCGGATGTACAGGTCGAAACCCACCTCGGCGATGTGCCCGGACTGTTCCCCGCCGAGCAGGTTGCCCGCGCCGCGGATCTCCAGGTCCTTCATCGCGATCGCCATGCCCGCGCCCAGGTCGGTGTGGGCGGCCATGGTGGCCAGCCGATCGTGCGCGGTCTCGGTGAGCGGCTTCTCGGGCGGGTAGAGGAAGTAGGCGTAGCCGCGCTCGCGGCCGCGACCGACCCGTCCGCGCAGCTGGTGGAGCTGGGACAACCCCATCAGGTCGGCCCGCTCGATCAGCAGGGTGTTCGCCGTGGAGATGTCCAGGCCCGCCTCGACGATCGTGGTGCAGACCAGCACGTCGGCGCGTCGCTCCCAGAAGTCGACCATCACCTGCTCGAGCGCCCGCTCGTGCATCTGCCCGTGCGCGACCGCCACCCGGGCCTCGGGCACCAGTTCGGCGATCCGCTTCGCCGTGCTCTCGATCGACTGCACCCGGTTGTGGATGAAGAACACCTGGCCCTCGCGGGCGAGTTCGCGGCGGATCGCCGCCCGCACCTGATTGGCGTCGTACGGCCCGGCGAAAGTGAGGACCGGGTGCCGCTCCTCCGGCGGTGTCGCGATCACGCTCATCTCGCGGATGCCGGTGATCGCCATCTCCAGCGTCCGCGGGATCGGAGTGGCCGACATGGCCAGCACGTCAACGTTCAGGCGCAGCTTCTTCAGTGCCTCCTTGTGCTCGACACCGAAGCGCTGCTCCTCGTCGATGATGACCAGACCCAGGTCCTTGAAGGCCACGTCGCCGCCGAGCAGCCCGTGGGTTCCGACGACCACGTCGACGCTGCCGTCGGCGAGCCCTGCGATCACTTTCTTCTTCTCGGCATCGGTGGAGAACCGACTGAGCGCGGCCACCGTGACCGGGAAGCCGGCGTAGCGGTCGGCGAAGGTGGCGTGGTGCTGCTGTACGAGCAGCGTGGTGGGCACCAGCACCGCCACCTGCTTGCCGTCCATGACCGCCTTGAACGCTGCCCGCACGGCGATCTCGGTCTTGCCGTAGCCGACGTCGCCGCAGATCAGCCGGTCCATCGGAACGAGCTGCTCCATGTCGTGCTTCACCTCGGTGACAGCGGCCAGCTGGTCGGGGGTCTCGACGTAGGCGAACGCGTCCTCCAGCTCGCCCTGCCATACCGTGTCCGCAGCGAAGGCGTAACCCTTGGACGCCTGCCGAGCCGCGTACAGCTTGATCAACTCGGCCGCGATCTCACGCACGGCCTTGCGCGCCCGGGACTTCCGGCGTGCCCAGTCGCCGCCGCCGAGCTTGTCCAGGGTAGGGCTCTCGCCTCCGACGTAGCGGGTGACCAGGTGCAGCTGGTCCATCGGCACGTAGAGCCGGTCGCCGGGCTGGCCGCGCCGCGAGGGGGCGTAGTCGAGCACCAGATACTCCCGGGTCGCTCCAGCGACCGTGCGGCGCGCCATCTCGACATACCGCCCGACACCGTGGGTCTCGTGTACAACCGGGTCGCCGGCGGCGAGTTCGAGCGGGTCGATCTGGTTCTTGCGCCGGGCCGGCATCTTGCGGGACGCCTTGTCGGCCTCGCGCTGGCCGGACAGGTCGCCGGCCGTGAACACGTCCAGCCCGATCGTGGGGAGGCTGAAGCCGTGCCGCAGTTCTGCGCGCACCACGGTGGCGAGGCCGGGTGCCGGCGCCTCAGCGAGTGCCTGCGGGCGAACGGCAGGAATGTCGGCCGCAGAGAGAATCTCGGCCATGCGCGCGACCAGACCGCTGGACTCGGCCACCACCACGGTGTGCCGCCCTGCGGCAACGGACGCCCGGATGGCAGCCACGGCGGCCTCGGTGTCACCCCGCCACACCGGTGCCTCACTCGCCTCCACGACCCGGCCCGGCACCCCCGTGACCATGCTGTCGCCAGCCATCGCCACGGACGCCGGCGACGGCGGCTCGAGCAGGTCGAGGATCGCGTCCGGGAGGACGTCGGCGGCGCCCGGCGGATCCACCGGCCCGGCGGGCGTCGAGCGGGACTCCACGGAGCCCGGAGCCCCGGCGCTGAAGGCAGAGAGGCTCCACCACAGCTGACCTCGCTCCAGGGCGCGGGCACGGACGTCGGCAAGGCTGCGGTAGGCGGACGCACCCAGGTCGATCGGCGCGCGGCCACCCTCGGCGGCCGCGGCCCACGATGCCCGCAGGAACTCCTCGCTGGTGACCACGAGCTCGTGGGCCCGGGCGCGGATCCGCTCCGGGTCGGAGAGCAACACCTGCGTGTCCGCCGGCAACACATCGATGAGCAGTTCGAGGCCGTCGGTGAGCACAGGGGCCAGCGACTCCATGCCCTCGACCGCGTGGCCGTTCGCAATCCGCTCGAACAGCTCGCCAAGGTTTCCGGGAGTGTTCACGTGTACGGCGGCGAGTTCCGCTGCCCTGCGGCGCACGTCGGCGGTGATCAGCAACTCACGACAGGGAGAGGCGACCACCTCGTCCAGGGTGGCGTCCAGCGAGCGCTGGTCGGCCACGGCGAAGGGACGGATCTCCTCGACCGTGTCGCCGAAGAAGTCGATCCGCACGGGATGCTCGAGGGTGGGCGGGAACAGGTCGATGATGCCGCCGCGGACGCAGAACTCGCCACGCCGCTCGACCAGGTCGACCCTGAGGTAGGCGGCGTCGACCAGGCCCTGGACCACCTGATTCAGGTCGTGGTCCTCCCCCGCGACCAACCGCACCGGACGCAGCTCGCCGAGCCCCTTCACCTGCGGCTGGAGCACGGACCGGATCGGCGCGACGACCACCCTGGGGGCAGGCAGCGGGTCGTTCCCGGCAAGGCGGCGCAACACGGCCAGCCGGCGCCCCACGGTGTCGGAGCGGGGGCTGAGCCGCTCGTGCGGCAGCGTCTCCCAGGCCGGGTAGTAGGCCACCGCTTCCTCGCCGAGCAACGAGGCGAGCGCGGCGGTCATGGACTCCGCCTCGCGGTAGGTCGAGGTGACCACCAGCAGCGGCCGCCGGCTCTGTCCGGCCAGCGCGGCCACGAACAACGGCCGGGCCGCATCGGCCAGGGTGAGGTCGAACGCCGGCAGCCTGCCGCCGCGCGAGTCACCGATGGCCTCGGCCAGGACCGGTTCACTGCCGACCAGGTCGACGAGGCCGCTCAGGATCACCGCATCACCTTACTCGCCGGCACCGACACGGGCCTCCCATCCGCCGCCGGTGGGCGCGAGCCCCCCGCCTGACCCCGGGGGCACCTCCTGCACCGGGGACGCACGAGGCGCGGTGGGCGCACCGTCAGCGCCCGCCTCGCGGGTGCGCGGTACCGCGTAACCCGACCGCCAGGCGTAGAGGCCGATCAGCACAGTGCCACCGGCGATGAGCAGGGCCCACCAGGGGAATCCCGGCGCGGGCGTGGACGTCGCCGCGTCGATGTCGGTCGTCGGCGTGGGATGGACCCGTTCACCGGTGACCAGGATTCGCTGGGAGTTGATGCCGAGCGGCGTGCAGGTGACCAGCGTGACCAGGTCGCTGCCCGCGACCGGTCGCAGGGTCTCGGTCTGGTCCGGGTCGACGACGGCGGTACTGACCACCCGGTAGGTCAGCACCTCCCCGAGGACGGCGATGCTGAAGGTGTCGCCGATCTGGACCAGGTTGAGGTCCGTGAACAGGGTTGCCGTGGCGAGACCGCGGTGGGCGGTCAGGACGGCATGAGTGCCGGAACCTCCCACCGGCAGCGACGTGCCCTCGAGGTGACCGACTCCCATCAGCAACGTCTCGTCCGACGTGCCGTGGTACACGGGGAGGTCAACCCCGATCGAGGGGATCCTGACCCGGGCCATCACGCCGGAGGCATCGGCCCGCAGGAGCGCGTCGTAGTCCAGCGCCGGGTTGGTGGTGCTGCCCTTGCCGGTCGGCAGGCGCTGGTTCGCCTCGAGTACGGCGCCCGAGCTGAGCGTCCGGTTGTACTCGTGGGCCAGCGCGAGCTGCTCCGCCGCCGGAGGATCGACGCCCTGATCGACCTCCTCGGTGTACGAGGTGATGATGCGCGACTGTTCCAGCTGCGAGAACCAGCTGGCGGCACTCGGGTAGAGCAGCACCACCAGCCCGGCCCAGGCCACCAGGCAGGCTCCCAGCGCGAACGGGCTGGCGCGCCAAGTTCGGCGCGAGACCTGTTGCCGCCTCTCGTCCAGCACGCCGGCGTCCGTCATCGGGTTCCTCGTGGTGTGGTCGGGTCCGTGGGATGGTGACGGCGGGGTTGGGCCCCGCCGTCACCGGCTCGGTCAGGCGGTCCGCCGGCTCCGCTTGCGGGCCAGCAGCGCGAGCACCAGCCCGGCGGCGACCAGCGCCACGCCGGCCACGGTCAGCGCGATCGTGCCGCTGCTACCGGTCATCGGCAGGGTCAGTCCCTGCTCGCGGGTATTGGTGACCGTCGCGTCGTAGGCGACCCCCGTGTCCGTCGCCCCGGTGGTCACCGAGACGGCGGTCAGTGCGGCGGCGTCCTGCGGGGTGATGAAGCCCGCCGGCGCCGCGACCTCCCGCAGCACGTAGCAGCGGTGATCTGCGTCGATCGTAGGATTCTCGCTGTCGGAGACGAACAGGCCGGCGACCTCGAGCAGGCCGTTCGCGTCCGAGGTGAACTGCGTGGCCCCGTTGACGGAGATGGCGCTGCCCGCGGTCGTGGTGGAGGTGCAGTCGTCCGCATACGGATCCGCTGCCGCGAACACCTCGAACACCGCGCCCGCCAGACCGGTGCTCGTCGAGCCCGCGTCCACCTTGTGCACCGCGACATCTCCCCAGTTCTGGGTCACGCTCCCCGACTGGGTACCCGGGTAGGCGGGATCGCTCGGGTCGACCGGCGAGTCGGGCGTTCCCGGCACCGCACCCACCGCGGTGGCCGCAGAGAAGGAGGCCGTGTTGGTCATCACGCCGTCACCGAGGGTGGCGACCGTGCCGGTGAAGGTGGTCACGACCTGCATCCCGCCCTGGCTCTTCAGCCAGGCCAGGCCGGCGCTGGTGAACTCCAGCGTGACCAGGTTGCTCGCGTTGGTCGACACGTTGTAGTAGGAACCGTCCACCGCGGTGCCGTCGACGGTCACGCTCAACACCGTGGCGCCGGACAGGCGTGCGTCCATCGGATCCTGCACCCAGTAGTGGGTGAAGTTCGCGTTGTCGGCGATCGTCGCGATGTCGGTGGTGACCGGGAACGAGGCGGTCGCGCCGAGCCCGAGGGCGGTCTGCTCGGCCACGGTCTTGGTGACGGTCGCGATGCCGTTCTTGGGGTAGACGTTGACGTCGTAGAGCCAGCTCTCGTTGAAGGAGTAGGGGATCGTCACGACGAACGGCTGCGCCTTGTCGACCACCGTCGACGGCGTGGTGGTCTCGCAGACCAGGTAGGCCGCCACGGGGAGGTCCGCGATGGTGGCCCGCCCCTGCGCATTGGTCAGCGGGGAGTCGACGCCGGTGCCGAGCGTCTCGCCGGCCAGCGACGGGGTCCCGTCGCAGGCGTCCGCCGGGACCGACAACGTGCTCAGGGTGGTCCAGGAATCCGCATCGTCGAGCGGCAGCGAGCTGATCGGGTACGCGGTGAACCCGACATTCTCGACCGCCGGCGAGGTGAGGTCTCCGCCGTCCGCCGAGCCGGTCTGACCCGACTGGTGGACGTGCTTGTGGATGATGATCGAGCCGAGCTTGTCGAAGTCGATGTTGCCGGCATCGGCGGACGCCGGCGCGGCCGCGCCGACGGCGCCGGCCAGGCCGAGGGTGAGGGCCCCGAGCGCGACCAGCACGCGCCTGCCCCGGAACCGGATGTTGCTTCCCCTCATGGGGTTTCCTTTCATAGCTGGCCGCTCAGTGCGGCGGTCGAACGTGTCCTGGATGAATGCGGATCTGTGGGTGGCCCGGTCGGCGGTGCGCGACGCGCTCGCGGTGGGGGGCGGAGGTGATTTCACGAAGACCTGAGCAGCCTCCTCCTGTGCAGCCAGCCCCCGAGGCCGGCGGTCGCGAGAAGCGCGATCCCCGAGAGCAGGAAGGCATCCGCGCTCGCGCCGCCGGTCAGCGGCAGTGCAGGGACGGGGGAACGCTGGTTGGTGATCCCACCGATGTCCACCGTCTGGCCGTCGGTCTCGATCGCGAAGGCGTGCGGCGTGGGGTCGAGCTGGAAGCCGACCGGGGCCGACGTCTCCACCACGGTGTAGCTGCCGAAGGCCAGGCCCGCCACGGTGAGGACGCCGGCGGCGGGATCCGTATCCGGACCCGTGCAGTCGGTGGCCGCGGCGGCGACACAGTCGGTCACATCCACCCCGTCGGGATGGCTCGGCCCGGTGAGCGTCCACTCCGACCCCGCGAGCAGGGTCGTGCCGTCCCCGGCGTCCCGCTTGGACCAGGTCGCGGTGCCGGCCGCCGGCCGGTTGCTGAAGTCGCAGGTGATCTGCGCGCCCGCGACGATCTCGGACGCGGGGATCGTGTAGGTGCCGCCGGCGAGCGTGCCGACGGTCGACGTCCCGTCGCTGCACGAGGCGTCCGCCAGCACCCACCCCGACGCCGGGTCCACGGCCTCCTCGATGGTGACCTCGGTGTCGAAGCCGGCCACGGTGAAGGTCTGGACACCCTCGACGGTGGTGTCCCCGTCCACCTGGGTGCGTTTGCCCGCGGCACTCGTGGTGACCTCGCCGGTGGTCTGCACCGTGTTCGTCAGCGTGAACGGGAACGGTCCTCCGGCGGTGCCGAGCGTGGTCTTCCACAAGGCGATCGTCGGCCTGGGCACATAGGTGTTGGTGATGGTGCAGGTCAGGCTGTTGCCAGCGGTCACGGTGAGGTCGCTGCCGTTCAGCACGAACGTCCCGCTTCCGGCATTGGTGCAGGACCAGGCTCCGGCCTCGTACCAGTCGGCCCCGGCCGCGGTACCGAGTTCCGCAAGGGTGAGGTGACCGACCGGAACCGGCACTGTCGCCGTGGACGCGGTGGCGACGTTCCCCGTGCTGCCCGCAGAGTGCGAGGGCGCCTCGGAGATCGCGGCCACACCACCCGACGTCGTGGCGGACAGGGTCCAGTCCGAGGGCGTCAGTCTCCCGCCCGCCGAGGTGTCCACCCGCTTCGTCAGGGTCAACGCCGGACCGGTGTTGGTGATCGTGCACACGACGAAGTCCCCGAAGGCCAGCGTGGCATTCCTGCTGGTCGCCGAGACCACGGTCGGGGAGTAGGACGCGCCGTTCTTCGTGCACACCCAGGTCGGTTCGTAGTTCGCGGAGTCGGTCGTGCCGACGGTTGTCTCGGACATGATGAAGTCCTGATTGGAGCCCGCGGCGATCCAGTACAGCTGGCCCGTGTCCGCCGTCCAGTTGCTCGCGGCGTTAGCTGTGGCGCTGCCCAGGACGGCGCCCTGCTCGCTCGGGGCGACAGAGATGGTGAAGCCGTCGGTGGCGCTGACCGGGTTCACGACCGCCTTCTTGAGCTGGACGCCCGAGACCATGACACCGAATCCGACGGCCTGGAGCCCGCCGCCCACCATCGTCTGAGTGAAGGTGGTCGGGTCCTGGCTGTACAGAATGGCCGTACCCGTCTTGGTCGCGCCGCTCTGGAGTCCGTTGCACAGCGCCGTCTTGTTGCCGTTGCTCCAGACCAGGGTCCCTCGGCACGCGTTGCCGAGCGGCCCGATCGGGACCAGGGTCTTGTTCGAGGTCCAGGTGATCGACTCACCATTGTCCGAGGACTCGGCGTCCGCGCCGACCAGCGCGAAGCCGGAGACCGCCGTGCCGGAGCTGTCCTGCAACGTGATGCCGGTCAGCGTCAGCGTTGTCGTGCCGGCAGCGGCCTGGTACAGGGCCGGCCTCCCGCTGATGCCGTAGTAGCCGCCGACGCCGCTGGCGGTGTTGCCCAGGTAGGCGCCCTGCCAGGTGGGGAGGGTGGACGCCGCCACCGTGCTCCCGATCGCCGTGATGGTGTAGGTGAGCGTGTAGCCGCCCGGCAGGTTCTGCCGCATGGTCTGGCCGTTCGCACTCGACGCCGTCGCGGCGTTGTACCCGGTCAGGTCGAACCAGCAGATCGAGTTCGAGTAGGCGCCCGACCCGGCATCCGCGAAGTCGCAAGTGTTGACAACCGGGCCGGAGACCGCGTGGGTGCGGGTCTGGAAACGGGTACCCGACGTGCTCAGCGTTCCGTCCCCGCTCACCGTCGCCGTGAGCGAGCCTGTCGGGGCGAGGCTGTCCACGGTGGCCTTGACGGCAACGGTCGTCGCGGACCACCACACCAGCGATGACGTGGCCCAGGTTGCCGTCTTGCCGTCGGCGGACACGGTGATGGCCGAGTTCTGTCCGGAGCTGTCGAACGTGGCCGATCCGGTCAGGGTCAGCGTGATGGTTGCCGAGACCGCCGTGGTGGTGCGCTGCCCGTACAGGTTGTAGGTGATCTGCGTGCCACCCGTCACGGTCGTGCCCCCGGTGGGGCTCGACTCCTGCATCCAGTAGGTGTAGGCCAGGGCGTCGGTGAAGGTCGTCACCGCGGTGCCGGAGACGGGGCCGGTCGCGGTCACCTCGTAGTTGGGCACGTACGCGTCTGGCAGGGTGAAGGTGAGCGCGATCCGGCCGTCGGCGTCGGCCACGGCGTCCTTGGTGAGCTTCCACGTCAGGCCGCCGGTGTCGTTGACGACGATGGCGACGATCTCACCCGGCTGCCAGCCCTCGCCGGTGAGGGTGACCACGCCTCCGGGCGGGTAGTCGGCCAGATCGCTGGCGATGCTGGGCGTCGTGGCGGGCCCGGAGGCGGCGGAGGGATTCGACGTCGCGGAGGCCGCCCGGGTGGGAGTGGCGCTGGTGCTCGCGGCAGGGGTGGTGGCGCTGGGGGATGCCTCGCTCGAAGCAGCCACTGACGGGCTCGCGTCCGATACATCGGCGGACTCAGACGCCGACGCACTGGCGGCCGCCACCTGTGCCGCTGGCGTCGCGGTGGCGTCTCCCCCGTCCGCGTCCTGCGCTGAGGTGTCCCGGGGCAGCGGCACCGCGGCCGCGAACGGGGCACTCACTGTGATCGTACCGGCCATGGCGAGCAACGCCGTGACCACCAACACGAAGGAGACTGCCGGCCGCAGGGCCGAGCGGGCGCCGCGCTGGGCGACCTGAACCAACGACAACCGCGTCTGCCGGCCAGGCACAGGTCCCCTCATCCCTTTCCGGATGCGGCTGGCGGCCCGCAGCCTTGCTCGCATCCCCAAGGTCCCCTCAACCCGAGGCGCGGCAACTGACCTGAAGATCCTAAGCGGTTCCTCAGCTCTTCGAGGCAGGATCTTGAGGAACGACCGGGAACCCGAGCGGGCCGGTGAGGTTGGCGATGCGGCGTGGGGCGAGGCTCCGAGGGACGACCGCCCGGAGCGCACACAGCGCCGGGCGACCCCCTCACTTCCGGATCGGACCATGTCCCGCTTTCAGGCAGGGGCCATCTGGCGGTACGGCGGAGCGGAATCGGCTGCCAAGACCCCTCCCCCAGCCGACTCGGAACAAACCCTAGATCATCCAGGCTTCTTTTTCATCTCGAAACGGTCACCTGAAAAGGGGACATCTTCAGATTGTCGCCCGGGGAGTGGGTCCGTCCAGCAATGCCGGCCTGACTAGGACGACTACCCGTTCAGGGAAATATGAGCTGAACTGCGATCAATACTTTCCCGACGCGCCTTAACTTCGATCAGGTAATGGGCGGATCAGGAGTTGAAGCGGCTCTGCGCTTCGTCGAGGCCGATGGTGAGAAGAGCCTCCACCGCGTCCGCGCACCGGTCCACCTCCACAGCGAGGTCCTCGGAGAGCGCCGCAGGGAAGGGGCTGAGCACGTAGTCGGCCGGGTCCTGGCGTCCCTGCGGGCGGCCCACCCCGAATCTGGCCCGGTAGAAATCCCCGGTGCCAAGGCTGCGCCGGATCGACTTGAGGCCGTTGTGACCGTTGTCGCCGCCGCCGAACTTCAACCGCAACCGCCCGAACTCGAGGTCCAGTTCGTCATGCACGACCACCAGGTGCTCAGGCGGCACCTTGTACCAGGCGGAGGCCTTGCCGACCGCGATGCCGGACTCGTTCATGAAGGTGCGCGACTTGAGCAGCACGACCTGCTCTGCGGGTGCACCGAGACCCCCCATCCCGCCGGACGCGGTGAGTCGGGTCTGTGCGACCTCTGCCCGGAGCTGACCGGCCCCGGTGAACCGGACGCCGGCGCGCCGGGCGAGCTCGTCCACCACCCGATAGCCGACGTTGTGTCGGTGAGACGCGTAGGTCGGGCCCGGATTACCGAGCCCGACCAACAGCCAGGTAGACATGGGCGCCGATCAGGCCTCCTCGGCCTCTTCCTCGTTGGCTTCCTCGGCCCCGGCCGACTCCCCGGCCAGCTCAGCGTCCAGCGCCGACTGGGACGGCGTCGCAGTCATCGAGAGGATCAGGTGGTCGGGATCGCCCGCGAACGCGGCACCTGCGGGCAGGACGAGGTCCTTGGCGGTGATCGTGTCGCCGATCTCCAGCCCGGCGACGTTCACCTCGATGTCGGCCGGGATGTGGGTGGCCTCCACCTCAAGGGAAATGGTCTGCTGGTCGATCGAGACCATCCGGTCGGCGGGGTATTCGCCGACGACGAGCAGGGGCACCTCGACGGTGACCTTCTCGCCCTTGCGGACGATGACCAGATCGAGGTGCTCGATCGTGCCCTTGACCGGGTTGCGCTGCACCTGCTTGGCCAGCGCCAGCTGGCTCTTGCCGCCGTCGACGGTGAGCTCGAGCACCGCATTCGCCACGCGCAGGGCGAGCAGCACCTCGTGCCCGGGCAACGAAAGGTGGACGGGATCGGTCCCGTGGCCGTACAGGACGGCCGGCACCAGGCCGGCGCGGCGGGTGCGGCGCGCCGCCCCCTTGCCGAATTCAGTGCGGGAAACCCCCGCGATCAAGTTCTCAGCCACGTGCTCTTGCTCCTCAACCTCGTTCCAAAACCTGAGCCTGACGAGGGAGAACCGGCGGCGCTCTGCGCGCGCGCCTTGTCGATCACGGGCCCAGGGCCCCTCGCCGAGGCAACCCGGAGAGTCTAGCGCGGCGCGGGCCGCCCGGCCCAATCGGGACGCCGCCTCGCGCCCCGGTCAGTGGGCGCCGTTGAACAGGGAGGCGACCGAGCCCTCCTCGAAGACAGCCTGGATCGCCTGGGCGAGCAGCGGCGCCATCGACAACACGGTGAGCTTGGGGATGTTCACCCCGTCCCGGATCGGCAGTGTGTTGGTGACGATGACCTCTTCGAACTCGGACTCGTTCAGCCGCTGCGGCGCCGGGCCGGACAGGATCGGATGGGTGGCGGCGGCGATCACCTTCTTGGCACCGAAGTTCTTCAGCGCGGTGGCCGCCTGGCAGATCGTTCCGGCGGTGTCGATCATGTCGTCCACCAGCAGGCAGACCCGCCCGTCCACATCGCCCACGACCTCGCCGACGGCCACCTCGTTGGCCTTGTTCGGGTCGCGCCGCTTGTGGATGATCGCCAGCGGGGTGCCCAGCAGGTCGGACCACATGTCGGCCAGCCGTACCCGACCCGCGTCCGGCGAGACGATCGTCATCTCGGACGCGTCGTAGTGCGCCTTCACGTACTCGGCGAGCACGGGAAGAGCCAGCAGGTGGTCGACCGGGCCGTCGAAGAAGCCCTGGATCTGGGCGGCGTGAAGGTCCACCGACATCACGCGGTTCGCGCCGGCAGCCTTGTACAGGTCTGCGACCAGGCGGGCCGAGATCGGCTCGCGTCCGGCGTGCTTCTTGTCCTGCCTGCCGTAGGGGTAGAACGGCGAGACAACGGTGATCCGTCGGGCGGAGGCGCGCTTCAGCGCGTCCACCATGATCAGCTGCTCCATCAGCCACTCGTTCACCGGCGCCGGATGCGCCTGGATCACGAAGCAGTCCGATCCCCGCACCGACTCCTCGAACCGGACATAGATCTCGGAGTTGGCGTAGGTGAGCGCCCGGGTCGGGATCAGGTCGACACCGAGCAGCGAGGCCACCTCCTCTGCCAGCTCCGGGAAAGCCCGCCCGGTACACACCATCAGGTGCTTCTCGGTAGGACGCTTGATCCCGCTCACTCGCCGGACTCCATCTGCGTCGCCTCCTGCTCGTGAGCCGCGAGGGCCGCGGCCGCGGCCTGCGCCGACGGCGTGCCGGCCCGCTTGCGCTCCACCCAGCCCTTGATGTTGCGCTGCTGGCCGCGCGAGACCGCCAGCTCGCCGGGGCCGACGTCGACGGTGATCGTCGAACCCGCCGCGACGTAGGCACCGTCCGCGATGTGCACCGGCGCCACCAGCACCGAGTCGCTGCCGACAAAGGAGTGGTCGCCCACCGTGGAGGTGTACTTCCCCACCCCGTCGTAGTTGGCGAAGATCGTGCCGGCGCCGATGTTGCTGCCGGCGCCGACGACCGCGTCGCCGCAGTAGGTGAGGTGAGGGACCTTGGCGCCCTCGCCGATCACCGCCTTCTTCATCTCCACGAACGCGCCGACGTGGGCGCGAGCGGCCAGTTCGGTGCCGGGACGCAGGTAACTGAACGGCCCGACGGTGACGTCCGGCCCGATCACGGCCAGTTCGGCATGGGTGCGCAGCACCCGCGCATTCTCGCCTACTTCGACGTCGATCAGGGTGGTGTCCGGGCCAATGATCGCTCCGCGGGACACCGAGGTGGCACCCTCCAGCGACGTGCCCGGCAGCAGGGTGACGTCCTCGGCCAGGTCGACCCCCGCGTGCACCCAGGTGGTGGCCGGGTCGTGCACGGTCACCCCCTCGGCCATCCAGTGGGCGAGGATGCGGCGGTTCAGCTCCGCGGAGCGCTCGGCGAGCTGGATCCGGTCGTTCACGCCCTCGGTCTGCAGGTAGTCGGCGATCATCCGGGCGCCGACCCGGCGTCCGGCGGCCCGTGCGTGCGCGATCACGTCGGTGAGGTAGAGCTCGCCCTGGGTGTTCTTGGCCTGCAGCGCGGCCAGGCCCTCGCCGAGGGTCGCGGCGTCGAAGACGTAGATGCCTGCGTTGATCTCTGCGAGTCCGAGTTCTGCGTCGGTGGCGTCGGACTGCTCGACGATCCGCGCGACCTCTTCGCCCTCGCGGACGATCCGTCCGTAGCCGGTCGGATCGGGCACCACTGCGGTGAGGACGGTGACCGCGTTGGCCTCCGCGCGGTGCGCTGCGACCAGGTCGAGGAGTGTCTCGGGAGCGAGCAGCGGGACGTCCCCCGAGGTCACGACCACCTCGCCGGTGACGCCGGGAAGGGCCGACAGGCCGGCCCGGACGGCGTCCCCGGTGCCGAGCGGTTGTTCCTGCACGGCGATGGTCACGTGCGGGGCGACCTCGGCGAGATGCTCGGCCACGAGTTCGCGCTGGTGGCCCACCACCACCACGAGGCGCTCGGGTGCGAGGGCGTCCGCCGTGTCGATTGCCAGCGCGACCATCGACTTGCCGGCGACCCGGTGCAGTACCTTCGGGATCGCCGACCTCATCCGGGTTCCGGCTCCGGCCGCCATGATGACGACGGCTGCCACCCTGCTCTGCGAGTCCTGCTCGACCACGGGCACCTCCAGCCTTGGTTGGTATCCGCTCCCCGGGCAGGAGTCGAACCTGCGTCGCTGGTCCTGATTCAAAGTCAGGCGGGCCCTGCCGGCAGACCAACCGGGGA